>NZ_JAUTDN010000026.1 GCF_030646155.1 Conexibacter sp. CPCC 205762
GCCCGCGGCCAGCGACGCGGCGGCGGCTGTCGCGGCCGCCGCCCCCGCGGCGAGCGCGCGCAGCCGCGGGCGGCGGCGGGCGCGGATCGCGGTCTGAGCGCTCATCTCGCTCATCGGGCGGTCGCCGTGCTCGCGGTCACGTTCGCGTTGCCGCCGTAGGCGACGGTGACGCGCTCGGTCCCGCGCGCGCTCGGGAGCCTGACCGTCAGCCGGCCGCCGCGCGCGGCCGTCAGCGTCGCGTTCGCGACGCGTCTGCCGCCGAGGCGCACGACGATCCGGCCGGTCGCCCGGATCGACGCGGGCGCGCCGACCACGACGACGCGCACACGCGCGGTCGCGGGCCGTCTGCCGGTCGCCTGCGAGAGCGCGAGGGTGACGCGCGAGGCGGCCTTGAGGACGCGCAGGCGCGCGCTCCCCTGCGAGCCGGCGAGGGCGCCGCCGCCGGCGAAGCGCGCCGACACCGTGCGGCTGCCGGCGCGCAGGTCGCGCGGCAGCGCGATCCGCACCCGGCCGGCCGCGTCGAGCGTCCGCGTCGCGACCGTCGCGCCGTCGACCCGCAGCGTGACGGAGCCGGCGGCCGGCGCGCCGTCGGCGCGCCGCACCGCGACCGTCGCCGAGCGCGCCGCGCCGTAGCGCGACCGCACCGCCGACAGCGACAGCCGCGTCGAGGTCGTCGCCGCGACGGCGGCCGGCACGGCCGGCGGCGCCGGGGCGGGCGTGACGGTGAGCGTCGCGGCGGCGCTCTCGACCGTTCCGGCCTCGTTCTCGAAGCGCGCGCGGTACTGCGAGCCCGAGTCGGCCGCGCGCACCGCGGGCAGCGTCAGCGTGGTCGCCGTGGCGTCCGGGATCTCAGCCCAGTCGGCCGACGGCGAGCTGCGCGTCTGCCACGTCACCGACGGCTGCGGGAACCCGTCCGCGGTGGCGGAGAAGCTCGCGTCGGAGCCGGCGAGGACCGTCGTGTCGGCCGGGCCGGCGGTCACAGCGGGGAGCGAGGGGACGGTCACCGTGAACGGCAGCGACCGGCCGCCGGTCCCGGTGTCGGTCGCGGTCACCGTGTAGCGGCCCGCGGGCGTGCTCGCGGGCAGTCTGAACGACTGCTCGAGGTACTGGACGTTGGTGCCCCAGGCGGTCTTGCCGAGGCGCTTGGACGGGATCGTGACGCCGGGGATGTCGGTCGTGAACGCGATCTCGGCGCCGGGGCCGGTCGCGGCGGTGTAGAAGAACCAGGTCGAGAGCTGGACCTCGTCGCCCGGGTGCAGCGGGCCGGGGGTGACGCGCGCGAAGAAGGCGTGCTGGTCGCTGCTGGGCGCCGGCAGCCTGCTGCCGGCGAACGACAGCGGGACGTAGGCGGCCGCCGCGGTGCTGCGCGTCTCGCCGACGCTCAGGTAGGACTGCTGCTCCAGCGCGTCGGGCGTCTGCCACTGCTCGGTCGCCAGTTCGGTTCTGGTGAACCAGCGGCCTCTCGGCACCGTGCGGTTGACCTCCACGACGAAGCTGCCCTCGCGGTTGATGCGCGAGAGCTGGGTCAGGCTCGTCATCGGCCGCTCTCTGGAGAGCAGCTGCTCGTTGAGCCACGTCCCGTCCGTCAGCGACACGCCGAGCCCGTGGACCGGTGGCAGGATCTCCTGCTGGACCTCCCAGACGGTCGGGTTGTCGGTGTAGGTGACGAGCACCCGCTCGCCGTCGGGATCCAGGCCTCGCGTCTTGGAGACGGTCACCTTCAGCCCGGAGCGGGGGTCGGTCACCGTCGTCGCCGAGGCGTCGGCCGTCACGCCCGGGTCGAGCACCTCCAGCGGCGCCGTCCGCACGATGCCGCTCGTCGCGCCTCTGGCCGTCAGCGTGTAGAGACCCGGTCTGGACGGCACGTAGAACCAGCTGTAGGCCCGGTAGGGCAGCTGGTCGGCGGCATGGGCGATCTGCCCGATCGTCCGCTCGACGAGGTCGATGTCGCGGACCGTCGCCTCTCTGCCGGCGGTGTCTCTCAGCGAGTAGGAGACGACCTCGCCCGGCGCGAACCCGAACGTCAGCAGCTCGTTGCCGTTCGGTGCCGTGACCGCCCGATTGGCCAGCGGCAGGTACAGCTGGTCGACCAGCGGGGCGATCGCGCCGTGATCGGCCTGCCCTCTGAAGTACGTCGGCACGGCGACGGCGTCCCAGCCGCTGGCCGTGCCCTCGCGCGGGTCGGTCTCGCGGAACTCGGCGACGGAGTCGCCGACGTTCACGAACGACTGCTCGCGCAGGATGTCGCCGCCCAAGCCGTGCAGCACGAGCTCGAAGGTCTGTCCCGCCGGGGTGTAGGCCGCGGCGTCGAGCGCGACCGAATTCCCGTTGAACTCGCCGATGCCGCGCACGGTCGTCGTCTGGCCGGCGACGCCGTACAGCGCCCCGTCCGCGAAGTTCCGCGCCGTGACCTCGACGATGTCGCCCGCGGCGAGGTTCTCGAATCTGCTGAGCGTGACGCTCTGGCCGTACGTGCCGGTGCACGTGATGCCGGTCGCTCCGGTGGTCGTGCAGTTGGCGGGCAGTCTCGCCGGGTCGGCGGCCGCGGCGATGTCTGCGGCGGCCAGAGAGGCGGCGCCGACGAGCAGCGCCAGGCACGTGCGTCGAAGGCGCCCGCGCGCCTTCGACACCTCGTGGGTGGCGTTCTGACGGAACGATCCGGGCACGGCGGTACTCCCTGTTTGGTCATGCGACTAAAGCTGTTAGGTCACCCTAACAAACCAGGGTCGAACCGTCCTTCTGGCCGGTGACGGTCGCGGAGAAGCCGCGCGCGAACTGCTCGACCGCGTCCCAGTCGGTGAACTCGACGTCCCTGTGGACGTCGGTCGGCTGACCGTGGCGGCGTGCGATCAGGCGCATCAGCACGCGCGTCGCGACGTCGTATTCGCGGTATCTGAGCGCGCCCGCGCAGGCCAGCGTCTGCAGCGGGTGCCAGCCCGTCTCGTCGGTGAACGCGTCGATCAGCTGCGTGGTCTGGGCGCGCGCCTCGTCGCTGTCGTCGGCGGCGGTCAGCGAGACGGACACGAACGCCGACGGCGTCGATCCCAGCGACGCTGCGTGCGCCTGCGCCCAGTGCTTGGCGCACTTCTGGTGATGGCCGGCGTGGATCGAGGCGGCGACCACGACGCCCGCGTAGTCGGGCCCGAACGGGTCTGCCGCGCGCGCCTCGAGGTCGTGCATGTCGGCGTCGAGCCCGAGCGCGTCCAGAACGGCGGCGATCCGTTCGGCGACGAGACGGGTCTGACCGTGATTGCTCGCGTAGGCGACGAGCACGCGGGGCGGCGACAGGGGCTGGGGCATCGTGGAGCTCCTTCGGGCGAGGACGTGGTGCGACGATCGTGCTGCTGCCAGCCCGATCGCTCATCCGCGCTGGCTGCTGCTTCTCGCTCCGTAGTCGTCCGCGGGCAGCCGGCTGCGAGAGCTCCGGCGCGGCAGCCGAGCTCGTGCCGCCGGCACGATCGGCGGCGACGGCCGCGGCTCGTGCCGTAGTCGTCCGCAACGACGATGGGGCGGCCGGCGGATGGCGGGCGTCCCGCGCACTGCGACGCTGCTGGCATGCCCGCCTCCGTCGCTCCCGCCACGCTCGCCGCCGCGACCGCTCGCCCACGGTCCGCGCGCACCGTCGACATCGCGCTGCGCGACGGGTCGACGCTGCGCCTGCGCCCGGTCGTCTCCGCCGACGAGCCGGAGCTGCGGCGGTTCCTCGCGACACTCGACGAGCGCGACCGCGCGCTGCGCTTCTTCACGGCCGCCGCCGACCTCGATCGCGCCGCCCATCT
Source organism: Conexibacter sp. CPCC 205762 (assembly GCF_030646155.1). GTDB lineage: Bacteria > Actinomycetota > Thermoleophilia > Solirubrobacterales > Solirubrobacteraceae > Conexibacter. The sequence goes on from NZ_JAUTDN010000026.1 coordinate 3,780, forward strand.
GTGCGCCTGCGTCGAGCGCGGCGACGGCTGGGGGATCGTCGCGCTGGCGCCCGCGCGCTCCGGCGAGCCGGAGCGGGTCGTCGGCCACGGCTGCGCGCTGCGCGTCGCGCCTGGTGCCGACAGCGCCGAGGTCGCCTTCGTCGTCGCCGCCGAGCTGCGCGGCGAGGGTGTCGCGACCGCGATGCTCGCGCACCTCGCCGAGCTCGCCCGCGGCGGCGGCGCCCGCCGCTTGACGGCCGTCGTGAAGGCCGAGAACGCGGCGATGATCGAGGTCTTCCGCGAGAGCGGCCTCGAGGTGGAGGTGCGAGCGGCAGCCGGCGAGCTGGAGCTGTCGATGCCGGCCGAGGTCGGGCCGGGCGCGCGCGAGCGCTACGACCGCCGCGACGCCGAGGCGGCCGTCGCCGCGGTCGGCCACGTGCTGCGGCCGGCGTCGGTCGCGGTCGTCGGCGCCTCCGCGCGCGAGGGCTCGATCGGCGGCGCGGTCGTGCGCAACCTGCTCGACGGCGGGTACGGCGGCCGGCTGCACGTCGTCAACCGGCGCGGCGGGACGATCGCCGGCCTGCCCGCCGCGCGGTCGCTGACGGAGCTGGAGGAGCCGGTCGAGCTGGTCGTCGTCGCGGTGCCGGCCGCGGGGGTGGCGGAGGTCGCGCGCGACGCGGCCGCGACGGGCGTCAAGGCGCTCGTCGTGCTCTCCGACGGCTTCGGTGAGGCGGGCGAGGAGGGGCGCGAGCGCCAGCGGGAGCTGCTCGAGATCTGCCGCCGCGCCGGGATGCGGCTCGTCGGTCCCAACTGCCTCGGCGTGCTCGACACCGATCCGGCCGTGCGGCTCGACGCGAGCTTCGCGCCGACGCAGCCGCCGGCCGGCCGCGTCGCCTTCCTGTCGCAGAGCGGCGCGCTCGGGATCGCCGTGATCGACACCGCGCGCGAGCTGGGGATCGGGCTCTCGTCGTTCGTCTCGGTCGGCGACAAGGCCGACCTCTCCGGCAACGACTTCCTCTCCTTCTGGGAGCAGGACGCGGCGACCGACGTCGTGCTGCTCTACCTCGAGTCGTTCGGCAACCCGCGCCGCTTCTCGCGCGTCGCGCGGCGAGTCGCCCGCAGCAAGCCGATCGTCGCCGTCAAAGGCGGCCGCTCGAGCGCCGGCGCGGCGGCCGCCGGCTCTCACACCGGCGCGCTGCTGGCCGGCTCCGACGCGACCGTCCAGGCGCTCTTCCGGCAGGCGGGCGTGATCGCGACCGACACGCTCGGCGAGCTGTTCGACGTCGCCGCGCTGCTCGCGACGCAGCCCGCGCCGCGCGGCCCGCGCGTCGGCATCGTCACCAACGGCGGCGGACTCGGGATCCTCTGCGCCGACGCCTGCGCCGCGGCCGGCCTCGACGTCGTCGCGCTGCCGGCGCCGGTGCGGACGCGGCTCGCCGCCGCGCTGCGTCCGGGAGCCGCCGTGCGCAACCCGGTCGACCTGCTCGCCGCCGCCTCGCCGGCGGAGTTCGAGCAGGCGATCTCGCTGGTCGGCGCGAGCGGCGCGGTCGACGCGGTGATCGCGCTGTACGTCCCGCCGATGGTCAGCGACCCGGCCGAGATCGCCTCCGCGATCGTCGCCGGTGCCGGCGCGGCAGGCGTGCCGGTGGCGGCGGTGATGACGATGGCCGACGCCCCGCGCGACCCGTTCGCCGACCGCCTGCCGGTCTTCCGCTTCCCCGAGGAGGCCGCACGCGCCGTCGCCCGTGCCGCCGCCCACGGCGGCTGGCTCGCGGAAGCGGCCGACGACCCCGAGCCGGCGCTCGACGTCGACGGCGACCGCGCGGCGGCCGCGATCGCGCACGCGTTGGCGGGGGATGACGGCTGGCTCGCGCCTGAGCTGGTCGCGGAGCTGCTCGACGCCTACGGGATCGCCCGTCCGGCGCAGCGGATCGTCGCGAGCGCCCGCGCCGCCGGCACCGCGGCGCGCGAGCTCGGCGGCGCCGTCGCGCTGAAGGCGATCGCCGACGGCCTCGTCCATCGCACCGACGCCGGCGCCGTCGAGATCGGCCTCGCCTCGCCGACCGCGGTCGAACGGGCCGCGAGCGCGATGCGCAAACGGCTGACCGCCGCGGGCGCGACCGTCCGCGGCTTCCTCGTGCAGGCGATGGCGGAGCCGGGCGTGGAGCTGCTGACCGGCGTCGTCGCCGACCCCGTCTTCGGCCCTGTCGTCGCCTGCGCGGCCGGCGGCACCCGCGCCGAGCTCGAGGCCGACAGCGCCGTCCGCCTGACCCCGCTCGGTCCCGGTCAAGCGGCCGCGATGATGCGCGAGCTGCGCTGCTTTCCGCTGCTGGACGGCTTCCGCGGCGCGCCGCGCTGCGACGTCCCGGCCGTCGAGCGACTGCTGCAGCGCCTCGCGGCGCTCGCCGACGCGCACCCGGAGATCGCCGAGATCGAGTGCAACCCGCTCGTCGTCACCCCGTCCGGCGCGCTCGCCGTCGACGCCCGCGTGCGCGTCGCGCCGGCTCCCGAGCGCCTGCCGGAGCCGGCGCTGCGCCAGCCGTGAGCGGGACCGGCGGACGCGGCGTCCGGCGAAGACGAGCTGCCGCCGACCGACTAGGACGCCGATCGCTTCAGACCCGCGCTGCCGGCGGGCGCGCAGCGGGAGGTTCCGGCTGACTCCGAAGCGGCCTCCCGGGCCTGACCAGGCTGAGCCGATCCGCTCGACGCGGGCGGATCGCAGCCGAGCCAGCGGTTGGTGCGGCGGTCGTGGCGGGCGAGCCCCATGCGGGCGAAGGCGGCGAGCCAGCCCTCCATCGGCCACCAGCCCCAGCGGCGGTGGAAGCGGGTCGCGTTCGCGAGGATGTCGTCGAGGTGCTCGACCGGCGGGCTGCTGACGGGATGGTGCTGGTGGTACGCCCAGGCGCCGCCGACCCAGGCGAGGTCGACGCCGGCGGCGCGGGCCCGCTGCCCGAAGTCGGTGTCCTCGCCGCCGTAGCCGACGTACTCCTGTGAGAAGCCGCCGACCCGCTCCCAGTCGCCGGCGCTGACGGCGAACGAGAGCGACCAGAAGAGCCGGTGGTCGCCGCCCGCGCGGAGCAGCTCCTCGTCGGGCAGCGCCGGGCGAGCGGCATGGGCGCGGCCGAGCCGCGGGAGCGCGGCCGGCGGGTGCCCGCCGGGCGGTGCGGGCGGGAGGTGGGCGACGGGTCCGCACAGCAGCGCCGGTCCGCTGCTGGCGGCCGCGGCGGCGGCGTAGCGTTCGAGCAGTCGTGGCGCAGGGATGCAGTCGGCGTCGAGGAAGATGAGCAGCTCGGCGCCGGCGCGCAGCGCCTCGCGCGCGCCCGCGTTGCGGGCCGCCGCCAGCGGCAGCGGTCCATCGCGGCCGTCGGCTTCGACGAGCCGCGCGGCGGGCCCGCAGACCCGGCGGTAGGCGGGCAGGTCGCCGGGGCGCATCGCGACGACGACGCGCGCGTCGGGCTGCGGAGCGCTGCGGCGCAGACCGTCGTGCTGGCGCCTGAGGTGGAGCAGGCGGCCGGCGGCGATCGTGATCACGGCAGTGCGCACGAGGACCCCGCCGCCGCCGGAGCCGCCGCCGCCGGAGCCTGGGCCGCCGCCGCCGGCGCGGCGAGCAGGTCGAGCAGCGCGGCGGCGCGCGCGCCGCCGTCGCCGGGCGCCCACCGCTCCCAGCGCGCGCCGTCGCGCACCGACGCCTGCCGCAGCAGCGCCGGCCACTCGCCGGCGGCCGGCCAGCCGCTGAGGACCGTCGCCAGCCCCGCCTGGTCGAGCGCGGCCGCCGTCGCCTGCTGCTCGTCGAAGGGACGCCGCTGCGGCAGGACGATCGCCGGGCGGCGTGCGCTGGCGACGTCGGCCAGCAGGTTCTGCCCGGCGTGGCAGACGACGACGTCGGCGTGCGCGATCGCCGGCCACGGGTCGGGCTCCCAGCGGCCGGAGGGAGCGCCGAGCACGTCCCACGACCAGGCGGGCGTCGCGCGCTGCGCCGCTGCGAGCTGCGCCGCGGCGATCTCGGTGCCGCCGCGACCCGAGATGACGAGGACGCGGCGGCGCTGCGGCGCATCCGCCTCGTGCGGCGCTGCGCTGCGCAGGCCGTCTGCGGTCGCCGGCAGCGTGCGGCCCTCGAAGCGGGAGATCGCGCCGACGGCGTGCAGCTTGGCGCGCCACGGCACGATGCCGATGAGCGGCTCCGCGAAGGCCGGCCAGGGGGCGAGGATCGCGCTCGCGAGGCGATAGGCGAGCTGATGCGGCTGGTCGGTGCGGATCCCCGGCATCCCGACGACGACGAGCGGCACGCCGAGCAGGCGGACGAAGGCGGCGACCTCGCAGGAGACGTCGACGACGAACAGCCGCGGGCGCGCGGCGGCGGTCCAGGCGGCGATCGCCGCCATCCGCTCGCGCAGGCCGGCGTCGCGCAGCGGGGCCCAGTGCAGCGCGCCGCCGGCGGCGACGTCGCGGCCCGGCCTGTCGTCGCCCGTGTCGTCGCGCGGCAGCTCGACCCAGCCGCCGCTCCAGCGTGCCGGCCGCGGCAGCGACGACAGCACCGTCAGCGGCGTCGCGAGCCGCTGCGCGATCGTCGAGGCGCGCGCGAGGTGGCCGGCGCCGTGGTGGTGGACGTAGTAGCCGATCATGCCGCCGCGAGCGGCTCGGCGCGGGTGGCGAGCTCGTCGTAGACGCGCTCGTAGCGGGCGATCGTGTGCTCCAGCGAGCAGTGCTCGACGGCGTGGCGCCGCGCCGTCGCGCGTGACAGCAGCGGCGCGTCTGACATCGCGCGGGCCAGCGCGGCCACGTCGTCAGGCGCGACGAGCAGGCCGCAGCCCTCGCCGAGCACCTCCGGCAGGCCGCCGCGCGCAAAGGCGCAGACGGGCGTGCCACAGGCGAGCGCCTCGGCGACGACGAGCCCGTACGGCTCGTCCCAGCGCGGCGTCACGAGCACGGTCGAGGCCGCGCCGACCAGCTGTGCGAGCGCGTCGTGGTCGAGGTGCCCGACGTAGCTCACCCGCGGCGCTGCGTGCAGACGCGGGCGCACCTCGGCGGCGTGGTAGTCGCGGTCCGCGATCGGGCCGGCGATCAGCAGCGGGAGATCGGCGCGGACTGCTGCCTCGATCGCCAGGTGAGTGCCCTTCTCGGGCGCGATCCGGCCGAACCAGACGGCTGGTCCGCCGCCGGGGCCCGCTTTCCAGCGGCTGGCGTCGACGCCGTTGTGGACGACGCGGGCGTCAGGCAGCAGGTGCCGCCAGGCGCGAGCGGTCTGGGCGCTGACGGCGGCGAACTCGCCGGCGTCGCCGCCGGCGATCTCGATCGCCGACTCCAGCCACGGCGTCGGCGGCGTGTGCAGCGTCGTCAGCAGCGGCATCGGCAGCGTCGCCGCCATCGCGATCGGGAGATGGTGGAGGCTGTGGTTGTGGACGACGTCGAACGTGCCCGCCCGGCCGTTGGAGAGCCGCAGCATCAGGTCGAGGTAGGCGTGGTGCTCCTCCAGCCAGCGCGGCGCGCTCATGCTGACGTCCGCGCGCGCGGAATCGCTGACCTGCGGACGCCGCAGGTCGAACGCCTCGACGCCCGGCAGCGCGTCAGAGCCTGGACCGGCGAACAGCGTGACGGCGTGGCCGCGGCGCCGCAGGCCGTCGGCGAGCGCCCACACCTGCGCCTCCAGGCCGCCGGCGAACGGCTCCGCGATCGGGAAGCGCGCGGAGGCGACGAGCGCGATCCGGCGCCCGCTCATGCGAGCAGCCGTGCGTAGAGCGCCGCGTGGGCCTGCGCCAGCTGCCGGCGCTCCTGCATCCGCTGCGCGACCGTCGCCTGCCAGCGAGGCCGGCGCGCATAGGCCGCGCGAATCGCGCGTGCGAGCGATTCCGGGTCGAGACCGCGATCGTCATGCGCGTAGGTGAGGACCGGCTGCTGCTCGGCGTAGAAGCCGCACGACGGCGCCACGACGATCGTGCCGAGGTCATGGCACGCCTCCAGCCAGCCGGAGTGCGTCCCGAAGCGGTACGGCAGCACCGACACGTCGAGCGCGCCGAGGTACGCCCACAGCTCGTCGTCGCCGAAGTACGGGTGCACGACCAGCTCGACCTGCGGACAGCCGGCGGCGAGCGCCCGCAGCTGGCCGGCAGGGGCAGGCGCGTACGAGTGATCGTGCGGGTCGAGGACCTCGTCGTGGAGGTTGATCCGCAGCCGCGCTCCGGACAGCTCCGGAAGCGTCCGCGCGATCGCGCGCGCGACGCCGACGACGTCCATGTTCGCGCGGAGGCTCTTGGCGTGGAGGCCGATCGTGAAGCCGTCGCCGCGGGCGGGACGCGGCATTCCGAGCAGCGGCGGATCGACGACATGGGGGTGCGCGAGCACGGTCGCCGCGCGTCCCCAGCGCCGGTGGATCTCCGTCGCGGCGCCGGGCGTCAGCGTCACGAGCGCCGCGGCGCCCTCGATCAGGACGTCGAGCTGAGCGTCGTGGAGGGCGACGTCGTCGTGGTGCGGGTTGCGCAGGTCGTGGACGGTCACGACCAGCGGCACCGAGAGCGCGTCGAGCGTCCTGGTCAGCTCGCGCAGGCGCTGCGGCGGCTGCGCGTCGAAGCCGAAATGGACGTGGAAGACGTCGAACTCGTCGCGGTGCGCTCGAACCCACTCGGGCTCCAGCATCGCCGGAGGCCACCAGCGGCCAGGAACCCTCGCCCCGTCAGCCGGCGGCGGGTCCGCGAGCCGCACGACGCTGTCGGCGCCGTCCGGGTCGGCGAGATGACGCACGTAGACATGGCCCGCCGGGACGGACGCGACGCGGACGACGCCGCTCGCGCGCACTGGCGCCGCCGGGGGGCGCCCCGGCAGATGGGGGAGGGAGCTGGTGAGCATGGAGGCGGGGAGCTACCCGCGCCGCCCGATCCCAGACGCGCCGGGTCGTCGCAGTCAGATCACTGCCAGCGCGGTTTCGGTCCGCGGCACGAGGGCAGCTCTGGCTGCCGAGCCTTCCGGCTCTCCAGGGTATTCAGTTCGCCCGGCCGGGCGCTCGCAGGAGCGTGAGGACGTCGGCCCGTATGTGCGGGTCCGACGGCCTCACGTCCCGCAGAGGATCAGCGGCCGCGAACTCGGGTATGGCTGGGTCATGGCCGAAGCCGACGAGCCGATCGAGACCGAGGCGCCGGGCGCGGAGCTGCTGTCGCGCATCTCGAACGAGATGGTGCGGATGATGAAGGAGTACTTCGGCCGCGGTCCGACGCGGGCGAAGTCCTACATGCTCGACGACCTGCTCGTCGTCGTGATGCGGGACGGGATGACGACCGCCGAGCGGACGATGTTGGAGTTCGGCCGCTCCGACGTGGTGCGGCAGTTCCGGCAGGAGTTCGAGAACGCGATGGCCGACAAGCTGATCGGAGCGATCGAGCAGCTCACCGGTCGCACGGTCGTCACCTACCAGAGCCAGGTCATGTTCGAGCCCAACACGCTCGTGGAGCTGTTCCTCTTCGACGAGCCCGTGGCGGACGCGGGCGTCCACGCGATCGGTGACAGCGACCGGGACGGCTAGCCGGCCGCCAGCTGGTCCAGCGCCCGTCGCAGCAGCCGCGAGACCTGCATCTGGGAGCAGCCGACGCGCGCGCCGATCTCGGTCTGCGTCAGATCCTCGGCGAAGCGAAGGTGGAGGATCTGGCGATACTGCGGCGGCAGCGCGCGCAGCGCCGGCCCGATCTCGGCACGGTGCTCCGCCAGCAGGAACCCGTGCTCGTCGGATCCGATCGTGTCCCCGACCGTCGCGCCGCCGTCGTCGTGGCTGCCGAGCACGGGACGGTCCAGCGACGCGGTCTCCTTCGCGGAGGTCGCCTGCAGCGCCTCGGTGGTCCGCTCGACGTCCAGGCCGGTCGCGGCGGCCAGTTCGCCGATCGTCGGCGAGCGTCCCACCCGCTCGGTCAGCTCGGTCGTCGCCTGACGCAGCCGCAGCGTGTCCTCCTGGACGCCGCGCGGGACGTGCACCGACCAGGTCGTGTCGCGGAAGTGGCGGCGCAGCTCTCCCGTGATCGTCGGGATCGCGAACGAGGCGAAGCGCGGGCCGGCGTCGGGGTCGAAGCGATCGACCGCCTTGACGAGCCCGACGCAGGCGACCTGCACCAGGTCCTCCAGCGGTTCGGGCCCGGGGTGGTAGCGGCGCGCGAGCTTGTGCGCCAGCGGCAGGTACTCCTCGATCGTGCGCGTCCGCCAGCGCGGATCGCCCGTCGCGCGATAGCGGCGAAGCAGATCCTCCGCGCGGCCGGTGATCCGCGGGGTTCCGGCGGTGCGGAGAGAAGCCGACGTCATCGTCGGGCTCGGCGTGGTGATCATGGGGGCGATCCTCGACTCGACCTGCGAACGGACCGCCGCCTGACCCTGTCCGATCGAACGAACCGGCTCGTGCCGCGTGATGTGAGGTAAGACGGGCGGGGCCGAAAGAACCCAAGAGCACTCGCCTTCTCCTGGAGCGTACCCGGCCCCGTCGAGGATCAGTCCTGCACGCTCGGGCGGGTCGGCTCGCCGGCCCGCCCGAGCGGTTCGCTCAGCTGCTGCCGCTGACGGCGCCGGCGTTCTCGCGGGCGCTGTCGGCGAGCTGCTGGCCGTGGTCCTGCGCCTCGTCCTTGACCGTCTCGGCCGCGCTCTGCGCGATCTGCTTGCCGTGCTCGAGCGCTTCCTGGCCGGTCTGCTTGGCCTGGTCCTTGACCTGGTCGGCCAGCGGCCCGAGCTTCTCGTCCTCGGCGCGGGAGCTGGGGATCAGCATCCCGGCGAGGAAGCCGGCGGCGGCCGCGCCGACCGCGAGGCCGAGCGGGTTCTCCTGAGCGACGCCGACGGCACGCCGCGCCTGCTGCTTGACCTGCGCTCCGTCGGGCGTCGCGTCGCCGACCTTGTCGGTCGCGACGCCGAGCTTCTCCTTCACGGTGTCGACCTTTCCGGAGATGTTCTCCTTGGTGCGGGTCTTGACGTCGGCCTTGTAGCCGAGCGCGTCGATCGTCTCGCCCATCCGCTCGCGTGTCTGCTCTACTTCGCGGCGGATCGTGTCCGGGTCTTGGCCCATTCGACGTCCTCCTTCACAGTCTCGATCGTCTGCTCCGGCACCGGCGGCACCGCTTCCTTGACCTCGTCGCGTCCGCGCATCGCGAGCACGCCCGCGAGCGCCGCGTAGACGAGCGCGACGATCAGCGCGGCGAGCCAGACATGGTTCAGCGCGGTCGCCAGCAGCGCGATCAGGCACGCGGTCAGCGCGCCCAGCGAGAGCAAGGCGACGATGCCGGCGGCGCCGAACATCCCGGCGCCCTTGCCGGCCGCCTTGACCTTCTCGCCCAGCTCCGCCTTCGCCAGCTCGATCTCCTGCCGCACGAGCGTGTTCGTCTCGTTCGCGAGGTCGCGGACGAGCTCGCCGATCGACTCGTCACGACGGTCGTGAGCCTCCATCGCGCGACTCCCTACCGAACGCCGGAGGGCACGGCCGGCGGGTCGTAGACGGGCTGTCGCGGGACCTGCGGCGTCGGCGTGGGCCGCGGCTGGTACGCGCGCGGCGGCGGCGGCGGCGGCGCGCTCGACTCGTAGCGAGAGCGGCTCGACGCCTTCAGGAAGCGCGAGGCCGCGAAGCCGGCGAACAGCCCGATCCCGACGACGGCGAGCGGCTGTCTGCGCGCGAACTCCTCGACGTCGTGGAGGATCCGGTCCGCGTCGGACTCGCTCAGGTAGCTGCCGACCTTCTCGGCGTGCCCGGCCAGCTGCTCGGCCGCCTTCGCCGGGCCGTCCTGCCCTTCGTCTCTGAGCCGCTCGGCGGTCGAGCGCAGCGCATGGGCGCTGGAGCTGACCTGCTCGCCGACCTGGGTGGAGCGCTGGTCGACCTGCTGCTGGAGGCGGGATCTTGCCTCGTCAGCGGCCTGATGGGCCTTCTCCTGCACCTGCTCCTTGGCGCCCTGGGCGTCATCGGCGCTGTGACTTTCAATCGCCATGGCTGCTCCTTCCGGAATCTGGACTGAAGAGCGCTTCCGGTCGGGTGGCTGGGACCGCGAAGGCGAGTTACCCCTGGCCGCCGATCGCAACCGGCGCGACGAGCGGGCGGGCGCCGGGTGGCGCCGGGTCAGGTCGTGCTTCTGCGCTTCGGCTCGTCGCGCGCGTCGAGCTGCAGCTCCTTCTCCGCGCCGGGCACGCCGGCCTCCAGCTCCCGGCTGCGCTCGCGCTCGGAGTTCAGCTCCATGCCCAGCAGCAGCGCGACGTTCGTGATCCAGAACCAGACGAGCAGCACGACGATCCCGCCGAGCGTCCCGTAGGTCTTGTCGTAGGAGCCGAAGTTGGCGACGTAGAACGCGAACAGCGCCGACGCGACCAGCCACACGACGATCGCCAGCAGCGCGCCGGGCGTCACCCACTTGAAGCCCGGCAGCTTGACGTTCGGGGAGACGTGGTAGAGCACGGCGAACATCAGCACGACGACGGCGAGCAGCACCGGCCACTTCGCGATCCCCCAGATGGTGACCGCCGTTGAGCCGATCCCGATCGAGCCCGCGACGGTGTCGACGACCGGACCGGTCATCACCAGCGCCAGCGCGACCAGCGCCAGCAGCACGACCATCGCGAGCGTGACGAGCAGCTGGAGCGGTCTCAGCTTCCAGAACGGCCGTCCCTCGGGCGTCTCGTAGACGATGTTGGCGGCGCGCGTGAACGCGCCGATGTAGCCCGACGCCGACCAGATCGCCGCGCCGAGGCCGACGAAGAACAGCACGCCGGCAGCGCCGCGGTTGGCGGTCAGCGATCTGATCGGGCCGGCGAAGGTGTCGGAGGCGGAGCTGGGGCCGAGTCTCGTGACGATGTCGGTCAGCGATCTCGTCGTCGTCTGCGGGTCGCCGAACAGGCCGAGGATCGAGACGAGCGCGATCAGCGCCGGGAACAGCGACAGCAGGCCGTAGTAGGTCAGCGCCGCGGCCCAGTCGGACATGTTGTCCTCGCTGTACTCGCGCACGGTGCGCTTGAGCGTCGCGAACAGCCCGGTGCCGGGGTCGGCACCGGTCGGCGCGTAGTCGGCGCGGCGGCCGGCGCCGCGCTGGTGGGGATAGTCACCGGTGCTCATGAGGCTCTCCTTTGGCGGTCGCGCTCACGCGACCTCGCCGGTCGGTCTTCTTGGCAGGCCGGCGGCGATCCGCAGTCTCTGTGCGATCTCGGCGATCTCCTCTGGCGCGAGGTCGGGTGCGAAGACGCCCGGCTGCGGCGGCAGGTCGTTGGCGAGCGCGCCTTCGGGGAAGGCCTCTTCGGCGATCGTGAGCGCCTCGCCGGTCTCCGGGTGGGTGCCGTTGAAGACGGCGCCGATCTCGTTGAAGTCCGATGGCGAGAAGCGGTAGAGCTTGAGGTGCTCGCCGCGGTCGAGGTGCGGTCTGCACTCGGGGATCTTGTCGGTCGGGATCCGCGGGGAGGGGAAGAGTCTGGTGAGGTCGGCGCCGGTCAGGTTCTCCAGTGCGCGGGCGTAGGCGACCTGGTGGACGCCGCCGCGCACGAGCAGGTAGCCGGTCAGCGCGCGGGCGGCTGGGTGGTCGACCATCTCGTAGACGCGCAGCTTGCCGCTGCGGGCGCCTGTCTCGAGGAAGAAGTTGTGTGTCAGGTCCTCGATCAGGTCGCCGGAGGAGAAGACGTTGTCACCGGTCCATGGTCTGCCCATCGAGTCGGCGACGAGCGCGCCGGCGCCGCCGGGGGCGACGTAGTGCTGCGTGTTGCGGACGCTCTTGAGGTCGCCCAGCGGCGTGCCCAGTCTTCTTCTCGCTCTCGCGCCCGCTTTCAGCAGCGGCTCGTCGGCGGTGCCGGTGAGCATCGTGTTGATCGTCGCCGAGACGAGCTCGATGTGGCCGAACTCCTCCGCGGCGATGCTGGCGACGAGGTCGTAGAAGGGCCGCGCGCCCTGGCGGTTGCGGAAGTTGAACGACTGGTACGTGTAGTTCATGAACGTCGACATCTCGCCGAACTTGCCGCCCAGCAGCTCCTGGACGACAGAGGCGCCGTCGGGGTCCGGAGCCGAGGGTGGCGGCAATCTCGTCTGCAGGCGATCGATGCGCAGAATCATGGGCTTGCTCCTCTGAGGGCGGGCTTGGGCCCGCCAGTTACCCGGCGCGCCCGGTCCGAACCCGGCCCGTCGCCGGACGAAACTGCGTCCATGACTTGTATGTATGTAGACATACATAGTATGGTGGTGCGGACGGCGAGACCCATCGGGGGTCGATCGCCGAATCGAGCGACAGGAGGCAGCGATGCCGTTGTACGAGTGCAGCACCCCGTCGGGCATGCTCGACGCCGATCAGCGCCAGCGGTTGGCGGCCGGGATCACGCGGATCCATGCCGAGGAGACGCAGGCGCCCGAGCCGTTCATCCGCGTCGTCTTCGACGAGCTGGCCGAGGGCTGCGGCTTCACCGCCGGCGTGCCGGCGCCGTCGGTGATCCTGCGGGGCGGAATCCGTGCCGGACGCTCGGAGGACACCCGTCGGGCGATCCTCACGCGCTCGTTCGAGCTGCTGCGCGAAGTCACCGGCGCGCCGGCAGAGACGATCGTCATCTCGGTGATGGACTTCCCGTCGCAATGGGCGTCGGAGGCTGGCTTCATCCTCCCGGAGCCGACTCCGGAGGCCGAGGCGGCGTGGCTCGACGATCTCGAGGCGGCGGGGAAGACGGCGTAGTCACGGCGCGCGACTCGACGAGCTCGCGCGCCTGCCGCCGCCACATCACAGAGGAGAGACGGATGAGTGAGATCGAAGCGCCGCGGGTGGACGTCGAGGAGGCCGCGCCGGGCGTCCTCGTCGCACGGCTGCGGACCGGCCCGCTGGGCCTGTTCGAGCGACCGCTCGCGGACGGTCTGCGCGAGGTCGTGCTGCGGGCGCAGCACGACGACGCGGTCCGCGCGGTCGTCGTGACCGGGACGCATCCGGAGCGGTTCGTCAGCCACGCGAGCATCCGCTGGCTGCAGGAGGGCGGGCGCGACAGCCCGCGCGTCGGCGTCCGCGGCGCGTCCGCGGTCGCGCGGCTGGCCGGCGTCGTGCGGCGGGCGCGGCCGCTGGCGCCGTTCGCGCGCCGGACGCCGCTGCGCGGGGTCGTCGAGCTGGATCGGCTGCACGACACCTTCCTGCGGATGAACTCCTGCGGAGCGATCTTCGTCGCCGCGCTCAACGGCTCGGCCCTCGGCGCCGGAGCGGAGCTGGCCTGGGCCTGCGATCTGCGGCTGATGGCCGACGGCGCGCACTTCGTCGGCCAGCCGGAGATCCTGCTCGGCTTCAATCCGGGCGGCGGCGGGACGCAGCGCCTGACCCGGCTGGTCGGCTCCCACCGTTCGCTGCTGGCGATCCTCGACGGCAGGCCGTTGGCGGCTCGCGAGGCGCTCGCGATCGGCGCCGTCGACGAGCTGGTCGCGCCCGCCGAGCTGGTCGAGCGGGCGGTCGTGGTCGCGGAGCGCTATGGCGCGCGCCCGAAGACGGCGGTCGCGGCCGTCAAGCGCTCGGTCTACCTCGGCGGCTCGACGGGGCTGGCGGGCGGTCTGCTGCGCGAGCGGGCCGAGTTCCTCGCGGTCCTGTCCGGCTCGGATGCGCAGCAGCGGATGCTGGCCTACATGCGGCGCACCGAGGCCGACGGCGAGCTGCCGCTCTATGACCCCGACAGCTACGCCCGCGCGCTTGCGGCTGGAACGTTCGGTGACGCGACCGAACCGACGGTGGCATGATGAGCGCGGCCGCCCGATGACGCGCAGATCCGACGCCAAAGAGAAGATGATCAGGAGCGCCGTGCGCCTGCAGCGCATGCACGGCGTCGCGGGGACGGCGTTCGCGGACGTGCTCGCCGACAGCGGCGCGCCGCGCGGCTCCGTGTACCACCACTTCCCCGACGGCCGCGCCCAGCTTGCCGCCGCGGCGACCGAGCACGGCGCCGATTGGATCGCCGGACAGCTCGAGCAGCTGCTCGCCGCCGGCGACCCGCTGCGGGCGCTCGACGGCTTCATCGAGCTGTGGGCCGGGATCGTGCGCGAAGAGCAGTACATGGCCGGCTGCGCCGTCGCCGCCGGCGCGCTCGACTCGACCCCCGGCTCGGCGGCCCGCCGCGCGGCCGCCGCCGGCTTCAGCCGCTGGGAGCGGATCCTCACCGACGCCTTCGCCGCCCATGTCCCGGTCGCGCAGGCGGAGGGGCTCGCCGTCACCTGCATCGCCGCGGTCGAGGGCGCGCTGATCCTCGTGCGCGCCGAAGGAACGCTGCGCCCGCTGGAACGTGTCGCCGAACAGCTGCGCCAGCTGCTCGTGGCGACGCAGCAGACGGATCCGGCGAGCGACGGCACGGCGTCCCGCCCGCGTTAGCAACGCGGTGCGGCGGGTAGCGGATCGGCCATGAGAATCGGTGTCTTCCTCTCCAGCGAGGAGTTCGGCCCGGCCGACCTCGTCGCACAGGCGATCCGCGCAGAGCAGGCCGGCTTCGCCGGGCTGTGGATCTCCGACCACTACCACCCGTGGAACGATGCGCAGGGTCACAGCCCGTTCGTGTGGTCGGTGATCGGCGCGATCGCGCAGGCGACGAGACTGCCGCTCGGTACCGGCGTCACCTGCCCGACGATGCGGATCCACCCGGCCGTGATCGCGCAGGCGGCGGCGACCAGCGCGCTGCTGCTGAAGGGCCGCTTCACGCTCGGCGTCGGCAGCGGCGAGGCGCTCAACGAGCACATCCTCGGCGACCGCTGGCCCGGCGCCGACGAGCGGCTGGCGATGCTGGAGGAGGCGATCGCGGTGATGCGCGAGCTGTGGGCCGGCGAGGTCGTCCAGCACGACGGCACGCACTACGCCGTCGAGCACGCGCGTCTCTACGACGTGCCGGACGAGCCGCCGCCGGTGATCGTCTCGGCGTTCGGGCCGAAGGCGGCGTCGCTGGCGGCGCGCGTCGGCGACGGCTATGCGACGACCTCGCCCGACCAGGAGCTGATCGCGCAGTACCGTCGCGAGGGCGGCAGAGGGCCGGTGCAGGCCGGCACGAAGGTCTGCTTCATGCCCTCGCGCGAGGAGGCGGTCAAGACCGTCCACCGCTTGTGGCCCAACGAGGCGCTGCCCGGCGAGCTGGCGCAGGTGCTGCCGACCCCCGAGCACTTCGAGCAGGCCGCCGAGCTCGTCAGCGAGCAGGCGATCGCCGACTCGCCGACCGCCTGCGGCCCGGATCTCGACGAGCATGTCGCGGCGCTGCAGGCGTACGCCGACGCCGGTGTCGACGAGCTGTTCGTGCAGCAGGTCGGTCCGCTGCAGGACGCCTTCTTCGAGACGTGGGCGGCCGAGGTGCTGCCGCGTTTCGAGGAGCGATGAGCAGGCGCCTCAGTCGCGCTCGGCGTGCTCGATCGCAGCCGCGGCGTTGATGACGCCGGCGTGGGTCAGCGCCTGCGGCACGTTGCCGAGGGACTCGCCGCTCGCCGGGTCGGCCTCCTCGCTCAGCAGGCCGACGTCGTTGGCGTGCGCGAGCACGCGCTGGAGCAGTTCGCGCGCCGCTGCGGGGTCGCCGGTCTCGGCGCGCCACTGCGCCAGCCAGCAGGTCGCGGGCAGGAACGCGCCGTCCTCGGCGCCGCTCCAGCGGCGCAGCAGCCCGCCGGCGCCGAGCTCGCGCTCCAGCACCGTCGCGGTGGAGGCCAGCCGCGGGTCGTCCTGCTCCAGCAGCCCGCTGAGGCCGATCAGCAGCACCGCGACGTCGAGCCCGTCGCCGTCGAGCGTGCCGGCGAAGGCGCCGAGCCGCTCGTTCCAGGCCCGCTCCAGCAGCGCGGCGCGGATCCGCTCCGCCTCGCGCGCCCAGGTGGCGACGCGTTCGCGCGGCTGCGGCCGCGGCTCGCCGGGCCGGGTCGGGTCGCCATCGGCGAGCGCCGCCTCCAGCAGCGGCGCGAGCACGACGGCGCGGTCGAGCGCGACCCAGCAGAGCAGCTTGGAGATCGTGTGGTGGCGCGGCTCGTCGCGGCTCTCCCACATGCCGGCGTCGGGCAGCTCCCAGTCGCGTGCGGCGCGATCGGCGAGCTGGGCGAGGAAGCCGGCCGTCGGCGCGTCGAGCGTGAAGCCGTCGAGCCGCTCGTGCAGGTGGGCGGCGATCCCGAGCAGCTCGCCGAAGACGTCGAGCTGGAGCTGGCGCCAGGCGTCGTTGCCGATTCGCACCGGGCTGCTGTCGCGGTAGCCGCGCAGGTGGTCGAGCGTCTGCTCGTGCAACGCTCGCTCGCCGCCGACGCCGAAGACGATCTGGACGTGGTCGGCCTCTGCGCAAGTGCGCGCGGCGGCGATCGTCCAGGCGAACCAGCGCTCGGCCTCGTCGGCGCAGGCCGCCTCCAGCAGCGCCCGCGCCGTCAGGCTCGCGTCGCGCAGCCAGCCGTAGCGGTAGTCCCAGTTGGCCTCGCCGCCGATCCGCTCGGGCAGCGAGGTCGTCGCGGCCGCGACCAGCGCGCCGGTCGGCTGGTAGGTCAGCGCCTGCAGGATCAGCGCGCTGCGCTGCACCAGCTCGCCGAACGGGCCGCTGCGATGGTCGTGCTGCTCGGCCCACGAGCGCCAGCCGGCGATCGTCTCGCTCAGCGCGGCATGGGGATCGAGCACGCCTGGCGGCAGCGACATGCCGGGCGCGCGACGCAGGGCGACGCCACGCCGCTCCCCGTCAGCGAGCGTCAGTCGCGCGGTCGCGACGGTGCCGCGCGGCGTGAACGGCAGGTCGCCGTCCAGCCGCAGCCGCTCCGCGCCGCCGATCGTCGATAGCCCGTCGCGCTCGGCGAGGAACGACGGCGCTGCGAGGCCGTACTCCAGCCGCGGCCGCAGCTCGCCCTCCAACTCGACCGCGCCGCCGCGCGCCGCGACGACGCGCACGAGCGCGTGCGGCACCTCCAGCCCGATCTCGTGCCCGCGCGCGCCCGCGGCGAACGCGAGGCAGTCGCTCACGACCAGCTTGCCGGCCGCGGTCGCGAACGTCGTCTCCAGCACCATCGTGCGCGGCAGGTAGCGGCGCGTCACCGTGTACGGCGCCGTCGGACGCAGCCAGAAGTGGCCGGCGTCGCGATCGAGCAGACGGCTGAAGACGCTCGGCCCGTCGAAGCGCGGCCCCGGCCACCAGTCGACCGACCCGTCGCGCCCCACCAGCGCCGCCGTCTGGCAGTCGCCGATCAGCGCGTAGCCCGAGATCGGCGGCGTGCTCATCTAGCTCAGGGCGCCTCGGAGGAGCGAGTCGCCGGAGTGCGCGGTGCCTGCGCCGACGTGCTGCAGCGAGATGTCGAGGAAGCGGTAGCGGTCGGCAGCGGCCGGCAGCGGCACTTCGACGACGGCGCGGCGGTCGGGACCGACCGAGAACGCGGCGACGGGCACCACGCGCCCAGGGCCGTCGAGCAGCCACGCCTCGTAGTAGCTCCCGGCGGGGGAGGGAGGCAGGTCCTCGACGCTCAGCCGCATCCGGTTGGGAGCGACCATCCGGGCGTTCGCGGAGGCACCGGCCGGCGCTCGCCCGAACGGCGCGAGGGCGACCTCGGGCCCGCGCGTCACCGACGAGTCGCGGCCACGCTCGAGCAGCGCGCCGGCGCCCGCGCCGGCGACCAGCAGCGCGACGGCCGCGAGGCCGCCCGCCACCCACCGGCGCGCTGGAAGTGAAGGCAGCCATGCACGTCGGCCGCTCCGCAGCGCCGCATGCGATCCCGCCTTCGACGGCTGCGACGACGGCGGCAGCACCTCCCATGCCTGTTCCGGCAGCTCGTAGAGCCGTGTCACGACGGGAGCGAGCCGCTCGACCTGCGCGCGCAGGTCGGCATCCTCGGCGAGCCGGTGCTCGAACCGCGCACGCGCACCGGCGTCCAGCTCGCCGAGCAGGTAGCTGCTGAGATCCGCGTCGGGAGTGGGGGATCGGTCGTCTGTCATCACGGCGCCTCCTCGTCGAGGAGCGTGCGCAGCCGGTCCAGCGCCTGCACCATCCGCATCTTGACGGTCCCCAGCGGAAGACCCGTCCGCGCCGCGATCTCGCGCTGCGTCAGACCGCGGTAGAAGCGCAGCCGCAGCAGCTCCGCCTCGGCGGTCGGCAGCTGGGTCAGGAGCGCGGCGACCTGCCAGCGGTCGAGCAGGGCGTCGACCTCGGTGCCCGCCCCGGACGCGTCGCGGTCGAGCAGCGTCGTCGCCGTCTCGGGATCGTGCGGCTCGGGCACGCGACGGCGCAGCTGGTCCAGCGCGCGCGACCGGGCGATCATCATCACCCACGTCAGCAGCGACGCGCGGGCGGGGTCGTATCCGGGACCGCGCTGCCACACCTCCGTCAGCGTCACCTGCAGCACGTCCTCGGCAGTTGCGCGGTCCCCGAGCACGCCGGTCAGGTAGCCGAGCAGCATCGCGCCGTGGCGCTCCTGCAACTGCGCGATCGCGGACGGGTCCTGCCTGCGCAGCGCGCGGATCAGCCGGCGGTCCCGCCGCTGCGCGCGCCGGCTCTGTGCCCTCGCGTCGTCCACGTCGTGGAGCATGCCCGAACCTTGAGGCGGAGGAGCGGTCGCGGCCATCGCAGAGGATACGTATCCGAACCGGCGATCGGTTGCGGCGAACTTCCCAACCGCACGTCGCGAGGGCCGCGTACAGGGGGAGACACAGCCGTCATCCACTCCAACGGAGGCACATCGTGAAGCGCATGCTCGGACTCCTGCTGTCCGCGACGATCGTCGCGGGACTGGTGGGCACGCCCGCCGCCACCGCGGCCAGGCACCCCGACCTGGTCCAGGTCGCCGCATCCGACAAGCAGTTCTCGACGCTGGTCAGACTGGTGAGAGCGGCGGGGCTCGTGAGAGCGCTGTCGAGCTCGGCCAAGCTCACGGTGCTCGCGCCGACCAACGCCGCCTTCTCGAAGGTGCCGAAGAGAACGCTCGACGCGCTCGCGCGAGACAGAAGAGCGCTGCGGCGGGTCCTGCTCTACCACGTGCTCAGAGGAGCGGTCCCGGCCAGAACGATCGTCACGCTGAGAACCGCGCCCACGCTCGCCGGCCCTGACGTGAAGATCCGGGTCCGCGGCAGAAGCGTCTTCGTCAACGACGCCAAGGTCGTCAAGACCGACGTCAAGGCCAGCAACGGCATCATCCACGTCATCAACCGGGTCCTGATCCCGCCGCGATGACCGCGGCAGCAGCGCCCTCGGCGCGTGGCCCGCGCCGCGGACCAGGGGCTGCGGGCCGAGGCATCACATCGCCACGACGGTCGTGCTGATCAGCTCAGGACCGATCCCGGCGATCGCGCGCGCTCGCGCGGTCGCCTGGTCGGCCCAGTGGGCTGCGGCATGCTCGTCGTGAAGGTCGTCGAGCAGCACGTAGACGGCGTCGGCGGTCGGCGCGATCGTCTCCCCGACGGCGCTCGGCAGCAGCTCGCGCAGCGCGTCGGTGAAGGCCTCGGCGACCGCGGGGTCCTCGGCGGCGAAGCCGATCCGGTAGGTGGGCATGACCGGGATGCTCGCGCGCGCAGCCGACGGAACGCCTGCTCTCGACGTCAGCGCGTCTCAGCTGACCGGCGGGCTGTCCGCGCCCGGCTGCATGCGGAAGACGAGGCGCGGCGACTCCGCGCTGCCGTCGAGCACCTGCTCGATCGCGTCGTTGACCTCCTCCAGCTCGCGCTCGGCGTGCTCGACGCGGGTCAGGCCGCGGCGGTGGAGCGCGAAGACCTCTTCGAGGTCGTGGTGGGTGCCGACGATCGAGCCCTTCACCGTCAGCCCGCCGAGAACGGTTTCGAAGATCGGCAGCTGCATCTCGTTGTGGGCCGGGAGGCCGACGCAGACCAGCCGTCCGCCGCGCGCGAGCGAGCGCAGCGCCTGCTCGAACGCCAGCGGATTGACGGCGGTCGCGATCGCGACGTCGGCGCCGCCGAGCCGCTGGATCGCCGCGACCGGGTCCTGCTGGCTGGCGTCGACCACGTGCGCGGCGCCGACCGCCTGGGCGTTGCGCAGCCGGGCCGGGTTGACGTCGACGGCGACGACCTCGGCGCCGGTGATGCGGGCGTACTGGATGGCGAGGTGACCGAGGCCGCCGGCGCCGAAGACGGCGACGACGTCGGCCGCGCGAGCACCCGACTCCTTCACGGCCTTGTAGGTCGTCACGCCGGCGCACGTCAGCGGCGCGGCGTCGATCGGGTCGATCCCTTCGGGGACGGCGACCACGTGGCGCGCGTAGCCGACGGCGTACTCGGCGAAGCCGCCGTTGATCGAGTAGCCGGTGTTGAGCTGGTCGGGGCAGAGCGTCTCGCGGCCGCTGTTGCACCAGCGGCAGCTGCCGCAGGCGTAGCCGAGCCAGGGGAGCGCGACGCGCATGCCGGTCGCGAGCCCGTGCGTCTCGCCGGGGCCGAGCTCTACGATCGTGCCGACGCCCTCGTGGCCGGGGACGAACGGCGGCGTCGGCTTGACCGGCCACTCGCCGCGGGCGGCATGGATGTCGGTGTGGCAGAGGCCCGCGGCCTCGATCCGCACCAGTACCTGCCCCGAATCGGGCACGGGGGTGGGGATCTCCTCGATCGCCAGCGGGCGGTCGAACGCGTGGACGACGGCGGCGCGCATCAGATGCTCCTTCGGTTCGGACGGGCACTGACGATCTCACCCGACGTTGCGCGCGTCATCGGCAGTCGATGCTGTCCCGATCCGTAGTTGTCCGCGTGAACGCGAGTGCGGCGCGGGTGGGGACGGCGCTCAGCGGCTGAGGCTCGGCGCTGCTGCGACGAGCTCCTGCGTGTAGGGCTGAGCCGGGGCGCGCACGACCTGCCCGACGGGACCGGTCTCGACGACGCTGCCGCGCTGCAGCACGAGCACGCGGTCGGCGATCGCGGCGACGACGCCGAGGTCGTGGGTGATGAACAGCAGCGTGAGGCCGAGCTCGTCGCGCAGTCCGCCGAGCAGTTCGAGGACCGCGGCCTGGACGCTGACGTCGAGCGCGGAGGTGATCTCGTCGCACAGCAGCAGCTCCGGTTCGACCACGAGCGCGCGTGCGATCGCGACTCGTTGCAGCTCGCCGCCCGACAGCGCGGCGGGGCGGCTGTGGGCCAGGCGTCGCGGCAGCTGGACCCGCTCCAGCATCTGCTCGGCGGCGCGCAGCGACGCGGCGCGGCCGCCGGCGGCGTGGTCGCGGCCCAGCTCGCGCAGCGGACGGGCGACCGCCTCGATCGCCGTCTCGCGCGGGTTGAGGCTCTGGTACGGGTTCTGGAAGACGATCTGCAGCCGTCGTCGCTGCTCGCGCGTGCGGCCGCGTGCGAACCCCGCCAGCGGCTCTCCGGCGAGTGCGATCTCGCCGCCGTCGGGCCGCTGCAGTCCCGCGACGCAGCGGGCGATCGTCGTCTTGCCGCTGCCCGACTCGCCGACGAGCGCGAGGCACTCGCCGCGTGCGAGCGCGAAGCCGACGTCGTCGGCGGCGACGACGTCGCCGCCGCCGAAGCTGACGCGCAGGTCGCGCACTGCCAGCAACGCCGCGCCATCGGCGGCCGCGCGCTGCGGCAGCGGCTCGAACGCCGGCGGCGGCGTCTGCGCGGCGTGGAAGCAGCGCACGGCGCGATCGGCCGCGGGGCTCGTCAGCGGCGGCGCCTGCGCACGGCACGCGTCGCTCGCCAGCGGGCAGCGGGGCGCGAAGGCGCAGCCGGCCGGGCGCGCGTCCAACGCGGCGACGGCCCCGCCGATGCCGCGCAGCCGGCGCGGCTCGCGATGGTCGGGCAGCGACGCCAGCAGCCCGCGCGTGTAGGGATGGCAGGGGCGCGCCAGCAGCTCCGCCGCCGGCCCCTGCTCGACGACCCGGCCGGCGTACATGACGGCGATGCGGTCGGCGATCGAGGCGACCGCGGCGAGGTCGTGCGAGATGTAGAGGACGCCGAGGCCGGACGCGTCGCGCAGCCGCCGCACCTCGTCGAGGATCCGCGCCTGCGTGACGACGTCGAGGCCGGTCGTCGGCTCGTCCATCACCGCGACGGCCGGCTCGCAGGCGAGCGCCAGCGCGATCGCCAGCCGCTGCTGCTGTCCGCCGGAGAGCTGGTGCGGCCAGCGGCGCCGGAAGGCGCGCTCGCCGGGCAGGTGGACGCGCTCCAGCGCCGCCTGCACGACAGCGTCGTCGCCGGCGCGGCCGTGCGCGCGCAGCAGCTCGCGCAGGTGGTCGCCGACGCGCATCGCGGGGTTGAGCGCGCTGCCGGGGTTCTGCGGCACGTACGAGACGTGGCGGCCGCGCACCCCGCGCAGCTCGCGCTCGCCGAGGCCGAGCAGCTCGCGGCCGGCGACGCGGACGCTGCCGCCGTCGATCCGCGCGCCGTCGCGCGCGAAGCCGAGCGCGGCGAGGCCGCAGGTCGTCTTGCCCGAGCCCGACTCGCCGACGAGCGCGACGATCTCGGCGCCGCGAACGGTCAGCTCGACCTGCTCGACGATCGCCGCGCCGCCGGGCGCGCGCACGACGAGGCCGGCGATCTCCAGCGCTGCGGCGTCGGCGCTCATCGCTCCTCCTCGCGGGTCAGCACGTCGGCGACGACGCTGACGGTCACCGTCAGCGTCGCCAGCAGCAGCGCCGGTGCCAGCAGCGCCCACGGCTGCAGCGTCAGACCGCTGCGGTTCTCGGTCATCATCACCGCCCAGTCGGGGGACGGCGGCTCGATCCCGACGCCGAGGAAGTTCATCGACGCCGCCAGCAGGATCGAGATCGCGAAGCGCGTGCCGGCGTCGGCGGCGACGGTCGCGGCGATGTTCGGCAGCACGTCGTGTCGCAGGATCGGGACCGTGCCGGCGCCGCGCGCGACGGCCGCCTCGACGTAGCTGCGGGTCGCGACCTCGGCGGTCGCCGCGCGCACGACGCGCGCGATCCCCGGCACGTTGACGAGCGCCACGCCGGCGACGAGGATCGCCGTCGAGCCGCCGACGCCGGAGGCGAGCACGAGCAGCAGCAGGATCGGCGGGAAGGCGAGGATCACGTCCATCAGCCGCATCAGCGTCGCGTCGACAAGGCCGCCGCGCAGCCCCGCGACGAGCCCGGCGACGCCGCCGACGCCGTAGGCGGTCGCCATCGCCAGCAGCGCGTAGGCGACGACGCTGCGGCCGCCGTCGAGCACGCGGCTCAAGACGTCGTGGCCGAGGTAGTCGGTGCCGAGCCAGTGCGAGCCGCTGGGGCCGCTGTAGGGGATCCCGACGATCTCGCTTGCGCCGTACGGCGCGACCAGCGGCCCGAACACGACGACGAGCAGCAGCAGCGCCAGCAGCAGGCACGCGACCTGGCCGGCGCGGCGGCCCTCGAAGCGGCGGCGGAAGGCGGTCAGCGGCCGGCCCGGCCGCGCGGCGGTCGCCTCGGTGACGCTCATCGCGCGCTCCGCAGTCTCGGCACCAGCAGCACCAGCGCGATGTCGGCGAGCAGGTTCAGCAGCACGTAGATCGCGGCGATCAGCAGCGCGACCGCCTGCACGACGGGGATGTCCTGCGACTGCACCGACTGCACGAGCGTCTGCCCGATCCCGGGGTACTGGAAGACGGTCTCGACGATCACGATCCCGCCGACCAGCCACTGCGCCGTCAGCGCGATCACCTGCACGCCGGCGGCGAGCGCGTTCGGCAGGACCCAGCGGCGCACGACGCGGCGCTCGGGGATGCCGCTCAGCCGCGCCATCTCGGTGTAGTCGGCGGCGGCCGCCTGCGCGACGCCGACGCGCACCAGCCGCACCGTCGAGGCGAGCCCGGCGACGAGCAGCGTGAGCACCGGCAGCACCATGTACTGCGGATGCGCGAGCGGCGACTCGCCCGGCGGGATCAGCGAGACGGCCGGCAGCCAGCCGAGCCAGGTCGCCAGCAGCAGCGCCAGCAGCGTGCCGGTGACGAACTCCGGCACCGCGACGCCGGCGAGCGTGATCCAGCTGACGACCTGGTCGAGCTTGCCGTCGCGCCGCGTCCCCGTCAGCACGCCGAGCAGCAGCGCCAGCGGCACCAGCAGCACGAGCGTGACGGCCGCCAGCGTCAGCGTCGCGCCGACGCGGTCGCCGATCAGGTCGCCGACCGGCAGCCCGGCCGCCAGCGATCTGCCGAGGTCGCCGTGCAGCAGCCCGCCGAGCCAGTCGGTGTACTGCTGCAGCAGCGGCCGGTCGAGCCCGAGCTGCGCCCGCAGCTGCGCGAGCGAGTCGGGCGTCGCGGTCTTGCCGAGGATCGCGCTCGCGGTGTCGCCCGGCAGCACCTGGGTGGCGGCGAAGACGAGCAGCGAGACGATCCACAGCAGCACGACCGCGATCCCGACGCGGCGGGCGACCAGCCCGCCCAACGACTGTCGCTTTACACCAGCCACCAGTTCCGGAACTCGTAGTAGCCGAGGTTGTAGAGGGGGTTGGTGACGATCCCCTCGACTCTGGCGGAGGCGGCGTCGAGGAAGTCGACGTAGCCCCAGACGATCAGGCCGCCCTCGTCGTAGAGCGTGCTCTGCAGCTCCTTGTAGACGTCGTTGCGAGCGGCCTCGTCGGTCATCGACTGCGCCTGCACGAACCGTCTCTGCCAGGCGGCGTCTCTCCAGCCGGTGATGTTGAAGCCGGAGTCGGGCAGCAGACCGTCGAGCGTCGTCTGCTCGAACGAGCCGCTCCACTGGTCCTGGCCGAAGGCGACCTTCAGGTAGTAGCGGTCGCTGTAGTAGTCGGCGGCGGGGACGGTCTGCAGGTCGATCGTGATGCCGGCCGCCTGCGCCTGCTGCTTGTAGGCGGTCGCCGCCTCCAGCATGCCGGGGACCGCGCGCGAGCTGTAGAGCTTGACGGTGAGGCCGTCCTGCCCGGCCGCTCTCAGCAGCGACCGCGCCTGCTCGGGGTCGTAGGCGCGCTGCGGCAGCGCGTCGTTGTAGGAGGGATAGCCCTTGCCGAAGAGGTCGTTGCCGATCGAGCCGTAGCCGAGCAGGGCAGCCTGGACCGACTGCTCGCGGTCGACGGCGAGCCGCATCGCTCTGCGCACGCGCGGGTCGGTGAAGGGCGCCTCGTCGACGCGCATGTAGGTCGGCAGGGCGGAGGCGTTGGCGGTCCGCACGAGCCGCACCGGGCCGCTCGTGCCGTCGCCGAGCTGCCGCGCCTGCGCGAACTCGATCGCCTCGATCGCGTCGACCTGGCCGCCCTGCAGCGCGTTGTAGCGGGCGGTCGAGTCGGGGATCGAGATCTGCTCCAGCTCGTCGACGTGCGGCGCGTCGCCCCAGTAGCCGGGGTTGCGTCGCATCAGCGAGCGCTCGCCGGGCTTGAACGAGACGAGCGTGAAGGGGCCGGTCCCGTTCGGTCTGGCGAAGTCGCTGAAGCCGGCGGGGATGATGAACGAGGCGCGGTGGGCGAGCAGCGAGGCGAGGTCGCCGATCGGCCGGCTCAGCACGATCTCGATCGTGTCGTCCGCCGTGCTTCTCGTCTTTCTGAGGTCGATCGCGGCGATCGCGTTGGCGCTCTGGAGCGCTCTGGTGCGGATCCGTCTCCAGGTCGCGAGCACGTCGTCGGCGGTCAGCGGTCTGCCGTCGTGGAAGTTCGCCGCGCGCAGTCTCAGCCTCCATCTGTCGGCTCTGGCGCCGGCCTCCAGCGACTCCGCCAGGCGCGGCTGCGGGACGCCTCTGGGGTCGAAGTCGAACAGCAGCTCGTACAGCTGGCGGGCGCGCGCGACGTCGATCCCGACGATGCCGCTGTTGGGGTCGAGCGTCTCCGCGGTGCCGCCGCCGACGTGGCCGACGCGCAGTCTGCCGCCGCTTCTGGGCGTGCCGCCGGAGCCGATCGTCTGCGCCCCGCCGACCGTCTGGCCGTCGGTCGCGGCGCCGCTGCCGCCGTCGTCGCCGCAGGCGGCGAGCGCGCCCGGGAGCAGCAGCAGGCCGCTCGCGGTCAGCGATCCCTGCAGGACGCGGCGGCGGGTCAGCCCGCGGGCGGGCTCTGGCGGTCTGGGCGAGTCGGTCACGGCGGCGGTCCTCTCAGGGGAAGGTCAGGCGTTGGCCGAGGTAGATCGCTTCGAGCGCGCCGAGGTGGACGTCCATCGAGCGGACGATCCAGGCGCGGTCGCGCGACTTGAGCGCTTCGAGCGTGTCGCGCTGGTTGACGATCGCCTCGGCGAAGTCGACGTGGCCGATCGGGAACTGCGCGGCGCGGATCGCCAGCCAGGCGTCGAAGAAGGTGCGCACGCAGCTCATCAGCGGCTCGTTCTGCGCCATCTGGGCGATCGTGAAGTGGAACTGGACATCGGCGGCGAGGAACTGGTCGCTGTCGCCGGCGCGCTCCTCCAACGCGCTGACGAGCTGCTCCAGCCGCACCCAGTCGGCGGGCGTGCCGCGCGTGCCGGCCAGCAGCGCGGCCTGCAGCTCGACCGGGCGGCGCATCTCCAGCAACGTGCGGACGGTCGCCTGCGTGTGCGAGTGGAGCGCGCCGAGGACGGTCGGCACGTTCGCGCTGGAGGCGACCGTGATGCCGCCCTGGTTGCCGCGCCTGACGGAGACGACGCCGGCCTGGTCGAGCACGTAGATCGCCTGCCGCAGGACGGTCCGGCTGACGCCGAGCTGGGCGGCGAGGTCGCGCTCGCGCGGCAGCTGGTCGCCGACCTCGAAGAGGCCGCCGCGGATCGCGTCGACGAGCACGGCGACGACCTCGTCGGCCGCGCGCCGCAGCTGGACCGGCCGGAAGCGCCGCAGCCGCGGGTCGTCGTCCGGGGCGGCGGGGTCCTGCTCGGGTGTCGAGGAGCCGTTGGCGTTCATTGGTCTACACAAAGAACCTTCGAGGTGCGAGAGTGTGGGTCACGCCCCAGCCGCTGTCAAGGGGCGCGACCCATAGAGACCGCTTTGAGCACCTCGTCACGATCGCGATTGCTTGCGCCGCAGCCGTCCGCCACGGTGGATCGCATGCTCTCCCCGCACGTCCGCGCCAACTTCTCGCCCGAAGGGGCGTATCTCGACACCGCCACCTACGGCCTGCCGCCGCGGCGCGCCTTCGCGGCGTTCGCCGACGCGGCCGACGAGTGGCGCCACGGCCGCTGCGGCTTCGACGGCTGGGACGGCGCCGTCGGCGCGGCGCGCGCCGCCTACGCGCGGCTCGTCGGCGCGCCGGCGGCGGAGGTCGCGCTCGGCGCGGTCGTCTCGCCCTTCGTCGGGCTGATCGCCGCCGCGATGCCGGCCGGCACGCGGGTGCTGGCGCCGCGCGACGAGTACACCTCGGTGCTGTTCCCGCTGCTGGCGCAGGAGCATCGCGGCGTGCGCCTCGAGCTGGTCGAGCTGGAGCAGCTCGCCGACGCGATCGACGGCACGACCGACTGGGTCGCCTTCTCCGCCGTGCAGTCGCTCGACGGCCGCGTCGCGCCGCTGGAGCAGATCGCGGCCGCGGCCGCGCATCACGGCGCGCGCACGCTGGTCGACACGACGCAGGCGTGCGGCTGGCTGCCGCTCGACGCGACCCGCTTCGACGTCACCGCCTGCGGCGGCTACAAGTGGCTGCTGAACCCGCGCGGGACCGCCTACATGACGATCCGAGAGGAGCTGTGGGAGCAGGTCCCGACCAACGCCGCCGGCTGGTACGGCGCCGCGCAGCCGACCTCCGCGCTCTACGGCCCGCCGCTGCGGCTGGCGCCCGACGCCGGCCGCTACGACATCTCGCCGGCATGGCTCTGCTGGGTCGGCGCCGTCGGCGCGCTGGAGCTGATCGAGGCCGTCGGCGTCGAGCAGATCGGCGCCCACGACGTCGCGCTCGCCAACCGCCTGCGCGCCGAGCTGGGGCTGGAGTGCAGCGACTCCGCGATCGTCTCGCTGCCGGCCCCCGACGGCACGCTGGAGCGGCTGCACGCCGCCGGCGTGCGCGCCTCCGGCCGCGGCGGCCGCGTCCGCCTCGCCTTCCACCTCTACAACGACGAGCGCGACCTCGAGCGCGCGCTCGCCGTGCTCGCCGCCACGCCGCTCCTGCGCTCCGCCTCCTGAAAGGTCCCGCCGCATGCCCCACGCCCAGCCCGCCCGCATCGACGCGCTGATCGACCCCGGAGCGCTGGAGGCGATCGTCGCGACGCTCGACGGCCACGGCTCCCACGCGCTCGGCTTCAGCGCCGCCGGCACGCCGCCCGAGCGCGCGATGACACGCTGGATCGCGGGCGAGCTGACGGCCGCCGGCCTCTCCGGCGTCGTCGAGGAGGAGCTGCCCGTCGACGCCTGGCACCTGCGCGACGCGTGGGTCGCGACGGCCGCCGGCGAGCGCTTCGACGGCGCCTCCTTCGGCGGCGTGCCGCCGACCCCCGCCGGCGGCGTGACGGGTCGGCTGGTCGTCTGCGAGGGCGGCGACCCGCGCACGCTCGACGGCGCCGACCTGCGCGGCGCCGTCGTCCTCTACGACTGGCAGGACCGCATGTTCCTGCCGGCGACGGCAGCGCTGGAGCTGGGCGCTCGCGGCGCCGCCGCGATCGTGCTCGCCTGCCTCCAGGGCGGCCCGATGTACCAGGAGCCGGGCGCGCTCGGCTCCAACGACGGCCTCTGGCACCTCGATGCGCCGCCGATGGTGACGGTCAGACGCGAGGACGCGCGGCGGCTGATCGCGAGCGCGCCGGCAGAGGTGACCGTGATGCTCGACGCCGAGCTGACGAGAGGGACCGCTGCCAACGTCGTCGGCTTCCTGCCGGGACGCAGACCTGAGCTGGCGCCGATCGTCGTCGGCGGCCATCACGACGCCTGGTTCTACGGCAGCATGGACGACCACTCCGGCGTCGCCGCGACGATCGCGCTGGCGCGGGCGCTCGCCGGCGCGGGCGTGACGCCGCAGCGCTCGATCGCCTTCGTCTCCCACACCGCCGAGGAGTTCGGGCTCGCCGACAGCGCCTACGACTGGTGCTGGGGCGCCTGGTGGCAGATCGCCGTCGAGCACCGCGAGTGGGCCGGGACGGTGCCGTTCTACTTCAACCTCGAAGGCTCCGGCACGCCCGATCCGCTCGTCGCCGACACGCCGGTCGAGCTGCGCCGCTGGATGCGGCGGCTGCTGCGCGCCGGCGAGCGCGAGGGACTGCTGCCGTATGGCTGGGCGCTGGGGAAGCCGAACGCCTGGACGGAGGTGTGGCCGTTCCTCGCCGCCGGCGTCCCCGGCGTCAACGTCTCGACCTTCCACATGCCGTTCGCGCGCACCAAGTACCACACGCAGTTCGACGACCGCACGACGCTCGACTTCGAGCATCTCGCGCGGCTGACGCGCTGGTTCGCGCGCGTGCTGCTCGACGCCGACGCGCAGGGCGCGGCGATCCTCGACCACCGCGCCCGCGCCGCCGACCTGCGCAGATCGCTCGCAGCGCACCGCACACCGCGCCTGGACGCCGCCGTCGACGCGCTCGCGGCGGGGAGCGGCCGTGAGCGCTTCACTGCCAGCGGGCGCGGCCTGTTCGCGCTCGACGACGACGTCCCCGGCTACGCCCACGAGGCGGTCGCGGCGACGGTCGCCGCGCTGGAGAGCGCGCTCGCGGCGCTCGCTCGCGACGACCGCCGCGCCGCGCTGAGAGCGCTGCGCGCGATCGGCTGGTCGCGCAACGCGCACTACGTCTCGGCGCCGGTCCACGCCCGCGAGCTGGCGCGGCGGACAGCCGCCGAGCCGCGGCTGGCGTGGGCGCGGCAGACGCCGCCGGCACCCGACCCCGACCTCTGGCACGAGCTGGCCGCGCTGCGCGGCGACGCCGGCGCGCGCGAGCCCGGTCCGTGGCTGACGGAGTCGCTGGAGGCGCACCTCGCCGCCGCGCGCGCCGAGCTGGAGCGACGCCTGGACCAGGTCGCCCGCGTCGCGTCCGGCGAGCTGCTGCCGCTGGTCGAGGAGCCGCTGCGGGACTGAGCCCGCGGGCGGCGCGCCGGGCGGCAGCGGCGCGGCGGCGGCGCGGCGGGCGGACGGACGGCGTGGCCGGCGGGCGGACGGCGCTGACGGTCAGCGCGCCGGCAGCGCCGCGGCGGCGGCCTGGAGCGCGCTGACGGCGGCGGCGAGCGGCGGCGGGCGGCGGCTCGTGCGCGGCAGCACCGCGAACACCTGCCGCGTCGGCGAGTCCTCCAGCTCCACGACGGCGACGTCGGGCCGCTGCGCCGCGCGCAGGCCCAGCTCGGCGACGAGCGCGACGCCGACGCCGGCCGCGACGAGGCTCTGGACGGCGACGTAGTCGTCGGTCGCGAAGGCGATCTCAGGCTCGAAGCCGTCGCCGGCGCAGGCGTGCAGGAGGTGACGCCGACAGCGGTCGCAGCCGGCGATCCAGGTCTCCCTTGCAAGATCGCGCAACCGCGCGCGATCTCTGCCGACGAGCGCATGGCCGGGCGGCACGACCGCCAGCAGCGGATCGTCGAGCAGCGGCACCAGCTCGACACTGGAGTCGGCGTCGTGGGCCGCCTCCGGATACGCGAAGGCGAGCACGAGATCGACCTCGCCGCTCTGCAGCAGCTCCAGCGCCTCCGGCGGCTCGTGCTCGACGAGCGTGATCGCCAGCGCGGGGTGGTCGGCGCGCAGCTGCGCCAGCAGCGGAGGCACGAGCGTCGCGGTCGCGCTCGGGAAGGCGGCGATCCGCAGCTGACCGGTCCGCAGCCTCGCGAAGTCCGCCAGCTCGTGCTCGGCGAGCCGCAGCCGTGCGACGACGTCGCGGGCATGGAAGCAGAGCGCCTGGCCGGCCTCGGTCAGTCTGACCCCGCGCCCGGCGCGCGTCACGAGCGCCAGACCGACCTCGTCCTCCAGCCTCGCGATGTGATGGCTGACGGCCGGCTGCGTGTAGTCGAGCGCTCGCGCCGCTCCCGAGAAGCTGCCGTGCTCGGCGACGGCGAGCAGGATCTGCAGACGGCGGACGTCGAGCACAGGCTCTCGATTGTCGCATGACGTCCGTTTGATCGAGATCTCGTGGAGCTGGCATCGCCCGTCCTCAAGCGCTGGATCGAGCGAGTGCGGCGCGGGTTCGCATGAGGCGATCGGGCTGATCGAACGCTCTACACGCTCCGCAGGTGCAGCGTCGCCACGTCGTCCTCGAGCAGGTTCTGATTCGCTGCGATCGCGGCCTCTGTCAGTCGCGGGCCGAGCGCTCCCAACGCGCGTTCCGCGGCGTTGAGCGTGGCGATCTCCTGAAGCAGACGCGCCTCGCCCCACCGCTCGCTGCTGCCTGGTCGTGCACGTCCCTCGACGAGCCCGTCGGTGTAGGCGAACAGGGTGCCGTCGCCCTCGAGTTCGATCTCCTGCTTGATCCACGGTCGCGTTTGATCGGCGAGGCCGAGAGGCAGACCTGGCGACAGGTCGAGGATGAGCGCATCGCCGGACTCGGGGATCCAGAGGGGGGCGGGATGGCCAGCGCTGAGCACCACGAGGCGTGGGTCTGGCAGCAGGCAGGCGAGCAGTGCGGTCACGAAGATCGCCTCCTCGCCGGTCTCCCTCACCAGCTCGTCGAGCCGTTGAGCGATCTGCTCGATGGTGAGAGCCTCGTCGTGCTGGAGCGTGAGCCAGGCCCCTCGCAGCGCGACGGCGAGCGCGGCGGCTTCCGGTCCGTGCCCGCATACATCGCCGAGGACGAATGCGATCCCACCTCCTTCAAGCGCTCGCACGTGCGCGAAGTCGCCACCCAGCAGCAAGCGTCGGGTACCGGGCTGATAGGTGACCGCGACGCGGCCGCTGAGCCGCTGGTCCAAGCGTGCCGGAACGAGCGCGCGCTGCAGCCGTCGGCTCAGCTGCTCGACTGCGGCTGCCTCGCGCGCGGCCTCTTGATGCGCCGCAGTCTCAGAGCGATGACGAGCTGTCTGCGCTTCGCGAGCACGTCTGTTCGCGGTCTCGGCCTCCAGTGCGAGCGCCTGTGCGCGCAGGATCTCCTCTGCCAGCCGTCCCAGCGCCGCCAAACGCTTGATCGCGCTCGTCGGCCAGGCGCGCGGTCTGTGATCGATCGCGCAGAGGGTGCCGATCACGTCGCCCTCGGTCCCGCGCAACGGGACGCCCGCATACGCAGCGATCTCAGCGTCGCCGGTCCCGAGGTCGCCGGGCGCTCGCATGTCGTGTCGGGCATCGTCGATGAGCAACGGTGCGGCATCGCGCACCACGAGTCGGCAGAACGAGTGGGCCAGAGGTGTCAATCGCTGCGAGGCCAAAGGCTCTGGCAGGCCTGAGGAGCCTTTGCAGAGCTGCTCGTATCCGCTGGCGATCGAGACCAGCGCCACCGGCACGCGGAGCACGTCGACTGCGACCTCGGCCAAGCGGTCGAATGCACCGTCGGAGCGCCGATCCCTCACCCATGCCTGGTCTATGGGCCCAAGCTGATCCGCAGCACCTCGCTCGAAGCTGCTCATGTTGCGCGCGAGACTACCGGTGCTGCGCGGTCGCTCGGTACGTCGAAGGAGTGCTGCCGGACCGTGCCCAATTGCAGATCGCGCGCGTACTCGGTCTCGACGATCTGCCTGGCGGCATCGAAACTCTGCGTGCGCCTGATCACGGTTGACCTGCGCCGGTGCTCAGGCATTCTCGCTCCGGAAATCCGCCTCAACGCTCATCAAACTTCCATCGTTGCTGGTACGGGCGACGACGCTCCGATATTCCTTAACGTGGTGCGAGATCCAGCTCGTGACAAGCACGCCCTCCAGGAGGCTGTCGTCGACAGGGCTCCGCCTGTGAGCACGATAGCTCAGGAGTTGGAGCGTCAGCGGCTGCTCGACCGAGAGCGGCGGATCCGGAGGGTGCTGCGATCGCTGCAGGCGATCGCCGCTGGTCGACGGGACAGGCTTCCGCGCGCGTTGGCGCTGAGCATCGCGGATCTCGAACGGCAGCTCCGCGAGGTCACCGAGCGGCTTTCCGTCCGGGCCTGATCAAGCTGGCTGACCGACGCGGTCGCGTTCGACGTGGCGGTGGGCGTGCGCGAGCGCCTGGTCAAGCGTCGGCAGGACGTGGTTCTCGTGCACGAGCTGGTCGAGCGTTCCGGTGCGCTGGAGCAGGCGCTGGTGCTCGGGGCGCAGCGACGCGAGCAGGACGGTGATGCCGCGCCGCTGCAGATGGTCGATCAGGTCGCCGAGCGCTTGCGCCCCGGTGCTGTCGAGCACGCGCAGCCGGCCGAGCCGGAGGATCACGACGTTGACGTCGGTGACCTCGGTCAGCTCCAGCAGGAACCGCTGCGCGGCGCCGAAGAAGAGCGCGCCGTCGAGCCGGTAGGCGACGATGTGCTCCTGCAGGAGGGCGTGCTCGAGCGCGGGGTCGATCGCCTCCCCGTCGGCGGCCGCGAGCTGCTCGCGGTCGAACGTGCTGCTGTCGGCGACGGCGCGCAGCGCCAGCGCCGCGGCGAGCGCGACGCCGACGCCGACGGCGATCACGAGGTCGAAGACGACCGTCGCGGCCGCCGTCGTGAGCAGCAGCGCGGCGTCGCCGCGCGTCGAGCGGACGATCCGGGCGACGGTGCCGAACTCGACCATCCGCACGGCCGTGACCATCAGCACGCCGGCGAGCGCGCCGAGCGGGATCCGCTCGATCAGCGGCGCGAACGCGAGCACGATCGCGGCCAGCACGACGCCGTGGACGATCGTCGCCGCGCGCGTGCGGGCTCCGGAGCGGACGTTGACGGCGGTGCGCGCGATCGCGCCGGTCGCCGGCATCCCGCCGAAGAACGAGACGGCGACGTTCGCGAGGCCCTGCCCGACCAGCTCGCGATCGGGGTCGTGGGGCTCGGCGTCGCCCATCCCGTCCGCGACCTTGGCCGAGAGCAGGCTCTCGATCGCGGCCAGCGCGGCGACGGCGACGATCGCGGAGAGGAGGCCCGGCAGCTCGTCCGGCGAGAGCGACGGCAGCGCGGGGGCGGGCAGGCCCGACGGGATGTGGCCGATGTGCGCGACGCCGAGCCCGGTCAGCTCGACCAGCGCGGTCGCGGCGGCGACCGCGAACAGCGAGGCGGGCAGGGCGCGGTGCAATCGCGGCAGGCCGGTCATCAGCCCGGCCACGAGCGCGACGAGCGCGAGCGTCGTCCAGTCCCGGCCGGCCCAGTCGCCGAGCGCGGCGGCGGCGACGAGCGCCGTGTTCTCGCCGTCGGGCTTGGGGACGCCGAGCGCGGCGGGCACCTGCTGGAGGAAGATCAGCAGCGCGATCCCGAGCGTGAAGCCCTCGATGACCGGCCACGGGAGGATCCCCGCGTAGCGCCCGAGCCGCAGCGTGCCGGCGGCGACGAGCAGCAGACCGGCCGCGAGCGCGACGACGAGCACGCCGCCGGGACCGACCGAGGCGACGACGGGCACGAGCACGACCGTCATCGCGCCGGTCGGGCCGCTGACCTGGACGTGGGAGCCGCCGAAGACGCCGGCGACGATGCCCGCGACGATCGCGGTGACGATGCCGGCCTCGGCACCGAGGCCCGAGGTGACGCCGAAGGCGAGCGCGAGCGGCAGCGCGACGATCGCGACCGTCACGCCGGCAAGCAGGTCTCCGGGCCACGAGCGCGAGAGGTCGCGATAGTCGCGCCGAGATGGCAGCAGTCGTCTGACCGCGGGCCTCCTCACAGCAGTGGGCGCTCCTGATCGCGCAGGTCGGCGTCGAGGCAGAGCGACGCGGCGTGCAGCCAGATCTGCTCGGGACGCTCGCGTGCGAGCGCAGTGCGGCGCCGCAGGAACCGCCGCATCTGTCGTGGCGGGCCGACGGCGATCAGCGGGCCGGTGAGCGCGTAGCGACGATCGGCCAGGGCGACCAGCGCGCCGGGGGCGTCGGTGCGGCGAAGCACCAGACGAGCGACCGCCACGCCTTGGACCTCGCTCGGATTGCCGGCATTGCCGTCGCCGGCCTGCCATCTGCGAAGAGTGAAGATCGGACCGTTCACGCGGGAGGTTGCGGGAGCACTGCGAAGCGACCAGCCGCGGTGAGCGGCGCGATGCCAAAAGGTATCAATAACTTCAAGGATTCGTATCTTAGAAGAACTGAAGATGTTTCCGCGTGTCGATCCTCTGTCGCGAGCGCGACGGCCGTGCCGATGACGTGCGGTATCGTCGGGCAGATGCCGAGCCGTGAGTCGTCTCCGCTGATGAGAGGCCCGGACGGGGAGGTGCATCCGATCTATCGCCTCAAAGCGGACATGTTCCGTCTGCTGGGGCACCCCGCCCGCGTTCGCATCCTCGAGCTGCTGCGCGACGGCGAGCTGACCGTCGGCGAGCTGCAGTCCGCGCTCGAGCTCGAGTCCGGCGGGACCTCGCAGCACTTGACCGCGATGCGCCGGCAGGGCGTGCTCGAGAGCCGCAAGGACGGCGTGAAGGTCTACTACCGCGTCAAGGACCCGCGCACCTTCCAGCTGCTGGCCGTCGCGCGCGAGATCCTCACCTCGCAGCTGCAGGAGAGCAGCGCGATCCTCGGCGACCTCGCCGCGCCGGCGGCGAAGCACAGGGCCGTCAGGCGGTAGCGCCCGCGCGCGTGGATCAGCGCGCGGGCGGCTCGTGGCGCGGCAGCCGCTCGTCGAGCCGTCGCAGCAGCTCCGGAAGCGAGCCTGCCGTGAAGTCGGCTCCGGCGGCTCGCGCGATCTGCTCGTCCGAGACGGCCTGGCCGCCGAGCACGACCAACGGGGCGAACGGCAGCGCGCGCAGGCGTGCGCACGCCTTGCCGACCTCGGGCAGATGGCTCGACAGCGCGACGGAGATCGCGACGACCGAGGCGTTGCGGGCGACGGCCAGCTCGGCGAGCGCGGGACCGGGCGTCATCGCGCCGAGGTGGAGCACGTCCCAGCCGTCGGCGTCGAGGAAGTCGGCGACGATGCGGCTGCCGACCGCGTGCAGCTCGTTCGGCCCGCAGGCGACGATCACGGTCCGGTGCCGGCGCCGAGATCGCGCGAGGCGGCTGGCGAGGTCGGCGACGATCACCTCGCTGAGGCTGGTCGCGAGATGCTCTTCGGCGATCGTGACCGTCGATCTCTCCCAGCCGTCGCCGATCGCGCTCAGGGCGGCGGCGACGACCTGCGTGTAGACGGCCTCGGGCGCAAGCAGCTCCAACGCGTCGCCGATGCATGCGCGCGCCGCGACGACGTCGCCGTCGAGCAGCGCGCGGAGGTAGCGGTCGAGCAGCGACGAGAGCTGGGTGTGGGACGGGTCGACGGTCATCGGGCGCGCGGGAACCGGTCTTCGTCCGCGTCCGACAAGGGCTGGGGCGTTCGCCGTCAGTCGACCGCGGATGAGTATCTCACAGGCCGAGTCTCGCGGGCGGGCTGTTGGCGTCAGCGCCGCTTGGCCGCGGTGACGCTGCGCGTTCCGGAACAGCGCGAGGTCGCGATCGAGATCGACGCCTCGCCGCTGAAGCGGCCGTCGCGCAGCCGACCGATCACGACTGCCTCGAGTCGTCTGCTCTTCGTCTGCAGGCGGCCGGTGACGGACCCGTCAGGCGCGATCCGCGCCGACTCGACGCCTGCGAAGAGAATCTGGAGTCCGTTCGTCTCGACCGTCGGTCCGATGCAGAAGGCGGTCACGCTCGCGCTGAAATCGCGCAGCAGACGTCCGCCGCCGGTGACGCGGAACGCGACCTTCGCTTTTCCGGCCGGGGCGGCATAGGCGCCGTCGTCGCGGGCGCTGGTGACGCGGCCGCGGTCCGGGCGGACACGCAGCTCGCGGGGCGATCCTGCCGAACGTGCGGCAGCCGTCTCGACAACGGCGCGCAGCCGCTGCCGCCCCGCAGGCAGCGTCACGTAGAAGTCCGTTCTCTTTCCGTATGCCGCTCTCCCCAGCGCGACCCAGCGTCTGCCGGCCTGCCGCTGGAGCGTCACCTGCGCGCCGCCCACCTCGGCGTCGGAGCGCACCTGCAGCTTCGTCAGATATCCGGCATAGACCGCTCGCGGCGCCGCGATCCGGCTCGCGACCGGTGTCGCCGTGACGCGAAAGGAGCGAACGGGGCCCAGCTCGAGCTGGCTGCCGCCGCAGCCGACGCAGCTGCGCGACACCTGCCAGAAGACGCGCCCTCCGACCTGTTCCGGGGAGGTCGCGGAGTCCTCCGTGTCGAGCACCGTCGTGCACGTGGCGCCGTCCCCGGACGGCGTGATCGGTCGTGCGCTCGCATAGCGCGTCGCCAGCACGCCGCGCGCGTCGAGCGCCGGGGCCGGCGAGAAGGCGACGTCGTAGTCCTCCGCCGAGCCGACGTCGACGA
Organism: Conexibacter sp. CPCC 205762; assembly: GCF_030646155.1. Lineage (GTDB taxonomy): Bacteria > Actinomycetota > Thermoleophilia > Solirubrobacterales > Solirubrobacteraceae > Conexibacter. The sequence goes on from NZ_JAUTDN010000026.1 coordinate 40,718, forward strand.
TCGGCGCCTCGACGTCGCCGAACACGTCCTTGCGATACGCGGGGCAGCCGAACCGCACCTCGATCCCGCTGCGGTCGGCCTTCACCTGCGCGCCGTCTCCCGGCGAGACGGACGTGATCGGCGGGTCGCCGGGAAGCGCTCCCGCAGGGGCGGCGAGGACCGCCAGGGAAACCAGCAGCACGGCGAGGATCCGGATCATGGCTTCGACCGATTCCCGAAACCCCGCTTTCCCGAACGTCGTTGCGGCGCTGTCTCGTCAGGGGGCCGGCGGGAGGCTGAACGCGCCGCCGGCCTGCGCGAAGGCGGTCTGCGGTCCGCCGGCCCAGGAGGCGGTGACCGTGCCGGCGGTGGGCATCACGACGACGCCGGTCAGCGGCTGGTCGGCGGGAGCGTCGACGGCGATCGAGACGCTGCCGCTGCAGGCGCCGTAGCGGCCGCCGCAGGCGGCGTCCAGCTCGTTCGGGCCCGCTCCCCACTGCAGGCCGGCGCTGTTGGAGAGGAAGCTGGCGGCGGGGTCGAAGGAGAAGGTCGAGCCGCTCGGGAACCCGATCGTCAGCTGCTGCCCGGGGCCGATCTGCCCGAGCTGGAGCGTCAGCAGGTTCGCGGGCCCGCCGTCGTCGATGAACAGCGAGACGCGGCCGAGGTCGCCCTTGACGCCGCGGTCGGCGCGGCGTGCGAGCGCGGCGAGCGCGCTGCCAGGGGCGACACGGCGCAGCGGCTTGACGGAGAAGACGAGCTGGTCGCGGCGCCGGTCGTAGCGCGGTCGCGAGAGCTGCAGCAGCACGAGGTCGCGGCCGGCGGGCGCTCCGGTCAGCTCCAGCGCCGCGTTCGGGGCGTCGCCGCCGAAGCTGCGGGACCAGCCGGAGACGAAGCGGGCGAGCCCGATCGAGCCGCCCGTGCGGGCCGGCCGGTCCGCGAACGTGGTCACGCGCCCGAGCGGGCGCGCGAGCGTGAGGCGCCAGCCGCCGCCGACCTGGCGGAGGGTGGCGTCGGCCGCCTGCTGCACGTACAGCGTGCCGCCCGGCGCGGCGCCGGCGGTCGGCGCCGCGACGGCGAGTGGCAGCGCGACGAGGGCGGCGCCGGCCCACGTCCGGACGACGAGACGACGGAAGGTTCGATCTGGGCGCATCGATGGGACTCCTGGGCGGAAGGTTGGCAGGGGCGCATCCTCGCGCTGCGGCGGACGGCCCGCATCAGTAGTCCGCTACTGAACCTGCGGGACGCCCGCTGACGCAATTCGCGGTCAAGCGCTCAAGGTGCGTGAGAAGCCGGCCGATATCTGGACAGGTGTTGGAGCGAGTGTCCAGGTCCGGTGCATCGCGGGGGCGCGGTTCGCGCTGGTGGAGCGTCGCCGCCGTGCTCGCGGCGGCGATGCTGCTGACGGCGTTCGCGCTCGAGCTCGCCGACACGCAGGCGAAGGTGCGGCGCGACGTCACCGACCGCGTGCACGAGCGGGCGACGCTCGCGACCTCGCTGCTCGACGCCTTCTTCCAGTCCTCCGCCCAGCAGCTCGGCGAGGACCCGAACCGCTACGGAGGACGCGTCGTCTCCGCCGCGACGATGGAGGCCGGCCGCGGCTCGCACGCCTATCTGCTGCTGCTCGATCCCGCCGGCGAGCGTGTGCTGGCAGCCTCGGGCGGCTTCACCGCGCAGGCGCGCGCCGACCTCGCCGACTCCGCCGCCGTGCGGCTCGTGCGCGACGGCCACCGCTACGGCCTCGGGAACATCCTTCCCTACGGCGGCAGCGGCGTGATCAACCTCGCGGTGCGGATCCCGACCGACAACGGCGATCGGATCCTGGTCGCCGGGATGCTGCCGTCGACGCTGAGCCAGTTCCTCGTCGCAGAGCTCGCGAAGATCCCCGGGGTCGCCGGCGCCTACAGCTACCTGATCGACGGCAATCGCGCGCTGATCGCGTCGACGAACCCGAGACTGGCGACCGGGCACGTCTTCCGCAGACCGGCCGAGGTCAGAGCGCTGGCGCAGAGCTCCGGCATGATCAACGGCCGCTACTACGATCAGGTCCGCTTCAGCTCCTCGACCTGGCGGCTGCTGCTCGCGGCGCCTGCCAGACCGCTGTTCGCGAGCGTCTCGGGGGTCCGCAGATGGCTGCCGTGGGGCATCCTCGCGTCGCTGCTGCTCGTCTCGCTCGCCGCCTTCGCGCTCGCCCGCCGCGCGCAGCGCGCCGGCGACCGCGCTCGCGCCGCCAACGTCGCGCTCGGCGACCTCAACGACGAGCTGGCGCGGGCCAACGATGCGCTCAGCCGCCGCGCCGCGGAGCTTGCCCGCTCCAACGACGAGCTCGACCAGTTCGCGTCGATCGCCTCGCATGACCTGCAGGAGCCGCTGCGCAAGGTGCGGACGTTCACGGGCCGCCTCCAGACGATGGAGTCCGAGCGGCTCTCAGAGAAGGGGATCGACTACCTCGAGCGCGCGAACTCGGCGGCTGCCCGGATGCAGCAGCTGGTCGAGGACCTGCTGCGCTACTCGCGCGTCGCGACGCAGGGGCAGCCGTTCGTGCCCGTCGACCTCGCCGTCGTCGCGCGCGAGGTGCTCGCCGATCTCGACCAGGAGGTCGAGCGCAGCGGGGCGACCGTCACGGTCGGCGAGCTGCCGACGATCAACGCCGATCCGCGGCAGATGCGGCAGCTGCTGCAGAACCTCGTCTCCAACGCGCTCAAGTTCGCGCGCGCGGACGCGACGCCGACCGTCGAGCTCGCTGCGACGCACGTCGACCGCCGCGCCGTCCTGACCGTGCGCGACAACGGGATCGGCTTCGAACCGCGCTACGAGGAGCGGATCTTCCGCGTCTTCGAGCGTCTGCACGGCCGTCACGAGTATCCGGGCACCGGCATCGGGCTGGCGCTCTGCCGCAAGATCGTCGAGCGCCACGGCGGCTCGATCAGAGCCGACGGCGTCCCCGGCGTCGGCGCGACCTTCACCGTCGAGCTGCCAACCGACCGAACAGAGGAAGTCATCGTGATCCGCTCCGACGACGAGCGCGGCGCGCACATGCGCGACGCGGAGGAGACGCTCCATGTCTGACCGCGGCAAGCCGCTGGTGATCCTGCTGGCCGACGACGACGAGGACGATCGCGAGCTGACGCTGGAGGCGCTCGAGCACGGCCGCCTGCTGAACGAGCTGCGCACGGTCGTCGACGGGCAGGAGCTGATGGAGTACCTGCGCCGCGAGGGCGCCTACGCGGACAGCCTCGCGGAGGCGCCGCGCCCCGGGATCATCCTGCTCGACCTCAACATGCCGCGCAAGGACGGCCGCGAGGCGCTCGCCGAGATCAAGGCCGACCCGCTGCTGCGCCAGATACCGGTCGTCGTGCTGACGACCTCCAGAGCGGAGGAGGACATCCTGCGCACCTACGACCTCGGCGTCAGCGGGTTCGTCACCAAGCCGGTGACGTTCGCCGGGCTGGTCGAGGTGATGCGCGTCTGGACCGAGTACTGGTTCGAGGTCGTCGAGCTGCCGAGACAGGGGGTTGGCGATGCCCTTCCCACGTGAGCCGGTCAAGGTCCTGCTGGTCGACGACGACGAGGACGACTACGTCGTCACGAGCGACCTGCTGGGGCGGCAGGACCGCGCCCGCTTCGCGGTCGAGTGGTGCCGCGACTACGAGCAGGCGCTGCGGGCGATCCGCGCCGGCGGTCACGACGTCTACCTGTTCGACATCCATCTCGGCGCGCGCAGCGGGCTCGACCTCGTGCGCGAGAGCGCCGGCATGCGCGCGAACGCCCCGGTGATCATGCTCACCGGTCGCAGCGACTACGAGCTCGACCTCGAAGCGACGTCGCTGGGCGTCACCGACTACCTCGTCAAGCAGGAGCTCGACGGCTGCTCGCTGGAGCGCTCGATCCGCTACGCGATGAACCATCAGCGCGCGCTGAACGACCTGCGCCGCAGCGAGGAGCGCTACGCGCTGGCGGTGCGGGCTGCCAACGACGGCCTGTGGGACTGGGACCTGACGCGCGACCGCATCTACTTCTCGCCGCGCTGGCACGCGATCCTCGGGCGGCAGGAGGAGACCCGCGAGGCGGATCCGGACGCATGGCTGTCGCGCGTCCACCCCGACGACCTCGAGCTCGTGCGCGCCGCGATCGACGCGCACGTCAGCGGCCGCACCCCGGTGCTGGAGGTCGAGCACCGGATGCTGCACGTCGACGGCACGTGGCTGTGGGTCCTCAGCCGCGGCCTCGCGATCCGCGACGAGGACGGGGCCGCCACGCGGATGGCCGGATCTCTCTCCGACGTCAGCGAGCGGCGCCGGGCCGAGCAGCGCCTTCAGCACGACGCGCTCCACGACGGCCTGACCGGCCTGCCGAACCGGGCCCTCTTCACCAACCGGCTCGAGCATGCGCTGCGGCGCACGACGCGCGAGCCGAAGCCGCGCTGCGCCGTCCTCTTCATGGACGTCGACCGCTTCAAGCTCGTCAACGACGGGCTCGGTCACGCGGTCGGCGACGAGCTGCTCGTCGCGCTCGCCGCGCGCATCTCGGCGCTGCTGCGGCCCGCCGACACCGTCGCGCGGCTCGGTGGCGACGAGTTCGCGATCCTGCTCGACGACGTCACACGGGCAGAGGACGCGCTCGCGGCGGCCGAGCGGATCCAGCAGCAGACGAGATCCGAGGTCCTGCTCGACGGCCGCTCGCTGTTCGTGACCGCCAGCATCGGCATCTGCCTCGCCGACGGCGAGCGCTCGGCAGCTGAGCTGCTGCGCAACGCCGACATCGCGATGTACGACGCGAAGCGCCGCGGCGGCGGCAGCAACGCCGTCTTCGACGAGGGCATGCACCGCCGTCGCATCGACCGGATGGCGTGCGAGCACGAGCTGCGGCACGCGGTCGAGGACGCGCTGCTGGAGGTCCACTACCAGCCGATCGTCGACCTCGCCAGCGGACAGGTGACGGCGCTGGAGGCGCTCGCCCGCTGGCCCTCCGACTGGTCGCCGGTCTCGCCGGGCGAGTTCATCCCGATCGCGGAGGAGACCGGCCTGATCAGAGCGCTCGGGCTGCACGTCCTGCGCTCCGCGCTGTCGGCGCTCGCAAAGCTGCGCACCGATCGCAGCGCCTCCGCCGACCTCTCCGTCAGCGTCAACATCTCCGGCCGGCACATCGTCGACCCGCAGCTGCCCGAGCAGGTCGCCTCCGCGCTCACGCGGGCCGGCCTGCCGCCGCAGGCGCTGACGCTGGAGATCACCGAGAGCACGCTCGTGCACGAGCCGGAGCTGCTGAGAGAGCTGGTCGACGGCCTCTGCACAGCCGGCGTCGGGCTGCACCTCGACGACTTCGGCACCGGCTACTCGTCGCTGGCGGCGCTGCAGCGGCTGCCGGTCGACGCGCTGAAGATCGACCGCAGCTTCGTCGCCGCGCTCGACGAGAGCAGCGACGTGATCGTCCGCTCCACGATCACGCTCGCGCACAGCCTCGGCATGCGCGTCGTGGCGGAGGGGATCGAGACGCCCGAGCAGCTCGCGCGCCTGAAGGCGCTCGGCTGCGATTACGGCCAGGGCTACCTCTTCTCACGTCCGCTGGACGCGGAGGGCACACGCCGTCTGCTCGCCGACTGGCAGCCGCGCGCCGTCACCGCCCCGCCGCGCTCGGCGCTGCGCGCGTAGACGCGCCAGCAGGCGCGTCTCAGCGCAGCGCCTGCCAGCCGATGCGGCCCGGTCCGAGCGCGCTGCCGCCGGTCGTCCGCGCGAACGCGAGCCCGCTGATCGCGAGCCGCGGTCTGCCGCCGCGCGCCGGGACCGTGTAGATCGAGCTGAAGTTGCCGCTCGCGCGCTCGTACGCGATCGCCGTGCCGTCGGGTGACCAGACCGGCCAGGAGGCCCCTCCGCCGCTCGTCAGCCGCAGCGCGCTCGTGCCGGCTCCGCGCGCGCCGACCCCCATGCGCCAGATCGCGCCGTTGCGGGCGAACGCGACCGCGGTGCCGCCCGGCGACCACGCCGCCTGGTCGCCGCCGGCGCTCGTCAGCCGCGTCAGCCCGCTGCCGCCGGCGCCGATCGCGTAGAGCTGTCTGGCATGCGTGAAGACGATCCGGTTGCCGCTGCTCCAGTCAGGCGCCGTCGCGTCGCCGAGGCGGGTGATCTGCGTCAGCCCCGCCGCCGTCGCGGGTGCGGCGGCGAGCGCGAGCGTGAGCGTGTAGAGGTCGGTCTGACCTCCGGACGCGCCGCTCTGCCCCTGGAAGACGAGCTGCGTCGAGGCGGCGCTCCCGAACGGGGTCGGCGCGAACGACGGCTGCTGGTCGCTCGCCGTCTGCGGCGGCAGCAGCGCGATGCCGGTCGCGTCCGCGGCGGCGATCGCGAGCTGTCCGCTGCCGCTCGCGGTCGAGGCGCTGAACGCGACGACGCTGCCGGAGTTGTTGAACGCGACTCCCGAGCCGGCGGCGCAGCTCGGTCCGTCCGGATATGCGGGGTCGAACGGCTGGTCGCCGCACGCCTCGCCCGTCCAGCCGAGCCGCTTCGCGTTCGCGGGCGCGAACGGGAGGCCGGTGAAGAGCCCGGAGGTGAGACCGTCGTCGGCGTCCCCGGCGCCGTAGCTCACGCCGAGGCGGCCGTTCGCGCCCGGGAACGTCGCCTGCGCGGAGGGGGCGAGCAGCAGTGCCGCCGCGGCGGCGGCCACCAGCGCTGAGCAGGAGCGGGAGAGCGGATGGAGCACGAGACACCTCGGGTCGGGATGCCGGACAGCTTCGTATACCAGACCGGCACGGAAGGCCGCCCGCGTGCCGCCGCCCTCGGCCGTCTCAGTCGATCGGCTCGATGCGGCGCAGCAGCGTCGCGGCGGCGGCGACCGCGAGGTCGCGGTCGTGCGTGACGGCGAAGTCGAACCGCCGCTGGGCCTCGGGTCCGTCGTCGCCGAGGTCTCGCGCGACCAGCGCCGCGGCGAAGTGGTGGCCGACGACGACGACGCTCCATTCGTCGGCCAAACGGTCGGGGACCGGCAGCCGCCCGCCGCGCACGCCGCGCGCGGGCTCGGCCGGCAGGTCGACGCCGAGCGCGCCGACGAAGGCGGCACGCGCCGCGAGCCGCTCGTAGCGCCGCGCGGTCGCCGGGGTGAAGCGCTCGGCGGTCTGGAAGGCCGAGAGCACGACGACGTCCCGGTCGAGGCTCTCGGCGGCCTCCTCGAGCTGGTCGGACATCGCCAGCAGCAGCGGCTTGGTCGAACGCTCCACCGGGCGCACCCGGCGCACCACGTCATACGGCGTCGCGCCGGCGACGGGAAGCGTCCCGGAGACGCGCGGAACGCGACCGGCGACAGGCTCCGCCGGCAGCGGCCCGGGACGCCCGAACAGCCAGCCCTGCCCGAGCGTCGCACCGACGGCGCGAGCGACCTCGCGGTGCTCCTCCGTCTCGATTCCCTCGGCGATCACCTGCGCGCCGGTCCGCTCGCGATGTGCGCGGACGGCGTTGACGATCGTCGCCAGCTCGCGCGTCGGGCGCTGCTGGACCAGCCGCAGGTCGAGCTTGACCACGTCGGGCGCCAGCAGCGGCAGGAGCGCGAGCGAGCTCGTCTCCGCGCCGATGTCGTCGACGGCGACGCCGAGCCCGCGCTCGCGCAGCCGGTCGACGGTCTGCAGCAGCTCGGCGGGGCGCGACGCCAGCGCACGCTCGGTCAGCTCGACGACGACGTCGCGGCCCCGCGCCAGCGCGCGGACCCGGTCGCGCACGTCGCTCGGCACCGTCTCGCCGAGCGCTTCGGGCTCGACGTTCACGAACAGCGTCGTGTCGAGCGCGGTCGAGCACTCCAGCGCCGCGAGCCGGCAGGCCCAGTCGAGCTCGACCAGCCGGCCGGCGGCGCGCGCGGCCGCGAACAGCTGGTCGGGACGGGCCAGCGCCGCTCCCGGCAGGCCGCGCGCGAGCGCCTCGTAGCCGACCGGGCGGCCATCGGCGAGGTCGACGATCGGCTGGAATGCGGGACGCAGGCCTCCGGGCCGGAGCGCGGCGTCGAGCGCGTCGGTGTCGCGCGCGGCGACTGGGGCGGATTCGGGCATCTCAACGCCAGCATCGGCGCTCCACGAGGGCGACTCAAGCGGATTTGCCGCCGCGGTCACCACGCGAACGCCGCGATGTCGCGCAGCACGGTGGGGGAGAGCGCCGAAATGCCGGCTGGCGCAGCGAGGGCGCCGCCGTTCCGTGTCATGGCCGGAGTGCGCCTGCGCGCGCGGCGGCGAGGAAGACCGAGGTCACGGCGCCCTGTTCGGGCGATTTCATGCGGAACAGGCCGCTCTCCTCGGCCTGACGCGAGAAGCGCTCGTTCTGCGCCCGTCTCTCTGCGCTCCAGCGGCGCTGCGGCGGCGTCCAGATGCCGCCCGGGTTGAGCGCGTTGGCGACGACGCCGTCCGCGGCCCAGCGGCGCGCCGCCTCGACCGCGAAGAGCACGTTGGCGCGCGATCGCCGGCGCGTGGTCACCGGTCAGCGCGACCTTCACCGCCACGCTCGCGGACGACGACGAGGACCACGAGAGGCCGGTTCACGCGTGCGTGAACCGGCCTCTCCGTTCAGTGTCGAGGGCCGTCGGCACCGTCGGTCTCGATGCGCTCTCTGCGGACCTCCTCGGAGATCTGCTCCTCACCGGTGACGGTCTCGGTGTCGAGCCGGACGCGCTCCTTGGCGACGGTCTGCTTCTCGACCACGGGCTCTTCGGCGTGGAGCACGACCTCGTGCTCTTCCTCGGAGATGCCGGGGCCGTCGAGCGCGTCGTCGCGGTTGGCGTCGCTGATCGGCTCGCGCTCGATGCGGACCTCTTCGTGGCTGACGGGGACGGTCTTGGTGACGTTCTCGGTGACGACGTACTTGCGCAGCCGCACGCGGCCGGTCTCGACCTCGCGCGTGCCGACGCGCAGCTCCTCCTCGGAGCGGGTCATCGCGTCGTCGGTCGTCGGGCCCGAGGTATCGTGGCCGACCGCTCGGCGCTCGTCGTCGCGCGAGGCGTCCCCGCCTCCGCTCGTGCCGGCGGCCAGGCCGGTGTCGGAGCCGGCCTCGGAGTAGCTGAGTCCGTAGTGACGGTAGAGCGCGGCCTCCTCCTCTTGGGAGAGCTCGCCGTCGGCCTCCGCGTTGGGCGCGTCCTTGACGTGGCCCTTGTCGTACGGGACGCGGACCTCGCCGTCGTGCTCGGCGGCCTCCGCGAGCGGCACGAAGGACACGTTGCCGCCGAAGAGGCCGGTGCGGACAGCGAGCCATTCGGGCTGGTCGGTCTGCTGGTCGAGGTAGATCTCCTCGATCGTGCCGAGCTTGTCGCCGTCGGTGCTGTAGAGCTTCTCGCCGCGCCAGGCGTTGATCTGGTCGATCGTGGGCATGCGGGTGGTCCTCCTCGTGGGGGTGGGATGGGTCATCGGTCGGTGGGGAGCCGGCTGGCGCGCGCGCCAGCCGCGGGCGCCGCGACGCGCTGCTCGTCACGCGGGGTGCGTCGCGCATCGACGGGCTGGCGAGGCGGGTCGTCGACGACGGTCTTCTTGCGCCGAGGGGCGAGCGTGTTGAAGAGCAGGATCACGGCGGCGATCGCCCACGCCAGCTCGGTCGCGCCGTTTGCGGCGGCGAGGCCGAGGACGCCGTCGCCGCTGACCAGCGCGATCAGCGCGCAGGCCGCGAGCGCGAGGCCGACGACCAGGCTCATCGTCTTGGCGAGCAGGTGCTGGGCGGCGCCGAACAGCAGCAGTCCGCCGGCGATCGCGGTGAACATTCCCGTCCAGCCGTTGGCGCCGAAGATCCCGAAGAAGACCTTGCCGTCGGGCTTCGCGCTGCCGTCCGGGAACTGCGACAGCGGCGGGAAGTCGTTCTGCTTGTAGAGCAGGTAGAGGCCGGCGGCGAGCAGGATCGTGCCGAGCACGAGCGCCGGGCCGCGAGCCAGGCCGGCGCCCTTCTCGGTGTGGGTGGCGTTCTCGTGCGCCATCGGGATCACCGGCTCGCGGGGCGCGACTTCGCCAGCATCTCGTCGAAGCCGTCGAGCCGCTGCTGAAGGGGGTCGTCGACGCTGATCGAGACGAACATGGGCACGACCTTTCGAGAGACGTGAACGCCTCCGGTCAGTGGAGCCGAGACAAATCAGAACATCTCGGCGGACTCTCAGACCAGCTTCCCTGCTGACTGAGCGATACACCGGATTAGTCCGGACAGTTTGTGTCGTTTTGTTCTGGACATGCTCTGGGTGTGCCACGCAGAAGACGCTCGCGCCAACAGCGCTCCGACGGAGCCGCCAACCGCGTCCACATCCTCGCCATCGCCGGCGAGCAGCTGAGCCGCAGTCCGCGGACCTCGATGGAAGAGGTCGCCAAGGCCGCCAACGTGAGCCGCGGCACCCTCTACCGCCACTTTCCGACGCGCGCGGATCTGTTGGCGGCGATCAACGACGAGGTCCGCCAGGTCGCGACGGAGAACGTCGAGGACAGCCTGCGCCCGCCAGGAGAGCTCGCGCGCGCGACGCCGACGCCGCTGTCGGTCGCCGACGTGCTCAACAAGGTCCCGCCGCATCTGCTCGGCGACCAGATCGTCGCCGAGGCCCAGCGCATCAAGGGCGTCTCGGCGGCGGCCGTCTACCTCGTCGATCTCGAGGGCACGAACCTGACGCGGCTGGCCGGCCCGCAGGCGTTCCCGCAGACGCTGCCGGTGCCGCTCGCGGTCGGGACGGAGATCCCGCGCGAGGGCTTCCCGGCGCTGCTCGCGATGATCGAGGAGCACCTTCCGGGCACGGCCGTCGCCCCGCTCGCGCTGCGCGGGCGCGCGATCGGCGTGCTGGTCGCGGTCGGACACGCCGACGACGGCCTCGACGACCTCGCCTACGAGGCGGCCGCGGCACTCGCGCTGGCCGAGCACTACACCGACCACCTCGACGCGATCCGCCGTGTGCGTGCCACCAGCCCGGCGGCCGAGATCCAGCAGAACCTGCTGCCGCCGCGCATCGTGCGCACCGCCGGAGCGATGATCGCCGCCAACGTCCTGCCCGGCTACGAGATCGGCGGCGACTGGTTCGACTATGCCGAGAACGCCAGCGGCACCTGGATCGGGACCGCCGACGCCGACGGCAACGGCCCGGCGGCGGCCGCGCTGGCGTCGGTCGCGCTGGGCGCCTTCCGCTCAGGGCGGCACCAGACGCTCGAGCTGGTCGAGATCGTCGAGCTGATGGACGACACAGTCCGGCAGATCTTCAGAAGAAAGACCGTCACGACCACGATCGGCCTCTGGGTCGCGCCGACGTCGACGTTCTCGTGGATCTCCTGCGGCGAGCTCGGCCCGATCGTCGTCGATGCGCAAGGCGTCGGCGACCTGCTCGAGGGCCCCCGACTGCCGCCGCTGGGAGCGACCAGAAGACTGCGCGACATCAAGGTCCGCACCCGCCGGCTCAACGACGGCGACCGGCTCGTGCTCGCATCGGACGGCGTCGTCAACCGCACCTATCCAGAAGGCAACGCCCTCAGCATCCAGGGGATCGTCGACGCCATCCGCGACGCGCCATCAGCCTCGGCCGCCGGCGCCGTCAGCGCCGTCGAAGCCGTCATCCGAACGATCAACGACGAAGACCTCGTCGACGACGCGACCATCGCCGTTCTCACGCCCGTGCTCATGCCCAGCGAACGCTGACCGAGTCAGCGATTCGCTCGACGACAACCTGACGGCCGGACGTACCCGCGCGCAGCTGCGGCGACTGCGAACCGCGAGATCGTCCTCGGTCGCGACGATCGAGCCGCCCCGACGACCTGGTGCAAGAACTGTGCGAGAACCAGGGCTGCGGCGTCGGCCTGTTCTCGACCGGAGACGAAGAAAGCCCCGCCCGGAGGCGAGGCTTTCTCGGAGTACCGCTACGGGGATTCGAACCCCGGTTTCCGCCGTGAGAGGGCCGCCCTAGAGGCCGAGATCTTCCTAGATGTCCAGTATCACTGGGCAGAAGACCCGATATGGGGAGCGCTCAGCGATCCCCGGAATCAGGCCGGCGTGTACGGAATGTGTAAGGCTTGCTGTCCTGTTTCTCGCCGCCAGTGGTACGTCACCTGCTCGCGGGCGAGCAGGGCGACGAACGCTTCGCGTGCACCAGGCTCGTCCAACGTGGTGGCGAGAAGCTGCCAGCACGTTAGGACGCGACACACCGGAAGAAGGTATTTAGCGATTCTACCTCTTGGCGTGGCGGAGTGAGCGGGCCCGCGGGCGCGCCACCCTGCCGGTCGCTTCTCGTCACCGTCTGGTGAACGATCGGCGGTCTGGGTTCGCGTGTTGCCCGGCGGTTCCCGCACGAGCGATTCTCGGTGCAGCGACTCTGTGCGCAACCCCTGACCCTGCCGGTGACGGCCGCTCGACGCCGCGTCGGGCGCGCGCTACGATCTGGCGCGGAGTCGGTCTCCCTCGCGAAGCGGGGTCAGGGAATCCGGTCAGAGTCCGGAGCTGGCGCGCAGCGGTGGGGACGCAAGACGCGGCCATGGAGCCACTGGGACCTGAGGTCCTGGGAAGGTGAGCCGTGTGCGTCCGAGCCCGAAGACCTGCCGACTTCCCGCCCTCGGTGGCGGCATCCGATCATCACGGCCTCGCGTACAGGCTGTCGGTTGAAGGGAGCAGTGCGATGGATGTCGAGCAGTCGGCCGCTCAGCGGCGTGTGGCGGTCTTCTCGCCGGTCGAGAAGCCGCGCGCCTTCGCGTATGTCGTCGCCGAGATCGAGCGTGAGCTCGTCGCCGGCCGGATCCGCGTCGGGGACCGGCTCCCGGGCGAGCGCCAGATGGCGGAGCAGCTGGGCGTCAGCCGCGCGACGGTGCGCGAGGCGCTGCGCGCGCTCGAGCTGTTCGGGCTCGTCGAGGCGCGGCGTGGATCGGGCGGCGGCAGCGGCTCACACGTCGTCGCCGGCACCGACGCGGGGCTGCGCTGCGCCTGGCGGCTGCACGCGCTCGCGACCGGCGCGAAGGCGAGCGACCTGCTGCATCCGCTGGCGGTCGTCCAGCAGCATGTGGCGACCACGTTGGCGCGCGAGCGGCGCGGCAGCGTCGGCGAGCAGCTGGCGGACGCAAACCGGGCGGTGGCGGCGTCCGACGACTGGCAGCAGCTGCTGCGCGCCGACGTCGAGCTGCACGTCGCCGCCGCGCGCCTCATCTCCGACCAGCTCGCCTCCGGCTGCGCGGCGCTGGCGTCCGCCGCGGGCGACGAGCTGCTCGGCGCGCGGCGCGGCGCGAGCGTGCAGGCGGTCGCCGGACGCGTCGCGGCCGAGCACTGCCTGCTGTTCGACGCGATCGATCGCGGCGACGCCGCCGCCGGCGCGCTCGCGTTCGCGCACGCGCTCGGCGACCCGCTCGCGTCCAAGCCGCTGGCCGTCGTCGCCTGAGCAGCCGCGTGCCGGCGGCGCCCGCCACGCGGCGGGCGTCAGCCGTGCGCGCCCGGACCGCGGCGCTCGTCGTCCATCACGTGCCGGTAGAAGCGGACGACGTGCGCGCGCAGCGCGTTGGCCGCACCCTCGGGCTCTCTCAGCTCGATCAGGTCGACGATCTGGCGGTGCTCGTCGAGCAGGCGGCCACGCTCCTCCTGCCAGTCGGAGAGGCGCTCGAAGCCGTCGAGCATCGCGCGCCGCATCGCGCCGCGCAGCGCCTCCATCAGCACCGGCAGCAGCGCGTTGCCCGACGCTCTCGCCAGCTGCACGTGGAACTCGGTGTCGCGCTCGTGGTAGATGCGGATCGTCGACGCCTCGGCCATGTCGTCGATCAGCTCGCGCAGCTGGACGATCGACTCCTCGGTCGCGTTGACGGCGGCCTGCTCGGCGACCTGGCGCTCGAGCGCGGCGCGAACCTCGACGATGTCGTTGGCGGGGATCCTCAGCAGCCCGGCGTGCAGCCGCAGCACGTTCTGGAGCCCGCTCTGGGTCTCCGCCGCCAGCACCGAGCCGGCCTCGGGGCCGGTCCCGCGGCGGGCGACCACGACGCCGAACATCTCCAGCACCCGCAGCGCCTCGCGCACCGAGGCGCGGCTGACGCCGAAGGTCTCGGCCATCTCGCGCTCGGACGGCAGGCGGTCGCCCAGCTGCAGGCGACCGCCGATGATCGCGTCCTCGATCTGAACGACGATCTGCTCGAACGCGCGGAGCTGGTTCAGGGGCCGGAAGGGCGAGTTGGCAGCTGGCCGGACCATTGGCCTGAACGTATCATGGCTTGGCCTGGCCGAAGCCACCTACCGTGGCCCAGCGCGCCCAGCTCACGCGCCCGCGGCCGGCGGCGCCAGCTGCGCCAGGAACGGCCGCAGGTCCGGGTAGGTCGAGGTGGCCCACGCGCCGTCGACGAACAGGTTCGCGCCGGAGACGTAGCCGGCGTCGTCGCTGCCGAGGTACAGCGCCGCCGCGGCCATCTCCTCCGGGCTGCCGACGCGCTTGAGCGGGATCCGCTCCAGGTAGGCCTCGGTCGCGCCGGGCAGCTCGGTCAACGCGGCCGTCAGCGGCGTGGCCGTCAGCCCCGGCGAGACGGTGTTGACGCGGATCGCGTGCTCGGCCAGCTCGAGCGCCCCGCACTGGCTCAGCATCGCGACGCCCGCCTTCGCGCTGCAGTAGGCCGAGCCGCCGAACATCGGGACGGTCGAGTTGAGCGACGCGATGTTGACGATCGCGCCGCCGCCGCCCTCGCGCAGCGCGCGCCCCTCGTGCTTCATCGACAGGAAGACGCCGGTCAGGCAGAGGTCGAGCACACGGCGCCAGTCCTCCTCGGACTGCTCCAGCAACGACCCGCCGCCGCCACCGCCCGCGACGTTGAAGCCGGCGTGCAACCCGCCGAACCGATCGACCGCGGTCGCCACGAGCCGCTCGACGTCGGCCTCGCTGGTGACGTCGGCCGCGACCCCGTGGCAGCGATCGCCGAGCTCGCGCTCAAGCTCCGCCAGCCTGTCCGCCGAGATGTCGCCGGCGACGACCGAGGCGCCCTCGGCGACCAGGCGCCGCACGATCGCGGCTCCGATCCCGGATGCGCCGCCGGTCACGACCGCGACTCTTCCTGCATACCGTGCGTTGTCCGCGCTGCTCATCGTCTCTCCTGTCGCCGTGTCCGCCGGGTGCTCACCGCGCGACCGCGGCGGCGAGGTATCTGTCGATTCGCTCGACCGCGGCCTGCGCGGCCGGCAGCGGAGCGGAGTCGAAGCCGTGCTCGAGGCCCGGCAGCAGCTGCAGCTCGCAGTCGACCCCGCAGGCGCGCAGGCGCCAGGCGAGGAAGATCGAGTCGTCGACGAGCGAGTCGCCGGCACCGACGCTGACGAGCGTCGGCGGAAGGCCGCTGAGGTCGGCGTACAACGGCGAGACGTCCGGGTCGTCGCGCAGGTCGGCGTCGGGGACGTAGCAGTCGTAGAACCACTCGAGCGAGCGCCGCGTGATCAGGTAGCGGTCGTCGCCGTAGCGCTGGCTGGGCGTCATCGTCAGGTCGTAGTTGCCGTACAGCAGGTTGGCGGCGACGACGGCGCTGTGCGCGCCGTCGCGCTTGAGCCGCAGCAGCGTGCAGAGCGCCAGGTTGGCGCCGGCCGACTCGCCCGCGATCACCAGGCGCGGCGGCGCCGACAGCGCCTCCTCGGCGTGCTCGGCGACCCAGCGCGTCGCGTGCTCGCAGTCGTCCAGCGGGGCCGGGTGGGGATGCTCGGGCGCGCGGCGGTACTCGATGCTGACGGCTGTCATGCCGGTGGCGGCGATGACCTGCTCGAGCCGCTCGTCCTGCAGGTCGGCGGCGCCTATCGTCCATCCGCCTGCATGGCAGTGGACGTAGACGCCGGTCGGCGCGGGGCTGTCGATCACCCGCAGCGCGATCTCGCCGCTGGGTGACGGCACGCTCAGCGTCCGCGCGCGCGGCGAGCGGTACGGCTCGCCGGCGCGGGTCATCACGCCGCGCAGGTGCTCCAGCGACACTGGCGGGAACGTCCAGCCCAGCTGCGCCATCCCGCCCACGAGCGCCTCGTTGAACGCTCGCACCTCCTCGTCGGCGGCGGCGTCCTCAGCCGTCGCCGGAATTGCGGCGATCTCGCTCATTGCTCTCTCCTGAATTGACGTCCTGTGAGGTCTTACCAAAGACCATAACTGCACGATTGAGGACGATGCAACCCAATTCGAATGGGTGGTATCGCGATTCGGAGAGGCCAGACCTTGACATCGCAACCGTATTCGTGGGAGGGTCGCCGTGTTCGGCGGGATCGCTCGCCGGGCGGAGGAGAGAGTCGCGACGCGCAGCCCGCGTCGAGTTCGACCTGCCGAGCCGTGGGGCGCGCCGCGCGTCTGACGTCCCGAGGGCGAGCCAAACCACGGGAAATGGATTGGCGCGACCGTCGCGTGCGGCCCGGTCACCCACGGCAGTCGAACTGCAGAAGGGAGCAAGATGAGCACGCAACAAACGGGGCTGCCCCGGTCGGCGCGCGTCGGCGGCGGAACCGTCGCACTGGGGGCGAGCATCCCGTTCTTCCTGGTGCTGCTGGCAACGACCGGCATCGTCACCGACATCCAGGGCGTGGCGCTGCTGCCGCTCGTCGGCACGATGGTGGCGGACATCGGGCTGACCGGTGCGCAGACGAGCTGGGCGCTCAACGCGCTCGGCCTCGCCAGCGCGGTAGTGCTCGGCCTCAGCGCTCGTTACGCCGACATCGTCGGCCACCGGCGGGTGCTGATTCCGCTGATGCTGCTCGGCGTCGTCGGCTCGATCGTCTGCGCGCTGGCGTCGAGCTTCGTGATGCTCGTGATCGGTCGTGCGCTGACCGGCATGGCGATCTCCGCTCCGATGGCGTGGGCGATGCTGAAGATCCGCGGCGACGCCAGAACGATGCAGACGGCGGCGCTGATGAACGGCACGGTGATCTCGATCATGACGCCGATCGCGCTGATCATGGGCGGGCTGATGCTCGAGGCCGGCACGTCGTGGACGGCGGTCTTCTGGATCATCGCCGCCGGCTACGTCGTCCTGCTGGGGTTGACGCTCGTCGCCGAGGAGACGCCGCGCGCGGTGCGCACGAAGGTGCGGCTCGACTGGATCGGGTCGATAGGCCTCGGCGTCTGGCTGATCTGCCTGCTGCTGGCGATCAGCAACGGCGAGAGCTGGGGCTGGGGCTCGACCGCCGTGATCGCGCTGTTCGCCGCCGGCGTCATCTCGCTGCTCGCCTGGATCGTGCAGCAGCGCCGCACCACGGAGGCGCTGCTCGACTTCCGCGACATGGACACGCGGCAGGTCTTCAGCGGCTACTTCAGCTACTGCGGCGTCGCGGCGCTCGCCAGCGGCATGTACCTGATCGTCCCGGCGCTGGCGCAGACGCCGTCCGAGGTCGGCTACGGGTTCGGCTCCAGCGTGCTGGAGTCGTCGCTGACGCTCCTGCCGATCCTGCCCGGCACCTTCCTCGCGTCGGCGATCTCGCGCCACATGCTGCCGCGCGTCGGGCCGCGCCCGCCGATGGTGCTCGGTGGCGTGCTGTGCGTCTGCGCCTACCTCTGGTACGCGCTCGCGCACGACGCCCTGTGGCAGATGTACGTCGGCACGGCCCTCTACGGCGTCGGCATCGTGATCTGCTTCAACATCGGCTGGGCGCTGGTCGCCGCCGCCGGCCGGCAGGACAACATGTCGATCACGTTCGGCATCCAGTACGCGCTCGCGCTCCCGGTCGGCGCGCTGATGACCGCGATCATGATCGTCGTGATGAACGCCAACCACATCGCCGGCACGCCGGTGCCGGTCGAGGGCGGCTTCACCGTCGACTTCTACATCCTCGCCGGAGTCGCGGCGGCGACGCTGGTCGCCAACGGCCTGTTCGCGGTCCCGCGCGTGCTCACGCACCACGGAGAGGACGCCCCGGTCGGGCCGGGGACCGACGCGCTGGAGGGATTGGAGGGCACCGGCAGCGCCTCGCTGCCGCTCACGCGCGCCGACAGCTGAACGGCGCGGCGGCGGCGGCCGACGGGCTCAGTCCCCGTCGGCCGCTGCGCGGGCTCGCGCGAGCCCGCGCGCGTTCTGAAGCAGCGGCACGAGCAGGTCGTAGTCTGCGATCGCCTCGGCGTCGCAGCGCGGCGCCAGAAGCCCGCGCACCGTGCTCGCATAGCCCTCGTCATCGTTGGCGCGCGCGAGCCGCTCGTGCTGCTCGAGCGAGGCCGCGACGGCGTCGAGGTGCGCGGCCGCATCGGCGATCGCGCCGAAGTGCGTGAGCGCCAGCTCGCGCGGCTCCCAGGCGGCGATCAGCCCGAGCGACCGGCGCCACAGCTCCAGGTCGATGTCCGGCGGCGGCGTCGGCGGCAGCACCGGGCCACCGGCGAGCGCGACGCCGCAGACGTCGCCGACGTACGCGCGCCCGCTGGACTCGTCGAGGAAGGCGAGATGGTGCTTGGCGTGGCCGGGCGTGGCGGCGGCGAGCAGGCCGGCGACGCGCTCGCCGCCCTCCAGCGCGCGGATGTTGGCCGCGGGCACCGGTCGCATCGACCCGAAGCGCTGCTCCAGTTCGTCGCCGAAGACGCGCTTGGCGCTCGCCCACAGGCGCGAGGGGTCGATCATGTGGCGGGCGCCGGCGGCGTGGACGACGACCTCGGTCTGGGGCCAGCGCTCGATCAGCTCGCCGGTCGCGGCGGCGTGGTCGAAGTGGATGTGCGTGAGCAGGATCGTCTGCGGCTGCCAGCCGTCGAGCGCCCGCAGCAGCGCGGGCACCGTGGTGGCGGGGCCCGGGTCGACGAGCGACGTCTCCGTCCGCCACGTGCCGATCAGGCCGCGGCGGCCGACGAAGCCGAGATCAATCGGGGTGTCGTTCACGCTCGTTCTCGCTTTGCTCGTGTGCGGTTGGAGCTGTCACGCTCGCGGTAGGATCAAATAATGGTAAGGCCTAGAGAGAAGTTGGCCACTCGGGAATCGTCTCGGGACGCTCCCGATCACGCGGCACGGCTGCGCGCGTTCGGGGACGCCCTGGGCGCGGCCGGCTTCGACGCCGCGATCGTCTCCCAGCCGCAGGACCTCTACTACCTGACCGGCGCCGCCCAGCCGAGCAACCTCGTCGTCGTACCCGGTCAGCGGCCGGTCCTGCTCGCCCGCCGCTTCGCCGAGCTGACGCGCGCGCAGGCGCCGCAGCTGGAGGTGCGCTCCGGCGCGAGCTTCTCCGCGGTCGAGCGTGAGCTGCGCCGCGCCGGCGTCGAGCGCGGCCGGCTCGGGTTCGAGCTCGACGTCGTGCCGGCGGCGCTCTACCGGCGGGCGCTGGCGGCCTTCCCGCGCTTCGCGATCGAGGACTGCGCGCCGCTGCTGCTCGCCCAGCGCGCCGTCAAGGACCCGTTCGAGGTCGCGCGTCTGCGCCGCGCCGCCGCCTGCTTCGAGCGCCTCCACGAGACGCTCGTCGCGCACCTGCGGCCGGGCCGCTCGGAGCTGGAGCTGGCGGCCGAGGCCGAGCGGACGCTGCGGCGCGCCGGGCACGCCGGCATCGTCGCCCAGCGGCGCTGGGACGCGGCGCTGCAGCCCGAGGGCGCGATCGCCTCCGGGCCCAACCTCGCGACGATGTCGGGCGGTCCGATCACCGTCTCCGGGGTCGGGCTCTCGCGCGCGACGCCGTTCGGCGCCTCGGCTCGCGCGATCGCCGCCGGCGACCTGGTCAACGTCGACCTCGGCATCAACCTGGACGGCTACCACGCCGACATGGCCCGCACCTACGTCGTCGGCGAGCCGTCCGAGCGCGTCGTCGAGTTGGCGGGGCACGTGCGCGCGATCGAGGACGCGCTGCTGGCCGCCGTGCGGCCGGGGCTGCGCGCGAGCGATCTGCACGCGGTCGGGGTCGCGGCCGCCGAGCGGCTCGGCGTCGCCGACGTCTTCCAGGGTCACGGCGGCGAACAGGGGCCGTACGTCGGGCACGGGATCGGCCTCGAGCTGGACGAGCCGCCGGTGCTCGGGCCGCGCGAGCAGACCGTCCTGGCGGAGGGGATGGTGCTGGCGATCGAGCCGAAGCTGATCTCGCCAGGGTTCGGCGCCGTCAACCTTGAGGACGACGTCGTCGTGCGCGCCGACGGCTGCGAGCTGCTGTCGGCGATGCCGCGGGTGGTCTTCGTGCTCGACGGCGCCGGTGGCCTGCGCGGAGAGCTGTCATGAGGTCGCGCCCGGTCGCGGCGCGGTGTACGTGCGAACGTCGGAGGACGAGATGCTGAACAGAGCTGAGCCGCTGCGCCGCGCCGGCGCCGGCGGGACGGTGCGCTCGCACCGCGACGAGGAGATCGTCTGCGGGCTGGGGGAGGGACGCCACCTGGCGCTCTACCCGCCGATCGGCGGAGCCGTCTGCGACCGCTGCGGCGCGCGCGCCGAGGACGTCTGCTTCGTCGTGCGCGACGCCGACGGCGGCGAACGGCATGGCGGGCTGTGCGGTCCCTGCCTGGCGCCGCTGCTGGAGTGAGCCGCGCCCGGTGCGCGGCGGTGGACTAGAATCGGGCGGTCCGTGACCGACAGAGCAGCCAGGCAGCGGACCCGCAGAGGCCGGGAGCAGCAGCGGGAGGCGACGCGCAGACGGCTGGTCGAGGGCGGCCTGGCGTGCTTCGCGCGCAAGGGGTACGACCGCACCACGGTCGAGGACATCCTGTCGGAGACCGGCGCGGGACGCGCGACCTTCTACGCCCACTTCAACGGTAAGGCGCAGCTGCTGACGAGCGCGCTCTCCGAGCTCGACCCGATCGTGGACGCCTCCTACGAGGTGCTCAATCGCAGCCTCAGCCAGCCCGGCGGGCTGACTCCCGAGTTGCTGCACCGGTGGCTGGACGGCTGGGCCGACGAGTGGGAGCGCCACGCCGTGCTGCTGCGGGCCGCGTGGCAGGCGGCGGCAGCCGATCCCGACCTGTACCGTCGCAGCCTCGCGGTCGAGGAGCGCCTGACCGAGCTGATGACCAATTACCTGCAGCGCTTCCAAGGCGCCTCGCGCGAGCGGGCGCGGGTGCGCTCGGTGCTGCTGCAGATGATGACCGAGCGGACCTTCTACACGATGATCTGGTCGGGCTCGCTCAACCGCGTTCACGCGATCGACGTGCTGGTCGAGTTCTGGTGGTCTGTCCTCAGTAACGACGAGCAGCCGCCGTCGCCGCCCGCCGGCCCGTGATCGCCGCGGCTGCGGCGATCGTGCTGATTTGATGGTGAGGTCAGACCAAACGTAAGATCGACGTTGACGCGCGCCATGCCGCAGTGTTAGCCTGAACACGCTGTTCGTCTTAAGCCCGGTCTGAGAGAGCCGAGTTGAGAGGGGCGGGCCGGTGACCGCCGGCCGTCGCCAGGAGGAGTGTCAGCAGATGATCGCAGCCAGCCCTGTTGGTGCTGTCGGTTCCGCACGCGCCGATGCGCGCCCGCTCGTCGTCGGGATCGGCGGGACGACCCGCGCCGACTCGTCGAGCGAGCGCGCCGTGCGCGCGGTGCTGCGCGAGGCCGAGCTCGCCGGCGCGCGCACGGAGATGTTCGCCGCCGAGCGGATCGAGTTCCCGATGTACGCGCCCGAGCGCGGCGAGCGGCCGGCGGCGGCGCTGGAGTTCGTCGAGGCGGTGCGGCGCGCCGACGGCCTCGTGATCGCCTCGCCGGGCTATCACGGCGGCCTCTCCGGACTGGTCAAGAACGCGCTCGACTACATCGAGGACCTGCGCGAGGACGAGCGTCCCTACCTCCACGGCCGCGCGGTCGGCTGCGTCGCCTGCGCCTACGGCTGGCAGGCGACGACGACGACGCTGGTCGCGCTGCGCTCGGTCGTGCATGCGCTGCGCGGATGGCCGACGCCGCTCGGCGTCGCGCTCAACTCGACCGCCAGAGTCTTCGACGAGCAGGGCGCGATCGCCGACGCGGGGTTCGCCACGCAGGCGCGGCTGCTCGCCGGCCAGGTGGTCGACTTCGCGCACGTCCAGCGGGCCGCCGGGCGGGTCGCATGAGCGCCGCCGCGGCCGACCTCGGCGTGCTCTCGCTCGACCCTGTCGAGGCGGCGATCGCGGCGGTCGCCGGCGGAGGGATGGCGGTGCTCGTCGACGATCCCGGGCGCGAGAACGAGGGCGATCTGCTGATGGCCGCCGAGCACGTGACGCCGGAGGCGATCGCCTTCATGACGCGCGAGGCGCGGGGGCTCGTGTGCGTGCCGCTGGAGCGCGAGCGGCTGCGCGAGCTGTGCCTGGCGCCGATGGCGCGTGTCAACGGCGAGCGGCTCGGCACCGCCTTCCACGTCGGCGTCGCGCTCGCGGGCACCGGCCGTGCCAGCTCCGCGCACGACAGGGCGGCGACGATCCGCGCGCTGGCCGACCAGCGCACCACCGCCGCCGACGTCGGCCCGTCCGGGCAGGTCTTCCCGCTGGCGGCGCGGCCGGGCGGCGTGCTCGAGCGCGCCGGCCACACCGAGGCCGCGGTCGACATCGCGCGGCTCGCCGGCTGCGCGCCCGCCGGCGTGATCTGCGAGATCGCCTCCGACGACGGCGAGATGGCGCGCCTGCCGGAGCTGCGCCGGTTCGCCGACCGGCATCGCCTCCCGCTCGCCTCGATCGCCGACCTGATCACCTACCGCGAGCAGCGCCGCGCGCTCGTCGAGCGCGTCGCCGAGTCCGCGCTGCCGCTGGCGCAGGGGCGCTTCGACGTCGTCGGCTTCCGCGACCTCCGCTCGGGTGTCGAGCACGTCGCGCTGGTGCTGGGCGACCCGCGCGCGGGCGCGATGCCGGTGGAGGTGCACGATGCCTGCTTCGCGAGCGAGGTCCTGCATGCCGGCAGCTGCGGCTGCCGGGCGCGCCTGCAGCTCGCGCTGGACGCGATCGCCGCGCATGGCTGCGGCGTGCTCGTCTACGTGCGCGAGCCCTCCGCAGTCCGGCCGACCTGCGGCCGCGCGGGCGCGAGCCCGCCGCCGGGGGCCGATCGCTGGCGCGTCGCCGTCGCGATCGCGCGCGAGCTGGGGGCAGAGGCGCTGGTCGCGTCCGGCGAGCGGGCGGCGGCCGGGCTCGCCAGCGCGGGCGCGAGGGTCGCGGTGTCGACGAGTCATCCGTTGGCCGTCGCGAGTTGACGGACTTGGCCTATGCACTTCAAGGTCAGACCATTGAGAGATAAGGCCATTGCGATGTGGCCGGTGACCGTATTCACGACAGGCGGAAACGAATGAGAGAACAGCTCACAGCGGTCGAGGCCGGCCCGATTCGCGTGTTGATGGCGAAGGCCGGTCTCGACGGCCACGATCGCGGCGTCAAGGTCGTCGCGCGGGCCCTTCGCGACGCGGGCATGGAGGTCGTCTACACCGGTCTGCACCGGACGCCGCAGGAGATCGTCGCGACGGCGATCCAGGAGGACGTCGACGTGGTCGGCATCAGCCTGCTCTCCGGCGCGCACATGACGCTCTTCCCGCAGGTGATCGACCTGCTCAAGGAGGCGGGCGTGTTCGAGCGCTTCATCCTGATCGGCGGCGGCGTGATGCCCGACGAGGACGTGGATGCGCTGCTGGCGATGGGGGTGGCGGCGATCCTCGGGCAGGACACGCCGCCGGACGACGCCGCCGTGCTCGTGCGCGGGCTCGTCGCCAAGCGAGGAGCGCGGGTCTGATGGAGCAGTGGAGCTGGCCTGCGCGCTACGACGCCGCCTATCTGCCGCCGGTCGGGCAGGAGCACTGGTTCCCGGTGCGCGAGACGATGGACCCGCAGGAGCGCGAGGCCGCGATCGTGGTGCGGCTGCGCGAGGTGATGCGCTACGCCTACGACCACGCGCCCTTCTACCGCCGCAAGTGGGACGGCGCGGGGGTAGAGGTCGAGGAGATCCGCACGCTCGCCGACTTCGAGCAGGTGCCGGTCGTCACCAAAGAGGAGCTGCGCGCCGCGCAGGCCGCCCACCCGCCGTTCGGCGACTACCTCTGCATCCCGCAGCAGGACGTCGTGCGCGTGCACGGCACCTCGGGCACGACCGGGCGGCCGACCGCCTTCGGGATCGGCCGCGACGACTGGGCGACGATCGCCAACGCGCACGCGCGCGTGATGTGGTCGATGGGGATCCGGCCGACCGACACCGTCTTCGTCGGCTCGGTCTTCAGCCTCTACATGGGGTCGTGGGCGGCGCTGCTCGGCGCCGAGCGGCTCGGCGCCGCGGCCTTCCCGTTCGGCGCCGGCGTCGCCGGCCAGACGCTGCGCGCCGTCAACTGGATGCAGCAGATGAAGCCGAGCGTCTTCTACGGCACGCCGTCGTACGCGCTGCGGCTGGCGGAGGTGGCGGTCGAGAACGGCGTCGACCCGCGCGAGTTCGGCGTGCGGATCCTCTTCTTCTCGGGTGAGCCCGGCGCCGCGATCCCAGGCATCCGCCAGCAGATAGAGCGCGCCTACGGCGGCAAGGTCTTCGACTCCGGGTCGATGGCGGAGATGACGCCGTGGATGAGCCTCGGTGAGAGCTCGGCGCAGGCCGGGATGCTCTGCTGGCAGGACGTCGTCTTCACCCAGGTCGTCGACCCGGCGACGCATGCGACGGTGCCGTACGGCGGCGAGGGGACGCCCGTCTACACGCACCTGGAGCGCACCAGCCAGCCGATGATCCGGCTGCTCTCCGGCGACCTGACGCGCTGGGAGGCCGGCCCGAGCCCATGCGGGCGCACGTACCCGATCCTCCCGCGCGGCATCTACGGCCGCATCGACGACCAGTTCACGATCCGCGGCGAGAACGTCTACCCGAGCACGATCTCGGAGATCGTCGCCGGCCTGCCCGGCTACGGCGGCGAGCACCGCATCATCGTCGCGCGCGAGGAGACGATGGACACGCTCGCGGTGCAGGTCGAGTACGACGCCAGGGCGCTGAGCGGCGCCGACGCCGTCGAGGCGTTCCGGCTCGCCGCCCAGGACGCGCTGCGCACGGCGCTCGGCGTCAGCGCGCAGGTCGTCGCGATGCCGCAGAACAGCTTCGAGCGGTTCGAGTTCAAGGCGCGCCGCGTGATCGACGAGCGCGACCTCTTCCGCGAGGTCATCGGGGCGCCATGAGCACGACTGACGAGCGGCTCGCCGACCTGCTCGACCGCGCGGTCGAGCGCGACATGGCCGCCACCAGCCAGCTGATCTCCGCGTTGGAGGGCCGGCGCGTCGGCAGCGGCGCGGTGCTCGAGGCGCTGCACAGGGCCGGCGGCAACGCGCACGTGGTCGGCGTCACCGGCGCCCCTGGCAGCGGCAAGAGCACGCTCGTCAGCGTGCTCGCGCGCGAGCTGCGCGACCGCGGGCTGACCGTCGCGATCGTCGCGGTCGACCCGTCGAGCGCGATCTCCGGCGGCGCGATCCTGGGCGACCGGATCCGCATGCAGGACCACGCGCTGGACCCTGGGATCTTCGTCCGCTCGATGTCGAGCCGCGGCTCGCTCGGCGGCGTCTCGGCGGCGACCGTCGACGCCGTCGGCGTGCTCGACGCGGCCGGCTGGGACGTCGTCGTCGTCGAGACGGTCGGCGTCGGCCAGGCCGAGGTGGAGATCATGCGCATCGCGCAGACGGTCGTCGTCGTCTCGGTCCCCGGGCTCGGCGACGACGTCCAGGCGATCAAGGCCGGCCTGATGGAGATCGCCGACCTCCACGTCGTCAACAAGGCCGACCGCCCCGACGCCGGCAAGACCGTCGCGGAGCTGCTGTCGATGCTGACGCTCGCCGGCCCGCCCGGACCGGGCGGCTGGCCGGTGCCGGTGCTGTCGACCTCCGCCGCCGACAGCAGCGGCGTGCCGAAGCTGGCCGACACGCTCGCCGAGCACCGCGCTTGGATGGCCGGGTCCGGCGAGGGCGAGCGGCGCGAGCGGGCGATGGCGGCGGCGCGGATCCATTCGATCGCCAAGGACCTCGTGCTCGCGCGGCTCGCCGACCCGTCGGCGACGCCGCTGGTCGAGCGCGTCGTCGCCGCCGTCGCGGCGCGCCGGCTGGACCCCCACGCGGCCGCGCGGGCGCTGGTCGACAACGAACCCATCACCGACCTGCAGCTGGAGAAGAGCGCATGAGCGAGAGCACCCAGGCCTTGACGAGACTGATCGAGGAGACGGTGCGCGAGCACGTTGAGGCCGAGCTGACCGCGTGGGAGGAGCAGGAGCTCGCCGCCTCGCTCGCACGCCGCGGGGAGAGCCGCGAGCAGTACCTCAGCGGTTCCCGCCGACCCGTCAAGCGCGTCTACACCGCCGCCGACGTCGCCGACATCCCCTACGAGGAGATCGGCCTGCCGGGCCAGTACCCGTTCACGCGCGGCCCGTACCCGACGATGTACCGCGCACGCCCGTGGACGATGCGCCAGATCGCCGGCTTCGGCACGCCCGACGAGACCAACGAGCGCTTCCAGTACCTGATCGCGCAGGGGCAGACCGGGCTGTCGGTCGACTTCGACATGCCGACGCTGATGGGTTTCGACTCCGACGACCCCAAGAGCGTCGGCGAGGTCGGCCGCGAGGGCGTCGCGATCGACGTGCTGGAGGACATGGACAGACTGTTCGCCGGCATCGACCTGGAGCAGATCTCGGTCTCGATGACGATCAACCCGTCGGCGTGGATCCTGCTGGCGATGTACATCGCGGTCGCCGAGCAGCGCGGGCTGGACCTGAACAAGCTGTCGGGCACGATCCAGAACGACATCCTGAAGGAGTACATCGCGCAGAAGGAGTGGATCTACCCGCCTGAGCCGAGCATGCGGATCGTGCGCGACACGATCACGTACACGGCGGGGCGGATGGCCCGCTACAACCCGATCAACATCAGCGGGTACCACATCTCGGAGGCCGGCTCGAGCGCGATCCAGGAGGCGGCCTTCACGATCGCCACCACGCGCGAGTACGTGCGCCGCGTCACGGCGACCGGCCTCGACGTCGACGCCTTCGCGCCGCGGCTGTCGTTCTTCTTCGTCTGCCAGGCCGACTTCTTCGAGGAGGTCGCGAAGTTCCGCGCGCTGCGGCGCTGTTACGCGCGCATGATGAAGGAGGAGTTCGGCGCCAGAAACCCGGAGTCGATGCGGATGCGGTTCCACACGCAGACCGCCGCGGCGACGCTGACCAAGCCGCAGCCGCTCAACAACATCGTGCGCACCGCGATCCAGGCGCTGGCGGCCGTGCTCGGCGGCACGCAGTCGCTGCACACCAACGGCCTCGACGAGGCATACGCGATCCCGTCGGAGCTGGCGATGAAGGTCGCGCTGCGCACGCAGCAGATCATCGCCGAGGAGACCAACGTCACGCAGGTGATCGACCCGCTCGGCGGCTCCTACTACGTCGAGGCGCTGACGCGCGACTTCGAGCAGGCGATCAACGACTACCTCGACAAGATCGAGGAGATCGGCGGCACGCTCCCGGCGATCGAGCAGAACTACTTCCAGCGCGAGATCGCCGACTTCGCCTACGAGTTCGCGCAGCGCAAGGCGAGCGCGGAGCGGACCGTCGTCGGCGTCAACAGATTCGTCGACCAGGGCGAAGAGCAGGAGATCGAGGTCCACAGAATCGACCCGACCAGCGAGCGGCGCAAGATCGAGCGGCTGAAGGAGATCAAGCGCACGCGCGACGACGCGCGCGTGACCGCGGCGCTGGAGGAGCTCGCGCGGGTCGCGAGCGATCCCGACGCGAACCTGATGCCGGCGACGATCGAGGCGGTCAGAGCGCACGCCTCGATGGGTGAGATCGTCACCACGCTCGAGCAGCTCTTCGGCCGCTACACCGAGACCCCCGTCTTCTGATGGAGGGCGCGGCGATGCAGGTGCAACGGCCGCTGTCGCTGGAGCAGTTCTTCGCGGGCGGCGTCGCGGCGGCGGAGGTCGGGCAGCGCGCCAGCGGGGCGCTGACCCCGGTGTGGGGCGAGGCCGTGGTCGATGCGCCGGCAGGGGCGGCGCTCGGCCGTATTCGGATCGTCGACGCGGCGCGCCTGCTGGACGAACTGTGCGGCGCACTGGCGCGGCTGGCCGACTCCGCGTGGGAGGTGCGGCGGTTCCACGACATCGTCTTCCGGCGCCCGCTCGACGCGCCGCGCGAGCTGAGGCTGGAGCTGCGCGTGATGAAGCGGACCGTCGACGGGGCGGGCCTCAACGTGCGGCTCTATCTCAAGGACGACGCCGATCGCACCTACGTGCGCGCCGGCGCGGAGCTGGCCCACGCCGACGCGCTGCCGGCCGTCGGCGGTGCCGCCGCGGAGCCGGTCCGATGAGGGCCGTGACGGTCACCGCGGGCGGCGGCCTCGAACTGATCGACGCGCCGGAGCCGCCGCTGGCCGACGGCGAGGTGCGCGTCACGGTCGGCTGCTGCGGCATCTGCGGATCGGACCTGCACATGCTCGCCTCGCCGACCCCGCCGGTCGGGCTGGTGCTCGGCCACGAGTTCACCGGCACCGTGACCGAGCTGGGGCACGGCGCCGAGGAGTTCGCCGCGGGCGACCGCGTCGCGATCCGGCCGCTGGCGGCGTGCGGCGAGTGCTACGCCTGCGGCGTCGGCCAGCCGCACCTCTGCGAGCGCGGGCTGTCGCGCGGGCCGGGGCTCGGCCGCCCCGGCGCCTACGCGCAGACGGTCGCCGTGCCGACGGCGATGCTGCACCGGCTGCCGCCGGGGGTCAGCGACGAGCACGGCGCGCTCGCCGAGCCGCTCGCGGTCGCGATCCACGGCATCGCGCTCGCCGAGCCCGACGCGCGGTCCGGCGTCTGGGTGATCGGCGCCGGCCCGATCGGCGCGCTGACCGCGGTCAGCCTGAGAGCCCGCGGGATCGAGCGCGTCGTCGTCGTCGAGCCCAACGACGAGCGGCGCGCGAAGGCGGCGGCGCTCGGCGCGGCGGTCGCGACCCCGGAGCAGGCCGAGGCCGAGGGTGCGGAGCTGTTCGGCGGCGAGCCGGCGAGGATCGCGATCGACTGCAGCGGCCACCCCAGCGGCACGCCGCTGGCGGTGAGGCTGCTGCCGGCCGCCGGACGGCTGGTCGTCGTCGGGATCCCCGACGGGCCGGTCGCGGTCGACGTGCTCGCGCTGGCGCTCGGCGAGCTGACGATCAAGGGGTCGCTCGCCTACTCGACCACCGACTTCACGGAAGCGCTCGAACACATCGCCGCGGGGCGGATTCCCTGCGACGAGATCATCACCGCCGTTGCCGGGCTCGAGGAGGCGCCGCGGCGCGTCGCCGAGCTGCGCAGCGGCGGGACGCAGCAGCTGAAGGTGCTGCTGCGACCGTGAACCACGCGCCGGGCGCTGCCGCGCTCGACGACGACAGGAGGAGCAGGACGATGAAGGTTGGCCTTTCGCTCTACATCCAGAACTACGCGGACTGGGATCGCTTCAACGCACTCGAACGCGGCGAGCAGGTGCCGCCGCTGGAGCCCAACACCGACGCGCAGATCTGGGCGGAGGAGCTCGAGACGGTCGCGATGATCGAGGAGCTCGGCTTCGACTCGCTGTGGACGGTCGAGCATCACGTGAGCCCGTACACGATGGTCACCAACCCGATCCAGGCGCTCACGTACGTCGCGGGCGCGACGAGACGGATCGACGTCGGCACGATGGTGGTGATCCTCCCGTGGCACGACCCGCTGCGCGTCGCGGAGGAGATGACGATGCTGCAGTTCGTGCTCAGAGACCGCACGCCGCTGATCGGCGTCGGCCGCGGCCTCGGGCGGCGCGAGTTCAAGGCGCTCAACGTCGACCAGAATGAGTCGCGCGGGATGTTCAAGGAGAGCGTCGAGGTGATCAAGCTCGCGCTCAGCGAGGAGAAGTTCTCCTACGAGGGCGAGCACTTCCGCTACGAGAACACGACGATGCGCCCACGGCCGCGCGACCCGCAGGCGCTGATCGACTCGCTCTGCTTCTCGTGGGGCAGCCCGAGCTCGGCGCCGGTCGGGGCGGGGCTTGGCCTGCGGCCGCTGATCATCCCGCAGAAGGCGCTGGCCGACTACCACGACGAGCTCGTCGCGTTCGCGTCGGCGCGCAGCGAGGCCGGCTACGAGCCGGCGCGGCCGCGGCTGCACCTGCACATGTACTGCCACGAGGACGCGGCGAAGGCCGAGGCGGCCGCCAACCGCTACGTCCCGCAGTACGTCGACTCGGCCTCGCGCAACTACGAGCTGAGCGGCAGCCACTTCGAGAGACTGAAGGGCTACGAGCACTACAAGGACACCGCGTCGGTGCCGCGCTCGGCGATGGACGAGGCGTGGATCGCCAACTCGATCTGGGGCACGCCCGACCAGTGCATCGAGAAGCTGCGCAGGCTGTGTGACGCCTTCCACCCGGAGGAGTTCATGCTGACCGGCCGCTACGGCGACATGCCGCACGCGGAGTCGGTCGCCAGCCTCGAGCTGTTCGCGCGCGAGGTGCTGCCCGCGATCCAGGAGATCCCGCTGGAGGAGCCGGTCGCCTTCGCGGCCGGGACGAGCGCCTGAGATGACGCCATCGGCGGCGCCGGCTGCGCGCGAGGAGCTGCGCGGCGGCATCCGCGCGGGCGCGCCGCTGGCGCTGCCGATGCTTTTGATCGGACTGTCGTTCGGGATCGAGGCGGTCACCCGCGGATGGGCCCCGGCGACGCCGATCGCGATGTCGCTGCTGACCTTCTCCGGGGCGGCGCAGATCGCCGTGCTCGGGGTGCTGAGCGCTGGCGGCGGCGTCGTCGCGGCGGTCGCCGCCGGCCTGCTCGTGAACCTCCGCTTCCTGCCGATCGGGATCGCGGTCGGCCCGTCGCTGCAGGGACGGGCGTGGTGGCGGGCGGTCGTCGGCCAGGGGATCGTCGACGTGTCGCTGAGCACCGCGCGGCTGCCCGGCGGCGGCTACGACGGCTGGCGGCTGCTGGGCGCCGCGGCGCCGCAGTGGCTCGGCTGGCAGCTCGGCACGGTCGCCGGCGTGGTCGCGGGGCCGCGCCTGGGTGACTCCGGCCGCTACGGCGTCGACGCGCTGTTCCCGGCCTTCTTCCTGGTGCTGCTGCTGCGCGAGCTGCGCCGGCCGCGGGCGCGCCTCACCGCCGTCGCGGCCGCCGCGGTCGCGCTGGCGCTGATCCCGCTCGCCCCGCCGGGCGTGCCGGTGATCGCGGGCTGCTCGGTCGTGCTGCTGACGGCGTGGCGGACGTGAGCGCGACCGTCGCCGCGATCGCCACGCTGGCGCTGGCGACCTTCGCGATCCGCGCCGCCGGGCCGGTCGCGCTCGGCGGGCGCCGGCTGCCGAGACCGCTGAGCGCGGCGCTGGCGGCGCTGCCCGCGGCGCTGCTGACGGCGCTCGTGGTCACCGGCGCCTTCGACCGCGACGGCGCACTGGCGGTCGACGCGCGCGCGGCCGGGCTGGTCGTCGCCGCGGCGGCGACGCTGCTCGGCGCCCGCATGGTCACCGCGGTGCTGCTGGCGGCCGGCACCGCGGCGCTGCTGCGCGCGATCTGATGGAGACGACGCACGGAACATCGAAGGGAACGGCATGACGGCAGCTGGGATTGGCACGGTGGCCGTGGTCGGCGCCGGTTCATGGGGTCTGGGATCGCGGAGTCGGTGGTGTGGGCGGCCGACGAGGTCCGGCGCGCCGTCAGCGGACCCCGAGCCGGGGTGGGGCAGGGGGTGGGGCAGGTGGGCGCTGCCGCGGTGCGCCCGATCCTGCTCGCCGGCGCATAGCCGGTCAGAGACCCGCGCGCAGCGTCGCGAGGTCGATCGCGACGTTGGCCCCATAGGGGCGCGGCTGGGTCTGGACGCGTGCGACGTGCCGGGTGACGGCGGCGCGGACGCCGTCGGCGTCGCCGTCGCGGATGCAGTCGAGGATCTGCTGGTGGTCGGCGAGCGACTGCCGGATCTCCTCGGGCGGCCGCGGCTTGCCCTGCTGGACGGCGCGCGTGGCGTTGGTGCGCACGTGGCTGGACCACAGCCGCTCGAGCGCGCCGACGAGCGCGATCATCGTCTCGTTGCCGCAGCCGGCGACGAGCTGCTCGTGGAAATCGCGGAAGCAGGCGGTGACCGCGGCGCTGTCTTGCGCGGCGGCGATGCTGCGCTCCTGCACGGCCAGCAGCGCGGGCACGACAGTGCGCTCGCGGTCGGCGCGCAGCGCGCACAGCGCCGCGCAGGCCGGTTCCAGCTCGCGCATCGCATGCCCGACGTCGCGCGTGCGGATCTTGCGCGCGGACAGCAGCAGGCCGAGCGTGTAGGCGAGGTTCTCCGCGCGCGGCGTGCGCACGAGCGCTCCGCCGCGGTTGCCGCGCAGCACGGTCAGCAGCCCTTCGGCCTCGAGGATGCGCATCGCCTCGCGCATGGCGGGCCGGCCGACGCCGAACTCGGCGCGCAGCTCGTCCTCCTTGGGCAGCCGCTCGCCGTCGACCAGCTCGCCGCTGAGGATGCGGTCGCGCATCGCGCCGGCGACCAGCTCGGCGATCCGCGTCGAGCGGAGCGGATGTGCCGGCGCACTCATCGAAGCTGCTCCATGGAGCGGGCGATGGTACCGGTCGCCGGCAAACCCGACTTATCTGATAGACATTGTCGACTTGATCGCATCATGACCATGATAGATCGGATAGGGCATGACTCGGGTTGGCATCTACATCAACAACCGCGCGGTCGTCTTCCTCGGCGAAGACGCTGACGCGGCCGCGCTGCCGCGGGTGGCGCGCGAGGCGGAGCAGGCAGGCTTCGCCTTCGTCGCCGTCGGCGACAGCGTGCTCGCCAAGCCGCGCCTGTCGCCGATCCCGACGCTCGCCGCGATCGCCGCGGTGACCGAGCGGATCGCGCTGACGACGGGCATCCTGCAGCCGCACCTGCGCTCGCTGCCGCTGCTCGCGCAGGAGTGGGCGACGCTCGACCTGATCAGCGGCGGACGCACGACGCTCGGGGTCGGGCTCGGCACCGGGCCGCGCGAGCTGGTCGACGCCGAGCTCGCGCTCGCGGGGCTGACGCGCGCCCGCCGCGCCCGCGCCTTCGAGGAGGCGATCGCCGCGCTGCGGCGGCTGTGGGCCGGCCCCGCCTCGGTCGCCGGCGAGGTCTACCGCTTCGACGGGCTCGACATCGGCTACCGCCCCGCGCAGGCCGGCGGGCCGCCGATCTCGATCGCCTCCGGCGGCTACGTGCCGCGCGTCGCCGGCCACGGTCCCAACGACGTGCACAGCGCGGCGACGGCCGGCACCTTCACCGGCCCGCTGCACCGCGTCGGCCGCCTCGGCGACGGCTGGATCACCGGCATGGCGACGCCGGCGGAGTGGCGGGCGGGATGGGAGCAGATCGTCGCCGCCGCGCGCGCGGCGGGGCGCGACGTCGAGCACGCCGGCTTCGAGCGGCGGCTCAACTGCTGCATGCGCGTCGACGCCGACGCGGCCGGCGGTCGCCAGCGGGCGAAGGAGTTCCTGGAGGCCTACCACCGGCTGCCGATGGACGAGCAGACGCTCGACCGCTGGCTGATCAGCGGCCCCGCGGAGGCCTGCGCCGAGCGGCTGGCGAGCTACGTCGAGGCGGGCGTCACCTCCTTCCAGTTGGTGCTCGCGGACGCAGACCAGCGCGGGCAGCTCGAGCGGATCGCCGAGTCGGTGCTGCCGGCGCTGGCGCGCGTGACGGCGGCGGCGTGAGCGAGACGGGAACGGTCGAGCGGCCGACCGCGACCGACGTCGTGGTCGTCGGCGCCGGCGTGGCCGGCCTGTCGGCCGCCGTCGCCGCGCGCGACGCGGGCGCGCAGGTCGAAGTCGCGGAGGCGTGGCCGCAGATCGGCGGGCTGTCGCTGCTGTCGAGCGGCTACCTGCGCGCCGCCGACGACCTCGACCGCGCGGTCGCGTACCTGCGGCGGCTCTCCGCCGGGACCCTGCCCGACGACGGCGTGCGGACGCTCGCCGGCTACCTCGTCGCGGCGCCGGCGCTGCTGGAGGCGCTGGCCGCCGAGGTCGGCGCGACCGCCTTCGCGCGCTTCGGCGCCGAGCTCGCGCCGTTCGAGTCCGGCGATCTGCACGACTGGACGGGACGCGACGCGCTCGGCTGGACCGGGATCGACGCGCTGCCGGGCTTCGACCGCTATCCGCACGCCTCCGGGCAGCGCGGCCACACGCTCGTGCGCGCGCTGGAGCTGGCGGCGCGAGCGCGCGGGGTGCGCGTGCAGACCAGCACCCGCGTCGTCGACCTGCTGATCGAGCACGCCGCGCACGGCCGGCCGCGCGTCGGCGGCGTGGTGCTCGACGGACCGGACGGTCGCGCCGCCGTGCGCGCGCGCCGCGGCGTGGTGCTCGCGACCGGCGGCTTCGAGTTCGACGCGACCGCGCTCGCCGACCACGTGCCGGCGCCCGGGATCGCGGCGATCGGCCACCGCGGCAACCGCGGCGACGGGCTGCGCCTGGCGGCGCGCGCCGGCGCGGCGCTCTGGCATCTCGCCAACGTGCACGGCTCCTACGGCTTCCTGCTGCCCGGCCGCGACGTGCCGATCCGCAACCACCTCGGCGGCGCGCGCCGGGACGATCGGCCGGTCGGCTGGATCCTCGTCGACCGGCGCGGCCGCCGCTTCACCAACGAGGCGCCGCGCGCCCCGCAGGACACCCCCTGGAAGGCGCTCGCCGCGATCGACGACGCCAGCGGCGAGGCGTGGGCCTCTCCCTGCTGGCTGCTGTTCGACGACGACGGCCGCCGCCTCGGCCCGCTCGGCAGACCGGCATGGAGCCGGCCGCAGGACCGCTACGAGTGGTCGGCGGACAACAGCGCCGAGATCCGCAGCGGGGCGATCGTCGTCGCCGCCACGCTCGACGAGCTGGCGCAGCGGATCGGCCTCGACCCGCCGGCGCTGCGCGCGACCGTCGCGGCCTGGAACGACCAGGTCGACGCGGGCGCCGATCCGCTCGGCCGCCCGCCCGGCACGATGGCGCCGCTGCGCAGAGCGCCGTTCCACGCGCTGCGGACGGTGCCGATCCTCAGCAACACCCACGGCGGCCCGCGCCACGACGCCGCGCAGCGCGTCCTCGACGGCGACGGCCGCCCGATCGCGGGCCTGTGGGCCGCCGGCGAGCTCGGCTCCTGGTTCGGCCACCGCTACCTGCTCGGCGGCAACCTGACCGAGGCGCTCGCCGGCGGCGCGGCGGCCGGTCGCGGCGCGGCGGCGCGCGTGCAGGCGGTGGCGGCATGAGCGGAGTCGCCGCGCAGGAGCGCTCGGCGGCGATCGCCGACCCGCTCGCCGATCCGCTCCCGCCGCCGCCCGCCCGCCGCAGCCGCCGCCAGCTGGCGGCGACCGCCGGCTGGGCGCTCCTCTCGACGCTGCTGCTGCTCGGCCTCTGGCAGCTCGTCTCCTGGCGCGTCGGCGCCGACGTGCTGCCCGGCCCGCTGACGTCGGTCCGCGCGATCCGCTTCGCCGTCGAGGACGGCTACCTGTGGAGCGACATGGCGGCGACGGGCAAGCGGATGGCGGGCGCCTTCCTGCTGGCGCTCGTCGCCGGCACCGTCGCCGGCATCGTGCTCGGCCGCTCTCGCATCGCGGCCCTGCTGTTCGGCTCGTGGGTGACGATCCTCTCCTCGATCCCGTCGCTGCTGCTGATCGTCGTGACCTACCTGGCGATCGGGCTCAGCGATCGCGGCGCGATCATCGGCGCGGCGCTCGTCGTGCTGCCGACGCTGACGTTCAGCGTCTGGCAGGGCGTCAAGGCGCTGGACCCGGACCTCGGCGAGGTCGCGCGCGCCTTCGGCGTGGGCCGGTTGACGACCGTCCGCCGCGTGCTGCTGCCGCAGACGCTGCCGTTCATGTTCGCCGCCGCCCGGCTCGGGCTCGCGCTGACCTGGAAGATCACGATCTTCGTCGAGGTCCTCGGCCGCTCCGACGGCGTCGGCTATCGGATCCAGTACTGGTACAACACCGCGGACATGCAGCGCGTGATCGGCAGCGCGCTGCCGTTCGTGCTGCTGATGCTGACGCTCGAGCTGGCCGTGCTGCGGCCGCTGGAGCGCCACCTGTTCCGCTGGCAGCGAGAGGAGGCGCGATGAGCGCCGCCGCAGCCGCCCTCGCCTTCCGCGGCGTCGGGCGCAGCTTCGGGCACGGCCGCGACGCCGTGCGCGCCCTCGACGGCGTCGAGCTCGAGCTGCCGGCCGGCTCCTTCACCGCGATCGTCGGCCCCTCCGGCTGCGGCAAGTCGACGCTGCTGACGATCGCGGCGGGCCTCGACACCGGCTACGACGGCAGCGTCGAGATGCGCCCGCACGACGCGCACCGCGCGTATCTGTTCCAGCGCCCGCGCCTCTTCCCCTGGCTGACCGCGCGCCGCAACGTCGCGTTCGTGCTCGAGGCGACCGGCGTCCCGCGCGCGGCGGCACGCGCCCGCGCCGAGGAGTGCCTCGCGCTCGTCGGCCTGGAAGCGGCGGCCGATCGCTTCCCGCTGCAGCTCTCGGGCGGGATGCAGCAGCGCGTCGCGCTCGCCCGCGCGCTCGCCGTCGAGCCGGCGCTGCTGCTGATGGACGAGCCGTTCTCGGCGCTCGACGAGCTGACCGCGCAGCGGCTGCGCGGCGAGGTCGCCGACCTCGCCGCGCGCAGCGGCTGCACCGTCCTGCTCGTGACGCACAACATCGCCGAGGCGTGCTTCCTCGCCGATCGCGTGATCGCGATGGGCACGCGCCCCGGCCGCGTGATCGGCAGCTTCGAGATCGCCGCGCCGCATCCGCGCGACGAGCAGGCCCCCGGCGTCCTCGCGGCCGCCGGCCGGGTCGCGGCCTGCCTGCGGGCAGCCGAGCCCGCGCTCGCGACCGGCACCACACCACCCACCCGACCACCAGCTCCCGGCGCCGGCGGCGCCGGCACCACGACCACGAAGGCATCGACATGACCACAGCAGCGCAGCTGCGACGGCTTGCCGTCGCGAGCGTCCTCGTCCTCGCCGCGCTCTTCGCCGCCGCGTGCGGCTCGGACTCCGACGGGGACGCGAGCTCGACCGCGGCCACGAGCGCGGGCGGCGGCTCCGCCACCGCGCCGGAGCCGGTGAAGGTCCGCATCGCGGCGATCACCAGCGCCGGCCAGGGCGACATCCCGACGATCCTGCAGGAGCAGGGGATCGCCGCCAGACACGGCCTCGAGATCGAGGTCGTCGAGATCTCGCAGACCGGCCAGCAGTGGACGGCCCTGCGCGGCGGCAGCGCCGACGTCGCGACCGGCAGCGTGCTCGACCTGCTGCGCCAGCGCAGAGCGGGCCTGAGAGCGAGAGGCCTGACCGCGTTCCAGACGTTCAGCAACCCGATCGTCGTCCCGGCCGACTCTCCGATCAGAAGCTTCGCCGACCTCAGAGGCAAGAAGCTGGCGACGCCGGGCGCCGGGATATTCGACTTCCAGATCGTCCGCGCCGCCGGCAAGCAGGCCGACGGGCTCGACGTCGGGACCGACACGAAGGTGACCGAGGCCGCGCCGCCGCTGATCAACAGACTGCTCGACAGAGGCGCCGTCGACGCGGCGCTGCAGTTCTCCAGCCTCGCGCTGGCGCCGCTGACCGACGGCAGATACCGCAAGCTCACCGACCTGCCGCAGCTGCTGCAGAGCGGCGGCTTCGACGACCAGTCGTTCTACCTCCTCTACAGCGTCACCGACGAGTGGGCCGACGAGCATCCCGACAAGGTCCCCGAGCTGGCCGCCGCGATCCGCGAGGCGGTCGACCTGCTGGAGACCGACGACAGCGTGTGGGCGCCGCTGGCGGCGAGAGTCGGCGTGACCGACCCGAGACTGCTGAGCGCGTACGTCGCCTCCGGCCGCGCCTCGTTGAGAGCCGCCTACGACGAGAGACTGGTCCAGCCGACCCAGGAGCTGTTCGACGCCGTCGCCAGAACGGTCGGGGCCGAGCAGCTCGGCGTCACCAGAGTCGATCCGTCGGCCTTCGTCTTCGACGCGAATGGCTGAGCCGCGCACGACGCTGCCGCACGGCATCTACCCCTACGTCGTCTCCCCGGTCGACGCGCGCGGGCGCGTCGACCAGGAGCTGCTGGAGCGGCTCGTCGACGACCTGGTCGCGACCGGCATCGACGGCGTCACGCCGCTGGGCAGCACCGGGGAGGTGATGTACCTGACCCCGCGGCAGCGGCGCGACGTCGTCGCCGCGACGGTGCGCGCGGTCGACGGGCGCGTGGCGGTCGTGCCGGCGGTCGCCGGCTTCTCGACCCACGACGCGGTCGCGCAGGCGACCGAGCTGGAGGCGCTCGGCGTCGACGGCCTGGTCGTGATGCGCCAGCAGGCGTTCGCGACCTCCGAGGCTGGCGTCGTCGGCTACTTCACGGCGGTCGCGCGGGCGGTCTCGCTCCCGCTCGTGATCTACACGAACCCCGCGCTGCTCGGCGACGACCTGTCGGTCGACGCGCTCGCGCGGCTGGCTGAGGTCGAGACGATCAAGTACCTGAAGGACGCTGGCGGTGACACCGGCCGCATCCTCAGCGTGCTCAACCGCGCCGGCGATCGGCTGGAGGTCTTCAGCGCCTCGCGCCACATCCCGCTGCTCGTGCTGCTGCTCGGCGGCGTCGGCTGGATGGCCGGTCCGGCGTGCGTCGTTCCGGAGGCGAGCGTCGAGCTCTACCGCCGCTTCCGCGCAGGGCGGCTCGACGACGCGCTCGCGCTGCAGCGGCAGCTGTGGCCGATCAATGAGGTCTTCCGCACCTATCCGCTCGGCGCCTGCATCAAGGCGGCGCTGGAGCTGCGCGGCTACGCCGTCGGCGACCCGATCGCGCCGCAGCAGCCGCTCGACGCGGCCGCTCGCGAGCGGATCGCGCAGGCGCTGCGGCTCGCCGACGAGGCGATCGGCAGATGAGCGCCGCCGATCTCGACGCCGTCGCCGACCTGCGCGCCGTGCTGGGGGACGCGGTCAGCGTCGACCGGACCGCGATCGCCCGCGTGCTGAAGGACGCCTCGTGGCTCTCGCCGGTGCTCAGCGAGCAGATCGACCGGCGGGCGCAGGAGGCCGGGCCGGTGATGGGCGTGGAGGCGGTCGTGCGGCCGCGCGACGAGCAGGAGCTGCTGCAGGTGACGGCGATCGCCGCCCGGCACCGGCTGCCGATCACCCCGCGCGGCGCGGGCACGAGCGGCTTCGGCCTCGTCACGCCGGAGCGCGGCGGGATCGTGCTCGACACACGCGGGCTGAACGGTACCTGCGAGCTGGAGGGCGACGCCGTGCGCGCCTCGGCCGGCACGCTGCAGGGCGCGCTGGAGCGGACCGCGCGAACGGCCGGCCGCGAGCTGCCGCTGCTGGTGACGACCTACGCGAGCGCGACCGTCGGCGGGTGGCTGGCCGGCGGCCACGTCGGCCTCGGCAGCGGCGCGCACGGCGCGATCTGGGACGGCAGCGTCGTGCGCCTGCGAGCGGTCAGCGTCGAGCAGCAGCCGGTCGTCCACACGCTGGAGGGGGCGGCGGCCGAGCCGCTGCTGCACACCTTCGGCGCCGTCGGCCTGATCAGTGAGGTGACGTTGCGGACGGTGCCGGCGCGCAGGTGGGTGGAGGCGGTCGGCAGCTTTCCGACGTTCGCCGACGCCTGCGCGTTCGTCGCCGCGCTCGCGCGCGACCCGCGGCTGCACGAACGGGCCGTGACCGCGCAGGAGGAGGGGCTGATGCCGGCCTTCGGCGAACTCGCGCAGCTCGCCGGCGCCGGC
The DNA here is from genome assembly GCF_030646155.1 of Conexibacter sp. CPCC 205762. Lineage (GTDB taxonomy): Bacteria > Actinomycetota > Thermoleophilia > Solirubrobacterales > Solirubrobacteraceae > Conexibacter. The sequence continues at coordinate 80,095 of NZ_JAUTDN010000026.1, forward strand.
CCCGGCGTGCTGATGCTGCTCGACGCCGACCAGCTCGCCGACGTGGGCGCGCTGGCGGCGGCTCACGGCGGCACGATCGCCGAGTGGCAGCCGTGGCGGCTCGGCCGCAACGAGCGCCCGTCGATCGCGGCGATGGTCTACGGCCACCGCATGCTGTGGGTGATGCGCGCGTTCAGAGACGCGGCCTTCGCGCACCTCTACTTCGACCCGGCCGACCCGCTGTGGGACATCGCGCTGCTGAAGGAGCGGTTCGGTGAGCGGCTGCTCGTCGAGATGAAGTACATCCGCTCGCCGTGGATGCTGCGGGCGCTCGGCCTCGACGCCGCCGAGGCGAAGGCGGGGCTGCCGGCGTCGGTCGTCGTGATCCGCGGCGCGCGCGAGCACGAGGACCGCGTCGGCGAGCTGCTGCGCTTCTGCGACGCGCACGGGATCCACTACCAGAACTCGCACACGAACGTGATCGAGGACAACGGCCTGTTCGCCGACGTCGCGCCGATCGTGCGCGCGAAGGCGCGGCTCGACCCGCACGGGCTGCTGAACCCAGGCCGGCTGCGCTCGGCGGAGGTGCGGCCATGACCATCAGCGGCTTCGACCACGTCGCGCTCGGCGTGCCCGACCTCGACGCGCGCGTGCGGCAGCTCGTCAAGCAGTGCGGGATGCGGCTGCTCTACACCGGCACCGTGCAGGCGACCGGGGCGCCGATGGCGATGCTCGCCGACGCCGATGGGATCAAGCTCGAGCTGATCGAGACACCGGATGGCGAAGGCCCTCGCTTCCTCCACCTCGCCTTCCGCACCGACGACGTCGACGCCGCCCACGACGACGCCGTGGCGCGCGGCTGGCGCTCCAGACGACCCCCGCACCCGATCAACGGCGACTATGCCCGCACCGCCCTGCTCAGCGACGACCGCGGCTTCGACCTCCAGGTGATCCGCTACGGCGGCGAGCAGCGCCGCGACGACTGCGGCGAAGAGAAGCTGGGGGGCGGCGAGCAGCAGTAGCCGGCCGTGCGTGTTCACAACCGCACCGACCCGTGGGTCGAGCAATTGCTGCGGCCGCCGAGCGAAGAATCGCGCGCAGGGTATCGTCGACTTGGCTGGTCGAGACGATTGTTCGGCGCTACTGCGGTTCGAGTGCGGCGGCGGCGCCGGCCAGCAGCCAGTCGAGCCCTCGCTCGAAGGCGATGTCCGGGTCGCCGGGTTGCAGCATGCCGCTGATGTTGTCCTGCGTGAGGTGCGGGAGACCGTCTGTGTCGATCTGCGCGCGCACGTACTCGGTGATGGCCTGACGGTGCCTTGTGTCCTCCGGTGCCTCGGGAGATGCGAAGTCGTGGCCTGCGAGCTCCACGATCACATGGCCCAGCATGAAGGTG
>NZ_JAUTDN010000027.1 GCF_030646155.1 Conexibacter sp. CPCC 205762
ACACCGGCGCGCGCCAGCTGCTGCGCCAAGCCGACCGCGCGCTCCACGCCGCCAAGCACCGACGCGACGCCGACACCGGCCGCGCCACGACGCAGGACGCGATCGAACCGACGACGGCGAACGAGAGCGAGGCGAGCGGCCTGGACGAGATCGGAAGAGGCGACGACTGATGCCGAAGCACAGCGCCGGCCACGGCAGCGGCGCTCCGTCGTGCGGTGTGCGGCGCGGCGACAGGCGTCGTCCAGGCACCGGCGCGCGACGTCTCAGCGCGTCGCGCGGCGCGGCGACGGGCGTTTGGGGAGCGTCACCCGCGCGCTCCGCGTGACCGGCCTCCCGCCGGACGGCGTGAAGGTGACCGTGACGACGACCGGCAGCGACCGGCTGCGCAGCAGCGCCCGGATCGGCAGCGTGCCGTTGCGCGCCAGGCGATAGACGGTCGCGGTCGGGATGCCGAGCAGGTCGCCGACCGCGGCGGCCGTCATCACCTCGTCGCGGGTGATCCGCCGCCGCGGCTCTCCGCGTTTGCCTATCCGATTCCGGAGACCCCGAGATGCACGATTTCGGGACGCGAATGCAGCCCCCGGCTGAGCGAATTTCCCGTCAGAACGGCGATTGCGCGCGGTTCCAAGCCCACCGAAAAGCCTCATGGAAGCCTGTGACTTCCTGAGAAAGGTGAGGCGGGCGGGGCGCTAGGCAGCGAAGTGCGCGGCGTTGATCTCGGCGAACTGGACGAGATCGGCGGGGAGCTGGCCCTTCGGGTAGATCGCCTTGAAGGGGCACGACTCGAAGCAGGCGTCGCAGTCGATGCACTCGTCGGGGTCGATGTAGAGCATCTCGGCCTCCTCGAAGCCGGGCTCGCCGGGCATCGGGTGGATGCAGTCGACCGGGCAGACCTCGGTGCACGAGGCGTCCTTGTTGCCGATGCATCTGCTGGTGATGACGTAGCTCACCGGACCGCCTCCTTCGCGATCGCGCCGGCTGCGTCGAGCAGGTCGGGGACCGTCGTCAGCTTCACGCGCGGGCGGCCGGCCGGCTCGCCGGCGGCCCGCTCGGCGGCGTCGATCGACTCCCAGCCGGCCTGATCGACGAGGTCGGGCACGCGCGCCCGCAGCTCGCGCTCGACCTCGTCGGCAGGCGCGGCGGCGGTCGCGCGGCGGCGGGCGAGCAGCCCCGCCTCCGCATCCTCCAGCAGCGCCTTCACCGTGTCGATCGCGCATCTCTTGTTGGTGCCGATCACGCCCGACGGGCCGCGCTTGATCCAGCCGGCGACGTAGGTGCGCTCGGCGCCGGCGACGCGGCCGCGGCCGTCGTTGGGGATCAAGCCGGTCGTCGCGTCGAACGGCACGCCCGGCACGGCGACGCCCTGGTACCCGATCGCGCGGAAGACGATCCCGGCCGGGATCTCCTGCGTCAGGCCGGTCCCGCGTGCGCGCAGCGTCCCGCCGGCGTCGCGCTCGAGCCGGTTGCGCACGACGCGCACCGCCTCGACCCGTCCGTCGCCGAGCAGCGCGACGGGCGAGCTGAGGAACTTCAGCACGACGCGCTTGCGCTTCCCGCCGGGCGTGCGCGCGGCGTAGCCGCCGAGGATCTCCATCGTGTGCTCGAGCACCTCGTCGAGCTCGCCGTCGACGTGGGCGTCGTCGACCTGCAGGTCGAACGGGTCGACGACGACGTCGGCGTCGCGCAGCTCGCCCAGCTCCAGCAGCTCGGGGTTCGTGAAGGCCGCCTGGTGCGGGCCGCGCCGGCCGAGCACGACGATCTCGCAGATCCCGGCGGCGTCGAGCGCCTCGATCGCGTGGTCGGCGGCGTCGGTCGCGATCAGCTCCTCGTGCGTCAGCGTCAGCATCCGCGCGACGTCGATCGCGACGTTGCCGTTGCCGATCACGATCGCGCGCTCGCCGGAGAGGTCGAAGTCGTGGTCGCGGTAGTCGGGGTGGCCGTTGTACCAGCCGACGAACTCGGTCGCCGAGTGCGATCCGGGCAGCTCCTCCCCGGGCACGCCGCTGCGGCGGTCGATCGCCGTGCCGACGCTGTAGACGACCGCGTCGTACCAGCCGAGCAGCTGCTCGTGGCTGACGTCGCTGCCGATCTCGACGTTGCCGAAGAAGCGGAAGCCGGGGCGGCCCGCGATCTTCTCGAAGACCCTCGAGACCGACTTGATGTTCGGGTGGTCGGGCGCGACGCCGCCGCGCACCAGCCCCCACGGGGTCGGCAGGCGGTCGAACAGGTCGACCTCGTGTCCTCTGCCGAGCAGGTGGCCGGCGGCGAAGAAGCCCGACGGGCCGGCGCCGACGATCGCGATGCGCATCAGTGTGTTCCTCCTCCAGCGGCCGGCTTGCGCCAGCGGTGCAGCGACGGGTCGAGCAGCGGGTGCAGCGCGCCCTCGGGCAGCCACGCGAGCGTCTCCAGCTCGAGCGCGTCGAGGTAGCCGACGTGGCCGGTCTTCAGATCCTCGATCCGCAGCCGCGGACCGTTGCCGTCGTGGTCGATCGACAGCGCGACCGCCGCGAACTCGCTGACGACCTCCCCGACGTCCATCAGATCAGGAAGGCGAGGGTGTAGATCGCGCGGTCGTTGTCGACCAGCTCGACCTTCTTGTACGCCATCAGCAGGCCGTCGCCGGTCGGGCGCAGCCGGTAGGTGCTGCGGCCGGCCCAGACCGTCAGCCCGCGCTCGCGCGACTCGTAGACGGCGAAGTTCGCGCCGACCAGCAGCTCCTCGCCGTCGTCGGCGAGCAGCTCGACGTTGGAGACGACGCGGCGGGTGCGCGACGGCGGCGCCTGCGCGTGGCGCTTGCCGGTCTTCAGCTGCTTGACGCGCGTCGCGATGCGCGAGCGGTTGTCGAAGATGATCGACATCTCTCTCGTCGGGTCGATCGCGTCGCCGTTGGCCGGCACCCAGTAGGTCGCGTCGTCGGCCCACAGTGCTTCCCAGCCGTCGTAGTCGTGCTCGTCCTGGAGGCGCGCCTCGCGGTAGACGAACTGCTGGACCTCCAGCAGGCGGTCGAGGTTCAGCGGCAGGGCGCTCACGAGCCCGCCTCCATCAGCGACCGGTAGTGCTTCCAGATCGCCCGCTGCGGGACCTCGTCGGTCGCGTCGCCGACGACGTGGCCGTTCTCGTCGAGCCGCTCGCGGTGGGTGCCGCGCTTGAGCACGACCCACTCGGGCGAGCGAGCGTGAACGCCGCGCTGGTTGCGCTCGTACATCTCGGAGTCGTCGGCGAGCAGGAAGCCGGCGGGGCCGACCGAGCCGATCGTCTGCTGCAGCATCCGCCGGTTCATGTCGGGCGAGCCCTTGTACTGCACGGCGGTGACGTGCTGAACGGTCTCGTCGACCGCCAGCGGCTGGATCACGAACAGCTGGATCTCGGCGATGAAGAGGTTCGGGAACAGCATCACGTGCGGCGAGCCGTCGATCATCAGCTCGCGCGCCTTCTCGGCGCCGTTGGCGGCCTCCAGCTGCGCGACGTAGCCGGGCACGCGGTCGGGCGTCGTGCCGAACCAGCCGAGCGGCTGGTCGATGCGGCGGAACTCGGGCCGCAGGTCGTTCTCCGTGTGGCCGTTGCCGAGGTCGCGCGAGAGGGCGGTCGACTCCTCGCCGTAGAGGTCGCCGATGCCGCTCTTGGCGACGCTGAAGATCGACGAGTGGACGAACTGCGGGTGGTAGCCGTCGGTCTCGTTCTCCACGAGCATCTTCCAGTTGGCCTTGACCTTGTGCTGGAGCCAGCCGGCGCTGAGGTCCAGCTCGCCGCTCGGCGACAGCGCGACGAGGCGGTCCAGCGCCTCGCGCGCGTCGCCGAGATGCTCGAGCAGGGTCGGTCCGTCGTCGGCGAACGAGCCGAAGACGAAGCCCCGGTAGATCTCGACGCGAGGCACGCGGCCGAGGCCCAGCTCTCTCTTCGCCTCGCGGCCGTCGTACCCGCTGTTGAAGGGGTAGCCGAGCAGTCTGCCGGTGTTCGAGAACGTCCAGCCGTGGTACGGGCAGCGGAAGGCGCTGGAGTTCCCTCTGGCGGCGTCGCAGACGAGGTTGGCGCGGTGCGTGCAGCGGTTGAGCAGCAGGTGGATCTCGCCCTGCTTGTCACGGCTCATGATCACCGGCTGCGGCCCGATCGACTTGACGACGTAGTCGTTGGGCTCGGGCACCTCGCTGACGTGGCCGACGAAGACCCACGTCCGGTACCAGATCCGCTCCAGCTCGGCCTCGTAGACCGCCGGATCGGTGTAGAGCGATCCGTGGACGCGATCGTGCTCGATGAGCCGATCCCATCCGATGGTGGCGTCGACTGTGCTCATGCTCCGCATCCTAACACGAAAATGGACAGACTGTCCGGACAACTTGTCCGGTCAACCACCGAGCGCCATGCCGCCGGAGACGCCGAGGTTCTCGCCGGTCACGTAGGAGGCCTCCTCGGAGACGAGAAAGGCGACCGCCGCGGCGACCTCCCGCGGCGTCCCGAGGCGCTTGAGCTGCGTCTGCTCGGTGACGACCGCGATCGCGTGCTCGCTCATCTCGCGCAGCAGCGGGGTCTCGATCGGGCCCGGCGAGCAGACGTTGGCGGTGATCGCGAAGCGGGCGTTCTCGCGCGCGATCGACTTCGTGAACGCGATCACCGCGCCCTTCGCCGCCGCGTAGGCGGCGTTGCCCTTGGAGCCGATCCGGCCGGCCTCCGAGCCGACCGTGACGATCCGCCCCCAGCCGTTCTCCTGCATCCCCGGCAGCGCCGCCTGCGTGCAGGAGAGGACGCCGTCGAGGTTGACGGCGAGGATCCGCTTCCAGGTCTCGTAGGGGACCTGGGTGAACCAGCCGAAGTGGTCAGCGCCGGCGTTGTTGACGAGGATGTCGATCCGGCCGAGCTGCTCGATCGCGGCGACGGTCGCGGCGTGGTCGGCGACGTCGAAGGCGACGGCGCGCGCGCCGATCCGCTCGGCCTGCTCCTGCGCGGCGTCGCGCTTGCGGCCGCTGATGACGACGTCGGCGCCGTCCGCGACGAGCCGCTCGGCGATCGCGGCGCCGATGCCGTAGGAGCCGCCGGTGACGAGTGCGGTGCGTCTCATCGGCCGCGGTACTCCGGCGCGCGCCGCTCGATCACCGCGGCGAGGCCCTCACGCGCGTCCTCGCTCCCCGACAGCGCCGCGACGGTGCGGGCCTCGTCGGGCAGGCGCGCCTCGACGGTCGCGCCGAGCCCCTCCCACAGCAGCCGCTTCGTCTCGCCGAGCGCGCGCGTCGGCCCGGCCGCCAGCTCGCGCGCGAGCGCCAGGCCCTGCTCGCGGACGGTGCCGTCGTCGACGACGCGCGTGATCAGCCCGATCCGCAGCGCCTCCTCGGCCTCGATCGTCGGGTTGGTGAGGGCGATCTCCATCGCCTTGCGCAGGCCGACGAGGTGGGTGAGCGTGACCGAGCCGCCGGCGTCCGGCGCCATCCCGACGCGCGTCGCGCCGAGCATGAACTTCGCCGACCGCTCGGCGAGCACGAGGTCGGAGGCGCAGACCAGCCCCAGCCCGCCGCCCCCGGCGGCGAAGCCGTGGACGGCCGCGACGACGGGCGCCTGCAGCCGCATCAGCGCCGAGGCGCAGACCTGCAGCCAGCTGGTCGCCTCGCGCAGGTAGTCGGGCAGCGCCTCGCCTTTGGCGGCGAATGTCTTCACGTCGCCGCCGGCGCAGAAGTGCCTGCCCTCGCCGGTGATCAGGACGGCGCGGGCGCGCGGCTCGCCGTGGACGGTCATCACCGCCTCGTAGAGCGCGCGCAGGAACGGCACGTCGAGGCCGTTGGAGGCCTGCGGCCGGTTGAAGCGCAGGTGCGCGACCGCGCCGTCGAGGTCGAGCAGGATCGGCCCGTCGCCGATCAGCGTGTCGGACATCAGCTTCTCCCTCTGGCAGTGAACGATGCGATCCCGGCGCCGGCGGCCTCGCCGGTGAGGTGCTCGACGACGACGCGGCGCTCCAGCGCGACGCCCTCCGCCAGCGGCAGCTCGAGACCGTCGCGGATCAGCCGCTTCGTGCGCGCCTGCGCCTCGCGCGTCTTGCCGGCGAGCCGCGCGGTCAGCTCGGCGGCGGCCGCGTCGAGCTGCGTGCGCGGGACGGCGCGGTAGGCGAGGCCCCACGCCGCCGCCTCCGTGCCGGAGATGCGCTCGCCGAGCAGGATGTGCGCGGTCGCCCGCTGGCGGCCGACCAGCCGCGGCAGCCGCTGCGAGCCGCCGCCGCCCGGCACCTGGCCGAAGTTGGCGTGGTTGTCGGCGAGCTTGGCGTCCTCGGCGACGAGCGCGATGTCGGCGGCCTGCATCAGCTCGAAGCCCCCCGCCATCGCGTACCCCTCGACGACCACGACGACCGGCACGTCGACCTCGGCCACGAGCGCGCAGGCGCGGCCGAAGGAGGTGAACAGCTCGGTCATCGCCTCCGGCCCCTGCGCGCGCAGCGCCTCCAGCTCCTTGAAGTCGCCGCCGACGCAGAAGTTTCCGCCGGCGCCGCGGATCTCGATCACGGAGACCCGCGGCGCCAGCGTGGCAAGGGCGGTCGCCAGGCCCTCCGCCAGCGGGACGGTGATCGCGTTCATCGCCTGCGGGCGGTTGAGCACGATGCGGCCGACGCCGTCGGCGACCTGCGTCAGGACGGGCTGCTCGGCGCTCATGCGGCGCTCCGCTCGCGCGCGCCCGCGACGACGCCGCGGTCCAGCAGCCGGCCGATCTCGGCGTCGCTGCAGCCGAGCACGTCGCCGAGGATCTCCTCCGTGTGCTCGCCGAGCAGCGGCGCACGGCGCGCCGGCTCGCGCGCGAAGGCGGCGAAGTCGAGCGGCGAGCCCGGCATCAGGTAGCTGCCGAGCCCGGGATGCTCGACCGTGCTGAACATCGGGTTGGCCGGCGAGCAGCGCTCGTCCTCCTCGACGAGCTGCTTGAACGTCTGGTACGGCCCCCACGAGACGCCGGTGCCGGCGAACGCGGCGCGGATCTCGCTCATCTCGCGCTGCGCGAACCACGGTCGCAGCAGCGCCGCGATCAGGTCGCGGCCCTCGTAGCGGCCGGCCTCGCCGCTGAGGTCGTACCCGGTCGCCTGCTCGACGCTTCTGCACGCCTCGTGCAGGCCGGTCACGTCCTGCAGCGCCCGCCACTGGCGACCGGTGAGCGCCACGACCATCAGCCGCCGCCCGTCGCGCGTCTCGAAGTCGTGCCCGAAGGCGCCGTAGAGATAGTTGCCGTCCTTGGGCTGGTCGCGCCCGCCGAGCTGCGCCTCGGCGATCCGGCCGAGGTTGCCGACCATCGCGAAGGCGACGTCGGAGAGGGCGAGCCGCACCAGCGTCCCCTCCCCCGTCCGCGCACGCCGGCGCTCGGCGGCCAGCAGCCCGGTCGTGGCGAGCGTGCCCATCGCGACGTCCCAGGCCGGCAGCACGCTGTTGAGCGGCTCGGCGAGGTTGCGCGGACCGGTCGCCCAGGGGAAGCCGGTCGAGGGGTTGACGGTGTAGTCGACCTCGCTGGAGCCGTCCTGGTTGCCGGTCAGCGCGACCATCACGAGATCGCGACGGCGGGCCTGGAGGGCGTCGTGGGCGAGCCAGCCGCGCGCCGGGAAGTTGGTCAGGAAGAGGCCGGCGTCCTCGCCCGGGGCGGTGATGAGCGCCTGCGCCAGTTCGCGCCCTTCGTCGGAGCGGAGGTCGAGCTGGATCGAGCGCTTGCCCTTGTTGAGGCCGGCCCAGAAGAGGCTCTGGCCGTCGGCCGCGAGCGGCCAGCGGTCGCGGTCGAGCCCGCCGCCGATCTGGTCGAAGCGGATCACGTCGGCGCCGAGCTGCGCGAGCGTCATGCCGCCCAGCGGCGCGGCGACGAAGGCCGAGCCCTCGACGACGCGCATCCCGTCCAGCACGCCGCTCATGCGACCACCGCCACGGGCCGCCAGTCGAGCACGTCGACGAGCTCGCCGTCGGCGCGTTCGGCCTCGACGCTGCAGCGCAGGTGGGCCAGCGCGCCGTCGCGCCGCTCGACCTCGACCGTCGTACGCAGCAGATCGCCTTCGAAGACCGGCGCGAGGTGGTCGCAGCCGTGCCAGCCGGCGATCGTCACGAGGTCGGGCAGCAGCCGCGTCAGCTGCGCGGCGGCGACGGCGATCGTGTGGCCGCCGTAGACGAGCCGTCTGCCGGTCGCCGTGACGGTGCGGTCGTGGTGGGCGGTGGCGATGTTGAGCGTCAGCCGCGCCAGCTCGGGCGCGGAGGAGACGACGTCGCCGCCGTCGACCGTCCAGCGGTCGCCGGCCTGCAGCAGGCTCGGCTCGAACGCGCCGAGGTCCCAGCCGTCCCAGCTGGCCGCGAGCAGCTCGGCGTCGAGCTGCTCGGAGATCTCGTCCAGCGGCGCCGTGTGCTCGGTCGGCGCGGCGCCGGGACTGAGCGGCAGCATCGCGCAGCGGCGGAAGTCGAGCACGGGCCGGTCCTGCTGGTCGACGGTCAGGATCCGCAGCACGGCGAGGCCGGTCGGCGCCCGCTCGGGTCGCCGCGTCGTCTCGCGCAGCGCCTCGACGGTCGTCGTCGTGCGCAGCGTGTCTCCGATCCGCGGCGCGCGCTGCAGCACGAGCCCGCGGTAGAAGAGGTTGGCGATCACGCGCCGCGTCACGATCGTCGACTGGCCGATCGCGACGTTCCAGACGAGCGCGGGATGCGCGAGCGGGCCGGGCGCGCCGGTGACGCGCGCGGCGAGCTGCTCGTCGAGCGCCAGCCGCAGCCGGTCGCCGACGATCGCGCGGTGGACGGCGGCGTCGCCGTCGGTGAGCGTGAACGCCGGCGCGGCGCCGAAGCGGTCGCCGACCGCCAGCTCGTCGAACCACGGGCCGGCCGTCAGCCCGCGCGACTCAGGACGCGACACGCTCACCGAGGATCTCCGCCACGACGTCACGGGCCGTCTCCGCACACGACTGGGTGCCGCCGCTGCCGTAGTCGCGCACGCCGTCGCCGACGTTCCAGAGGTTGTCGAGCGGCGTCTCGCGCGGCATCTCGTAGCCCGACAGCGCGCGCTGCGCCGGCCAGTCGCCCTGCATCGTGCGCGCGTCGATCACCTCGGCGTCGGCCATCCCGGGCAGCTCGGCGCGCAGCTCCTCCAGCGACAGCTCCAGCTCCCGGTCGGCGTCGAACTCGCCGACGGCCGGGCGCGGCACCGCGTAGACGACCGTCAGGTGCTTGCCCTCCGGCGCCAGCTCGGGACAGGTCGCGGTCATGTTGCCGGCGTTGCAGACGCGCTCGGTGTTGGAGAAGACGATCAGGCCGGGCGTGTCGAGCAGCGGCTCGTCGCTGGCGACGTGGATGATGAAGTTGGCCGTCGGCTTCGAGAGCCTGCGGATCGAGGCGACGTAGTCGGCGCCGAGCGCCTCCTCGCCGGCGAGCGCGATCGTCGCGTCGGGGCCGGCGTTGGAGATGACGGCGTCGCAGGCGACCTCGACCAGCTCGTCCCCGCGGCGGATCGTCGCGCCGGTGACGCGCCCGTCGGCGCTGTGCAGTCGCACGACCTCGCTGTCGAGCCAGACCCGGCCGCCGTCGCGTTCGACGACGTCGGCGAGTGCTCTCGTCACGCCGATCGTGCCGTCGGGGTGGAAGCCGAACTTGCGGAAGGCGCCCTTCTCCATGAAGTACGTCAGGAACGCCTTCGCCGGGATCTCGTCGGCGTTGACGGCGAAGATCGCGGCGGCGAGGTTGCGGAAGAGGCGGTGGATCGTCTCGTTGGAGGTCGCTCTGCCGATCCACTGCTCCAGCGTCAGCTGCTCCTCTGGGTAGTCGCCGCGCTTGGCGCTGCCGAGCTGCGTGAGGACCTTCGCGCCCTTCTTGGTGATGCGGTCGAGCAGGAAGGCCCAGCCGCCCTTGGCCGGGTTGACGGTCTTGCCGCCGATGCGGAAGACGTTGGCCGGGTCGGGGAAGCGCAGCGCGAACTCCGCGCCGACCGCCTCGAACGTCTCCTCCATCGCGCCGCCGTACTCGATCGCGACGGCGCCGGTGTTGATCGTGTAGCCGTCCTTCTGGAAGGAGGAGGCGCGGCCGCCGACGCGCTCGGCGCGCTCGACCAGCAGCGGTCTCTTGCCGGCGGCGGCGAGGCGCGCGGCGGCGCAGACGCCGCCCATGCCCGCGCCGATCACCAGTACGTTCGTGTGCTCAGACATCGTTCTCCCGTCTCGTGCGTCAGCGTCCGCGCCAGACCGGCGGGCGCTTCTCGGTGAAGGCGCGGGCGCCCTCGCGGGCGTCCTCCGACGTGGCGATCGGCTCGACGATCTCGGCCTGGCGCTCCCAGAACTCGCCGTCGTCCCACGACCACTGCCGCTGCAGGATCCGCTTGGCGCCCGCGACGGCCAGCGGCGCGTTGGCGCCGATCTGCTCGGCCAGCTCCAGCGCTTGCGTGAGCGCCTCGCCGGGCTCCGCGAGCCGGTTGATCGCGCCGACCTCGTGGGCGCGCTCGGCCGTGATCAGCCCGCCTGTCAGCGCCAGCTCCATCGCCAGCGCGGAGGGCAGCAGCCGCGGCAGGCGGCGCAGGCCGCCGCCGGCAGCGACGAGGCCGCGCTTGGCCTCCGGGATGCCGAGCTTGGTCCCGCGCGCCGCGACGAGCAGGTCGCAGGCGAGCGCGATCTCCAGGCCGCCCGCGACGGCGAAGCCCTCCAGCGCCGCGATCAGCGGCTTCTCCGACGCTCGCCGCACGATGCCGGCGAAGCCGCGGTCGCCGACCCACGGCCGCTCGCCCGTCTCGGCGAACCGCTTCAGGTCCATGCCGGCGCAGAAGCCTCTGCCGGCACCCGTCAGCACGCCGACGCGCAGCTCGGCGTCGGCGTCGAGCCGGTCGAGGCCGGCTGCGATCGCCTCTGCCAGCGGCATGTCGATCGCGTTGCGCACCTCGGGCCGGTTGAGCGTCAGCACCAGCACCGGCCCGCGGCGCTCGATCAGCAGCGGTTCCGTGCTCATCCCTGCTGCGCACCGACGATCGAGATGAACGAGACGCAGGTGCCGGGGCGGCCGCCGAGGTTGTGCGTGAGGCCGAGTCTGGCGTCGGCGATCTGCCGCTCGCCGGCCTCGCCGCGGAACTGCAGCCAGCACTCGAACAGCATCCGCAGGCCGCTCGCACCGACCGGGTGGCCGAACGACTTCAGCCCGCCGTCGGGGTTCACCGGCAGCGCGCCGCCGAGGTCGAAGACGCCGTCGAGCTCGTCTCTCCACGCCTGGCCGCGCGCGGAGAAGCCCATGTCCTCCATCAGCACCAGCTCGGTCGGCGTGAAGCAGTCGTGCACCTCCGCGAGCGAGATCTCGCGGCGCGGATCGCTGATGCCGGCCTGCGCGTAGGCGTCCTTGGCGGAGGCGACGACCTCGTGGAAGGTCGTGTAGTCGTAGCCGGGGTCGATCGGGCCGCTGGCCGGGCCCGCGATCACCGACAGCGCCTTCACGAAGATCGGTCTGTCCGTGTATCTGTACGCGTCCTCGGCGCGCACGATCAGCGCGCAGGCGGCGCCGTCGGAGACGCCGGAGCAGTCCATCACGCCGAGGCGGCCCGCGACCTTGCCGGCGCCGGCGTCGATCTTCTCCTTCGGCACCTCCTTGCGGAACTGCGCGCGCTCGTTCTTGGCGCCGTTGACGTGGTTCTTCCAGGCGACGTGCGTCATCGCGTCCCGCATCGCCTGCGGGTCGACGCCGTACTTGCGGCAGTAGGCGGGGTCGAGCAGCGAGAAGGCGGCCGGCGCGGTCAGCGTCTCCTCGGGCGCGGTGCCGTCACCGGCGACGTTGGAGCGCACGAGGCCGGAGTAGCCGGTGTCCTTCAGCTTCTCGACGCCGACGGCCATGACGCGGTCGTAGGCGCCGGAGGCGACGGCGTAGCAGGCGTTGCGGAACGCCTCCGAGCCGGTCGCGCACATGTTCTCCACGCGCGTGACCGGCTTGTAGTCGATCCCGAGCGGCTTCGACAGCACGGTGCCCGACTGGCCGGAGTTCATCGTCCCCAGCCAGTAGGCGTCGACGTCCTCCTTCGGCAGCGCGGGGGTCGCGGCGAAGCACTGCTGCACGGCGTCGACGAGCAGCTCGTCGGCGCCCTTGTCCCAGCGCTCGCCGAATCTCGTGCAGCCCATGCCGACGATCGCGACGCGATCCTTGATCCCGTTGCTCGCCATCAGGCCACCGTTGCCTTCCAGAAGTAGTTGTGGACGCCGCCGCTCGTGTAGAGCCGGCGGAAGGCCAGCTCGACCGGCGTGCCGATCTCGACCTCGTCGGGCGAGGCGTCGGCGACCTCGAGCGTGTAGCGCCCGCCGCCGTCGAAGTCGACGACCGCGTCGATCACCGGCGGCGAAGGCGAGAAGGCGAGCCGATCGACCGTGAACGTGGCGACCGTGCCGGGCTTGCGCGAGAGCGCCGCCCGCTCCATCCGGTCGACCGCCTGGCAGTTGACGCAGACCCGGCGCGGCGGCACGTGGACCTGCCCGCAGGCCTCGCAGCGCGAGCCGACGAAGGCGAACTTCCAGCTCTCCGAGCGCAGCGACGGCGGCCCGGCGGGGCGGCCGGGCTCGGGCCGGCGCGGCGGCTCACGGTCGAGCAGGCCGCGCCAGGTCAGGTAGGTCGCGTAGCGCAGCTCGCGGCCGCCCTCGACCAGCTCGGCGACCGGCTTGGGGGCGCGGGCGCCCTCGATCCCCGGGCGGACCTCCAGCACGGTCGCGTCGCAGCCGTCGGCGGCGACGACCAGCAGGATCGTCTCGCCGGGGCGCGCACGGTCGAGCACCGCGGCGAGACGGAGGCCGGGGTCGGCGGTGCCGGCGTAGCCGATCGCCGGCGCCTGCTCGGGGACGCGCCCGGCGTAGCGCTTCGACGCGGCCGCGGCGGCGCGCGCGTGCGGCGAGGAGACGATCACGTGGTCGGGCTGTGCGACGCCGGCCTGTTCGAGCGCGCGCGTGACGGCGTCGTGGATCAGCGGCGCGTACGCCTCGGCACCGAAGCGCTCCTCCCATTGGCCGCTCGCCAGCTCGCCCGGCGCGCGCCAGCGGTCGAGGAACTCGGCGGTCGTCGAGGCCTCGGCGCGTACGGTCGCGATCGGCTCGCCGTCGCCGAACAGGAAGGCCGCGGCGGCGTCGCCGCCGTCGCGCTCGTCGGCGGAGCCGGGCCGGCCGGTGCGCAGATCGCTGAGGACCGCCAGGCCGCCGCCGGCGGCAGCAGCACGCAGCGCGCCGACCGCGCCGCGGGCGGAGCCGGCGAGGTCGACCGCGAAGCCGTCGTGGCCGAGGTCGAGCGCGGCGTGGATCGCGGTCGCGTTGGTCTTGTCGAAGTAGGCGGGCGCGGTCGTGGCGAAGTGGATCGAGGGCACGCCGACGCCGTCGGCCAGCGCGGCGCGGGCCGCCTCGACGCCCATCGTGGTGCTGTCCTCGTCGTAGGACGCGACCGCGCGAGATCCCTTGCCGCCGCCGCTTCCGAGCGCCGCGGCGAGCTCCGCGCGCGCGAGGCGATGCCGGGGCACGTAGGCGGCGTAAGACAGCAGTGCGTGAGCCATGAGCGAGACCGTACGCCGTGTCCGGACACTGCGTATCATGCTGTCCGTGCATACCGTACAGCCGAGCAACATCCGCGTCCGCCGCGTCGGCGGCGTCGAGCAGATCGAGCTGCACCGGCCCGAGGCGCTGAACGCCTGGACCCCCGAGATGGGCCGCGAGCTGCTCGCCGCCCTGCGCGCCGCGAGCGCCGACGACGACGTCCGCGCGGTGCTGATCACGGGAGCCGGGCGCGCCTTCTGCGCCGGCGCCGACGTGAAGGTCCCGCGTGAGCTGGAGCCCGACGGATCGCCCGACCTGCACTCCCGCCTGGAGCAGATCTACAACCCGATCGTGCTGGAGCTGCGGCGCATGCCCAAGCCAGCCGTCGCCGCCGTCCACGGCGCCGCCGCCGGCCTCGGCTGCTCGCTGGCGCTCGCCTGCGACCTCGTCGTCGCCGCCGAGTCGGCGACCTTCCTGCTGGCCTTCGTCCACATCGCCGTGATGCCAGACGGCGGCGCCCTCCCCCACCTCGTCGCCCGCATCGGCCCCGCCCGCACCGCGCAGCTGGCGATGCTCGGCGAGAAGCTGCCAGCCGCAACCGCGCGCGGGTGGGGCATCGTCAACGAGCTGGTCGCCGACGACGCCCTGCCCGCCGCCGGCGAAGCACTCGCCACGCGCCTCGCCGCGATGCCGACGACGGCGATCGCGTCGATGAAGGAGATCATCAACGCCTCGCTCGGCGCCGAGCTGGAGCCCCTGCTCGCGCGCGAGGCACAGGTCCAGCAGCGCCACGCCACGACCGCCGACTACGCCGAGGGCGTCGCCGCCTTCAGAGAGAAGCGGCGACCGCGGTTCGTCAGGGCGTGAGCGCGGCAAAAGGGCCGATCGCAAGACTCGCCAGGCAGAAGACCTGAGCCGCGAAGATCCCGGCGCAGCGGCGAACGACACGACCTCACCTGCTCGCCTCCGAGGCGAATACTACAGCCGGTCTGGAACGAAAAAGCGGGCCGAATGAGCACCGACTCCAAGGACGCCTAGCTTTCCAGCAGTTCCAGCCAGTATCCCTGGTACGTTTTCGGTGTGTCAGCCACGAGAGTTTCCAATCCAGAGCTTCTGGAGCCCGGCGAGGCGGTCCTTGTCGATGTCCTTCGGATGATTCTGCGGGATCGGGCAGACGAGGTACCTGCCCGCGTCCGCAAGCTCGTCACGACACAAGCGGGTCGACGCAGGGCGCGTCTCAGCGAGTCGGGACGTGCTGCGATCGCGTTGCTGTTCGCCGAAGAGGCCGCGCGACCAAGCAGAACGGAGGACCGACGAGCGTCCCCGCGGAGCGTTGTCACGCCCCCAGTCGCCGAGAGCAGCGAGGACGCGCCGGCCCCCGTGCTCGCGGCCGACGACCGTCGGGTCATCGACGACATCGTGCACGAGTACCGTCAGCGGGACCGGCTCATCGCATCTGGTCTGCATCCAACGCGAACTCTCCTGCTCTCGGGCCCGCCCGGGGTTGGCAAGTCGATGACGATGCAGTCGCTCGCGGCGCGGGTCGGCCGGCCACTGATCCGGGTTGAGCCCACCGACGTCATCGGGAGCCTGCTGGGCGAAAGCGCGCGCAGCCTCAGTTCGCTCTTCGCAGAGGCTCGCCACCAGGGGGCCGTGCTCGGTCTCGACGAGATCGATGCGCTGGCCAAGCGTCGCGATGACGCCTACGACGTGGGCGAGTTCAAGCGCTTCGTCACGACACTCCTCGTGGAACTCGACCGCTGGCCCGGGGACGCACCGCTGATCGCCGCAACGAACCACCTTGACCTCCTCGATCCAGCCCTTGAGCGCCGCTTCGAGGTCCACCTTCGGCTCGGCTTCCCGGACAAGCCAGCACGCGCAGCGATTCTTCAGCAGGTGTTCTCAGACCTGACGCTCGCACCGTCGCCCGAGACGGTCGCGGCGCTCGTCGCAGTTACTACCGGAACCACGGGCGCCAGCCTGACCGCGCTCGTTCATCGTGCCGCGCGCCGGGCCGTACTCGACGACGAACCACTTGACCGCGCGCTGCTGCTCGCCGCCGCGCCGCGCGACACCCCGTCCGACCGCCGTGCTCGCGAACAGTTCGCTGCCGTCGCTCGTGACACAGCGGGCCTGTCCAGCCGGATAATCGGTGAGCTGCTGGGTTGCTCGCACACCGCCGCCCAACGTCTCGCCCAAGCTGGCGCTGCCGACGCGTAACGGAGCAAATTCATGGCGACCAGCGACACCAACTCCGCTCGTCCGATCCTCAGCGCTGACTCCTCCTTCGGCGACGAGCAGACCAGGGCGCAGGGACACGGGCCGAAGTACCACCCTTACACCTACGCCGAGGTGCGTTCCCGCCTCGCGGGTCAGGTGCAGCACATCCGCAGCAACGTCGCGACGCTCCCCGACGAGTACCGCGGCGACCGCATCGTCGTACAGGCCAAACTGCATCCCAACTACCTTGCGGCGACGCACCATCCGCGCGTCTTGCGCGAGGACGCCGACTTGGTCATGGTCGGGACACGCGCCTCTCGCGGCACGCTGCGCAAGCGCAGCGGCCCGGACCAAGAGGACATGCCGACCAAAACGCTTCTGCTCGCAGCCACCACCGCGTCTCTGGACCGCATGGGGCAACTTCTGACCAGCACGGCGCCGCCGGAGACGATCGCAGACGAGTTCGTGCGCTTCGAGAGCATCCTCCTGCCGGGACCTGAACGGATCGAGCGGCTTCACGTCGACGACGAGGACCCCGATGAAGCGTTGGTTTGGGAAGCGGTCCTGCATCCCGCCATCGACGTCAATGGACTGCCTTCGACCGCCGCTGCCGAACGGATCACGACTAAGCTCGAGACGCTCGTCGAACGCCTCGACGGCGAGATGCGCCGTAAGTACCTGCGTCGCGTGGGGACCCTGACGTTCGTCCCGATCCGTCTTCCGCGTCGCGGCCTCAACGACCTCGAACGCTTCAACCCGCTGCGCGCGGTGCGTCCGATGCCGCAGATGCGTCGCATTCCCGAAAAGCGCATCCGCAGTGCCGATCTTGGAGGAGCGGCCCCCGAGCCACCCAGCGCACGGCCACCGCGAGAACACCGCATCGCGGTGTTCGACGGGGGCGTCGATGCCACCCATCCGCTGCTCGCACCGTTCGTCAGCGAGGGCGATCTGACAAGCGCTCCGCGCGTCGAGCAGTTCGTCGCACATGGGACGCTCGTCTCGAGTGCCCTGCTTTACGGTCACATCCAGCCCGGCCGTCCGCTGCCAACCCCGCCAGCATACGTCGATCATTTCCGGGTCCTGCCGGCGCCCGCCGAGGTCGATCCCGCAGACGAGCCGTACTGGATCCTCGACCAGATCGTGGACGTTCTGCGCGACAAGCCTGTGCGCTGGCCGATCGTCAACCTGAGCCTCGGACCGGACGATTCGGCGATCGACGAGGATGCCGACATCAACCGCTTCACCGCCGAGCTCGACCAGCTCATCGCGGACCTCGGCCTGACCGTTACAGTCGCCGTCGGGAACGAGGGCCAGCCGACGATCTCCTCCCTCGGCGAGGACCGTGTCATGGCCCCCGCCGATGGCGTCAACGTCCTTGCCGTCGGCGCGTGCGACGACCTGGCGCCTGACGAGCCCACCCGAGCGCCATACTCCTGCGTCGGACCTGGACGCCCTGGCCTGCGCGTCTCGCCCCTTGGGGTCGCCTTCGGAGGCAGCGACGCGCAGCACTTCATCGGCGCCGACGTCGGTGGCGGCTACCAAGTCAACATGGGCACGAGCTTCGCCGCGCCAACCGCTGCGCGCGGGATCGCGACTCTGTTGGCACCTGTTCCGTTCTCGGCCAACCTCGCACGCGGCATGGCGGCGCACTTCGCCACAGCGCCCAAGAAGCACGACCTCCCCACTATTGGCTACGGCCGTCTCCGCGACGACTACCGACACCTGCTCGACTGCGCACCCGGGACCGTGACCGTCGTCGTACGGGACACCATCGAGCGCGGGATGACGCGCGCTTACCCAATGCCCTACCCCTTCTCCGGCCTCTCCGGTCGCGTGAAGGCTCGCTGGACCGTCTCTTTCATCTCACCGACCGATCCGCAGGACGCCGTCGAGTACACCCAGGCCGGCCTGGAGGTGGTCATGCGCCCTAACGCGACCGCCTACACGATGAGCCTCAAGAACAGCGGCAAGAAGCCCATCGACGTCGACCTCCGCACAGATGGCAAGCTGATCCAGACTCTCGCTAGTCAGGGCTGGGCTCTTAGCCTGAACCCAAAGACCCGGTCCGGCAAGGCCGTGCGCAGCGAACACACACTGCGCGACGAGGGCAAGTGGGAAACCGTGATGCGCCACGAAGACGGCGCGAACGCCGACAAGCTGCATCTGCCGTCGATCTGGGTCACCTACTACGAGCGGGCCGAGGGCCAGCTGATCCCCAAGGCCACCGCGACATCGCTGGACTTCACGCTCGTCATGACGATCGAAAGCAAGAAGACGCTCGACCTCTACGAACAGGTACGCGCCGACGCGCGGTTCGCGGTTCTCACCCCACTCACCGCGCCGATCCACGCGGGCACGTAGACAACGTGGACCTCGCCGCTGCGCTGCTCCAGTTCGACCGCGCGGACACCAACCTCGCTCGCGCCGAAGCCTGCTGGAACGAGATGCGCGCCCTCATCCCCGAGGAGATCACGTTCATCTCCGGCAGCGACGACGCCGCGAGGTACAACGAACTGGCACGCGACCTCAGAGAGCTCGTCAAGGGACTGCCGGCGATCCACGGCGAAGTCCTCAGCATCGAGATCCCCGATCCCGACGATGTCGCGCAGAGTCGTCTCGACGCGCACGAGATCGGCGAGATCTCCATCGTGATCGACGTCGAGCGATCGTTGGCAGCACCCGGCGACGCCCTGGCGGGGTACCGACATCTGCTCGACCGGACCCGCCGACACATGGTGCGAAGCCCTGCTGGCGAGCTGTTCAAGCAGGTCGACGAACGCCTCGTCAAGCTGGCGGAACGGGTACCACGAGACGGAACGTCGCTCGCTGACGACACCGAGTGGCGCCAGGTAGTCGAGACGATCACCGAGGCCGAGCGACTGGTTGGCAGCTCGGTCAAGCGCAACGGCCGATGGGGCGACCTTCGACGCCACATCGGGTTCGCACAGGCGGTAGATCTCCATGACATCGCCGAGAACGACTGGCCGTCGGTCCGGGCCGACCTGAAACAGGCTTTGTACGCCGAACGCGAACCCATCGAGATCGATGTCGCAGACCTCGGGGCGCTTGCCAACGAGCAGCCGCAGGGACGTGTCTCGTCCGCATTGGCCTGGGACGCACTCGGCGACGACGAAGACTTCGAGCGACTGGTGTTCTCGCTCATCAGCGCGTCAGACGGATACGAGAATTCAACGTGGTTGACCAAGACCAACGCTCCCGATCGCTCACGAGATCTCTCGGTCGACCGCGTCATTCGCGATCCGCTCGCCGGCACGATTCGGCAGCGAGTGATCATCCAATGCAAGCACTGGCGAGCGAAATCGGTCGCGGTTCCCGACGTTGCCGCAACGCAAGCCGCAATGACGCTCTGGGAGCCGCCTGCCGTCGATGTCCTCGTGATCGCCACGACAGGTCGGTTCACCTCGGATGCCGTCGCCTGGATCGAGAAGCACAACCACGAAGGCAAGCGACCACGCATCGAGATGTGGGCCGACAGTCATCTCGAACTCCTGCTCGCGCAGCGGCCAGCACTCGTGAGCGAGTTCGGACTGCGGCCCAGCTAGTCGCCGACGAGATCTTCGGCGCCGAAGATCTACCGCGAGGTCACACCACGCCGTGCGATCCCCGGAGCCGGGCTTGCCAACTTCTTCAGCAGCCCATTCGCGGATTCGCGCGACTTGACGCCTCAGCCGAGCCTGGCCCCGAGCGCCGCGCGCCGGCGCAGCAGCGGCGCCGCGCGGTAGCGCTCCTCGCGCAGCTCGTCGGAGAGGCCGTCGAGGGTCGCGAGGACGTGCGGGAGGCCGAGGGCGGCGGACCAGGCGATCGGGCCGCGGGGGTGGTTGACGCCCAGCTCCATGCCGGCGTCGACGTCGGCGGGGGTGCCGTTGCCCTCGCCGACGAGGAAGGCAGCCTCGTTGACGAGCTGGGCGACGATCCGGCCGAGCACGAGGCCCGGGCCGTCGCCGACCCATTCGGGGTGGCGGCCGAGCGTGCGGACCAGCTCCTCGGTCCGCGCGGCGGCGAGCGGGTCGGTCCGCGGCGTGCGTGTCAGCTCGACGAGCCGCGCGCCGTCCAGCGGCGCCAGCAGGTGGATGCCCGCCGCCTGCGGGTCGGTCAGGTGGAGTGACGCGCCCGCGACGAAGCGGGCGCGCGGCGCCGCATCAGCGCCCGCCGCGGCACGCGACCCGCCGGCGGCGGCCGTGCCGCCCTCGATCGTCAGATACGGCTCGACGTGCTCGCCGACCTCCCAGCCGGCCTCCCGCGCCGCCTCCCGCAGCGCGTCGAGCGCCGGACCCTCCCCGGCGATCGTCAGCGGGCGGCCGTCGCCGCCGCCCGCGGCCGGCGGCTCGGGATCGGCCGGGCGCCCGGCGCCGTCGGCGTAGCTGTACCAGCCCTGGCCCGTCTTGCGGCCGAGGCGGCCGGCGGCGACCATCCGCGCGGCCAGCGGCGAGGGGCGGTAGCGCGGCTCCAGCGTCTGGCGGTAGAAGCCCTCGGCGACGGCGTGGTTGGTCTCGATCCCGATCAGGTCCATCAGCTCGAACGGCCCCATCCGGAAGCCGCCGGCCATCCGCACGACACGGTCGACCTGCTCGACGGTCGCCTGGCCGTCCTGGACGATCCGCAGCGCCTCCAGGAAGAACGGGCGGTTGACGCGGTTGACGAGGAAGCCGGCGATGTCGGCCGCGTCGATCACGCGCTTGCCCATCGCCTCGCCGACCGCGCGCGCCGTCGCGACGACCTCCGGCGCGGTCGCGACGCCCGGGACGACCTCGGCCAGCTTCATCACCGGCGCCGGGTTGAAGAAGTGGAGCCCGACGACGCGCTCGGGCCCCGGCACGCCCGCGGCGATCTCGGCGACCGACAGCGACGAGGTGTTCGTCGCGAGGACGCACTCGGGCCCGGCGATCTCGGCGAGCCGCTCGAACAGGTCGAGCTTGAGGTCGAGCCGCTCGGGCGCCGCCTCGATCACGAGGCCGCACGGCGCCAGCTGCTCCAAAGACGCCGCCGGCTCGACGCGCGCCCGGATCGCCGCCGCGTCGGCGGCGCTCAGCCGGCCTCTGGCGACCTGCCGGTCCAACCCGGCGGCGACGGTCGCGAGGCCGCGCTCCAGCGCCTGCGGGACGGGATCGTGGAGGAGCGTGCGGGCGCCGGCCTGCGCGGCGAGCTGGGCGATGCCGGCACCCATCGTGCCCGCGCCCACGACGCCGATCGTTCTCGGGATAGCCATGGCAGCGACGGTACATCACCGCGCATATTGACCGTGCAGTCTGTCCGGACATCATGTACGGTCACTCGTCATGGCTACCATCGAGCGTCCTTCCGCGTCGATCTTCACCGACGTCCACGATCAGCTGCGCGAGTCGATCCGATCGTTCGTCGACCGCGAGATCGCGCCCCACGCCGCAAGCTGGGAGGAGACCACCTACCCCGACGCGATCGTGCGCCGGATGGGCGAGCTGGGCTTCCTCGGGCTCTCGCTGCCCGAGCAGTACGGCGGTCAGGGCGGCGACTACTTCACGAACCTCGTGCTCGCCGAGGAGATCGCGCGCGGCGGCTCCGGCGGGCTGCTGATGGGCCTCTCCGTCCACACCGACATGGTCATGCCGCCGTTGCTGGAGTTCGGCAGCGAGGAGCAGAAGCAGCGCTGGCTGCCCGCCGGCACCGCGGGCGAGACGATCTTCGCGCTCGGCATCACCGAGCCCGACGCAGGCTCCGACGTCTCGGCGATCTCGACCCGGGCGGTGCGCGACGGCGACGACTGGGTCATCAACGGCACCAAGACCTACATCACCAACGGCCACCGCGCCGGGATGATGCTGACCGTCGTCAAGACCGACCCCGACGCCGGCTACGACGGCTTCACGACCTTCCTGATCCCGATGGACACGCCGGGCGTCGTGCTGGAGAAGCCGCTGCACAAGATGGGCATGCACGCCTCCGACACGGCGCTGATCGCGCTGCAGGACGTGCGCGTCGGCCCCGAGGCGGTGCTCGGCGAGGTCGGCCGCGGCTTCCAGCAGATCATGTGGGAGCTGCAGGCCGAGCGCGCGATCGCCGCCGCCGGCTGCCTCGCCTACGCCCAGCGCGCCTTCGACCTGACGCTGGCGTACGCGCTGGAGCGCCGCACCTTCGGCAAGCCGCTCGGCAGGCATCAGGCGATCCGGCACAAGTTCGCGCGCATGGCGATGGAGCTGGAGGCGGCGCGCCGCCTGATCTACGCGACCGCGGCCGACTACGCGGCCGGCAGGTACAACGTCCGCGAGATCTCGATGAGCAAGCTGAAGGCGACGCAGGTCGCCTGGATGGTCGCCGACGAGTGCGTGCAGATCCACGGCGGCGCCGGCTACATGAGCGAGTACCCGGTCGAGCGGATCCTGCGCGACCTGCGGCTCTACCGGATCGGCGCCGGCGCGGACGAGATCATGCTTGACGTGATCGGCAAGTCGTACGGTCTTTAGACTGTCGCGGCGATGGCCTCCGCGACCCGCAAGCCCCAGAGCAGACGCGCCGCCCGCCGCGAGGCGATCCGCGACCGGCTGCTGGAGGTCGTCCAGCGGCTGCTCGACGACGGCGAGAGCTTCACCGAGATCAGCGTCGAGCGGATGGTCCAAGAGGCCGGCATGTCGCGCTCGACCTACTACGTCTACTTCGAGGACAAGGGCGACCTGCTGCGCGCCTGGTTCGGCGAGATCGAGGCCGAGATCGCCGAGGCGGTGTCGGGCTGGTGGGAGATCGACGGCGACTCCTCGCGCGCGGACCTGCGCGCCGCGCTGTCGCGCGTGGTCGAGGTCTACCACCCGCACGCGCCGCTGATGGCCGCGACCTACGACGCCGCCGAGTACGACCCGAGCGTGCGCGAGCTGGTGACGGCGATGATGAGCGCGAACATCGCGAGCCTGCGCAAGCACATCCGCCAGGGCCAGGCGGCCGGCTTCATCGACCCGCAGCTGCCGCCGGCGGAGACCGCCCAGTGGCTGACGTGGATGGCCGAGCGCGCCTTCCACGTCTTCCTGCGCGGGCTCAAGCCCGCGCAGCTGCGCGCCCAGATCGACGCCTACACGGCGATCGTCTGGAACACGCTCTACGCGCCGGCCCGCGCCGGCGCGTAGTCGCGCCTCAGCGCCCGCGGAAGACGGGCGCGCGCTTTTCGACGAAGGCGCCGATGCCGGCGCGCACGTCCTCGGTCAGCGCCAGCTCCGCCATCACCTGCCGCTCGGCGTCGAGCTGCTCGGGCCACGAGCTGCGGCTCGCCGCGCCGATCAGCCGGCGCAGGTGGGCGTAGGCGCGCGTGGGCCCCGCCGCCAGCGTTCGCGCGCTGCGCTCGGCCTCCTCGGCCAGCTCCGCCGCCGGCACGACGCGGCTGACGAGCCCCCACTCGACGGCCTCCTGCGCGTTCAGCACCCGTCCCTCCGCGAGGAACTCCCACGCGCGGCGCGAGCCGGCCAGCCGCGTGACCGCCCACGAGCTGCCGCCGTCGCCGGTCATGCCGAGCCTCGCGAAGCCCGACGCGAGGCGCGCGTCGTCGGCGAGGATCACGACGTCGGCGCACCACAGCAGCCCGAGGCCGCCGCCGGCCGCCGCGCCTTGGACGGCGGTGACGACCGGCACCTCCAGCGCCCCCAGCTGGGCGAGCCCGGCGTGGTAGCGCGAGATCATCCGCTGCAGCTCCGCCGGCAGGTCGTCGCCGACCCCGTTGAGATGGCGCAGATCGCCGCCGACGGTGAAGTTCGCCCCCTCTGCCTCGATCAGCAGCGCGCGCAGATCGGGTCGCGCCGCGCAGGCCGCGGCCGCGTCGTGCAGCTCGTCCACCAGCGTGCGGTCGATCGCGTTGTGCGCCTCGGGCCGCGTCAGTCGCAGCCGCGCGAGGCCGTCGTCCTCGAAGCGCAGGTCGACGACGCTCATCGCCGAGCGCTCTCGTCGAGGGCGGCGCGCCACAGCGCGGTGTCGGTCCACTGCTCCAGCGCCGTGAGGCCGCCGCTGCCGCCGCTCCAGAGGTGGGCGAAGCGCGCGTTGACACGCACGTCGGTGCCGCGCACGACGCCGCGATAGGTGCCGGCGACGAGCAGCCTGCCGTCGGCGCAGGGCACCCACGACTCGGGCTCGGCGACGACCTTGAAGGCCCTGCCGATCGCCCACCAGCCGTCGCGCAGCATCGACGTCGGGCCGTGGTGGGTGCCCGCGCCGGCGGGCATGCCGTCGGCGATGCGGCCCTCGAACGTCGGTGCCAGCAGCCCCATCACGACGTCGCCGTCGCCGCCCCCGAGCGCCGTGTAGAGACGCTCGACGGCCCCCTGAAGCCCTTCAGGCGACGACGCCGGCATCGCGCAGTCCCGTGATCTCATCGTTGCTCAGTCCCCATTCGGTCAGTGCCTGGTCGGTGTCGGCGCCGGGCGCTCGCGGAGCGATCCGCAGCGTTCCCGGCGTGCGGCTGAAGCGCGGCGCCGGCGCGGGCTGCAGCACGCCCTCGAACTCGGTGAAGGTGCCGCGCGCGGCGTTGTGCGGGTGCGCCGGCGCCTCGTCCGGCCGGTAGACCGCCGTGGCGCACGCCTCCTCGCCCTCCAGCAGCTCGGCCCACTCGGCGCGCGTGCGGGTCGCGATCACGGCCGCGATGCGCTGCTTGAACTGCGGCCAGCGAGCGCGGTCGAACTGCGGCAGCTCGTCGGCGGGCAGCCCGAGCAGCTCCAGCAGGCGGGCGTAGAACTGCGGCTCGATCGCGCCGACCGCGACGTGCTCGCCGTCGGCCGTCGCGTAGACCTCGTAGAAGTGGGCGCCCGAGTCGAGGAAGTTCTCGCCCGGCGCGCCCGGCCACTGCCCGCCGGCGCGCAGCGCGTGGACGATCGTGGTGAGCACCGCGGTGCCGTCGACCATCGCCGCGTCGACGACCTGCCCGCGTCCCGAACTGCGCGCCTCGACGATCCCGCACAGCAGCCCGAAGGCGAGGAACAGCGCGCCGCCGCCGTAGTCGCCGACGAGGTTGAGCGGCGGCAGCGGCCGCTCGCCGCTGCGGCGCATCGCGCCGAGCGCGCCGGCGACCGCGATGTAGTTGACGTCGTGGCCGGCGACCTGGCTCAGCGGCCCGTCCTGTCCATAGCCGGTCATGCGGCCGTAGACGAGCCGCCCGTTGCGCGCGAGCACCGTCTCGGGGCCGAGCCCGAGGCGCTCCATCACACCAGGTCGGAAGCCCTCGATCAGCGCGTCGGCGCCTTCGCACAACCGCAGCACCAGCTCGGCCGCGCCGTCGGCCTTGAGGTCGATGCCGAGCGAGCGGCGGTTGCGATTCGTCAGGTTCCAGGCGCCGTCTCCGAGCCCTGACGCCCCGGGGCGCTCCAGCCGCACGACCTCGGCGCCCATGTCCGCCAGCAGCATCGCCGCGAACGGGCCGGGGCCGATCGAGCCGATCTCGACGACGCGCACGCCGTCGAGTGGACCAGCCTGTGCCATATAGTCTCTCCAGACATCGTGTCCGGACAGAACGTATCATCCACTGACGAGGCGTATGCGCTCGCCGCCGAGGCGGGCATCCACCCGCTCGTGCTGCCGACGCCGTTCGGCGTCGGCCCGGTCAACACGTACCTGATCGAGGACGACCCGCTGACGCTCGTCGACTGCGGCCCCAACGTCGCGACCGGGCTCGGCCTGCTGGAGCGCCTGCTCGGCGAGCGCGGCCACCGGCTCGCCGACGTCGAGCTGGTCGTCGTGACCCACCAGCACATCGACCACACCGGCCTCGCCCGCGCGATCAGCGAGCGGGCCGACGTCGAGATCGCCTGCCTCGATCAGCTCGCGCCGGCGCTGCGCAGCTGGGACGAGCACGGGATCCTCGACGACGACGACGCACGCCGGCTGATGCTCCACCACGGCGTCGAGCCGCACGTCGCCGACGCGCTGCGGGCCGTCGCCGACGTGGTCCGCGGCTACGGCTGCTCGGCGCCGGTCCACCGCCTGCTGCGCGACGGCGAGCAGCTCGACCTGCGCGACCGCAGCCTGACCGTGCTGCACCGCCCCGGCCACTCCCCCTCCGACATCGTCCTGCACGACGCGGAGCGCGGGATCGCGCTGACCGGCGACCACCTGCTCAGCGGTGTCTCCTCCAACGCGGTCATCACCCGTCCGCTCGGCGACTGGGACGGCAGCCGTCCCGAGCCGCTGCTGCAATACCGCGCCTCGCTGCGAGCGACGCGCGAGCTGAGCTTCGAGCTTGGCCTCGGCGGCCACGGCGGGCCCGTCAGCGGCCATCGCGAGCTGATCGACGAGCGGCTGCAGGCGCAGGAGCGGCGCGCCGCCCACTTCCACGACCTGCTCGCCGACGGGCCGCTGTCGGCGCACGAGCTGGCGACCGCGCGCTGGGGGCCGATCGCGATCACGCAGGCGTTCCTGACGTTGTCGGAGGTGCTCGGGCACCTCGGCCTGCTGATCGCCGACGGCGTCGTCGAGGAGGACCGCAGCGGCGAGGTCGTGCGCTTCCACCGCGCTTGACAAACCGTCCGTCCATGATGCACGGACGGCCTGTGCGATCGAGATCGGCGGTTGGGAGCCTGGGGCGACCGTCCCCGGACCTGAGGAACCCGATGCAGATCGACGCGCGCCGCCAAGTGCTGGAGTCCCGCTTCACGCCGTGGACGCCGATGACGCTCGACGAGCGGCTCGACCGCTGCGCGGCCGAGTACGCCGAGCGGCCGCTGGTCGTCACCGACGAGGTCACCTGGACGTACGCCGAGGTGCGCGACCTCTCCGTCCGGCTCGCCGATGGGCTCGCCGCGCTCGGGATCGGCCCCGAGCATCGCGTCGGGATCCTGATGACCAACTACGCCGAGTTCGTGCCGGCGAAGTTCGCCGCCGCGCGCACCGGCGCGATCAGCGTGCCGCTCAACTTCCGCTACCGCGCCGAGGAGCTGGCCTACGTCCTGCGCCAGTCCGAGTGCACCGCGCTGATCACGATGACGGGCTTCGACGGGATGGACTACCTCGCGATGCTGGACGAGATCGCGCCCGGCTGGGAGAGCGGCGGCGGCGAGGCGCTGCCCGACCTCAGACAGGTGATCGTGCTCAGCACCGACGGCCGCGAGCGCGACGGCGCGATGACGCTCGACCAGCTCGCGCGGCTCGGCGACGCCAACGCGGGCGCCAGCGCCGGCGGCCGGCGCCAGCCCGGCGACCTCGGCGACATGCTCTACACCTCGGGCACGACCGGCAGCCCGAAGGGCGTGCTCGTGACCCACGACGCCGTCCAGCGGACCGCCTACGGCACCGCGCTGACGCGCGCCTTCCAGGACGGCCGCCGCGTCCTCTTCTCGCTGCCCTGCTACCACATGTTCGGCTACGTCGAGGGACTGCTGTCGACGATGCTCGTCGGCGGCGCGGTGATCATGCAGACGCGCTTCGACCCGGGCGAGTACCTGCGCGCGATCGAGCAGCACCGCGCCGACGACATGCTGTGCGTGCCGACGATGACCGTCGCGCTGCTGGAGCATCCCGACCGCGCCACGCGCGACCTCTCCTCGCTGAACGCACTGCTGTCAGGCGCCGCGCCGGCGCCGGCCTGGCTCTACGAGCGCTGCCGCGACGACCTCGGCGTCAGCGAGCTGTGCACCGGCTACGGCATGACCGAGTGCGGCGGCGCGATGACGCTGACGCTGCCCGAGGACCCGATCGAGCAGCACGTCGCGACCGTCGGGCGGCCGAAGCTCGCCGGCGCGGCCGGCATCCCGGCCCGCGACGGGGCGCTGGTCGAATACGCGGTCGCCGACCCGATCAGCGGCGAGCGGCTGCCCGACGACGCCGAGGGCGAGCTGATCTCGCGCGGGCCGACGATGATGAAGGCATTCTGGGGCAAGCCCGAGGAGACAGCCAGGACGCTGCGCGGCGAGTGGGTCCACAGCGGCGACCTCGGCCGCATCACGCCCGACGGCTACGTGCAGGTGACCGGTCGCAGCAAGGAGCTGTACAAGAGCGGCGGCGAGCTGGTGATGCCGAAGGAGATCGAGGAGCTGCTCTGCGCCCACGACGGCATCAGCCAGGCGTTCGCGATCGGCGTCCCCGACGATCGCTGGGGCGAGATCGGGCTCGTCTGGATCGTCCGCGCGCCGGGCTCGACGGTCACCGAGCAGGAGGTGATCGCGCTCTGCAAGGACAACCTCGCCCGCTTCAAGGTGCCCAAGCGCGTCCTCTTCGCGCGCCCCGAGGAGCTGCCGATGACGCCGACCGGCAAGGTCCAGAAGTTCCGGCTCGTGCGCCAGGCGCAGGAGCTGCTGGAGCACGCGGCGACCTGACGTGTGCTCGCCCGAGCCGACAACAGCTCCCGCGCTGATCGCCGACACGCGGCGCGAGGCCGCCGCGCTCCCCCAGCCGCCGCTGCTCGTGCGGCAGCCGCTGGAGGCGCTGCTCGACCGCCACGGCATCGGCGACGGGCCGCTCGAGGCGACGCTGCTCGGCGAGGGCCAGTCGAACGTGACGCTCGCGCTCCGCCGCGGCGGCGCGCGCGTCGTGCTGCGGCGGCCGCCGAGCCGCCGCTCGGTGCGGGCGACGCGCAACGTGCAGCGCGAGGCGCGCCTGCTGCGACTGCTGGAGCCGACCGCGGCGCGCGCGCCGAAGGTCCTGCTGACCTGCTCGGATCCTGCGGTGATCGGCGTCCCCTTCTACGTGATGGAGGAGGTCGCCGGGACGGTCATCACCTCGACGCTGCCGGCGCGGCTCGACGACGCCGCCGGTCGCGCCGCGGTCGCGCGCGAGCTGGTCGACGCGCTCGTCGAGCTGCACGACATCGACCTCGCCAGCAGCGGGCTGCACGCGATCGGCCGCTCGGACGACTTCCTCGAACGCCATCTGCGGCGCTGGAGCGAGGTGTGGGAGCGCCATCGCACGCGCGAGCTGCCGGTGCTCGACGAGGTCACGCGCTGGCTGGGCGCCAACCTCCCGCGGCCGTCGTCGGCGCCGACGCTCGTCCACGGTGACTACCGCCTTGGCAACGTCGTCTTCGCGGCCGCCGGCAGCGCGCGGCTGCGAGCGGTGCTGGACTGGGAGATCGCCTCGATCGGCGACCCGCTCTGCGACCTCGCGTGGATGCTCACGACCTGGCCGGAGCCTGACGACCCGGCCGGGACGCTGCTGACGATGGCGGGCGCCGTCGCGCCGGCCGGCTTCCCGTCGCGCGCCGAGCTGGCCGCCCGCTACGCCGAGCTGTCCGGGCGCCCCGTCGCGGGGTTGAGCTGGTACACGGCGCTGGCGCTGTGGCGCGCGGCGATCGGTTTGGAGACGCTGCGCGAGCGGGCGCTGCGCGGTTCGGCCGAGGACGTCTTCGTGCGTGAGCTGGCGGTCGGCGTGCCGGAGCTCGCCGACCGCGCGCTGACCGCGGCGCTCGCGGGCTGACCGCCCTCCTCGGCGGGCGCCCGCGAGCGGCCGCCGGCCCTCAGGCGGAGGCCGCGAGCTGCTGCGCGCCGTCCGCCTCGACCGGCGCAGCGAGCATCGCCGAGAGCCGGTGCGCGGCGACCGCCACCGCGCGGGCGTACTGCGGCTCGGCCCGGCGCAGCACCGCCGGCGGCATCGAGACGCTCAGCGCCGCGACGACGCGGGCGCTCGCATCGCGGACGGGCGCCGCGACGCAGCAGACACCGCGCTGGTTCTCCTCGTAGTCGAAGGCGACCCCGTCGCGCAGCGCGCCGTCGAGCTGCGCGCGCAGATCGCCGACCGTCGCGACGGTCGCCTCCGTGAAGGCCGGCAGCCCGTCGACGGTCGCGCGCTCCTCGACCTCCTCCCACGCGCGGTGGGCGAGCAGCATCTTGCCCAGCGCCGTCGAATGGCCCGGCAGCCGCACGCCGGGCGCGCGCTCGGGCCCGTCGACCCCGGCGAGGCGGCCGTTGGCCGCGACGCAGACGAGCCGGCGCCCGTCCCAGGTGGCGACGCTGGAGATGTGCCCGAGCCGTCTCGCCATCAGCTGGGTCACGGTCTCGGCCTGGCGCTGGAAGCCGTCGGTCTCGACGAGGTTGCGGCTCATCGCCAGCAGGCGCCAGCCGAGCCGGTAGCGACCGGCGGGCAGCCGCTCGAGCAGGCCGATGCCGGCAAGGCTCGCGAGCATGTCGTGGGCGTTCGACTTCGGCAGCGAGAGCGCCGTCGCGACCTCCGTCACTCCCCATTCCGGACGCTCGGTGGTGAAGAGCTTCAGAACCTTGCCGACGCGGGCGACGGTGTTGAGCACCGACTACCTCCTCTCCTCCATCACGGGCGCAGGGGCGCCCGACGACCTGTCCTGCTCAGAAGGGGCGATCGGGGGTTCGCTCCCCTCTCCTCATCGGCCGAGAATATCAGACAGCGTGTCCGGTCACCATGTCGATTTAGAGCGAGGCGCGATAGGCGTAGCTCGCGCTGCGGGTGACGGCGAACTCGAACACGCCGGTGCCCTCGACCGCGCCGTCGAGCACGAACCGCGCCGGGCGGTCGACCATCGGCGTGTCGAGCATGCGCGGCGTGACGGTGTCGTCGACCGGCCACGTCTCGTGCTCGACCACGTCGCGACCGCGGCGCTTGCCGTGCCAGCCGCCGTAGCCGCCGCCGGAGAGGAAGCCGCCGCCCTCGCTGCCGTCGACGTCGAGCCGCAGCGTGCGCCCCGAGGCGGTCGTGAAGGCGAACGCGGCGCGCTGGCAGTCGAGCCCGGCGTCCAGTTCCAGCGCGTGCAGCCCGGCGACGATCGGGTCGTCGCTCCCGTCGGTCCCGAGCACGGCGCCGTCGCAGTGGGTGACCGCGTTGTCGCGGTCGAGGTTGAAGAGGACGGCGATCGAGCAGTCCGCGAACTGACCCTGGATCCAGAGGTGGACGCCGCCGCGCTCGGAGACGAGCCGCACCCCGCGCGAGCGGTCGCGCTGGCCCAGCCAGCCGCCGACGTCGAGCGTCTCGCCGTCGAGCCGCAGCGTGCCCTCGTAGCTGCCGGACTGGAAGAAGTGGCCGAAGTCGCTGACGCCGCCGCGCCCGTCCTGCAGCAGGATCCGCTCCGTCTCCCATGGGTTGGTGCGGGCGCGCCAGACGACGTCCAGCTCGAAGCCGGCGGGGTTCTCGCCGACGACCAGCCGCCACGCTCTCAGCGGCTCGACGATCTCCCACGCGAGCGGGCCGACGCCGGTCGCCGGCAGCTCGTCGCGCTCGTCGGAGAAGCGCACGTTGCGCTGCCACCCGCCGTCGACGCGGATCAGGTAGCCGTCGACGACCCCTCTGTTCGGATAGGAGCCGGCGCCGAGCATGATCAGCGGCGTCGGCTCGTCCGGGGCATGGAGGTTGAAGTAGAAGCGGTCGAAGAAGCGCTCGCCGCTCCCGTCCGGGGCCGCGCCGACGAGCAGGTCGTCGGCGGCCGTGAGCGTGGTCGTGGTCATCTGCCCACCGTCTCCCCGCGAGCCGCCCACCGGCAACGCGCGTCCGTCAGTCGCGGATGGATCATGCGCCGGCCACGTGACGGGCGGCGTCGGGCCAGTACGGCGCCCGCACCTCGCGCCGCAGCACCTTGCCGACGCCGGACTTCGGCAGCGTGGCGGCGAACTCGACCGAGGTCACCTTCTTGACCGAGCCGACCTGCTCGCGCGTCAGCGCGATCACCTCCTCGGCGGTCAGCGACGCGCCCTCCTCCAGCACCACGACCGCGATCGGCGTCTCGCCCCAGCGCTCGTGCGGCACGCCGACGACGCAGACCTCTCTGACCGCCGCGTGCGTCGCGATCGCGCGCTCCAGCTCCGCCGGCCAGATGTTGTAGCCGCCGGAGATGATCATGTCCTCCTTGCGGTCGGAGAGATAGACGAAGCCGTCCGCGTCGATCCAGCCCATGTCACGGGTGAGGACGCTGCCGTCGGGCAGCAGCCGCTCGGCGGTCGCGGCGGGGTCCTTCCAGATCTCCGTCATCCGCCCGGGCGAGCTGATCGCGATCTCGCCGATCTCGCCGACCGGCAGCTCGCGGCCGTCGTCGCCGACGACGGTGATCACCGTGTTCGGCGTCGGCCGCCCGATCGAGCGCAGCCAGCGCCGCTCGCGTTCGTCGCCCTCGGGCAGATGCTGGTGGGCGAGCAGCATCGTGGCGGGGATCGCCTCGCTCTGCGCGTACATCTGCACCATGATCGGCCCGAACCGCTCCAGCGCGCGGATCGCCGTCCGCTCCGAGATCGGCGAGGCGGCGTAGTGCAGGCAGCGGAGGCTGGAGAGGTCGCGCCGGCCGACGTCGGGGTGGTCGAGCAGCGCCTGGATCATCGTCGGGACGATCACGGCGAAGGTGATCCGCTCGTGCTCGATCAGCTCCAGCGCCCGGCCGGCGTCGAACGCCTCCATCACGACGACGCGCCCACCGGCCTGCAGGATCGGCCAGACGCAGATGATCGCCAGGTGCGTCAGCGGCCCGGCGGCGAGGTAGCGGTCGCGGTCGTCGATCTGCGGGATCGCCAGCCGCCACTCGTTCTCGACCGCCATCCAGGCGGCGTTCGTGTGGTAGATGCCCTTCGGCCGGCCGGTCGTGCCGGCGGAGAAGCGCACGACGTGCCCGTCGTCCGGTCGCAGCGACACCTGCGGATCGGCGCCGGAGGCGGTTGCCAGCAGCTGCTCGTAGTCGATCCGGCCGCCCGCGTCGCCGCCGAAGACGATCACGTGCTCGAGCGTGTCGACGTCGGCGAGGTGGGGCTCGATCGCTGCGAAGTGGTCGGCGTGCACGATCAGTGCGCGGGCGTCGACGAGGGCCATCATGTACGCGTTCAGCTCGCCGGTCTGGTGCGTGTAGAGGGCGGAGCGCACGAAGCCGCCGAGCGCCACGCCGGCGATCTGCTCGATCGTCTCGAAGGCGTTGGGCGTCAGCAGCGCGACGCGGTCGCCGCGCCGGAGGCCGAGGTCGCTCAGCGCGTTGGCGATACGGCTGGCGCGATCGAACAGCTCGGTGTACGTCTGGCGGCGGTCGTCGTGGATCACCGCGACGTTGTCGCGGTGATGCCGCGCCGCCTGGCGGATCAGTTGCGCGAAGTCCATCGGCCCAGCCTCCTGCGCCGATCGTACGCTGTTGAGAGCGGTCCGAGACTGCTGGACGGGCGCTCGGCCGCGCTGCCCGAGGCGCGATGATCGGCGCCCGCGACAAGGAGAGAGGTTCATGTTCATCCGAGATCTCGTGCGGCGGCTGGCCACCGTCATGCCGGAGAGAACGGCATACGTCGACCCCGCGCGGTCGGTCAGCTGGGGCGGGGTCCACGAGCGGTCCGACCGGCTCGCCGCAGCGCTGCGGCAGCTCGGGCTCGCGAAGGGCGACCGCACGGCGATCGTCTCGTACGAGACCGTCGAGGCGATGGAGCACTGGATCGCGTGCGCCAAGAGCGGGATCGCCCGCGTCGGCATCAACTGGCGCTACGCCCAGCGCGAGATGGAGCACATCCTCGACGACGCCGATCCGGCCGCGGTGCTGGTCAGCGGAGACTGCGTCGAGCACCTCGGCCGCGCGACGATCGAGCGGCTGATCGCCGGCGGGCGCCACGTGATCGGCTTCGGCGCCGACCACGGGCTGCCGCTCGACCTCGAGACGCTGATCGCCGCCGCCGGCGCGTTCGAGCCCGAGCCGCTGAGCGGCTCCGACGTGCTCGCCGTCTCCTACACGTCCGGCAGCACCGGCATGCCGAAGGGCGTGCTGCTGACGAACGAGGGCGCCGCCTGGCAGCTCGCCTCCGCGCCGTTCGCGGGCGGGCTGACCGGCGAGGACGTGGTGCTGAACAACCTGCCGATGCCGGGCTTCCCGATCTACCTCAGCTCGTACGCGATGTCGCGCGGCGCGACGACGGTCCTGCCGCGCCTGTTCGACGCGAAGGCGACCCACCAGCTCGCGCGCGAGCACGGCGTCACCGTGATGATCGCGGTGCCGACGATGCTGCCGGCGATCATCGACGCCGCCGCCGGCCGGCTCGACGCCTTCGACCGGCTGCGCGCCGTCATCACGCTCGGCAGCCCTTCGACCGCCGGCATCGTCGCGCGCGCCAGAGAGGCGTTCGGCTGCGAGCTGCAGAACTGGTACGGCTCGTCGGAGACCAACGGCGCGATCTGCATGCTGCGCGACGCCGACCGCGCCCGCTTCGGCGACCGCGACCTGTCCGGCTCGGTCGGCCGCCCGCTGCTGCACGTCGACTTCGCGATCCTCGACGACGACGCGAACGAGCTGCCGCGCGGCGAAGCCGGCGAGATCGCGGCGCGCGGGCCGCTGCTCGCCGGCTACCGCAACAACCCCGAGGAGACGCGGCGCGCGCTCGGCGACGGCTGGGTCCGCACCGGCGACATCGGCTTCCAGGACGACGCCGGCTTCGTCTTCCTGCAGGACCGCAAGAGCTTCATGATCATCTCCGGCGGCTTCAACGTCTATCCCGCGGTCGTCGAGACGGTGCTCTCGCAGCATCCCGGCGTCCACGAGGTCGCCGTCGTCGGCGCCGAGCATCCGCGCTGGGTCGAGGCGGTCGTCGCGGTCGTGGTGAAGGCGCCCGGAAGCGAGGTAACCGCCGCGGAGCTGATCGAGTTCTGCGAGCCGCGCGTCGGCCGCTGGGAGGTGCCCAAGCACGTCGAGTTCGTCGACGCGCTGCCGATGGCGGCCTCCGGCAAGCTCGACAAGCGCGCGCTCAGAGCGCAGGTCGCCGCGGACGCCGACCGCCTGCCGTGGGCGGTCGCGGCGGCGAGCCGCTGAGATCGGCGGGGCGCCGCTGCGGCGCCCCGCTCCCTTCTACTGCTGCGCCGCGACCAGCCCCGCCAGCGGCGTCGTGTCCATGTACGCCTCGTCGCGCGAGAGCTGGGTGCCGCGCACCTCGCAGATGTCCATCCCGTGGATCGTGATCGTCTCGCCGCCGGCGCGGTGCGTGAGGTCGGCCGACCAGATGCACATCTGCGCGTCCTTGCCCTCGAGGCGGTACTCCTCGACGACGGTGAACTGGAAGTCCCACACCTGGAAGAACTTCGTCAGGTAGCGACGCAGGTTCTCCTTGCCGACGATCTTGCCGCGCGTCTTCGGATCTCTGTAGACGACGTCGTCGGTGTATGTCGCGAGCGTCGCCTCGACGTCGAGCGTGTTCCACGCCTCTATGCAGTCGCGGGTGGCCTTGAAGATCTGCTCGTCGGTCAGCGAAGGCGCGGTGGCGCTCATGTCATCTCCTCCGGGGTGGTCAACTCGACCCACACGACCAGAGGATGACGCAGAGCGCGAACCGCATCCGACTATCTCGGGCGGCGGTAGGCGATCGCGTCGCCGTCGAGCGCGACCGGCGTCAGCCGCTCCTCGTCCGCCAGCCGTCCGAGCACGCCGAGGATAGTGCTCGCGCTCAGGAACGGCCACCTGAACGCGGTGCGCGGCCACAGCCGCTCGGCGACGGCGCAGGCGCTCAGCGTCTCGCCCCGGCCGAACAGGTCGAGCACCTGCCGCGCCTGCTCGTCCTGGAAGGCGAGGTGGCGGCCGATCACCTCGCGCGGCTGCTCGAACGGCTCGCCGTGGCCGGGGATCATCAGGCCGTCGAGGTCGTGCAGTGAGTCCGCCAGCGAGCCGCGGTAGCGCAGCAGCCGCTCGCACCGCCGCGCCTGCGCCACGTACTCGGTCGCGGTGTCGATCGGCCGGTCGAACATCGGCATCGACGCGTGGTCGCGCATCAGGTGGTCGCCGCTGATCGTGACGCCGCCCGCGGCGTCGAGGAAGACGGTGTCGGTCTCGCTGTGGCCGGGCCGGTGCAGCACCTCGAAGCTGCCCGACCCGATCGCGACGACCTCGCCGACCGCGAGCCGCCGGTCGACGCGGACGGCGCCGGCCCACCTTGCCTCGGCCTGCAGCCGCGCGCCGGTCTCCTCGGCGATCGCGGCGGGGAAGCCGTGGACGCGCAGCGCGGCGCGCGCGAACGCGACGTCGCGGGCGACCTGGGCGTCCCAGTCGGCGAGGTAGGCGGCGGTCTGCGCCAGCGCGACCACCGTCGCGCCGGAGCGCCGCGCGACCTCGGCGGCGAGCCCGACGTGGTCGACGTGATGGTGGGTCAGGATCAGCTGCTCGATCTGCTCGACGCGGCGGCCGAGCGCGGCGCAGGCCGCCTCGACCCGCTCGATCGCGCCGGGCAGCCGGCTGCCGGCGTCGACGAGCGTGAAGGGGTCGCCGTCGACCAGCCACGCGTTGACCGATCCGACGGCGTAGCCCGACTCCAGCTCGACACGGTGAAAGCGCGTCCGAGTGCGGTTCATCGCCGGCGAGCGTCGCGACTGCTGACACGCCGAGACAGCCGCATGCGAGATACCCGAATGGCCGTTGGAGCATGATCGGGCCGGTCGTAGCGTCGAGCTCCCTTGACAAGGAGGAGATCCATGGGCCTCTACGGGCTTGCCGACTCGCTGTACCGCAACCGCCTGGCGCGCCAGGCGGACGTCGATCGCACAGCGCTCGTCTTCGAAGACCGCAGAATCAGCTACGGCGAGCTCGAGGCGCGCGTGCGCCGCCTCGCGACCGGCCTCGCGAACGCCGGCTTCAAGCCGGAGGATCGCTGCGCGATCCTGCTCTACAACCGGCCGGAGTACGTCGAGCTGTACTACGCGATCGCCCATCTCGGCGGCGTCGCAGTCCCGCTCAACTACTACCTCAAGGGCCCTGAGATCGCCTACGCGCTGGAGGACTCGGGCACCACCTGGCTCGTTCACGAGCCGGCCTTCGACGCCGTCGTCGACTCGATCGCCGACGAGCTGTCCCCCGACATGCGGCGGATCTCGCTGACCGACGCGGCGACCGACGCGCTGCGCTACGAGGAGGTCGTCGCCGACGGCGCCGCGGGCGACATACCGGTCGCGCCGACCGCGCCCGAGGACCTCTTCCTGCTCCAGTACACCTCCGGCACGACGGGGCTGCCGAAGGCCGCGATGCACTCGCACGGCAACATCCTCTTCAACGCGCTGACGCAGGTCGCCGAGTTCGCGATGACCGAGGACGACGTCCACCTCGTGCTGCCCGCGCTCTGCTGGGGCGCCGGCTTCCACGACTACACGGTCGCGACCTGGTGGCGCGGCGGCACGGTCGTGCTGCGGCCCAGCGGCGGCTTCTCCGGCGAGGAGTTCTGCGGCAAGGTCGAGCAGCACGGGATCTCGATCGTCCTGCTCGTCCCTTCGGTGCTGCGGCTCGTGCTCGAGGGCGACAGCATCGAGCGGCACGACATGTCGTCGCTGCGGCTGATCCTCTGCGGCGGCGAGCACGTGCCGATCGAGGCGATCGAGGATCTCCAGCGGCGGCTGCCGAACGCCCAGTTCCTGCAGGGCTACGGCCTGTCGGAGTTCCCGACGATCATGACCTACCTCGACGGCGAGCACGCGATCACCAAGCGCGGCTCGGCCGGGCGCGCGTCGATGAGCGCGACGGTGCGGGTCGTCGACGAGCACGGCGCCGACACGCCGCCCGGCGAGCCGGGCCAGATCATCTGCCGCTCGCCCGCGGTCACGCACGGCTACCTCGGGCGTGAGGACGCGACCGGCACGACGCTGGTCGACGGCTGGCTGCACACCGGCGACCGCGGCTGGGTCGACGAGGACGGCTTCCTCTACATCGCCGGCCGCGTCAAGGACATGATCATCAGCGGCGGGCTCAACGTCTACCCCGCCGAGATCGAGCGCGTGCTCGGCGCCCACCCCGCCGTCAAGGAGGCGGCGGTCGTCGGCGTGCCGCACGAGCGCTACAGCGAGGTCGGCCGCGCGATCGTCGTCGTCGACGACCTCGACGCGGTCGACCAGGACGAGCTGGAGGCGCTCTGCCGCGAGCGGCTGGCCAACTTCAAGGTCCCGCGCGAGTGGGAGATCCGCGTCGAGCCGCTGCCCCGCACGACCTCCGGCAAGGTGCAGAAGTTCCTGCTGGTGCCCGCGCATGACCGGCGCTGAGGCGCTCGCGCCGCTGCTGGCGCTTGAGCCGCTGGAGCGGCTGCTCGACGCCCACGGCATCGGCGCCGGCCCGCTGGAGGCGACGCCGCTCGGCGAGGGCCACTCGAACGTCACCTTCCTGCTGCGGCGCGGCGAGACCGAGCTGGTGCTGCGCCGCCCGCCGCGGCCGCCGTTCGACCCGCGCGCCCACGACGTGCTGCGCGAGGCCCGCTTCCTGACGGCCTTGCGCGGCACGGCCGCGCGGATCCCGGAGGTGCTGCTGGTCTGCGACGACCGCGCCGTGCTCGACGTGCCGTTCTACGTGATGGCGAAGCTCGACGGCGACGTCATCACCTCGACGCTGCCGGCCGCGCTGGCCGGCAGCGCGCAGCGGGAGGCGATCGCCGACGAGCTGATCGGCGCGCTCGTCGCGCTGCACGCGGTCGACGTCCGTCTCCCCGCGATCGCCGCCTTCGGCGACGGCGAGCGCTTCCTCGACCGGCAGCTGCGCCGCTGGGGCGGCATCTGGGAGACGCGCCGCGCGCGCGAGGTGCCCGAGGCCGACGAGGTGCTCGCCTGGCTGAAGCAGAACCAACCGCCGCAGGCCGACGTCACCGTCGTCCACGGCGACTACCGGCTCGGCAACGTCATCTTCGCGCCCGGTGCGCCCGCGCGCCTGGCGGCGATCCTCGACTGGGAGATCGCGACCGTCGGCGACCCGCTGATCGACCTCGGCTGGCTGCTCGCCGCGTGGCCCGAGCCGGGCGACGACTCCGGCGCGATCCTCTCGCTCGCCGGCGCCGTCGCCGACGGCGGCTTCCCCAGCCGGCGCCAGCTCGCCGAGCGCTACGCGCAGCGGTCGGGCCGTTCGATCGACGCGCTCGGCTGGTACACGACGTTCGCGTTCTGGCGCGGCGCGGTCGGGCTGGAGACGATCTACGCCCAGGCCGTCCGCGGCACGACCGACGACCCCTACGCGCTGGCGTTGGAGAGCGGCGTGCCCGAGCTGGCGCGCCGCGCGCTGCGCGAGACGCGCGCGGCGGGCTGAGCGCCCGGCCGCGCAGCAGAACGCCGCCGGGCGCGCGGATCGCATGCCCGGCGGCTGTTCAGCAGCGGCGGCTGGTGCGCGTCAGCCGCCGAAGTAGGCCTCGGCGACGAGCTGCTCGCCGGCCTCGCCGTCGAGCGATCTCGTGACGCGGCCCTGGTCGAGCAGCAGCACCTCGTCGCAGACGGCCTTCAGCAGGTAGGGGTTCTGCTCCATCAGGATCAGCGCGACGCCGGCCTCGCGGATCCCCACGAGCGCCTCGGCGACGCCGTCGATCGCGACCGGCGAGAGCCCCAGCGACGGCTCGTCGAGCACGATCACGCGCGGCTGCTGCACGAGCGCCCGCCCGATCGCCAGCCACTGCTGCTCGCCGCCGCTGAGCGAGCCGGCACGGTCGTGCGCCTTGCGCTCGAGGATCGGGAAGCGCTGCTCGACGTCGCGCAGCTGCTGCG
This sequence comes from Conexibacter sp. CPCC 205762, assembly GCF_030646155.1. Classification (GTDB taxonomy): domain Bacteria; phylum Actinomycetota; class Thermoleophilia; order Solirubrobacterales; family Solirubrobacteraceae; genus Conexibacter. Next base: position 39,002 of record NZ_JAUTDN010000027.1, read on the forward strand.
CGGTCAGCTTCACCCCCGCGCCGTAGGCGGCGACCTCGAGGTTCTCGCGCACCGTCAGGTCGGCGAAGATCATCCGCCCCTCCGGCACGTGCGACAGCCGCGCGCGGACGCGGGCGCGGCTGCCCTTCCCGCTGACGTCGTCGCCGCCGAGCAGCACGGTGCCGTCCATCACGGGCAGCGCGCCCGTCAGCGTCTGCGCCAGGCAGGTCTTGCCGGCGCCGTTGCGGCCGATCACGCCGAGCGCGCCGCCGGCGCCGACCTCCAGGTCGATGCCGTGCAGCACGGGCACGCCGCGGCGGTAGCCCGCGTGCAGGTTGACAGCGCACAGCATCAGCCCACCTCCTCCCTGTCCTTGATCTCGACGTTCTCGCCGAGGTACGCGACGCGCACCTGCTCGTCGCGGACGACCTCCTCGGCCGGCCCGGACGCGAGCCGCTGGCCGGCCGCGAGGACGAGCAGCTCGGGGCAGAGCGCGGTCACGAGCGGGACGTCGTGCTCGACGAGGCAGAGCGCGGTCTGCGGGTGCTCGCGGTAGTACGCCTCGATCGCCGCGATCAGCTCGGCGCGCTCCTCGCGGCTGAGCCCCGCGGCCGGCTCGTCGAGCAGCAGCACGACCGGCTCGACCGCCGCCGCGCGCGCGACCTCGGCCATCTTGCGGACGCCGTAGGGCACCTCGTCGGGCAGCCCCTCCGCGTACGCGGCGCAGCCGAACAGCTCCAGCGCCTCGCCGACGCGCACCGTCTCGTCCGCGGCCGAGCGGCCGTGGACGCGCCGGCCGAGCGCGGCGCCGAGGCGGACGTTCTCCGCGATCGTGAGGCTCGCGGCGAGCTGCGGGTGCTGGAAGGTGCGCACGATCCCGAGCCGCGCACGGGCGCCCGGTCCGAGCCGGTCGATCTGCCGGCCCTGGAAGCCGATCGCGCCGGAGGTGGCGCGGTAGACGCCGCTCAGGACGTTCAGCAGCGTCGTCTTGCCGGAGCCGTTGGGGCCGATCAGGCCCAGGCGCCGGCCCGGTTGCAGCGTGACGTCGACCTCTCGCAGCGCGTGCACGCCGCCGAAGCGCATGCCGACGCCGCTTCCGTTCAGCAGTTCCGCGCTCATCGTTCCTTCCTCCGCATCAGCGGGGCGATCGTCGCTCGTTCGAGCAGCTGCCCGAGGCCGCCGCTGCCGGCCAGCAGCGCCGCCAGCAGCACGAGGCCGAAGACGATGCCGGTCGAGGAGGCCGGCACGACCGACTGGATGTTCGGCGGCAGCGTGCCGACGAGCAGGCCGCCGAGCCAGGCGCCGACGACGCTGCGCGAGCCGCCGACGAGACCGCCGGCCAGCAGCGAGATCGAGAGGAAGGTCGTGAAGACCGTCGGGTTGAGGAAGCCGACCGCGAGCGCGTAGAGCAGCCCCGCGATGCCGCCGAGCAGGGCGGCCCAGGCCCAGACGGCGATCTTCAGCAGCGACGGCCGCAGCCCGAAGCTGCGCGCCGCGTGCGGCGCCTCGCCGACGGTCAGCAGCCGGCTGCCGATCGTGCGGCTGAACATCCACGCGTTCGCCGCGGCGAGCACGACGAACAGCACGACGACGGCGATCAGCAGCTCCGTCGAGGAGCCGTCGATCAACGTGTTGCCGATGATCGGCGGGGTGATCGCCGTGCCGGCGTCGCCGCCCGTGATCGACGACAGCGCGAGCGCGAGGTCGGGGACCGCGTACGCCATCGCGAAGGTGGCCAGCGCGGTGAAGAGGCCGGAGAGGCGGACCGTCGGGATCGCGATCAGCAGCCCGAGCAGCGTGCTGACGACGATCACCGCCAGCACCACCGTCGCCAGGCCCCAGCCTCTGCTGAGTGTGTACGAGGCGGTGTAGGCGCCGATCGCCATGAACGCGCCGGCGGCGAGGTTGATCTCGCCGAGCGTCCCGGTGATCGCGTTGTTCCCGAGGATCGCGATCGCGTAGATCGTGCCGATGATCAGCGAGTACTTGAGCGGGTTGTCGCCCGTCATGCCGGCGAACAGCACGATCGCCGCGACGACGACGAGCAGGCCGACGCGGCCGGGCAGCAGGATGCCGCGCCCGGTGCGGACCGAGGCCGCAATCCGCTCGTTGCGCGGGGCGCGGCCGTTGGACGATGCGGGAGCTGCGCTTGCAGTGCTCATCGGGGCCTCCTAGACCCGCGCCATCGGTCGTCGCCCGAACAGTCCCTGCGGGCGCAGCAGCAGGACGGCGACGAGCATCAGGAACAGCGACGTCGTCACCAGGTCGGTGTTGATGTAGGCGGCGGTCAGGTTGGTCGCGATGCCGATCACCATGCCGGAGATGACCGCGCCCGCGATCGAGTCGAAGCCGCCGACGACGATCGCGGCGAAGCCGAAGACGACGATCGCGTTGACGCTCGTCGGCGTGAGCGAGTAGACCGGGGCGATGAACAGGCCGGTGACGCCGGCGAGCGCGCCGGAGACGATCCAGCTCATCCGCTTCAGCGAGACCGACGCGACGCCGAGCATCTCCGCCGCGCCCGGGTTGTCGTGGACCGCGCGCATCGCGATCCCGACGCGGGTGCGCTTGAAGCCGGTCGCCAGCGCCGCGACGATCACGCCGCAGACGAGGAACGAGATCACGTCGGCCCAGGTCAGCGAGACCGAGCCGATCGTCACCGCCGTCCCCTCGCCGGCCGAGGGGAAGGGCCGCGCCTCGCCGCCGATGAAGGCGTTCTCGAGGCCCTGGATGGTGATGCCGACGGCGATCGTCGCCATCGCCGCCGCCAAGATGCCGAATCGCTCCATCGGCACCACGACGAAGCGGCCGACCAACCCGCCCAGCGCGGCCCCGGCGATCACCACCGCGACCGCGACGATCAGGTACGGGGCGCCGCCCTGGTGCAGCCAGAAGCCCAGGTAGAGGGCGACGGCGGCGATGTCGCCCTGGGCGAAGCTGACGTAGCCCGAGACGCGGTAGATGACCACCAGGCCGACGCCGGCAAGGGCGTAGAGCAGCCCGCTGACGACGCCTGAGATCAAGCTCGTTTCCAAGAGATCCATGGTTCGTGCCTCCTCAGCGGGCCGCCGCGATCAGCCCTCGTCCGTCGGGGCGTCCGGCAGGGGCTGGAAGTCGGTCAGCGCCTCGAATCTGCCGCCTCTGATGCCGACGATCAGCGCATCGCCTCTGACCGCGTGGTTCTCCTTCGTCCACTCGAGGTTGGAGACGTAGTCGTCGGAGTAGGTCAGGCCGGGCATCGCCTCGACGATCTGCTCGCGCGAGGGCTTGCCGCCGCCGGCCTCCTGCACCGCGCGTCTGATGACCTCCAGGCAGGCGGTCGCCGTGACCCAGCCGAGCATCACGATGCTGTCGGTCGCGTCCGCTCTCTGGCCGGACGTTCTGAGCGCGTCGCGGAACGTCTGCGCTCTGTCGGAGTCGCCGAGCGGGAACGGCGAGGCGAAGATGACGTTGTCGTCGATCGTGCCGCCGCTGAGCTCGACCATGCCGCGGTTGAGCGCCGGCCACAGCACGCCCCACTCGGGCTTGTAGCCGACCTTCGCCGAAGCGCGGATGACGCTGGCGACGATCGGGGCGGTGTTGTTGAGGACGACGAAGTCGGCGCCGGAGTCCTTCAGCTTCGCGGCGGTCGCGCTCTGGTCGGGCGCCTGCCCGTTGAACTTCACCTCGGCGACGGGCTCCAGCCCCATCTGCTCCAGCTGCCACTTCGTGCCGGCGAGCGTCGGGTTGCCGACGGCGTCGTCGGTGTAGGCGATCGCGACCTTTCTCTTGCCCATCTCCTCAACGGCGTACTTCGTGATGCCGGCGGCCAGCGACGGGTAGGTCGGCAGCGGCAGGAAGGCGTTGTCGTCGGTCAGCTCCGACGAGCCGGCCGCGGCGACGAGCGCGATTCTGCGCGCCTTCAGGTACGGCATGATCGACACCGTCGTCGGCGAGCCGGCGACGCCGCACATCATCGAGACGTTGTCGCCCTCGACGAGCTGCCGCGCGACGCCGGGCGTGTTCGCCGGGTTGAGCTGGTCGTCCTTGACGACGAGCTTGACTCTGTTGCCGTCGATGCCGCCGGCTCTGTTGATCTCGTCGAGCTTGGCGTTCATGCCCTTGTACAGCTCGCCGAGCGACGAGGCAGGACCCGAGAGCGGGCCCGTCGCGCCGATGACGATCTCGCCCTTCTCGCCGCCTCCGCCCGAGCCGCCGGTCGACGCGCCGCTGTCGTCGCTCGACCCGCAGCCCGCCGTGACCAGCAGCGCGCCGGTCGCCAACGCTGCGAAGACGCCGCGCGTCCGCCGCGCGAGGATCCTTGAGTCCATCTCTCTCACTCCTCCGTCGCCGAGTGGGCCTCCGCCCACATGCCGCGACGACGTTCCCAGTGGCCCCCGCCTCGCCCAACCGGTGTTCGGGACTGACGGATGGCCTGGTTGGAAGGCGCGAGCCAGCCGCGCCCGCGCCCCGCGGGCGTCTCAGGCGGCGACGACGAGCGGCGCGAAGGCGGCGCGAACCGCCTCCGGCCACGGCGCTTTGCCGAGCTCGCGCGCGTCGACGCAGACGTGCCGCAGCGAGCATTCGGCGAGCAGCTCCTCGCTCCGGCGGATCGTGTGCCGCGTCGTCATCGACGAGCTGCTGAGCGCCACGACCTCGACCGTGATCGCGATCTCGTCGTCGAAGTGCGCCGGGCTGCGAAACCGCGCCGACGCCTCCGCGACGACGAACTCGAACCCCGCGGCGACGAACTCCTGGTACGGCCCCACCGTCGCCCGCCACAGCTCCGTGTGCGCGATGTCGAGCCAGGTGAAGTACTGCGCGTTGAACGCATGCCCCTGCATGTCGCACTCCGCGTAGCGGACTCTCAGCGTGTGGACGAACACGGTCGTCTGCGGGTCGTCGGCGGGCATGCGGAAGATGATGGCCGATGCAGTCGTCGCACGACGTTCACCAAAGCCTTGGCTTCACCGGCGTGCGCCACCCCGAGAACGAGAAAAGCCCCGCTTTCGCGAGGCTTTCCGTCCGATACGCGCCCGAGAGGATTCGAACCTCTGACCTTCGGTTCCGTAGACCGACGCTCTATCCAGCTGAGCTACGGGCGCTTGCGGGACGGGGAATGATAGCCGGCCTGCTCGAAACGTGACGGCTGGCCTCCTGGGGCCGCACGCGGCGGCCCCAGGAGGTCTGCAGGTCAGCCTATGCGCAGGTGGACTGGTTGATCGCGACCCGATCGATGTAGCCGCTCGCCTGGCCGTTGCCGTGACCGTAGTAGGTCGTCGTCGTGCCATACGCGGCGATGTAGAAGTTCTGCGGCCAGCTCAGCCAGTAGTCGACGCCACCGGGCACGAGGACTCTCCAGGATTGCCCGCCGTGGACCTGACAGGTCTCGCCCGGCGAGGCCGCGAACGCGCATATCGATGCTCCTCCGTCAAGTTGATCGGTGAGCGCTGACGTGAGCTGGATGGTGCGGATCCGGCCGGCCGCGAGCGCGCGGGCCGGCCGGATCCGCGTACCTCACCAGGTCCAGGCGCCGTGCTGGGTCGTGCAGGCCGGGTTGCCGGCGGCTGCGGCGGTGCAGCGGGTGGCCTTGCGGTAGCGGCGGTCGACGAGCGTCTGGGCGCGCTCGCGGGCGGCGTCGACGCGGTCGTCGTAGAGCGACTCGCGGGCGGCGGCGATCGTCATCCGGTCGAGGCCGACGCGGCGCGCCGGGAGCTTCGACTCGACGCGCAGCGCGACCGCGGCGTCGGCGCCGCTGCCGACGACCGCCGTGCCCGGCGCGGTCGCGGCCGCGAGCCGCCAGAGCGGGGCCGAGAGGTCGTCGGCGCCGACCGTGCGGACGCCGGCGGCGACGCCGGGCTCGACGCTGCCGAGCCGCTCCTCGACCGCCGCGCACGACTCGCCGGCGGCCAAGGCGTCGCGCGCGGCGACGGCGCCGGCGGGGTCAGCCGCGTAGACGAGGCAGAGCGTGCGCTCCTCCGGCGAGATCGTCGCGCCGCGCCAGTCGCGCTTCACGTACGCCCGCGCCTGCGCGGCCGTCGGGAACGCCGGCCGGCCGACGAGCCGCTCGCCGACGCGCTCGCTCAGCAGCGCCGACACGGTCACGTAGCGGCGCTCGGCCGCGAGGCCTCTGCCGCCGTCGGCGAAGCCGCGCGCCCTGCGCGTCACCGCCGCGCCGGACGGCACCGCGATCCGCAGCCGTCGCGCCTCGGCGCGCACCTGCGCGCCGGTGATCAGCGACTTCAGCGCCTCGGCAGCGGTCGTGCTCGACGGGCGACGGGCGTCGTCGCCGAGCAGGCGGCCCATCCGCCGCACCTGCGCGGCGGTGATCTTCGTCTCCCCCACGCGCGCGACGACCGTCGCGCCGCGGACCGCGCCGGCACGCTTGCGGGCCGCCGAGCCGACCGCGGAGGCGGCGGCCGTGGGAGCGGCGGAAGCCGTCGCCACCCGCGCGCCTCTGCCCGGGAATCTGTACTCCGCCGGGTTCAGCGCCGCATGCTGCACGCAGTACAGGCCGAGCAGCCCGCAGGCCTGCTCGGCGACGTTCTTCGCCATCACCGCGTGGCCCGCGATCGACGGGTGGATGCCGGTGTCGTTCGGGAAGACCCACTTCTCGCTGTTCCACGTCTGGTGCGCGGTCCAGTCGTCGAGCGCGGCGGTGTCGACGAAGGCGATGCGGCTGTCGCGCCCCTCGCCCGGCCACTGCGCGCGCGCCCACGAGCGGGTCGAGTCGACCGCGTCGCGGATCGCGTCGTTGAGCAGACCGGAGACGTACAGCGCCTGGTCGAACTGCGACATGCCGTTGTCGCCCTTGTGCGAGATGCAGGCGCTCGTGTTGTCGCCGGCCGGGCCGTCGCTGAAGCTCATCTGCTGCCAGGTGCCGAAGGTCGACGGGCACGCCAGGTGGTAGCCGAGCACGAGCACGCGATCGCCCTGCGACAGCAGCGTGCGATAGACCGAGGTGAGGTGCTCGGCCTGCTTGTTGACGGCCCAGTCCTCCTCGAAGCAGCGCTTCAGTCTCGCCTTCCCGGCCTCCTCGTAGCCCCAGAACCAGCCTCTGGCGCCGGTGCACTTGGCGTAGTCGCCGGTCGTGTCGGCGAACCAGCTCATCGGCCAGGCGAAGTCGAACGAGAGGAAGTCGGCCAGCAGCTTGTTGGCGCCGAGCGTCATCACGACGAGCGAGTCGTCGATCTTCTTCGTCTCCCCGCTGAAGCCGCCGGGCGTGCTGTTCTTGTTGGTCGGGTCGTTGGCGATCGGGGTCGGGTCCCAGTGCGCCGGGCGCGCGCCCGAGACGCCCCAGTTGCGGACCGTCGGCGGGTTCTGGAAGCCGGCCGCGCGCGAGGCTCTGCGCAGCCACGAGTCGAACTGCCCTGGGTAGGAGACGCCGGCGTTCGTCGCGCCCACCGCGCCCTCCTTCGTCCACGGCAGGCCCTTGCCGCGGTTGTTGGAGCAGGCGTTGTCCGGCAGCTTCGGGTACTCGGCCTCCTGGTTGCAGTCCTTCAGCGACAGCCACGAGTTCTGCACCGGCGTGTTGAGGCTGGTGCAGACGTCGCTGATGCCGCAGTAGCCGAAGGCGGCGGTGACCGAGTCGCCGATCGCGATCGCGTTCGGGCCGGGGAGCCAGCCTCTGATGTCGACCAGCACCCGCTGGCTGCCCTTGACGCTGTCGGACTCGAACTCGATCGCGACCGTCCGCTCTCTGTCGTCACGCGGCTTGAAGCGGACGAAGCGCGCCGTCGTCGACGACCATGAGTCGACGTCGCCGTCGGCCCACGCGAGCCGCGCGCGGATCGACGCGCCCTGCGGGAAGCAGGGGCGCGGGACCGGGATCGACGCCGCCTTGTTGCGCTCGATCGTCAGCCGCATCGCGGCGCCGCCGGCCCAGCCGGGCTGGTCGCAGGCGAACGGCGAGCTGGAGGCGGCGCTCGCCCCGGCCGCGCCCGCACCCGCCGCGACGCCGAACGCCGCGATCGTCGCGGCGCCGATCAGCGCCGTCATCGTCCGTGTTCTCACTGCTTCGTCCTCTCAGGCGCGCGCGGCGGTCAGCGCTCTGCGCGACTCGGCGGTGCGGTTGGGGTTCAGGTCCAGCTCGATCGCGATCGGCAGGCCGGCCGCGATCAGCGCCGCCTCCTGCTCGGGCGCGGCGTTCCAGCGCAGCTTGCGGCCGCCGTTCTCGACGACCAGCAGGCCGGGCTGCTCCAGCGCGCGGGCGACCGTCTCGCCCGCGTCCGGGATCCGCGCCAGGTCGGCGCTGACGTACGCCGCCGCCGGCAGGTTGCCGCCCGGCAGCGGGGTCGCTCGCGTGCGCGGCAGCTCGCCGTCGAAGGCGACGCCGTTGAACGTCAGCATGAACGCCTTCGCCGCTCTCGGCAGCCCCGCGCGGGCGGTCGCGACCAGCGGCAGCGTCACCGTCACCTCGTTGCGAGCCGGGTCGAGGATCGCCCCGGCCGGGATCGCGCCGCCCTTCGCGGGCGCGAACACGGTCCGTCTGACGGCGGCGCCGGCGCTCGCGCGCGTCTCGAACGCGATCCGCTCGGCGCGCGCGACGTGGACGCGATCGTCGGCACCGGCCTGCGGCGCCGTCTCGGTCGCCGGCGCCGGGCTGGAACGCCAGGCGTCGGAGCCCCAGCTGACCGGGATGCCGATGAACGAGCCCTCGAACTTGCCGTTGCCGGGGTTGAAGTTGACGTTGACGCCGTCAGCGCACTTCTTCCACCACAGCATCGAGACGCAGCCGCCGGCGCGCGCCGAGCCGTTGCGGACCCAGAAGTTGAGCCCGTTCAGCCCGACCCGCAGCGACGAGCGCAGCTCGCCCTGCATGTAGACGGAGGCGACGTAGACGCCGACCTCGCTGCGCGGGACGACGAAGTCGAAGTCCCACTGCTGCGGCAGCGACAGATTCAGCGTCTTGTCGTAGGAGAGCGGGCCGAGGCGCATCGCGCTGCACAGCCGCAGCATCAGCTCCTTGCCGCCTCTCTCCTCCGCCAGGCGCGAGATCGAGCAGTCGTTCGGGTTGCCGTCGAGCCGCACGCCGTCGGGCGCGTAGGCGAACAGCGCGCCGGCGCGCATCCCCAGCGGGCCGACCGTCGCGCTGTACTGGAACGCGCCCGCGGCGGTCTTGACCGAGCCGTCGCCGTAGGACAGCAGCAGGCCGGCCTCGGCGCCCATGATGCGCGTGCGCGCGTCGACCTGGGCGCTGCGCGCCGTCCACGAGCCCTTCTCCTTCGCGAACTCGAGCTTCGCGAGGACGGCGCCCTCGGCGAAGGTCGTGCCGGCGAAGCGCAGTCTGCCGCTGCCTCTCAGGGCCGCGCTGATCGCGTTGTCGTTGGCGTTGAAGCGGCCCTCGACGTCGATCGTCGACTCGCCCGCGTCGAGGCCGCCGGAGAAGGCGACGTCGATGTGGCGGTTGGCGCCGCCGGTGTCGATGTCGAGGTCGAGCGCGGTGCGGCGGAAGGAGACCGGGCCGGCGTCGAAGGCGCCGACGCGGACCGTTCCTCTGACCGCGAAGTCGGCCGTGCCGTGCTTGCGCATCGCGGCCGCGAAGGTGACCGGCGTCGGGCCGACCTGGCCGTCGAAGCCGAGCGCGAAGCCCGGGTCGATCTTGTAGCCGGGCTTGCCCGGCGCCGGGTTGCCGATCGTGCAGCCGGTCGGGGCGACGACGATCTGCGCCCAGTTGGCCGCCAGCGGCCCCAGCTTCAGGATCGGCTGCGGGTTGCCGGGGCCGCCGAGCACGGCCGGCAGCTGGCCGACCTCCAGCTCCAGGCAGGCGTTCGTCTGCGAGACGCTGAAGGCGACCTTCGCGGGCGTCCGCTTGGGCATCCCGAGCGAGTCGCTCCAGCCGTCGGGCAGCGTCGCGTCGGCGGCGATGCCGAAGCTCGTGTCGACGCCGACCGAGGCCGACACCAGCAGTCTGTGGACGTCGAGCCCCTGCTGGCCGAAGGCGTTCTCGACCGTGCCGTTCTTCAGCGCCGGGTCGCTGACGTCGACGCCGGCGCTGAGGCTGACGCTCGGCGCGCCCAGCTCGACGCCGGCCGCGACGAACAGCGGCGTGCGCGAGGCGGCGACGCCTCTGTCGGCGTTCGCCGGCGTCTCCAGCGCGCCCTTGGCGGCCATCTCCAGCCGCAGGCTCGTGCCGGCGCTGTAGTCGAACGACAGTTCGACGGCGGTGAGCCCCAGGCGCGTGTCCTCGGGCCGCTCGCCGATCAGGTTGACCGGTCTCGCGAAGCTGAACAGCGCCGCGCCGGAGAGGCCGTAGCCGCCGTCGCCGCGGGTCAGCGCGAGCGACAGGTCGGCCTTGCCGCCGAGGACTCTGCCGACGCCCTCCGGCAGGCGATCCTCCGGCAGGTTCAGCACGCCGGAGAGGCGCACGTCGCCGGCGCCCAGTCTGATCGTCTTGCCGGCGACGACGACGTCGGCCGCCTTCGAGGCGTAGGCGAAGCGGACCTGGTCGACGAGCGGCGCTCTGCCCTCGCCGGCCGGCAGGCCGTCGGGCGTGAAGCTGCCGAACGAGCCGGTGATGCAGTAGCCGGAGCGGGCGAACTCGCCGTCGGCCGTGAACGGCTCGCCGAGCAGCCTGCCGCGGGCGCTGACGCCGAACGACAGCTCCTGGTCGGACTCCAGCGTGGCGGGCGCGTCCTCTGCAGGCGCGGGCGCGTCGTCGGCGGCGCTCTCGGCGGCGCCGGCCGGCTTGCACCACTGCGGGCCGTCGGTCGTCAGCGTGAGGCGGACGTCGGTCAGGCGCAGGTCGTCGGGGCCGAAGCCGGCGAGCTGCGCGCCGCCCTCGAATCTGACCGCGAAGGTCGACAGGTTGACGGCGGCGATGCCGTACCACGGCACGACCTGGCCGGCGACGTGCGCGTCGCCCGTCACCTCCATTGCGAGCCGCACCTGTCTGGTGCTGCAGCCGGTCTCCTCGCTCGTGCAGGCGTTCGTGATCGCGCCGCGCACGGTCACGTTCTTGAGCTGGTCCGACGGGCTCCAGCCGTGGACCGCGCCGACGACGCTGACCTGGAAGGTGTCGTGGTCGTCCTCGCCGGGGGCGCGCTCGAGGCTGCCCTCGACCTCGTCGAGCGTGACGCCGTCGCCGAGGCCGAACGGTCTCGTCTGCGCGATCGTCAGCTTCCACTGCGAGGTCGAGACGTACTCGCCTCTGGCGATCGCCTCGAAGTCGTCGCGCGAGGTGCTCACGCGCACGCCGGAGGAGACGGCGATGCCGTCGGCGTCCCAGCGCGCCGTCACGTCGCTGACGGAGACGTTCGAGGTCAGCGCCAGCTCGCCCTCAGCTCTCAGCGTCAGCGAGCCGGTCAGCGTGCCGTCGCCACCACTCGGGAAGTGGGCGGCTCTGGCGCGCGGGCCGCTGCCGACGCGGGCGCTGAACGCTCTGGCGTCGTCGGCGGGCGTCTCGTCGTCGCCGTCGGATCTGGCGTCGTCGCTGGCGGCGCTCGGGTCGGTCGTGAGCGTGCCGACGCCGGAGAGCGCGACCGTGCGGTCGTCGACGCCGTGCAGCACGACGAGGCGGTCGGCGGCGACGCTGACGCTGGTCGTGCCGTCGAGCGCGATGCTGCCGTCGAGCGTGACGCGGCCGTTCTCGCCGGCCGCCGCCTGCGCGACGGATCTGAGCGTGAAGCGCTGCTCGGCCGGAACGTAGGCGAGCGTGCTCTGGCCTCTCGGGAAGGTCCAGCCCTCCGGCAGCGGCAGCAGCTCGACGCCGTCGTCGAGCGCGATCTGCGCCCGCAGCGCGCCCCAGGCGCCTCTCGCGTCGAGCGGCGCGGCGAACGAGCCGGCGCTCGGGGGCGTGATCCTCAGCCGCGGCGGCAGGTCGCTCCACCAGCCGTCGGGCAGGTCGAGCCAGCCGGAGCTGAAGACGATCCCGTCGTCGCCGACGCTGCCGGCGACGTCCTCGAAGACGAGCCCGCCGAGGCGGACGGTCGCGGTCTGGAACTCGACGCGGGCGGCGTCGGACGTGCAGTCGTCGGCGGTGGTCGACGCGTGGCCGAGCGTGACGCGCGCGCCGTCGGCGGTGACGATCGGCGCGGCGTCGGTGCCGGCGCTCGTGTCGCCGCGCTGGGCGGCGCCCCAGAGCGTGCAGAAGGTGCCGCCGTCGGTCGGCGTGTCGACCGCACCGCTGCCGCCGAGCAGGCCGCGGCGGGCGAGGTTGCGGGCCGGCCGCAGCGGGCCGGCGACGTGGATCGTCGCGCGCTGACGGACGCGCTTGCCGGCGACGACGGCGCCCGCCTCGACGACGAACGTGCGCCGGCCGCGCGGGATCGTGAAGGTGATCTCGCGCTTGCTGACGCTGCTGCCGCGCAGCAGCGTGCGCGGGCCCTTGGCGACGCGCCAGCGGACGCGCGTCAGCTCGCCGCCCTGCGGGTCGACGTGCAGCTTCACGCGCTGGCCGACGCGCGGCCCGGCGAGCGCCGAGCCGCTGACGTGGAGGCCGCGGGTGAGCCGCTTTCTGGCGTTGTAGAGGCGGACCTTCGCCTCGCCGCGCTCGACCACTCTCAGCTTGCGCGCGGGCGCGGCGAGCTTCGCGGCGCGACGCGGCAGGACGGTGACGGTCGTGACCGCGCGCGTCTCACCGCGCCAGTCGCGCGCGACCAGCTCGAAGCGCAGTCTCGTCGCGTCGGCGACGGCCGGCACCTGCACCTGCGCGGTGACGACCGGCCCGGAGGCGCGGCCGCCGGTCGGCGTCTGCCACTGGACGCGGGGGCAGGCGTTCGCGGCGCTGCGGGCTCTGCCGCCTCTGCGCGTGCGGCCTCTGGCGTCAGCGCGGGTGCGGGCGGGCTCGCAGATCTGGCGCCAGCGGTAGTCGACCGGCAGCGCGCTGTCGTAGCGGCGCAGCTTCGCGCTCAGCACGAGCGGCGGCGCGTCGACGCCCGTGCCGGCGCCGAGCAGCTTCCGCTGGGTCGCCGCGAAGCTGATCGCGAGCGGCTGGCGGACACGGAAGCGCTCCGTCGCGGTCGCGGTGCGGGGGCGGGCGGCGGCTCTGCGGGCGGCGGCGGACGCGGCGGGCGTCGTCGCTCTCGCGGCCGGCTTGGCGGCGCCCTCGCGCCAGCTCGCGCTGACGCGGACGGCGGCGCTGCCGGCGCGCCTGGCGACGAGGCCGACGCGGATCGCGGCGTGGCGGCCGGCGCTCGTCGCGGCCGGCGCGGCGCAGCGGACGAGGCGGCCGCTGGGCGTGCAGCTCCAGCCGGGCGCGCGCACGCCGCCAAAGCGGTAGGCGGACGGGATCCGCACGACCACCCGCGCCGCGCGCACGCGCGTGGCGACGTCGGTCTGTCTGCTGAGCGAGATCGTCAGCGCGCCGCTGCCGCCCGCTCTCAGCGCGGTGTCGCCGACGACGCCGAGGCCGAGCGCGCCGAGCAGGTCGGCGCGGCGGCGCGGCTGGTCGACCGCGGTCGCGTCGGTCTCCTGCTCGCTGAAGGCGTAGTCGCGCGAGACGTCGCCGAGCGGCGCGTAGCCGGAGGCGGTCGTGCTCGCCGGCAGCGCGAGCGCGACCGGCGCCAGCGCCGACGGCACCGCGACCGGCGCGATCCCGGTCGGGGTCAGCGCGATGGCGGCGGGCGCGGCGGCGGCAGCGGACGCGCCGGGCGCGGCGGCAGCCGAGGCGGCGGGCGCGGCTGCGGCGGCCGTCAGCGGCAGCAGCGCGGCGAGCGCGGCGGCGCGGCGGAGGCGGCCGCCCGACCGGGCAGGGCTGCGGCGGACGGCGGCGGACATGCGATCGATTCCCTTCGTCGACATCTGGTCTGACACCCTGCTCAGCGGACCAGGGCGGTCTCGTAGCGACGGCCGTCCGGGCCGGCGACCAACAGCTCGTAGTGGCGGCCGGCGCGCAGCGGCAGCGAGGCGCTGCGGCCGGCGCCGACGCGCAGGCGGCGGGTCGTGCCCGCGCCGGTGTCGCGCACGCGCGCGGTCAGCGCGCCGTCGAGCGCGTGCAGCTGCAGCCGCGCGGCACGCTTGGCCGGCGCCGTCACGGCGTGGAGGTCGCGCCCTCTTGCGGTGACGCTCAGCAGCGGCGGCGTCGCCGGCGTCAGCGGCGCCTTGCGGTGGGCGAAGGCGTCGCCGAGGCGGGTCATGCCGGCCGTCCGCACGAGCGCGGCGAAGCGGGTCAGCTCAGCCTCGCTGGCGGTCGCCAGCACGCTGCCGCCGGTCGCCTCGACCGCGTGCAGCACGCGCGCCGGAACCGACCGCGGCGCGTGGATCGCGAGCGAGACGCGCACGCCGTCGCGGCGCAGCGCCTGCAGCTGCTCCAGCACCGCCGGCACGTCGCCCAGCTCGTCGGCGATCAGCGCGACGCCCTGCTGCCCGCGCGGCGCGTCGCGCATGTCGAGCAGCCGCCGCGCGCTGCGCAGCGCCTCGGCCGTCGCGTCCGGGTCGTGGCCGCCGGCCGCGGCGCGCGCCAGCGGCGCCGACGCGGCGGCCGTCCGCGCGCCGAACGCCGGCGCGGGCGCCGCGCCCAGCGTCGAGGCGGCAGCGGCGGCGTCCTCGCGATGCGCGTCGGCATCCGGCGCCGGCTGGGCGTCGAGCTGCGACTGGGGGGAGTCGGGGTCGGCCTCGTCCTCCTCGTTGAGGGCGGCGCCCTCCTCGCTGCCGTGCGTGAAGTCCTCGTCCGCGCCGGGCGTGTAGCCGGGCGTCGCGGCGTCGGCGACCGGGGTGATCGTCGGGTCGTCCTCGGGGTCGCGGTCGCGCGCGATCTCGCGGCTGACGTCCGGGTCGGGCTCAGGATCGCCGGTCAGCGCGTCGTCTATGCGCGCGGCGCCCGGCCGCACGAACCGGTCGACGTCCTGCACGCCCGACGCGCGGTCGTAGGTGACGACCGCGACGCGCGCGGCGCGCGGCAGGCTCTTCAGCAGCCGCAGCCCGGCGCTGACCTCGGCGTCGTCGGAGACAGCCGCTGCACGCGCACCTCTCGCGGCGGCTCTTCTGTCCGCCCCGGTCGCGACCGCGACGACGACGTTCTGTCTGTCGCAGACCTCGGCGCGGTCGGTCGTCAGCACGCAGGCGAAGCGGGCGGCGTCGGCGGGACCGTACTCGTCGGTCAGCGCCTGGCGGAAGACGACCCACTGCCGTCTCGCCTCTCTGGCGGCCATGTCGACGGCGCGCTGCACGTTCGAGACGCCCTCGACGACGACCGCGCCGCGCGGCGTGCCGGGGTCGGTCACTCTGCCGCTTCTGATGTCGATCAGGCCCTTGTCCTTGTTGAGGCCGAGGTCCTTCGACGACTCGCCGTGGATCACGCGCTTGTCGCCGCACTTCTTCTTCGGGTAGCAGGAGCCGGTGAAGTTGCCGGGCTGCGTGCCGCGGTAGCCGACGCGCAGGTCGAGGAACGGCGCCAGGTCGCTGCGGCCGAGGCCGATCGGGTTCTGCACCGACAGCCGTCTGGCCGGATCGGCGTAGTCGGCCCAGTTGGTGTGCGAGTAGAAGTCCTCGGCCATGTGCAGCACGTAGCCGAACGGCTCGAGCACGTTGCACTTCGGCCGCAGGCCGCGGGTGCCGTTGTACGTGCAGGTGGTGCTGAAGATCCCGACGCCGGGGTTGGACGTGTCCGGCTTTCTGTTCTTCCACAGCGTTCTCGCCTGCGGCACCGCGCCCCAGGTCGGCGTCGCCGGCGGGAAGCTGCCGCCGCCGATCTCGCTCGTCCCGTAGAGCTTGTCTCTGCCCCACTGGATGCACTGGTAGAGACGTCTGTGCGCGTCGGTGTCGGACTGGCCGTATCTGCCTCTGATCCCGTGCAGCGTCTCGGCGACCCAGTCGCTGTTGTCGCAATGCCAGTAGTCGCGGTCTCTGTGCAGGTGGAGCGGGATGTTGTCGGCCGCGCCGACGGCGCCGAAGCTGCCGCGCTTGCCGGCGAGGTTGTCGAGCGAGACCGGCTGGAAGCACTCGGGTGCCTGCACGGTGCCGCCGCACTGCAGGCCGAGCCGTGTCACGCGCTCGTGCTCGCTGTGCTGGCCGAGGATCCCCCAGACGGTGCCGAACGCCTGCGCCGAGGAGGCCGGGACGGCGACGGCAGCGACGCCCACCAGCAGGCCGGCGACGATCCGGCCGGCGCGACCGAGCGCGCGACGAGGACGCGGCGAGCGCGCATGCGGCGAGGCCGGCCGGGGACGGCGGCGGGCGGCGGGTGACATCTCTGGTCCTTCGGTCGAACGGCCAACGGCAACGGCAAGGAGGACGGCGGCGGCCCCTGCGGTGACCCCCTCGCGGCCCGCAGGACAGCGGGCCCGTACTCCTCTGATCGGGATCTGGTGTTTGAACTTGAGCGAACATGAAGGGACGCTTACATTCCTGAATTCAGAGCGACCGACAACGCTCGCGCCGCTCAAGGAGCGCCTGCATGCGGCCGAATCTTCCGTCCATGCGTCTCGTTCGTTCCCCCAAGCTGGCCGCGCTCGCAGCGTCGGCCTCGCTTGCGCTCGCCGCCGGCGTCCCGGCCGGCGCCGCCGCCGCCCCGGCCGCCCCCGTCACCAGCCCCTCCGCCGTCGCCGCCGCGGCCGCCGCGAAGAAGGGCTTCTCGCTGGAGTGGGGCACGTTCAGAGCCGACCACAAGCAGGCCGCGCAGGCGCTCAAGCGCTCCGGCGCGATGCAGCGGCTCGTCAAGCTCGTCAACAAGCGCTACGTGCTGCCGCGCGAGATACCGGTCCTGTTCGGCGACGAGCTGGACCAGGGCCCGGCCTACTTCCCGAACGTCAAGCTGAACGACGGCACGCGCCTCAGCTTCATCAACTTCCCCGGCAGCTTCCTGACGCTGGAGATCGCCGCGCTCGGCAAGGAGCTGGAGGGCACCAACGCCGGCATCACGCCGACGCAGGCGATGATCTACGCGAACGAGTTCGTCGTCGCGCACGAGATCGGCCACGCGCTCGTCGACCAGCTCGACATCCCCGTCACCGGGCGCGAGGAGGACGCGGTCGACGGCTTCGCCGCCTTCCTGCTGAACAAGTCGCCGAACTTCGGCCCCCGCAGCGCCTTCACCGCCGCGCTGCTGTTCGACGCGATCGCCAACTCGCGCGACCTGCAGGAGGGCGACTTCGCCGACGAGCACTCGCTGCCCGAGCAGCGCGTCTACCAGTTCCTCTGCTGGACCTACGGCTCGGACCCGAAGAACTTCAAGGTCCTGATCGGCGAGGACGGCCTGCCGAAGGAGCGCGCCGGCCGCTGCGTCGACGAGTGGAAGCAGGTCAACCGCTCCTGGGGCCGCCTGCTGGCCCCCTTCAAGCGCCGCTAGCGGGCTCCTCCGCGAGCGGGTTCGGCAGGCGGTCGCCGTCCATCACGGTGCCCGCCTGCTTCAGCCGCGCGCCCGCGACGACGACCTCGCAGCGATCGACCCCCGTCACCGCCGCCAGCGGCCCTGTCAGGTAGCGGTAGAGGCCGGCGTTGTCGCGGCAGGCGAGCGACACGACGAGGTTCGCCGCACCCGAGATCGCGCCGACGAACTCGACCTCGACGTGGCGCGCCAGCTCCTCGCCGACCGCGACGAGATCGGCCGGCGCGACCGTCAGCCACAGCGTCGCCAGCGTGCGCAGGCCCAGCGGGGCCTTCGCGACCTCAGTCGAGACGAACAGCGCGCCGCGCTCCAGCAGCAGCTCGACGCGCCGGCCGACGGCCGCCTCGCTGCGGCCGGTCGCCGCCGCCAGCGCCGCGTAGCTGCTGCGGCCGTCACGCGCGAGCAGCCGCAGCAGCGGCTCGTCGCCCGGCTCCAGCAGCGTCTCGCCGGCGATCCCGGCGAAGCCGCCCGGCCGCGCCCGCGCCGGCCCGAGCGCCGCCTCCTCGGCGGCGTCGAGCGTGTCGCCGAAGGGCGGCCGGCGCCCGCCAGAGGCAGCGAAGATGTGCAGCAATGACGCGAACGTCACGTCGGTGACGTGGCCGACCTGCGGCAGCCGCTCGATCACGAGCGCGTCGCGGTCGCGCGGGTCGTCGGCGCGCAGCGAGCAGGTCAGCTCGGCGCCGCCGGCCTCCAGCGTCAGCCACGAGACGTCGTCGCGGCGCGCGAGCGCCGTCGCGATCGCGCGGGCGGCTCCGGGCTTGGTGCGGATCCGCAGGAAGCCGTTCTCCAGCGCGCGGCGCGGGTCGCGGATCACGATCACGCGCACGACGCCGGCCTCGCGCAGCCGCCGGTAGCGGCGCGCGACGGTCTGCTCCGAGCAGCCGAGCGCGGTCGCGACGCGGCGGAACGGCTGGCGGCCGTCGCGGATCAGCGCGTGGATGATTCTTCGATCGAGCGCGTCGATCATGGAGGAAATCCTCGCACAGGCCCAAGGCGCTGTGAGATCGCAGTGTTCGGAGGGAGGATCGTGACATGGCCCCCTCGCCCTCGAACTCTCCCGCGCCGCCCGGCGCGCCGGCGCGCGTCAGCTGGATGCCGCTGCTGGCCGTCTGCCTCGGCACCTTCATGCTGCTCGTCGACGTCTCCGTCGTGAACGTCGCGCTGCCGCCGATCAGCCGCGACCTCGGCGCCTCCTTCAGCGGCCTGCAGTGGATCGTCGACGCCTACGCGCTCGCGCTCGCGGCGCTGCTGCTGCTCGTCGGCGCGGTGTCCGACGTCGTCGGCCGCAAGCGCACCTACATCGCCGGCCTCGTCGTCTTCACGCTCGCCTCGCTGGCGTGCGGACTCGCGCCGTCGGAGGGCGCGCTGATCGCCGCGCGGACCGTCCAGGGCGCGGGCGCGGCGGCGATGTTCGCGACCACGATCGCGCTCCTGCACGGCGCCTACCGCGGCCCCGCGCTCGGCACCGCCTTCGGCATCTGGGGCGCGACCAACGGCGCTGCCGCGGCCGCCGGGCCGATCGTCGGCGGGCTGCTGACGGAGGCGCTGTCCTGGCGCTGGGTCTTCTTCGTCAACGTCCCGATCGCGATCGCCGCGGTCGTGATCGCGCGGCGGACGCTCGGCGAGAGCCGCCCCGCGCCCGACCGCTCCATCGACTGGGCCGGCGGCGGCGCCTTCACCGTCGCCGCCGCGCTCGCGACCTTCGCGCTCGTGCGCGCCGACAGCGTCGGCTGGGGCTCGGCGCAGACGCTCGGCTGCCTCGCCGTCGCGCTCGCCGCGCTGCTGCTGTTCGTCGCGATCGAGCGCCGTGTCGCGGCGCCGCTGTTCG
Source organism: Conexibacter sp. CPCC 205762 (assembly GCF_030646155.1). GTDB lineage: Bacteria > Actinomycetota > Thermoleophilia > Solirubrobacterales > Solirubrobacteraceae > Conexibacter. Next base: position 58,051 of record NZ_JAUTDN010000027.1, read on the forward strand.
ACCTCGGGCTGCTGCGCAGCGGCCCGCTCGGGGCCGTCCTGCTGGCCGGCGCGCTCTACTCCGCGGTCGCCTTCGGCGCGCTCGTCTACGCCTCGATCTGGCTGCAGGAGTCCAAGGGCCTGGGACCGATCGGAGCCGGCCTGGCGATGCTGCCGCTGGCGGCGGTCGCGTTCGTCGTCGCGGCCGGCGGCGGGCGCCGGCTGCACGCCTGGCCGTCGCGGCTGGTGCTGGCCGCCGGGCTCGCGTTGATCGCGCTCGGCAACCTGCTGCTGGCGCCGCTGAACGGCGACTCGGACTGGCCCAGCCTGCTGCTGGGGATGGCGGTCTGCGGCCTCGGCGTCGGCGCGATGAGCCCGACGCTCGCCTCCGCGGCGCTGGCGGCGGTCGCGCCGGAGCGCAGCGGGATGGCGGCCGGCGCGCTCAACACCGCCCGCCAGCTCGGCCTCGCGCTCGGCATCGCCGTGCTCGGCAACGTCTACAGCAGCCGCGTCGGCAGCGGCCACGCCGCCGGCTCGGCGCTCGGGACGACCTTCCTCGTCGCCGGGATCGTGGGCGTCATCGGCGTGGTTCTCTTCCTGTTCACCACTTCGTCGCATCTCGTTCACAAGACAGCCGCAACATCGCCTTAGCGTCACGGCGCGCCGGCTATCAGGGTCCGGCGATCTCGACGAGGAGCACGATGCCTGCCCATCGCCCCACTCCGCGACGCGCCGACAGGCGCCGTGCGTGGACCCTTGCCGTCGCCGCGACCGCGCTCGCGTCGCTCGCCGCCGGCGTCGCCGCCGGACCGGCCGTGGCCGCGCCGCTGACGAGCGTCGACCTGTCGCAATACGCGCGCGTCGCCCGCTACGACCTGCCCGACGCGGCGCGCGTCACGCCGCCCGCCGGCAGCCTGCTCGCCAGCGAGGCCTCGTCGGTCACCTACGACTGGGACACGGACACGCTGTTCGTCGTCGGCGACGGCGGCACGTCGGTCGTGCAGGTGAGCAAGAGAGGCGAGCTGATCGACTCGATGACGCTCGCCGCCGGCAGCAGCCCGCAGGGCACCGAGTTCTACGACACCGAGGGGATCGCCTACCTCGGCGGCGGCAGATTCGCGCTCGTCGAGGAGCGCTACCGCCAGGTCAGCCGCTTCACCTACGTCGCCGGCGGGACGCTCCAGCGCTCCGCCGTGCAGACGGTCAAGCTCGGCACGACGATCGGCAACGTCGGCATCGAGGGGATCACGAACGACCCCTTCAGCGGCGGCTTCGTCGCCGTCAAGGAGAAGGACCCGCTCGGCATCTTCCAGACCGGGATCGACTTCGACGCCGGCACCGCCACCAACGGCTCGCCGACGACCGTCAACTCGACCGACCTCTTCACGCCGTCGAGACTCGGCCTCTCCGACCTCTCCGACGTCTTCTCGCTCTCCAACCTGAGAGGGCTGACCGGCGCCGACGCCAGCCGACTGCTGGTGCTGAGCCAGGAGTCGGGCAAGATCGTCAACACCGACCGCTCCGGCAACGTCTCCAGCACGCTGACGCTGAGAGGCGACCCGGGCGACCCGCTCTCGGTCGCCGACCAGACGCACGAGGGCGTCACGATGGACGAGGACGGCACGCTCTACGTCGTCGACGAGGCGAGCGGCACGCAGGCCGGCGGCAGCGGCACCTCCGCGCTGTGGGTCTACAAGCCGGTCACGACGCCGCAGGTCGTCGTCTCCGAGGTCTCCTCCTGGAGCAGCTCCAACACGACCTACAGAGCCGACTGGTTCGAGCTGACCAACAGCGGCGCGAGCACCGTCGACCTGACCGGCTGGAAGGTCGACGACGACTCCAACTCGTTCGCGGCCGCGATCGCGCTCAGCGGCGTCACGTCGCTGGCGCCCGGCGCCTCGGCCGTCTTCGTCGAGGGCACGAGCACGACCGCCGACGCCTTCAAGAGCGCCTGGTTCGGCAGCGACGTCCCGGCCGGCTTCCAGATCGGCACGTACAGCGGCTCCGGCATCGGCTTCGGCTCCGGCGGCGACCAGGTCAACATCTTCGACTCCGTCGGCGCGCGCGTCACCGGCGTCGCCTTCGGCGCCGCCACCAACGGCTTCAGCTTCGACAACGCCGCCGGCTTCGGCAGCACGACGACGCCGCTGCCGACGATCGCGAGACTGTCGGCCGACGGCGTCAACGGCGCCTTCACCGCCAGCGGCGAGGTCGGCTCGCCCGGCCGCATCGCGAGCCCGCCGCCCCCGCCGAGAGTCGCGATCACCGAGGTCGCGCCGTGGGGCAGCGACAGCCAGGCCTACAGAGCCGACTGGTTCGAGCTGACGAACACCGGCACGAGCACGGTCGACCTGACCGGCTGGAAGATGGACGACAACTCGCACAGCTTCGCGGCGGCCGTCGCGCTCACCGGCGTCAGCACGCTCGCGCCGGGCGAGTCGGCGATCTTCCTCGAGTCGGCGGCCGCGGGCACGACGATCCCGGCCTTCAAGAGCGCCTGGTTCGGCTCCTCCGTCCCGGCCGGCCTGCAGGTCGGCAGCTACACCGGCTCCGGCGTCGGCCTCAGCGGCAGCGGCGACGAGGTCAACGTCTTCGACGCCAGCGGCAGACGCCTGACCGGCGTCGGCTTCGGCGCCGCCACGACCGGCACGTCGTTCGACAACGCCGCCGGCCTCGGCGGCACGACCGACCCGCTGCCGGCGATCACGACGATCTCAGCCGACGGCGTCAACGGCGCCTTCGTCGCGGGCGGCGAGACCGGCTCCCCGGGCCGGATCGCGAACGCGCCGGCGCTCCCGAGCGTGATCGTCTCCGAGGTCTCGCCCTGGAGCAGCGGCAACTCGCCCTACGCGGCGGATTGGTTCGAGCTGACCAACACGGGCGCCAGCGCGGTCGACCTGACCGGCTGGAAGGTCGACGACGACTCCAACTCGTTCGCGGCCGCGGTCGCGCTGAGCGGCGTCACGTCGCTGGCGGCCGGCGAGTCGGCCGTCTTCATCGAGGGCACGAGCGCGACCGCCGACGCCTTCAAGGCGGCCTGGTTCGGCGCCAGCGTCCCGGCCGGCTTCCAGATCGGCAGCTACAGCGGCAGCGGCATCGGCCTCAGCACCGGCGGGGACTCGGTGCAGGTCTTCGACCCCTCCGGCCAGCGCGTCACCGGCATCGCGGTGCCGGCCTCGACGAGCGGCAAGACGTTCGACAACGCGGCCGGCGCCGGCAGCACGACGCTGCCGCTGCCGACCGTCTCGACGCTCTCCGCGGTCGGCGTCAACGGCGCCTTCCTGGCCGGCGGCGAGATCGGCTCGCCGGGCCGGATCGCCGGCGGCACGCAGCCGGCGGCGCCGCACGCCGCCTTCACGGTGCCGGCCTTCGCGCAGCAGGCGCAGGGCACGATCGGGGCCGCGCAGGCGGTCACGGTGACCAACGACGGCACCGCCGCGCTGACGGTCGCGCGCGTGCGCATCAACGACGCCGACGGCCTCTCGGAGGGCGACTTCCTCGTCTCCAACGAGACCTGCACGGACGACCCGATCGCGCCCGGCGCGAGCTGCAAGGTGTGGGTGCGGTTCGCACCCGGCCGCGCGAACGCGACCTCGAACGCGACGCTCGTGCTGCGCGACGACACCGCCGCGGGCAGCAGCACGGCGGCGCTGACGGCGACCAGCGGCAGCCTGCCGCAGGGTGGGAGAGGCGCCGACGGGTCTGACGGCAGAGACGGCGCCGACGGGTCGAACGGCAGAGACGGCACGGACGGCAGAGACGGCGCCCAGGGCCCGGCCGGCCCGACCGGTCCCGCCGGCTCCAACGGCAGAGACGGCGCCCAGGGCCCGGCCGGCGGCGACGGCGCGCAGGGCCCCGCGGGCGCGAACGGCGCCGACGGCAGAGACGGCGCCCAGGGCCCCGCCGGCCCGGCCGGCGCCAAGGGCGAGAAGGGCGACAGAGGCGCCGCCGGCCGCGACGCCAGAGTCACCTGCAAGGTCGTGACGAGAAGAGGCTCGCCGCGCGTCTCCTGCACGATCGTGCTGGCCAGAGCGAGAGGCGCGAAGGCGGCCGTCAAGGCCTCCACCAGCGCCCGCCTCGTGCGCAACGGCAAGACGGTCGCGAAGGGCAGCCTCGGCTCGCTGCGCGCGACCAAGGCCGTCAAGCGCGGCGGCAGGTACACGCTCCGCGCCGGCGGCCTGACGGTCGCCGTGCGGCTGAAGTAGCGGCGCGATCCGGCGCCGCGCCCCGACGACGGGCGCGGCGCCGGGCAGCCGCGGTCTCGCGACCGACCGGGCTCTCACCCCCCCCCGATCAGCGGACCGCCGACTCCGCGATCTGCAGGCCCCCGGTGCAGACGTTCGCACCCGCCATCACGCCGATCGCGACCGCGCGCGGCGGCCCCTCGGTGTTGACCGCGACGGCGTACGAGATCCGCGCGATGTACGACGTCAGCGAACTCGTCTCGTCGAGGATCGCGACCGTTCGTTCGCTGGCGGCAGGCTTCGCCGACAGCTCGTGCAGGTGCCAGGCGGTGCAGACGAGCGCCGGGATCACCAGCACCGCGTCGCAGATCGCCCCGACGCCGCGCCCGTCCGAGACTGACAGCCCTCTCAGCGCGACGGTGCCGGCGAACCGCTTCTGGACCGGGCCGGAGAAGAGCAGCTTCGCGAGCAGGCGGACGGCGGTGGTCGCGTCGCCGACCAGCGACACCGCGTGGTTCTGCACCGGCTCGCGCGGCGCCAGCCAGTTTGCGAGCCCCGCCGTCCCGCCGCCGATCGCGCCCAGCACCGCCGACGGGACGCTCCAGCCGTTGTCGGCCAACTCGTCCGCCGCCTCGAGTGAGGAGACGATCGCCGAGAGCAGGGAGCAGAGACCGGACGCCTGGTGGAAGAAGGCGTGGACCAGCGCCTCCGCGCCGGGAGACAGGTGGGCGCCGGCGGCCGCCCGCGGGACGGCCGTCGGCGGCGAGAACGCCTGCGCGAGCGTCTCGTAGTCTCTGACCCCGATCAGGAAGCTCGTGTCGGCGTCGTCCGGGAAGGGCGCCGCTCCCGTCGCCGCCTTGCAGGCGACCGTGACCGGCAGCGCCGCGGTCCAGCAGACGACGTCGAGCAGCGACGCCTCCTGCACGCCGATGCCGGCGAGCACGTCGGAGACGACCGGCACGTGGATCGGCGTCTCGAGCGCGCTGAGCGTCGCCGTGGCGACGTCGTAGAGCACGTCGAGCAGCGCGTCCGCGACGGTCCCGGCGCTGTCGAGCGCAGCGTCGCCGACGACGTCGACGACACCTCTCAACAGTTCCTCGAGCGGCATCGCGACCGCGTCTCCGGCCAGCTGGTCGAGGCGCCCGATCGCGTCGCCGAGCGTGTCGCCCTCTCTGTTCAGCGCTTCCAGCAGCACTGCGATCGGGTCGGGTGACGGGTCCGGCACGACGACCGAGCCGACCGCCGTCGCCGCCCCGGCGTTGCTCGCGAAGTGATGGGCGAGCAGCGAGCCCGGTGCCGACTGGCCCGCCGTCGGCGTCGAGGCCGCGCCGACCGTGGTCGTCGCCGTGCTGCCGAGGCCGCTCCAGTCGCCGACGCCGGCCCAGCCGTCGATCGACTGTCTGGCGCCCGCGATCGATCTGTCGAGGTCGCTTCTGAGGACCTCGACCTGGTCGACCTGCAGCGCCAGGAAGAGGCTGACGAGGTTGACGAAGACCTCCTTCGTGCGCTTCACGTCGTCCCACGCGACGACGAACTCGAGGTAGGCGAGCGTGTCGGTGACCGCGGTCTTCAGCATGGCGAACAGCCACTGCGCCGCGGCGACGACCTGCTCGACGCAGTCGAGAACGCAGCAGTACGTCAGGTCGGCTGTTCTGACGACGAGCTGCCACGCTTGTCTGGCGTCGTCCTGCACCAGCCGAGCGACGTACTCGACGTCCCGCTCGACGCGATCGGCGACCCAGCAGAGCAGGTCGCCCGCGTCGATCAGCACGGCGCCGAGGTCGTCCGGCGGTGACGAGACGGTCAGCCCGCCACGCCGCGCCGCGGCCGCGCCCGCGCCGATGGCCGGCGGTCTGTTCACGCTGGCGTATGCCTTCGCCAGCTGCCCGTTCCCGCTCGCGACCAGTTGCAGGTCGGCGTCGCTCGTGCCCGGCGGCACGAGCGGCGTGCTGCTGCCGTCGGCGGCCGTGACCGTCGCGCCGGAGAGCTGGGCCGGCGTCGTCAGCGACGTCAGCCGGCCGAACGGACCGGCCATCGGGTCGATCACCGTCGTGACACCCTCGTAGACGACCGTCAGTCGCGTGCCCGAGAGCGCCTCGACCGGCTCGACGATCGTCAGCGCGCCGGCTGCGTCGGCCGTGACCTGCACGGGCTCGGGCCCGACGAGGTGGTAGAGCGCGTTGATCCAGACGCTCGTGACGTTGGTCGCGCTGATCGACACGCTGGCGTTCGACGCCGGCGCTCCGTCGGCTCCGGCGATGTCGACCCGCGTCGTATACGAGCTGAACGAGCGGGCTGGCGCCATCGCGTCGGGCGGGTCGAGCGTGACTGCGTGGAACGACCAGACGAGCGTGTCGGGCGACTTCGTCGCCTTCGTCAGCGTTCCGGCCCCTGTGTGCGCGAAGAACGTGTTCGAGCTCTGGGCGCTGTTGACGAACGGCGCGATCTGCTCGACGCCCGAGAGGATCGGCACCGGCACGCTCCACGCCCCGCCGTCTGCGAGATCGGCGGCGGGGCAGGCGGTGTAGAAGACCTCGTCGCTGCCGTTGAGTCCCCAGACCACCACCGTGTCGGCGTCCAGTTCGGCGTACAGACTGCGGATGCCGGCGAGATGCGCGTTCGCGAACAGCTCGACGGGCGTGGCGTCGTCGCCCTGGTCGTCGCTGGCCATCCGGTACAGCGCGCCTGCTGCCGCGACGTAGAGGTCCGAGCTGTCATCGGCGTTGCGGCAGGTGGCGAGCGCCTCGACGGCGGCGCCGCCCGGAAGGCCGAACAGCGACGGCGCCCCGGGCAGGTTGCGATCGTACGCGTTGTACAGCGGCTGATAGATGAACTGGGGGCTGCCGCTGACGCGGCCCGCCATGTAGAGCCCGTCGACCGTCTTGCCGCCGCCGGCGGGCCGGCCGAGGCAGCTCACATAGCCGCTCGCCTCCAGGTCGATCGTGAGGCGGTGAGGATGCCATGCCGATCCGCCGCTTCTGGCGGAGTCGATGTAGTACCGCGAGACGAGCGCCTCGGAGCTGCTGGGATCGGCGATCACGTCGACCACGACGTACTCGCCGTCGGAGGCGTCGCTGATCATGATGCCGGCGACCTGGAGCGATCTGACCGCTGTCCCCGCGGCGTCGAATGGATAGGCGACCCAGGCCGGCTGACGCAGCCACGAGGTGTCGTCGCCGGAGTTGCCGAGGCTGAGGTAGAGGTGGTCGTCGGTGCCGTCGGAGATCACCATCGCCAGATCGATCGCGGCCTTCCCGGCGCCGGCGGAGCGCGCGACGGCGAAGTCCTTGCACGTCACCGCCTTCCCGGGGAAGTCGCTGGCGACCTGCGCGGCGCTGACGTTCGCCCGCTCCCAGCCGCTGCGCGCCGCCGGGGTCTCGGCGGTCAGGTAGAGCGCCCGGTCGGTGCCGATCGAGACGAGCAGGGCCGCACCGGAGTCGATCTGCACCGCCGCGAACTTCGCGTCGGGGGCGATGACCTCGGCCTGCAGGTAGTTCGTCATCAGCTCGGACGAGTGCACGAGCGTGACGTCGGTGGCGGCGCTCATCTGCGCGGCGCCGTGTAGTCGATGTGCGTCACGAGGTCGCCGTAGTCGGAGAAGCCGACCGTGCTGAACGCGAACGTGTTCCCGCCCGGGAAGACGAAGTCCTGCACGGCGCTCAGCGGGGGATCGACGTTCATCGGGGCCGTGAGCGCGCGGGCTCTGTTCTCGATGTCGGCGAGCATGTCGTTCAAGTTCGTGAAGAAGTCCAGGAACGGAGTGGTGCCCAGCTGCTGGGACTTGTCCTCCGTGACCGAGACCGGGGTCGCGGCGACCTGCCCTCTGTCGGTGACGGTCAGCGTGTAGGTGTCCGTCACCCGCAGGTCGATGATGTTGCCCTGCACGCTGGTCTGAAGATGCTGGAGGCGCAGGAAGACGATCAGCTCGCGCGCCAGCGTCAGCGTGTTGCCGGAGAACGTCGCCGCGAAGGAGAAACTGGGTGAGAGGTCCATTTGCGCGATGTCGCCGTCGAGGCCGGCCCGATCGCCGGAGCTGCCCGAGTAGGCGTACCCCAGCAGTTGCGGACCGGTCGGCGGCAGCGTCATCGTCGTCGGCATCTGCCCGGGGGTCAGGCTCCAGTTGATGTCGGCCGTCAGGCCGACCATCGGTATGTTGACGTACGGTGCGAAGCACAGCCCGGCGACGTACGTGTCCAGCTGCGCCTTCAGCGTTTTCGCGAACGAAAGCCGGTTGACGGCGATGACTCCCTCGGCGCTCGTGTCACCGTCGTCAAACCAGTTCCAGCCGAACTTGGTCACCGGCGCGGGCGTCGCGCCGTTGGCCGCGCAGAGGTAGTTCAGCGTCGTCAACTCCCGCTGCGCGTCGGTCGGCGGGTCGCTCGGGTCCGTCAGCGGGCATGCCTCCTTGTCGACATGCGTCACCGTGAGCGTCGAGACCGGGCCGGCCGACTCCTGCACGACGACGTTGAAGACCGGCTTCCCCTCCGCCCGCATCTGCGCGAAATACGCCCCGAGGAACGTCTCCCCGAGCACGGTCGCAAGCGGCGTTCCGGGTCTCACTCCCGAGATCGTCGGCTGGGTCTCCAGCGTCGCGTCGTCGATGTCGAGCAGCAACTGCTGGATGCTGAAGGGGGCGTTGCCGATCGCCTCGATCCGCGCGCGCACGTCAGGGGTCAGCGACGCGTACACGGTCGGGTCGACGAGCGCCAGGCGGAGGTAGACCAGCGACGAGAAGACCCACGGCGCGTTGGGGTCCTGCGATCTGTTGAACCACGTCGGGACCGACGAGTAGCCACCGCCCGGAACCAGTTGCACGACGGTGAAGTCGGAGCACATCATGTTGAACGTGGCCGTCCCGCCGTCGTCGCCGAGCGTGACCACCTCCGGGACGCCGGCGCTCGACGCCGGTATCCCCAGCGACGCCTTGAAGCCCATCATGAAGCGCGCGCCGATCAGCGCCTGGAGGCCTCTGTCGGTCGCCGGATCGGCGTCGTCGCTGACCGAGAACGGGTCCACGCCCGCCTGCGCGACGAGATCCGCGAGCGCGATCGGGACCGGTTCGCCTCTGTCGTCGGCGATGTAGCAGCCGATCGTCTCCGGCTCTCTGATGCCGGCGAGGTACTGCTGCATCGTCGCGTTGATGCTGGCCTGCGTCGTAGCGACGACGATGTCGTGCCCGTACGGCACGAGGTTCGATTCTCTGACGCTCATCAGTCAGCCCTTCTGGGTAGGTGGAAGAGCGTCGGACGTTCACCGCGTCTCGCATCGGTTGCGAGTAATTCGTCGTCTTCGACGGCAGCCGCTTATCGGCCGCGCCCGGAGCGGCACCACAATCATCAGATCTGCCGAATTACTCGAATTTGAAATTTTGAGCTGTGCACCCTGTGGCCCATGGGAGACACCGGACAAGCACATCGAGACCGTCCTCACTCGGGCCCACACGCCGGACATGCCGGCCGGCTGCCTCACCTGGGCTCTCGGCTACACGAGCAGCCGCGCAGGGCTCGCCTGTGGCGGCTCACGCGAGGGCTCACGCAAGCGCAGCTGGCCAGCTTGACCGGCATCTCCAAGAGCTCGGTCGAGCGGCTCGAGAAGTCCACCGACGGCGGCGTCAACCTGCGTCATCTCGTCAACATCGCGCTGGCGCTCGACTGCGAGCTGCTCGACGTCGTCGACGACGCCTGGCTCAGCTACCGACCCCTGGATGTCGCCGCACCCGCGCCGCACCGCACGCAACTGCGGCGCTCCGCGGGTGGCGACATGCCCCCGCGTCAGCGGGACCGGGCGCCGCGCGCGGCGTACGACACGGTGCGGACGACCTAGCGGAAGATCACCGCCGCCAAGGTCGAGGAGGTGATCGCCAAGACGTTTGGGAGCGCTCCGAGGGGCGCGACGCATTGGTCGACGCGGTCGATGGCTGCCGAGGTCGGGCTCAACCAGACCGCGGTCGCGCGGATCTGGCGGGCGTTCGGGCTGCAGCCCCGTCGCCAGGAGGCGTGGGAGCTGTCCGAGGACCCGTTGTTTGTTGACAAGGTCCGCGATTTCGTTGGCCTCCCTCTCGACCCGCTCCGCAGCTCCCGCAGAGCGGGCACGAGACTGAAGCGCGACGCGAAGGTCGCGCGACCCGCCGCCCGCAGACGCACGCCCTGAAAACGCCGAAAGCGCCGCTCCGGCGGCGCTTTCGATCTGACGGACAGGGAGGGATTCGAACCCTCGATGGAGCTCTAAACCCCATACTCCCTTAGCAGGGGAGCGCCTTCAGCCGCTCGGCCACCTGTCCCAGGACCTGGCAGTCTAGAGGCTTCGGCGCGCGCGTGCATGTTGTGCCGCGCGGAGTGCTTTAGCATCGTCTCGCTGCACCCGGAGGGGTGGCAGAGCGGTTGAATGCACCGGTCTTGAAAACCGGCATGGGCGTAAGTCCATCGAGGGTTCGAATCCCTCCCCCTCCGTGCTCCGGCCGGCGTTTCGTCCGGCCTCTGCGCTAGTCCGAAACCGCCCTCGTCAGCGCGCGAACCCGTCCGGGGCACGCTTCAACATCCGCCCCATGAGCTGGCACATGGGCCGCCTTGCCGCGTTCGACATCGAGACGACCGGCGTCGATCCGCAGAGCGACCGCATCGTGACGGCGGCGGTCTCGCTGGTCGGCGGCGGCCGGCAGTCGGAGGACTACGACTGGCTCGTCGACCCGGGCGTCGAGATCCCCGCGGGGGCGACCGCGGTCCACGGGATCACGACCGAGCAGGCGCGGGCCGATGGCGTCAGCACCTACGAGGCGGTCCACGAGATCACCGCCCTGCTCGCCGACCAGCTGCTGCACGGCACGCCGGTGATCGCCTTCAACGCCCGCTTCGACCTGACGACGCTCGATCGCGAGGCGCGCCGGCACGGGATCGTCCCGCTCGTCGAGCGCGTCGGCGCCGACCGCATGCTGGTCGTCGACCCGTTCGTGCTCGACAAGCAGTTCGACCGCTTCCGCCGCGGCAAGCGCACGCTCGGCGCCGTCTGCGAGCACTACCGCGTCCGCCTCGACGCGGCTCACAACGCGAACGCCGACGCGGTCGCCGCGGCGCGCGTCGCCTGGCGGCTGGCACAGGCGACCGCGGAGCTGCGCGAGACCGAGCTGACGCTGCTGCACGCGCAGCAGGTCGGCTGGGCGGCCGAGCAGGCGGCCTCGCTGGAGGAGTACTTCCTCGCGCAGGGCCGCCAGGAGCGGATCGAGCGCGACTGGCCGATCGTCCCGCACGCCCCGCTCGTGCCGGCCTACGAGCAGCAGCCGCTCGCCGCCTGACGCCGCCGCCGTCCGCGACTGCCCCAGCCCGCGAAGTCTGCGGCGGAATACATCCATCTGATGCACTCCGCCGCAGAGTTGCGGCCCGCCTGACGCCGCCCGCCGGCGCAACTCCGCTTGCAGAGGCCCGGTCGGCAACCGTCCCGCAAGGTCGCTCGGCTAGCATCGCGCGCCGTGCACCAGCCGGCCGATCGCGACGCCCTCCTCGTCTACGACGCACCCGAGTCGCTGCTCGCGGCCGCCGCGCCGCTGCTGCGCGCCCGCGCCGCCGAGGCCGCCGGCGGCACCGACGCGTGCGCGGTCGGGATCGCCAGCGCCCGCGACGAGGCCCGCCTGCGCGCGCTGGTCGACGGCGCGCAGGCGCTCACCGCCGTCGCCTTCGCCGCGCTGCCGCTGGCGATCGCCGCCTGCTTCGACGCCGTCGCGCTCGCGCAGCCCGCGCCGGCGCAGGCCGTCGCCGAGAGACCGCTGGAGCCGGCCGACCTGCGCGCGCTGCGCCGCTTCGTCGCCGCCGAGGCGACGGCGGCCGGCGTCGCACAGGAGCGGATCGCGGACGTGACCGTCGCCGCCCACGAGGTCGCCGCCAACGCCTGCATGCACGGCGGCGGCGAGGCGGTCATGCGCGTGTGGGCGGAGCGCGACTGCTTCTGCTGCGAGGTCTCCGACCACGGCGGCGGGATGGACGACCCGCTCGCCGGCCTGCTCGCGCCGCCGGTCACGCAGCCGAGCGGCCGCGGCCTGTGGCTCGCGCGCCAGCTGTGCGACCTCGTGCAGCTGCGGACCGGCGCCGCCGGCACGACGGTCCGCCTGCAGGTCGCGCTCGGCGCGCCCGCGCCCGCGCCGCCGGCCTTCGCCTAGGCCTCGGCGCCGGCCGCCTCGCTCGCGGCGTCCGCCGACGAGCCCTGCGGCCACGCCCCGTCGAGGTGCTCGAGCAGCAGCCGCTCGACGGTCTCGGGCGCGTCGACGAATGGCCAGTGACCGCTCGCCGGCAGCACGTGCACGTCCGCCAGCGGCAGTATCGCGCGCTGTCTGTCGGCCATCGACGAGGCCAGGTAGATGTCGTGCTCGCCCCAGATCACGAGCGCCGGGAGGTTGCGCGGTGCCAGCAGCGCGCCCAGCTCGGCGACGCCTCTGCCGGGGTCGTCGGTCGCGCGGTAGAGCTTCAGGATCGCCCGCTTGGTGCGCCTGTCGATGTGACTCCAGGTGGTGTCGAGGAAGGCCTGCGGCAGCCCGCGCGGCTCGCCGCGGTTGATCGTCAGCTGGAAGCCGCGGCGGGTCGTGACCGCCTGGAACAGCTCGCCGAGCACCGGCGTGCGCCAGATGCGCGCGAGTCTGTGCCATCTGTAGCCCTCCATCGCGCCGGTGTCGATCAGCGTCACGCTCGCGACCTGGTCGAGATGGCCGGCGAGCCAGCTGAGCCCTATCGGGCCGCCGAAGTCATGCAGCACGAGGTGGACGCGCTCGATCCCGAGCGCCTCGATCCCGGCCGCGAGGAAGCGCGCGTAGCCGTCGACGGAGTGGACGAAGCCGGGCGGCGCGACCGTCTCGCCGAAGTCGGGCAGGTCGAAGGCGACCGCGCGCCGGCCGCTCGCGGCGACCGCGGCCGCCAGCGCGGTCCAGTCGTCGGCCGAGCCGGGGTTGCCGTGGACGAAGACGACCGCCTCCGGCGCGTCCCGCGGCCCCACGTCGCACAGTCGCGTCGTCGTGCCCGCGACCGCCAGCGCGCTGAGCCCCGCGACGGCGCTCATGCCGTCACCGCCCCGCGCCCGGCGCCACCCGCCGAGCCGGCGCCGCCAGCCGAGCCCGCCGAGCCCGCCGCCTGCCGCTGCGCCCGCCGCGCCCGCGCCTCGCGCCCGTGCACCCAGACGGCGCGCGGCACGGCGGTCGCGAGGAAGCGGTTGGGGCTGATGCTGCGCGAGCCGAAGGCGTCCATCCGCGCCGCGATCCGCTCGTCGTGGACGGCAGCGGAGAAGACGAACCGCTCGCCGGCGTTCGCTCTGCGGCCGCTCGCGAGGTCGGCGATCACGCGCTGGTGGCCGAGCAGGCCGCGCCGCCAGCGGCGGCGGTAGCGGGCGAGGCCGGCGTCGAGCGCGTCGTCGGCGCCCGGTCCGGCGGCGAGCGCGTCACCGACCGCGTCGCCGAGCCATTCGCCCTGCTGCAGCGCCCAGCCGCAGCCGATCCCCCACAGCGGATCGGTCGCCAGCGCCGCGTCGCCGACGAGCGCCAGCCCGGGGCCGATCGGCTCGTGCTCGACGTTCGGCATCTCCAGCTTGCCCTTGATCTCGCCGACCAGCCTGCCGTGCTCGATCGGCGGCGGCTCGGGCAGGTCGCGCAGGAAGGCGACGAGCGCGGCGTGCGGGTCGCGCTTGAAGCGCGGCAGCCACGACTTCGTCGGCATCGCGGCGTAGAAGGTGAGGCCGGCGTCGGTCGGGAAGGCGGCCGCCCACTGCGGGTTGAGCATCCACAGCTGCGCGTCGGGCGCGTGCGGCAGGTCGGCGCCCTCGAAGTAGCCGCCGTAGGCGAAGCGGCCGTGCGGCGTCGTCTTGGTCGCGACGCCGGCCAGCTTCGCGACTCTCGATCCGCGCCCGTCGGCGCCGACGACCAGGCGCGCCTGCAGCAGCCGCTCCTCGCCGGAGCGGTCGCGCACGACGACGCCGCGCACGCGCCCGTCGGCGCCGTCGCGCTCCAGCGCGGTCGCCGTCAGGCCGAGCCGCGCCTCGACGCCGGGCGTGTTGAGCGCCGCGTCGCGCACGAGCGGGTCGAGCAGCTCGCGGCGCAGGTTGAGGCCGGGCGTCGCGCGCTCCGGCGGGGCGACGATCCAGCCGTAGATCGTCCAGATCCGCAGGCCGGAGCGGACGGCGCCCGCGTCGAGCGCCGGCTGCAGCAGCCCGAGCCGTTCCAGCGTCGGCACCGCGGAGGCCTGCACGAAGTGGGAGCAGACCTGCTTGAAGGCGCCCGGGTCGGGCCTCTGCTCGACGAGCGCGACGCGCGCGCCTGCACGGCCGAGCTTCACTGCCGCCGCGCTGCCTGCGAGGCTGGCGCCCACGATGACGGCGTCGAACTGCTCGGAACGGCTGGGCCGGATGGCATTGCGGGAAGGCCCTGCTGCGGTCACGCCCATCTCATCAGCTCCCTGGCTCGTCGGCGACGCTCTGGTTTCTGACAGTGCAAGGCGTACTATACGAGACGAACCATGGAACGCAAGCCGATCCGTCTGAGCGGAACCTCCTACGCCGTGCTCGCGCTCGTCGCCGAGATCGGCGAGGCGACCCCGTACGACCTCAAGCAGGCGCTGACCGAGTCGATCGAGAACTTCTGGCCGGTCCCGCACACGACCTTCTACGCCGAGCCGGCGCGCCTCGCCGCGGCCGGGCTGCTGTCGGAGCGGCAGGAGCAGCACGGCCGCCGCCGCAAGCTCTACGCGCTGACCGACGCCGGCCGCGAGGCGCTCGCGCGATGGGCCGGCACGGGCAGCGCCACGCCGCCGCAGATCCGCGACGAGACGCTGCTGAAGATCTTCGCCGGGGCCGATCCGCTGCCGCTGCTGCGGCAGCGGCGCGACTGGCACGTCGCCAAGCTCGCCGAGCTGCAGACGCTCCACGACGACAATCCGTGGGGTCTGGCCGAGGACAGCGGCCCGAGAAAGACGCTGCTGGCCGGGATCGACTTCCACCGCCTCTCGATCGACGCGATGGAGCGCTACATGGCGGCGTTCGACGCCGCCGGCTAGCGGGTCCCGATCGTGCGCGTCAGCGGCGCCGTCCAGCGGTTGCCGAGCAGCTCGAACGAGGCCGTCAGCGGCGTGCTTCTGATGCCGCAGTCGTACGGCGACGCTACGAGCGCGCGGCGCGCGCGGCAGCGTGTCCCCACCCCAGGGTCACCCCCAGGTGTGAACGGCGCCCGCGACGACGGTCGCCGTGCAGGCGCTGACCCCGCGCGTGACGACGGCGTGCTCCGGCGACTCGCCCTCCAGCGGCCGCACGGCGAGGTGGGCGAGGTCGGCGCGGGCGCCGGAGGCGAGGACACCGACGCCGGGGATGCTGCGCGCGCCGGCGCCGGTGCCGGGCCCGCCGAGGCGGTGCGCGAGCCCGAGGGCGGCGGCGCCGCCGGCCGTCGCGGCGTGCAGCAGACGGGCGTCGAGGTCGCCGTCGCGGTAGCCCTGCTCGCGCGCGAGCGCGCGCAGCGGCGGCAGCTCGCCGAGCAGATCGAGCGAGGGCGCCGAGGCGAGCGAGTCGGTCCCGACGCAGAGCGGCGAGCGCTCGCGCAGGTAGGCGGCGAGCGGCGGCTCCTCGACGCCGATCGTGCGGTTCGAGCGCAGGCAGAGCGCGACCGCGCAGCCGCGCTCGCGCAGCAGCGCGCGGTCGTCGGCGTCGAGCGCGACGCCGTGGGCGACGTGGCAGTCGGGCCCGAGCGCGAGCCGCGCGTCGAGGTAGCGGGCGGGGCTGACGCCGGCCGGGTCGTCGAGCAGCGCGAGGCTCCAGCCCCACTCCGCGACGAGCTGCGCGAGCCGGCCGCTGCCGGCCTCGACCAGCTCATGCTCCAGCTGGGATTCCGCCAGATGGACATGGAGCCGCAGCCCGCAGTCCCGCGCGATCCGCCCGAGGTCGGCGAGCACGGCGCCGTCGACGCTGTAGGGCGCGTGCGGGGAGACGCCGAAACACGCGCTCGCCGCGCCCGCGCCGCCCGCCGCGAGGCCGCCGCCCGCGCCCGCGACGTTCGCGCCGGCCGCGTCCAGCCGCGCGAGGTAGCGGTCGCGGCCGCCGGCGGCCCAACCGGCGTCGTCGTCGCCGAGCGTCTCGAGGAAGGCGATCCCGGCGACGCCCGCGTCGCGCAGCACGTCGCGTGCGGCGTCGTCGGTGACGACGTCGCCGAAGCAGGTCACGCCGGCCCGCAGCGACAGCTCCAGCCCGCGCCGCGCGGCGTCGCCCCAGCCGTCCGGATCGGCCTGCGGGTAGCGCGCGTCGAAGGCGGCGCACCACGCCTCGAAGCCGTCATGCTCGCGCGCGCCGACCTCCGCCAAGTCGGTGTACTGCAAGTGCGTGTGGGCGTTGACGAGCCCCGGCAGCAGCGTCCCCTCCCAGCGCCGCTCCGGCAGCGACGGATACGCCGCGCGCAGCTCCGCACGCGGCCCGACGGCCGCGATCGTCCCGTCCGCGCGCACCGCGACCGCGCCCTCGCGCAGCGGCGGCGTCGCGATCGGGAGCAGGTGCGGCGCGGAGTGGAGCGCCGCGACGCCGCCCGCACCCGCCGCGCTCACGGCAGCTCCAGCCTCGCCCCGGCGGCCGCCAGCCGCAGCCGCGCCACGCGCGCGTCGAGCCGCGGCGGCAGCGCGTGCAGGCCCGGCGGCAGCGCCGCGCCGTCGCCCGCGAGGTGGCCGAGCGCGAGCGCCTGCAGCGCCAGCGAGCAGTCCATCGTCTCGATCGGGTTGCCCTCGGCGGCGGCGATGTTGACGCAGGCGCCGTCGGCGATCAGCAGCAGCCGGCGGCCGTCGAGCGCGTAGGCGTCGAGCGCGGGCGCGACCGCCTGCGGCGGCCCGTCGGAGGCGGCGCGCAGGGCGTCGGTCGCGACCTCCTGCGCGACCCCGCCCGCGACCGCGACGAGCGCGCCGTCGGGCAGCGTTCGCAGCACGTCGAGACCGACCGTCTCGCGCTCGCCGGTCGCGGAGATCAGCAGCTCCGCGCAGCCCGCCGCCTCACGCAGCGGCGTGACCGCGCAGCCGTCGAGCAGCGCCTCCAGGGCGCGGTGCGGATCCAGCTCGCTGACCGTCACGTGGGCGCCGAGCGCGGCCGCGTGGCGGGCGACCCCGCGCCCGACCGGCCCGTAGCCGGCGACCGCGACGCGCTTGCCGGCGAGCATGATCCCGCTGACGTCGAGGATCGCCGCGACGCACGACTGGCCGGTCCCGTGGCCGTTGTCGGCGATCCGCTTGGTGCGCGCGTCGTCGACCGCGACGACAGGGATCGCCAGCTCGCCGCCGGCGTCCATCGCGCGCAGCGGGCGGATCCCGCTGGTCGTCTCCTCGGCCGCGCCGACGAGCGTCTCCAGCACGTCACGGCGTGCCTGGTGGACGCGCCGGATCGCGTGCGCGCCGTCGTCGACCAGCAGCTGCGGGCGGGTGTCGAGCAGCGCGTCGAGGAGCCCGTCGCGCGCGGCCTGGTCATCGGCGTCGGTGCGCGCGAAGACGGCGATCCGCTCCTGCGCGAGGGCGGTCGCGACGGCGGCGTCGGTCTCGGCCGGCTGGGCGTGGACGGCGACCTGCGCACCGGCGTCGCGCAGCGTCAGCGCGAGCACGGCGGTGGTGGGGTCCAGCGGCAGCGAGATCGCGATCCGGCGCCCGGCGAGCGGCTCCAGCGCCGACGCGGCGACGGCCGCCAGCACCGGCATCCGCGCCCGTGCCCAGGCGATCCGCGCGACGCCGTCGCTCACGCCCGCTCGGGCTGGGCGTGGACCGCGCGCCGCTCCAGCCAGGCCTGCGCGACCGCCTCCTCCAGCTCCGCGGCGAGCCGGTGGACGCCGGTCTCCAGCTGCTCGTCGGCGAGCCCGTGGAGCGCGAGGCCCTGCAAGGTCAGCAACGCGTCGGCGGCCTCCGGCGCGAGCCCGTCGCCGGCCGGCGACAGCAGCGCGACGCCGCCGCCGAGCACGTCGCGGCCGGCGGCGTGGACGATCCCGTGGCGGGTCGCGACGCCGAGCACCGGCGGCAGCCGGCCGGGCAGGGCGCTCGCGACGAGCGCGCCGGCGGGCAGCTCGGCGATCGCGGCCGCGCGCTCGCAGGCGATCACTACCTCCGCGGCCGGGTCCAGGTCCTCGCAGACGCGGTGGCCGGCGAGCGCGGCGGCGAAGGCGAGCAGCGGCTCCTCCTCGACGACGAGCACGTGGGCCCCGAGCGCGCGCACGCTGCGCGCGACCGAGCAGCCGACCTCGCCGTAGCCGAGCACCGCGACGACGCGGCCGACGAGCGACAGGTTGGTGCGGCGCAGCAGCGCCTGCACGACGGCGGGACCGGCGGCGGCCTCGATCACCATCCGCGCGACCGGCGAGCAGCCGACGGCGACGACGGGCGCGTCGAGCGCCCGCGCGACGGCGCCCATCACGGTGCCGGGCTCGACGAGGCCGCGGAGGCCGCGCAGCTCGCGCGCGAACGGGCCGATCGCGTACTCGGGCTCCTCCGAGACCAGCTCGACGCCGCCCTCCTCCAGCACCGCGGCGAGCACCGCGCGCGGCCCTTCGAGCGGCCCGGAGAGCGCGACCCGGCGGCCGGAGAGCGCTCCGTCTTCGAGCGTCTCGCGCAGCAGGCCGCGCAGCAGCGGGCAGGGATCGGTCGCGTCCATCGAGGGCGAGTGTAGGACGCCGCGCGCCAGATGCGCAGGGTGTCGGTGCGCAGAACGTCACGATCGGGTGTGGGGATCCGTGCGCCTTCTCACGCGCATAACCCCGTCCGCTGGGGCATACCGGTAGAACTGACGGAACTCCGACACAACCGAGCAAGGAGCCATCCCATGGCGCACCAGACGATCAGCGAAGACCACCACCCGACGCTGCGGCACCAGGACCGCGAGGCGATCGGCGCCGAGCTGCAGGCCGTGCTCGTGACGCTGATCGACCTGTCGCTGCTCGGCAAGCAGGCCCACTGGAACGTCGTCGGCCCGAACTTCCGCTCGCTGCACCTGTTCCTCGACGAGCTGGTCGACGCCTGGCGGCTTGCGGGCGACGAGGTCGCGGAGCGCGCGGTCGCGCTCGGCTACCAGCCCGACGGCCAGGTCAGAACGGTCGCGGCCCGCACGATCCTGACGCCGCTGCCGGAGGGCCAGCTGCTCGACCAGGACGTGATCGCCGCGCTGACGAAGATCCTCACCGACGCGATCGGCGACATCCGCAACCGGATGGACAAGCTCGAGGACGTCGACACCGTCACGGCGGACCTGCTGCACAGCGTCGTCCAGGGTCTCGAGGAGAACCTCTGGATGACGCGCGTCCAGGCCGGCTGACCCGGGTCTGACGCTCCCGCCCGCCGCGCGCCGCTCCTGAGGCGCGCGGCGCGGCACCACCCCCACGCCCCGCGAGACGCTTCCCCGCGCGGCGCGCCCGGCGCTAGGATCGCGCTCGCCGATGCTCGCGGTCCTCTACGACGTCCACGGCAACCTGCCGGCGCTCGACGCGGTCCTCGCCGAGGCGCACGCCGCCGGCGCGACCCGCTGGCTGCTCGGCGGCGACTACGCGCTGTTCGGCGCCTGGCCGAAGGAGACGGTCGTGCGCCTCTCCGAGCTGCGCGGCGCGACCTGGATCCGCGGCAACGGCGAGCGCTGGGCGAACGCGCCGGCCGAGGCGCCGGCGCCGGTGCGGCCGGCGGCGCGCTGGTGCGCGGCACAGCTCGGCGACGCCGCGGTCGCGCGGCTGGCGGCGCTGCCCGCGCAGGCGGTGATCGACGGGATCCGCTGCTGCCACGGCTCGCCGCTGTCGGACGTGACCGGCCTGCTGCCGGAGGCCGCGCCCGGCGAGGCGGCGCTGCTGAGCGAGGTCCACGAGCCGCTGCTGATCGCCGGCCACACCCACCTGCCGCTCACACGCGCCGCCGCCGGGCGTGAGGACCTGCGCCTGCTCAACCCGGGCAGCGTCGGGATGCCGTTCGACGGCGACCCGCGCGCGGCGTTCGCGCTGGTCGACGGCGACGGCGCGATCCAGCTGCGCCGCGTCGCCTACGACCATCACGCCGCGGCCGCCGCGGTCCGCGAGCGGCTCGGCGGCTCGGGCGGCGACGGCGCTGCCGCGATCGCCGACCTCGTCGCCCGCCGCATCGAGCAGGCGCGGATCGACCCGGTCTAGCGGCCCGCCGGCACGACGATCCGCTCGCCGGGTCTGATGCAGGCACGCGCGATCAGCTCCGCGACGATCACGGCGGCGACCAGCTCGACCAGCAGCAGCGCCAGCAGCACCGTCAGCTGGACCCGTGCCGCCTCGGCCGGCGAGGCGCCGCCGAGCAGCAGGCCGACGAAGGTGCCGGGCAGCGTCACGAGGCCGACGCTGCGGGTCTGGTCGATCGCGGGGATCAGCCCGGTCGCGATCGCCTGGCGGGTGAAGGGCGCGAGCGCGGTGCGGGCGGCGTCGCCGAGCGCGAGCCGCGTCTCCAGCTCGTCGCCGCCGCTGTCGAGCGCCTCCAGCAGCCGCCGCCCGGTCAGCGTCGTGGCGGCCATCGCGCCGCCGATCAGGATCCCCGCGGTCGGGATCGCGGCGCGGGCGCTGAAGTCGAACGCCCCGACCGCGAGCAGGATCCCCGTCGCCGCGAGCGCCGGCAGCGCGATCGCTGTCGCAGCCGCCCGCCGCGCGCCCGGCAGTCCGCGCAGCCGGCCGCCGGCCGTCAGCGTCGCCGTGACGACCATCACCGCGACGAACGCGACCCCGAGCGCCGGCACGCGGAAGACGAGCGCCACCAGCGCTCCGACGACCGCGAGCTGCACCGCGGCCCGCAGCGCCGCGGTCGCCAGCGGCCGCGCCAGCCCGAGCCGGTAGCGCCACGCCAGCCCCGCCGCCGCAGCCGCGAACGCGACCCCCGCCGCGATCTGTGCCGCTGCCTGGCTCACTGGGAGACCTCCAGGATCTCGCCGGGCGCGCCGCAGATCGCTACGCCGTCACGGAGAGCGAGGGCGCGGTCGGCGACGGCGGCGGCCCAATCCAGATCGTGGGTCGCGACGAGCAGGCCGAGGCCGTCGGCCGCGAGCGAGCGCACCGTCGCGCCGACGTGCGCCGCGGTCGCGGCGTCGAGCGCGGCGGTCGGCTCGTCGAGCAGCAGCAGCTCGGGGCCGCGCGTCAATGCGCGGGCGAGCGCCACCCGCGCCCGCTCGCCGCCCGACAGCGCCGCCGCCGCACGCGGCAGGAAGGAGGCGTCGAGCCCGGCCGCCGCGAGCGCGCGGACGAGCGCCGCATCGCTCGCATCGTCGCCGGCACCCGCATCCCCGCCGCGCCGCCCGCCCGCGTCGACGCTGCGCCCGCCGCCCGCGCGCTCGC
>NZ_JAUTDN010000028.1 GCF_030646155.1 Conexibacter sp. CPCC 205762
CGCCGCTGCGCCCGCCCACGCCGCCGCCCGCGCCACCCGCGGCGCCAACGCGCCCGCCCACGCCGCCGCCGCCCGCGGCACCCGCGGCACCGCGGCGCCCACCACGCGTGGCGCCGTCGCCCCCGTCGAACCCTCCGGCTGGGCGCGCGTCCGGCTGCGGATGGCGCGCGGCACGGTTGCGGGGGTGCTGGGGGAGATCGACGACCTCGCGCGGCTGCAGCCGACGCTCGACGGCCCGCGCGCGCTCGCCGCGCTCGCGCGCCTGCTGGCCGGTGACCCGACCGAGGCCCGCGCCCGCCTCCAGCAGACGCAGCCGGACGACCTCGCGCAGCTCTCCCACGCGGAGGGCGGCCAGCTCCACAGCTGGTCGGCGCTCGGCCTCGTCGCCGCCCGCACCGGCGCGCGCCAGCACGCCGCCGCGCTCTACGAGCTGCTGCGCCCGTTCGGCGACCGGCACGCGGTCGCGCCGTGGTCGACGTATCTGACGCCGGTCGCGCGCGCCCAGGCGGAGCTGGCCGGCTCGCTCGGCCTGCCGCAGGAGGCGCGCGAGCGCTTCCGTGCGGCGGTCGCGGCGGCGGAGGCGGTCGGCGCCGCCAGCACCGCTGCTGCGATCCGCCAGGAACTGGGGCGGTACGCTCCACCATTGCGTGACCGTCTGTAGGGGGTGCCGCCGCGAGGTGGCCGAGGACAGGGGATGATCTTTCGCCACGCGGCCAAAGACGCTTGACCAGCCGTGGGAAAGTCTTGGTACAGCCAACTGATCATGGTTCAACCAAGTGAACACACAAAGGAACCGATGAGACAGAAGAGGACGTCTGGGCGGCTGCTCGCGCTCGCGATCGCGTTGATCGCACTCGCCGCCACGTTTGCCGCCTGCGGCAGCAGCGACGACGACGCGGGCAGCGTCTCCACCAACGTCAGAACGACCGACAGCGGTCAGCTGGCTGAGATGACGAGAGCGACGCTCGTGCTCGACTTCGTGCCGAACGCCGTCCACGCCGGCATCTACCGCGCGCTCGCGGCCGGCTACTACAGAAGAAACAACATCGACCTGAAGGTCATCCAGCCGACCTCGACGGCCGACACGCTGCGGCTGATCAACGCCGACAAGGCCGACTTCGGCCTCGCCGACGGCCTCGACGTCGGCAACCAGATAGAGAGAGGGCTCGACATCGAGGCCTTCATGGCGATCGTGCAGAGACCGCTCGGCGGCGTCATCACGCTCGCGGCCGACAGAATCGCCAGCGGCAGAGACCTCGAGGGCAAGACCGTCGGCGTGACCGGCGTCCCGTCCGACAACGCCGTCCTCGACACGATCGTCGACAACGCCGGCGGCGACCCGGGCAAGGTCAAGGTCGTGACGATCGGCTTCAACGGCGTGCAGAACCTGGAGAGCGGCAAGATCGCCGGCTTCACCGGCTTCTGGCCCGCCGACGGCGTGCAGGTCCAGGTCGACGGCAAGCCGACGAAGGACTTCAAGCTCGACGAGAACGGCGGCCCCGCCTACCCGGGCCTCGTCGCCTTCTCGACCAGAAGCCACATGGCGAGAGACCCGGCGCTGATAAGAGCGTTCGCGGACGCGACGATCCAGGGCTACGAGGACACGATCAGAGACCCGGCGACCTCGCTGAGAGACCTGCTCGCGCAGAACAAGTCGCTCAGAGAGGACATCACCAGAGCGCAGCTCGACGCCTACGGCCCGCTCTTCCAGGGCGACGCCGCCAGCTTCGGCACGATCGACCCCGGAGCGGTCGACGCGCTGTCGACCTGGATGGTCGCCAGGAGACTCGCCAGAAGACCGTTCACCTCGGCCGAGTACGGCGGCAACGGCTACCTGCCTGCCGGCTGACGCGATGACGGCCGCGCCCGACAAGCTCGTCGTCGAGGACCTCTCGAAGCGCTTCGAGAGCGGCGACGACGGCGGCGCGGTCGTCGCGCTCGCGGGGGCCGGCCTGCGGGTCGCCCCCGGCGAGTTCGTCTCGATCGTCGGGCCCAGCGGCTGCGGCAAGTCGACGCTCTTCAACATCGTCGCGGGGCTGATCCGGCCGACCGCGGGCCGCGTCCTGCTCGACGGCGAGGAGCCGCGCGAGCTGCTCGGCCGCGTCGGCTACATGCCGCAGAAGGACCTGCTGATGCCGTGGCGCTCGGTGCTCGACAACGTCACGCTCGGGCTGGAGATGAGCGGCGTCGGACGCAGGCAGGCGCGCGCGCGT
Source organism: Conexibacter sp. CPCC 205762 (assembly GCF_030646155.1). Lineage (GTDB taxonomy): Bacteria > Actinomycetota > Thermoleophilia > Solirubrobacterales > Solirubrobacteraceae > Conexibacter. Next base: position 2,214 of record NZ_JAUTDN010000028.1, read on the forward strand.
GCGCGTGAGGAGCTGGGCCGCTTCGGCCTGGAGGGCTTCGAGCGGCGCTGGCCGGGCGACCTCTCCGGCGGCATGCGCCAGCGCGCCGCGCTGCTGCGCACCTTCCTCGCCGGGCGCGAGCTGATGCTGCTCGACGAGCCGTTCGGCGCGCTCGACGCGCTCACCCGCCAGGCGATGCAGGAGTGGCTGCTGGAGATCTGGCAGAGCGATCGCAAGACGATCCTCTTCATCACGCACGACGTCGAGGAGGCGGTCTACCTGTCCGACCGCGTCTACGTGATGAGCGGCCGCCCCGGCAGCGTCCAGCTGTGCGTCGAGATCGACCTGCCGCGCCCGCGCGGCTTCGAGCTGCACGGCTCGCCGCAGTTCGTCGCGCTCAAGCAGCGGCTGCTGACGCCGCTGCACGAGGCGGCCCGCGCCCAGCTCGAAGCGCAGGTGGTCAGTTGACGCTGCGCGGGCGCTCGGCCGCGGCGCGCGTGCTGCCGCCGCTGCTGTTCGCCGTCGCGGTGCTGGCGCTCTGGCAGCTCGGCGTCAGAGTCAGCGGCACCGAGGAGTCGACGCTGCCCGCGCCGACGCAGGTCTTCAGCGCCGGCTGGGAGATACGCGACCTGCTGGTCGACAACGGCTGGGTCACGATCAAGGAGATCCTGATCGGCTACGCCGCCGCGATCGTGCTCGGCGTCGGGCTCGCGGTGCTGCTCGCCAGCTCGCTGCTGGCCGAGCGCGCGCTGTACCCGTGGCTGGTCGTCTCGCAGATGGTGCCGATCCCGGCGATCGCGCCGATCCTCGTGATCTGGACCGGCTTCGACCTGCGCCCGAAGGTGATCGTGATCGCGCTCGTGTCGTTCTTCCCGATCGCCGTCAACACGCTCGACGGGATCAAGGCGACCGAGCCGGAGCTGCTGAACCTGCTGAAGACGCTCGGCGCCGGCCGCTGGAGACGGTTCCGCGTCGCGCAGCTGCCGAGCGCGCTGCCGTTCCTCTTCTCGGGCCTGAAGATCGGCGCCGCGCTGGCCGTCATCGGCGCCGTCTTCGCCGAGTGGGTCGGCACCGACGCCGGCCTCGGCTACCTGATCCTGACGTTGAACAACCAGGTCGCGACGTCGGAGATGTTCGCGACGATCGCCGTGCTCGCGCTGATCGGCATCGCGCTCTTCGGGCTCGTGCTGCTGGCCGAGCGGCTGCTGATGCCGTGGCACCACACGAACCGGAGGGAGAGTCGTTGAGCGAGCGCACGACAGTCGTCCGCGGGGCCTGGCTGCTGGCGATGGACCCGGCCCGCGAGCTGCTGCGCGACGGCGCGGTCGCGTTCGGGTCCGACGGCGCGATCGCGGCCGTCGGCCCGTGGCCGGAGCTGCAGGCGCGCTTCCCCGCCGCCGCGGTCGTCGGCGACGGCAACGGGCTGGTGCTGCCGGGCTTCGTCAACGCCCACACGCACCTGACCGAGGGGCTGATCGCGGGGATGGGGGAGACCGCCTCGCTGTGGGAGTGGTTCGACCGCGTCGTCTCGCCGGCGGCGATGGTGACGACGCGCGAGGACGTGCGCGTCGGCGCGAAGCTCAAAGGGGCGGAGATGCTCTTGTCGGGCATTACGACCGTCAACGACATGTCCTGCCACCGCAACATCGGCGGCCTCGGCTCACTCGGCGCCGCCGACGGCCTCGCCGAGCTGGGGCTGCGCGGGATCGTCTCCTTCGGCGCCGAGAACCTCTACGACGGCGCCCCCGCCGAGGACCGCTTCATGGCCGAGCACGAGGCGCTCGCCGACCGCCTCGCGGGCGAGCCGCTGCTCGGCTTCCGGCTCGGGATCGGGACCGTCCTCGGCGTCAGCGAGGAGCTGATGACGCGCTCGGTCGCCGCCTGCCGCGAGCACGGCTGGGCCGTCCACACGCACCTCGCCGAGGTGCGCGAGGAGCTGACCGAGTCGCGCCACCTCAACGCCGGCCGCACGACGATCGAGCAGAGCCAGCACGTCGGCCTGCTCGACTGCGAGACGATCGCCGGCCACTGCATCTGGTGCGGCGAGGCCGACCTGTCGCTGCTGGCAGCGCGCGACGTCGCGGTCGCCCACAGCCCGGTCGCGAACATGCTGCTCGGCTCCGGCGTCGCGCCCGTGCCGCGGCTGCTGCGGGAGGGCGTGCGCGTCGGCGTCGCGACCGACGGCGCCGCCTCCAACGACAGCCAGGACATGTTCGGCGTGCTGAAGAGCGCGGCGCTGCTGCAGAAGGTCCACCACCTGCGCGCGGACGCGATCACGGCCGTCGAGGTCGTGCGGATGGCGACGCTCGGCGGCGCGCGGGCGTTGCGGCTGGATCATCTCGTCGGCTCGCTGGAGCCGGGCAAGCGCGCCGACGTCGTGCTGCTCGACGGCGACACGCCGGAGCTGGCGACGATCCACGACCCGTGGCAGCAGCTCGTCTACTGCGCGACCCCGCGCTGCGTCAGCGACGTGTGGGTCGACGGCGCGCGGCGGGTCGCCGGCGGGCGGCTCGTCGGGCACGAGCTGCGCGCGCTCGCGGGCGAGGCGCGCGCGCTCGCGACCGACCTGATCGAGCGCGCCGGCATGCACGGCGAGTCGGTCCTCGCCGGCGGTCGCGGCAGAGCGTTCGACGGCGCCGCGTCAGCTCCCTCTCGCTGAGCTTCAGGTTTCCCCGCTCGCGTCCGATACTCCGGGCATGAGCGGATCAGGTCGTATCGGACGCGGTTGGCGGTTGGCGAAGGAGAGCTGGGCTGTCCTGCGCGCCGACAGATCGCTGATGTTGTTCCCGGTCGTCGCGGCGATCGCGATCGCCGCCGCAGCGCTGCTGCTGGCCGGCCCCGGGGTCGTGGTGCTGGCGGTCGACGCCCCGGCCCCGATCGCCTACGCGCTGTGGGTGGTCGCCGCCTACGTGCTGACGTTCATCGGCATCTACTGCAGCGTCGCGCTCGCCGCGGCCGCCTCGCTGGCGATCGACGGCAAGGACACGACGCTGAGCGACGGCTTCTCGGTCGCGCGTCAGCGCGTCGGCATCGTCGCGACCTGGTCGCTGGTGCAGCTGACCGTCGGCGTGATCCTCAACGGGCTCGAGCTGCTGCTGCAGCAGAACGGCGTCGGCAAGCTCGTCTCGACGCTCCTGTCGAGCGTGCTGAGCGCCGCCTGGTCGGTGCTGACCTTCTTCGTCGTGCCGCTGCTGGCGCTGGAGGGGATCGGCCCGCGTGACGCGCTCAAGCGCTCCGGCAGCCTGATCAAGGAGCGCTGGGGCGAGGGCTTCGTCGGCGCCGGCTCGATCAGCGGCCTCGTCTTCCTGATCGTCGTGCTGCCGGGGATCGGGATCGGCGCGCTCGGCGTCGTCGCCGTCAGCTCCTCGGCCGCGCTCGGCGGCGCGCTGATCGCCGTCGGCGCCGCGGTCGTGATCGGCGGCCTGCTGATCTCCTCGACGCTGAACGCGATCTTCCGCGTCGCGCTGTACCGCTACGCGACCTCCGACGAGGTCGTCGGCGGGTTCGACCGCGCCAGCTTCGAGCAGGCGTTCGCCCCGCGCAAGCGGCGCTGATCGCCCGTCACGACGGCGCTCGGCAGGGCCGAGCGCCGTCCCTCACCCGGGACGCACGCGTCTCGGTTCGAATGGTACGATCTCTGTCGAAATTGGGACAACTATGTCTCATTTCGTCGTTTTGAGGTCCGGTCGCAAAACCCAGGAGCCGTCGTGGAAGTGGAGCAGGAACCGTCAGACAGAGCGCCGAGAACGCGCGCTCGCGAGCGCAAGAGCACGCCGATCATCCTCGTCGTGCTGCTGCTCACGATCGCGATGGCGGCGCTGACGGCGTACGTCATCGCCGACAACTCGGACGAGTCGAACAAGCAGATAGCGAGCGTCTCCAACGGCGAGGTCAAGCTGACCGCCGCCGAGGCGAAGGGTCGTGAGCTGTTCGGCGAGACCTGCGCCGCCTGCCACACGCTCAGATCGGCCAACGCCTCCGGTCAGATCGGCCCGAACCTCGATCAGCTCAAGCCGACCAGAGAGCTGGTCCTGAGCGCGATCGAAGTCGGCCGCTCGTCCGCCCGCGGCCAGATGCCCGGCGGGCTCTACTCGGGCGCCGAGGCCGAGGACGTCGCGGCCTACATCGTCCGCGCGACGAACAAGACGATCAGAGCGGCGCCGGCCTTCTCGGCCGCCGAGCTCGACGAGAAGCCGACCGACAACTGGATCACCAACGGCGGCACGCTCAGAAACGACCGCTACTCGCCGCTCACGCAGATCAACGACACCAACGTCGATCAGCTGAGAGGCGTCTGGAGAACGAGCCTCGGCTCCGGCACCGCCGCGAAGTACTCGCAGGAGGGCCAGCCGATCGTCTATGACGGCGTCATGTACGTCCCGACCGGCGCCGACGACATCTTCGCGCTCGACGTCGAGACCGGCAAGACGCTGTGGAGATACGAGGCGAGACTGCCGGCCGAGATCGCGACCGCCTGCTGCGGCTGGAACAACCGCGGCGTCGCGATCGGCGACGGCAAGGTCTACGTCGCGCGCCTCGACGCGAGACTGGTCGCGCTCGACATGAGAAGCGGCAGAGTCCTCTGGGATACGCGCGTCGGCAAGCCCGAGGAGGGCCGCACGATGACGGCCGCGCCGCTCTACTACGACGGCAAGGTCTTCACCGGCGTCGCCGGCGGCGAGTTCGGCGTCCGCGGCCACCTCAGCGCCTTCGACGCCAGAAGCGGCAGACAGGTCTGGCGCTTCTACACGATCCCCGCGCCCGGCGAGGTCGGCTCCGACACCTGGCCCGACAACGACTCGTGGAGATACGGCGGCGCGCCGGTCTGGCAGACGCCCTCGGTCGACCCGGACCTCGGCCTGATCTACTTCTCGACCGGCAACGCCTCGCCGGACCTCAACGGCTCCGAGCGCCCCGGCGACAACCTGTTCGCGGTCTCGATCGTCGCGCTGAACGTCAGAGACGGCACCTACAAGTGGCACTTCCAGCAGGTCAGACACGACATCTGGGACTACGACTCGCCGTCGCCGACGGTGCTGTTCGACTCGACCGTCGACGGCAGAGCGGTGAAGGGGATCGCGGAGCCCGGCAAGACCGGCTTCCTCTACGTGCTCGACCGCGCGAACGGCAGACCGATCTGGCCGATCGTCGACAGAGCCGTGCCGCAGAACAGATACCAGGCGACCTCGCCGACGCAGCCGTACCCGACGCTCGAGCCGTTCTCGCGCGGCACCGTCACCGACGAGGACATCGCGAAGCTGAAGGAGATCGCGAGATCGGCCTCGCCCGACGGCAGAACGCCTGAGATCAAGAAGGGCGAGCTGTTCACGCCCTACGACAGAGAGCTCGTCGCGATGGCGCCGAGCGCCGCCGGCGGCAACAACTGGCCGCCGTCGTCGTTCAACGACAAGACGAAGATGATCTACATCTGCTCGCAGGAGGGCGCGATGGCGCTGTCGACCTTCGAGGTCGGCAGACACGTCCCCGGGCAGCAGTTCATCGGCTCGACGCTGATCCCGACCGGCTTCAACAACACCGGTCACGTGACCGCGTACTCGATGGAGACGGGCAGAATCGCCTGGAGAGTCGAGTTCCCGGGCGAGTCCTGCTACTCCGGCACGGTCACGACCGCCGGCAACCTCGTCTTCGTCGGCCGCAACACCGGCCAGCTGGAAGCGTACAACGCCACCAACGGCAGACTGCTGTGGAGATTCCAGACGGGCGCGGGCGCCAACTCGACCGTCACCTCCTTCCAGCACAAGGGCAAGCAGTACATCGCCTTCCTGGCGGGCGGCAACGCGCTGGCGGCGACGCCGCGCGCCGACTACGTCTGGCTGTTCGGCCTCGACGGCACGCTCGGCGAGGCCGACGCGGCCGGCACCGGCACCGGCATCACCCACGCGGGCGAGGTCGGCGCCGAGGAGGGCAGAGGGCCCGAGAGAGAGACGCCGGGCAACGCCGGCGCCGGCAGAACGGTCTTCGCCGACAACTGCTCGACCTGCCACGGCATCGACGGCAGAGGCGGCAACGGCGGTCCGGACCTGACGGCGATCCCGGCGGCGAGAAACCTCTCCGACGTGATCGACCAGGTCGTCAACGGCGGCGGCAGCATGCCGGCCTTCGGCGGCACGCTCGACCAGAGATCGATCGCCGACGTCTCGGCCTACGTCGTGCAGGTCGTCGCGGGCGGGGGCGACGGGGACTGATCCCCCTGAGCTGACACGCGGCGCCCGCGCGGGCGCCGCTCGTCGCGCTTCTTCACGGGCGGCGCGCTCCTCCTCGGGGCGCGTCGCCCGTCTTGCTTCGTGGGCGCGCGCCCGGCTCGTCCGGCGCGCTCGCGGGGTTGCGTTCCGCCGCCATCGATGCGAACATCTGTTCGTGTCGATGGTCGTCTGCGTCCTGATCCCCCGCTTCCAGCTGACGGTCGCCGCCGGCGACCGCGAGGAGCTGCTCGGCCAGCCGGCCGCGCTCGCGCCGGAGGCCGGCCGCGAGCAGCGCGTCGGCGAGGTCTCGCTCGCCGCCGAGGCGTTCGGCGTGCGCGCCGGGATGCCGCTGGGGGAGGCGCTCGCGCGCTGTCCCCAGCTCGCGCTCGTCCCGCCCGACCCGGCCGGCGTCGCCGACGCCTGGGAGCGGCTGATCGTGCGGCTGGAGTCGATCGGCGCCGCCGTCGAGCCGGAGAGGGCCGGCCTCGCCTGCTTCGAGGCGCAGGGGCTCGTGCGGCTCCACGGCGGCACGCTCGACCACGTGCTCGCGGCCGCGCGCACCGCCCTGCGCACGCCGGCGCGGCTCGGCGCCGGCCCGTCGCGCTTCTGCGCGCTGGCGGCGGCGACGCGGGCGCGGGCGCGGCGGCCGCAGGTCGTGCTCGGGGATGAGCGCGCCGCGCGCGACTATCTCGCGTCGCTGCCGGTCGCGCTGCTGCGCGGGCGTGCGCAGACGGCGGCGCTGCCGGAACCGCTCGGGCGGCTCGGGGTCGAGACGCTCGGCGAGCTGGCGGCGCTGCCGCGCGCCGCCGTCGCAGACCGCTTCGGCGAGCCGGGCCTGCTCGCCTGGGAGCTGGCGCAGGGGCGCGACGGCACGCTGCGCCCGCGCGAGGTGCCGGAGCGGGTCGAGGAGGAGCTGGAGCTGCCGGAGGCGATGTCGGGCGTGCAGCTGGAGCGCGCGCTCGGCCTGCTCGTCGACCGGCTGCTGGCGCGGCGGGAGCGGCGCGGCCGCTCGCTGCGCGCGGTCGTGCTGGCGGCGACGCTGGTCGAGGGCGGCACCTGGCGTGAGCAGGTCCCGTTCCGCGAGGCGCTCGCCGACCCGCTGCGGATGCGGCTGGCGCTGGCGGCGCGGCTGGCGCTGCTGCCGGCGCCGGCGGAGCGGCTGCGGCTGGCGGCGGTCCGCTTCGGCCCGGTCGCGAGCGACCAGCGCTCGCTGCTGGAGCAGGCCGCGGCCGAGCGCAAGGCGCGGCTGCGCGAGGGCGTGCGGCAGGCGCGCGCGGCAGCCGGGCCGGACGCCGCGCTGCGCGTGCTCGCCGTCGATCCCGACTCGCGCGTGCCGGAGCGCCGCGCCGTCCTGACCCCGTTCGAATGAGCGCCTCCGCGATCCCGCGCGACGGCGGCTCCGGCGGCTCCGTCGCCTCCGCGCGCAGACACCGCCTCGCGACGCCGAGACGAGCGCGCGTCAGCGCCGACGAGCGCGACGGCAGGCCGCGCGCCGTCGACGGCCGCCTCGTCGACGCCGTGCGCGAGTCGTGGCTGGTCGAGGACCGCTGGTGGAGCGAGGCGCCGCTGCGCCGCCGCTACTGGGAGGTCGTGACGACCTGCGGCCGCAATGTCGTCGTCTACCACGACCTGCGCGAGGGCGGCTGGTACCGGCAGCGGTGAGCTACCGCCGCGCTCTCACCACCCGCACGACCGAGCCGTCGGCGGCGCGCCAGGTCATCAGCGGCGGTATCGCGTCGGGCGCCGGGCGGTCGACCTGGAACGAGGCGACGTTGTCCTGGACCTTGGCGGTCAGGTGCACGTCGTCGCCGTAGGAGACGCCCGGCCGGTGCGGGCCGTAGCTGACGCGGCGCGCGCCATCCGGATCCAGTCGACGTAGACGCCCTGCGCGCCGCCCATGAACTCGAGCCCGCCGCTGGCGGCGAAGTCGCCGTCCTGCGGGATCGCCGGCCGCCGCAGCAGCGCGAAGGCGTCGAGCATCGCTCTGCTGGGCGCGTCGTGCGTGGTCGTCGTCTCCCAGTCGAGTCTCTGCACGCAGCTGGGGTCGGCGCTGCGCATCGCTCTGGTGGCGGCGTTGATCAGCGCGATCGCGCGCGCCTCCTGGCGCTGCGCGACGACATCGCTGTGGTCGACGGCGAGCGTCGCGGCGGGGCTTGCCGCGAGTGCGAGCGCGGCGCCGCCGGCGGCGCTCAGGATCGTTCGGCGCATCGGGCCACCGTAAGCGGCCGTCAGCACTGCATGCGGCAGTGAACAGATATCCAGTGTCGTGCGGAACGGGGTTGCATCCGTCCGGCGCCGATGCGAACATGTGTTCGTGTCCTACGTCGAGCTTCACGCCCATTCGGCCTTCTCGTTCCTGGACGGCGCCTCGCTGCCGGACGAGCTGGCCGCCGCGGCCGTCGAGCTGGGGCACGAGGCGCTCGCGCTGACCGATCACGACAACGTCTGCGGCGCGATGGAGTTCTCGCGCTCGGCGCAGGCGGTCGGGCTGCGGCCGATCCACGGCGCCGAGCTGACGCTCGACGACGGACGCCACCTGACGCTGCTCGTCGCGGACGCGCGCGGGTGGCAGAACCTCTGCCGGCTGATCACGCGAGCGCACGCGCACACGCGCGGCGCCGCGGAGGAGGCCGTCGCAGACCTCGCGCGCGCTGAGGGGAGCGCACGAGGAGGACGCGCCAGGGGGCCCGGGGCGGGGACGCTCGCCCTGGGGGCGCGTCCCGGCGCGGAGGAGCCGGTCGCGGAAGGGGGCGCGACCGGCTTCGTCCGCGGCGGCTCGCGGCCGGCCGCGCGCGAGGACCCGCTCGTCGCCGCCGCGCTGCCGGGGGCGAGGATGGGCACGCGCGCATTGCGCGGGCGGATCCGCCAGGCGACGCAGCCGTTCGTGACGCTGGACGCCGTCGCCGAGCATGCCGAGGGGCTCGTCTGCCTCAGCGGCTGCGCCACCCACGGCGTCGACGACCTGCCGTCGCTGCGGCGGCTGCGCGCCGCCTTCGGGCGCGACAACCTCTACGTCGAGCTGCAGCGCCCCTACCTGCGCGACGACCGCGCCCGCAACCGCCGCCGCGCCCAGCTCGCGCGCGAGCTGGAGCTGCGCTGCGTCGCGACCGGCAACGTCCACGCCCACGCGCGCTCGCGCGGGCCGCTGCAGGACGCGCTCGTCGCCGTCCGCCTGCACACGACGCTCGACGCCTCCGAGCCCGGTCGCCGCGGCAACTTCAGTCACGTGCTGGCGAGCCCGGCGGCGATGGCGGCGCGCTTCGCGGCCGACCACCCGGAGGCGGTCGCGGAGACGGCGCGGCTGGCCGACCGGCTGCGCTTCGACCTGACGCAGGGGCTCGGCTACCGCTACCCCGGCGCCGAGGACGAGACGGCCGACCAGACGCTCGCGGAGCTGTGCGGCGACCGCCTCGCGGACCGCTACGCGACCGTCTCGGCGGCCCACCGCGCGGAGGCGCGGCGGCGGCTCGACGAGGAGCTGCGGATCATCGCCAAGCTCGGCCTCGCCGGCTTCTTCCTGCTCCATCGCGACATGCTGGAGCTGGCGCGCGAGGTCGCCGTCGAGGTGCGCGGGCCGGGCAGCGTGCGGGCGCTGCTGCCGCCGGGGCGCGGGCGCGGCTCCTCGGTCTCCTCGATCGTCTGCTACCTGACCGGCCTCTCGCACGTCGACCCGGTCGCCAACGACCTCTTCATCGGCCGCTTCCTCAACGACGAGCTGACGGCCCTGCCGGACATCGACCTCGACTTCCCGCGCGACATCCGCGCGGCGCTGATACCGCGCATCCACACCGTCTTCGGGGCCGACCGCTCGGCGCTCGTCGCCGCCTTCCCGACCTATCGCGCGCGCGGCGCGATCCGCGAGCTGGGCAAGGCGCTGGGGCTGCCGCCGGGGGAGATCGAGCGGGTCGCGCGCGGCTCGGAGGGCTGGTCGGCGCGAGACGTCGCCAGAGACGTCGCGACGGCGCTGGGGGAGCGGCGCGTCGGCAGCGGCCGCTGGGCGTGGCTGACGCGGCTGGCCGACGAGGCGCACGGCCTGCCGCGCCACCTGTCGCAGCACTCGGGCGGGATGGTCGTCGCGACGCGGCCGCTGCACGACTGCTGCCCGATCGTCCCGGCGGCGATGGAGGGGCGCCAGATGGTGCAGTGGGACAAGGACTCCTGCGCCGACGCCGGCTTCCTCAAGATCGACCTGCTCGGGCTCGGGATGCTGTCGGCGGTCGAGCGCGCGGTCGAGGCGATCGCGACGACGCGCGGCGAGCGGATCGACCTGTCGCGGATCCCCTACGACGACCCGGCGACCTATGAGGCGATCCAGGACGCCGAGACGACCGGCGTCTTCCAGATCGAGAGCCGCGCGCAGATGGCCTCGCTGCGGCGGACGCGGCCGTCGAACCTGCAGGAGCTGACGATCCAGGTCGCGATCGTGCGGCCGGGGCCGATCCAGGGCGGCGCGGTCAATCCCTACATCGAGCGCCGCCAGCGGCTGCGGCTCGATCCCTCGTTCAGGGTGCCCTACGACCACCCGTCGCTGGTCGAGCCGTTGAAGGAGACGCTCGGCACGATCATCTTCCAGGACCAGGTGATCGAGGTCGCGATGGCCTTCGCCGGCTTCTCCGCGGGCGAGGCCGAGGGGCTGCGGCGGGCGATGAGCCGCAAGCGCTCGGAGGCGGCGATCGAGGCCCACCACCGCAGATTCGTCGTCGGTGCGATGCGCGCCCACGACGACGTGACGCCGGAGCTGGCCGAGCGCGTCTTCCAGATGGTGCGGGGCTTCTCCGGCTTCGGCTTTCCGAAGGCCCACGGAGCGGCCTTCGGCCTGCTCGCCTACCAGTCGACCTGGCTGCGCGTCCACTATCCGGCCCAGTTCCTCTGCGCGCTGCTGAACGAGCAGCCGATGGGCTTCTACCCGCCCGACTCGCTCGTCCACGAGGCGCAGCGGCGCGGGATCGAGGTGCTCGCGCCCGAGATCAACGCGAGCGCGGTCGAGTGCACCGCGCATGCCGTCCCCGCCGAGGAGGCCGCTGCCTCCGCGGGCGAGGCCGGGTCCGCCGCCGTCCCCGCGGGCGCGGCCGTCGCCCCCGCAAGCGACGCCGCCGCGCCGCGCGTGCGCGTGCGGCTCGGGCTCGGCTACGTGCGCGGCGTGCAGCCGCACGACGCGGAGGCGCTCGTCGCCGCGCGGGCGGCCGGCGGGCCGTTCCGCGACGTCGCCGACCTCGCCGCGCGGGCGGGCGCGGGACGGCCGGCGCTGGAGGCGCTCGCCTGGTCGGGCGCCTGCGACGCGCTCGCCGGCGGCGACCGTCGCGTCGCGCTGTGGCGGCTCGGCGTCGCGGTGCCGGGCCAGCGCGTGCCGGGCGGCACGCAGCTGGCGCTGCCGCTGGAGCTGCCGGGGGCGCCGGAGCTGCGCCAGCTGAGCGCCTGGGACGGCATGCTCGCCGACTACGACACGACCGGCCTGACGGCGAGGGCGCACCCGCTGAGACTGCTGCGAGCGCGGCTCCCGCGCGACGTCGTCACCAGCAGCCGGCTGGCGGAGCTGCCGCACGGCGCGCGCGTGAAGCTGGGCGGGATGGTCGTCGCGCGCCAGCGGCCGGGCACCGCCAGAGGCGTCGTCTTCCTGCTGATCGAGGACGAGCACGGCACCGTCAACCTCGTCGTGCGGCCGGAGCTGTACGACAGCCACCGCCTGACGGTCCGCACCGAGCCGCTCGTGCTGGTCGAGGGCAAGCTGGAGCGGCTGCCGGCGGCCGGCGGCGGCATCAGCGTGCTGCTCGACAGAATCGGCCCGCTCGACATCGGCGACGGCCGCATGGGCACGGTCATCTCGAAGGATTTCTCGCCGCTCGACGAGGCCCAGCGCCGCGCGCTGGAGCAGCAGGGCCAGGAGCAGGCGGCGCTCGCGGCAGCCGGCGGGGGAGGCGCGGCGGCCTCGCGCGACGAGCCCGGCGCCTTCCGCGCCGTCGCCCCCGCGGTGATGAACTTCGGCCGCGGCCGCCGCCGCTGACCGAGCGCCCCAACACAGATGTGGTGAACCCCCTCCAGAGCGGGGATGTGGGCGCGCTGACGGTTCTCTCTTCCATTCTGAGGTCCGTTCCGGGTAGGGTCGCTCCGATGCTCGCTACCGTCGCGTTTCTCGCTTTCTGGGTCGTCGTCGGACTCGTGCTTTTCTTCCTTGCGGTCCGGGGCGGACCGCGCGGCGTCCGCGCGACGCTGCAGTCGCAGCGAAGCGGCGCGCGCGTGTTCGCGGCGATCGGCTTCACGATCTTCTACGTCGCGATCGGCGCGGCTGTGCCGCTGCTGCTCATACAGGGCGACAAGAACAGCGCTGACGCGCACATCGGCTCCGCCGAGGTCAAGCTGACGAGACAGGAGGTGGAGGGTCGCGAGCTGTTCGGCGACAACTGCGCCAACTGCCACACGCTCGCCGCCGCCGACGCGGCCGGCAAGGTCGGCCCCAACCTCGACGTGCTGAGACCGCCGTCCGAGCTGGTCTACGACGCGATCGTCAGAGGCCGCAGCCGCGGCGGCGGCACGATGCCCGCCGGCCTGCTCGCCGGCGACGAGGCCGAGGCGGCCGCCGCCTTCGTCGCCGCCACCGCCGGCCGCTGACCCGCCGCCGCTGCGGGTACATTCGCGTCATGGACCTCGATCACGCCCGTCAGCTGCTGGCCCGCGAACGCGACCGCGTCGAACGCGAACTGACCGCGCTGCGCGCCGGCGACGGGGAGGAAGAGGAGCTGTCGCACGTCGACCAGCACATCGCCGACAGCGGCACCGAGCTGTTCGAGCGCGAGCGCGACGCCGGCCTCGTCGAGCAGCTCGAGCAACAGCTCGCCGCGATCGCCCGCGCCGAGGCGCGCATCGACGACGGCAGCTTCGGCCGCTCGGTCGAGAGCGGCGAGCCGATCCCGGACGCCCGTCTCGAGGCGATGCCGTGGGCCGAGCGGACGGTCGAGGAGCAGGCCGCCTTCGAGCGCCGCTGACGCGTCCGCTTCGCATCGCGCAGCCGCCTCGCGCGCGCATTCCGCCTCGCGCGCTGACGCAGCCGCTTCCCCGCCTCGCGCGGCGCCCGCACCGACCCAGGTGGTCGGCCGCCCAAACCTCAGCTTGAGGTCCGTTGGCGCGAGATTCCCGCAAATTCCGACCGACGCTTTCCATAAGATCCACCGGATGCAGGCGAGAATCTGCAAGCCGTTGGTAGGATCGCCACGTCTAACCGCTGAATTCCCGTGTGCCGCACGGGGAGCGGGGGACCCACGACAACGGGGCGAATCGCGCACCTGCGCGTAGCGCCGCTCTTTCGGCGCGAGCCCGTCAGCTAACCCCGCAAGCTCGAGAAAGAGGACCGAACCAGATGCCAACAGAGGCGCCGTCGCGCTCTTCTCAGCAGGGTGAGCGCCGCACGATCGTCATCAGGGGTCAGGTCGCGCCGCCACCGCGCCGCCATGACTACGAGTACGTCTCGACCGCGCGCCGCAAGCGGCCGCGCAGCGCCAGCGAGCGGATCGTCGGCAGCCGTCCCGACCGGGCCGCGATGTACGCGGTGCTGATGGGCGTCTTCCTGATCCTCGTCGCGATCCTCACCGCCTCCGGCGCCTGACAAACGCGCCGCGCCCGCGCGCGGCGTCGCAAGGGGAAGCAACCGCCGCGCCTCGCAAGGGGCGCGGTTTGTCGTTCTCACGAGCTTTTGCGCACATCTCATGCAAAAGCTCCCGTGATCTCGGCTTTAGGGTGCGCTCGTATAAGGGAGGCCGAAGCACGAAGCACCCCACGAGCGCCAGGCGTCACGCCGTTGCCAGGTCGTCACGCCGCCTCCTGACCTCCCCGGGTGATCTCCCTATGAAGACAGCGTGCAGTCGGTTCCAGATCCACGACGATCTGACCGCCCCTGAAGGCTCCGTTCCCGTCCTCCGCGGCGCGCTTGCGACCGGCGGGCAGCTGCCCAACTTCGTCGGCGCGCTTGCCGGCTCCCCCGCCGCCCTGCGCGGCTACGCGCGCTTCCGCAGCGAGCTGCGCCACGGCCACCTCGAGACCGCGACGCTCGAACGGATCGCGCTCGCGATCGCCGAGCACCACGGCTCCGCGCCCGGCATCGCGATGCACTCGCGCGCCGCTCGCGCCGCCGGTCTCGGCCTCGACGAGGTCGCGCGCGCCCGTCGCTTCGGCTCCGCCGACGAGAAGGAGGCCGCGCTGCTCGTCTACCTGCGCGCGCTCGTCGTCGACGGCAGACCGCCGCAGCACCTGCACGAGGAGGCGCGCGAGCAGGGCTGGCAGGACGAGGAGATCCTCGAAGCGATCGCGACCGTCGCGCTGGAGTCGCTCGCGGCGATGGTCAACGTCGCCGGCGAGGTGCCGGTCGACGGCTCGATCGAGCAGTCGCGCCGCCTGACGGCCGCCTGAGCGGAGAGGGGCGGACTGACAACCGCCCCTCTCATCCCGCCGAAAACGCCGTAACATCAGGCGATATGGGCGTCGAGCACGCATCTGCGACGGAGCCGGCGGCCGCCGTCGGCTGCGCGCGCGGGCCGGAGCCCTGCTGCCCCCAGTACCACGAGGCGATCGAGTTTCTCGGCAAGCGCTGGACGGGCGCGATCGTGCGGGTGCTGATGAGCCGCTCGCCGCTGCGCTTCAGCGAGATCGCCGGCGCCGTCCCGCAGCTGTCGGACCGGCTGCTGTCGGAGCGGATGAAGGAGCTGGAGGCGCGCGGCGTCGTCGTGCGCACGGTCACGCCGTCGCCGCCGGCCCCGCCGACCCGCGTCGACTACTCGCTGACGCCGATGGGCCGCGAGCTGGAGCCCGCCCTGGCCGCGCTCGAATCGTGGGCGCAGCGGTGGCTGCCCGGCTGCGACGACAGCCGCTCGCGGTAGGCTGCAAGGCCCGTCGCCACGCCCGATCTTGATCTCAGGAGCCCTTCGACATGACTGACGCCGCGCCGCCGCTGACCCCTGACGACGTGCTGCGTCTGGTCGAGGAGCGGGACATCCGCTTCATCCGCCTCTGGTTCACCGACATCCTCGGTCAGCTGAAGGCGTTCAGCATCAACTCCAGCGAGCTTGCCGACGCCTTCGAGGGCGGCATGGGCTTCGACGGCTCCTCGATCACCGGCTTCAACGCCGTCGAGGAGTCGGACATGATCGCCGTGCCGGACGCCTCGACCTTCGCGAGCCTGCCGTGGCGCCCCGACGAGCAAGGCGTCGCGCGCATGTACTGCGACATCAAGACGCCCGAGCAGACGCCCTACGAGGGCGACCCGCGCCACGTCCTGCGGCGCGCGCTGGACCGCGCCAAGAGCATGGGCTTCGACGACTTCATGGTCGGCCCGGAGCTGGAGTTCTTCTACTTCAGAGACCCGAAGAACCCGATCCCGCTCGACGACGGCGGCTACTTCGACCTGACCACGCTCGACGCCGGCTCGGACCTGCGCCGCGAGACCGTGCTCGCGCTGGAGCAGCTCGGCATCCACGTCGAGTACACGCACCACGAGGTCGGCCCCTCGCAGCACGAGATCGACATGCGCTACGCCTCGGCCCTGAAGATGGCCGACGACTGCATGACCTACCGCATCACGGTCAAGGAGTACGCGCGCAAGTACGGCCTCCACGCGACCTTCATGCCGAAGCCCCTGTTCGGCGAGAACGGCTCCGGCATGCACACCCACCTGTCGCTCTTCAAGGACGGCAGAAACGCCTTCTACGACCCCGACGACCAGTACTTCCTGTCGGATGTCGCGAAGGCCTTCATCGCCGGCCAGCTGCGCCACGCGCGCGAGATGAGCGCGATCTTCGCCCAGTGGGTCAACTCCTACAAGCGCCTCGTGCCCGGCTACGAGGCGCCGGTCTACGTCGCCTGGTCGCGCCGCAACCGCTCCGCGCTCGTGCGCGTGCCGATGTACCACCCCGGCAAGGAGCAGACGACGCGGATGGAGCTGCGCTGCCCCGACCCGGCCTGCAACCCGTACCTGACCTTCGCGGTCCTGCTGCAGGCGGGCCTGGAGGGGATCGAGCACGGCTACGAGCTGCCGGAGCCGATGGAGAAGAACCTCTACCACCTCGCGCCCGACGAGCGCCGCCGGCTCGGGATCGAGCAGCTGCCCTCGACGCTCGGCGAGGCGATCGAGGAGACGGCCGACTCGGAGCTGGTGCTGCGCACGCTCGGCGAGCACATGTTCAACCGCTTCGTCGAGATCAAGCGGCAGGAGTGGGACGACTACCGCGTGCAGGTCACGCAGTGGGAGCTGGACCGCTACCTTCCGGTGCTCTAGCCTGGCGCGGATGCGCCGCCCGCTGATCGCACTGCTCGCGCTCGCCGCCCTCGCGGCGGGCGCCGCCCCGTCCGAGGCCGCTCGCCCGAGAGCCGTTCGCAACGGCGTCATCACCGTCGGCTTCGGTGCCGGCGGGATCGAGGTCGGGATGAAGCGGGCCGAGGTCGTCTCGCTGCTCGGCAGGCCGTTCTACGAGAACAGAAACGGCTACATGCAGTACATGCCCGACGACGGCAGAGGGATCTTCGACGTCTACCGCGCGGGCGGCGGCAAGGGCACGCGCGTGCGGATGATCAGCGTCGTCTCCAGCGGCCGGCACTTCACCCTCGACGAGGGCATCCCGATCTTCGAGCCCGGCGGCCTGCGCGCCGTCAAGCGCTCCTACGGGAGCAGACTGCGGCTCGTGCGCACCTCCGACGGCGAGCTGATCTACCGCATCGTCACGCGCGCCTACGGCCATGTCATAGACACCGACTTCACCGTCACGAGACCGAACCTCGGCGCGCGCGTCATGCAGGTCTTCGTCGTGAAGATCTCCTGAACGACGCGCGCGGCGCGGCTGCGGCTCAGTTGTCCTTGAGGTTGTGCGGCGCCTCGAACGCGACGAGCGTGCTCGTGCTGCGGCAGTTGATGTTGACCTTGAACGGGACGATCTTGCAGCCGTAGCTGACGCCTCTGACGCTGAACTTCTTGACCGGCTGGCCGGCCTTGAAGCGCTTCAGCCAGGTTCTGGCGACGCCGGCCGCCTGCGGGCAGCCGAACGCGGAGGTCGAGCCGAGGCCGGTCGTCTCGATGATCAGGCCGCCGACGCCGGTGCGGATGCCGCCGCAGTTGAGGATTCTCTCCGGGGTGCCGAACTCGAGGAACAGCTTCGCGCCCTTCGGGATCGACTCGACCGCGTTGAGCTTGAGCGTGTAGAGCGAGCCGCCGAGCGAGTATCTCGCGCCCTCGATCGCGTAGGCGCCCTCGACCCAGCTCGGGTTGGCGTGCGCGTAGATCAGTCTCAGCTCGGAGGTGCCGGGCAGCTCGACGTTGATCGTCTTGTTGCTGGCGCCGCCGGCGAGGTTGATCGCAGCGGTGCAGCGGGCCTCGCTGCCCTTGCAGACGACGTTCTGGACGTTCTTCGCGGCATGAGCGGCGCCGGGGAGCGCGAGCGCGCCGACGGCGGCGATCGCGAGCGGGACGAAACGGGAGCGGCGGTTCAGCATGGACTGGCCTTTCCTGGCTAAGGGCAGGGGACGCCAGGAACATCGGCTGCGCTCGATCCGACTTGAGAGCTGGGCGCGGACGTGTCAGCGGGGCAGCACGCCGCCGTGGGCGACGTCGAGCATCTCGGGCACGCGCACGAGCTTCACGCGCGGGCGGCTGTGCGGCTCGCCGAGCGCCTGCTCGTGGGCGTCGATCGTTCTCCAGCCATCCCAGCTGACGAGGTGCGGGACGCGCTCGCGCAGCCACTGCGCGACCGCGGCGGCGTCGCTCACCTCCGGCTCCGGCCGGCCGAGCCGGCCGGCGTCGCGGTCGGCGACGATCAGGTCGACCGTCTCGTGCGCGTCCTTCTTGTTCGTGCCGATCACGCCGCTGGGGCCGCGCTTGATCCAGCCGACCGCGTACTCGCCGGTCGCGCGCTCGCCGTCGTCGCCGATCACGCGGCCGCCGTCGTTGCGGATCAGGCCGCGCCGCGCGTCGAACGGCACGCCCGGCACCTCGACGCCGCGGTAGCCGATCGAGCGCAGCACGAGGCCGCAGTCGATCTGCTCCTCGACGCCGGTCGCGACCGCGCGCAGGCCGCCGCGGCCGTCGGGCTCGAGCGCGTTGACGCCGACGCGCAGGCCGGTCACAGCCTCGTCGGAGGAGCCGAGGATCGCCAGCGGCGAGCGCAGGAATCTCAGCACGACCCGGTGGCTCTTGCCGGCGAGCGGGCGGCCGGCGTACTCCCACAGGATCTCGACGTTTCTGCGGTGCGTCTGGTCGGCGGCGTCAGAGGCGAGCCAGGCGGCGCTGTGCTCGTCCAGCTCGACCTCGTCGCGGTCGACGACGACGTCGGCCCGCTTCAGCTCGCCCAGCTCCAGCAGCTCCGGGTTCGTGAAGGCGGCCTGCGCGGGGCCGCGCCGGCCGAGCACGACGACCTCCTGCACCTGCGCCCGCGCGAGCGCCTCGATCGCGTGGTTGGCGGTGTCGGTCGGCGCGATCTCGTCGGGGTCGAGCACGAGCATCCGCGCGACGTCGATCGCGACGTTGCCGTTGCCGATCACGACCGCGCGCGTGGCGCTGAGGTCGAAGTCGCGGTCGGCGTGGCCGGGGTGGCCGTTGTACCAGGCGACGAACTCGGTCGCGGCGTGCGAGCCGGGCAGGTCCTCGCCGGGGATCCCGAGCCTGTTGTCGGTCGCGGTGCCGTAGGCGTAGACGAGCGCGTGGTAGCGCTCCAGCAGCTGCTCGCGCTGCACGTCGACGCCGAGCTGGACGCCGCCGAAGAAGCGGAAGGCGGGATGTCTCGCCGTGCGCTCGTAGGCGCGCGTGACTCTCTTGATCTTCGGATGGTCGGGCGCGACGCCGGCGCGCACGAGCCCGAACGGCGTCGGCAGCGTGTCGAAGACGTCGACCTCGAAGCCGGCCTGCAGCAGGAAGTCGCTCGCGTAGAAGCCGGCCGGGCCGGCTCCGATCACCGCGACGCGCGCTGCTGAGGGCATGCTGCGAGCCTAGCCGACCGGCGCGACGGGCTGCAGGGGTTCCGGCGGGACGATCGAGAACGGTGCGTAGAGGAAGCTGCGGCCGGTGCGGCTGTACGGACGCGGCGCGGCGCCGCGCCGGCAGACCATCGTCTGCGTCCGCACGCGCAGCAGCAGCGCGGGCCGTGCCAGCCGCAGCGTGAGCGTACGCGTCTGCCGCTGCTGCAGCCGTACGAAGGCACGCGCCAACGGGCGCCGGTCGGCGCTCGTGTCGCGCACCGTCACCAGCTCGCCGCAGGCGCGCTGGACCCACGTCTCCCAACGCGCGAACGTCAGCGTCAGCCGCCGCCCGTCGAGCCGCAGCGACTGCGGCCCGTCGGCCACGCCCTCGCAGTCTCCCGGGACGAGCGCGCTCTCCCACGGGGAGCCGATCGTGTCCTCGCCGGCGCCGCAGCTGATCGGGCCGCGCGCGTCGAACAGCAGGTCGTCGCCGCCGCGCCCGTCGATGCGGTCGGCGCCGGCGGGGGCGGCGGAAGCGCTGCCGCTGGTGCGGTTGAAGACGTTCGGGCCGTCGTCGCCGAGCAGCACGTCGTCCCCGGCCGTGCCGACGACCTCCTCGAAACCGCGCAGCCGATCCTCACCGCCCGGCTGGCCGCCACTGCCGGCGGCGAGGTCGACGCGGACGGGATCGGGCCGCGTGTAGACGATCGTGTCGCCCGTGCCGGCGCCGCCGTCGAGCTGGTCGGCGGCGTACGGCTGCTCGTCCTCGATCACGCTGTCGGAGCCCTCGCCGGCGTCGATCCGGTCGCTGCCCGGCCCGCCGTCGATCACGTCGTTGCCGCCGCTGCCGCGGATGACGTCGTCGCCGGCGCCGCCGCTCAGGCGGAAGCCGTATCCGGTCGCGTCGCCGACGTCGATCGTGTCGTTCCCGGCGCCGCCGTCGATCAGCACGGAGCCCGGTGCCCGTTCGCGGACGCGCAGCTCGTCGTCGCCGTCGCCGCCCGCCAGCGTGAGGTCCGCGCCGTCACCCTTGACGAAGCAGATCGCGGCGCCGTCGGCGAGCGCGCTGCAGTCGCCGCGGACGGCGATCGGGCCGCTGGCGTCGCGCAGGATCACCATGCCGGGCAGCACGTTGCGGACCTCCAGCCGGTTGGTCTCGCCGGGGTCGCCGCGCCACTCGATCGCGGTCCGCGCGTACGGGAATCTGCCGCCGTAGTACTCGTGCGTGGTGCCGTCGAGCGTGGAGGCGGTCGCCGCCCCGGGGAGGGCGGCGACGGCGGCGAGCGCTGCGAGCAGAGCGGTGAACTGGCGCATGTCCGCTCAGACGGCGCCGCCGCGCCGTGGTTGCGGTTCAGTCGAGCAGCTCGGCGAGCGCGGTCGGATCGGTGACCGGGCGGCGGCAGGTGAAGCGCTCGCAGACGTAGGCGGCGGCCTCGCCGTCGACCGCGGTGCGCGCCTCCAGCAGCTCGGGGCCGGGCGCGTCCGCGTCGGAGGCGCCGTCGAGCGCGCCCGCCACGACGACGTGCGGGCGGAAGCGCTCGCGCACGACCCGCAGCAGCGGCGCGGCGCCGGCGGCCGGGCCGACGACCGCGACCTCGTGCACCTCGGCCTGCTGGAAGGCGATCGCGCGCAGCAGGTGCGGGAACGCCTGCGGGTGGGACGCCGCCATCGGGTGCAGCAGCGCGATCACGCCCTCGGCGCGGCGCTCGTACTCGGGCTCGCCGGTCAGCCGCGACAGCCGCAGCAGCGCCAGCGCGATCGCCGACTGGCCGGAGGGGATCGGCGTGTCCTCCAGCTCCTTGCGGCGCGCGACGAGCTGCTCGTGGTCGTCGGCAGTCTGGAAGAAGCCGCCCTGCTCGTCGTCGCCGAAGCGGGCGATCGTGACGTCGGCGAGCCGGCGGGCGGCGGCGAACCAGCGCGGCTCCAGCGTCGCCTCGTACAGCGTCAGCAGCGCGTCGGTCAGGTAGGCGTGGTCCTCGAGGTAGCCGGCGAGCGTCGCGCGGCCGTCCTTCCAGGAGCGCTTGAGACGCCCGTCCGCATCCTGCAGCCCGTCGAGCAGGAAGGCGGCTGCCGTGAGCGCGGCGGCGAGCCAGTCGTCGCGTTCGAGCACGGCGCCGGCCTCGGCCAGCGCGGCGATCGCGAGCGCGTTCCAGGAGGTCAGCCGCTTGTCGTCGAGGCCGGGGCGGACGCGGCGGTCGCGCACGGCCAGCAGCCGCCGTCTGATCTCCGGCAGCTCGGGCGGCTCCGGCGCGGTCGCGCCCTCGGCGCGGACGAGGATGTTGACGCCCTCGAAGTTGCCGCGCTCGCTCGCGCCGTACCAGCGCACCGCGACCTCCAGCAGCGCCTCGTCGCCCAGCGCCGCCCGCAGCTCGCCGAGCGACCAGACGTAGAACCTGCCCTCCTCGCCCTCGGAGTCGGCGTCGAGCGCTGAGTAGAAGGCGCCCTCGGGGCCGCGCAGCTCGCGCAGCAGGAAGTCGAGCGTGTCCTCCACGACGGCGCGCAGCGTCGGCTCGCCGGTCAGCTGCCAGGCGTGCAGGTAGGCGCGCGCCAGCAGCGCGTTGTCGTAGAGCATCTTCTCGAAGTGGGGGACGATCCAGCGCGCGTCGACGGCGTAGCGCGAGAAGCCGCCGCCGAGCTGGTCGTGGATCCCGCCGCGCGCCATCGCCCGCAGCGCGTCGAGGGCGATCGTCGTCTCGCCCGCGGTCAGCAGCAGCTCGATCGCGGAGGACTGCGGGAACTTCGGCGCGCTGCCGAAGCCGCCGTGGACCGCGTCGCTGCTCTGCCGCAGGTGGTCGACGGCGTCGTCGACGAGCCCCGGGTCGACCATCGCCCCGCTCGGCGCCAGCCGCCCCGCGCCCTCCAGCCGCTCCACCAGCGGCGCGCTCTGGGCGACGATCTCCTCGCGTCTGGTCTGCCACGCGTCGCCGATCGCCTCCAGCACCTGGCGCCACGCCGGCAGCCCCTGACGCGGCTCGGGCGGGAAGTAGGTGCCGGCGTAGAACGGCACCTGGTCGGGGGTCGCGAAGGCGTTCAGCGGCCAGCCGCCGTGGCCGGTCATCGCCTGCACCGCGTCCATGTAGAGCGCGTCGACGTCGGGCCGCTCCTCGCGGTCGACCTTGACGCAGACGAACAGCTCGTTCATCAGCTCGGCGATCTCGGGATCCTCGAACGACTCGCGCTCCATCACGTGGCACCAGTGGCAGGCCGAGTAGCCGATCGAGATCAGCAGCGGCACGTCCCGCTCGCGCGCCTCGGCCAGCGCCGCAGGACCCCACGGTCGCCAATCGACCGGATTGTCCTTGTGCTGAAGCAGGTACGGAGAGGTCTCATGGGCGAGCGCGTTGGCCATGCCCCGACCCTAGTACGTTGCGGGAACACCACTCTTCGACAGGAGCTTGCCCGCCGTGTCTTCGAACCGTGAGTCCGTCACCGCGATCGGCGCCCCCGCCGCCGTCGGTCCCTACGTCCACGCCGTCAAGGCCGGCGGCCTGCTCTACTGCTCCGGCCAGATCCCGCTCCATCCCGAGACCGGCGAGCTGGTCGGCGAGACGACGGCGCAGCAGGCCGGCCGCTGCCTGGAGAACCTGCAGGCGGTCTGCTCGGCGGCCGGCGCGACGCTCGCCGACGCGGTCAAGATCACCGTCTACCTCATTGACATGGACGACTTCACCGCCGTCAACGAGGTCTACGCCTCCTTCTTCGAGCAGGACCCGCCGGCGCGCGTCGCCGTCGCGGTCTCGAGACTGCCGCGCGGCGCCAGCGTCGAGCTGGACGCGATCGTCGCGCTGCCGAGCTGAGCATGAGCATGCGCGGCGCGGTCGATCTCGAACGGATCCGCCGCGCCGCCGTCGGCTACGCCGAGGTCGTGCGCGAGACGCCGCTGCTGTCCTCGCGCACGCTCGGCGAGCGCGTCGGCGGCACGATCGCGCTGAAGGCCGAGAACCTGCAGCGGACCGGCTCCTTCAAGCTGCGCGGCGCGCTCGCGAAGATCGCCGCGCTCGATCCCGCGCACGCCGCCGCGGGCGTCGTCGCCGGCAGCGCCGGCAACCACGGCCAGGCGGTCGCGTACGCCGCGCGGGCGCGCGGGCTGGCGTGCGAGGTCTTCATGCCGCTGAGCGCGCCCAACCAGAAGCTCGACGCCTGCGCCGAGTTCGGCGCGACCGTGCAGCTGGTCGGCGACTCGGTCGACGCGGCGCTGGCGGCGGCGCGCGAGCGGGCGGCGGCGAGCGGGATGGCGTTCATCCACCCGTTCGACGATCCCGACGTCGTCGCCGGCCAGGGCGGCGTCGGGCTGGAGCTGGCGGCGCAGGCGCCCGACCTCGCGCTCGCGATCGTGCCGGTCGGCGGCGGCGGGCTCGTCTCCGGCACCGCGATCGCGCTGAAGGCGCTGCGGCCGGGCGTGCGCGTCGTCGGCGTGCAGGTCGACCGCTGCGCGCCGGTGCCGGCGTCGCTGGCCGGCGGGGCGCCCGTCGAGACGACGAGAGCGGCGCCGACGATCGCCGACGGCATCGCCGTCAAGCGCCCCGGAGAGCTGACGGTGGCGCTGATGCGCGCGTGGGTCGACGAGGTCGTCGTCGTGCCCGAGGACGCCGTCGCGGAGGCGATGGTGCTGCTGCTGGAGCGGGCGAAGCTGGTGGTCGAGGGCGCGGGCGCGGTCGGCGTCGCGGCGCTGCTGTCGGGGGCGGTCGCGCCGGCGCAGCGGGGGACGACGGCGGTCGTGCTGTCGGGCGGGAACGTCGACGCCGGCCTGCTGGCGTCGGTCGCGCGGCGCCACGAGTCGCAGGCGGGCCGGCGGCTGGTGCTGCTGACGCGCGTGCCGGACCGCCCCGGCGCGCTCGCGACGCTGCTGGAGCTGGTCGGCCGCCAGAACGCGAACCTGGTCGACATCACGCACGTGCGTGAGGGGCTCGACCTGCACGTGCGCGAGACGGCGGTGCAGCTGGTGCTGGAGACGCGCGGCCCTGGACATGCGTCCGAGGTGCTGCGTGCGATCGCCGACGCGGGGTACGCGACAAGCACCTTGGCGTAGCGCAGACAGCGCGTACGCGCCAGGTTTTGCCGATGGCGCGTTTGTGCTCGGCAATTTGGTCGTATAAACCTCCTCAACACGATGTTGAAGGAGCGACCCATGTGGGACTCGCGTGAGTTCTCAGAGACGTATCGCCGTCTCGCCCCTGCCGCCGTCCGCGCGGCCGAACGCGTCCTGCACGATCGTGCCGCCGCCGAGGACGTCGCTCAGGACGTCTTCGCGCGGCTGTGGGAGCGGCCGGACGCCTACGACCCCGCACGCGGGTCGCTCGCCAGCTACGTGACGATGGTCGCGCGCAGCCGCGCGCTCGACCGCTGGCGCTCGCGCCAGGCGGCCGACGCCGCGACCGAGCGGCTCTCCTACGACGCCGACCTGCACAGCGACGGCAACGCCGTCGAGCTGGCCTGGCACCGCCAGCGCGTCGAGGCGTCGATCGCGGCGCTGCGGGAGGCACCCGACGAGCAGCGCCAGGCGGTCCTGCTCGCCTACGGCGCGGGGCTCAGCGCGCGCGAGGTCGCGGCCGCGACGAAGGTGCCGATCGGCACCGCCAAGAGCCGCATCCGGCTCGGCCTGATCCGCACGCGCGAGGCGCTGGCCGCCGGCATGCTCGCCGACAGCCCGCTCGGGAACGCGGCCTGACGCGCCTGCTCCCGGTAGCGTGCGCACGATGGCGAAGCTCTCGATCGGCGAGGTCGCGGCCCGCACCGGCGTGGGGGAGGGAACGCTGCGCATGTGGGAGCAGCGCTACGGCTTCCCGGAGCCCGAGCGGACGGCCGCCGGCGCCCGCCGCTACAGCGATCGCGACGTCGAGATGATCAGGCAGATCTCGCTCGACCGCGACCGCGGGCTCGCGATGCGCGCGGCGATCGCGCGCGCCCGCCAGCCCTCCGGCCGTGACGTCTCCGTCTTCGCCGCGACCCGCAGGGCGGTCCCCGGGCTGGTGCCGCAGCGACTGCGGAAGTGGGCGTTGATCGCGATGTCGAGAGCGATCGAGGACGAGTCGCTCGCAGCCGCCGAGCAGCCGGTCGTGCTCGCGACCTTCCAGAAGGAGCGCTTCTACCGCCACGTCGAGCGGCGCTGGGAGGAGCTGGCGCGGACGGCGCGGCTGGCGGTCGTGCTGGCCGACTTCCCCGCCCCCGACATGCCGCTGTGGAAGCCGATCGAGGTGCCGATCGCGCCCGACGTGCCGCTCGTGCGCGAATGGGCGCTGGTCGTCGACGCGCCCGGCTTCGCCGCCTGCCTGACGGCGTGGGAGGTGCCCGACCAGGCCGAGGTCCCCGACGCCGAGCGGCTGTTCGAGGCGATCTGGACGGTCGAGCCGGAGCCGGTCCGCGAGGCCGCGCGCGTGCTGCTGCGGACGGCTGTCGCGAACGGGCCGGAGCTGCTCGGCAACGCCGAGCGGCTGCTCGACGACGTGCCGCCGGCCGGCGCCGACGCCGTCGCGCAGCTCAACCAGCTGACCAACCGGATGGTCGCCTACCTCGCGCGCGCCGCGGTGCCGGCGCCGCCGCGGGCGTCGGTCTGAGACCCGCGACCGCGCGCCGCCCGCAGCCGCGTCAGCCGTGCGCGCCGGTGGTGCCGGCCTCGCCCGTCGCACCGGCCTCGTGACGGGCGTGGCGGTAGGCGCGCGCCTCATCCACCAGCGTCGCGATCAGCCTGCTGCCGGTGTCGGCCTCCGGATGCCACTGGACGCCGAGCACGAAGCCGTGCGCCGGCGACTCGATCGCCTCCGGCAGCTCGTCGCGCGTCGCCCAGCCGCTGACGACCAGCCCGTCGCCGATCCTGCCGACGCCCTGGTGGTGGTGCGACTTGGTCCCGTGCAGCGTCTCGCCGGCCGCGCGCGCGACGAGCGAGCCCGCGGCGAGGCGGACGTCGTGGTCGGCGCCGTCGAAGCTGCCGATCGCCTTGCGGTGCTCGTGGTGGCCGAACTCCTCCGGCAGGTGCTGGCGCAGCGTCCCGCCGGTCGCGACGTTGAGCAGCTGCATGCCGCGGCAGATGCCGAGGTAGGGAATGTCGCGCTCCAGCGCGCGGCGCGTCAGCGCCAGCTCGAAGGCGTCGCGCTCGGGCACCGTCTCCTGCGTCTCGGGATGGCGATCGGCGCCGTAGATCGCGGGATCGATGTCGGCGCCGCCGGCCAGCATCAGGCCGTCGACGAGGTCGAGCGCCTCGTCGGGCGCCTGCGTCAGCGCCGGGTCGGGGGCGAGCATCAGCGCCAGCCCGCCGGCGGCGCGGATCGCGTCGAGGTAGTTGGTCGGGAGCAGTGCGGCCTGCTGGTCCCAGACGCTCCATCTGGCTCGTTCGAGCGGCGTCAGGACGCCGATCACAGGGCGGTTCGCCATGCCCTGAGCGTAGCCGCGGTTCAAACGTGACGCGGGCGTCACCTTCGTGTACGGTGAGCGTCATGGAGGAGAACGAGGTGCGTCACGACTACGACTGGCTCGTCGTCGGATCGGGCTTCGGCGGCAGCGTCTCCGCGCTGCGGCTGAGCGAGAAGGGCTACCGCGTCGGCGTGCTGGAGTGCGGGAGACGGTTCGCCGACCGCGACTTCCCCAGATCCAACTGGAACCTGCGCCGCTACTTCTGGATGCCGCGGCTGGGCATGAAGGGCTTCTTCCGCATCTCGGTCTTCAAGGACGTGACGGTCCTCAGCGGCGCCGGCGTCGGCGGCGGCAGCCTCGGCTACGCGAACACGCTGTACGTGCCGCCCAAGCGCTTCTTCGACGATCCGCAGTGGAGCGGCCTCGACGACTGGGAGCGCGCGCTCGCGCCCCACTACGACGAGGCGCAGCGGATGCTCGGCGTCACGAGAGTCACGACCGACGACCCCGCCGACGAGCTGCTGCGCGAGCTCGGCGACGAGCTGGGCGTCGGCCACACCTACAGAAAGACGCCGGTCGGCGTCTACTTCGGCGAGGCCGGCAAGACCGTCCGCGACCCCTTCTTCGGTGGCGCCGGGCCCGACCGCACCGGCTGCACCCACTGCGGCCGCTGCATGGTCGGCTGCACCGTCGGGGCGAAGAACACGCTCGTCAAGAACTACCTCTGGTTCGCCGAGCGCAAGGGCGCGCAGGTGCTCGCCGATCGCACCGTCGTCGACATCCGCCCGCTCGGCGCCGCCGACGGCTCCGACGGCTACGCGATCACGCACGAGTCCTCCGGCACGTGGCGCGGCAAGGACCGCAAGACGGTCACCGCGCGCGGCGTCGTCGTCGCGGCCGGCGCGCTCGGCACCAACAGACTGCTGCAGCGCTGCCGCCTCGGCGGCTCGCTGCCGCGCATCTCCAGCCGCCTCGGCGAGCTGGTGCGCACCAACAGCGAGGCGATCCTCGCCGTCACCGTCCCGAAGGACTACCCCGACGACCTGACCAAGCGGGTCGCGATCTCGGGCTCGGTCTACCCGGACCCGAACACGCACATAGAGACGGTCACCTACGGCAAGGCCGGCGGCGCGATGAGCACGATGTTCACGCTGCTGGTCGGCGACGGCACGCGGCTGACGCGGCCGCTCAAGCTGCTCGGCCAGATCGTCCGCCATCCGGGCAGGTTCGCGCAGGTGCTGTGGCCCGCGGGCTGGGCGAAGCGGACGATCATAATCCTCGTGATGCAGACGCTCGACAACGCGATCGCGCTGCGTCCGCACAGACTCCCCGGCGGCGAGATCCGGCTGCAGACCGAGCAGGACGCCGACAGACCGAACCCGACCTTCATCCCGATCGCCAACCGCACGGCCGAGTGGCTGGCGGAGCGGACCGGCGGGATCGCGCAGTCGTCGGTGCTGGAGGCGATCGACATCCCCTCGACGGCGCACATCCTCGGCGGCGCGGTGATCGCCGCCGACCCGGCGCACGGCGTCGTCGACGCCCGCCAGCGCGTCTTCGGCTACGAGAACCTGCTCGTCTGCGATGGCGCGGCGGTGCCGGCGAACGTCGGCGTCAACCCGTCGCTGACGATCACCGCGCTGGCCGAGCACGCGATGAGCCACGTGCCGCCGGCGGGCGCCGCGGCGGCGCCGGAGCCGGTCGTCAGCGCCGCATAGCGCGCCACCGCGGCGGCGGCCGTGGGTACAGCGCTGTTCATTGGTGAAGGAAGTTGGCGTGAGCACACTGCTCACGCTGCCGATGAACCGGATTGTCGGGTGGTTCGGAAGGGGTCCACCCGGCAGTTCAAGCCCGCAGTGCATCAGGGGGGAGGCCCTGACATGACAACCAGCATCCGCACGAAGCTGCTCGGCAGCTTCCTGCTCGTCGCGACGTTGATGCTCGTGCTCGGCATCGTCGCGATCACGCGCCTCGGCGCGGTCGAGGACGCGGCCGGCGGCGTCGACGCCGCGCAGGCTGAGCGGATCCACGACGCGGTCGCCAGCGGCCGGACGTGGACGATCGTACTCGTCGTCGTCGGCGCGCTTGTCGCGGTCGGCCTCGCGCTGCTGCTCGGACGGCAGGTCGCGGGCGGGCTGAGACAGCTCGTCAGCGCCGCGCGCGGGATCGCCGGCGGCGACGTCGAGCAGCAGGTGAAGGTCAGCTCGCGCGACGAGATCGGGCAGACGGCCGAGGCCTTCGGCGCGATGATCGCCTATCTGGAGGAGATGGCGCAGGCGGCACGGCGGATCGCCGCCGGCGACCTGACCGTCGAGGTCAAGCCGAAGTCCGACAGAGACGCGCTCGGGACCGCCTTCGCGGCGATGAGCACGGAGCTGCACGAGGCGCTCGGCGACAGCTCCTGCCTCGACGCGCTGCTGCAGCGGATGGACTCGATGTCCTCCCACTGCATGATCGACCTGGAGAGCGCGCTGACGGCGGCGCGCGACGGCGACCTGACGCTCGAGGTGACGCCGGTGACGAGCCCGATCAGCGCCGCCGACGGCGCCGAGCTGGGCCGCCTCGCCGAGATCTTCAACACGATGCTCGGCCGCGCGAAGGGCTCGATCGACGCCTACAACGCGATGCGCGGCAACGTCGCCGAGCTGCTGCGCGAGATCTCGCGCGAGACGCAGGCGGTCGCGGCCGCCTCGCAGCAGATGGCGACGACGTCGGAGGAGTCTGGCCGCGCGGTGACCGAGATAGCGACCGCCGTCGGCGAGGTCGCGGCCGGCGCCGAGCGCCAGGTCCGCACCGTCTCCGAGGCGCGCGAGCTGAGCGAGGAGGTCGTGCTCGCGACCCGCTCCTCCAGCGAGGAGGCGGCCGAGACGGCGCGCGCCGCCGCGGCCGCACGCCAGGTCGCCGAGGACGGCGCCGACGCGATCGCGCGCGCGACGGAGGGAATGCGCGCGCTGGAGCAGATGTCGGACGGCGTCTCGGAGGCGATGCGCTCGCTCGGCGCCAAGTCGGACGAGATCGGCGGCATCGTCGGCACGATCACCGGGATCGCGGAGCAGACCAACCTGCTCGCGTTGAACGCCGCGATCGAGGCGGCGCGTGCCGGTGAGCAGGGGCGCGGCTTCGCGGTCGTGGCGGAGGAGGTGCGCAAGCTGGCGGAGGAGTCGCAGCAGGCGGCGGCCTCGATCGCCGGCCTCGTCGGCGAGATCCAGGCCGAGACGGTCTCGGCGGTCGGGCGCGTCGAGTCGGGCAGCGGCGAGATCGAGCGCGGCGTCACGACCGTCGACGAGGCGCGCGAGTCGTTCGTGCGGATCGGCGGCTCGGTCGAGGACATGAACGGGCGCGTCGAGCGGATCGCCGCGGCGATCGCGCAGATCGCCGAGCGGACCGCGACGATGGGCTCGAACATGAACGACGTCGCGATCGTCGCCGAGCAGTCGTCGGCCTCCAGCGAGCAGGTGTCGGCCTCGACGCAGCAGACGAGCGCCTCGACGCAGGAGATCGCCGCCTCCGCCCAGCAGCTCGCCAACACGGCCGAGCAGCTGGAGCTGCTGGTCTCGCGCTTCACGCTCGAACCGGCCTGAGGCGCGCCAATCGGGGTGGTTCTCCTGGGGCCGGAGCTAGCATCGGCCTCAGGAGACCTCACCCCGGAACCGGAGCGCTGACCAGCATGGCCGTAGCGATCGACAAGACTGACGAGCAGAAGGCGATCTGCGAGATGGTGCGGCAGTTCGCCGACGAGCAGATCATCCCGAACGCCGAGCACTACGACCACGCCGACGAGTTCCCCGAGCCGATCGTCGAGCAGATGAAGGAGCTCGGCCTGTTCGGCGTCACGATCCCCGAGGAGTACGGGGGCATGGGGCTCGACCTGACGACCTACGCGATGATCGTCGAGGAGCTGTCGCGCGGCTGGATCTCGATCTCGGGCGTCGTCAACACGCACTTCATCGGCTCCTACCTGCTGATGAAGTTCGGCAACGACGAGCAGAGACAGAAGTACCTGCCGCGGATGGCGACCGGCGAGATCCGCGCCGCCTTCTCGCTGTCGGAGCCGGAGCTGGGCTCCGACGTCGCCGCGATCAAGACCGCCGCCAGAAAGCTCGACGACGGCGCCTGGGAGATCAACGGCCAGAAGATGTGGGTCACCAACGGCCTCCGCTCCGACCTCGTCTTCGTGCTCGTCAAGACCGATCCGAACGCCGACAAGCCCCACCGCGGCATGACCTGCTTCATCGCCGAGAAGGAAGCGGGCGTCGGCGAGAACACGGGCGAGTACAAGGGCCTCAACGTCCCGCCGCAGCTGAGAAAGATGGGCTACAAGGGCGTCGAGTCGACCGAGCTGGTCTTCGACGGCTACCGCTGCCCGGCCGAGAACATCCTCGGCGGCGAGGCGGCCGGCCTCAACAAGGGCTTCCCGCAGATGATGGACGCGCTCGAGCTGGGCCGCGTCAACGTCGCCGCCCGCGGCGTCGGCATCGCGCAGCGGGCGCTGGAGCTGGCGCTGCGCTACTCGCAGGAGCGCAAGACCTTCGGCAAGCCGATCGCGCAGCACCAGGCGATCCAGTTCAAGCTCGCCGACATGGCGACGCAGGTCGACGCCGCGCGGCTGCTGACCAACCGCGCCGCGCGCATGAAGGACGCCGGCGAGCGCTCCGACATCGAGGCCGGCATGGCGAAGCTGTTCGCCTCCGAGGCCGGCCGCTTCTGCGTCGAGGAGTCGTTCCGAATTCACGGCGGTTACGGTTACTCCAGAGAGTATGAGATTGAGCGTCTCTACCGTGACGCCCCGCTGCTGCTGATCGGTGAGGGCACCTCGGAGATCCAGCGCATGGTGATCGGCCGCAAGCTGCTGGAGCGGCACAAGATCTGAGGTTCCGCCCCTCTCCCGACGGGATGGTCGGGTTCAACAGCTTGAACCCGACCATGTTTCCCTGTTCACCATGAGTAATAAAAGGTGAACTTGGCGTGAAAGCGTTCACTTGCCTGCCGATCACGGCATGTGAAACCGACTCGCGTCTGCGTCGCCGCAAGGAAGCGGCGCAGCAGGCCCCGCACGCGAGCCATCCCGTCAGGAGATCGCTGTGAAGCTGACCGTCAGGACGAAGCTGCTCGCCAGCTTTCTCGCCGTCGTCGTGCTCATGTTGGTCGTCGGGGTGGTCGCGATCGCCAAGATCGGGTCGATCCACGACGTCAACAAGGCCTACGCGACCGACGCGATACCGAGCGCCCTCGCCTCCGCACAGGTCGAGATCGACGCCAACAGAGTCCGCAAGGATCAGCTGCGCCACGTCGCCACGCTCGCGCTCCACCAGGGCAGAGGCACCGCCGCCGCGGAGATCGCCGAGACGCTGAGAGGCGACCTCGCCGAGATCGAGAGAGACCTCGCGAGCGCGACCGCGCTCGCCGACGAGGCGGCCGACCGCGCCCCGCTGCAGGCGCTCAGAAGCGCCTGGGAGGACTACCTCGCCGCCTCGGCTCCGGCCGAGACGCAGGCCGCCGCCGGCCAGTTCGGCCCGGCGCTGAGAACGCTGACGGAAGGCCCGGCCAGCGCCGCCTACGACAGAGTCAAGGCGGCGATGGTGACGCTGCACGACAGGCAGACGGCCCACATCGCCCGCGAGAACGAGCGCTCCGAGTCGGTCTCCAGCAGCGCCCGCACGTGGGTGATCGGGCTGTTGATAGCGGCCGCGCTCGTCTCGGTGGGGCTGGCGCTGCTGCTCGCCCAGCAGCTCGGCAACGGCCTCCGCCAACTGCTCGCCGCGGCCCGCGGGATCGCCGGCGGCGACGTCGAGCAGCGCGTCGAGGTCAGATCGCGCGACGAGCTGGGCGACACCGGCGAGGCGTTCAGGGAGATGGTCGCCTACCTCGACGAGATGGCGGACGCGGCGCGCGCGATCGCGGCCGGCGACCTCGCCGTCGACGTCAGACCGAAGTCCGACAGAGACGCGCTCGGGACCGCCTTCGAGCACATGAGCAGCGAGCTGCGCGAGGCGCTCGGCGACAGATCGTGCCTCGAGCAGCTGACGACGAGAATGGACTCGCTCGGCTCCAACTGCCTCAGCGACCTCGAGACCGCGCTGACCGCCGTCGCCGACGGCGACCTGACGCGCGAGGTCCATCCGGTCACGACGCCGATCGTCGCCGAGGAGGGCTACGCGGCCGGTCGCCTCGCCGAGTACTTCAACGCGACGCTGGCGAGAACACAGGCGTCGGTCGTCTCCTACAACGGGATGCGCGACAAGGTCGCCGGGATGCTGCACGAGATCACGCGCGAGTCGCAGTCGGTCGCGGCCGCGTCGCAGCAGATGGCGACGACGTCGGAGGAGTCGGGCCGCGCCGTCGGCGAGATCGCCGCCGCAGTCGGCGAGGTCGCGGTCGGCGCCGAGCGGCAGGTGCGGACGGTCGAGCAGGCGCGCCTGCTGGCCGAGCAGGTCGTCGGCGTGACCGCCAACTCCAGCGGCGATGCGCAGGAGACGGCCGCCGCGGCCGCGCAGGCGCGCGAGGTCGCCGAGCAGGGCGCGAGCGCGATCGCCGACGCCAGCGACGCGATGGAGGCGGTCCAGAGCTCCTCCTCCGCCGTCACCAGCACGATCCGCTCGCTCGGCGAGAAGTCCGACCAGATCGGCGGGATCGTCGCGACGATCACCGGGATCGCCGAGCAGACGAACCTGCTGGCGCTGAACGCCGCGATCGAGGCGGCGCGGGCGGGCGAGCAGGGGCGCGGCTTCGCCGTCGTCGCGGAGGAGGTGCGCAAGCTGGCTGAGGAGTCGCGCGAGGCGGCGCGCTCGATCGCCGCGCTGATCTCCGAGATCCAGCACGAGACCGGCCGCGCGGTCGAGGTCGTCGAGAGCGGCGCGCAGCGCACCGCCGACGGCGTCTCGACCGTCGAGCAGGCGCGCGCCTCGTTCCTGCAGATCGGGACCTCGGTCGAGGACATGAACGGGCGTGTCCAGCTGATCGCCGGCGCGGTCGCCGAGATCGCCGACAGCGCCGGCCGCATGGCCGGCAACATGGCCGAGGTCGCGGCGGTCGCCGAGCAGTCGTCGGCCTCCGCCGAGCAGGTGTCGGCCTCGACGCAGCAGACGAGCGCCTCGACGCAGGAGATCGCCGCCTCGGCGATCAGCCTCGCGAAGACCGCCGAGGAGCTGGATCGGCTCGTCGCGCAGTTCACGCTCGCCTAGGAATTCGGAAGGAGCAGGAGCTTTTGGCGCGTTTGCGCCTCATTGCGCTCCTGCTCCGTCCGATCACCAGAGCATGAAGATCACGGTTCGCACGAAGCTGCTCGGCGGCTTCCTCGTCGTCGTCGGACTGCTTCTGGTCGTCGGTCTGGTCGCGATCAGCAAGCTCGGCTCGATCAACGACGTCACACGTCAGCTGTCCGGCAACGCCGTCCCCAGCGTCGAGGCGGTCGGCTCGCTCAACGGCAGAATGAACGCCTACCGCAAGGACCAGCTGCGGTTCGTCACCTCGCCCGACCAGGAGTCGAGACCCGGCTTCCTCGAGGACCTCAGAGCGGGCGCCGCCTCGATCGAGGGCGAGCTGGCGAGGCTGCGCAGACTGTCCAGCGGCGCGGCCGACCTCGCGCAGACGAACGCCTTCGCGGCGGCCTGGAGACGCTACGCCGCGGCGACCGCCGGGATCGCGCAGGAGCCGTCGGCCGCGGCGGGGATGGAGATCCTCGTCGGCGACAGAGGCAAGCCGGCCTTCGACGCGATGGAGGAGGCGCTGGCGAGCGTCGTCGCCTTCCAGCACCGCGCGGCCGTCAGACAGGGCGCCGACGCCGACGACACCGTCTCCGGCGCGAGAATCATGATCATCGTGCTGCTGATCGCCGCCGTCGCGGCCGCGATCGCGATCGCGCTGCTGCTGTCGCGGCAGATCGCGGGCGGCCTGCGGCAGATGGTCGCCGCGGCCCGCGGGATCGCGCGCGGCGACATCGAGCAGCGGGTCGACGTCAGATCGCGCGACGAGCTCGGCGACGCCGCCGAGGCCTTCCGCGCGATGATCGCCTACCTCGACGAGATGGCGGTCGCCGCCCGCTCGATCGCGGACGGCGAGCTGGACGTGAGCGTGACGCCGAAGTCCGACAGAGACGCGCTCGGCAGCGCCTTCAAGCTGATGAGCGAGCAGCTGCGCGAGGCGCTCGGCGACGACTCCTGCCTCGACGCGCTGGTCGCGCGGATGGAGCAGCTCGGCGAGCAGGACATGAGAGCGCTGGAGCAGGCGCTGGCCGCCGTCGCCGCCGGCGACCTGACCGTCGACGCGCCGATGACGACGACCGCGATCGTCGCCGCCGACGGGCGCGCCCCCGGCCGCCTGGCGGAGATCTTCAACGAGATGCTGGGCCAGCTGGAGACGTCGGTGCGCGGCTACGACGGCATGCGCGCGAAGGTGACGGCGATGCTGCGGCAGATCGCGACCGAGACGCAGTCGGTCTCAGCGGCGTCGCAGCAGATGGCGATGACGTCGGAGGAGTCGGGCCGCGCGGTCGGCGAGATCGCCAACGCGGTCGGCGAGGTCGCGGCCGGCGCCGAGCGGCAGGTCCGCACCGTCGGCGAGGCGCGCGAGCTGACCGAGGAGATCGTCACCGCGACGCGCGACTCCAGCGCGAACGCGGAGGAGACGGCCGCCGCGGCCGCGCAGGCGCGCGAGGTCGCCGAGCTGGGCGCGAGCGCGATCGCCGACGCGACCGACGCGATGGAGGCGGTCCAGGCCTCCTCCGGCGCGGTGACGGAGACGATCCGCGCGCTCGGCGAGAAGTCGGGCCAGATCGGCGGGATCGTCTCGACGATCACCGGGATCGCGGAGCAGACGAACCTGCTCGCGCTCAACGCTGCGATCGAGGCCGCGCGGGCCGGCGAGCAGGGCCGCGGCTTCGCGGTCGTCGCCGAGGAGGTGCGCAAGCTGGCGGAGGAGTCGCAGGACGCCGCCAGGTCGATCTCGTCGCTGATCGCGGAGATCCAGCAGGAGACCGGCCGCGCGGTCGACGTCGTCGAGTCGGGCGCGGCGCGCACGGCCGACGGCGTCACGACCGTCGAGCAGGCGCGCAGCTCGTTCCTGCAGATCGGCGCCTCGGTCGAGGACATGTCGACGCGAGTCGAGCAGATCGCCAGCGTCGCGGGCGAGATCAGCGCCCGCGCGGTGCGGATGGAGGAGAACATGGCCGACGTCGTCTCGGTCGCCGAGCAGTCGTCGGCCTCGACCGAGCAGGTCTCGGCCTCGACGCAGCAGACGAGCGCCTCGACGCAGGAGATCGCGGCGTCGGCGAGCGAGCTGGCGAAGACGGCCGAGGAGCTGGAGCGGCTCGTGGGGGAGTTCCGACTGGCGGCCCACTAGACTCCCCGCTCTGTCCTCCTCGACCGACACCAGAGCGCTGATCGAGCAGGCCGTCCGCAACTTCCTCGCGGACGTGCCTGCACTGCAGCCGCTGAAGCTGGTCGTCGGCGTCGAGCTGCGCGGCCGCGGCGACATCCAGATGTACCGCGTCGAGCTGCCCGGCCCGGTCGTGATCAAGGACATCGCCTCCGACGCGAGAGTGCGCCTGGAGCTGCCGCGCGCGACCTTCAACCAGCTCGCGCCCGAGGGCACGATCAGAGGCTGGCGCACCGCCTTCGAGCACGGCGACGCGAAGGTCACCGGCGTCGATCAGATCATCAGACTGATCCGCCAGGTGGTCGAGAAGCAGGAAGAGCGCAACCGCACGCGCAGAGCGCGCGGCGGTCACTGACCCCGCTCCCTGGCGATCGACCGAAACCTGTCGCGTCTGACAGGGTTCTCCTCTCGACAGAGACGATGCGAGGGAGAACGATGTTGAGCCGGGAGAAGCTGCTGCATCCTGCGACCGCGATCGCGCTGCTGGCGCTGTTCGTGTCGCTCGGCGGCGTCACGTACGCGGCCGCGACGATCGGCACCAGCCAGATCAAGAACAGCGCCGTCACGAACGCGAAGCTGAAGAACGGCGCGGTCACGGGCAGCAAGCTGAAGAACGGCGCCGTCACCTCCGCGAAGATCGGCCGCGGGGCGGTTCGCGGCGACCGGATCGCGAGAGAGGGCGTGACGGCGCGCGAGCTGGCCAGAGGCGCCGTCAACGGCGCGGTGCTCGCCGACAACGCCGTCGGCAGCAGCAAGCTCGGCCTCGGCGCGGTCACCGGCCCCAAGCTCTCCGACGGCGCCGTCGCCGGCGCCAAGCTGGCCGACAGAGGCGTCGCCGGCAGCAAGCTGGAGGACGGCGCGGTCACCGCCGCCAAGCTCGCGCCGGGCGCCGTCACGGCCGACAAGCTCGCGCCCGGCACGGCGGTCGGCGGCTACGGCCAGGTGCTCTCCGGCTCGGCGAGATTGACCGCGGGGGCGGTCGACACGGCATTCCTGGCGCTGCCGGGCATCGGGCTGCTGAGCGCCGCCTGCGACGTCGCCTCCGGCGGCTTCGCGCTGACCGCCTCGGCGCCTGCCGACGTCCGCATCTTCGGTCAGGGCGACGGCAGAGCGTCGAGCGTCAGACGCGCGCAGCTCGCGGCTGGCGGCAGCGTCTCGGCCAGCAGCAGCGACGCCGGCGACGGCACCTACGCGTCGACCTGGCAGATCGTCGTCGGCGGCCGCGTGGCGACCGTGTGGGCGACGGTCGGCGTCAGCGGCGGCAGCTGCGACGCGGCCGCGCAGGCGCTGCTCTCCTAGCGCGCCGGCGGGCGCAAACGCGCCGGTCCCAAACCGGGGCCGGCGCGCGATGGCCTCTGGCAGGATGGCCCGCATGAACCGATCGCGACGCAGCTGCCATGCCGTTCCTGGCTCCAACGAGCGCTTCCTCGAGAAGGCGACCGGCCTCGACGCCGACGAGGTCTTCCTCGACCTCGAGGACGCCGTCGCGCAGGGCGAGAAGGCGAGAGCGCGCGGTCAGGTGATCGCCGCCCTGCATGACCTCGACTTCGGCGACACAACGGTCGTCGTGCGCGTCAACGGCACCGACACGCCGCACTACTACCGCGACCTGATCGACGTCGTCGAGCAGGCCGGCGACAAGCTCCACGCGATCATGCTGCCGAAGGTCCAGACGCCCGGCGACGTCGAGATGACCGACAAGCTGATCACGCAGATCGAGCTGGCGAAGGGGTGGGAGGTCGGCCGCATCGGGATCGAGGCGCAGATCGAGGACGCGAAGGGCCTGATCGCCTGCGAGCAGATCGCGACCGCCTCCAAGCGGATGGAGACGCTGATCTTCGGCCCCGGCGACTACTCGGCCGCGATCGGCATCCCGATCACGACGATCGGCGGCGTCCCGGAGGGCTACCCGGGCGACCACCTCAACTACCTCTACAGCCGCCTCGTCGTCGCCGCCCGCGCCGCCGGCATCCAGGCGATCGACGGCCCGTACGCGAACTTCAAGGACGAGGAGGGGCTGCGCACCCGCTCGCGCATCTCGCGCGCGCTCGGCCTCGACGGCAAGTGGACGATCCACCCGAGCCAGATCGCCGTCGTCAACGAGACCTTCAGCCCGTCGCAGAGAGAGTACGAGCGCGCCGCCGCGATGCTCGCCGCCTACCGCGCGGCCGCCGACGACGGCGGCCAGGGCGCGGCTATGTTCGACGGTGAGATGATCGACGAGGCGAACCGCAAGATGGCTGAGCGCGTCGTGCAGGCTGGAGCTGCCGCCGGCTACGCCGCGTAGCCGCACGCGCCGAGAAGTACTGCGGCACGGCGGGCTGCTGGGCAGCCCGCCGCCGTCCGCCGCAGCAGGCCGGCTGCGGCTTACAGCCCATACGCCTCGGCCAGCTCGGGGTCGCGCTCGGCCAGCGAGCGGGCGAGCGTGACCATCACCTGCGCCTGCTTCCAGGTCGCGTCGTCCTGCATCTTGCCGTCGATCATGTGGACGCCGCGGCCGTCCGGGATCGCCTCGATCACCTTCTTCGCGAACGCGACCTCGTCCGGGTCGGGCGAGAAGACCTTCTTCGCGATCCCGATCTGGACCGGGTGCAGCGACCAGGTGCCGACGCAGCCGAGCAGGAAGGCGGCGCGGAACTGCGCCTCGCAGCCGGCGACGTCCTTGATGTCGCCGTACGGCCCGTAGTACGGCAGGATCCCGGTCGCCGTGCAGGCGTCGACCATGCGCGCGAGCGTGTAGTGCCACGGGTCCTGCTGGGCGGTCGCGCGCGGCGCCTCGGGGTTGGCCGGATCGGGGTCGTCGATCACGCGGTAGCCGGGGTGGCCGCCGCCGACGCGGGTCGTCTTCATGCGGCGCGAGGCGGCGAGGTCGGCCGGGCCGAGCGAGATCCCCTGCATGCGCGGGCTGGCGCTGGCGATCTCCTCGACGTTGGCCATGCCGAGCGCGGTCTCGAGGATCGCGTGGATCAGGATCGGGCGGTCGAGGCCGGCCTTCGCCTCCAGCTGCGCGATCAGCCGATCGGCGTAGTGGATGTCCCACGGGCCCTCGACCTTGGGCAGCATGATGACGTCGATCTTGTCGCCGGCCTCGAGCACGGCGGCGGTGATGTCGTCGAGCACCCACGGGCTCTCGAGCGAGTTGACGCGGGTCCACAGCGTCGCCTCGGGCGCCAGCGACTTGGCGATGCTGACGAGCCCGGCGCGGGCCGCCTCCTTGCGGTCGGCGGGGACGCCGTCCTCGAGGTTGCCGAGCACGACGTCGGCCTTCTGAGCGATGTCGGGCACCTTCGCCGCCATCTTCTCGTTGCTCGGGTCGAAGAAGTGGATCATCCGCGACGGCGTCGCGGGGACGTCGAGCAGCGGCTGCGGGGCGCCGTTGGCGAGCGGCTTCAGGAAGTCACGGGGATTGCGCACTGGGGAGGCTCCTGTTCAAGAGATCGCGCCCGATCGTAGGCATCCGGGGTGCTCACAGACCCCGATACGGCATCCTTGCCGCCTTCGCATCCCAGAACCCGCGAAACCCGAGCAGGAGACAGCGATGAGCGAGACGACCAACCACGTCGACACCGACCAGGACGTGCGCGAGGCCTCAGGCGCGCACAGCTACGGCCGCTACCTCGAGGAGTTCGAGGAGGGCGCCGTCTACAAGCACTGGCCGGCGAAGACCGTCACCGAGGGCGACGACCACCTCTTCTGCCTGCTGACGATGAACCACCACCCGCTGCACATCAACGACGTCTACGCGGGCAGATCGCAGCAGGGGAGAAATGTAGTTGTCGGACCGTATGTCTACAGCCTCGCGCTCGGAATGTCCGTTTCGGATATTTCCGGCAAGGCGATCGCGAACCTCGCGACCGAGGGTCTGAGCCACCCGAACCCGGTCTTCCACGGCGACACGCTGTTCGCCGAGACCGAAGTGCTGGAAGTCAGACCTTCCCGCAGCAAGCCGGATCGCGGCCTCGTCAAGGTCCACACGCGCGTCCTCAACCAGGACGGCGTGCTGGTCGCCGAGTTCAGACGCCTGGTGCTCGTCCCGAAGCGGAATCCGGGGGTCTGAGGCAGGACCGGAGGTCAGGGTCGCGACGGTTCTGGAAGCACACTTCCGAAAGCGATGAAATACTGCCGCGGATGCCACGCGAGCCAACCGAGGGAGTGCACGTGAGCATCACCGAAACCGACGCCCCGCCGACTCGCCACGAGAAACTCGTGGCATGGGTCGAGGAGATCGCGGCCCTGACCCAACCCGATCGCATCCACTGGTGCGACGGATCCGCCGACGAGTACGACCGCCTCTGTCAAGCGCTGGTCGACGCCGGCACGTTCGAGCGTCTTTCCGACGCGAAGCGACCGAATTCGTACCTCGCGCTCTCCGATCCGGGCGACGTCGCCCGCGTCGAGGACCGCACGTTCATCTGCTCGGCGTCCGAGAGCGACGCCGGTCCGACGAACAACTGGCGCGAGCCGGCCGAGATGCGCGCCCACCTCGACGGCCTCTTCAGGGGCTCGATGAGGGGCCGCACGATGTACGTCGTGCCGTTCTCGATGGGCCCGCTGGGCTCCGACATCGCGCACATCGGCGTGCAGCTGACCGACTCCGCGTACGTCGCCGTCTCGATGCGGATCATGACCCGCATGGGCGCCGGCGCGCTGGAGGTGCTGGGCGAGGACGGCCACTTCGTGCCGTGCGTCCACTCCGTCGGCGCACCGCTGGAGGAGGGCCAGGAGGACGTCCCGTGGCCCTGCAACGCGGACAACAAGTACATCGTCCACTACCCCGAGTCGCGCGAGATCTGGTCGTTCGGCTCCGGCTACGGCGGCAACGCGCTGCTCGGCAAGAAGTGCTTCGCGCTGCGGATCGCCTCGGTCATGGCCCGTGACGAGGGCTGGATGGCCGAGCACATGCTGATCCTCAAGCTGACCTCGCCCGAGGGCGTCGTCAAGTACGTCACCGGCGCCTTCCCGTCGGCCTGCGGCAAGACCAACCTGGCGATGCTGATCCCGACGCTCGAGGGCTGGAAGGTCGAGACGATCGGCGACGACATCGCGTGGATGAAGTTCGGCTCCGACGGCCGTCTCTACGCGGTCAACCCCGAGGCCGGCTTCTTCGGCGTCGCCCCGGGCACGAGCGAGAAGACCAACCCGAACGCGATCGCGACCGCCGCCGCCAACGCGATCTTCACCAACGTCGCCAAGACCGATGACGGCGACATCTGGTGGGAGGACATGTCGGACGAGCCGCCGGCTCATCTGACCGACTGGCACGGCAACGACTGGACGCCGGACAGCGGCCGCCCGGCCGCCCACCCGAACGCCCGCTTCACGGTCCCGGCCGCGCAGGACCCGGCGATCGCGCCCGAGTGGGAGGACCCGGCCGGCGTGCCGATCGACGCCTTCCTGTTCGGCGGCCG
Source organism: Conexibacter sp. CPCC 205762 (assembly GCF_030646155.1). GTDB lineage: Bacteria > Actinomycetota > Thermoleophilia > Solirubrobacterales > Solirubrobacteraceae > Conexibacter. The sequence goes on from NZ_JAUTDN010000028.1 coordinate 43,447, forward strand.
CCGCTCCAGCGTCGTGCCGCTCGTGCACGAGGCGTACGACTGGGACCACGGCGTCTTCCTCGGCGCGACGATGGCGTCGGAGACGACCGCCGCGGCGACCGGAGCGGTCGGCAGACTGCGCCGCGACCCGTTCGCCCAGCTGCCGTTCGCCGGCTACCACATGGGCGACTACATCGGCCACTGGCTGAAGATCGGCCGGCGCGAAGGCGCCGATCTGCCGAAGATCTTCTACGTCAACTGGTTCCGCAAGGACGAGGACGGCCGCTGGCTGTGGCCCGGCTTCGGCGAGAACAGCCGCGTGCTGAAGTGGGTCTTCGAGCGCACGGCCGGCACCGCCGACGGCGTCGAGACCCCGATCGGCATCCTGCCGACCGCCGACGCGATCGACACCGACGGCCTCGACATCGACGCCGCCGACCTGGCCGAGCTGCTGAAGGTCGACGCGGAGGAGTGGAAGGCCGAGCTGCCCTCGATCCGCGAGCACCTGGAGACGTTCGGCGACCGCCTGCCGGCCGAGATCCGCCAGCAGGTCGACGCGCTGCAAGCGCGCTTGGACGCCGCCTGAGACAGCACCCGCCCCGGCACCCGGCCGGGGCGGGACCATGAACCGCCGCGCTACGCCAGCAGCTCGGCTGCCGCCGGCGGCAGGTCGTACTGCGCGCGCAGCTCGTCGAGGCCGACCTCGGTCGCGCCCCAGAAGTCCCAGTCGGCGGCGACGATGTCGGTGCTCATCGCGGCGCCGCGGTCCCACGCGGTCCAGAAGCGGCGCGGCTCGAAGTAGCCGGTCGCCGCGCCGGCGATGTCGTTGAGGTGGATGCCGAGGTGCCAGCTGAACAGCACCGGCAGCACCTCCGCGGACATCGGGTGGTCGGGGTGCATCGCGCCGATGAAGGTCGAGACGCACAGCTCGCCCAGCTGCGAGGTCGAGTAGCCGCTGAGCACGTGCGAGGAGTCGTGCGGCGTCGTGAAGCCCTCGGCGAGGCCCGCGGGATTGCCGGGGAAGGCGAAGCCGTGGCTGACGAAGTGCTCGTGGAAGGCCCGCCCGAAGCTGCCGTGCGGCAGCTCGCCGAGCGCGCTGTAGCGCGCTTCCAGCTGCGCGTCGGGCGCCTCGCGATAGGGCAGGAACGGGGCGATCGCGTCGTGGTCGATCCCGGTCGTGTTCAGGTGCGGGAACGACTCGGCGTTCTTGCGCACGATGCAGGCGGCCGCCTGGGCGACCTCGCCGGCGGCCGTCTCGGCGAGGATCCGCAGGTACTCCTCGTCGACCCCGAGCGCGTCGGCGAACTGCTGCACGAGCGCGGTCTTGCCGGCGTCGACGCGCCCGTCCGCGAGCGACAGCACGGCCAGCATCCGGATCGCCTGCCGGGCGTCGTCGGGGCTGAGCATCGTCGCCGCGAGCTGCTGCGGGTCACGCGGGGTGACGCTGTCGGCATCGCCCGGGTCGCGGCCGAGCACGATCTGGGCGGCGGCCGCGATCGTCTGCCGGTCGGCGTCGGCGACGCCCTCCTCGCCGTGGGCGAGCGCGATCGCGCGCATCGCACCGAGGATCGCGTCGGACTGAGGACGGGGGACACGCAGGATCATGGTGCGGGAGCGTAGTGTGCGCAGCCCGCGCCGGTAGCATCGGACCCGACCGATGTTCGACCACGTCACGATCCGCGTCGCAGACCGCGACGCCTCACGTCGCTTCTGGGAGGCGCTCGCGCCGTCTGCGCGGCTGCACGTCGGCGCGGAGCGGCCGGGGCGGGTGCTGTTCCGCCGCGAGGGCGGTGGCGGCGGGTCGTTGTCGATCGTCCAGGCGGCGCCCGGCGAGCCGGTGACGAGCGGTGCGCAGATCGCCTTCGGCGTCGAGGACGGGGCCGCCGCCACCATGCTCGACCCGGACGGCAACGCGATCGAGCTGGTCAGCCACCCCCGCTGAGCAGCTCGGCGACGAGCCGCAGCTGCTCGGCGTAGCGGTCGGCGAACTGCTCGGAGCCGGGGTCGAGGCCGGTGAGCCGGCGCGCGTCGCCGGGGAAGGCGGCGCCGGCGCTGGCGATCGCCTGCAGCACCAGCATCACGAAGGCGGGGTCCAGTCGCGCGTCCAGCTCGCCCGCCTGCTGGCGGCGGCGGAGGTCCTCCAGCTCCTCGCGGTCGCGCGATGCGTGCGCCTCGGCCGGATCGGGGCCGCCCTCCAGCGCCTCGCGCAGGAACAGCCGCGTCATCTCGCGGTCGCGGACGCTCTCGCGCATGTAGTGCACGACCAGCTCGCCGAGCGGCAGCGCCGGGTCGGCGAACTCCTGCTCGCGCGCCAGCCAGCGCTCGCCGAGCGCCTCGTAGAGGCCCTGCTTGCCGTCGAAGTGGTAGGAGATCAGCTGCTTGTTGACGCCGGCGCGGGCGGCGATCTCGCTGACGCGCGCGCCCGCCAGCCCCTTGGCGGCGAACTCGACGAGGGCGGCGTCGAGCAGCGCCTGACGGGTGCGCTCGGGGTCGCGCGGCTGGCCTCTGCGGGGGCGTCTGTCGCTCATCTGCGTCGGAAGCCTACTGCTGCGCGCCCTAGCTTTCATCCGGGTGGTTGACACTTTCATCCATTTGGATGAGAATGCTCGCCATGCAGACCGAGACGACGGACCTCAGCTCCCTCAGCACGCCGGCCGCGCTCGAGTTCGAATGCCAGGTCGAGACGCTCGTCGCCGGCGGCGTCCCGTGGACCGCCGGGCTCACCGACGAGCAGTTCCGCGCGCTCGTCGCACCGCTGGCCGAGCGCGCCGTCGCGCTGTCGTCGGACGACGGCCGCCGCGAGCGGCCGCCGGCGCGGATCCCGTTCACGCTCGTCGTCGCACCGGAGCTGCTGCCGGCCGAGCGCGCGGTCGCGCTGCTGCAGCGGCGCGGCGACCGTGCGGCCGGAGCGCTCGCGGAGGCCCGCGACGAACAGCTCGTCGCGATCCCGCGCGGCGTCGCCTACCTGCTCGCGGACGTCGTCGCCGGCGGCGCCGTCCCGCCGGGCTCGGGGCGCTCGCCGCTGACGGCCGAGGAGCGGCTCGCGGTCACGATCCAAGCGGCCTGGGCAGGCGCCGGCGCGACGATGCCGCCGGCCGCCACGTGCGGCGCGCGGATCGGGCTCTAGACGGCGCGGCGGCGCTAGAACAGCCGCGCGGTGCCGTCGCCGTGGACGCGCTCCAGCTCCAGCATCCTCAGCTTCGTGTCGACGCCGCCGGGGGCGGAGAAGCCGCCGGTGCCGCCGGAGGCGGCGACGACGCGATGGCAGGGGACGACGATCGGCCACGGGTTGCGGCCGAGCGCCTGGCCGACGGCGCGGGCGGCGCCGGGCTCGGCCTCCAGCTCGCGCGCGATCGCGCCGTAGGTCGTGGTGCGGCCGGGGCGGATGCCGCGCGCGAGCGCGTAGACCGCGCGCGGGAAGTCATCCAGCTCGCGCACGTCGAGCACGACGTCGGCGAGGTCGTCGTCGGCGCCGGCCAGCAGCGCGACGATCCCGTCACGGGCGCGGGCGGGGACCGAGCCGTCGAGCACGGGCAGCGGCAGCGCGCGCGGGAAGGCGCGCACGATCTGCGCCCGCGTCGCCGCCTCGCTGCGCTCCGGCAGCCAGACGCCGGTCAGGCCGTGCTCGCCCCAGGCGATCCCGACCCACCCGATCGCCGTCTCGAAGGTCGCGTAGCCGAGCTGCTCGTCCATCGCACCACCGACGCTAGCAGCGGCTGCGGCGGTGGCGCGGGGGAGCGATGGTCTAGCGGACGCCGATCAGGTCGACGACGAAGACGAGCGTCTCGTCCGGGCCGATCACGCCGCCGGCGCCGCGCTTGCCGTAGCCGAGCAGCGGCGGGATCGTGATTCTGCGGCGGCCGCCGACTCGCATCCCTCTGACGCCCTCGTCCCAGCCCTGGATGACCTGGCCCTGGCCGAGGCCGAACTTGAAGGTGTCGCCGCGGTCCCAGGAGGCGTCGAACTGCTCGCCGTTGGACCACGAGTGGCCGACGTAGTGGACCTCGACGATCTGTCCGGCGGTCGCCTCGTCGCCCTCGCCGACGACGATGTCGTCCAGCTCCAGCTGGTAGGAGGGCGGCGTGCCGACGGGCACCTCGACGATGGGCTTCTCGTTCGTGCTCATGCCGCCACGATAGCCGCCCGGCCAGCCTGAGCCGCGGCTCAGTGCGGGTCGTCGCTGGAGGATGCCGGCGGGCGCGACTCCTCGGCCAGCGACGTGATCGCGAGCGCGCCGCGTGCGGCCGTCTCCAGCACCTCGGTCGCCTCCTCGGCCGAGCGCGCATACAGCTCGACCAGCAGGTGGACGACGATCTGGTCGTCGTCGTGCTTGTGGAAGCGCACGTGCGTGAAGAACTCGCGCGTGCCGTGGTCGCCGAAGGCCGCGTAGGAGAGCGCGTCGCCCGCCTCGGGGCCGGAGCAGGTCTCGACGTCGTCGGCCTCGACCGTGACGGTGCACGAGGCGACCCACGGCGTGCCGGCGACCATCCGCTCCCAGCGATCCTCGATCGGCTCCACCCGTCCGTTGTGGAAGCCGAGGTGCGGCTGGTCGTGCATGCAGTCGAGGCATTGCACGACCGCCTCCTGCATCTCGTCGACGACTTCCGCCCGTTCGCCCGTCTGCGGGTCGATCCGGTGGATGCCCTCGTAGTGGACCTGGACCTCGAGATTCTGCGACCAGCAGCGGTAGCAGCGGAGCCAGGCCCGAACGGTCTCCTGATCTGTGGAACCTTCCATCGTCACTGATTCTATGCTCCCCGCATGCGGCGGGAGCACCCGCCCGTCATCAGGAGCTGCTGAGTGGGCCATCGGAACGCACCGGTCGGAGTCGTGCTGGCGGGCGGAGCCGGCCGCCGGATGGGCGGCGGCAAGGCCGTCGTGGAGCTGCACGGACGGCCGCTGATCAGCTATCCCGTCGGCGTTCTGCAGGCCGCGCTGGGGACGGTCGCGGTCGTCGCGAAGCCCGCCAGCGAGCTGCCGCCGCTGCCCGGCGTCGAGATCTGGACCGAGCCGGAGCGGCCGTCGCATCCGCTCGCCGGGATCGTCCACGCGCTGGAGGGGGCGGAGGGGCGCGCGGTGCTCGTCGCCGCCGGCGACCTGCCGTTCCTCACGCGCGAGCTGGTCAAGACGGTCGCCGAGGCGCCCGCCGACGGCTGCGCGGCGGTCGTGCCGCGCGCCGGCGGCCGCCTGCAGCCGCTGCTGGCGCGCTACGAGCCGCAGGCGCTCGAACCGCTCAGCGAGGCGCTCGTGCTCGACGACCGGCTCGGCTCGCTGACGCGCGTCGTCGCGGCGCTGCCGCCGTGCGAGCTGGCGCTCGACGAGGCGGAGGCGTTCTTCAACGTCAACCTGCCGGAGGACCTGCTGACGGCGACGGCGATGATGGACCGGATCGATCCATCCGCGCGATGACGCGGCGGTGGCCGAGCATCCCGACCAGCCCCAGCGGCAGCGGCAGCCAGTAGGAGAACAGCCGGTAGGCGAAGGTCGCCAGCACGGCGTTGCCGGCCGAGACGCCGGCGAGCGTCAGCATGCCGGTCAGGCCGGCCTCGACGAAGCCGAGCCCGCCCGGCGTCAGCGGGATCTGCGTCAGCACCTGGGCGGCGCAGAAGGCGAGCAGCACGAGGCCGGGGCTGGGGGAGGCGTGGACGGCCGCCAGCGCGGCCAGCAGCGTCAGGTAGTCGAACGCCCAGCGGCCGACGGTCGCCGCCAGCGCCCGCTTCCAGCGCGGCCCGAACGTCGCGAGGATGCGGTCTCGCTCGCGCAGCAGCCGCGTCGGCAGCGAGCGCACCGGCGGCGATCTCCTGCGCATGCGGTTGCGGATCCGCTGGATCGTTCTGCCGACCCAGATCAGCAGGCTGTCGCGCGCGAGCATGACGCTGCCGACGATCGCCAGCACGACGAAGACGGCGATGCCGAGCGCAGCGACCTCGACGAGGTTCTGGTCGACGCCGCCGCGCAGCAGCGTCGGGATCGTCAGCACCGGCAGCGCCAGCACCATCGCGAAGGTGAAGACGTTGACGACCGCGATCCCGCCGACCGCCTTCTCTCTGCCGACGCCGGCCTGCACGAGCATTCTGTACTGCAGCGCGGCGCCGAGCGCGCCGCCGCCGGGGGCGATCTTCGCGAGCGCGTTGCCGGCCAGCTGCGAGGTGATCACCGGCGCGATCGGCACCGGCCGCAGGGCGAGCTGCTGCAGGAACCAGAGGCAGCCGAGCGAGCAGCCCTGCAGCACCAGCATCGCCAGCAGCCACTGCCACTCGAAGCGGCGCACGTCTCTCCACGAGCCGAGCGTGTCGAGCAGGCTCGGCGCGACCAGGTAGAGCGATATGCCGGTGACGAACAGCCAGATGCCGGTCTGCACCAGCTTGCGTCTGCGCCCCGCCTCCTCGTCCGGCGAGGAGACCATCTCGAACTCGCCGGTCAGCTCGACGCGATCCTCGATCGCCTTCTCGAGGCGATCGCCGAGGTGGGGATGGGGTCGTTGGTGGCGCGCGGTCACGTGTCAGACAAGCATCACAGGCGGCGAGGCGGCGGCGCGCGGGCAGCGGGCGGCGGGCCGGACCGGGTCGTCGGATAGCCTGCTCTGGATGCGTCTCATTCACTCCTCGCCGCTGGCGCTCGGGTGCGCCGCGCTGATCGCGCTCGCCGGCTGCGGGTCGAGCGACGGCGGCGGCGGCGCCACCTCGCCCAACGCGAGAGCGGCGCCGGCCTCCTCACCGCAGCTGGTGACGGCCGCGAGCCCGACCGAGGCCGAGTTCCCGCAGGCCGGCGGGAAGACGCTGCAGCAGCTCGCCGACACGATGAGACCGGGGCCGCAGCTGGGGCTGGCGACCTCCGTCTACACGCCCGGCACCGACCGGCTCGCGTTCGGGCTGATCGACGGCGACAACAAGTTCGTCTACGGCAGAACGGCCGTCTACATCGCCAAGAGACCCGGCGGCCCGGCGCAGGGCCCGTTCCTCGCGCCGGCCGACTCGCTGGAGGTGCGGACCGCCTTCCGCAGCCAGACGAGCAACTCGACGGCGGGCGAGCTGAAGGCCGTCTACCACGCGACCGTCGACTTCCCCAGAGCGGGCAGATGGTACGTCCTGTCCGCCACCAGACTGGGCGACCAGCTGTACGGCGCGACCGCCGACGTGAAGGTCGGCGACCACCCGAGAATCCCCGCCGCCGGCGACAGCGCGCCGCGCGTCGACACGCCGACGCCGGCCTCGGTCGGCAACGACGTCAGCAAGATCGACACGCGCACGCCGCCGAGCGAGATGCACAGAGTCAGCCTCAGAGACGTGCTCGGCAAGAAGCCGGTCGTGCTGCTGTTCGCGACCCCGGCGCTGTGCCAGTCGCGCGTCTGCGGCCCGGTCGCCGACATCGGCGCCCAGCTGCAGGCCGCCTACGGCGACAGAGTCGAGTTCATCCACAACGAGGTCTACGTCGACAACGACCCGAGCAAGGGCCTGCGTCCGCAGCTGACCGCCTACGGCCTGACGACCGAGCCGTGGCTGTTCGCGATCGCCAGAGACGGCAGAGTCGTCGAGCGGCTGGAGGGCGCCTTCGGGATCGAGGAGTACCGCCAGGCGGTCGAGAAGGCGGAGCGAGGGAGCTAGCCGCCGATCGCGGACATCGTCCGCGCCGGCTGCACGAAGCCGGGCTCGTTGACGTGGTGCTTGAGCTCCTTGCGCCAGACGGCGTCGCGGATCGTCTCGACCAGCTCGTCGTCTGAGGCGCCGGCCCGCAGCGGGTCGCGCAGGCTCGTCTCGCCGATCGAGAAGAGGCAGGTGCGGAGGTTGCCGTCGGCGGTCAGGCGGATGCGGTTGCAGTCGCCGCAGAACGGCTCGCTGACGGGGTTGATGAAGCCGATCCGGCCCTGCCCGTCGGCGAAGCGGTAGACGCGTGCGGTCGCCGACGGCTCACGCGGCTCCGGCTCCAGCGGGTAGCGCTCGGCGATGATCGCGCGCAGCTCCGCGCCGGTCAGCACCTGCTCGCGCGACCAGGCGTGGTCGGCGTCGAGCGGCATGAACTCGATGAAGCGGACCTCGTACGGGTGGCGGCGGGCGAACTCGGCGAAGGGGATCGCCTCCTGCTCGCTGAAGCCGCGCAGCGCGACCGCGTTGACCTTGATCGGATGCGCCTGCGGATGGGCCGCGAGCGCGTCCAGCCCGCGCAGCACCTGCGGCAGCGCGTCGCGGCGGGTCATCGCGAAGAAGCGGTCGCGCTGGAGCGAGTCGATCGAGACGTTGAAGCGGTTGACGCCGGCCGCGACGAGCGCGGCCGCGTCGCGCTCCAGCAGGTAGCCGTTGGTCGTCACCGACAAGTCGTGGACGCCGTCGATCGCCGCCAGCATCCGCACCAGCAGCGGGAAGTCGCGCCGCACGAGCGGCTCGCCACCGGTCAGCCGCACGTCGTGGACGCCCAGCTCGCTCAGCAGCCGCACGATCCGCTCGATCTCCTCGAACCGCAGCACGTCGGCCCGCTCCAGCCACGGCAGCCCGTCGGCAGGCATGCAGTACTGGCAGCGGAAGTTGCAGCGGTCGGTGACCGAGATCCGCACGTCGCCGATGCGGCGGCCGTGACCATCGATGAGTGGATCGCGCATCTGTCCAAGAGGGTATCCGCGCCCGCCGGCGTCAGCTGGCGTGGCGCGTCTCCAGGTCTGTCTGCGCTCAGTCGCTGAAGAACGAGCGCGCGCGCTCGACGACGAGGGCCGGCCGCTCCTCGGGGAGGAAGTGGCCGGTCTCCGGCACCCACTCGATCTCGAGGTTCGGCGCGAAGGCGCGATGCTCGCTGTCGCTGGCGCCCTGCAGGATCGGGTCCTTTCTGCCCCACAGCAGCAGCGACGGCGTCGTCAGGATGCGGTCGTGGAAGCCGCCGGAGGCGATCGGCTTCAGCTCGTGCAGCAGGAACGAGCGGTAGTACTGGGCGGCGGCGAGCGCGTGGTCGGGCTGCTTCAGCACGTCGACGAACTGGGCCAGCTCGAAGTCCGTGTAGCGGCCGTTGTGGCGGGCCGCCGTCAGCACGCGGCGGGTGAACTCGCCCTGGCGCATCAGGCCCTGGCCGAGGCCCGGCGTCGCCAGCGCGACCTGGTACCACAGCTGCGCCAGCCGTCTCAGGCTCGGCCGCTCGGCCGGCGGCCAGATGTGCGGGATCGAGCAGCCGATGAAGCGGTTGATCCGCTCCGGCGCCGTCAGGCAGACGAGGAAGCCGGTGAAGGCGCCCCAGTCGTGCGCGAGCAGGTCGACTCTGTCGAGCCCGAGCGCGTCGAGCAGCGCGATGTTGTCGTCGGCCAGCTCCTGCTTGACGTAGCCGCGCTTGGGCGCGTCGCTCCAGCCGAGGCCGCGCAGGTCGGGCGCGATCACGCGGTGGACTCTGGCCAGCTCGGGCAGGATGTCGCGCCACATCCACCAGTGCTGCGGCCAGCCATGCAGCAGCAGGATCGGCGGCGCGTCGGCCGGGCCGCCCTCGGCGACGTGGAGGCGGATGCCGCGAACGGTGACGTCGCGGTGGGTGATCCCTTCGACCTGCGGCAGCGGGAGGGGCATCCCGGCAGCCTAACTGGCCGGCTGGCCAGGATGCGCCGGCTCAGGCGTCGCGGTCTCTGTACAGCATCATGCCGACGAGCACGGTCGCGAAGGCGATCGTGCCGAACGTCAGCGCGGTGCCGAGGTTGGCGGCGCCGGCGAGGCCGGCGATCGCGCTGACGACGACGAAGACGGCGACGAGGACGGCGAGGTCGCGAAGCACGCGCCGAAGTCTGACGGACGGCGCGGCGCGGTGCTGCGCGGCCGCGCGACCGGCGAGAGGCGCCCGCGCGTGCGCGGGCGCCTCTCGGAGCCGGGTCAGCGAGCGGCGAGCGGGCGCGTGCGCGTCTGCGCGACGCGCGCTCTGACGGTCGCCGTCAGCGTCAGCGCTCTGCCGCCGCGCACCGTCGCGCGGCCGGCTCTCGTCAGCTTCAGCGGCGTCAGCGCGGCGATCCGGCCGGCCGGCACCGTGACGCGGCCGCTCGCGAGCGCGAGCGCGCCTCTGCGCGCCGGCGATCTGACCGCGATCGTCGCCGTGCAGCGGCCGCGCAGGTCGCCGTGGCGCTCCAGCCGCGCCGTCACGCCGCCGGCCGGCGTGCGCACGAGCTTGGAGACGGTGACGCGGCAGCCGGGCTTCTGCCTGGTCGGCGCGGGGCATCTGTCGCTGCCGCCCTGGCCGCCGAGGCGGGGCGCTCTGCGGGCTTGCAGGAACGCCTCGAACTTGGTCGGCTCGGCCGTCATCACGCCGTCGACGCAGAGGTCGAGCAGCGTGCCGTAGACCGCGTCGTTCTCCTCCGACTTGTCGAGCCAGACGTGCACGGCCGCACCCGCCGCGTGCGCCTTCGCGACGTACTCGGGCGTGACGATCTGCAGCGTCGTGGCGCCGAACTGGTAGGTGATCGGAATCTGCAGCGCCTTCGTGCCGCTCGGCAGCGGCTGGCCGCCGAGCAGGAAGCCGGAGATCCCGGCGACGCCGGCCGCCACGTCGATCCGCGGCGCGGCGGCGTGGAAGCGGTCGATCGCCGCCTGGTCGAACGAGACGACGATCACGTCGCTGCGGCCGGCGCCCTTCAGGAAGCTGGCGAGCAGGTCGGCGACGCGGAACTTCTCCTCCTGCGTTCTGCCCTTGATCTCGACGTTGACCGGGACGTCCGGGTAGGCGTCGAGCACCTCGGCGAGCGTCGGGATGCGGAAGTCCTCGGTGTCGAAGCCGGCCGGCGGCTTCTTCCTGCCGCTGCGGACGCCGCGGTACGGGTAGGCGCTCGCGGGCCGGCCGGCGACCGCGTTCTCGCCGGGGACGAAGTTGTAGGCGGCGTCGAGCCGGCGCAGCTGCGCGAGCGTCTTGCCCGCGACCTCGCCCGTGCCGTCGGTCGTGCGGTCGACGGTGTCGTCGTGGATCGCGACCAGCTGACCGTCCTTCGACGCGTGCACGTCGAGCTCGATCATGTCTCCGCCCTTGGCGAGACCGTCGTGGTAGGCGAACAGGGTGTTGGACGGCGCCTCGTTCTCGCCGCCCTGGTGGATCTGGTTCAGGACCCGCATGCCGAGCCACTGGTTGCCTGCCGCGCCGGCGCTCGCCGGCAGCGCGCAGGCGGCCGCGACAGCGACGACCAGGCCGAGGACGTGCCTTCCTCGTCTCACGCGTCGATCTCCTCCGATGAAAGTGACGATGGGCCCCGGACTGTAACGAGCACCGCCGCGACAGCGATCTCCGGTCGAGACGTGAAATCGCGTGAACAAGCGCGTCGATGCGCCCGTTCGCTCGTCACCGCCAGCACCATGATCCGTCCCGCGCTGCTCCTCTCGCTCGCCGTCGTCGCGGCGGCGCCTCCCGCCGCGGCCTCCGCCGCCCCGCACGCACCGACGACGCAGCGCCAGGCCGGCGTCAGCATCGACTGGCCGGCGAGCCGGGCGAGGGTGACGCTCGCGCCGGGCGCGACGGTGCGCGTCGCGGTCAGATCGCTGCGGCGCAGATCGGCGCCGGTGACGGTGCGGCTGCTGCGCACCGACACGAGCACGCCGCGGCTGGTGAAGCGCCGCACGCTGCGGCGCGGCAGCTTCGTCGCGAGACTGCCGCAGACGGTGACGGCGCGCTACCTGCTGACCGCCGCCGTCGCCAGACGGACGCTGCGCCGCCTGACGATCGCGACGCCGCCGCGCAGAGCCGAGAGAACCGCGCAGCAGCCGCCGCAGCCGCCCCAGCCACCGAGCTGCCCGTTGGTGGAGCCGTGGGAGGCGAGAGCGACGCTGACCGGCGATCGCACTGTGATGACGATCGGCGAGACGCTGAGAATCACGTACACGAACACCGGCCCGACCTGCCTCCAGGGCGGGTACGGCTACGGCGTCGAGCGGCTCGGCGGAGCCAGATGGAGAGGTTCAGGCGTCCCGATGGTGGTGCCGGCCGACGCCGAGACGATCGCCGGGCTGATGGCGGAGGCCGAGTTCGACGTCGTCGCGGCGGAGGGGTGAGGGAGCAGCGAGCCGATCCCGAGCTGCGTCCGGCCCGACTGGCTGCTCTAGCCGTCCGCTGACGCGGCGCGCGCTTCGAGCAGCCGCGTCAGTGACGGCACGTCGAGCCCGGCCTGCTGCGCCGCCAGCCACTTCTCGGCGGCGCGGCGGCCGCCGACGGCGCGCAGGCCGCGCGCGCCGTGCTCCTCGGCGAAGTCGGCGAGCGCGTGCTGGCGGCGGGCGGCCAGCCGGCGCGCGGCGACGTCGCTGCCGGCGCGGTGGGCGTCGAGCGCATCGAGCAGTCTGTCGATCCCGTCGACCGGCGGCAGCGAGCTGACGGCGACGACGGCCGTGTCGCGCGCGCCGAGCGAGCGCAGCGCCGCGTGCAGGTCGCGACGGGCGCGGACGGCGACCTGGCCGAGGTCGGCCTTCGTCACGATCAGCACGTCGGGGATCTCCATGATCCCGCTCTTGATGAACTGCAGCGCGTCGCCCGAGCCGGGCTGGACGACGACCGCGACCGTGTCCGCCACCTCGGCGATCTCCGTCTCCGACTGGCCGACGCCGACCGTCTCGATCACGACGACGTCGAAGGCGGCGGCGAGCGCGTGGGCGGCGGCGCGGGTCGCGGGGGCGAGGCCGCCGAGCCGCTCGCCGGCCGCCATCGAGCGGATGAAGACGTCGCGGTCGGCGGGGTCGAAGGCGATCCGCGCGCGGTCGCCGAGCAGCGCCCCGCCGGAGCGCTTGGAGGAGGGGTCGACCGCCAGCACGGCGACCGATCTGCCGCGCTCGCGCCAGCCCCGCAGCAGCGCCGACAGCAGCGTCGACTTGCCGGCGCCGGGCGGGCCGGTGACGCCGACGACGTGCGCGGGCGCCTCGTGCCCGAGCGCGGCCGGGGCGACGGCCGCCAGCAGCGCCGCGATCGCCGCCTGGTCGCGCGGCGCGCGCGACTCGACGAGGTTGAGCACGGCCGGCGCGACCGTCACGTCGCGGTCGCGCAGCCGCGCCGCCAGAGCTTCGACGTCCACACTCACGACGACGGAGAAGGCTAACGCTGCGAGAGCGAGCCTTCAGGCGAGCTCTCGCTATCGGAAGCGGAGCCTCTGGCGACGATCCCGACGATGTCGCGCATGATCTGCGTGATGTTGAAGTCCTTCGGCGTGTAGACGGCCGCGACCCCGGCGGCCCGCAGCGCCTGCTCGTCGGCCGGCGGGATGATCCCGCCGACGACGACCGGCACCTCGCCGATCCCGGCCTCTCTGAGCGCGTCGAGCACGTCCGGGATCAGCTCCCGGTGCGAGCCGGAGAGGATCGACAGGCCGACGACGTGGACGCCCTCCTGCAGCGCGGAGGCGGCGATCTGCGCCGGCGTCAGGCGGATCCCCTCGTAGACGACCTCCATGCCGGCGTCGCGCGCGGCGACGGCGATCTGCTCGGCGCCGTTGGAGTGGCCGTCGAGGCCAGGCTTGCCGACGAGGATCTTCAGCCGCCGGCCGAGCCCCTCGCTGAGCCGCTCGACCTCGTCGCGGATCTGCTCCAGCGCGGCGTCGTCGTCGACGCCCGCGCCGGCCGCCTCGCCGACGCCGGTCGGCCCGCGGTACTGGCCGAAGGCGTCGCGCAGCGTCTGCGCCCACTCGCCGGTCGTCGCGCCCGCGCGGGCGGCCGCGATCGTCGCCGGCATGATGTTCTCGTCCCCGGCGGCGACGCGCGCGACCTCCGCCAGCGCGCCGTCGACCGCGGCCTGGTCGCGGGCTGCGCGCCAGGCGGCGACCGCCTCGCGCTGGTGCTGCTCGACCTCCGCGTCGACGGTCATGATGCCGCCGTCGTTGTCGGCCGTCAGCGGCGAGGGCTCGGTCTCGGTGTAGACGTTCTGGCCGATCACCTTCATCTCGCCCGACTCGATCCGCCGGATCCGCTCGCGGTGGGACTCGACCAGCGCCGCCTTCATGTACGGCACCGCCTCGACCGCGCCGCCGTGCTCGGCGACGATCGCCATCTCTCTGCGGGCGCCGTCGAGCAGCTCGCCGACGAGCCCGTCCATCACGATCGAGCCCTCGAAGATGTCGGGGTAGTCGAGCAGGTCGGTCTCGTACGCGAGCACCTGCTGCAGCCGCAGCGACCACTGCTGGTCCCACGGCCGCGGCAGCCCGAGCGCCTCGTTCCAGGCCGGCAGCTGCAGCGCGCGGGCGCGCGCGTCGCGGCCGAGCGTGACGGCGAGCGCCTCCAGCACGATCCGCTGGACGTTGTTCTCCGGCTGCGCCTCGGTCAGCCCGAGCGAGTTGACCTGCACGCCGTAGCGGAAGCGGCGCTGCTTGGCGTCCTGCACGCCGTAGCGCTCACGCCCCAGCTCGTCCCACAGCCTGCCCATCGCGCGCAGCTTCGCGTGCTCCTCGATGAAGCGCACGCCGGCGTTGACGAAGAACGAGATGCGGCTGAAGACTCTGCCCATCAGCTCCGGCGCGACGCGCGCTCTGACCTCGTCGAGGACGGCGATCGCGGTCGACATCGCGTAGGCGATCTCCTGCACCGGCGTCGCGCCCGCCTCCTGCAGGTGGTAGGAGCAGATGTTGATCGGGTTCCACTTCGGAACCTCCTCGACGGTGTAGGCGACCATGTCGGCGATCAGCCGCATCGAGGGGCCGGGCGGGAAGGCGTACGTCCCGCGCGAGAGGTACTCCTTGATGATGTCGTTCTGCGTCGTGCCCTGCAGCAGCGCCTGGTCGACGCCGGTGTCCTCCGCCGTGACGATGTAGAGCGCCAGCAGCCATGCCGCCGTCGCGTTGATCGTCATCGACGTGTTCATCTTGTCGAGCGGGATGCCGTCGAGCAGGGCGGCCATGTCGCCCTTGTGCGCGACCGGCACGCCGACCTTCCCGACCTCGCCGCGCGCCAGCTCGTGATCGGCGTCGTAGCCGGTCTGCGTCGGCAGGTCGAAGGCGATCGAGAGACCGGTCTGGCCCTTGGCCAGGTTGCGGCGGTACAGCTCGTTCGACTTCGCCGCCGTCGAGTGGCCGGCGTAGGTCCGCATCATCCACGGACGGTCTCTCTCAGGAAGGCGATGCTTTCCGCTCATCCACCCGATAGTAGGGTTCGCCCCCTTCAACGGACCCCGATTCGACCGGCCACGGGTAGGCCTTCTGAACATGCGAGCCATCGACGTCAACCATCTCGGGATCGAGCGCGTCATCTGCGCCTGGCAGGTCGGCGACGTGATCGTCGACCCCGGCCCCGAACCAGCGCTGCCGACCCTGCTGGAGGCGCTCGGCGACTGGCGCCCGCGTGCGCTGCTGCTGACCCACATCCACCTCGACCACGCCGGCGCGACCGGCGCGCTCGTCAAGCGCTGGCCCGACCTCGAGGTCTACGTGCACGAGCGCGGGGCGCCGCACGTGATCGACCCGTCGAAGCTGATGAACAGCGCCGGGCGCCTCTACGGCGAGGACAACATGCAGCGGCTGTGGGGCGACGTGCTGCCGGTCCCGCAGGAGCAGGTGCACGCGCTCAGCGGGGGCGAGACGCTCGACCTCGCCGGCGGCATCCGCGTCGCCTACACGCCCGGCCACGCCTCCCACCACGTCGCCTACCTGCACGAGGAGAGCGGCCGCGCCTTCGTCGGCGACGTCGCCGGCGTGCGGATCCCGCCGCTGGACCTCGTGATAGCGCCGACGCCGCCGCCGGACGTCGACGTCGAGAAGTGGGAGGCGTCGCTGGACCTGATCGGCGACTGGAGACCGGCCTCGCTCGGCCTGACCCACTTCGGCGCGGTCGAGGACGCGGCGGCGCAGCTGGACGCGACGCGCCAGTCGCTGCGCGACCTCGCCGGCCTCGCCCGCCGCGGCGACGCCGACCTGCTGGAGAACGCCGTCCGCTCGACGATCGAGCGCGAGGCCGACGGTCCCGCGACCGTCCAGGCGTACGAGGCGGCGGTCCCGCCGTCGCACCTGTTCATGGGGCTGGAGCGCTACTGGCGCAAGCGCGCCGAGCGCGAGGCAGCTGACGCGAGCGTCCCCGACGGGTCGCGCTAAGGTGCGGTGAAGCCATGGGGCAGACGATCGAGAAGCCGCGCGTCCAGGGGCCCGGCAGCGGGCTCGGCGGCAACTGGCGCGTGATCGTCAAGAACGACGATCACAACACCTTCGACCACGTCGCGATGACGCTCGCGCGCTACATCCCGGGCGTCACGGTCCCGATCGGCTACAGCATCGCCGACCGCATCCACAACTCCGGCCAGGCGATCGTCTGGTCGGGGATGAAGGAGGTCGCGGAGCTGTACTGGGAGCAGCTGCAGGGAGCGGGGCTGACGATGGCCCCGCTCGAACAAGGCTGACTCAGCCCTTCACCGTGAAGTGCAGGTCGCGGCGCACGCCGGCGCCGCGTGACGGCACGGCCGTCAGCGTCACCGGCAGGCCGCCGGCGCGGCGCGCGAGCGAGCGCGAGGCGGTCAGCGGCACGCGCCACGTCATCTGTCTGCCGCGCGCGAGCGAGATCGTGCGCTTGCCCATGTCGAAGCCGCCGGCGCGCGTCAGCCGCACCGTGCCGGCGCAGCCGGGGCCGTCGGCGGCGAGCAGGCCGATCGCGATCTGGCAGCGGACGGTCACGACGACCGCGCCGCCCTGCAGCTTCAGCACCGGCTTGACCTTGAAGCTGCTGCGGTCGCTGTCGTCGCGGCCGGGGAAGGGGAAGACGAGCGTCGGCGTCGTCATGCGGGTGCTGCCGGCGGGGCCGATCTCGCCGTTCTCGCAGTCGATCGCGGCGTCGTCGCGGGGGTCGAGGATGACCGTGTCGCGACCGCGGTTGCACGCGATCGACTGCGGGCGGCCGTCGCGCAGCTCGAAGCGGTCGTTGCCGTCGCCGCCCTCGAACTGCTCGAAGTTGCGCAGCGTGTCGCGCTCGCCCGCGCCGCCGCTGCCGCCCTTGACGCTCGGCCGCACCTTGACCGCGGTCTTGCGCGGGCTGAGCGCGCCGTCGCTGCCGATCACGTCGACGTAGGTCATCAGGTCGTTGTCGGCGCCGCCGTCGAGCACGTCGTCGCCGCCACCGCCGCCGATCACGTCCTGGCCGCGGCCGCCGCTGATCCTGTCGTCCGCGGGGCCGCCGATCAGCAGGTCGTCGCCGTCGCCGCCGACGATCGTCGCCGGCAGATTCGCCTTCACGCGCACGTCGCCGCCGACGTTGCCGGTGCGGACGTCGAGCCGCTTCACCTGCAGCAGCTGTTCGGTCGTTCTGAGCGGATCGACGGGTCTGAGCGGGTCGACCGGCGTGGCCGGGTCGGTCGTTCTCACCGGATCGGTCTGCGCCGGATCGGCCGGCTTGACGTACTCGACCGGGCAGTCGGCGCGGTAGCGGTCTCTGCTGACCGTGCACTGCGCGGGCGCGGAGATGCGGCTGCCGCGCTCGTCGAGGCGGATCGTCTCACCGCCGTCGACCAGCGAGATCACGACGTTGATCGGCTCGATGCCGTCGCCGTGGTAGACGAACGTGTCGTCGTCGTAGGCGACGACGCCGCCGGCGAACGCCGGGGCGGAGGCAGCCAGCGTCGCGACAAGCGCGAGCGGCGCGATCAGGGGGAGACGGTTCAAGCGCATGAAGGGGGGAGAAAAGAAGCGTCGCGACCGGGGTACCCGATCGCGACGGATGCAGACATCGTACGGATGAGAACCGACGGCTCGCCCCAAGGTTGCGGCGCGCGCGTCGAAGCGCGGCTCAGCCGGCGGGCGCCAGCTCCCGGTCCTTCTCCTTGCTGCGCTGCTTCTCCTCGCTGACCGTTCTGACGTTCCAGACGATGTGCGTCTTCTCCATCGCCCAGATCACGACGGCCGACGGGTCGGCCAGTCTCTCCCAGCGCTTGAGGCCGTGGGAGGCGGAGGTCGGGAAGGCGTGGTGGTTGTGGTGCCACGCCTCGCCGAGCGACGGGATCGCGAGCCAGATGTTGTTCGTCGACTTGTCGTCGGTCTCGAAGCGGCGGCGGCCGAAGTAGTGGCAGATCGAGTTGACCGACCAGGTGACGTGGTGGATCAGGAAGATCCGCACGAGGCCGCCCCAGACGAAGCCGGTCAGCGCGCCCATCGGGTCGAAGCCGGTGAGGACGAAGCCGAACAGCGCCGGCAGCAGCAGCGACAGCAGCACCCACAGCGGGAAGGTGCGGTTGACCCAGCGGATCGGCTTGTCTCTGATCAGGTCGGGCGCGTAGCGGTGCGCGGAGGCGCGGCCGTGGTGGTCGCCGTCGATCAGCCAGCCGACCTGCGCGTGCCAGAGGCCGTGGATCGCGCCCTTGAGGCCGCCGTCGTGGCCGAGGTGGGGGCTGTGCGGATCGCCGTCCTCGTCGGAGAAGGCGTGGTGCTTGCGGTGGTCGGCGACCCAGGTGATGACGCTGCCCTCGATCGCCATCGAGCCGGCGATCGCGAACAGCACGCGGACCGGCTCGGAGGTCTCGAAGGAGCGGTGGGTGAAGAGGCGGTGGAAGCCGATCGTCACGCCGAAGCCGGTGAAGAGGTAGAAGCCGACCATGATCGCGATGTCCGTCCAGCCGACGGCCTTGTTCCACAGCAGCACGATCGCCGCGAAGATGCCAAGGACGGGCAGGAAGACCGCGAGGAGGTTGTAGAGACGGGCAGGGCGGGTCATGGCTTTGGACCCTAGGACGAATCAGACCCCCTGTCCTCGTCTGGCGGCAACGTCTCGTGCAGGCGTTTTTGTACGATCTCTACAAATGACGACCTCGGAGATCCTTCGTCCCTGGCATGCGCTGCCGCCCTCTGTCGCCGCCGCGCTGCGGCCGGAGCTGCCGGGCGTCGCGCAGGAGATCATCGAGGCGGTGCGGGTCGAGGTGCCGCCGTACGCGCGCCGGCTGGAGGGCCCCTTCGGCCGCGGCCTGATCGCCGGCGTCGAGCAGGCGCTGCGCCAGTTCGTCGACGGGCTCGGCACCGGCGGCAAGCTGCCGCGGGCGCGCGTCTACGTCGACCTCGGCCGCGGCGAGATGCGCGCCGGCCGCTCGCTCGACACGCTCCTGAGCGCCTACCGCGTCGGCGCGCGCGTCGCCTGGCGCCGCTTCGCCTCGCTCGGCGCCGAGGCCGGCCTGCCGCCGGCGACGCTGTTCGAGCTGGCCGAGTCGATCTTCGTCTACATCGACGAGCTGTCGGCGAAGTCGGCCGAGGGCTACGCCTCCGAGCAGTCGGCCGCCGCCGGCGAGCGCTCCGCCCGCCGCCAGCGGCTCGTGCGGATGCTCGTGCGGACGCCGCCGGCCGACCCGCTCGACGTCGAGGAGACCGCCCGCGAGGCCGAGTGGCGGCTGCCCGAGGAGGTCGCGGTGCTCGTCTTCGCGGAGGAGCAGCGGGCGCGCGTCGTGCCGCGGCTGCCGGCCGACGCGATCGTCGAGCTGGTCGGCGAGGTCGTCGTCGCGGTGATCCCCGACCCCGCTCGCAGCGACCGCGCGCAGCAGCTCGCGCGCGCCGTCGGCGGGCGGCTCCACGCCGCCCTCGGCCCGGCCGTCTCGTGGCGCGACGCCGCCGTCAGCCTGCTGCGCGCCCGCGCCGTGCTGGCGCTCGTGGAGGAGGGCGTGGTGCGGCAGAGGGGCGTGATCCGCGCCGACGACCACGCTGCCGCGCTGCTGCTGCGCAGCGACCGCAGGCTCGCGCAGGAGCTGGTGCGGGCGCGGCTGGCGCCGCTCGCCGCGCTGCCCGACGGTCCGCGCGCCCGCCTGACCGAGACGCTCGCCGCCTGGCTCGCCGAGCAGGGGCGGCTGCAGCTCGTCGCCGAGCGGCTGCACGTCCACCCGCAGACGGCGCGCTACCGGCTCGGGCAGCTGAGAGAGCTGTTCGGCGACGCGCTCGAGCAGCCGGCCGCCCGCTTCGAGCTGGAGCTGGCGCTGCGCGCCGACGGGCTCTTGTAGCGCGCACCGCCGACGCGCCCGTCAGGATCCTCGCCATGCGCAGGTGGTGGGAGAGCGTCGTCGGGCATCCGTGGCTGGTCGGCAGCCCGACGCTGCCGGGCACGACCGTCGGCCGCCGCGCCCGCTGGCTGACGATCGCCGCGATCGTGCTCGCGAACGCGATCGGCACGCTCGTCGTCGTCGCCTTCGCGCTGCTGGCGCTGCCGAAGCCCAACGACATCGACGACCGCGGCACGGTGATCGCGCTCAACCTCGGCCTCGCCGGCGTCTACGTCACGCTCGCGCTCGTCGTCGGCGTCTTCTGGGGCCGGCGCGTGGTCGAGGGCGGGCGGCACGGCACCGAGCGCTGGCTGCGCAGCGACCGCCGCGCCGACGCCGCCGAGCGCCGCCACATCCTGCGCGCGCCGCTGCGCGTCGCGCGCGTGACCGCCGCGCTGTGGATCGCCGCCGCGCTCGCCTTCGGCCTGCTCGACGGCCTCTTCGCCGACCCGCTGCTGGGGCTCGGCGTCGGCATGACGGTCCTGCTCGGCGGCCTCACGACCTCCTCGTTCGCCTACTTCCTCGCCGAGCTGGCGCTGCGGCCGATCGTCGCCCGCGCGCTCGCGCACGGCCCGCCGGAGCGGCGCGGCGTGCCGGGCGTGGCGACCCGCTGGATCCTCTCGTGGACGCTCGGCACCGCCGTCCCGCTGGTCGGGCTGGTGCTGATCGGGATCGTCGCCTTCACGAACGTCGACATCACCGTCACCTCGCTGGCGGTCGCGATCGTCGTGCTCGGCTCGATCGCGCTCGTCTTCGGCGCGCTCACCTCGCTCTTCGCCGTCTACGCGACCGTCAACCCGATCGTCGCGATCCGGCGCGCGCTGCGGCACGTCGAGGAGGGCGACTACGCGGTCGAGCTGCGCGTCTGGGACGGCAGCGAGGTGGGGGAGCTGCAGGTCGGCTTCAACGCGATGGCGGCCGGGCTGCGCGAGCGCGAGCGGATGCGCGACCTGTTCGGCCGCCAGGTCGGCGAGGCGGTCGCGCGGCGCGCGCTGGAGCAGGAGGTCAGCCTCGGGGGCGAGACGCGCGACGTCGCGGTCCTGTTCGTCGACCTCGTCGGCTCGACGGCGCTGGCGTCGCGCAGGCCGCCGCAGGAGGTCGTCGCGCTGCTGAACGAGTTCTTCGCCGAGGTCGTCGACGTCGTCGAGCGCTGCGGCGGCTGGATCAACAAGTTCCAGGGCGACGCGGCGCTGGCGATCTTCGGCGCGCCGATCGAGCTGCCCGGCAAGGAGGAGCAGGCGCTGCGGGCGGCGCGCGAGCTGGCGGTGCGGCTGCGGACGCTGCCGGAGCTGTCGGCGGGGATCGGCGTCGCGGCGGGCGACGCGGTCGCCGGGCACGTCGGCGCCGAGCGGCGCTTCGAGTACACCGTCATCGGCGACCCGGTCAACGAGGCGGCGCGGCTCTGCGACCTCGCGAAGAGAAGCCCCGAGCGGGTGCTGGCGTCGGGCGCGGCGCTCGCGCGGGTCACGGGACCGGAGCGCGAGCGCTGGCGGCTCGACGGCGAGGCGACGCTGCGCGGGCGCTCGGCACCCACGCAGCTGGCGTCGCCTGCGACTTCCTGACTAGGCGGCGGCTTCCTCAGACGCGGCCGGGGCGGGCGCGGCGGCCGTCTCGGCCTGCGGCTCGACCTCGATCCGCGCGATCACGTCCTGCCAGACGTACAGGACCGGCACCTGGTACCAGCCCGAGTATCTGGCGCGGAAGCGGATCATCTCGTCGCTCTCCCAGAAGCGCTCCCACGCCGCTCTCGAGTCGAACCAGCACATGTGGTCGAATCTGTAGCGGTCGTCGCGGGACTGATGGATCTGCACCTCGCTCGCGCCGTATCTGATCGCGATCGGGGCGACGTCCTGCAGCGCCTCCGCGAATCTGTCGTTGCGGAAGAGCGTCGCGTACCAGGGGATGTGAACGACACCGGCCATTGGAAACCCTCCTGGTGGGTGCGCTACGCACCCACCTCTGCTCGGATCGCACCCGGCCCGTCGGCGGTCTTGCCCTGACCTTCGGCGGTGGCACCGACGAGGATCGCGATCTTGCCGAGGTGCTTGTTGTCTCGAAGAAGCTGATGGGCGTCCGCGACCTTCTCGAAGCCCATCGTCTGCCACAGCACCGGCCGGACGAGGCTCTGCTCGATCAGCTCATTGGCCTTCGTCGCCTCCCAGGCGTTCGCGAAGTGCGAGCCGATGATCTGCTTCTGCTTCATCCAGAGGTACCGAACGTCGAAGTCGAGCTGGAAGCCCGATGTCGCGCCGCAGATGACGACCTTACCGAACGGCTTGACGGCGAGGACTGACGTCGGGAACGTCGCTCTGCCGACATGCTCGAAGACGATGTCCGGCGCTCCGCCGAGCTTCTCCTCGACCGCCTTGGTGAAGCGGCGCGACTCCTTGAAGCGGGCCTTGTCCTCCTCGGGCGTCTCACCGCCCTTGCGCATCATCCCGATGTAGTCGTTGCGGTCGATGTAGTCGACCGCGCCGAGCTGCTTGACCAGCTCGCCCTTCTCCGCCGAGGAGACGACGCCGACCGACTGCGCGCCGGCGATCTTGCAGAGCTGGGTGGCGAAGACGCCGAGGCCGCCGGCGGCGCCCCAGATCAGCACGCGATGGCCCGGCTGCAGCTGCGCCTGGTCGATCAGCATGCGGTACGCGGTGAAGTAGGTGAGGCCGTAGGAGGCGGCCTCCTCCCACGACAGGTGTCTGGGCTTGGGCAGCAGCTGCTGCGCCTGCACCTTCGTGAACTGGGCGAACGAGCCCCAGGTCGTCTCGTAGCCCCAGATCCGCTGCGACGGCGCCGCCAGCGGGTCGAGGCCGTGGACCTCGACGTCCTCGTAGGAGGCCTGGTTGCAGTGGATCACGACCTCGTCGCCGGCCTTCCAGCGGGTGACGCCGTCGCCGACCTTCCAGACGATGCCGGAGGCGTCGGAGCCGCCGATGTGGTGGCCGTACTGGGGGTGGTCGCCGTACTTCATCACCGAGATCGGCTCGCCGAGCGCGGCCCAGACGTTGTTGAAGTTGACGCCGGCCGCCATCACGCGCACGACGACCTCGAACGCACCGGGCTCGGGCGTCTCGATCTCCTCCAGCTGGAACGCGTCTACCGGCTCCCCGAGCCGCTCCTCGCGGATGACCCATGCCGTCATCGTCGCCGGCAGCGTGCCCGGCTCGGTGTCGACCGTCGCGATCTGGCTCACGTCAACAGCCACAAAGACCTCATTCCCACTCGTGGACGGGCCGTGATGGTTGCACCGGCGCGTTCACATGAACGCCGGTTCGCGGAGCGGCGCGGCGTCGGCTCAGTCGAAGAATCTCGCGCGCTTGAACCAGATGAACAGCCCGACGGCCGCGACCGCCGCGCCGCCGACGCCGAAGACCATGAAGCTCCAGACGCTGTCGATGTGCCTGACCAGCCAGCCGAAGTTCATCCCGAAGAAGCCGGTCAGCGCGGTGACGGGCAGGAAGACGGTCGAGACGAGCGTCAGCTGCTTCATCACCTGGTTCATGCGGTTGGAGGCCGTCGACAGGTAGACGTCCATCAGCCCGGTCAGCAGGTCGCGGTAGGAGTCGACCAGGTCCGAGACGCGGATCAGGTGGTCGTAGACGTCGCGGAAGTAGTCGCGCGTGCCGACGTCGAGGCCGGGCAGGTCGTTGATGTCCTCGATCGCGCGCTGCGCCAGGTCCCGCTGCGGCGTCACGATCCGCCGCAGCGCGGCGAGCGCGCGCTTGAGCTTGAAGATCCCCTGCAGCTGTCTGTCGGTCGCGTCGAGGATGATCGCGTCCTCGAGCGTGTCGATCGTGTCGTCGATCGCCTCCAGCAGCGGGAAGAAGGTGTCGGTCAGCGCATCGAGGATGCGGTAGATGACGAAGCTCTCGCTCTCCGGCTCGCGCTCCTTTCTCATCCGCGCGCGCAGGTCGTCGACCGCGCCGCACCAGTCGCGCCGCACGGTCACGACCCAGTTGCCGCTGACGAGCAGGTGGACCTCGACGAGCTTTCTGCGCGCGGTCTCCTCGTCGGGGACCTCGAGCAGTCTGTGCTGCGAGTCGATCGGCTGCGCGCCGTAGAAGACGAGCAGCATGTGGTCGCCGTAGCGGTCGAGCTTCGGCCGCTGTCTGAACTCGCGCGTGTCCTCGATCGCGAGCGGATGCCAGCCGAACCGCTCGCCCAGCCACGACAGCTGCTCGTCGCTGGGATGGACGACGTCGAGCCAGAAGAAGTGTCTCTCGACGAGCAGCCGCTCGATCAGCTGCTCGTCGATCGCGTCGAGGATGTGCACGCCGTCAGCGTCGCACGTCCCCCGGCGGGTCCGGCCGGCACCTTCCTCAGGCGCCGACCGCCTCCGCCGCCAGCTCCGCCTCGGCGGCCTTCGCCGGCTGCGTCTGCGGGGCGGCGGGCTTCTTGCTGGAGATCAGCGCCATCGCGACGCCCGCGCCGAGCAGCGCCACCACGCCGCTGATCTTCATGCCTGTCCCGAAGGCGGCGATGAAGGCGTCGTGCGTGGCGGCGACGATCCGCTCGGGGCCGCCGGTCGCGCCACCGCCGCCGAGCGACTCGGCGAGTCTGTCGCGGACGCCCTGCGGCAGCGCCGGCAGCGCCTCGTCGAGCTTCGACTGGCCGACGCCGGCGACGATCGCGCCGAAGATCGCGACGCCGAAGCTGGAGCCGACCATGCGGCCCATCGACAGCACGCCGGAGGCGACGCCGGCCTTCTGGCGGTCGACGCTGTTCATCGCGGCGGTCGTCATCGGCGACATCACGAGGCCGATGCCGATGCCGAGCAGGACGAACGGCGTCAGCAGGAAGCCATAGCCGGTGTCGGCGGTCAGGAACGACTGCCATATCAGCGAGATGCCGACGATCGTCATGCCGGTGACGAGCAGCGGCTTGGGGCCGATGCGGTCGGTCAGGCGGCCGGCGAGCGGGCCCATCACGATCAGGATCAGCGTCATCGGCAGGAAGCGGACGCCGGCCTCCAGCGCCGAGTAGCCGAGGATGTTCTGCATGTAGAGGGCGGTGAAGAAGAAGACCGCCATCATCCCGAAGGAGACGATGAAGCCGACGCTGCTGGCGCCGACGAACTGGCGCGATCTGAAGACGCTGAAGTCGACCATCGGGTTTCTGACGCGGCGCTCGATCGCGACGAACGAGATCAGCGCGATCACGGCGAGCGTGAACAGGCCGATGATTCTGGTCGAGCCCCAGCCCCAGCGGTTGGCCTCGATGAAGCCGAGCACGAGGCCGGTGAGGCCGACCGTGAGCGCGACGATGCCGGCGTAGTCGATCGAGCGGCCGACCGTCTCGTCGCGCGACTCGCGCGTCGAGAAGAGCGTCATCGCGATCGCCGCGACGGCGACCGGCAGGTTGAGGAAGAAGATCGCCCGCCACGAGACGTAGTCGGTCAGGAAGCCGCCGACGACCGGGCCGATCGCGAGCGCGAGCGCGGAGACGCCGGCCCACGTGCCGAGCGCGCGGCCGCGCTCCTCCGGCGGGAAGGCGTTGGTGACGATCGACAGCGTCGCCGGCATCATCATCGCCGCGCCGACGCCCTGTATCGCGCGGCCGACGATCAGCAGCGTGTCGTTGGGGGCGAGGCCGATCGCGGCGGAGGAGAGGGCGAAGACGGAGACGCCCGCGAGGAAGATCCTGCGGCGTCCGAAGATGTCGCCGAGCCGCCCGCCGACGACGAGCAGCACCGCCAGCGACAGCGTGTAGGCGTTGATCGTCCACTCCAGCGAGGCGAGATCGGCCTTGAGGTCTTCCTGGATCGACGGCAGCGCCACGTTGACGACCGTGTTGTCCAGCATGAGCATGAAGAGGGCGAAGCACATCGCTCCGAGCGTCCACCAGCGGCGGTTCTCCTCGGTCAGCGACAGTGCGCGGATGCGAGCGGTCATGCGGAGGGGCCTTCCTTCGACGGTTCGAGGTCGAGCATCCCGAGCAGCGGGGCGATCGCGTCGGCCAGCGCGCGGCGCTGGTCGTCGGTCAGCTCGGCGGTGAAAGTTGCGAGCAGCGCGATGTTGGTGGCGTGCAGCTCGGTGATCGCGTCTCTGCCGGCGGGCGTGAGCCGGACGCGCTTGCTGCGGCGGTCCTCCTGGCACTCGGCGCGCGTCACGAAGCCGCGCTGGTGGAGGCCGTCGACGGCGCGGCTGGCGGCTGCGAGCGAGAGGCTGAACTGCTCGCCGAGCGCCTTCACGCTCATGCCGTCGCCGGTCGGGTCGCGCAGCAGGAAGTGCAGCAGCTTGAACTGCGTGATCGACAGCCCCATGTCGCTGAGCATCTGGAAGAGGTCGCGCGCGACACGCTGGTTGAGCGTGAAGAACATCGCGTACATGTCGCGCGCGACGTCGTGCGGCGACGCGGAGGTCGCGGGGAGCGCCTGCGTCGCGGACGCGTCAGCTGCCGGCGGGGTCGATGTCGAGCTTGCTTGCACGCATGCAAGTATCGCACGAGATGATTGCTTGCGCAAGAGCAATCATTGTTGTGGCGCAAGTCCGCGCCGGCTCGGCCCGGCGCGTCCGCGCCGGCACTGACACGCGGCCCGCGGCGGCGGCAGCGCGCGGCGGTGGGCGCGTCGGAGGCCCGCGCCGGGCGCTACGGCAGCAGCAGTCTGTTCTGCGAGCTGGGGCGCAGGGCGCCGACCGTCAGGTGCGCCGGTCTGGCGTCGCCGGCCGAGAGGACGCACTCGCCCTCGGTCAACTCGACCGACAGGCGCGCTGTGCCCATCGGGTTGATCGGGCCGCTGGCGGCGTCGGCGTCGAGGCAGGCGCTGGAGGAGCCGTCGGGCGGCGCCAGTCTCAGGTCGCGCGGTCTCGCGCTCTGGTTGCTGATCGTCACGATCGCAGGGCCGGCGCCCAGTCTCGCCGGGGTGACGGTCACGCGCGCGTCGGTGACGGCGACCGAGACGTTCACAGGGCTCGGCGGCCGCTCCTTGTTGGCGTAGTCGTCGGACGCCCCACAGCCGGCGACGAGCATCGCGACGCTGATCGCCCCCACCATCCGCTTGCGCATCGTGGCCCTGAGTCTCCCTCTTCGCTTCCGGTCCGTCCACCGGTGCCCGTCGCCCTGGCGACGTACGCCCGGCGGCGGTGGCGGAACCTTAGCCGACTGACCAGTCAATCGCGAGCAGCGTGGCAGCTGTCACATGCGGCATCTGCGATTTACCAGTTATCTCTGGCGAGTCCGTCATCGTCTCGAAGACTGCGTGCCACTTGGGCGCAATCTGTGACGCGAATCAGCTGAGAACGCTCACGCGCAGGGGCGAGCGCGAACGCGTCGACGCTCCCGCATCCCTGGAACGGATGCGGGAGCGCCGGGCGGTGGGATCTCTGCGAAGACCGTCCGGGTCAGTGGTCGGAGTCGTCCTCGCGGACGGCGCCGGAGAGGCGCTGCCGCTCAGAGGCGACGTCGTCGAGCGCCTGCTGCAGGCGCTCCCACGAGATCAGCTCAGCGTCCTCGTACTCGACGCCGGCCAGCTCCGTGGTGCTGTTCCGGTAGTCATCCCACGCCGTGCGCATGCGGTCGTCCAGCTCTCTGAGCTGGCGGTCCGTGTCGTGGTCGGCTGCGAACGTCGTCATCGGGCGCCTCCTTCCTTCGATGGTGCCCCCGTGCTGAGGACACTTTACCCAGGGTAGCCGTCGTCACACGACGGAACAGGTGTCCAGCCGTATGGATGCGGTGCGCCAGCGATGTTCTAGAACGGCAGCTCGACGACCTCGGCGGTCGCCGTGCCGGCCTGGACGATCGTGCCCGGCTGCGCCTCGCGCCGCACCAGCGCCAGCGCGATCGGTCCGTGCAGCGGCGACTCCACGACGCTCCCGAGCGCCCCGACGCGCTTGCCGTCGAGCGTCAGCTCGGTCCCGCTCGGCAGCGGCTGCGACAGCCGCAGGCCACGCAGGTGGCGGTTCGGCTTGCCCTTGTAGAACAGCCGCGCGACCGTCTCCTGGCCGACGTAGCAGCCCTTCGTGAAGGAGACCGCGCGCTCGTTCAGGCCCGCCTCCTGCGGGATCGTCGCGTCGTCGAGGTCGACGCCGTAGCGCGGCCGCCCCTGCTCGACGCGCACGATCTCGGCCGCCTGCTCGGCGACCGGCAGCGCGCCGCGCGCCACCAGCGCCTGCTTCAGCGCCTCGGTCTGGGCGGAGTCGACCCAGAGGTCGACGCCGAGGTCGGTCGCGATCAGCCGCACCGGGATCCCGTCGACGTCGGCGGCGGCGTTGGCGTGCTCCTGCGCGGCGAGGCCGTCGGCGCCCGCGATCTCACGCGCGCGCGGGCCCACGAGCGACAGCAGGCCGCGCTCGATCGTCCGTCTGTGCAGCTCGACGTCGAAGCCGAGCGAGTAGCGGCGGATCATGTTGAACAGCTCCTGCAGGGCGACCCGCTCGGTGTCGAGCAGCAGCTCGTCGCCGGCGTCGAGCACGCGCAGGTCCCCGAGCATCTTGCCCTTCGCCGTCAGGAAGGCGGCGTAGATGCCGTCGCCGGGCGCCAGCGCCAGCGCGTCGTTGGTGATCTGGCCCTGCAGGAATCTCTTCGTCTCCGCGCCGGTCAGCGCGAGCTTGCCGCGCTCGGAGCGGTCGACGAGGCCGGCGCCCGCGCGGACGGCGCGCTGGTCCTCGCTCAGCTGCTCGGTCGTGCTCATCCATCCGACTGTAGTGGCGCCAATCGCGCAACCGAGTTTTTGGCGTGCCATAATCTCACTCATGGTCAGCCCCGCATCGCAGCCGCACTCGTCCGCAGTCGAGGATTACGCCAAGGCGATCTACGCCCTGGAGACGCGCAGCGGCAGCGCCGTCACGACCAACGCGCTCGCCGAGCGGCTCGGCGTCACCGCCGGCTCCGCCTCCGCGATGGTGCGCAAGCTGGACGAGCTGGGGCTCGTCACGCACGTCCCCTACAAGGGCGTCGCGCTGACCGAGCCGGGCCGCAAGGTCGCGCTGGAGGTGCTGCGCCACCACCGCCTGCTGGAGCAGTTCCTGGCCGAGTCGCTGGGGCTGCCGTGGGATCGCGTCCACGACGAGGCCGAGGTGCTCGAGCATCACATCTCCGAGGAGCTGGAGGAGCTGATCGCGGCCAAGCTCGGCCACCCGACGCACGACCCCCACGGCGACCCGATCCCGACGCGCGAGCTGACGATCGAGGAGCGGCCGGGGGAGAGCATGGCGACGCTCGACGCCGGCGCCGCCGGCACCTTCACGCGCATCTCCGATCAGGACCCGGCGATGCTGCGCTACCTGTCCGAGCGCGGCATCCGCCCCGGCGACCGCTTCGAGGTGATCGACAAGCAGCCGTTCGGCGACGGGCCGCTGTTCGTCCGCTTCCACGGCGCCGGCGAGATCCACGTGCTGGGCGGCGCGCTCGCGCAGGCGATGCGCGTCGAGGTCGACGCGTGACGCCGCCGCCCCCGCCGCCGGTCGCGACCGCCGACGCCGACGCCGCCGGCCCCGCCGCGCTGACGCCGCCGAGCGAGCTCGAGCAGATCCGCGCGCGCAGGGGACTGAAGGGGATCGTCCCGCTGCTCGGCCCGGCCTTCGTCGCCGCGATCGCCTACGTCGACCCGGGCAACTTCGCGACCAACATCGACGGCGGCGCCAGCTACGGCTTCACGCTGCTGTGGGTGATCGTCGCGGCCAACCTGATCGGGATGCTGATCCAGACGCTGTCGGCGAAGCTCGGCCTGGCGACGGGCAAGAACCTGCCCGAGCTGTGCCGCGAGCGGCTGCCGAAGAAGGCCTCGTTCGGCCTCTGGATCCAGGCCGAGCTGATCGCGATGGCGACCGACATGGCCGAGTTCATCGGCGCCGCCATCGCGCTCAACCTGCTGTTCGGCGTGCCGCTGTTCGTCTCCGGCCTGATGACCGCCGTCGTCGCGTTCGCGATCCTCGCGCTGCAGTCGCGCGGCTACCGCCGCTTCGAGGTCGCGATCGGCGGGATGCTCGCGATCATCCTGCTCGGCTTCCTCTACGACACGCTCAAGGTCGGGCCCGACGCGAGCGGCGTGATCAGCGGCCTCGTGCCCGGTTTCGCCGGCGGCGACTCGGTCCTGCTCGCCTGCGGCATCCTCGGCGCGACCGTCATGCCGCACGTGATCTACCTGCACTCGGCGCTGACGCAGAAGCGGATCCCGGTCGCCAACGACGCGGAGCGCCACCGCCTCTTCCGCTTCCAGACGGTCGACGTCGTGATCGCGATGTCGATCGCCGGCATCGTCAACATGCTGATGCTGATCATCGCGGCGTCGCTGTTCCACGGCTCCGCGCTGCCGGACCTCGACACGCTCGAAGGCGCCTACGACGGCTTCGACACGCTGATCGGCGGCGGCGCCGCGCTCGCCTTCGCGCTCGCGCTGCTGGCCTCCGGCTTCGCCTCCTCGTCGGTCGGCACCTACGCCGGCCAGGTGATCATGTCCGGCTTCATCAACCGCACGATCCCGCTCGCGCTGCGGCGGCTGGTGACGATGTCGCCGGCGCTGATCGTGCTCGCGCTCGGACTCGACCCGACGCGCGCGCTGGTGATCAGCCAGGTGGTGCTGTCGTTCGGGATCCCGTTCGCCGTCATCCCGCTGATCCTGCTGACGCGCAGCCGCGACGTGATGGGGACGCTCGTCAACCGCCGCCTGACGACCGCGATCGCGGGCACGCTGGCAGCGGCCATCGTCGTCCTCAACGTCTTCCTGCTTTACCAGACGTTCTTCGGCTAGACGGGTAACCTTCGCGGGCATGAGCCTCGCCGACACCTTCCAGCAGATCGTCGACTCGCTGCCCGACGACTGGACCGATCTCGAGCTCGACCTGCGGATCCTCGACGAGACCCGCTACGTCGATGCCGCCACCTACCTGGTGACGTGCAACGCCCAGCCGTACTCGAGACACGACTGGCACTGGCGGCTGCTCGTCGCGCACCGCTTCGGCCACGCGGCCGCGGTCCCGGCCGTCCACGGCGCGCTGAGACTGCTCGACGACGCCGGCATCAAGGGCGAGCTGGCGCTGCGTGAGACGCGCGCGGGTCGTGTCGAGGTGACGCAGATGTGGGGCCGTCCGTACTCCGTGCGCGACGAGTTCAAGAAGCTGCGCGCGCAGTAGAGGCTGCGGCGCGGACAGAGGAGGGCTGTCCGATGGCGAAGGTCGTTGCGCTCGTGCCGGACCTGCTGTTCGGTTCGAGAGTCGTGTCGAGACTGACCGCCGGCGGCCACGAGGCGTCGCTGGCCGCTGACGAGGACGCGCTGCGCGCCTGGCTGGCGGAGGGCCACGCCGGCCCGCGCGCGATCGTCGCCGACCTGACGGCCGAGGCGCCGTCGCGGGTCGAGCTGATCGGCCGCCTGCGCGCCGAGGGCCTGCTCGACGGCGTCCGCCTCGTCGCCTTCTACTCGCACGTCGAGAGCGATGTCCGCACGCTCGCCGAGGAGGCCTCGTTCGACCTGATCGTCGCCCGCTCGCGCTACGCCCGCGAGGGCGCGGCGCTGGTGACGAGACTGGTCGATGCGGACGCGCCCGCCGAGCCCGCGCCCGCCGAGCCCGCGCCCGCCGCCACCCCCGCGCGGCGGCCGGGCGGGAGAGTGGCGCTGATCACCGGCGCCTCCAGCGGCATCGGCGAGGCGACCGCGCGGCGGCTCGCGCGCGACGGCGGCTGGACGCTGGTGCTGGTCGCGCGGCGCGAGGAGCGGCTGCAGGCGCTCGCGAGCGAGCTCGGCGGCGCCTCCGTCCTCGCCGTCGACCTGACCGAGGACGACGCGCCCGCTCGCGTGCGCGAGCTGCTGGAGCGCGAGCACGGCGGCCGGCTCGACCTGCTCGTCAACAACGCCGGCGCCGGTTGGGGCGGCTCGTTCGCGACCAACGGCTACGCCGAGGTGCGCAGAACGATGGCGCTCAACTTCGACGCCGTCGTGCGGCTGAGCGAGGAGCTGCTGCCGCTGCTGCGCGCCTCCGCGCCGTCGTCGCTGGTCAACGTCGCCTCGACCGCGGGCCGCGTCGGCCGCGCCAAGAGCGGCGCCTACTCGGCGAGCAAGTTCGCGCTCGCCGGCTGGACCGATTCGCTGCACCTGGAGGAGAAGCGCAACGGGGTCCACGTCGGGCTCGTGCTGCCGGGCTTCGTCGCGACCGAGGGCTTCCCGCAGAGAGCGCTCGTCGACAGGCCGCACACCCGCTGGCTCGTCTCGACGGCGGACAAGGTCGCCGACGCGATCGTCGACGCCGGCCCCGGCGGCAAGGCCGAGCGCTACGTCCCGCGCCCGTACGCGCTCGCCGCCGCGCTGCGCGTCGTCGCGCCGGGGCTCGTGCGCTGGGCGCTGTCGCGCTGATGCGCCCCCCCGCTCAGGAGGGGTGCGTCGTCTTCGACGCGTTCGCGACGACGGTCGTGTCGTAGCGTCTGTCGCCCTGCGGCAGCGCGCCGAGCGGCCGGCCGGGCGGGAACAGCTGCTGCTCGACCGCCTCGTACTGGGCGGTCAGGGCGGTGCGGTCGAGGCCTTCGAACTCGGTCTGCAGGTCGCTGAGGCTGCTCTCGGGGTCGACCTGCGTCTGCTCGTAGCCGCGCAGGATCGCGGCGACGGTCGCCTTCGCGACGTTCGGCTGCTCGGCGAGGCGGGCGCGCGAGGTGGCGAGCACGATCCGCGGCGCGCGGTCGCCGTCGGGCGCGTTCACGAGCGCCATCACGCCGACCAGTCTCGGGTTGGCGGTGAGGCGGTCGGCGTCGATCACGACGAAGTCGGCTCTGCGTCTGAACAGCGCGCGGATCCCCTCGTCGGCGCCTCTCGGCCTCCGCATCCTCAGCTGGACGCCCTCGGCGCCGTCGAAGTCGCGCTGCGCGGCGGCGGCGATCGGCGCGTCGTACGCCTGCGGCGGCCCGTCGAGCACGATCGTCGCGTCGACCTCCGGCCGGTCGTCCCCGACGCTCCCGCAGCCGGCGAGCGCGAGCGCGGCGACGGCAGCTGCGGTTGCGAGCGGGCGGAGACGGACCATGCGGCAGGGGAGGATGGCAGGACGCGCGCCGATCCGGCCTTCCCCCAGAATGGAGCGATGCCCGACCTCGCGCTCGTCGACCGCAGCCTGCTCGCCTCCTGGGCGGCGCTGGCGCAGCGCGCGCCGGGCGCGAGGATGCGGCCGGCCGGCTGGCAGCAGACCGAGTGGACCCGCGCGATGGCGGCTGACCTCACATCGATCCCCACGTGGAGGGGGATGGGGGCGGGCGTCGAGCGGCTGGCGGAGCCGGCGGAGCTGTTCGCGCTCAACGGCGCCACGGCCGACCTGCTCGACGGCTGGCCGCCCGCGGCGCGCGGCTTCGTCCTTCGCGATGGTGGGCAGGTGCTGTCGGGCGCGCTGGCGTTCCATCTCGACGGCGACTGCGAGATCGGCTTCGTCGCGACCGCGCCGGCGGCCCGTCGGCGCGGGCTCGCGCGGCGGCTGCTGGCGGCGCTGCTCGCCGACGCGGTCGCCGCCGGCTGCACCTCCGCGACCCTCCACGCGACCGCCGTCGCCGAACCGCTCTACGCACGCGCGGGCTTCCGCGACCTCGGCCGCATGGTCGAGCTGTCACCGCCCCGGTGGATGAACGGCGCTGGCGCGTCGTCGCATACTTGACGCCCATGCCGCCCGACGCCCAGGACCCCGCCGTCGAGCCCGCCGCCGCGCCGCCCGCCGCTGTGCCGCCTGCCGCTGCGCCGTCCGCCGCCGCGCCGCCCGTGCCGCCCGCCGCTGCTCCGCCCGCCGCCGCGGCGCCGGGAGAGGTCGGCGCGCCGCCCATCCCGCCGGCCGACGGAGCCGGCGACGAACGCGCCGCGTACGACCGCTTCGCCGCCAGCCTCGTCGGGCGCTGGGCGGCGTTCGCGACGCGGGCGCCGTGCGCGTCGATCGAGCCGGTCGGCGAGGCGATGGCGGCGATCTTCCCGGCCTCGCCGACGCGCGCGCTGTTCAACAACGCCCTGCTCGCTCGCGACGCCGCCGACCCGGACGCGACGCTGCTTGCGCTGCGGCACGCCTACGCCCGCGCGGGCGTCGCCCGCTTCGGGCTGTGGCTGCGCGCCGACGACCGCGCCGCGCTGGAGGCCTGCGCCGCCCACGGCTGGCGCACCGCCGCCACGACCGTCGCGATGCTCGCGCAGTTGCCGGCTCCCGCTGCCGACACAGCGCGCGGCTCGGGCACGGAGGCGGTGGGCAGTGCGCGCGTCGACGCGGCGGATCGGGACGCAGCGCGCGCGGCGGCAAGTGCGGGCGCCGACGTCGCGGGTCGGGACGCAGCGCGCGCGGCGGCAAGTGCGGGCGCCGACGTCGCGGGTCGGGACGCAGCGCGCGCGGCGGCAAGTGCGGGCGCCGACGTCGCGGGTCGGGACGCAGCGCGCGCGGCGGCAAGTGCGGGCGCCGACGTCGCGGGTCGGGACGCAGCGCGCGCGGCGTGCTCGGGCGGTGTCGAGGCGGTCGTCGAGACGGCTGAGATCTGCGTGCTCAACGAGGTCGAGGCCGACCTGCTGCCGGCGTGGCCGGAGCGGGCGCGGGCGTACCTCGTGCGCGACGACGCGGGGCGGGCGCTGTCAGCGGCGGTCTCGACCCGCCACGGCGACGACTGCGCGCTGTCGTTCGTCGCGACGCTGCCGAAGGCGCGCCGCCAGGGCCATGCCGGCCGGGTCGTCGCGCGGCTGCTCGCCGACGCCGCCGCCGCCGGCTGCACGACCGCGACGCTCTCATCGACCGCGGTCGCCGAACGCCTCTACCGCGCGCTCGGCTTCCGCGACCTCTGCCGCATGGTCGCCGTCCAGCCGCTCTAAGCGGCCGGCGCGGACACCGCGGCGGGCGTCTCCAGCACGTGCATGATCCGCACGTCCTCGGGCCGTGGCAGCGGCTGCCCGAGTTCTTCGGCGTCGCCTTCGAGCACGAACCACGCGACGGCTTCAGCTTCGCGGCGCGAGCCGGCGAGGCCGTCATGCGGTCGGTGCTCGGAGCCGCCGCCGATGCGGCGCTCGTCGCAGCGGAAGCCCCAGCCGACGCCGGGATGGTAGGTGTGCACAAATCTGAATTCCGGCATCTTGTTCCTCACAGTAGATCGAGAGCGGCGCGCCGGTCAAGACCGACATATCTGGTGAGCACTGCGCGTACCTCTCCGGGTGCCAACGTCTCTCTGTCGTGCCAGGCGAACTGCACCGGTGGCCGGCCCGGCGCGCGCAGCCGCCGATGCGAACCGCGCTGCCTGACGATCCGGTAGCCGAGCGGGTCGCGGGTCAAGATCGCCAGCAGCGCCTTCGCCTTCATCGAGGGGAAGTCGTCCATGCCGGCCTTGAGGGCCAGACACGGGGCGATTCGCCCCCGGGCGCGGTAGTTCGTCGCTTATCGAAGCCAAGTGGCCGGGCGGCGTTCTAGACTCCACCGCTCATGGCGCGCCGGGTCACCTTCAGCCGCAATCTGACGCTTTCGCTGTCGCGCTCCTGCCAGTGCTATTGCAAGTACTGTGCGTTCTCGACGCATCGGGCGCATCTGCATACGCCGGATGAG
>NZ_JAUTDN010000029.1 GCF_030646155.1 Conexibacter sp. CPCC 205762
CCCCCCCTGACAAGGGAGGCCGGCGCGGGGCGTCGGTCTTCGTCAAGCTGACCGGCAGCGCGCTGCTGCTGGTCGTGCTGATGCTGATCGTCGGGACCGTCGGGATAGTGAGCCTCTCGAAGGTGAGCTCCGACGCGGAGAGGATGTACACGACGGCTGCGGCGCCGCTGGCCGATCTCGGCACGGCCCGCGCGAAGCTCAACCAGCTGAGCGCCCTTGCCAACCGTCACGTGCTCGAGCAGAGCGCGACCGGCAAGGCGAGACTGCGCAGCGACATCGAAGACGCCGACGCGGCGCTCGCGAGAGCGCTCAGCGCCGCCGAGAGAACGCTCCAGACCGAGAGAGGTCGCGCCGACTTCGCGGCGATCACGACCGCGCTCGCCGAGTTCAGACCGGCGCTCGACGAGCTGCTGAGACTGTCCGACGCCGGCCAGACCGAGCGCGCCTACGCGCTCGAAGAGGAGCGGATGCTGCCGCCGTTCGACCAGGCGGTCGAGGCGTTCGCGGCGCTGTTCGACTCGAAGGTCTCTCTGGCCGCCAGCGACAACGACGGCATCAACAGCACCGCCTCCTCCAGCAGGCTGATCGCGATCCTGCTGATCCTCTTCGCGACGGCGCTGGGGCTCGCCGTCTCGTGGTGGATCGCACGCGGGATCGTGCGCGGCGTGCGCGAGATGCTGACGGCCGCCGACCGCATCGCCGAGGGCGACGTCGAGCAGCAGATCGGGATCCGCTCAAGCGACGAGATCGGCCAGCTGGGCGAGGCGTTCAAGCGCATGATCGGCTACGTGAAGGGGATCGCCGGCGCGGCGCAGCAGCTCGCGCAGGGCGACCCGCAGATCGCGGTCACGCCGCGCTCGGAGCGCGACGTGCTCGGCAACGCCTTCGTCGAGCTGGGCGACTACCTCGGCGAGATGGCCGGCTCGGCGCAGCAGATCGCCTCCGGCGACCTGACCGGCCAGGTCACGCCGCGCTCGGAGCGGGATGCGCTCGGCGTCGCGTTCGCGGAGATGACCGGCAACCTCAACAGCCTGCTGGGCGACGTCTCCGTCAACGCCGCGACCGTCTCCTCCGCCTCGCAGCAGATGGCGAGCACCTCGGAGGAGACCGGCCGCGCGGTCGCCGAGATCGCCAGCGCCGTCACCGACGTCGCCGACGGCTCGCAGCAGCAGGTGCGGATGATCGCCGACGCCCGCGAGGCGGTCAGCGACGCCGCCACCGCCGCCGGCAGCTCGGCCGCCTCGGCGCGTGACACCGCCACCGCCGCCGACGAGGCGCGCACCGTCGCCCGCGACGGCGCGCTGACGGCCGAGGAGGCGACCGACGCGATCCGCCAGGTGGCCGACTCCTCACGCGACGTCAGCCGCGTCATCGGCGAGCTGTCGGACAAGTCGACCGCGATCGGCGGGATCGTGCAGACGATCACCGACATCGCCGAGCAGACCAACCTGCTCGCGCTCAACGCCGCGATCGAGGCGGCACGGGCGGGCGACCAGGGGCGCGGCTTCGCCGTCGTCGCCGAGGAGGTCCGCAAGCTCGCCGAGGGCTCGCAGGCCGCCGCCGCCGAGATCTCGGCGCTGATCGCCGACATCCAGGCGAGCACGCAGCGGACGGTCGGCGTCGTCGAGGACGGCGAGCGGCGCACGAGCGACGGCGTCGAGGCGGTCCAGAAGGCGCGTGAGGCGTTCGAGCGGATCGGCGCCGCGGTCGACGACGTGACGACGCGGATGGAGGCGATCGTCGTCTCCGCCGACCAGATCTCGGCCGGCACGACCCGCACCCAGACGGGCATGGACGAGATCGCGACGCTCGCCGAGCAGTCGTCGGCCTCGGCCGAGCAGGTCTCCGCCTCGACGCAGCAGACGAGCGCCTCGACGCAGGAGATCGCGGCCTCCGCAAGCGAACTTGCCCGCACCGCCGAGCAGCTGGAAGGACTGGTGGCGCGCTTCACGCTGACGACCGCCTAGATCGCCCGCCGCGACAGGGATCTCTGGTTTCCAGAACCCTGTCGCGGCCGGCCGCCGCAGATGACTAATTGCCGGTCCACCGCACGCGGGTGAGCGTCTGCGTGCCTAAAGCCGAGCGCCGACGCGCCGAGAACACCGGAGGCATCCAGCCGACTGAACTCGTCAAGGAGCCTCCGTGCCAGCTTCCCGCAGCAACCGCCGCGTCTCGATATTCGTCAAACAGATGGGTGCGACCGCCGTCGTGATCGCGTTGATGGCGATCGTCGGCATCGTCGCCGTCACCAGCCTGGGGCGTGTCAACCAGAGGGCCGAGATCATGTACACCGCGGCAGCCCAGCCGCTCGCCCACCTGGGCGTCGCGCGCGCCAAACTCAACGAGCAGCGCGCCTTCACCAACAACCACTTCCTCGAGACGACCGCCGCCGGCAAGGCCGAGGTCGCGGCCAAGATCGACGCCAACCAGCCGATCGTCGACAGAGCGCTGAGAGCGGTCCAGTCGACGCTCCAGACGCCGGAGGCGAGAACCGAGTTCGTGCAGCTGCAGGAGGCGCTCGCCCGCTACCGCGAGGTCGCCGCCGAGGCGCTCAGACGGTCCGACACGCAGAGCGCCGAGCAGGCGTACGCCTTCAACAAGGCGCAGGTGCTGCCGGCCTTCACCGAGGTCGCGGCCGCCTTCGACGCGCTGTTCGACTCGAAGGTCGCGCTCGCCGCCCGCGACAACGCCCAGATCGAGTCGACCTACTCCTCCAGCCGCCTGCTGACGCTGCTGCTGATCGCCGCGGCGATCGCGCTCGGCAGCGGCGTCTCGTGGTGGATAGCGCGCGGCATCCTGCGCGGCGTGCGGCAGATGGTCAGAGCCGCCGAGGGGATCGCCGAGGGCGACGTCGACCAGCAGATCGAGATCAGATCGCGTGACGAGATCGGCCAGCTCGGCGAGGCGTTCGAGCAGATGGTGGCGTACATGCGCGAGATGGCGGCAGCCGCCGAGCAGCTCGCCGAGGGCGACCCGAACGCGGCCGTCCACGCCCGCTCCGAGCGCGACGTGCTCGGGACCGCGTTCGTCGAGCTGACGGCGTACTTCGAGGAGGCCGCGGCCGCCGCGCGCCAGATCGCCGCCGGCGACCCGACCGCCGACGTCCGTCCCCGCTCCGAGCGCGACGTGCTCGGCAACGCCTTCGTCGAGATGACCGCCTACCTGTCCGAGATGGCGGCCGCCGCCGGCCGCATCGCCGACGGCGACATCTCCGGCGAGGTCCGCCCGGTCTCCGGCAGAGACCAGCTCGGCCACGCCTTCACGACGATGACGCGCAACCTCAACGAGCTGCTCGGCGACGTCCAGCAGGGCGCCGCGACCGTCTCCTCCGCCTCGCAGCAGATGGCCAGCAGCTCCGAGGAGACCGGTCGTGCCGTCGGCGAGATCGCGGCCGCGATCGGCGAGGTCGCCGGCAGCTCGCAGCAGCAGGTGCAGCGGATCGAGTCGGCGCGCGAGACCGCGGTCGAGACGAACACGGCCGCGGCCTCCTCGGCGCGGTCGGCCGAGCGCACCGCGGGCTCGGCCAGCGAGGCGAGCAGCGTCGCCCGTCAGGGCGTCGCGACCGCCGAGCAGGCGAGCGAGGCGATCCAGGAGGTCGCCTCCTCCTCGGCCGCCGTCAGCGACGCGATCGAGCAGCTGTCGGGCAAGTCGGAGCGGATCGGCGGGATCGTCCAGACGATCACCGACATCGCCGAGCAGACCAACCTGCTCGCGCTCAACGCCGCGATCGAGGCGGCCCGCGCCGGCGAGCAGGGCAAGGGCTTCGCGGTCGTCGCCGAAGAGGTCCGCAAGCTGGCCGAGGGCTCGCAGGAGGCGGCGTCGGAGATCTCGGCGCTGATCCGCGAGATCCAGCACGAGACGGCGCGCAGCGTCGGCGTCGTGCAGGCCGGCGCGGCGCGCACGAGCGAGGGCGTCGAGGCGGTCGGGCGCACGCGCGAGGCGTTCCTCGAGATCGGCGTCGCGGTCGAGGCGGTCGCCGCGCAGATGGAGCAGATCGTCAGCGCCGCCGCCGAGATCACGGCGAGCAGCGAGCGGATGCAGGGCGACGTCGGCCAGGTCGCCTCGCTGGCCGAGCAGTCCTCCGCCTCGGCCGAGCAGGTCTCGGCCTCGACGCAGCAGACGTCGGCGGCGACGCAGGAGATCGCCGCCTCCGCAACCGAGCTGGCCCGCACCGCCGAGCAGCTGGAGACGCTCGTCGGTCGGTTCACGCTGGCACAGGCGTGAGCCGCGGCACGCGGACCGCGCGACCTCCCGGGGTCCGCGTGCCGGCGTGTCAGGCGCCCGCCGTCGTCGTCGCCGTGGCTTCCCCCGAGCTAGGCGGCGACGGCGGCGAGCCCGCCGGGCGCGGCGCCCGCGCGCACGGCGGCCGCAACCTGCGGCAGCGTGCCGGTCGCGACGGCCGCGCGCAGGTCGGACATCAGCCGCTCGATGAAGCTGAGGTTGTGCAGCGTGACGAGCCGCAGCGCGGTCAGCTCGTGGGCGCCGAAGAGGTAGTGCAGGTAGGCGCGCGTGAAGCCCTGGCTGCAGGCGGGGCAGGGGCAGTCGTCCATGATCGGCTCGTTGACGTGCTTCATGCGGCCCTTCGTCAGGTCGATCCGCCAGCGTCTCGACGGGTCGGGCACGAGCGCCATGCCGTGCCGGCCGATGCGGGTCGGCATCGCGCAGTCGAAGGTGTCGATCCCCAGCTCGACGCCGCGCACGAGGTCGTCGATCTCGCCGATCCCGAGCAGGTGGCGCGGCTTCTCCGGCGCGACCCGTTCCAGCTCGTCGGTCGCCCAGCTGACGACCTCGTACATCTGTGGCTTGTCGGCGCCGAGCGAGCCGCCGATCGCGACGCCGGGCGCGCTCGTCTGCGCGATGTGACGGGTCGCGCCGCGGCGCAGGTCCTCGTAGACGCCGCCCTGCGAGATCGAGTACAGCACCTGACCTCTCGGCTGATGCTCGTCGTGCCAGGCGATGCAGCGGTCGAGCCAGCGGTGGGTCCGCTCGGTCGAGCGCTCGGTGTAGTCGCGCGTGACGTGGAAGGGCGTGCACTCGTCGAACGCGAGCGCGATGTCGGAGCCGAGCGCGGCCTGGATCTCCATCGACGTCTCGGGCGCCATGAAGCGCTCTCCGCCGTCGATGTAGGAGCGGAAGCTGACGCCCTCCTCGGCGATCTGCAGGACGGCGCCGGCGCGGTCGGAGCCGGTCGGCGCGCGGCCCTTGATCTCGTCGGCGACGGTGCCGTGCCCCATCGAGAAGACCTGGAAGCCGCCGGAGTCGGTGATGATCGGATCGGTCCAGCGCATGAACTCGTGCAGCCCTCCCAGCTCGCTGACGAGCTCGTGCCCCGGCGCGAGGAAGAGGTGGAAGGTGTTGCCGAGCACCATGTCGTAGCCGAGCTCGCGCACCTCGCGCGGCTCGAGGCCCTTGATCGTGCCCTTCGTCGCGA
The DNA here is from genome assembly GCF_030646155.1 of Conexibacter sp. CPCC 205762. GTDB lineage: Bacteria > Actinomycetota > Thermoleophilia > Solirubrobacterales > Solirubrobacteraceae > Conexibacter. The sequence continues at coordinate 5,432 of NZ_JAUTDN010000029.1, forward strand.
GCGGCACGAAGGCGGGCGTGCGCACCTGGCCGTGCGCAAGGTTGAGGACGCCCGTGCGCGCGAGCGAGCCGGGGTCGCGGTGGTGGATCTCGAGGAGCGGCGCCATACGACGCTGGAGGCTAGCGGGCCGGCCACTCTGCCCGTCCGCCCGCATCCGCGCCCCCATCACGCGCATCCGCGCCCCCATCACGCGCATCCGCGCCGCGATCTGCGCAAGACGCGCCGCGTTCATGCGCATCCGCGCCACAAAGTACGAGCCCGCGACCGGGAGGGGTCGCGGGCTCGTGGCGGTAGGTGGCCTTGGACACAGCCGACCGCACCGGCCGTCTTGGCCCGGTGTGTCAGCTCGCCGGCCGGCCTGGCCGACGCTTGGGGGTCGCACCGCCGCGCTGGTCGGTCGCGCGGTGCAACAACAGAACGAAATTCAGCCTAACACACCGTCGATCAAAAGCAAAGCGTTTTTTCGATCACCTTCGACCACCCTGGTGCATTCAACTGACTGGCTAGTCGGTTAGCAAGTTCCAGGGTCCAAAACCTGCACAAATGTACGAGATGTTGCACCAGAACGCCAGCGCGCCAATCGAATCGCAATCGCATCGCAATCCGGCTGCAAGCAGGCGAAACGCCACCTCCCCAACCGGACAGGCGGCGATTTCGTGACGGCACGCAGCACGACGGACTCTGCGGCGCAGTACATCGCAGGGATGTACTCCGCCGCAGACTCCCGCGGGAGGGAGTCGCCGTGAGTAAGGCGGAGGCGCCTACGAACCGGCGGACGGCGGCAGCAGCCGCGTCCAGAACGCGCCGAGCTGGCGCAGCTCGTCCTCGCTGAAATGCTCGAGGAAGGCGCGGCGGATGCCCTCGTGATGCGTCGGGCGGGCGGCGGCGAGCAGCTCCTGGCCGGCCGGCGTCAGCACCGCGAAGGAGCCGCGCGCGTCGTTCGGGCAGGCGGCCCGTTCGAGCAGGCCGTCACGCTCGAGGCGGTCGACCAGACGGCTCATGCCGCTGCGCGACAGCAGCACCGAGTCGGCGAGGTCGCACATGCGCATCTTGCGGTCGGGCGCGTCGGCGAGCTGGATCAGCACCTCGTAGGAGGTCAGCGGCAGGCGATGGGTCGCCTCCAGCTCCGCGTCGAGCGACTTCATCAGCGACGCGTGAACCCTCAGCAGGCCCTTCCAGGCGCCCAGCTCGACGGCGTCGAGCCCGGCGGGGACGGCGGCTGCAGCGGGAGGAAGTTCGGTCGCGGACATCGGCTAAAGCAGGGATGAGAAGGTTTCGACGGTCGCGACGATAGCAGCGGCGGCCGACGCGCCGGGTCAGATCAGCCGCTCTTCTCGACCTCGCGCCGCAGCCGCTCGTTCGCCTTCTCGAGCTGCTCCAGCGTCGACTTCGAGACCGACGGAGCCCCCACCAGCCGGTTGAGGCGGGCGTTGATCTCGCGGTGGTCCTCTCTCCCCCGCCGCGCCAGCGTCGCGACCAGCTTGCTGCGCTCCTCGCGCAGCGTCTCGCGCCGCTGGTAGGCGGACTGCGGGTCGTCGGCCGCGCTCGGCAGCGCGTCGACCAGCTCCTCCGCGGGCCGCTTCGTCTCCGCGATCCCGCCGCCGAACGCCATGAACGCCGCCGACGGTCTCGCCGCGCCGGCCGGCTCCGGGTCGGCGAACAGCATCAGGTTGTCGCCGATCTGGATGTGCTCGTCCGGGCGCGCGTCGGAGTAGAGCGCCTCGTAGACGCCCGGCTCGCTTCTGCGCCGCTCCGGCGGCTCGTCCAGCTCGCCGGTGTCGAGCGCCGGTCTCAGCTCGATCGCGTGGTTGCGCTCCTCCTCGATCCGCGAGGCGAGCGTCTTCAGCAATATGTCCGACGGCAGGAACAGGAACGACATCTGTCTGCGCGGTCTCGGCGAGCGGCGGATGAAGCGGCCGACGACCTGGCGGAAGAACAGCTCGGTGCGCGAGGTCGTCGCGTAGACGCCGACGCGCAGGCGCGGGATGTCGACGCCCTCGGAGACCATCAGCACCGAGACGATCCAGCGCGTCGTGCCGGCGGCGAAGCGGGCGATCCGCTGCGAGGCGTCGGCCTCGTCGGAGGTGACGATCAGCGGCGCCTCGCCGCTGATCTTCTGCAGCTGCCCGGCGAGCTGGATCGCGTGCTGCTTGTCGATCGCGATCACGAGGCCGCCGGCCTCCGGATGGTCGCCGGCGCGGATCTCGCCGAGCTTGTGGTCGGCGTCGATCAGCACGCGCCTGATCCAGTCGCCCTCGCCGTCGAGCGCGGTCCGCAGCCGCCGCGCGTCCTCGTTGCGCGGCAGCACGACGGAGAAGTCGGCGCGGCGGCGGCGGCCGTCGCTCGTCCACTCCATGTCGCCGTCGTAGGGCTGGAAGGTGATCGGGCGGCAGACGCCGTCCATCAGCGCCTGCGTGTACGAGTAGGCGTAGGAGGCGCTGGAGACGCCGTCGGCGTCGTACTCGACCCACGGGATCGGCGAGTTGTCGGAGCGGAACGGCGTGCCGGACAGCAGCACGCGCTGCTTCGCGTTGGCGAAGGCGTCCATCGCGGTCGTGCCCCACGCGGCGTGCTCGCCCATGTGGTGGGGCTCGTCGGCGACGAGCAGCGTGCGGCGGCCGTTGCAGGCGATCCGGTGCGGTCTCGGCCCGGCCGCGACCGCCTGGTAGGTGACGACGACGCCGTGGCGGTCCGACGGCTCCGGCCCCTCCGAGTTGGGCCGGTTCGGTTCGAGGTCGATCCCGTAGCGGGCCGCGTCGGCCGCCCACTGGCGGCAGATGTGCGCGGTCGGCGCGAGGATCGCGACGCGCTGCACCTCGCCGCGCTGGAGCGCCTCGTAGGCGACGCGCAGGCCGAACGTCGTCTTGCCGGCCGCCGGCGTCGCCGAGGCGAGGAAGGCCTCGCCCTCGTGCTCGGCGAGCGCGGCGATCGCCTTCTGCTGCCAGTCACGCAGCGGCCGTCCCTTCGGCCACGGCGGAAGGGTCTTTCTGCGAGCGGCGGCGCTCACGCCTCGATCAGCGACTGGCCCGTCATCTGCTCGGGCTGGTCCTCCCCGAGCAGCTGCAGGAGGGTCGGTGCGACGTCGGCGAGGATCCCCTCCTCGCGCAGCTTCAGCCCCTCGGCGGTGACGATCACCGGCACGGGGTTGAGCGAATGGGCGGTGTTGGGGCTGCCGTCCGGCTCGAGCATGTGGTCGGCGTTGCCGTGGTCGGCCGTGATCAGCAGCACGCCGCCGCTCTCGTGGACCGCTCTGACGACCTCGCCGAGGCAGGCGTCGACCGTCTCGACCGCCTTCACGGCGGCGGGGATCACGCCGCTGTGACCGACCATGTCGGCGTTCGCGAAGTTGATGATGCCGAAGCGCGGCTGGTCGGCGTTCCAGGCGTCGACGAACAGCCTCGCCGCCTCGTGCGCGCTCATCTCCGGCTTCAGGTCGTAGGTCGCGACGTCACGCGGGGACTGCGCCAGCTCGCGCCGCTCGCCGTCGTAGGCGTGCTCCTCGCCGCCGTTGAAGAAGTACGTCACGTGCGGGTACTTCTCCGTCTCGGCGACGTGCAGCTGCTTCGCCCCGGTCGCGGCGAGCGTGCTCGCGAGCGTGACCGTCGGACGGGCCGGCGGGAAGGCGATCGGGAACGACCACTCCTCGTTGTACTCGGTCATGCACGTGTAGTGCTCGACCGGCGGCGCGCCTCTGCGGTCGACGTCGTCGAACGACGGGTCGGCGAGCGCGAGCGTGATCTCGCGCATCCGGTCGGGGCGGAAGTTGAACGCCAGCACGCTGTCGCCGGGGCGGATCCGCGCCTCGTCGCCGACGCTCGTGGCGGTGATGAACTCGTCGGTCTCGTCGCGCTCGTAGGCGGCGCGCGCGGCGGCCTCGGCGCTGTCGGCGTGGTGCGGCGCGGTGCCGTGGACGAGCAGGTCGTACGCCTGCTGCACGCGCTCCCAGCGCTTGTCGCGATCCATCGCGAAGTAGCGGCCGATGACGCTGCCGACACGGCCCGCGCCGGCGTCGGCGATCCAGCCCTCGACCGTCGCGAGGTAGCCGGCGCCGGCCTTCGGCAGCGTGTCGCGGCCGTCGGTGAAGGCGTGGATCACGAGATCCCGCACGCCCAGCGTCGCGCCCAGCTCGATCAGCGCCTTCAGGTGTCTCATCGCCGAGTGGACGCCGCCCTCGGAGACGAGCCCGATCAGGTGGACGCGGGTGTCCCTGCCGGCCTCGAAGGCGGCCCGCAGGACCTCGTTCTCGGCGAGCGTGCCCTCCTCGGCCGCCTCGTCGATCCGCGTCAGGTCCTGCTTGACGACCGCGCCGGCGCCGAGGTTGAGGTGGCCGACCTCGGAGTTGCCCATCTGCCCCTCGGGCAGGCCGACCGCCTTGCCCTTCGCGATCATTCTCGTCGTCGGATATCTCGCCCACAGCGCGTCGAAGACGGGCGTGTCGGCGAGTGAGACCGCGTTGCCGGGACCGGCCGGGGCGAGGCCCCAGCCGTCCAGCACGACGAGCGCGACCCGAGGGTAGGTGGTCATGCGCCCGCGGCCTCGATGATCGCGGCGAGCGACGCCGGCTCCAGCGAGGCGCCGCCGACGAGACCGCCGTCGACGTCCGGCAGCGCCAGCAGCTCGGCGGCGTTGTCGGGCTTCATCGAGCCGCCGTAGAGCACGCGCACCTGCTCGGCGGCGTCGGCCGAGCGCTGCGCGACGAGCGCGCGCACGAAGGCGCACGCCTCCTGCGCCTGGTCTGCGGTCGCCGTCTTGCCGGTGCCGATCGCCCAGATCGGCTCGTAGGCGATGACGACCTTGGCGAGCTGCTCCTCGGGCACTCTCGCGAGGCCCTCCTGGATCTGGTGGCGGAGCTTGCGCTCGGTGTCGCCGTTGTCGCGCTCCTCCTCGGTCTCGCCGACGCAGAGGATCGGCTCGAGGTCGGCCGCCAGCGCCGCCGGGACCTTCAGCGCGAGCGCCTTGTCGGTCTCGCCGAAGTACTCGCGTCGCTCGGAGTGGCCGAGCACGACGCCCTGGACCTCGACCTCGCCGAGCATCGCCGCCGAGATCTCGCCGGTGAACGCGCCCTGCTCGGCCTGGTGCATGTTCTGCGCGTAGATCCGCACCGCGCTGCCGCGGGCCGAGTCGACGAGCGCCTGCAGCGACGTGAACGGCGCGCAGATGCCGATGTCGACTTTGCCGTCAGCGGCGAAGACGAGCGGCAGCAGGCCCTGGATGAACTCCTCGGCCTCCGCGATCGTCTTGTGCATCTTCCAGTTGCCCGCGATCAGCGGGGTGCGCGTGCTGCTCACTTGAGCGCCTCCACTCCGGGCAGCTTCTTGCCCTCGATCAGCTCCAGCGACGCGCCGCCACCCGTCGACAGATGGGTGACGCGGTCGCCCAGACCGAACTGCTGCAGCGCGGCGGCGCTGTCGCCGCCGCCGACGACGGTCGTCCCGTCGCAGGCCGCGACGGCCTCCGCGACCGCGCGCGTGCCGGCCGCGAACGGCTCCAGCTCGAACGCGCCCATCGGGCCGTTCCAGAAGACCGTGCCGGCCTTCGCGATCTCGTCCGCGTAGCGCTGCGCGGTGCGCGGGCCGACGTCGATGCCCATCCAGCCGTCGGGCACGTCGACGCCGTCGAGCACTCGGTGCTCGGCCTCGGCGGCGAAGCGGTCTGCGATCACGAGGTCGATCGGCAGCTCCAGGTGCGAGCGGTCCATCCGCGACTGCGCGAGCGCGTCCTTGGCGGGGCCGATCCCGTCGGCCTCGCAGAGCGAGTCGCCGACGTCGTGGCCCTGCGCCTTGAAGAACGGGAACGCCATCGCGCCGCCGATCAGGATCGTGTCGGCGACGTGCATGAAGCGGTCGATGACGGCGATCTTGTCGGTCACCTTCGCGCCGCCGATGATCGCCACGAGCGGCTTTCTCGGGTGCTCGAGGATGTGGCCGAGCGTGTTGACCTCGCGCTCCAGCAGCCGGCCGGCGGCGTGCGGGAGGCGTCTGGCGACGCCCTCGGTCGAGGCGTGCGCGCGGTGGGCGGCGCCGAAGGCGTCGTTGACGTAGACGTCGGCGAGCGCGGCGAGCGCATCCGCCAGCGCGGCGTCGTTCTTCGTCTCGCCCGGCTCGTAGCGGACGTTCTCCAGCAGCAGGATCTCGCCCGGCTTCAGCTCGTTCGCCAGGGCGGTGACCTGGTCGCCGACGACGCCCGGGGCGAGCTTCACGGGGGTCCCGATCAGCTCGCCGAGGCGGTCGGCCACGGGCCGGAGCGACAGCTCCGGCTCGCGGTCCTTCGGGCGGCCCAGGTGCGAGACCAGGACCAGCGAGGCGCCTCTGCCGAGCAGCTCTCTGAGCGTCGGCAGCGCGCCTCTGATGCGCGTGTCGTCCGTGACCGCGCCGTCCTTCAGCGGAACGTTGAAGTCGACGCGGACGAGGACCTTCTTGCCCTCGACGTCGAGATCGTCGAGCGTCTTCACAGCACCTTCTGCACGAGGTCGACGACGCGGTTCGAGTAGCCCCACTCGTTGTCGTACCAGGCGACGACCTTCACGAGCGTGCCGTCGAGGACCGAGGTGAGCTGCCCGTCGACGATCGAGGAGCGCGCGTCCTTGACGATGTCGCCGGAGACGATCGGGTCCTCGGTGTAGCCGAGGATGCCCTTCAGCGGGCCGTCCTCGGAGGCCGCCTTGAGCGCCGCGTTGACCTCGTCGACGCTCGTCTCGCGCTTGGCGACGAAGGTCAGGTCGACGACCGAGCCGGTCGGGACGGGGGCGCGGACCGCGAAGCCGTTGAGCTTGCCGTTCAGCTCCGGGATCACGAGGCCGATCGCCTTCGCGGCGCCGGTCGAGGCCGGGATCAGGTTGATCGCAGCGGCGCGGGCGCGGCGCAGGTCCTTGTGCGGCATGTCCTGCAGCCGCTGATCGGCCGTGTAGGCGTGGATCGTCGTCATCAGGCCGTGCTGGATGCCGACCAGGTCGTTGACGACCTTCGCGACCGGCGCGAGGCAGTTGGTCGTGCAGGAGGCGTTGGAGACGACCGTGTGGTTGTCCTTGTCGTAGGTGTCGAAGTTGACACCGAGGACGACGGTCGCGTCCGGGCCGGTCGCCGGCGCGGAGATGATGACCTTCTTGGCGCCGCCGGCGAGGTGCTTGGCGGCGTCCTCTCTCTTCGTGAAGAAGCCGGTCGACTCGATCACGACGTCGACGCCGAGGTCGCCCCACGGGAGGGCGCCCGGATCGCGCTCGGCGAGGACCTTGATCTCCTGGCCGTCGACCACGATGCCGCCCTCGACCTCCTCGACGGTGCCCGGGAACGGGCCGAGGATCGAGTCGTACTTGAGCAGGTGGGCGAGCGTCTTGACGTCCGTGAGGTCGTTGACCGCCACGAACTCGATGTCCGCGCCCGCCTCCTTGGCGGCTCGGAAGACGTTTCGGCCGATCCGGCCGAAGCCGTTGATCCCAACCCGAAGCGGCATGCGTGCGAGTCCTTCCGTTGGCAACAGAATGGAAAGAGGAACGCCGGTGGAGAATGCGAACCGGCGGCGCTGAGAGGGTATCAACGACCCCCGGCTCGACCCCTGCTCGTGGCCGCGTCGCCCGCTCCCGCCGTCGCCCGCCCGCCGGCCGCCCCCGACCCGCTCGCGCCCGGCCGCGCCGCCTCCCCGCCCGTGGAGCCGGCGGCGGCCTCGCGAACGGCCGCCGCGAGCGCCGTGACGGCGGCGGGGACGGCCGCCGCGGCGAGGTTGGCGTAGCCGACGACGAGCGCGGGCTCGCCGCTGCCGAGGCCGTCGAGCGCGACGCCGCGGGCGCGCGCGGCGGCGATCGTCGCCTGCTCGTCGCTGCCCGGCGGCAGCCGCAGGACGGCGTGGAGCCCGGCGGCCGCGCCCTCGACGCCGACGGCCGGCAGCTCGTGCGCGAGCGCGCTCAGCAGCGCGTCGCGCTGGCGGCGGTAGGCGCGGCGCTGGCGGCGCAGGTGGCGGTCCAGCTCGCCGCGGGCGATCAGGTCGGCGAGCGCGAGCTGCTCCAGCGGCGCGGGCGCGCCGCCGAGCCGGCGCTGCGCGGACGCGACCGGCCCGACGAGCCGCGGCGGCAGCGCCAGCCAGCCGATCCGGACGGCCGGCGCGAGCGTCTTGGAGGCGCTGCCGCCGTAGACGACGACGTCGGGCGCGAGCCCCTGCAGCGAGCCGATCGGCTTGCGGTCGTAGCGGAACTCGGCGTCGTAGTCGTCCTCGACGACGATCCCGCCGGTCCGCTGCGCCCACGCCACGAGCGCGCTCCGCCGCGCCGCCGAGAGCACCGCGCCCGTCGGGAACTGGTGCGCCGGCGTGACGCCGACGGCGTCGACCGCCGTCCAGGCGCCCCGGCTTTCCCGTGCTCCGCCTCTCCCGACGAGGCCGCTCGCGCCTCCGCCTCCCCCGGCGACGCCCTCCCCCGCGTGCACGAGCCCGTCCACCACCGCGCCGTCCCCGTCGACGGCGAGCGGGATCGTCTCCAGGCCGGCGGCAGCCGCGGTCTGGACCCAGCCGCGCCAGCCCGGCCGCTCGACCGCGACCCGTCTGACGCCGACGGTCGCCAGCGAGGACCACAGCAGGTCGAGCCCTTGCCGCAGCCCGCCGGTGACGACGATCAGCTCCGGCGCCGTGCGCACACCGCGGACGCGGCCGAGGTAGGCCGCGAGCGTCTCGCGCAGCTCGGGTACGCCGGCCGGGTCGGGATAGCCGAAGCGCTCGTCCGGCAGCTCACGCAGCACTCGCCCGAGCGAGGCCAGCCACGCCCGCCGCGGAAAGCCGGCCAGCGCCGGCAGCGCCGGCCGCAGGTCGTGCCGGATCGCCGCCGGCCCCGCCCGCTCCCCGCCCAGCACGGCCCCGTCCCATCCGCCGGTCGCGCTCCAGTCAGCCTGACCGCCCGCAGCGTCCGTCCCGCCGAGCGCGTCGTCCGCGCCGCGAATCCGCGCATCCGCGCCGCCAAAGCGCACCTCCGCGCCGCTGATCCGCGCATCCGCGCCGCCATTTGCGTCATCCGTGCCACGGTTCGCAGCAGGCGCGCCGGCTTTCGCGACGGTCGTGCCGCCGCCGCGGCGAGTCAGCAGGTAGCCCTCGGCGGCGAGCTGGGCGTAGGCCTCGACGACCACGCCGCGCGAGACGCCGAGCTGCGTCGCCAGCGCCCGCGTCGAGGGCAGGCGCGCGCCGGGCGGCAGCCGGCCGCTGAGGACCGCCTCGCGCAGCGCCTGCTCGGCGCGGCGGCGGAGCGTGCTGCCGGGAGCGGCGGCGAGGTCGAGCAGCAGATCCATTGGCCCCACATTCTTACGCACGTTTGGCTCTTTTCGGCAAGGCCAAGTTCTCGTAGCGTGCTCGCCATGGCCCAAGCTCCCAGCTCCCGGACGCGGATCAGACGCGTGCCAAAGCGCGGCCTCTACGACCGCGCCACGATTGCCGCGATCCTCGACGAGTCGCTCGTCGCCCATGTCGGCTTCAGCGTCGACGAGCAGCCGTACGTGATCCCGATGCTGATCGCCCGCCTCGGCGACCGTGTCTACATGCACGGCTCGACCGCGAGCCGGATGGTCCGCAAGCTCTCGGCCGGCGTCCCCGCCTGCCTGACGACGACGCTGGTCGACGGGCTCGTGCTGGCGCGCTCCGCCTTCCACCACTCGATGAACTACCGCTCGGTCGTCGTGCTCGGGACCGCGACGCTGGTCGAGGGCGCCGACGAGCGCGCCGACGCGCTGGAGGCGTTCACCGAGAAGCTGCTGCCCGGCCGCTGGGACGAGGTCCGCCAGCCCAACGCGCAGGAGCTGAAGGGCACGCGCGTGCTCACGATGGAGCTGACCGAGGCTTCCGCGAAGGTCCGCGAGGGCGGCCCGGTCGACGACGAGGGGGACTACGCGTTCGACGTCTGGGCCGGCGTCGTCCCGCTCGCGCTGACCGCCGGCGCCCCGATTCCCGACGCACGCCTGCGCGCAGGGGTCGAGCCGTCGGCAGCGGTGACCGGCTGGGCCGCCGCCCGCGGCGATCAGACGATCTGCTCGGTCCGCTCAGCCGACTCGAGTGCGTCGTAGAAGGCGTCCTCCCACAACGCAACCGTCTGCGAGATGGTCTCGCGTTTCGCCCACGCTTTCGCGCGCCGAGCAGCGCGAGACCGCTTGAAAGGCGACTTCAACGCTTGCTCGATCTCCTGGTACCAGTCGCCGTCGGCGACGAGCTTGCCGCCCTCCTCCTTGCCGAGACGCTGGTAGGGACCAACCGGTGAAGCCAGCCACGGCACGCCGGCGGCCGCGTACTCACGCACCTTGCAGTTGGAGCGCGAGCGGTTGAAGGCGTTGTCGACGATCGGCGCGAGCCCGAGATCGAAGCTCGCGAGCTTCTTCGTCAGCTGCTCGAAATGGACCCAGTCGGTCCAGCCGTAGCGATCGTCGTCGAGCCCGAGGTCGAGCCCGATCGTGAAGAGCTGGATGTGCGGTTGCTTGTCGAGCAATCGCTCGAAGACCTCCCTGAGCCCGAGCGCCTCGTAGTCGGCCATGTGCTCGACGAAGCCGTGCCAACCGATTGTCAGCCGGTCTGGCTCGGGTGTAGGAACGTCGAGGAAGCGATCGGGAAGGCGGTTGTCGATCACGCGGACGTCGAGCGCGCCGGCCTCCCGCATCCGCTCGCCGAGCGCCTCACTCGGCACCGTCACGAGGTCGAACAACGGCATCAGCGCCAGCGTGCGGTGGAACATGTCGACAGCGGCCTGGATGTAGTCGGGGCTCTTGACCCCTTCGATCAGTCTCCGCGCAGCCGGCGGTATCACGTCCATCGCGTCATCGTTGTCGAACGTCACGACGACGCCGCGCTCTTTCAGCCGCGGGACGAAGGTATCGTCGTCATTGGGCACGAAGCGGTGAATGTGGACCAAGTCGCAGCTGGCGACCTGCTCGAACGCTATCGCTCTCCCACCCACGACCTGTGGAAAGTCGAGCACCTCGTGGCCCAATTCCCGCAGCGCGACCATCGGAGTCACGACCCGGTAATGAGCGTTGATCGTGTCAGGCCGGAAGATTGCACCAATCCGCATCGGCGCAGGCTGACACAGAACTCAAACCGTCGCCAAACTTCGGTTTTACGAAGACGCGGTCTCCTTTCAGGGCTGCAGCCGCGCCCGCTGCCAGACGCCGCCGTCGGCGCGCTCGCGCGTGTAGGCGAAGCGGTCGTGGAGGCGGTTGCGGCGGCCCTGCCAGAACTCGATCTCCAGCGGCGTGACGAGGTAGCCGCCCCACTGCGGCGGTCGCGGCACCTCGGCGCCGGCGTAGCGCTCCTCCAGCTCCGCGACGCGCGCTTCGAGCACGCCGCGATCGGCGACCGTGCGGCTCTGCTGCGACGCCCAGGCGCCGATCTGGCTGCCGCGCGGACGGGTCGCGAAGTAGGCGTCGGACTCCTCCGCGCTCACCCGCGCGACGTCGCCGACGACCCGCACCTGCCGCTGCAGCGGTATCCAGACGAAGGCGAGCGCCGCGCGCCCGTCGCCGTCCGCCTCACCGGCCTTGCGGCTCTCGTAGTTGGTGAAGAACTGAAAGCCGCGCGCGTCGACGCCCTTCAGCAGCACGACGCGGGCCGACGGCCGGCCGTCGGCGGCGACGGTCGCGAGCGTCATCGCGTTCGGCTGCGGCAGGTCGGCCGCCTCGGCGTCCGCGAACCAGCGGCGGAACAGCTCGATCGGGTCGTCGAGCAGATCGGATTCGGTCAGCACGGGTTCCACGCCACAGATCGTGGCAGAGCGGCGCCACCCGCGTGCCTCGCGCACGCGGGTGGCGCGCACCCGCGCCTCGCGCCGAGCCGCGCCGCCGGCTCAGGCCCGCGTCACCAGCTCGACCCGCAGCCCGTCGGGGTCGTGCAGGTAGCCGGCGTAGCAGCCGCGCCCGTACTGCGGCCGCGGACCGGGCGCGCCGGCGTCGCTGCCGCCGTTGGCGAGGCCCGCCGCGTGGGCGGCGTCGACGGCGACGCGGCCGCTCGCCCGCAGCGCGACGTGCCCGTAGCCGGGCGCCGGCGCCAGACCGCGCACGACGACCCACAGCAGCGGCTCGTTGTCGCCCCAGGCGATCGCGTGCGGGCTCTCGAACTGGCGCCGCAGCCCGAGCGCGTGGACGACGGCGTCGTAGAAGCGTGCCGAGCGTGCGAGGTCGGAGACCTCGAAGCCGATGTGGTCGAACACGGCGCTGTTCTACCAGCGCGAGCGGCGCCCCGCCCGCCCCGCGCGGCCGCGCGGCTCGCGCCCGCCCGCGGACGCGAGCAGCCCGGCGCTATCTCGTCGGCCGCTCGACGTCGCGGTGCGCCAGCTCGACGAGGTAGTCGCCCTCGGCCTTGTAGCGCTTCGCGAGCTGCTCGCTGATCGCGACCGAGCGGTGGCGGCCGCCGGTGCAGCCGATCGCGACCGACAGGTGCGACTTGCCCTCGGCGACGTACTGCGGCAGCAGGTAGTCGAGCAGCGGGAAGAGCTTCTCGTAGAAGGCGTCAAGCGCGCCGTCGCGGTTGACGTAGGCGGCGACGTCCGGGTCGCGGCCGGTCAGCGGGCGCAGCTCCGGCTCGTAGTGCGGGTTCGGGAGAAATCGGACATCGAACAGCAGGTCGGCGTCGCGCGCGGGGCCGTGCTTGAAGCCGAAGCTCTGGAAGGTGACGGCGAGACGGCCCGGGGTGCGTGTCGGCAGCAGCGCGTCGGCGAGCTTGCGGCGCAGCATCGCGGCATTGAGACCGGTCGTCTCGATCACGACGTCGGCGCGCTCCCTCACGGGCGCGAGCAGCTCGCGCTCACGCGCGATGCCGTCGGCGACGGTGCCGCCGGGCGACAGCGGATGGCGCCGGCGCGTCTCCTGATAGCGCGTCAGCAGCGTCTGCTCGTCGGCCTCGAGGAACAGCACGCGGTAGTTGACGCCGGCTCTCTCCAGCTCTTCGAGGACCGCGACGAGGCCGGCGAAGTAGCTGCCGCCGCGCGCGTCGGAGACGACCGCGGCGCGCTCGACCTTCGAGCCCGCGTGCATGAACAGGTCGGCGAGCGATCTGATCATCTCCGGCGGCAGGTTGTCGACGCAGAAGTAGCCCTCGTCCTCGAAGGCGGCCATCGCCGTCGACTTCCCAGCACCTGAGAAGCCCGTGATGACCACGAGGTCGTTGAGCGCAGGACTGCGGACGTCCGCCTGCTCCGGGGTCTCTTCCAACCGGGGTGCACCAGGGTGCAGACGGTCTCCGAGCCTGGCGGGCTTGGAGACGCTCATGGCCTCATTGTGACGAAGCGGCCGGCGGGGCGTGTGAAGGTCCAGTTGCAGGCCGGGCGGGGCATCAATGGCCCGTCTTGTTGATCTGCAGGTAGAGGTCGCGCGCGACCTTGCCCGGCAGGCCCGGGACCGCCTCCAGCTGCTCGCGCGAGGCGGCCAGGAACGCCTCCGGCGAACCGAAGTGCTTCAGCAGCGCGCGCTTGCGCGCCGGGCCGACGCCGGGGAGCGCGTCGAGCACCGATCTCGTCATCGCTCTGTCGCGGCGGATGCGGTGGTGGCCGATCGCGAAGCGGTGCGCCTCGTCGCGTATCCGCTGCAGCAGCTGCAGCTCGGGCGTGTCGTGCGGCAGCACGATCGGCTCCGATCTGCCCGGCAGGAAGACCTCCTCGATTCTCTTCGCGAGCGAGACGATCGCGACGCCGCGGCGGGCGAAGCCGTCGAGCACTTTCATGCCGGCCGACAGCTGCCCCTTGCCGCCGTCGATCACGAGCAGGTTGGGCAGCGCGGCGAAGCTGGCGTCGTAGCCGTCGTCGTGCGGCGAGCGGTCGTGCTGGCGCTCGTACTGGGCGAGCCGCCGCGACAGCACCTCCTCCATCGAGGCGAAGTCGTCGGGGACGCCCTCCGTGCCCTCGCGCAGGGTGAAACGGCGGTAGTCGGCCTTCTTCGGCGCGCCGGCCTCCATCACGACCATCGACGCGACGGTGTGCGTGCCGCCGACGTGCGAGATGTCGAAGCACTCGATCCGCAGCGGGATCGTGTCGAGCCCGAGCGCGGACTGGAGGCCGTCGAGCGCGTCGACGCGCTGCTGGCGTCTGCGCTCGGAGCGCAGTCTCTCCTGGTCGAGCTGGAGGCGGGCGTTGCGCTCGGCCAGCTCGAGGATGCGGCGCTTGTCGCCGCGCTCGGCGGCGCGCAGCTCGACCGCGCTGCCGCGGCGCTCGGCGAGCGCGGCGGCGATCGTCTGCTCGCGCTCGGCCAGCTCTCTCTGCACGATCAGCAGCGGCGGGATCATCAGCGCGCTGCCGTAGTACTGGAGGATGAACGCCTCGGCGACGGCGGCGATGTCGTCGCCGGTCTCGTTCTCGAGGTAGAAGCCCTGGCGGTCGGAGAGGACGCCGTCGCGGACCTGGAAGACCTGCGCGTTGGCGTCGTTGCCCTCGACGGCGATCGCGATCGCGTCGAGCGTGCCGACGGAGGCGTTGGTGACGCGCTGGCGCTCCAGCAGCGAGCGGATCGATCTGAGCCGGTTGCGCTCGCGGGCGGCGTCCTCGAACCGCTGCTCGGCGGCGGCGTCGCGCATGTTCGCCTCTATCGCCGTCTCGATCGCGCGGTAGCGGCCGGAGAGGAAGTCGATCACGCCGTCGATCGAGCTGCGGTACTGCTCTCTGGTGACGTAGCCGACGCAGGGCGCCTCGCAGCGCTTGATGTAGTAGTCGAGGCAGGGCGAGCCGCTGCGACGGCCGGGCTCCGGGCCGTCGCAGCTGCGGAACATGAAGATCTTGCCGAGCAGGTCGAGCGTGTCGCGCACCCGCTTGGCGTTCGAGTACGGGCCGAAGTAGGCGCGCTGTCTGCGGTGGCGCTCGCGTGTGAAATAGACGCGCGGATAGTCCTCGTCGAGGCTGATCCCGATGTACGGATACGACTTGTCGTCGCGCAGGCGGATGTTGAAGCGCGGCTTGTACTGCTTGATGAAGTTCTGCTCGGCCAGCAGCGCCTCGGCCTCGGTCGTGACGACGAGCGAGTCGATCCGGTCGATCATCGGCAGCAGGTCCCGGCCCATCTGCGTGCTCGGGTTGGAGAAGTGCGAGGCGACGCGCTTCTTGATCGACTTCGCCTTGCCGACGTAGATGACCGTGCCCTTGACGTTGCGGAAGAGGTAGACGCCCGGCTGGTCCGGCAGCGACCGCCGCTGCTCCGCCAGCCGCTCAGCGCGCGCGCTCGCCTTCTCCGCCGCGCTCACCCCGCCGTCGCCGGCGTCCCACCCGTTTCCGTTCGCCGTCGCCATTCGCTCCGTCGAGGATAGGTGAGCGCCGGGCGTGAGCCCGGCCTGGCGCCCGCTGCCCGCGGGGCACTCGATCAGCCAGGCCTGCGCGACCGATGACGACCGACGACGACCATCCCGAGCTTCGTCCCGATCAGCACGGCGGCAGCGGAGCAGACCAGCGCGATCTGGACGCCTCTCGGCCACGCGAGCAGGTTCGCCACGAACGTCAACGGATACGGCACCAGAAGAAAGGCGACCAGCGCAACCGCGGTGGAGCTTTCATCGAGTTTCTTGACTTCCATGCTAAAGCCCCTTTCTACCGGTTAATGGTGTTAAGTCGACGAACCCCCATGCGACCGCCGCGACGCCGCCGCCGATGAAGCTGCCGGTCAGCGTCATGCTCATCTGACCAACCTGACCTCGTAGCCGGCGCCGAGGCCGGCGCTGTCACCGGCGCCGCCGAGCAGGCCAAAGATGCGGGCGACGTAGGCCTGCGTCTCGGGATAGGCCGGGATGCAGCCGCAGCCGCTGACGGCGCCCGGCCCGGCGTTGTAGGCGGCGAGTGCGAGCGGGACGCTGCCGAACTGCCGCAGCAGGTCGCGCATCATCCTGCCCTGCGCGTCGATCGCCGCGGTTGCGTCGAACGGGTTGTCGAGTCCGTACGTGCGCGCCGTGCCGGGCATGAACTGAGCGATCCCCTGCGCTCCTGCCGGCGAGACCGCGAACGGGTTGAAGCCGCTCTCGGCGTACAGCTGCGCCGCCAGCAGCGCCGCCGAGACGTTCCAGCGCTGCGCCGCCGCCGAGATCGCAGGCGCGAACTGCGCAGGCACGAACGACGGCATCGCACCACGACCGTCGCCTCCTCCGCCGTAGCCGACGGAGGTCGTGCCTGCCGCCAACGTGTAGCCGTAGTGCCACGGCTCCCACGACATCCGTCTGACGAAATGGAAGCCGCCGGCGTTGGCTGCCAGCCAGCCGTAGGCGCTCTCGGGGCCGAGGTCCAGCTCGGTCCCGAGGCGGTGGAGCGATCTGCCGGGTGGCGCGACCCATCTCGGATCGGGATGAGCGGCGAACAGACGCGCCTGCTCGGCGCTGCTGCGCCAGCCGCTGGTGATCGTCAGCGCGACGCCGTCGCGGGCCGCCGCGGCCGCCATGCGGTCGAAGGCGATCGCGACGTCTGGCCGCATCGGCTTGCCTTGGCGGTAGGCGAGCGGGCCGCTGTAGTCACCAGGGCCGGCGCCGAGCGCGGCTGTCGCCGCCGACGGCGACAGCTCCGCCTCGGCGACGGCGTCGACCGCGGCCTCGCGACGTTCGCCGCCGGCCTTCACGACCGCCGGATCGGTGACGGTAACGCGGATCCGCGTCGGCGCGAATGCGGCGCCGTCGGGGAAGGCGACGGAGATCCGCTCGGCGCCGTTGAGCCGCGCCGTCGCCTCCGCCCGTCTGCGCGCGAGCGCGAGGTACGTGTCACGCGAGAGGTGCGACGGGTTCGGGACGCGACCGATGTACGCCGGCTGGAACAGCCGCGGATAGACCGCGCGCATCGCCCGCGCTCCGCCGAGCGCACCGAGGTCGGCCGCGCGCTGGTTGTCGCCTCTCTCCCCGAGCCCCGCCGCGATCCCACCGAGCACGACCGCGCCGACCAGCACCACGCACATCACAGCCACCAGCAGCAGCGCCGCCTGCCCGCGCTCCTCACGCGCGAAGCGGCGCCCCGGCCGCGCCGTGCCGATCGCCGCTGCCTCTCCGCGGATGACGATCTGCCCACGCATTTCCGCCCGATTGAGCGCGTGCATCGCCGCCGGCCCGCTCATCGCAGCCCCTCCCTCACGCTGAGCGCAACTACCGCGACGACCGCCGCGCGCGGGGCGCGCAGGCCGGCGAGCGCGGCGGCTGCGTCGAGCCGCCGCGGCGCGGGCATGGCCGCCGCCGGCAGCCCGAGCAGCGCGAGGCTCTCCAGCGTCGCGGCGGCGAGCGGTGTCGCGGCTGCTGCCGGCAGCACCACGACGACGCCGTCGTAGCAGACCAGCGCGCGGTCGAGCTGGTCCGAGCGGGCGCCGCCGATCCCGATCACCGCCGGCAGCCCGCACTTCCGCGCGGCTCGCACGAGCGCCGCACCGAGGCTTTCGGCCGCATCCGCATCGGCGCCGCCGGGATCGCCTCCGGCCGGCTCGCGACCAGCGCGGGCCGCATCCGTTTCGGCGCCAGCCGGATCGCCTCCGGCCCCCTCGCCATCGGCCGGGGCCGCGTCGCGGTCGCTCGCGAGCCAGACGAGCCGGCCGCAGGCGCGAGCGGGCAGATCGTCGCGGCGCAGGCGCGCGGCGGCGGCGACGCTCGCCGGCAGGTGAAGCAGGCCGCTCGGTGGCGCACCCGCGACGCAGGCGGTGAGCGCGGAGCGGGTGCCGCACGCGGCAGCGAGCGCCAGTGCGACGGCAGCCGCAGCCGGTTGCGGCGCCGCGGCAGCGGTCAGCACCGCGACCGTCGGCCGCGGATGGCTGCCGCGGCGGGTCGCCGGCGCTGACGCCGAGACCGCGAACAGGTCGCCGAAGCCGACCAACGCCTCGCTCATGGCACCAGCACGCTGCGAAGGGATTCGCCAACGCCGATTGACACGCCGCTCATGGCACCAGCGCCCTGAGAAGGTCCGCCAAAGCCGATCGACACGCCGCTCATGACGCCGGCCCCGCGTCGGCGGTGGCGGTCGCGCGCAGGCGGCTGCCGAGTCCGGGCAGCAGCGACGGCGGTGTCAGCGTGACACGAACGCGGGTCGCGGTCGCGTGCACGTCGATGCGGCCGCGGGCCCAGCCGGGCACGGCCGCTCTCGCCGCGGCGACGCCGTCGCGCCCTTGCGCGATCGCGACCGCAGCGCTGTCGGCGGCGTGGTCGGCCAGCTCGGCGGCCGCGCCGGCGGCAAGGGCCTGCAGCATCGCGATCGCGACGATCCCGAACAACGGCAGCAGCGCGACGAACTCGACCGCCGCCTGGCCACGCTCGTCACCCCGCGAGCGCCGCGCCGCACGCCAGACGCCAGCGCGCCAGCCGCAGAGCCGCCAGCCGCAGAGCCGCCAGCCGCAGGAACGCCGAGCGGGGGCTCGCCAGCCGCAGAGCCGCCAGCCGCAGAGCCGCCAGCCGCAGGAACGCCGAGCGGGGGCTCGCCAGCCGCAGAGCCGCCAGCCGCAGAGCCGCCAGCCGCAGGAACGCCGAGCGGGGGCTCGCCAGCCGCAGCGTCGCCAGCCGCAGAGACGCCGAGCGGGGGCTCGCCAGCCGCAGCCTCGCCGGCCGCTGGCGCGCCGCCGAGCGCGGAGTCTCCACCCGCGGACGCAAGGACGCGCGGGGGTGCTGAGACGCGTCATCGCTGCTCCTCGAAGCGGGCACGGGTGGTGACGCTCGTGAGCGTGCCGCCGCCGATCGCCGCCGGGATCGCGAGCACGAGCGCGATCTCGCCGTCGTCGCCGCGACGGACGCGCAGACCGTGCTCGAAGCGGCCGGGCAGGACGCCGCGAGCGGCGCGCAGGGGATCGGCGCCGACCGCTTCGGCGCGAGCGGCGGCGCGAGCGGCGCCGCCGGCGAGCCAGATCGCCGCGCCCGCGAGCGCGACCTGCCACAGCAGCGCGAGCGCGAGGCCGACGAAGGGCAGCAGCGCCGCCAGCTCGACCGCAGCCTGACCATCGGCCCGGCGAGCGTTCGAGAGGGCCGCGGAGAGGGCCGCGGAGAGGGTTCGTGGAGGGCGCGGAAAAGGCATGCCCGCACCCTCGCAAGCGGGCCTGCAACAGCTCTAGAGCCAGTTTGCGACGTCTCTGCGCAGGCGCTGCGACAAGTGAGCCGCGGGCGCGGCCTCAGCCGCCGCGCAGGAGCGTCGTCGGCGCGACGCCGGTCAGCTCGTGGCAGTCGCGCGCGAAGTGCGGCTGATCGGCGTAGCCGGCGTCGGCCGCGATGCGGCCCAGGCCGCCGGAGAGCGCCCGCGCGGGATCGCTCCAAGCGGCTCTCAGCGCCCGCTGCAGCCGCAGCACGCGCGTGAGCGTCGCGGGTCCGTAGCCGACCGCCGTCCGCAGCCGTCGCAGCAGCTGGCGCTCGCTGACGCCGAGCGCCGCAGCGAGGTCGCGGGCGCGGGGCGGGTGGCCGGGGACGCTGGCGAGGCCCGCCGCACGGGCCCGCCCGGCCGGCCCGAGGTCACGCGCACGGGTGTCGCAAGCACCTCCGAGCGCGCCGACCGCCGCCAGCGCGAGCCGGTCGACCGGCGGCGTGTCCGCGCGGCGGGCCAGCAGCGCGCGCTCCAGCAGGTCGAGCTGCTGCGGCGCGGAGCCGGCCTCCGCCAGCGCCGCTTCCAGCGGGGCGACCGCCGCGGCGCCCCACAGCTCGGCGAGCGGCACGCGCGCGTCGCGCAGCGCGGTCAGCGGCAGGCCGAGCGGGCCGGCTGCGGCGCCGGTCGCGAAGCGCAGGCCGACGGTCGTCGAGCCCGGCGGCAGCGCGGCGATCATCGCCCGCGTCGCGGGCCCGGCGACGACCAGCTCGCGGCCGGCGACCCAGACGACGTCGACGCAGCCGTCGGGCACGACCCGCTGCCGGCGCGCGGGCGCGACGTGCTGCTCCCAGCGGCAGGCGAGCAGGTCGCGCAGCTCCGCGCGCGGCGGCAGCTCGCGGTAGACGGAGGCGGGCGACACCCCGGCGTCCGCAGCGTGTGGGAGCGGCGCCGGGTCAGTACTCGCGCGCGGCACGGAAGACGTAGTAGACGCCGTAGACGGCGGCTGCCACGAGCGCGAACCAGGCGACGGTGCCGCCTGCTCCGGAGTTCCACATCCGGCTCGCCGCCACCAGCAGGAAGGTGACGAGCGCGGCGCAGCCGTAGAGGATCGCGCGGTTGCGATCGCCGAGGCCGTAGAGATCGAGCCTCCGTTCGCGGAACAGCCTCACCGCGAGGTAGGCGAGCGCCGTGAACATCACGATCGAGAGGATCTGCGTGATCACGTTGCTGGTGCGCCCACCACCGGGGATGAACGCGACGCCCGCGGCGAGCGCGAGGATGATCACGACGTTGCGGACGGCCTGGGTCATCGCTCACCTATTGCAGCACAAACGCAGACCGGCCGGGCGTCGCAGCGACGCCCGGCCGGTCTGAAAGACGGAATGGATCGGCTCGCGCCGGATCAGCCGATCGACGCGAAGTCGTTCGGCAGCACGTCCGGGATGCTCGTCTCCAGCGCATCGCCGGCCGAGCCGTCCTGCGCGCCGGCGCCGTCGGCCGGCTCCGGGGCGAAGCGGTAGCCGACGCCGAAGTGCGTGTGGATGTAGCGCCACTGCGGTGAGGCGCGCTCCAGCTTCTGCCGCAGCTTGCGCACGAAGACGTCGACCGAGCGGTCGCCGTGGGCCATCGCGTAGCCCCACACGCGCTGGTAGATCGCCTCGCGCTCGAGCACCTGGCCGGCGTTGCCGGCGAGCAGGCGGATCAGCTCGAACTCGCGACGCGTCAGGTCGAGGCTGCGCGAGCCGACGAAGGCCTGGAACTGGTCGGGCTTGATCGAGATCTCGCCGGCCTCGACGATCGGGCGCTCGACCGGCGGGGCCGCCAGCCGGCCGCGGCGGACGATCGCCTCGATGCGGGCGACCAGCTCCTCCGGGTGGCAGGGCTTGCCGAGCCAGTCGTCGGCGCCGATCCGCAGCGCGCGGACGCGCTGGGCGACCGTCGACGGGCCGGTGCAGACGATCACGGGCAGCGCCGGCAGCGCCGCGCAGACCTGTTCGAGGTACGCCCAGCCGGGAGCACCCAGCACGGCGAGGTCGATCACGAGCGCGCCGAGGCGCATCGAGACCAGCTCGTCCACCGGCACCGCGCCGGTCAGGATCCGCTGCTGCCAGCCGCGCGCACGGACGCGCTTCTCGACCACTTGAAGGAAACCACTGTCGCCATCGATGATGGCGAGACGCAAGGGGGCCGTCCGCGACCCCGGGGCGTGTGACTCGTCATGGGGGGTAGCCACACCCGCGGTATAAGCCGTCTTCATGGTGAGCAGGAGTCTAACGGCGAGCGGCGGCGGCTGAAGCCCGCTGTGACGGCTGATAACACGCCGTTCACATCTTTCGCCCCAGACCCCGGAACAAGCCGGATGAACCTCACCAAAGCACGGAACGGAGTTCGTTCCGGGGCCGGAACCCCGGAACGTGGACGGGCCGCCGCAGCGGGCGGCCCGGAACTCAGTCGAGGCGGACCTGCGAGGCGTCGGAGAACTCGCGGAAGAGCCCTGTGACGACGAACGCCGTCTGCTCGCCGATGTCGACGGCGTTGTCGCCGATCCGCTCCAGACAGCGGGCGACGAGCGTCATGTGCATCGCCCACTCGCGCAGCTCCGGCTCGTCGCCGATCTCGACCGAGCGTGCGAAGATCCCGCGGTTGAGCGCGTTGACCTCGCGGTCGAGCGCCACCAGCTCCTCCGCCAGCGGCAGGTCGCGTGAGGCGAAGGCGCGCTTGGCCTGCAGCGTCTGGCCGCGGACGCAGGCGCCCATCCGCGCGATCAGGTCGAGCAGCTGACGGTCGCTCGGCGGCTCGGCGCCGTCGAGCGGGACGAGCTTGGCTATCGTCACGCACTGGTCGCCCATCCGCTCGATGTGGCGGATCACGTGCAGCAGCGAGGCGACGACGCGCAGGTCGCCCGCGACCGGCGCCTGCAGCGCCAGCAGCGAGAGGATCGCCTGGTGCGTCTCCAGGTAGCGGCCGTCGATCCGGTCGTCGTCGGCGACGACGATGCTGGCGAGCTCGTCGTCGTGGGTCATCAGCGCCTCCAGGGCGCGATCGACCGCGGTCACGACCATGTCGAGACCTTCCAGCGTCTGACGCTCGATCTGCTCGAGCTGATCGCGGTACTCCTGGCGCATCTGGACCATGTGGACGGTCATTGTCCCCTCCCCGCGCTTTTCAGGCGCGCGTAAGCAGCTCCGCGCTGACCGTCGCGAGTCGCAGCGGCTCCGGCCGGTGACCGGAGGCGATCTCCATCACCAGTGGCGCCGCATGCTCCCGCAGCAGCGGCGCAAGCGCCCGCCAGGGCACCGTGCCCCGGCCCGGCGCCATGTGCAGGTCGAGCCGCAGCGGCATGATCCCGGGAGGCGTCCCGGGGCCGCGGCGGACTCCAAGGTTGTCGTGCAGGTGGAAGAGCGCGACGTCGTCGGCGACCTCGTCCAGCACGTCGACGAGCGCGTGGCCGTCGAGCTGCGCGGTGACGTGCGCATGGCCGACGTCGAACGCCATTCCGACGGCCGGCGAGTCGAGCCGCCGCACGAGGTCGCGGACGAACAGCGGCGCGTGCGCGGGCTCGCGCTCGTCGGCGCCGATCGGATAGGCCGGCGCGAGGTTCTCCAGCGCCAGCCGCAGCCCGGCGCGCTCGGCCAGCGCGGAGCCGCGCAGCAGCGCGACCTCCTCGCGCTCCAGCTGCTCCTCCCCGGCCGCGCGGCCGGCGTGGAGGACGACGATCGCCGCGCCGACGCGCTCGGCGCAGCCGAGCAGGCCGGCGAGCGCGGCCGCGTGCTCGCGGACGGAGAGGTCGAGCGCGTCCGGCGCGTGCAGGACGACGCGCAGGCCGGTCGGCGCGAGCACCGCGCGCAGGCAGTCGGACCAGTGGCGGGCGCTGGTCGCGTCGGCGAGCATCGCGACCGGCGGCGCGTGCAGCTGCACCCAGGCGTAGCCGCAGGCCTCCAGCCGCTTCAGCTCAGGCGCGGTCGGCCACGCCTCGCGCGAGACCGCAAGCCCCAGCCGCCCGTCGAGCGGATGCTCGCCGGAGAGGCCTGCGAGCCGCTGCGGAGAGCGCGGGCGGTCGGTCGCGACATCGGACATGGCGCGACGGTACGCGCGCTGACAGATCGGCGTGTGTTACCGATGTGACCAACTCGTGACGGCACGGTGAACGTGTCGCGAACGTCCCGCAACCTGAGGCCCGCGAACGTGTTCGCGGGCCTGTCGAGATTCGTCCCGGGCCTCAGCCCGCGACGGCTTCGTAGCGCGCGTACAGCTCTTCGACGGCGCGTCTGGCGGCGGCGTGCCGCTCGCTGTTGGCGGCCGATCTGCCGGCGTCGGCCCAGGCGTCGGGATCGGCCAGCTCGACCTCCAGCTCGGTCAGCGCCGTCTCCGCCTTCTCGATCTCGCGCTCGAGCTTCTTCGCCTCGCGCTGGGCGTTCTTCGACAGCGCCGGCTTGGCGGGCGCGGGCGCGGCGGCCTTCGCGGCGTTCTTCTTCGCGCCGCCACCGCCGCCGCCGTTGGAGGAGCCGCCGTTCGACGACGCCTTCGGCTTCTTCCCGCCCGCCCGCTCTCTCGCCGCCAGCTCGGCCGCTCTGCGCTCCTCGCGCACGCGCAGGTAGTCGGCCCAGCCGCCCTCGTAGGAGTTCAGTCTGCCGTCCTCGATCGCGACCGTGCGCGAGCCGACGGCGTCGAGCAGCGCGCGATCGTGGGAGACGAGCAGCAGCGAGCCGTCGAACTGCTCGAGCGCGTCCTCCAGCGCCTCACGGCTCTCGACGTCGAGGTGGTTGGTCGGCTCGTCGAGGATCAGCACGTTCGCGCCGGAGTTGACGAGGATCGCCAGCGACAGCCGCTGGCGCTCGCCGCCGGAGAGGCCGTTGAGCGGCTTCTGCGCCTCCTCGCCGGAGAAGAGGAAGCGGCCCAGCAGCGCGCGCGCCTTGTTCGGCGTCAGTCTCGTCGCGCGCTGGCAGGCGTCGAGCACGGAGCCGGTCTCGCCGAGGTTCTCGGCGTGCTGGGAGAGGTATCCGAGTCTGATGTTGTGCCCGGTCCGGAGCTTGCCGGCCGGCAGCGGCCGCTGCCCCGCGAGCGTGTCGATCAGGGTCGTCTTGCCGGTGCCGTTGGGGCCGACGAGCGCGACGTGCTCGCCACGCTCCAGCCACAGCTCGGCTCTCTCCAGCAGGACCTTGCCGGGGACCTCGATGCGGCCCTCGTCCAGCTCGAAGATGACGCGCCCGGCGCGCTCCGTTCTCGCGAACTGGAACGACAGGCCCTCCTGGTCGCGCGGGTCGCGCTCGATCCGCTCGATTCTCTCCAGCCGCTTGACGCGCGACTGCGCCTGTCTCGCCTTCGTCGCCTTCGCGCGGAAGCGCTCGACGAACTTCTCCAGCCGCTCGATCTCGGCCTGCTGCTTGTCGATCGCGCGGCCGAGCGCCAGCTCGCGCGCCGCCTGCTCCTGACGCCACTTGTGCCACGGGCCGGCGAAGAAACGCGAGCGGCCGGCCTCCAGCTCCAGCACGGCCGTGCCGACCGACTCCAGGAACCAGCGGTCGTGGGCGACCAGCACGATCGCCGAGTCCATCGAGATCAGGTACTGCTCCAGCCACTCCAGCGAGGCGATGTCGAGGTGGTTGGTCGGCTCGTCCAGCAGCAGCAGGTCGGGCGCGCCGGCGAGCGCGCGGGCAAGCGAGGCGCGCGTCAGCTGACCGCCGGAGAAGGTCGACAGCTCGCGGTCGAGCGCGTCGTCTCTGAAGCCGAGGCCGTGCAGCATCGACTGGGCGTTGTCGCGCCAGCGGTAGCCGCCGAAGTGCTCCAGCCGGGCCTGGGCGCGCGCGTAGGCGTTGAGCGTCGACTCCTCGTAGTCGCCGTCGGCCATCCGCTGCTCCAGCCGCGCCAGCTCCTGCTCGACCGCGACGATCTCTCTCGCGCCCGACAGCACGTAGTCGCGCAGCGTCAGGTCCTGCTCGCGCGGCGGCCGCTGGTCGTGCAGGGCGATCTTCGCGCCCTTCTGATGCGACAGCTCGCCGACGTCGATCGACGCCTGCCCGGCGATCATCCGCAGCAGCGTCGTCTTGCCCGCGCCGTTGCGGCCGGACAGGGTCATGCGGTCTCTGCGTTCGAGCTTGAACGAGATCCCGCGCATGAGCGGGGAGCCGGCAACGTCCTTGCCGATGTCTGAAGCGATCACGACGGCCATCGCTCCCCATGGTAGGCGGGCTGACGCGCGCGGGCGGCCTGGCAGCCGACGGGGCGCTTCCGGCGGCAGGTCCGTTATTGTTCGGCGCCTCATGAAGCGCACCAGCAAGCGGCTCCTCACCACGCTCGTCGCGACGAGCCTCGTCCTGTTCCTGACGGCGCAGAGCGCGATGGCGTCGATAGACCACGGCGGCGTCTCCGGCCAGGGCCTCTACGGCGAGACGAACGACAGAGTCGTCACCAACGCGGGCTTCATCGTGATCGCCTTCTTCCCGCTGCTGATCTTCGTCCTCAGCATGGCCCAGTGGCGGCTGGACAAGCGCAGAGACGCGCGCAAGGCCGCGATAAAGGCCCGCAGGGGCTCCGAGGACTGGAGAGGCGGCTGGTGAGCAACTCGCCCTCCGCGAGTTCCCACTGACCTGTCGGGTTCCACGCGCTGACGTGGAACTCGCAATGCGAGGCACAGCGCCGCCCACCGGGCGGCGTTTTCTGTTTCTTGTGCGCTTCGGCTCCCCCGGGGTAGGGTGGTTCTCGACCCAGGGAGGAGCGAGATGAACTACTTCGTGACCGGTGGAACCGGTCTGATCGGCCGACGCCTGTTGGAGCGCCTGCTCGTTCGCGACGGCGTCGGCGACGTCTACGTGCTCGTGCGACCGGCGTCGGTCGAGAAGCTCGCGGCCCAGACCGAGAGACTCCCCGGCGCGGAGCGGATCAGACCGATCGCCGGCGACCTCGCGCAGCCGAACCTGGGTCTCTCCGACGAGGGGATCGAGACGCTGCGCGGCTCGGTCGACCACTTCTTCCACCTCGCCGCGGTCTACGACATGACCGCCGGCGAGGAGAGCAACCGGCTCGCCAACGTCGAGGGCACGCGCCACGCGGTCTCGCTCGCGAACGCGCTCGAGGCCGGCTGCTTCCACCACGTCTCCTCGATCGCGGCGGCCGGCAGATTCAAGGGCCTCTTCCGCGAGGACATGTTCGACGAGGGCCAGAAGCTCGACCACCCGTACCACCGCTCGAAGTTCGAGTCGGAGCGGATCGCGCGGACACAGGCGTCGATGCCGTGGCGCGTCTACCGGCCGGCGATCGTCGTCGGCGACTCGCGCACCGGCGAGATGGACAAGATCGACGGGCCGTACTACTTCTTCAAGGCGATCCAGAAGCTGCGCAGCCTGCTGCCGCAGTGGTTCCCGCTCGTCGGCCCGGAGCTGGGCTACACGAACATCGTGCCGGTCGACTTCGTCGCCGACGCGCTCGACCACATCGCCCACCAGCCCGACCTCGACAACCGCGCCTTCCACCTCGCCGACCCGCGCCCGCAGCGCTCGGGCGAGGTGATGAACGAGTTCGCCGCCGCCGCACACGCGCCCCAGCTGGCGCTGCGGATCGACCGGCGCCTGACGCAGGCGCTGCCGAAGGGCACGATCTCGATGCTGATGAAGCTGCCGGCCGCCAAGGGCGTGCGCAGAAGCTTCCTGTCGGACTACGGGATCCCCGACGAGGTGATCGACCACATCGCGCTGACGGCCCAGTTCGACACGCGCGACACCGAGCGGGCGCTGGAGGGCAGCGGGATCGAGGTGCCGCCGCTGTCGTCCTACGCGACGAAGATCTGGGACTACTGGGAGCGCAACCTCGACCCGGACCTGTTCAGAGACCACTCGTTCGAGGGCGCCGTCAACGGCAAGACGGTCGTCATCACCGGCGCGTCGAGCGGCATCGGCCGCGCGGCCGCGTTGAAGATCGCACGCGCCGGCGGGATCCCGCTGCTGGTCGCCCGCTCGGCCGACAAGCTCGAGGAGACCAAGCGCGAGATCGAGGCGCTCGGCGGCTCGGCCTACGTCTACACCGCCGACCTCTCCGACACGAGAGCGATCGAGCAGCTGACCGAGCGGATCTTCGCCGACCACCCGGCCGTCGACGTGCTCGTCAACAACGCCGGCCGCTCGATCCGCCGCTCGATCGCGCTCTCCTACGATCGCTTCCACGACTTCGAGCGGACGATCCAGCTCAACTACCTCGGCACGATCAAGCTGATCATCCAGCTGCTGCCGCACATGCGCGAGCGCAGAACCGGCCACGTCGTCAACGTCTCCTCGATCGGCGTGCAGACGAACCCGCCGCGCTTCTCCGCCTACGTCGCCTCGAAGGCGGCGCTCGACGCCTTCACGCGCGTCGTCGGCTCCGAGACGATCGGCGACGGCGTCTCCTTCACGACGATCCACATGCCGCTCGTGCGGACCGCGATGATCGCGCCGACGAGAATCTACGACTCGTTCCCGACGATCTCGCCCGACGAGGCGGCCGACCTGATCTGCGAGGCGATCCGCTCCAAGCCGAAGCAGATCAACACGCGCCTGGGCACCTTCGGCGAGGTCGCCTACGCGCTCGCGCCGAAGGCGGTCGACCAGATACTGCACATGGCCTACAAGGTCTTCCCCGACTCGGCGGCGGCGAAGGGCGCGGTCGACCCGGCCGAGCACGCCTCGACCGAGCAGGTCGCGCTCGCGCACCTGATGAAGGGCGTCCACTGGTGATCGAGGTCGAGCGGCGGTGAGGCTCTACCGCGCGGCCTTCTCGACCAACTGCGAGCGGGTCGCGCTGGCGCTGGCGCACAAGCGGCTGGAGGTCGAGTCGGTCTGGATCGACTACGGCGACCGCTCGCTGGTCGAGCGGGTCAGCGGCCAGGGGCTGGTGCCGGTGATCGACGACGGCGGCGCGATCGTGCACGACTCGCCGGCGATCCTCGCCTACCTCGACGCGCGCTACCCGCAGGCGCCGCTGTACCCGGCGGAGCCGGCGCGCCGGGCCGAGCTGGAGACGTTCGTCGACTGGTTCAACCTCGTCTGGAAGCGCTGGCCGAACGCGATCGCCGAGGAGCTGGAAGGACGCGTGCCGCCGGACGAGCGCACGATCTCACTGGCGGCGTTCCAGCTGGAGAGCGCGCTCGACCGCTTCACCGCGCTGCTCGACGGGCGCGACTTCCTCTTCGGCGACTTCTCCGCCGCCGACTGCATCGCCTACCCGTTCGTGAAGTTCGCGGGCCGGCGCGACCCGGCCGACGACGAGCTGTTCCACGTCGTGCTCGACGAGCGCCAGCGGCTGGGGCCGCAGCACGCGCCGCTGGCGGCGTGGATCGAGCGCGTCGCGGCGCTGCCGCAGGTGTGAGCGACGCTCAGATCGTGAAGACCTGCACGAGCCGTCTCTCGTGCTCGGCGTCGATCCGCGCGATCACCTCGACGTGCTCCTCCAGCCCGGAGCCGCGCAGCTTCGTCGCGAGCAGCTCGTCGACCTGGAAGATGCCGGCGCTGTTGTTCATCGCGATCTCGATGCGGACGGCGCGCCCTCTGCCGGGGACGATTCTGACCTCCTCGATCGCGTAGGCGGAGAGCGAGTGGATGTTCTGGTGGCCGGCCTCGAACGGGACGCGGCTGCGGCCGCGGGCCATGTCGAGCGCGTCGGCGACGCGGACGATCCCGGCCTCGATCGTGAACGGGTTGCCGCGGCGGCGGTGGCCGATGATCGCGTGCATCGTCTCGGCGACGACGATCGAGCGCTCGGGTTCGCCGTAGACGTCGGCCAGCAGCGACGGCAGCTTGTCGGCGGTGAGGAAGAGGCTGTACTCCTCGTGGTCGGCGCGGTGGACCGTCATGCCGGTGTCGTGGAACAGCGCGCCGCCGGCGATCACGACCTCGGCGTCTCTGTCGCTCATCCCGTAGTCGGCGACGACGTTCGGCACGACGCCTCTGCGGAACAGCAGCCGCGCCAGCCGGATCGCGCTGTTGAGGACGATCTGGATATGGATCCACGAGTGGTCCGACATGCCGAGCCGGCGGGTCGCGTTGACCGCCGCGACGTGCCACCACGCCTTCACCTGGTCGTCCGCGTTGACGGCGTCGATCAGCCCTTCGAGCTTGCGGTTGCCGCGGCTCGGGACGCGGATGCGGACGTCCCCGATCGCCTCGCGCGGCAGCCGGTCGGAGGGATCGACCTGCACCGCCGGCACCTCGATCGCCGGCGTCGAGGCGTCGGCGATCGCGCTCTCCGGCGCGTCGGCAGCAGCGGTTCTGGGAGCGCGGCGGCGGGGTGGCATGAAGCGGAGGCTAGCGGGCCTCCCCGAAGCTTCCACGTCCTCAGCTCGGCTTCCAGCTCCGCAACGGGGTCGCTCTTGCGAGGGGCCCGACTCTCGATCGTGCTCATGACAGTCACCTAAGCGCCTTCAGATTCGTTTCTCAAGCCATCACCAGTCATCTGGTGTGTCGCGCCCGACGACTCGTGTGCCGGCGTCTCCGGTGCACCGGCATCGGCCACGATCTGCGCCGGTTCATGTGCTGCGGCAGTCGTCGCGGACGAGGAACGGGAGGCCGGGGAGGCGGGTCCAGGCGGCGAGCAGGTCGAGGCCGCTGGTCGTCTGCTTCCAGCCGAGGCCGACGCCGAGGCCGATCTCGGCGCCGTACTGGCGGGCGGAGGCGCGCTTGCGGTAGGCGCGCAGGTCGATCTGGCCGGCGCGCTCGAAGCGGGCGCCGAGCGTGGCCGCACGCTGCGGCAGGTCCGGCAGAGCGGCCGGGTCGGCGAGGGCGGCGACGAGCGCCGAGGCGGCGGCGAGGTTGGCGGGGTCGCTCAGGTCGAGCGACGCCTCCAGCTCGACGAGCGCGCCGCGCAGGAGGTCGGCCTGCGCGCTCCCGCCGCCCACGCCGCTGCCGCCCTGCGAGCCGGCTCTGCGCGCTCTCGCTCTTCCCGCCAACGCCGCGTGGCCGGCGGCGTTGGCGGCGACGCTGACGGTCAGCGAACGCGGTGTGCCGTCGGCGGCGCGGGCGATCGCCAGCACGCCTCCGCCGCCGATGCCGCCGTCGACGGCGCCGACCGGCAGGTTCAGCTGCGCGAGCAGCGAGCCGTCGACGCGCACGTAGGTGGTCGTCGCGCCGTCGCGGGCGCGGCGGCGGCCGAGCACGCCGCTCAGCTGGCCGCTCGCCGTGCCGCTGCCGAGCAGCTGGTCGAGTCTGGCCGCCGCACCGGCCTCCTCGTAGGTCGCGTCGGGCGGCGGCAGCTGGGCGTGCGGGCGCCAGCCGACCGCGTCGCAGAGCAGCGAGCAGCGGCTGCGGACCTGGTCGACGAGCTTGCCCTTCGTCGTCGCCTTGTCGCCGTAGCGGGCGATGAAGTCGAGCGCCGCCGCCTCGTCGGGCAGCACCCACGAGCGACCCGAGCCCCACACGACGCCCACGCCCGCTCTCGCCTTCGCGCCCGCCTCGGCGCCGCCGGCTGCCGCGCCCGCGCCGGCCTTCCAGACGGCGCCGGCGTCACTGCCGTCCGCGAGCGTGACGACGACCGTGCCGTCGGAGTTGCGGACCGCCTTGAGCGTCTGGCTGCTGCCCAGCTCGACGACGCCGATCGTCTCCCCCAGCCGCTCGACGCGGTCGTCGCGGGTCAGCTGACAGGGGGCGAGGTCGTCGCTGACGGCGATCAGCCGCGGGCACGGGCCGGGTGCGACGGCGCAGATGCCGCGTTGCAGCCCACGCAGCACGCTCGCGCCGACGCCGCTGGCGCTGATCCCCGCCAGCGCCGCGAGCGCGATCGCCATCACCGCCAGCAGCGCGACGTACTCGTTCGTCGCCTGGCCCCGTTCCTCGCGCAGTCGTCCCATCGCTCCACCATTGCGCGCCGGACGCCCCGAAACCGCCCGTCACGCGGGGGTTTTTGCAAAGGCTGCGGAGAGAATTCGCAGATTGCGGCAGCGTTGCCGCCATTCGCGCCGTCAGGCGGAGGGGCGGCGGGCGAGCTGTTCGAGCACGAGGCCCTCGCGCAGCCCGCCGTCGGCGACCGTCAGCGGGCCCATCAGCGCCGCCGCGGCCGCGAGCAGGAGGATGCCCGCGGGCAGCAGCCGCACGCGCTCCAGCGCCAGCTCGTGAACGGCAGCGACGCGCTCGGCCGGCACTGCCGCGAGACCGTCGACCGCCGCCGCCAGCGTGTCGGCGTCGAGCAGCGGCCCGACCAGCCGCGCGAGCGAGGTCGCGCTGCCGCCGACCGCGACCGCGCGCGTCACCGGCGGCGCCTCGACCCCGTCCAGCGCGGCCGCGATCTCGCCGCGGATCGCGTCGAGCACGGCATGCGAGGGCGGATCCTCGTGCAGGTGGCGGTCGGCGAGGTCGCCGGAGCCGAGCGGCAGCGAGCGCGACCAGGAGACGCCGCCGGCGCGCGTGCCGACGATCAGCTCGCTCGAGCCGCCGCCGACGTCGACGACCCCCAGCGGCGCGTCCGGCGCGGCGTCGCGACAGGACCAGGTCGCGCCCGCGAACGCCAGCCGCGCCTCCTCCTGCGCGCTCAGCAGCTCGATCTCGACGCCCGCCGCACCCGCCACCGACGCGCACACCTCAGGCCCGTTGGAGATCCGCCGCAGCGCCGCCGTCGCGACCGCGCGCAGCATCTCCACGCCCGCTTCGCGCGCGGCGCGCACCTGCCCCGCGACAACCTCGGTCAGCTCCTCGACGACCTCCGCGGCGAGCGGCTCGCCGGGCGCGCAGCGTCTGCCCAGACGCGTGAAGTGACGCTCCTGCACGAGCGGCAGCAGCCGCTCGCCGTCGAGCGAAGCGACCAGCAGACGGGTCGTGTTGGAGCCGATGTCGATGCAGGCCGCGCGCACGAAAGCAGCAGGCTAACCGGCGCGGCGAGAAGGTGACGGGCCCACCGCGGACTGGTGTCGACGCCGTTTGAGGCATCATGGAGGTTCGTGAGCAGCAGCGACATGGCGATCGAAGTCCGCGGACTGCGTAAGAGCTACGGCGACAACGAAGCGGTCCGAGGGGTCGATTTCTCGGTGCGTCGTGGCGAGGTCTACGGACTTCTCGGCCCCAACGGCGCCGGCAAGACATCCACCGTCGAGATCCTCGAGGGATACCGCGAGCGGACCGCCGGCGAGGTCAGCGTGCTCGGATTCGATCCGCAGCAGCGTCCCCGCGCCCTGCGCGAGCGCGTCGGCATCGTGCTCCAGTCGAGCGGCATCTACCGGCACGTCACGGTGAAGGAGGCGCTCGAGCACTTCGCCGGCTTCTATCCCGACCCGCGCGACGTCGACGAGGTCGTCGAGCTGGCCGGCCTGCGCGGCAAGGAGAGCGCCCGCACGCGAACGCTCTCCGGCGGCCAGCTGCGGCGGCTCGACTTCGCGCTCGCGCTGATCGGCGATCCGGAGCTGATCTTCCTCGACGAGCCGACGACCGGCTTCGACCCGCAGGCCCGCCGCGGCGCCTGGGACACGATCCGCTCGCTGAAGGCGCTCGGCAAGACCGTCCTGCTGACGACGCACTACCTCGACGAGGCGCAGGTGCTCGCCGACCGCGTCGCGATCATCAAGGACGGCAAGATCCTCGTCGAGGGTGCGCCGAGCGAGCTGGGAGCCGGCAGCGGCGCCGTCAGCTACCGCGTCGCGTGGCGCAACGGCAGCGGCCTGCTCAACCAGCAGGAGACCGACGACCCGACGACCTTCCTGCACGAGCTGACCGCGGCGGCGCTCGCCAGAGGCGAGAAGCTCGACAGCCTCAGCGTCACGCGGCCGACGCTCGAAGACGTCTACATGGAGCTGACCGCCTGATGTCCGCGCTGACCGCGACCCACCCGGCGCCGAGCTTCGCGACGCTCGCGTGGCGCCAGTACCGGCTCGAACGGCGGATGTTCTGGCGCAACCCGAGCGCCGCCTTCTTCAACTTCATGCTGCCGCTGCTGCTGCTCGCGATGTTCGGCGCGATCTTCAGCTCCAACCAGGACGACCTCGACGTGATCGTCCCCGGCATCGCCGGCATGAGCGTCGTCTCCACCACCTTCAGCGCGCTCGCCTACAACATGACCGCGATGCGCGAGAACGGCGTCATGAAGCGGATGCGCGGCACGCCGATGCCGAGCGGCGCCTACCTGCTCGCGATCGCCGGCCACTCGGTCACGAACACGGCGCTGCAGATGGTGCTGATCATCGGCTCCGGCAAGCTCTTCTTCGGCGTCGACTGGCCGCCGCAGCCGGTCGAGCTGCTGCTGTTCGTGCTGCTCGGCGTCGTCTGCTTCGCCTCGCTCGGCGTCGCGCTGTCGCACGTGATCCCGAACAACGAGTCGGCGCCGGCGTACGTGAACGCGATCTTCCTGCCGCTGATCATCGTCTCGGGCGTCTTCTACGACGCCGCGGACGTGCCCTCGTTCCTCGCCGGCATCGCCCAGGCGCTGCCGCTGACGCACCTGATCGACGGCCTCTCGGCCGCGATGGTGACCGGCTCCGGGATCGACGACCAGATCTCCTCGATCGGCGTGATCGTCGCCTGGACGGTCTTCGGCGTCGCCTTCGCGATCCGCGGCTTCAGCTGGGAAGCGCGCCGCAACTGACGCACGGGAGTGGCGCGTCGCCGCTCCACCTGGTTCGATTCAGCGATGTACCCGATCGTGTTCGAGGCTGACTACCAGGAACGCCAGAGCCGCCTGACGACCTTCTTCCGCGGGATCGTGGCGATCCCCTGGGTGCTCCTGTCGATCTTCTGGACGCTCGTCTGGTTCCTCTGCAGCGGCCTCGCGTGGTTCTGCATCCTCTTCACCGGCCGCTACCCGCGCCCGCTCTACGCCGCGGTCACGGCGAGCGTTCGCTGGTGGGCGCGCTACCTGGCGTGGGTCTCGCTGATGACGGACGAGTGGCCCGGCTTCGGCGGCGGTCCGGCGCCCGGCTACCCGATCCGCGCGCTGATCCCGGAGCCGCAGGAGCGGTACGACCGCGGGCTGGTGCTGATCCGCGGCATCCTCGTGATCCCGGTCTACGTGATGATCTGGATCTACAGCAACGTGCTGGTGCCGCTGATCGCCTTCGTGCTGTGGTTCACGATCGTCTTCGCCGGCAAGGCGCCGCGAGGCCTCTGGGACGTGCAGCGGATGGCGATCTCCTACATGACGCGCGGCTGCGCGTACTGGGGCCTGCTGACCGACAGATGGCCGCCGCTGAGCGACAGCGGCGAGGACATGCTGCCGCCCTCGCCAGCGGTGCCGCCGCAGGCGCCGGCACCGCCGCAGAGCGCCTACTTCGGCGGCTGAACGACGACGAACGCCGGCGGCGGCTCCCCGCTCAGCCGGCCGGGGTACGCCGCCAGCGGCGAGCGCGCGAAGTCGTCTCTCAGCAGGCCGTACATGGCGACGTCGTGGACGCTCTCGCCGTGGCGGTGCCAGCTGCGCAGGACGCCCTCGCGCACGAAGCCGACCTTCTCCAGCGCTGCCTGCGAGCGGCCGTTCTCGACGTCGGCGTAGGCGCCGACGCGGTCGAGCCCGAGGTGCTCGAAGGCGAGCCGCGCGACGAGCGCCTTCGCCTCCGTGTTGGCGCCGCTACCCCAGAAGCTGCGGCCGAGCCACGAGCCGACGATCGCGCGCCGGTCGCGGTGCGAGAACTCGACCAGGCCGGTGACGCCGATCGGGCCCCGCTCGTGGTCGACGATCAGCACGTCGAGCTGCTCGCCGCGCTCGCGCTGGCCGGTCAGCCGCTCGATGTAGGCGAGCGGCTGCTCGATGCTCGTGTACGGACCCCAGGAGAAGAATCTCGTCACCTGGGGATCGCTGGCCAGCTCGAACAGCGCCGGCGCGTCCGCCGGCGTCGCGAGCCGCAGCGTGAGGTTCGGTCCCGTGATCTCCACGGCGGCCGATGCTACGGGATCGCCACGAGGTGTCAGGGTGCGGCGCGCGCGATCACTACACTGGGCCGCCGTGACAGTCGCGTCAGGAAATCTCTTGCTGCGCGTTGGAGATCCGACAGTCACCCCTGCGCTCCAGGTTTGGCGAAGCGCGACAGCGCCCATACGGGGGTTGACGTGAGCGAAGGAACGAGCACCTCAACGGCGGCCGACGGCATGGGCACAGCCGACCGCACACCGGATCTGCCGGATGTCCGCTTCAGCCTGCCGGCTGTCCCCGCCAACGTCGCACTCGTGCGACAGGCGCTCGCCGGCTTCGCGGACTCGCTGCGGATCGACCCCGCGCGCGCGGCCGACATGAAGATCGCCATCACCGAGGCGTGCACCAACGCGGTCGTGCACGCCTACGAGAACCACGACGGCCCGCTCGACGTGACGATGGCGGTCGACCACGAGCGGCTCGTGCTGACCGTGCGCGACCGTGGTCACGGCCTGCGCCCGCTGCCGTCGGAGGGCGACGGTCCGCCGCTCGGCTTCGGCCTCGCGCTGATCGCCTCGCTGTCGGACGAGTTCGGGATCGCCGGCGGCCGCCGCGGCACCGAGGTGCGGATCGCCTTCGACCTCGCGAGCGCCGACGAGGACGCGCCGCCGCTCGTCGCCCAGCTGTCGCGCGACACGGTCCCGCCGCCTGCCGGCGTCTCGCTGTCACTCGCGCCCGGCGACTACGGCGCCGCCGTCCTCGGCCGCGTCGTCTCGCTCGTCGCCGCCCGCGCCGACTTCTCGATCGACCGCCTCTCCGACGCCCAGATCGTCAGCGACGCGATCGCCGGCGCGGCCGGCGCGCACGCGCTCGACGGCAGCGGCCGCACGCAGGTCGAGCTGGACGAGCACGACGACGGCTTCGACCTCGTGATCGGCCCGCTCGTCAGCGGCGGCGCGCAGCAGCTCGTGCGCGACACGGAGCTGCCCGGTCTCGGCTGTCTGCTCGAGCGGCTCGCCGACCAGCTCGCGGTCGAGCAGCTGCCGGACGGCGGCGAGCGGCTGCGCGCGCGGCTCGCGACACGCGGCTGACAGCGCTCCTGCAAGGAACCGCGTTCCCCACGCGCCGACGCCGATCGCAGCAAAACTGACAGCGCGTCTGACACCACGTCAAGACGGTTCGACGTGGCGGCGTTCTGCTGACGCCAATACGCTGTTTCCCGATGTCGAGCGGGAATGCCTTCGTACGAGTGCTGGAAGAGGACCCGGAGCTGGCCGCGGGTCTTGACCCGACCAGCCTCCAGCTGGCGACGCGCCATGCGATCGCGGCCGTCGAGACGATCGCGCCCGGGGTGTGGGATCCGGTCAGGCCTGCCGACGGCGGCAGCGGCCACTTCGGCCTGCTCGTGCTCGACGGGCTGCTGATGCGCGACGTGACGTTCGCGAGAGCGGCCTGCACGGAGCTGCTCGGCCGCGGCGACCTGCTGCGACCGTGGGACTGGGAGCGCGAGGTCGTGACGGTCCGCCCCGACGTCGTCTGGACCGCGCTGCAGCCGGTTCGCCTGGCGGTGCTCGACCGTCGCATCACCGCGATCCTCGGCCGCTGGCCGGAGCTGATCAGCGCCGTCGCGGCGCGCGCGGTGCGGCGCTCGGCCGAGCTGGCGACCTCGCAGGCGACGAGTCACCTGACGCGCGTCGACGCGCGCCTGGAGCTGCTCTTCTGGGGCCTCGCCGACCGCTGGGGCCGCGTCGGCCCCGACGGCGTCGTGCTGGAGCTGCCGCTGACCCACCAGGTGCTCGGCAGGCTGATCGGCGCGCAGCGGCCGTCGGTGACGACCGCGCTCTCCGACCTCGCCAGGCGCAGAGTCGTCGAGCGGCGCGACGACGGCGCATGGATCCTGCGCGGCGATCCGCCGACCGCCGCCGCAGGCGTCGACTAGATCGCTACGCGCAGTTCGGCCACGGCGAGGTGCCGCGGGCGTTGTAGAGCTTCAGCGCACGCCGGTCCTGCTCGGCCTCCGAGGCGCGGGCCGGATCGCCGGCACGGCCGTAGGAGGCCCACGTCGAGCGGTCGAACTGGTACTTGCCACGGTAGGTGCCGTCGGGCGAGATCGCGGTCGGGTCGCCGCCGGACTCGCACTGGGCGATCTTGTCGAGGATCGCCGGCAGGCGCACGCTGGACCCGCTGCTGTCGGAGCGCGCACGCAGCGACTGCGCCTGGGCGGTCGCGAGGCTGACGCCGAGCGCGCGCGCCGTCTGCGGGCCGACGACGCCGTCGACCTCGAGGCCCTTGTCGCCCTGGAAGCGGCGGACCGCCTTCTCCGTCTGCGGCCCGAAGGCGCCGTCGGCCGGGACGCCGAGCTTCTTCTGCACCTGCACGACCGCCGGGCCGGAGCTGCCCTTCTTCAGCACGCCGCCGTCGGTCGAGGCGGCGAAGGCGCCGCCGGCGCCGAGCGTCAGCGCCGTCACGAGCACCGCCACCATGCTGCGCGAGCCGCGCTGGCGACGGCGGCGGCGCAGCGCGCTCAGGCGGCGCGTGTGCGAGCGCTCGCGGGAGCGGTCCCAGCGTTCGGGGCGAGCAAGATCGTCAGCGTCCACGTCGGGACAGGTCGCAGGCATGAAGCCTCCATGTGGTCTCTTTCGGTGCCTACGAGGTGAGCTGACGGGCTCGCGCTGAAAGAGTGCGCTACGCCTCCGGAGCCCTCAGATGGCTGAGTGGCTGGTGGCGATTCGCCCCGTGGGCCGGACGGATCCGGCCCGATTGGGTCCCCCGCTCCCCGCCGTCGTGACGACGGGAACTCGGCAATATGCGTCTGTCTGCTGACAGAGGATCGCAGATCTCGCCGTCGTGCGGCCCCGACGCGGTGCGCGCGGGCACGTGCGGCTCGCGCGCGCGACGGTCTAACCTGAGCCCATGACGACCCTTCCCGCCACCAACCAGGAGCCCGCGGACGACGAGGTCGCCGGCGTCGCTTGGAACCTCGAGCCGCTCGTCGACGGGCAGGGCGAGGAGGGCGTCCGCAGACAGCTCTCAGAGGGCGCCGAGCGCGCTGAGGCGTTCTCCGCCCGCTATGCCGGCAGACTCGCCGAGCTCGACGCCGCCGGGCTGATCGCGGCGATGCGAGAGCTGGCCGACCTGCACGACCTCGTCGGCCGGGCCGGCTCCTACGCCTCGCTGCGCTTCGCCGTCGACACCGCCGACCCGCAGATCGGCGCGCTGCTTCAGCACGTGCAGGAGCGCGCGACCGCGATCCAGACCTCGCTGCTGTTCTTCGAGCTGGAGTGGGCCGCGCTGCCGGACGAGCGCGCGGAGGAGCTGCTGAGCGGCGAGGGCAGCGAGTTCTTCGCCCACTACCTGCGCACCGAGCGCCGTTACCGCCCGTTCCTGCTGACCGAGCCGGAGGAGCGGATCCTTGCCGAGAAGGGGATCAGCGGCGCGAGCGCCTGGACGCGGCTGTTCGCCGAGCTGATGTCGGCACTGGAGGTGAAGCTGCCGCAGCAGCAGGACGCGGTCTCGCTGGAGCAGGCGCTGGCGCTGCTCTCCGGCCCCGACCGCGAGGAGCGCCGCGGCGCCGCGGAGGCGGTCACCGAGGCGCTCGCGCCCGGCCTGCGCACGCGCGCCTACATCTTCAACACGCTGCTGCACGACAAGGCCGTCGACGACCGCCTGCGCAGCTACCCGAACTGGCTGACGGCGCGCAACCTCGCCAACGAGGCGAGCGACGAGTCGGTCCAGGCGCTCGTGACCGCGGTCCGCAACCGCTTCGACGTGCCGCAGCGCTGGTACAAGCTGAAGGCGAGGCTGATCGGCGTCGACAAGCTCGCCGACTACGACCGCGCGGCGACCGTCTCCGACGTCGACGAGCGCTTCAGCTGGAGCGAGGCGCGCGAGCTGGTGCTCGACGCCTACGGCTCCTTCACGCCCGAGCTGGGCAACCTCGCGCAGCGCTTCTTCGACGAGCAGTGGATCGACGCGCCGGTGCGGCCGGGCAAGCGCGGCGGCGCCTTCTGCTCCTACACGGTCCCCTCCGCGCACCCGTACGTGCTGCTCAACTACACCGCCCGCCGCCGCGACGTGCTGACGCTCGCGCACGAGCTCGGGCACGGCGTCCACGCGGCGCTGGCGGCGCCGCAGGGCGTCTTCCACCAGAGCACGCCGCTGACGCTGGCGGAGACGGCCTCGGTCTTCGGCGAGACGCTCGTCTTCGGGCGGCTGCTGGAGGCGGCCGAGAGCCCCGCCTCGCGCCTGTCGCTGCTGTCGGAGTCGATCGAGGGCGCGATCGCGACCGTCTTCCGGCAGACGGCGATGCACAACTTCGAGCAGGAGATCCACACCGCCCGCCGCGAGCAGGGCGAGCTGCCCGTCGAGCAGTTCGGGGCGCTGTGGGAGAAGACGCAGGAGGAGCTGTTCGGCGACGCCGTCGAGGTGACCGAGGGCTACAAGACGTGGTGGTCGTACATCCCCCACTTCATCAACACGCCCGGGTACGTCTACGCCTACGCCTACGGGCAGCTGCTGGCGCTGTCGGTCTACCGCCGCTACGAGCAGGAGGGCGCCTCGTTCGTGCCCGACTACCTCAAGATGCTGTCGGCCGGCGGCTCGCTGGCGCCGGAGGAGCTGGGCAGGCTGGTCGGCCTCGACCTGACCGACCCGGGCTTCTGGGATGCCGGCCTGGCGCTCGTCGAGGAGCAGCTGGTGAAGGCCGAGCAGGCGGCCTCGGAGGCCGGGCGGATCTAGGGCAGCAGGACTCTGCGCACCACGGTCCGCTGTACCAGCAGCGGCCGTGCTGCGGCGCGGTTCGGCGTGGCGCCGGCGCGCGCGGTGGTCGCCATCGTCGCGCCGGGCGCGTTGCGGCAGCCGAACTGGAACCAGTTCGCGCGGCTGTACCACCACTCGCCGGGCGCCAGCCCGGTCCACATCGGGCTGTTGGTGCAGTTGGCGACGTGACCGTTGCCGGCGTAGTGGCCGAGCTCGTGGACGATCACCGTCTGCAGGTCGACCTTGTCGGCCGGCGGCGGCCCGGGTCCGACCCACCACGGCACGTTGACGGCAAGGCTGAGGTCACGCTCGACCACGCGCTCGCCGACGACGCGCGTGCGGCCGTTCTCGCGGCGGTAGTAGCGGATCGTGCGGATTCTGGTGACGCCGAGCGCGACGCTCGGGACGTCCTTCGCGAAGCCGACGTAGTCGCGCCGGTCGCCGCTGCGCGTGGCGCGCGTCGTCGTGCCGGCGAGCCTGAGCCCCCAGCGGCTGGCGGCGACCTTGGCGATCACCGCGTAGCGCTTGGCGCCGACCGAGCGCGGGATGTTGGCCGTGCTGAGCGTGTACGCGTAGGCGCGGCGGACGCCGACCGAGCGCGGGATCGCGCTGCGGACGAGGTCGCGGCCGTTCGGGTCGGGCTTGGCCGGCGGCGTCGTCGGGGCGCTCGGCACGTCGTAGGTCGCCTCCGCCAGCAGCGCCGCCTGGCCGCCCGCGACGGCGTAGAGGCATGCGCGCTTGGGGCCGGCGTAGATCCACGGCCGCTCCTGCCACTGGGCGGTCGCCTGCTGCGGCTGGGCGCCGCTGGCGTCATCGAAGACGGGGCCGCTCCAGCCGGCGCTCGTGAGCGTCGTCGTGCAGGCGCTGGAGGCGGCGACGGTCGTGACGAACGGCTGGTAGGCGCAGCCGCTGCTCGCGTCGCACTGCTGCGAGAGCGTGACCGCGGCGGTGACCGTGACGGGCGTCGTCGCGCCGCTCGGCGCGCTCGGCTGCGTGACGGCGAGGGTGCCCTGGAAGCTGCCGGCGGCTGTGGCCGGAGCTGCCGCGACGGCAAGCGCCACGGCTGTTGCAAGTCCGCACGTCAGGAGGGTGAGCCGTCGCGCCATCCGCTCTTCATCGTAGGCGGGCGGATGGCGCGGCGACCGGGCCTGGCGCGTCGGCGCTGCGTGTCCGGGCGCGCGGCAGGCGCGCGCCCGGCGCCGGGCTCACAGCTCCGACGCCGACCGCTGCGTCAGCAGGTCGGCCTTGACGCGCTGGTGAAACTGGGCGCGCTCGACGAGCACCTCGGCGAGCTTCTCGGGGTCGACTCTGTACTCGCCCGAGGCGACCTGCTTGGCGAGCAGGCGGACGCGGGAGGAACGGGTTATGCGGTCTCTGCGACCGGAGCTGGTGAGGCGGTGGACGTGGTCGTTGACGACGACCATGGCGGGACTCCTTTGATCTCTGATTCGACGGATGAGCCGGCGCCCGTCTGCGGGGCGGCTCGGGTGGGGTCGATCAGAGAGCGGGTGGAGCGCGCGCGGAGTCGTCGGAGGTCGGCGTCGCCGAGTTGCTCGCGAACGAGCAGGGCGGCGCGACCGTCTCGGCCTGCGCGAGCTGCGCGCTGACCGAGCCGACGAGGATCGCGAAGAAGCTGACGCCGGCGACGGAGCCGTTGCCGGGGGCCGCCGCGGCGCTCGAGTTGAGCGGCGACGAGGGTGAGTCGAAGGGGCTGACGGGCGGGCCGCGGACCGTGCTCGGCGCGTCCGCGCCGCGCTGTCTGCGCTCGGCCTTGACGACCGCGACGCGCGTCGTGCCGGCGACCGGCGCCGGCGCGGCGGCCGCGACGATCTCCGGCCCGCAGAAGATGCCGTTGGCGACGGGTGACGCGCTGTGGGCCGCGGCGGTGTCCGGCGTCGCCGGCACGATGCCGAGCTCGACCAGCGCCTTGCGGACGATCCGCTTCGTCGCCGCGTCACGCGCGGCGGCGGCGTCGGCGTCTCTGACGGCCGGGTCGGCTCTGCTGCCGGGCATCGGGACCGTCGGCGTCGCGAGCGGCGCGACCGTGGCGGGCACGGCGGCGCTGTCGGCCGAGCTGACGACCGGCGCGCTCTGCGGCTGCTGCAGCTGCGGCTGCGGCTGGTCGACGACGCTCGCTCTCAGCGTGCCCGAGCCGGAGGGCGCCTTCGGCGTCGTCTCTGCCGGCTTCGGCGTCGTGTCGGCGGGCGCGGGGCGGGGGTCTCTCGTCGCCGGTCTGTCGTCGACCGGCGCGTCGTCCGCCGGGACCGTGGGCGCGGGCGCCGGGTCGGCCGGGGCGGGATCGACGGGCGCCGGGTCGACCGGCAGCGGCTCGGCCGGCGCGGGATCGACCGGCGGTGCGGGATCGACGGGCGCGGGGTCGACGGGGGGATCGACAGGCGGGTCGACCGGAGGATCGACGGGCGGGTCGACCGTCGGGTCTCTCGGCTGGTCGCCGCCGCCGGGCTGGCCGTTGTCGCCGGGCTGGCCGTTGGTGCCGCCGTCGGCCGGCGGGACCGGGTCGGTCGCCGCCGGGTCGGACTGCGGCTGCTGGGGCGGGGTGTCGACGACCGGCTGGTCGGTGGGCGCCGAGCTGTCGTCGCCCTCGCCGGCGGTCGGCGCCTGCGGCAGCGACTGGTCGTCGTGCCGCGCGACGGGCGCGGCGTCGGCCGCGTCCGGCGTCGCCGCGAAGGCGGAGCCGGCGGCACCCGGGATCAGCAGCGCGACGAGCGCCAGCAGCACGGTCACGGCCGTACGGGACCGGCGCCGAGCGGCGCTGCGATCCTGCGGGGCGTGAGCGATCAGGCGGTCGTGCATGAAAAGAAGGCGGTCCGGAGACTCTATGAGACTCCTCGACCATTCAGGCGCGGAGCTTGAGAATCCCCTTCGGTTCCCGTCGCGTACGGGGTCGCGCGGTCCGGGCGCTGACCTCGTCAGCCTATTCGTCCCGGCGCGCGGGCGCTAGCCCACGGCGCCGATCGCGCCCGGGTTGGCGTCCAGCCACGCGCCGAGCCCCTGCGGCGGACGGCCGCTGACGCGCTGCACCGCGTCGGAGACGACCGCCATCTCGCCGCTCGCGATCGCCGCGTAGGATGTCACCCACCCCTCGATCTCCCATGCTGCCGCGCCGCTGCCGGCGCGCGACGCGCGCGCCTCCTCCAGCGTCTCCGGCACGTACGTGACCGGCCGCCCGGCGCGCTCCGCCAGCAGCGCCGCCGTCTCGGCGACGGTCATCAGCGCCGGGCCGGTCAGGTCGTATGTCTGTCCAACGTGCTCGTCGGGCGCGAGCAGCACCGCGGCCGCGACCGCCGCGACGTCGTCGCGCGTCACCCAGGCGATCGACCCCTCCCCCGCCGGGCCGCGGATGACGCCGTCGGCGCCGACCCAGTACGGCACCAGATCGGCGTAGAGGCTCGGGCGCAGGAAGCTGAACGACGCCCCGCTTGCGCGCACGTGCTGCTCGGTCGCGAAGTGGTCGCGCGCGAACGTGAAGGTCGCGTCGGGCGCGGCGGCGAGGAACGACAGGTAGACGATCCGCTCGACGCCGGCGGCGCGCGCCGCGTCGATCGCCGCGACGTGCTCGGCGACGCGGTCGGCCGCCTCCTTGGCGGAGACGAGCAGCAGCGTGCTCGCGCCCTCGCAGGCGGCGCGGATCGCGGCGCCGTCGGCATAGCCGCCGGGCGCGACGGCGACCGTCGCGCCCGCCCCGCCGTCCGGCAGCGACGGCGCCCGCTCGGCATCTCGCACCAGCAGCCGCTGGCCGGCGCCGGCCTCGCTCAGCAGGCGTGCGACGCGGCTGCCGATCGCGCCGCTGGCGCCCGTCACGACGATCGTCTCGCTCATGCGGGCGAGTATGCCCGTCCGCGCCCGCCGGGCCTGCATCGCGGCGGCGCGGCCGCGCCCGCCGCGCCCGCCTCAGCCGCCGCGCCGCCGCCGCGCCGCGCCCCAGCCGTTCGTGAGCAGGAAGGCGGCGAACGTCTGCAACGCGTGCTCGCCGGCCCACGGCTCGCGCCCGCGGCCGATCCGCTGCAGCTGGCGGGTGTGCCAGAAGAGGTCGATCGCGCTGTCGAGTCTGCGCACGCCGAGCCCTCTCTTGCCGGCGTCCACACGCGCGCGCGTGCCCGCGAGCAGCTCGCCGACGGCGTCCGGGTGGAGCGCCAGCGGGCGGCCGATGCCGACGACGTCGCAGGCGCCGGAGCCGATCGCCGCCGCCATCCCCTCCAGCGAGCGGAAGCCGCCGGTCACCATCAGCGGCAGCCCCGGAACGCGCTCGCGCACGCGCTCGGCGTAGTCGAGGAAGTAGGCCTCGCGCGCGGCGGTCGAGGCGCGCTGCGGCGCGCTGTCGCCGTCGGAGCCGCCCATCATCGCCGGCGACTCGTACGTCCCGCCGCTGATCT
The DNA here is from genome assembly GCF_030646155.1 of Conexibacter sp. CPCC 205762. GTDB lineage: Bacteria > Actinomycetota > Thermoleophilia > Solirubrobacterales > Solirubrobacteraceae > Conexibacter. The sequence goes on from NZ_JAUTDN010000029.1 coordinate 49,310, forward strand.
CGACCAGGTCGACGCCGGCCTCCGCCAGCGCCGCGACGACCTCGACCGACTCGTCCTCGCTGAAGCCGCCGCGCTGGAAGTCGGCCGAGTTGAGCTTGATCCCGACCGCGAAGTCGTCGCCGACGGCGGCGCGCACGGCGCCGACGACCTCCAGCGCGAAGCGGCGGCGGCGCTCGGCGTCGCCGCCCCACTCGTCCTCGCGGACGTTCGCGCGCGGCGACAGGAACTGCGAGATCAGGTAGCCGTGGGCGCCGTGCAGCTGGACGCCGTCGAAGCCGGCGTCGCGCACGACGGCGGCGGTCGTCGCGAAGCGGGCGACGATCTGCTCGATCTCGTGCGGTGTCAGCGCCCGCGGCGTGACCGCGCCGGGCAGCTTCGGCGCGACCGCGCTGGGGCCGACCGGGTGCGCGCCGGCGATCCGCAGCGCCTGCCGGCCGGGGTGGTTGACCTGCACCCACAGGGCCGACCCGCCGGCGCGCCCGGCGTCCGCCCAGCGGCGCAGCGCCGGCAGGTCGCGCGCGTCCTCGACGACGACGTTGCGCGGCTCGCCGACGTGACGCCGGTCGATCATCACGTTGCCGGTGATGACGAGCCCGGCGCCGTCGCGGCCCCAGCGCTCGTAGAGGCGGTCGAGCTGCTGCGTCGGGCGGTTGGAGCGGTCGCCGAGCTGCTCGCTCATCGCCGCCTTCGCGATCCGGTTGGGGAGCACGGCGCCGCACGGCAGCGGCAGCGCCTCGGCAAGTGTCGCGGTCGTCATCGGCGCGATGGTACCGTGCGGTACCAATGCTCACGCCGGTTGCCGAAGACGAGCCGGGAGAGACGCTCGACAGCGCCCGCGAGCGGCTCGTCTGCGGCATGAACGAGGCGGTCTCCGCGAAGGGCTACGCGGCGACCACGATCGCCGACGTGGTGCGCGCCGCGCGCGTCTCCAAGCGCACCTTCTACGAGCGCTTCGACGACAAGCTCGACTGCTTCCTGGCCGCCTACGACGCCGCCTCGGCGCACGTCATCGGCGCGCAGGAGGCGGCCGCCGAGCGCTCCGCCGGGCAGCCGTGGGAGGCGCGCGTGGAGGCCGTCGTCGCCGCCTACCTCGACGCGATGGCGGCACGCCCCGAGCTGACGCGCACCTTCCTCGTCGAGATCCTCGGCGCCGGCCCGCAGGCGCTCGTGCACCGGCGCGAGGCGCTCGACCGCTTCGCCGACGCGCTCGTCTCCTTCGCGAGCGAGCTGCGGCGCGACGAGCCGCGGCTGCGGCCGGTCTCGCGCACGCTTGCGACAGCGGTCGTCGGGGGCATCAACGAACTGGTGCTGAGCGCGGCCGAGCACGGTCGCGCCGGCGAGCTGGACGGGCTGCGCGAGCCGGCGGTGGACCTGATCCGCTCCGTCCTGCGGGGCGAATCGGAGCTGCCGGACGTAACCACGAGAGGCGGAGGAGCGAGTTGAGCGAGCGGACGATCCCCGACCTGCGCGACAAGGTCGCGCTCGTCACCGGCGGCGCCAGCGGCATCGGCCGGTTGACCGCGTTCGCGCTGGCGGCGGCCGGCGCCGAGGTCGTCGTCGCAGACCTCGACGGCGCCGGCGCGGCCGAGGTCGCCGACAGAGTCGGCGGGCATGCCTTCGTGCTCGACGTCAGCGACCTCGAGGCCAACCACGCCGCCGTCGCCTTCGCGCAGGAGCAGGCCGGCGGCCTCGACCTCGTGCTGCTGAACGCCGGCGTCACCAGCGACACGATGATCGGCGAGCAGTTCGACCTGTCGCTCTACCGCCGCGCGATGGGCGTCAACCTCGACGGCGTCGTCTTCGGCACGCAGGCCGCCCTGCCCGCCCTGCGCGAGCGCGGCGGCGGCGCGATCGTCGCGACCGCCTCGCTCGCCGGCCTCACCGCCGTGCCGCTGGACGCGATCTACGCCGCCAACAAGCACGCGGTCGTCGGCCTCACGCGCTCGCTCGGCCCGCTGCTGGCGACTGAGGGAATCCGCTTCAACGCCGTCTGCCCGACCTTCGCCGAGACGCCGCTGATCGCGCACGTCAGAGACGGGCTGCGCCAGGCCGGCTTCGAGCTGCTCGACCCTGCGATCGTCGCCGACACCGCGCTGCGGCTGTTCGGCGGCGAGGGCAGCGGCGAGTGCTGGTTCGTGCAGATCGGACGCGAGCCGGCGCCGTTCCAGTTCCGCAACATCCCCGGGCCGCGCACGGAACCGCGCGAGGAGGAGCAGGCGTGAAGGCGATCGAGATCGCAGAGGAGACCGGCCCGCAGATCGCGCTGCGGCTCGTCCGCCGCGACGAGCCGACGCCCGACCAGACGCTGACCGGCGGCGAGGGCGTCGTCGTCGAGGTGCACGCGACCGGCGTCTCCTTCCCGGAGCTGCTGCAGACCCGCGGCCTGTACCAGGTCAAGCCGCCGACGCCGTTCGTGCCGGGCAGCGAGGTCGCCGGGATCGTCCGCTCCGCACCGGCCGGAGCGCACGTCAGAGCGGGCGACCGCGTCGCCGCCTTCCCGATGCTCGGCGGCTGGGCCGAGGTCGCCGTCGCGCCGACGTTCATGACCTTCCCGCTGCCCGAGCAGCTCGACTTCGCGCAGGGCGCGGCGCTGATCCTCAACTACCACACGGCGTGGTTCGCGCTGAGACTGCGCGGGCGGCTCGCGGCCGGCGAGACGGTGCTCGTGCACGGCGCCGCCGGCGGCGTCGGCACGGCCTCGCTGCAGGTCGCGAAGGGGCTCGGCGCGCGCACGATCGCGGTCGTCTCCAGCGATGAGAAGGAGCAGGTCGCGCGCGCGGCCGGCGCCGACGAGGTCGTCCGCGCCGACGGCTTCAAGGACGCGGTGAAGCAGCTGGGCGGCGCCGACGTCGTGCTCGACCCGGTCGGCGGCGACCGCTTCACCGACTCGCTGCGGACGCTCAACGAGGACGGCCGCGCCGTCGTCGTCGGCTTCACCGCCGGCTCGATCCCCGAGGTGAGAGTCAACCGCCTGCTGCTCAACAACGTCAGCGTCGTCGGCGCCGGCTGGGGCGCCTACGTGCTGAAGCACACCGAGGTGAACCAGCAGATCGGCGGCGAGCTGCACGCGCTGATCGAGCGCGGCGTCGTCGCGCCGCTGGTCGGCGCGCGGCTGCCGCTGGAGCAGGCGGCCGACGCGCTGATGCTGCTGGAGGAACGGCGCGCGACCGGCAAGGTCGTGCTGGACGTACGAACCTGACCGCGAGGAGAGAGAACGGATGGACTTCGAGCTGAGCGACCGCGCCAAGCAGTACCAGGAGCGGCTGCAGGCGTTCATGGACGAACGCGTCTACCCGGCCGAGGCGGTCTACATCGAGCAGGTGCGCGCCGGCGACACGCCGCACGTCCACCCGCCGGTGATGGAGGAGCTGAAGGAGGAGGCGCGCGCTCGCGGCCTCTGGAACCTGTTCCTGCCTGACCCCGCGCACGGCCCCGGCCTGTCGTACCTGGAGTACGCGCCGCTGGCGGAGCTGATGGGCCGCACGACGATCGCCGCCGAGGCGACCAACTGCAACGCCCCCGACACCGGCAACATGGAGGTGCTGCACCAGTTCGGCAGCGAGGCGCAGAAGGACCGCTGGCTGCAGCCGCTGCTCGACGGCGAGATCCGCTCGGCGTTCGCGATGACCGAGCCCGACGTCGCCTCCTCCGACGCGACCAACGTGCAGCTCTCGATGGTGCGCGACGGCGACGAGCTGGTCCTCAACGGCCGCAAGTGGTGGACGACCGGCGTCATGCACCCGAGATGCAGAGTGCTGATCGTGATGGGCAAGACCGATCCGGAGGCGCACGCCTACGCGCAGCAGTCGATGGTGCTCGTGCCGCTGGAGACGCCCGGCCTGGAGATCGTCCGCTCGCTGCCGGTCTTCGGCTACCACGACCCGGAGGGCCACGGCGAGCTGAGCTTCACCGACGTGCGCGTCCCGTTCGAGAACGTGATCGCGCAGCCGGGCGCGGGCTTCCTGATCGCGCAGGCGCGGCTCGGGCCGGGCCGCATCCACCACTGCATGCGCGCGATCGGCGCGGCTGAGCGGGCGCTGGAGCTGATGTGCGCTCGCGCGGACGCGCGCGAGACGTTCGGCAAGCCGGTCTCGACCCGCTCCAACATCCGCGACTGGATCGCGGAGGCGCGGATCGAGCTGGAGATGCTGCGGCTGCTCGTCTTCAAGACCGCCTGGCTGGTCGACCGCGTCGGCGGCAAGAACGCCCGCATCGAGGTCGCGGCGATCAAGGTCGCGGCGCCGAACATCGCGCTGAAGATCATCGACCGCGCGATCCAGGTGCACGGCGGCGGCGGCGTCTCCGACGACACGCCGCTGGCGTACATGTACGCGCACATGCGCACGCTGCGGCTCGCCGACGGGCCCGACGAGGTCCACAAGCTGTCGATCGCGCGGCGCGAGCTGCGGCGTCAGCGGGGCGAGGAGGAGCCGGTCCTTTGAGCGCACCCGCCGGCGCCCGTTCGGAGGACCGCGCCGTCCGCGAGGAGGACGCCTTCGACGTCGGCGCCGTCGACGCGTGGCTGCGCGGCGCCTCGCCCGGCGCCGACCTGCCGGACGGGCTGCCGCAGGTGCGGCAGTTCGCCGGCGGCGCGTCGAACCTGACGTACCTGCTGCGGTACGCCGACCGCGACCTGATCCTGCGCCGCCCGCCGGCCGGGACGAAGGCCGCCTCGGCGCACGACATGGCGCGCGAGTACCGCATCCAGGCGGCGCTGAAGCCGGTCTTCGGCGCCGTCCCGGCGGTCGTCGCACTGTGCCGGGACGCGGCCGTGATCGACAGCGACTTCTACGTGATGGAGCGCGTCGCCGGCGTGATCCCGCGTCGCTCGATGCCGCCGGAGATCGGCACCGACCCGGCGCTGATGCGCGCGCTCGGGGACCGCTTCGTCGATCTGCTCGTCGAGCTGCACCGCGTCGACGTGCAGGCGGCCGGGCTCGCCGACCTGAGCCGCGGCGACGGCTACGTCGCACGCCAGGTCGCCGGCTGGAGCGAGCGCTACACGCGCGCGAAGACCTGGAACGTGCCCTCGTTCGCGGGCGTGATCGCGTGGCTGAGAGAGCGCCAGCCGGCCGACGTCGGCGCCTGCCTGATCCACAACGACTACCGCCTCGACAACCTCGTGCTCGACCCGGCGCAGCCGACGAACGTGCGCGCGGTGCTCGACTGGGAGCTGGCGACGATCGGCGACCCGCTGATGGACCTCGGCAGCTCGCTCGCCTACTGGATCGAGCCCGGCGACGGCCGCGGCGCGCAGCAGTTCCGCAGACAGCCGTCGCACCTGCCGGGGATGCCGACCCGCCGCGAGATCGTCGAGCGCTACTGCGCGGCGACCGGCCTCTCCCCGGGTGACTGGCCGTTCTACGAGGTCTTCGGCATGTTCCGCCTCGCCGGCATCGCCCAGCAGATCTACTACCGCTACCACCACGGCCAGACCCGGAACCCGGCCTTCAAGCGCTTCTGGCTCGCCGCGCACGTGCTGGAGCGGCGCTGCCGCAAGACGATGCGCGCGGCGGGCTGAGACCGCGAGGCGCCGGCTCAGCCGACGGGGACGATCGCGCCGCGCTGGACCGGCGCGCGCCTACGCACCCGTAACGCGAAGAAGCCCCGCTCACCAGAGCGGGGCTTCTTCGTCTGCAGTGGAGACGCCGGGAATTGAACCCGGGTCCGCAGCCGCACGACAATGGCGTCTACGAGCATAGCCAGCGCTCTGTTCTCGTCCCGCGCTCGCCTCGCTGGCGGGGTTGCGCGGGACCAGCCTCCTGAAAAATGTCCCCGATTCGACAGAGGCGGATCTCCTCGGGTGAGCCTGCTTCTGATTCCGGCGATCCCCGCGGCAGGCTGGCGAGGGCCGAAACCTCACGGCTCTAGCTAGGTGCTAGGCGGCGAGGGCGTACTCGTGAGAGTCCGCACGTATGGTTTTTCCGGTGGTTTTGCGAGGCCAACCGGAACCTCGGCTCGCAACCATTCCCATGAATCGACCACGTCGAAGCCTGTCGTCCCCGGGAAAGACTCTTGCCCGTCCAGTCTAGCCGACAGCGCCTGCCACAATCGATCTGAGATGGAGCAGCGCAACTGGCTTCCCCCCAACACGCCGACCCCGCCGCCCCCGGCGTGGGACGGCGCGCCCGCGCCGCACGCGCCCGCGCCCGGCCCGCCGCCGCACGATCCGCCCGAGCCGCAGCGGCCGCCGTCGAGGCTGCGGCGGCTGTTCGGCCCGCTGCTCGTCGTCGTCGCGGCGATCGCCAGATTCCTCGGCCCGCTGAAGGGCCTGCTGCTGGCGCTGCCGAAGCTGAAGCTGCTGACGACCTCCGGCACGATGCTCGTCTCGGTCGCCGCCTACGCGCTGATCTGGGGCTGGAAGTTCGCGCTCGGCTTCGTGCTGCTGCTGCTCGTGCACGAGCTCGGCCACGTGATCCAGCTGCGGCGTGAGGGGATCGAGGCGAGCGCACCGATGTTCATCCCCTTCCTCGGCGCCGTCGTCTCGGCCAAGTCGCTCGGCGACGACGCCGCGGCGGAGGCGCGCGTCGGTCTCGCCGGCCCGGTGCTCGGCTCGCTCGGCGCGGCCGCGCTGCTGATCCCGTGGCAGCTGACCGGCGACGAGTTCTGGCAGGCGCTCGCGTTCACCGGCTTCTTCCTGAACCTCTTCAATCTGATGCCGGTCGTGCCGCTCGACGGCGGCCGCGCGATGGCGGCGATGACGCCGTGGATGTGGTTCGTCGGACTGTTCGTGATGGTCATGGTCGCGTTCGTCTTCCCCAACCCGATCATCATCATCATCGCCGTCTTCGCCGCCTTCGAGACGTGGCGGCGCTGGAAGCAGCTGAGAGAGGGCGGCGAGCAGGTCGCCTCCTACTACCGCGTCACGCCGCGCCAGCGGCTGCTGGTCGGCATCGTCTACATCGGCCTGATCGCGCTGCTGGTGCTGGGGATGGACGCGACCCACCTGGCGCGCACCTTCGCGGACGCGTAGGTCGCGTGGCGGCGGCCGCAGGCGCCATCGCCGTCGCCGCGACCGCCGCCACCGCCGCAGAGCGTTCCCACAACGACGTGCGGCCGGCGCGTTCAACGCACCGGCCGCCGATGGACTGACATCCAGTCGCTCGCGGAAGCTGGACAACGCTTGCGCAAGCGGCGGATCCCCCGCCCGCCGTCGTCGCCGCCGCGCGGGGATGCCGCGACGCGACCGACGGGCGAGGGCCCGCTGTGCTGCGTCTAGCTCTCGGCGATGCCGGCGACGGCCGAGTGCCGCTGGCGAGAGACCACACCGGTGAGCGCGACGAGCAGGCTGACGAACGAGAGGCCGGCGATCACGCCGAGCGCCGGCTTGTAGGCGTCCAGCAGCACCTGCGGATCGGTCGACGCGCCCGCCTGCGAGAGGACGATCGCCGAGGCGACGGCGAGCACGACCGCGCCGCCGATCTGGAACGAGGTGTTGACGAGGCCCGAGGCGAGCCCCTGCTCGTGGTCGGCGATGCCGGCCGTCGCCTGCATGTTGAGCGCAGGGAAGGTCAGCGCGAAGCCGACGCCGAGCAGCAGCATCGTCGGCAGGATCGTCGTCACGTACGAGGGCGACTCGTCGATCCGCAGGAACAGCAGATAGCCGGCGATGAAGGCGACGAAGCCGCCGACGATCAGCGGCTGGGTGCCGATGCGGTCGGCGACCGTGCCGATCCGCGGCGCGACGGCCGCGACCAGCAGGCCGGCCGGCAGGAAGGCGAGCGCCGTCTCCAGCGCGCTCCAGCCGAGCAGGTTCTGCAGGTACAGCGTCGCGATGAACTGGAACGCGACGTAGCTGCCGAAGACGCCGACGGCGCCGAGGTTGGCCCGCACGAGCGAGCCGGACTTGAAGATCCCGAGCCGCACGAGCGGATGCTTGACGCGCTGCTCGAGCGTGATGAAGGTCGCCAGCAGCGCGACGACGATCGCGAAGCCGCCGAGCGTCTGCGCCGAGGCCCAGCCGTGGTCGGGCGCGGTCACGACGGTGCGCACGAGCAGCAGCATCGCGGCGCTGACGGTGACGGCGCCGCCGACGTCGAAGCTCTTGCGCTCGTTCGGGTCCGGCTTGTCCTTCGCGATCAGCTTGATGCCGGCGAGCAGCACGATCAGCGCGATCGGGCCGGGCACGAGGAAGGTCCAGCGCCAGCCGAGCTCGGTCAGCAGGCCGCCGAGGATCAGGCCGGCGGAGAAGCCGGTCGCGCCGATGCCGGCGTAGATCGCCAGCGCTCTGTTGCGGACGTGGCCCTCGGGGAAGGTCGTCGTCACGATCGAGAGGCCGGCGGGGACCGTGAAGGCCGCGCTGACGCCCTTGATGAAGCGGGTCGCGATCAGGATCGTCCCGTCGTTCGCGATGCCGCCGAGGACGGAGGCGACGGCGAAGACGGCGACCGCGGCGAGGAAGACCTTGCGGCGGCCGAGGATGTCGGCGGTGCGGCCGCCGAGCAGCAGGAGACCGCCGTATCCGAGCACGTAGCCGGAGACGACCCACTGGAGGTCGCTGGTGGAGAGGCCGAGGTCGGCCCCGATCGACGGCAGTGCGACGCCGACCATCGAGACGTCGAGCCCGTCGAGGAAGAGTGCTCCGCAGAGCACGAGCAGCGCCCCCCACAGGCGGGCGTCCCAGTGGTTCTCGCGGGTCGCCTCGTCTGCCGGGGCGGCAGTCGGTGGAGAGAGGGTTGCGGTCATGGCCGGAGAGAATACATGCATGTGCAAAGATTGCAGATGAAAATTATGTGAAGGCAAATATTGTGACTGTCTGGTATAATCCGCGCGTCATGACGATTATCCGAAGCAAGCCGACCACGGCCCGCGACGACGATCAGCTCGTCGCCCAGTGGCGCGAGCTGCTCGACCGTCACGCCCGCACCACCTGCGCGTTGGAGAAGGTCCTGCAGGAACGCCACCAGCTCGGCGTCAGCGAGTTCGAGGTGCTGGAGCGCCTCGCCTGCTGCGACGCCGAGCAGCACCGCATGCAGGGCCTTGCGGACACCGTCCACCTCAGCCAGAGCGCGCTCTCGCGGCTGATCGGCCGGCTCGAGGCCGACGGCCTCGTCACGCGCTCGATGTGCGCGGTCGACCGCCGCGGCATCTTCGCCTGCCTCACGCCGGCCGGCAGAGAGCGCTACGAGGCGGCGAAGCCGACCCAGCGCCAGCTGCTGGCCGAGCTGCTGAACGACTAGAGGCCCCTCGCCGGGCCGCCCTGCGCTTTCGGCGTGCTTTGTGGCACGCTAGATGGCCATGGCAAGAAAGGCCAAGAAGAAGGTCGCTCCCGGCGACGTCGCGACGAACCGCCAGGCGCGGTTCCGTTACAACCTGCTCGACACCTACGAGGCCGGCATCGTGCTGACCGGCACCGAGGTCAAGTCGCTGCGCGACGGCGGTGCGCAGATGAAGGACGCCTACGCGCTCGTCAGAGGCGGCGAGGTGTGGCTGCTGAACATGCACATCCCGCCGTACGTCGCCGCCTACCGCGACAACCACCTGCCCGAGCGGGACCGCAAGCTGCTGCTGCACAGACGCGAGATCGAGAGACTGGTCGGCAGAGTCAGAGAGAGAGGCCTGACGCTCGTGCCGACGCGGATCTACTTCAGAGGGCCGCGCGCGAAGGTCGAGATCGCGCTCGCACAGGGCAAGGACATGTTCGACAAGCGGCAGTCGATCAAGGAGCGCGACACCAAGCGCGAGATCGCCCGCGCCAAGCGCGACTACGAGCGCTGAGCGCTCAGACGACCTGCGCGGCGGCGTGGCCCGAGGCCCACGCCCACTGGAAGTTGAAGCCGCCGAGGTGGCCGCTGACGTCGAGCACCTCGCCGATGAAGTACAGCCCCGGGCTCCTGCGCGACTCCATCGTCTTCGACGACACCTCGCGCGTGTCGACGCCGCCGAGCGTGACCTCCGCCGTGCGGTAGCCCTCGGTGCCGGCCGGCGCCACCCGCCAGGCGGCGAGCCTGTCGGCGATCGCGCGCAGCTCGGCCGGCGTGTGCTGCTTCATCGGCTTGGCGGCGAACCAGCGCTCGACCAGCAGCGCCGCCAGCTTCTTCGTGAAGACCTCCCCCAGCACCGTCTTCAGCTCGCTGTTGGGGCGCGCGGCCTGCTCGCGCTGCAGCCATTCGAACGCGTCGCGGTCGGCCAGCAGGTTGATCTCGACGACGTCGCCGGGCCGCCAGAAGGAGGAGATCTGCAGGATCGCCGGGCCGCTGAGGCCGCGGTGGGTGAAGAGGATGTTCTCGCGGAAGCTCTCGCCGTTGCAGCTGACGACGCACTCCTCCACCGATGTGCCCGACAGCTCGGCGCACAGCTCCCTGAGCGGGCCCGAGAGCGTGAACGGCACGAGCCCGGCGCGGGTCGGCAGGACGCTGTGGCCGAACTGGCGCGCGACCTCGTAGCCGAAGCCGGTCGCGCCGAGCGTCGGGATCGAGAGGCCGCCGGTCGCGACCACCAGCGACGCCGCGGCGACCGGCCCGAGGTCGGTCTCCAGCAGGTAGCCGTCGTCGCGCCGCTCGATCTGCTGCACCGCGGTTCTCAGGTGCAGCTCGACGCCGGCCCGCCGGCACTCCTCCAGCAGCAGCTCGAGGATGTCCTTGGAGCGGTTGTCGCAGAACAGCTGGCCGAGCTTCTTCTCGTGGTAGGGCACGCCGTGCTCGCTGACCAGCGCGATGAAGTCCCACGGCGTGTAGCGCGCCAGGGCCGACTTGCAGAAGTGCGGGTTGGCCGAGGCGAAGTTGGCCGGCTCCGCGTACATGTTGGTGAAGTTGCAGCGGCCGCCGCCGGACATGAGGATCTTCTTGCCGGCCTTGTTGCTGTGGTCCAGCAGCAGCACCTGCCGGCCGCGCGCGGCAGCGGTCATCGCGCACATCAGCCCGGCGGCGCCTGCGCCGATGATCACGACGTCGGTCGAACGCACGACGATCTCAGCGCGCGGGCTGCGCCAGCTCCAGCGGATAGAGGTCGACGCGACCGCGCGGCGCGTCGACGCGGTCGACGACGACGCGGACCGCGTCGCCGATCCTGATCGTCGCGCCGGAGCGCTCGCCGCGCAGGATCGTCCCCTCCTCGTTCAGCTCCCACCAGTCGCCGCGCAGCCGCCGCACCGGCAGCAGCCCCTCGTAGCCGTCGCCGAACGCGACGAAGGCACCGGCGCCGATCACGCTGACGACCTCGCCGTCGAACTCCGGCTGCGCGCCCGCACCGGCCTCGAACAGCCGTCTCTCCAGCAGGAAGCAGCGCGCGACGTCGTCGGCGGCGCGCTCGATCTGCATCGCGTCGCGCTCGCGCGCGGAGGTCCAGTCGGCCGCGCCGGGCAGCCGCGACGCCTGCGGCTCCTCCTCCCCGCCGCCGACGGCCGCCAGCAGCGCGCGGTGGCAGACGAGGTCCGGATAGCGGCGGATCGGCGAGGTGAAGTGGCAGTAGTGCTCGAGCCCGAGGCCGGTGTGGCCGAGGTTGCGCGGGTCGTAGCGGGCCTGCTTGAGCGAGCGCAGCACGAGGCTGCCGAGCCCGGTCGCGCCGGCGCCGCCGTTGCGGCGCGCGTGCTCGACGACGAGCCGCGACGCCTCCGCGATCACCTCCGCCGCCTGCTGCGAGGTCGGCGACTCCGGCAGCGGCGGGGTCGGCACGCCGAGCGAGGCGAGCTGTGCGACGAGCCGCTCGGCGGCGCTGCCGTCGGGCCGCTCGTGGACGCGGAAGAGGGCCGGCGATCTGCGTTCGGCGAGCAGCTTGGCGACCTGCTCGTTGGCGAGGATCATCAGGTGCTCGATCAGCCGGTGCGACTCGGTCTGGACGCGGCCCTCGACCGCGGTCACGTGGCCCTCGCGGTCGAACGTGAACTCCGGCTCGGAGGACTCGATCGCGAGCGCGCCCTGGCGCTCGCGCTTGGCCTGCAGCGCCGCGGCGGCGGCCCGCGCCGCGCGCAGCGGCTCCGCCCACGGCTCCTGCGCCGCCTCCTCGCCGGCGAAGATGCGGTCGACGCGCTCGTAGTCGAGCCGCTCGTCGGAGCGGATCGTCGAGCGGTAGAAGGCGACCTTCGTGACGGCGGCGGCGTGCAGCTCCAGCTCGACCGTGACGGCGAGCCGGTCGGCGTGCGGCCGCAGCGAGCAGGCGTCGTTGGAGAGCCCCTCCGGCAGCATCGGCTCGACCTTGCCGGGGACGTAGACGGAGGTCGAGCGCTTGAACGCCTCGCGGTCGACCAGGTCGCCGGGGCGGACGTAGGCGGAGACGTCGGCGATGTGGACCCAGATCCGCCAGCGCTCCTCCCCCAGCGCCTCGGCCGAGATCGCGTCGTCGAAGTCCTTCGCGGTCGCCGGGTCGATCGTGAAGGTCGTCAGCTCGCGCAGGTCGCGGCGGCCGTCGACCGCGACCGCGCGCGGCTCGCGCGCAGCCCGCTCGACGGCCGGGTCGAAGCGGCGCTTGAGGCCGCGGTCGAGCATCAGCGCCTCCAGCACGTCGGCGGCGACGTCGGGGCGGCCGAGCCGGCGCACGACCTTCGCGTGGCCCTTGCCGCCGCGGTTGGAGACGCGCAGCAGCACGAGGTCGCCGTAGTTGCTGGTGCGGTCGCGGTCGACGATCGGCTTCGGGCCGCTGCCGAAGAACGGCTGGCCGACCATGAAGCGGCCGCGCTTCTCCAGCAGCGCGACCAGCTCGCCGCGCTGCGGCCGCTCGGCCGCGCGGTCGCGCGCCCGCTCGCGCGGCTGCGGCTCGTCCGGATCGCGCTGGGCTCGCTGCCCGGCGCGACGGAGACGAGCGGCGGCCGCCTTCTCGTCGCGCCGCGGGCTCACCGCGACTCGGCCGCGAGCGTTCTCAGCGCCGTGTCGAGCGCTTCGTCGCGTCTGGGCGTGTGCGGATCGTCGACGGCTCTGACGTCGGGCTTGATGCCGTCGCCCTCTCTGACGCCCTTGCCGCCGATGTTGCGCCCGCTCGGCAGGAAGTACTGGCCGACGGTGATGTCGAGCGCGCCGCCGTCGGGCAGCTCGCGGATCTCCTGGAAGACGCCCTTGCCGTAGGTGCGCGTGCCGACGACTCTCGCGCGTCTGCGGTCCTGCAGCGCGCCGGTGACGATCTCCGAGGAGGAGGCGGTGTTTCTGTCGACCAGCACGACGACCGGGACCGAAGATCTGATCGCGTCGCCGGTCGCGTCGTAGACGTGGCGGGCGCGGGCGCGGCCGTCGGTCGAGACGATCGTGCCGTCGGGGATGAAGATCGAGGCCGTCTCGACCGCCTCGTTGAGGAGCCCGCCGCCGTTGCCGCGGAGGTCGAGCACGATCCCTCTGGCGCCCTGTCTCAGCAGTCTGTCGACGGCGGCGCGGACCTCTCTGCTGGAGTCGGTCGTGAAGCTGGAGAACACCACCCACCCGTAGTTGCCCGATCTCGTTCTGACCATTCTCGAGGCGACGACGGGCGTGTTGATCTCGGCCCGCTCGAGCGTTCTCTCGAAGCGTCTGCCGTCGCGCTCGAGCGTCAGCGTGACGTCGGTGCCCGGGTCGCCCTTGATCATGTTGATGCCGTAGTCGGCGGGGTGGCCGGCGAGCAGGTCTCTGCCGACGGCGACGATCAGGTCTCCTCTCTCGACGCCCGCCTTCGAGGCCGGCGTGTCGCTGCTCACTCTCGTGACGAGCAGCCCTCTTCTCTCGCCCTGGATCGAGACGCCGATGCCGCCGAACTTCGCGTTCGTCGTCTGCTGGAAGCGCTTGTAGGTCTCGGGGTCGAAGTAGTGCGAGAACTGGTCGTCGAGGCTGGTGACCGCGCCTTCGATGCTCTTGTTGACGAGCTGGTCGCGCGAGATCGGGCGGTAGTAGGCGTCCTCGATCGTGTCGAGCGCCTGCTGCACCTGCTGCGCCTCGTCGTCGGCGACGAGCACGTTGCGGATCGGCTGCGGCAGCGAGGTCGGATGGCCGCCGAGGAAGATGCCGAGCGCGAGCACGGCGACGGCGAGGAACGTCCCGCCGAGCAATATCGGTATACGCGATGAGCGACGGGGCACGCCGTCAGCGTATCGAGGGCTCATATGCTGGGGGTTAATGACGGAATACCGGATCGACCCCGAGATCGCCGCCCACTACGAGCTGGGGCACGAGCAGGAGCGGCTCGAACGCCACGGCCAGGTCGAGCGGCTGCGCACGCGCGCGCTGCTGGAGCGGCTGCTGCCGCCGGCGCCCGCGGTCGTGCTCGACGTCGGCGGCGCGGCCGGCGTCCACGCGCTCCCGCTCGCCGCCGACGGCTACGAGGTGCGGCTGCTCGACCCGGTCCCGCTGCACGTCTCACAGGCGCAGGAGGCGTCGGCCGCTGCGCGCGCACCGCTGGCGGAGGTCGTGCTCGGCGACGCCCGCGCGCTGCCGTGGGACGACGCGAGCGCCGACGCCGCGCTGCTGCTCGGCCCGCTCTACCACCTCGACGCGCCCGGCCGCGCGACGGCGCTGGCGGAGGCGCTGCGGGTGCTGAAGCCGGGCGCGCCGGTGCTGGCGGCGGCGGTCTCGCGCTTCGCCTCGACCTTCGACGGGATCCATGCCCGCGCGCTCGCCGACGACGGCTTCGCGCAGGCGGTCGCGCGCACGGTCGGCGACGGCGAGCACCGCAACCCGGACGGCCGCCCCGAGTGGTTCACGAACGCGCACTTCCACCACCCCGACGAGCTGTGGGAGGAGCTGGCGGTCGCCGGCTTCGCCGTCGAGGGCGTGCTCGCGGTCGAGGGGCCGGCGTCGTTCCTGCCGCCGCGCGAGGAGGCGTGGTGGCTGGAGGACGAGGCGCGCCGCGCGACGCTGCTGGAGGCGATCGCGCGGATCGAGCAGGAGCCGAGCGTGCTCGGCGCCAGCGCGCACCTGATCGCGGTCGGGCGGCGGCCGTAGGCGCCGGCCGCCCTCCGCGCGGCGGGATCAGACTCTGAGGAAGCGGCGCAGCGAGACGGCCGAGCCGATCGCCGAGATCGCGATGCCGGCGCCGAGCATGACCGCGACGAGCGCCGCGAACGGCAGCGTCTCGGGCGCCGCGATCAGCGCGAAGTCGTCGGCGAGCGGGTCGATGATCGCGATCTTGCCGACCGCCAGCAGCAGGATCGCCAGCAGCGTGCCGAGCGCGCCGACGATCACGCCCTCGATCACGAACGGCCAGCGGATGAACCAGTCGGTCGCGCCGACCAGCTTCATCACCTCGACCTCGCGGCGGCGGGCGTAGAGCGAGAGGCGGATCGTGTTCGCGATCAGGAAGATCGAGGCGGCGATCAGGAGCGCGCCGAGCGTGCCCGCCATCAGCTTCACGAATCTCGTCACCTGGAGGATCTTGGTCGTGTCCTCGCGGCGGTCGCGGACCTCGTCGATCGACTGGTCGACCGGGGTGCGGCCGCCGCCGGCGGCGGCCGGCGCGAGGTCGGACTTGATCTCCAGCACCGTGTCCGGGTTCTCCGGCGTGACGCGGAAGGTGTCGGGCAGCGGGTTGGCGCCGAGCAGGTCGAACGCCTCCGGGTCCTTCTTGCGCTGCTGCTCGTAGGCCTGCTGCTTGGAGATGAACTCGACGCGCTTGACGTTCGGTGTGTCGAGCAGCATCGCTCTGACGCGCTCGGCGTCTCTGGCGGTCGCGTTTCTTCTCAGGTAGACGTCGACGAGCACGCGCTGGCGGACGTCGTTGGCGGCGCCGGTCGTCGCCTGCACGATCGGGATGAAGACGCCGATCACGAGCATCGTCAGCAGGATCGTCGCGAGCGCGGCGAAGCTGGGCGCGGCGTTGCGCCCGAGCGAGCGCATCGCCTCGCGAGCGAAGAATCCGATCTTCATGAGCGGGAGGCCTCCGTCGCGGCCGTCTCGGCGCGGGCGGCGGCCTCGGCCTCAGCCTCGGCGTCGCGGGCGGCGCGGCGGGCGATGCGCGCGGCGCGGGCGCTGTCGGCCTCGGCTTCGGCGCTGCGCGCGGCCTCGTCGGCGCGCGCGGCGATGCTGCGCTGCGTCATCCGGCCGGCCTCGACGGCCATCGTCTCCGGCGCGACCGGCGCGTCGCTGCGCAGGCGCGCGGCGAACTCGCGCGTCGACTCGTCTCTGGCGTAGAGGCCGCCCGCCTCGTCGCGCACGATGCGGCCTCTGGACAGCTCGATCACGCGGCGGCGCATCTTGTCGACCATGCGGTGGTCGTGGGTCGCCACGAGCACCGTCGTGCCGGTCTTGTTGATGCGGTAGAGCAGCTGCATGATCCCGATCGACGTCTCGGGGTCGAGGTTGCCGGTCGGCTCGTCGGCCAGCAGCAGCGGCGGGTGGTTGACGAACGCGCGCGCGATCGCCACGCGCTGCTGCTCTCCGCCGGAGAGCTGGTCGGGGTAGTTGTGGAGCTTCGTCGAGAGGCCCGTGAGGCGCAGGATGTCCGGCACCTTGGCGCGGATCTCCTTGCGCGAGCCGCCCGTCACCTGCAGCGCGTACGCGACGTTGTCGTGGACGGTGCGGTTGGGCAGCAGCTTGAAGTCCTGGAAGACGACGCCGATGTTGCGGCGGTAGTACGGCACGCGACGGCGCGTGATCTCCGACAGGTCGCGACCGGCGACGGCTATGCGGCCGCCGCTGGGCTCCAGCTCCTTGATCAGCAGGCGCATGATCGTCGACTTGCCCGAGCCGGTCGAGCCGACGAGGAAGACGAACTCTCCGCGCTGGACCGAGAAGCTGGCCTGGTCGAGGCCGATCGCGCCGACGTCGTAGCGCTTCTCGACGGCCTTGAAGTCGATCACCGCGGTGCTGCGGCGAGGGTTCGCGGGCGCTCTGACAGCGGCGGCCGCGTGCTTCGGCGAATGCGCCGGCACCGCGCGGCGGCGGGCGCTGTTTCTGCGAGCAGGGAGAGCCATGAGTCGTTCGAGGGTAGCGAGGTGCCCCCGGCGGACGCGAGCCTGCGGGGGTTGCTGCAAGCGGATTTGCAGGGATTTTCAAGCAGGAGTCCGGGCGCCGAGCGCGACGGACTATCGTCAGATCATGACCGCGATCACCTCCTCCACCGCGCCGAACGGCCTTCCGATCCACCGTGTGCAGCTCGACGGCACGCGCGCCGTGACCGCGCTCGTCGCCTTCGACGCCGGCGCCCGCACCGAGCGCCCGGAGGAGAACGGGATGGCGCACTTCCTCGAGCACCTCGTCTTCAAGGGCGGCGAGAAGTACGTCACGTACAGAGACGTCAACGAGACGGCCGAGAACCTCGGCGCGCAGCTGAACGCCTACACCTCGCACGACCTCGTCGCCTTCCACATCACCGCGCGGGCGGAGAAGGCGCTGGAGGCGATCGACCTGTTGACGGACTTCGCCGGCCGGCCGCGGCTCGACGCCGAGGAGCTCGACCGCGAGCGCGGCGTCGTGATCCAGGAGATCGCCCGCTCCAACGACCAGCCCTCGACGGTCGCCGAGCACCTGATCGACAGAGCGGCCTTCGGCGACCATCCGCTCGGACGGCCGGTGCTGGGCCCGGTCGAGCACCTGCGCGACAGCTTCACGCGCGAGGGCATCGTCGCCTTCCGCGAGCGCCAGTGGGCCGGCGCGCGCGGCGGCGCCTTCGTCGTCGGCAACCTCGAGCACCTGCCGGCCAACGGCGCACTGGACGAGCTGTTCGACCGCTTCCCGGCGCTGCAGCCCGGCCCGGCGGCCGAGGCGGCGCCGGCGTTCGAGCCGCGCACGCTGGTCGAGGAGCGCGACTCCAACCAGTCGCATCTGCGGATGATCTACCGCCCGGCGGTCGACCCGACCGACCGCAGAGCGCGCGCCGCGCTGGCGATCTACGCGACGCTGCTGGGCGGCTCGATGGGCTCGCGCCTGTTCGACGAGATCCGCGAGCAGCGCGGCCTCGCCTACTCGGTCTACGCGCTCGCCCACGCCTTCTCCGACGTGCCGATCCTGCAGCTGTCGGCCGGCCTCGACTCGACCAGAACGATCGAGGCCTACACCCGCATGCGCGAGATCGTCAGCGAGCTGCGCGAACAGGGCCCGACGCCGGAGGAGGTCGAGCGCGCCCGCGCCTACGCCGCCGGCGCCCGCGTGCTGGCGTTCGAGAACACCAACGCCGTCGCCCGCCACGCCGCGACCCAGTCGATCGTCTACGGCGAGAGAATCGACCCCGACGCCGCGATCGCCGCCCTCGACGCCGTCACCTACGACGAGGTCGCCGACGTCGCGCGCAACATCGAGGACCACCTCGCGATCGGCGTCGTCGGCCCCCATACCGTCGCCGACTTCGCCTGAGATCGCGCTACCATCTGGAAGGATCAGCAGAGCTTGATGCTCTCGCCTTGGAAGCCCGGCGCCACGCACGCCGGGTTTTCCATTTAAAGGCTCGGCATCCCCACGCAGGACGCCGAGCCGAGACGCTGTTACCGCGTGACCCAGAGGATCACCAGCAGCAGCGCCAGGATCAGTGCGAGCTTGTCAATAGCTCTCACCTCCTTTCTCGGGATACGAGATCCCGCGCGACGTATCCCGCCGCGATCTTCTGAAGGCGCGTGGCCGATCGTGAATCAGCTTGGCTGGCGCGCTCGCCGGTCTCAACACGAGCTGTGTTGGATGCATCGCGTTGCGCTGGCGCCGGGGGAGGTGCGACGATCTGCGCCGTGCCCCCGGAGGACCTCGGCCTCAACACGCGTGAGCTGCGCCGTTACGTGCAGCGGGTCAGCGACCGCTGGCCGATCGAGCATGCGCTGATCGGCGGGGCGAGGGTCGACGACGCCAGAGGGGCGCTGCCGCAGCGGGAGCGCGGGCCCGAGTGGGTCGTGGTGCTGATCTCCGGCTTCTTCGACGGGATCCCGTGGCTGGAGCGCGTCTACCAGGCGGGCGCGCTGTGGGACGCGGCCGAGATGGGCGGTCAAGCGGACGTGCACGCGTACACGCCGGCCGAGTTCGAGCGCAAGCGCGACTCGCTCAGACCGGTGCGCGAGGCCGCCGAGCGCGGGCTCGACCTGTTCGCCGCCGGCCGCGCGCCCGGCGACTGAGCAGCGCTCCGGTCTCAGCCGAGTCTCGCTCCGGCGGCCCAGACGGGGTCGATCGCGATCCGCGTCAGCCGCCAGCCGCCGTCGCCGCGGCGAGCCTCGAAGCGGTAGCGCTCGCCGAGCGTCAGCGCCGCGGTCGGCAGCTCGACCTGCTGCGGGCCGACCCGCGCCGGCGGCCCGTCGGCGAAGACGACGAGCAGGTTGGCGGTCATGCGCGCGTCGTCGCCGTCGATCTCGCTGACGACGTTCGCGATCAGGTGCTGGGTCGGGACCTGGTGGTTGCGCAGCGCCTGCGCGACGACCGCGTCGCGCCCCTCGGCGGTCCCGCCGAGCGTGGTGACGACGACGTCGTCGGAGAACAGCAGCGGCGCCCGCTCGGCGTCATGCGCGTCGAGGAACTGGCCGAGGCCGCTGACGAGCAGCTCCAGCTCGATGCGGTCGCCGAGCGTCTGCACGGCGTTTGCGGGAGCGGACTCGATGCTGACGGCGTTCGTGCTCATGACGATGACCTTCCCTTTTGTTGGTATTGCCAACGTTGGCTCCGCCAACATAACAGAAGAGCGTTGGTGTCGCCAACGAATCAGGTACCGTTCCCTCCGCGATGGACGAACGCGACTACGACCCGCCCCGCCTGCTGCGCACGCTGCCGAGCTGGCTGCTCAACCGCGCCGCGGCGGCGGCGAGCGCACAGGTCAACGCCGCGCTCGCGCACGAGCGCGTCCGCCGCCACCACTTCACCGTGCTGCTGGCGCTGTCGGAGGGCGGGCCGGCGAGCCAGGCCGCGCTCGGCCGCCGGCTCGGGATCGACCGCAGCGACATGGCCGCGGTCGTCGCCGAGCTGGAACGCGACGAGCTGATCGCGCGCGAGCGCGATCCGCACGACAGACGCCGCAACGTCGTCACGCTCACGCCCGCGGGCGCGGCGGCACTGGCACGACTGCAGCAGCGCGTCGTGGCCGCGCAGGAGGCGCTGCTGACGCCGCTCAGCGCCGATGAGCGCGCCGAACTGGCGCGGCTGCTGTCACGGATCGTCGAACAGCCCTGACAGGTCTTCGCCGGGAGACGCCCGCTCGCAGGGGCAGGCCGCCCGTTCGACCGGCTCCATCGCGCGCGTGAAGCCGAGCGGCTCGATCGTCGCGTAGGCGTCCTCGACCTCCTCGACCAGCTTCGCCGCGCGATAGCTGTCGTGGCCGAGGAAGCGGTACGCGGCGACGTGGCCGTCCTCCAGCCGCAGGTGCAGGTAGCGGCGCGTGATCTGGTGCTTGTACGCGCGCAGGTCCTCGCCCCCGGCGGGGTGCGAGACGTAGAACATGAACATCCAGCCATCGAGCCAGGCCTCGGGCAGCGCCCGCTCCAACGGCTCCCAGTCGCACGCCCGCTCCGGCGGGCCGGTCATCCGCGATCTCATGCCCTCCACCGTCGCAGCGACCGCTGTGACGGCAGAAGGGCGAGATTGCGACGAGACTGCGGCGGCGCTCAGGCGTTGATCGCGACCATTCGCTCGATCGGGACGCGGGCGCGCCCGGCGACCGCCTCCGGCACCTTCACCTCGGTGCGGTTCTCACGCAGCGACTCGACCAGCTTCGGCAGCGTGATCATCTTCATGTACTTGCAGCTGGCGCGCTCGTTGGCGGCGATGAAGTCGAGGTCGGGCGCCGCCTCACGCAGCGGGTGCAGCATCCCGGTCTCGGTCGCGACGATCACCGGCTTGTCGGAGCCGATGTGGTCCTGCGCGTATCTCAGCATCCCGCCGGTCGACAGCATGTGGACGCCGCTGGCGTCGACGTCGCCGGCGGCGACGTACTCCATCACGCTCGTCGAGCAGCCGCACTCGGGGTGGATCAGGAAGTCCGCCCCCGGATGGGCGGCGCGCACGGCGGTGATGTCGTCCGGTCGGATGCCGGCGTGAACGTGGCACTCGCCGTCCCAGACGTGCATCGGGCGGCCGACGCGCTTCTCGACGTAGGCGCCGAGGAACATGTCCGGGCCGAACAGGATCTCGGTCTCCGGGCCGTGCTCGCGGAGGATGTGCTCGACCACTCTGACGGCGTTGGACGAGGTGACGCAGTAGTCGGTCTCGGCCTTCACGTCGGCGGTCGTGTTGACGTACATGACGACCTGCGCGCCGGGATGCTTCGCCTTCCAGGCGCGCAGCTGGTCGGCGGTGATCGAGTCGGCCAGCGAGCAGCCGGCGTCGACGTCGGGGATCAGGACGGTCTTCTCGGGCGAGAGGATCGAGGCCGTCTCGGCCATGAAGTGGACGCCGCAGAAGACGATCGTGTCGGCGTCGGTTCTCGCCGCCCACTGCGACAGGCCGAGCGAATCGCCGACGTAGTCGGCGACGTCCTGGATCTCGGGCAGCTGGTAATTGTGGGCGAGGATCTTCGCGCCGCGTGCGTCGGCGAGCGCGCGCACCTCCGCCTGCAGGGCGGGGATGTTCTCGAGCATCAGCGGGGCCTGGGAGAGACCGGGCATGGGGGAACCGCTATGCGCACTTGGGAGGACGGGGAGGCTCATGGTGACTCCAAGAGGAGGGAGAGATCGAGCGCTGGGGCCGAGTGCGTCAACGCCCCAACTGAGATGAAGTCTACGCCGGTCGCTCCGATCTCCCTCAGACGGTCGAGCGTGACGCCGCCGCTGGCCTCCAGCGACGCGCGCCCCGCCGTGCGCTCGACGGCCGTCTGCAGCGTCGAGAGGTCCATGTTGTCGAGCAGCACGCGGCGGGCGCCGGCCGCCAGCGCCTCCTCCAGCTCGTCGAGGTTCTCGACCTCGACCTCGATCGGCAGGTCGGGCCGCTCCGCCCGAGCCCGCCGCACCGCCTCCCCCACGCCGCCGGCCGCCGCCACGTGGTTCTCCTTGATCAGGATCTCGTCGTAGAGGCCGATGCGGTGGTTGACGCCGCCGCCGGCCCAGACGGCCGCCTTCTCCAGCATCCGCAGCCCCGGCGTCGTCTTGCGCGTGTCGAGCACGCGCGCGCCGGTCCCCTCCAGCGCGCTGACGCAGCGCGCGGTCAGCGTGGCGACACCGGACAGGCGGCCGAGGAAGTTCAGCGCGGTCCGCTCGCCGGTCAGCAGCGCGCGGGCGTTGCCGGCGATCTCCAGCACCGGGCCGCTCTCGCGCCAGACGCCCTCCTCGACGCGGCGCGTCAGCACCAGCGTCGGGTCGACGGCGCGGAAGGCGCGCTCGGCCATCTCCAGCCCGTAGATCACGCCCGGCGCCTTCTGGCGGATCAGCGCGCGCGCCTGCGCGTCGGCGTCGATCGTGACGGCCGCGGTCGCGTCGCCGTCGCCGACGTCCTCGGCGAGCGCACGCGCGACGAGCGCGTCGAGCTGCGCCGGGTCGAGGACCGGCATCCGCCGCGTGCGGTCCTTGCGGTCAGCGGGCAGCGGGGTCTGAGCGGAGGACATTGATCGTCTCGAAGGTCGGGTCGCTGGCTCCGTGCAGCCGCGCGCCCGACGCCACCAGCTCACGCAGGTAGGCGACGACCTCGGCCGTGACGCGCTCGCCGGGCAGCAGTGCAGGGATCCCGGGAGGGTAGCCGGCGATCGCCTCGCAGGAGACACGCCCGACCGCGGCGTCGACCTCCACCACCTCCGCGGCGCCGAGGAAGGCGTCGCGCGGCGCGACCGCCAGCTGCTGCTGCAGCTCGGCCGGCGGCGGCAGGATCGCCTCTCTCGCCCCCGGCCGCGCGACGCGCGCGATCGTCTCGGCGAAGTCGTGCGCGAACCGCTCCAGCGCCCCGACCGGCTGCGCGGCGCCGAGCACCAGCACGAGCGTCGCCTGCGTCGCCAGCTCGGGATGGATGTCGTAGGCGGCCTTCAGCGCGGCGGCGACCTCGTAGCCGGAGCAGCCGGTGCCGCGCACGTCGATCACGATCCGCAGCGGATCTGACGCGGCGGCGCCGGGCGCGCCGACGAGCTCCTCGCCGACGACGCTGCAGCCGGGCACGGCGTCGATCGCCGTGCGCGTGCGCGCCGCCGCCGCGATCGTCTCGCTCAGCAGCGCCTCGCCGTGGACGGCGAGCTGGCGACGGGCGCCGTCGAGCGAGGCGAGCAGCAGCGAGCTGGGGCTGGTCGAGCGCACGAGCCGGATCGCACGGGCGATCCGGTCGGGGTCGATCAGGCCGTCGCGGGCGACGTGCAGCATCGCCGACTGCGCCAGCGAGCCGACGATCTTGTGCGTCGAGGTGAGGACGGCGTCGGCGCCGAGCGCCAGCGCCGACTGCGGCACGCCGCCGTGGAAGCCGAAGTGCGGGCCCCACGCCTGGTCGACGACGAGCGCCGCGCCGGCGTCGTGGGCGACGCGCGCCAGCTCCGCCACGTCGGCGGCGATCCCGTAGTAGGTCGGCGAGACGACGAAGACGGCGGCCGCGCCGGGCGTGCGCGCGAGCGCCGCCGCGACCGCCTCCGGCGTGACGCCGTGGGCCAGCCCCAGTTCGCGGTCGTACTCGGGCGAGACGAACGCCGGCAGGCCGCCGGAGAGCACGAGCCCGTCGATCATCGAGGCGTGCGCGTTGCGCTGCAGCACGACCGCCGTGCCGAGCGGCGCGAGCGCGAGGCAGAGCGCGTGGTTGCCCTGCGTCGCGCCGTTGGTGAGGAACCAGCTGCGGCGGGCGCCGTAGGCCTCGGCGGCGAGCTGCTCGGCCAGCTCGTACGGCGTCGGCGAGGGGCCGACGTCGATCCCGGCCGTGTCCTGCGGCACGTCGAGCCGGAAGGCGCTCTCGCCGATCGCGTGCAGCAGGCCGGGATCGGCGCCGGGGCCGCCCTTGTGGCCGGGGACGTGGAAGCGCGTGACGCCGCGGAAGCCGTAGGCGACGAGCGCGTCGAGATATGGCGCCGTCGGCTGCCGTCCGTCGGGGACGTCGCCTGCGGCCGCCATCGTGTCCTAGGCGGCCGCCTGCTTGAGCAGGTAGGCGCGGACGAAGCCGTCGAGGTCGCCGTCGAGCACGCGGCCGGTGTCGCCGACCTCGAACTCGGTGCGGTGGTCCTTGACCATCGAGTACGGGTGCAGGACGTAGGAGCGGATCTGCGAGCCGAAGTTGACGTCCTGCGCCTCGCCCTTCTCGCGCGCGATCTCCTCCTGCCGTCTGCGCTCCTCCAGCTCGACCAGCTTCGACAGCAGCATTCTCATCGCGGTCGCGCGGTTGGAGGTCTGCGAGCGCTCGTTCTGGCACTGCACGACGATGCCGCTCGGCTTGTGCGTGATGCGGACGGCGGAGTCGGTCTTGTTGACGTGCTGACCGCCGGCGCCGGAGGCGCGGTAGGTGTCGACCTGGAGGTCGTCGTCGTCGATCTCGACGTCGGGCGCCTCGTCGACGACGGGCGCGACCTCGAGGCCGGCGAAGCTCGTCTGACGGCGGTTGGCGGAGTCGAACGGGCTCAGCCGCACGAGCCGGTGGACGCCCTTCTCGGCGCCGTAGAGGCCGTAGGCGTTCTCGCCTCTGACGAGGAAGGTCGCCGACTTGATGCCGGCCTCCTCCCCCGGGCTCGCCTCCAGCAGCTCGACGTCGAAGCCGCGCTTCTCGGCCCAGCGCATCTCCATCCGCAGCATCATCTCGGCCCAGTCCTGAGCGTCGGTGCCGCCGGCGCCGGCGTTGATCGTCACGAGCGCGTCGCCGGCGTCGTATCTGCCGGAGAAGAGGCGCTCCTCCTCCAGTGCTTCGAGGCGGCGCTCGACGGAGGCGATCTGCTCGGCCAGCTCGCCGGCGAGGTCGGCGTCCTCCTGCGCCATCTCGGCCAGCGGCTCGAGGTCGTCGACGTCGCTGGTGAGCGTTTTGTACGTCTCCAGCTTGCGGCTCGCGCGCGCGTGCTCGGCGCTCGTTCTGGCCGCGGTCACCTGGTCGTCCCAGAAGCCGGGCTCGCCCATCTCCTGCTCCAGCTCGCCGACACGCGCCTCCAGCGAGCTGGGGTCGACGTAGTCGGACAGCGACGTGAGCTGGGCGCGAATCGCCTTCAGGCGCTGCGGAACCGATTCGGAAGAGGTGGGAGGGGTCGCGGACATCGCCTCTCAGGCTAGCCGAGAGCGCCACCGGAGGGCGGCGCCGTGCCCGGTCGCTACAAGGTCAGACGCCGTGGCACTTCTTGAACTTCTTGCCGGAGCCGCACCAGCAGGGGTCGTTGCGCCCGATCTGGTCGACCGCGTCGACCCTGCGCTGCTCGACTCTCGGGCCCTCGTCCTCGACGATCGGCTCCTCCGGAGCGGCGTAGGCGGCGGCCGCCGCGGCCTCCGGGTCGGTCGTCATCGCGGCGTAGGGCGCCATCGTCGAGCTGGCGGCGCCGGAGTAGGTGAAGCCGCCGGTCGTCCAGCTGCTGTTGCTGGTCGTCGTCTGCGGGATCGGCGCGGCGGCGGGGGCTTCTTCCTCCTCGCCGGTGTCGATCTGCACCTGGACGTTGAAGACCATCCGGGCGAAGTCCGCCCAGATCGTGTTCATCAGGTCCTGGAAGAGGTTGAAGCCCTCGTTCTTGTAGGCGACGAGCGGCTCGATCTGGGCGAACCCGCGCAGGTGGATGCCCTCGCGCAGGTAGTCCATGTCGTAGAGGTGCTCCTGCCAGCGCTGATCGATGATCTGCAGCAGCAGGTAGCGCTCCAGCACGCGCATCAGCTCGTCGCCGAGCTCCTGCTCGCGCTCGTCGTAGCGCTGCATCGCCTCCTCGGAGAAGATGCGGTGCAGCTCGCTGCGCTCGATCGCGTCGGGATCGAGGTCCTCGCGCACGAAGCTGAGCGGGTATATCTCCGACACTCTCGCGAACAGGCCGTCGAGGTCCCAGTCCTCGATGTAGTCGCCGGGGCAGGCTTCGTCGATCGTGCGCTCGAGCATCTGCGTGATGTTCTCGCGCGCCTCGTCGCCCATGTCGCGGCCCTCGAGGACCTCGTCGCGGTAGGCGTAGATGATCCGGCGCTGCTCGTTCATGACGTCGTCGTAGTCGAGCACGCGCTTGCGGATCAGGAAGTTCTGCTCCTCGACCTTCTTCTGCGCCTTCTCGATCTGCTTCGAGAGCAGGCCGGCCTCGATCGGCTCCTCCTTGCCCTCGTCATCGGTCGTGCCGAAGCGGTCGAGGATCTTGTAGATCCGCTCGCCGGCGAAGAGGCGCACGAGGTCGTCCTCGGCGGAGAGGTAGAAGCGGGTCTCGCCCGGGTCGCCCTGGCGCCCCGCGCGACCGCGCAGCTGGTTGTCGATCCGGCGCGACTCGTGGCGCTCGGTGCCGACGATGTAGAGGCCGCCGGCCTCCACCACGATCTCGCGGTCGGCCTCGACGCGCCCCTCGATCTCCGGCAGCACCTTCGCGTAGTGCTCGTCGTAGTCGGGGTCGCCGGGCTGCAGGCCGAGCTTGACCAGCTCGCGCTGCGCCAGGTGCTCGGGGTTGCCGCCGAGCTTGATGTCGACGCCGCGGCCGGCCATGTTGGTCGCGATCGTGACGGCGCCGGGACGACCGGCCTCGGCGACCGTCTCGCCCTCGCGCTCGGCGTGCTCGGGCTTTGCGTTGAGGACGATGTGCGGGATGCCCTTGCGCTGCAGGCGGGCGCCGAGGTCCTCGGAGACCTCGACCGAGATCGTGCCGACGAGGATCGGCTGTCTTCTCTCGTGGCGCTCGACGATCTCGTCGACGACCGCCGTCCACTTGCCTTCCTTGGTCTTGAAGACCTGGTCGTTCTGATCCTGGCGGATCATCGGACGGTTGGTCGGGATCTGGACGACGCCGAGTCTGTAGATCTTCATGAACTCGGTCGCCTCGGTGATGCCGGTGCCGGTCATCCCCGAGAGCTTGTCGTAGAGGCGGAAGTAGTTCTGGTACGTCACCGTGGCCATCGTCTGGTTCTCCTCGGTGACGTTCACCCCCTCCTTCGCCTCGATCGCCTGGTGCAGGCCCTCGGACCAGCGGCGGCCCTCGAGGATGCGGCCGGTGAACTCGTCGATGATCGCGACCTCGCCGTCGATCACGGCGTAGTCGACGTCGCGTCTGTAGAGCGCCTGCGCGCGCAGCGACTGGATCAGGTGGTTGACGAGGTGGCCGTTCTCGGCGCGGTAGAGGTGGTCTATCGCGAGGAAGCGCTCGGCCTTCTCGACGCCGCGCTCCGTGATCGCCACGGTTCTGTGCTTCTCGTCGAACTCGTAGTCGTAGTCCGCGACGAACTCCTTCTTCGCGCGCGGATCCATCCCTTCGGGTCTTCTGCCCGGCGTCAGCTGCGGCGCGAGCTTCGCGAAGCGCGCGTACATCTCGCCGGCCTCCTCGGGGGCGCCGGAGATGATCAGCGGCGTGCGCGCCTCGTCGATCAGGATGTTGTCGACCTCGTCGACGATCGCGAACGTGTGGGCCGCCGAGCGGCGGTCGAGGCGGTCCTTCGCGGTGCGGACCTCGCCGAGGTCGCGACCGCCGTGCTGGACCTTGTCCTCCAGCGTCGCGGCCATGTTGTCGCGCAGGTAGTCGAAGCCGAACTCCGAGTTGGTGCCGTACGTGAGGTCGGCGGCGTAGGCGGCGCGCTTCTCCTCGGTCGGCTGCATGTTCTGCAGCACGCCGTACGTGACGCCGAGCGCGTCGTAGATCGGCGACATCCACTCGCAGTCGCGGCGCGCGAGGTAGTCGTTGACCGTGACGATGTGGACGCCCTTGCCGGCGAGCGAGTTGAGGACGGCCGGCAGCGTGCCGGTCAGCGTCTTGCCCTCGCCGGTGCGCATCTCGGCGATGTTGCCGTCGTGCAGCACCATGCCGCCGATCAGCTGCACGTCGAAGTGACGCATGCCCATCGTGCGGCGACCGGCTTCGCGCACCATCGCGAAGCAGTCGTAGAGGAGGTCTTCGAGCGGCTCGGGATCCTCGCCGCGAGCGCGCTCGCGCAGCTCGTCGGCGGCTTCGCGGAGCTCTGCGTCCGACATCGCCTCGTATTCGGGCTCCAGCGCGTTGATCTTCGCGACCCGCTGCTCGTAGCCCTTGAACTTCTTTCCTTCGCCCATGCGAAGTGCGCGATCAATCAACGACATAGGGCCTAGCCTAGCATCGGCCGGTGGGCGTCATGCAACCCTGATGTGACCCTCCAAACCGTCAGGATTCCGAAGATCCCGCAGGCGCCGCGAGCGAATGCCGCGGCGCCGGTCGAGAGCCCTCCGTCAGGCCTGCGCCTGCGCACCGAACGCAGCCTGCGCGGCGCGCGTCGCCCTGCGCTTGCGCCGCTTCTCGCGATGGCGCGTCACCTGTTTGCTCATCTGCTCCTCGCAGCAGTTGATGGCGTGGCCGATGTCGGCCGCCTCCGCGCGGGCGCGCAACGTCACGCCCTTGAGGTGCAGCGTCGCCTCGGCGACGTACGGCTGCGCGATCGACGGGTTGTGCTGCTCGCTCAGCTCGACCTCGAGCTGGGCCAGCTCCGACACCTGGCGTGCGATCTTGCGGAAGCGCCGCTCGACCTGCTCCCGCTGGGCCTGGGTGACGGACGCGTGGCGTCCCTTGACCTCGATGCGCATGGGCTCCCCCTTTGATGGGTGGGCTCGGGTGTACATCGATGTTACTCCCCCGTGAACGCGGAATTCGAACGCTCCACGAACGTCTGAGACGACTCTCAGGAGTGGCACGCGAACGCTCTGCTCAGCGGTGCAAAGCGCGCGCGTAGGCGACGGCGCCGACGCGCTCGCTGCCGGCCGCTCGCAGCGCCTGCGCGCACGCCTCGAAGGTGGCGCCGGTCGTGTGCACATCGTCGACCAAGAGCGCGACGCGCGGCGCCGGGCCGGCGACGGAGATCGCCAGCCGCCCGCGCGCGAGGCGGTCGGCGCGGCCGGCGCCGAGCTGGCGGGTCGCCGCGCCCCCGCGGCGCAGGCAGGGAGCGAGCGGGCGGCCGCTCGCACGCGCGAGCGCGGCGGCGATCAGGCCCGCCTGGTCGAAGCCGCGGCGGCGGCGCCGGCGCGGGTGCAGCGGGACCGGCACGAGCGCGGCGCCGTCCAGCAGCGCCGGCGGCAGGCCGGCGGCGAGCTGCGCCGCCATCAGCCGCGCCAGCGGCAGCCGGCCGCGGAACTTCAGCGCCGCGACCAGCTCGCGCGCCGGCCCGTCGTACGCGAGCGGCGCCCAGGCGGCGGCGAAGGCGGCGCCCTGCGCCGGGCAGGGCTCGCCGCACGGCAGCGGCAGCGCGCAGCGCGGGCAGCAGGGCCGCGGCAGCCACGGCAGCGCGGCGCGGCAGCGGCGGCAGAGCAGCTCGTGCGCGCGCGTGAGCGGGGCGCGGCAGGCGGCGCAGGCCGGCGGCGC
>NZ_JAUTDN010000003.1 GCF_030646155.1 Conexibacter sp. CPCC 205762
CGGCCGCATGCACCAGCTTGACCGGGAACGACGAGCGCCGGCCGAGCAGCTGCGCCGCCGGCAGCATCAGCACGCCGGCGCCGCCGGCGCCGAGGAAGAAGAGGTTCTGCGCGCCGCCGTCGAGCAGCTCGGCGATCGTTCTGCGCAGCGGGTCGGCAAGGGCGATCGCGCCGCTCTCGATCGCGCGGAAGCGGTCCGCGTCGAAGTTCAGCATCGGGTGTGTCCTCTCGGTGTCGTGGTGGGGGTGGTGCGTCAGCTGCTCTGGAGCCAGAACTCGCGCAGGTCGGCGCAGCGGCCGTCGGCGTCGAAGCGCAGCAGCAGCGCCGCCGCCAGCTCGACCTGCTCGCCGTCGCGCACGAAGCGCGCCCGCCAGGCGGTCGCGGCGCGGTCGCCGTCGACGACCGGCTCCTCGACCTCCAGCCTCAGCTCGCTCTGCGCGGCGAGCGCCTGCGTCCAGTGGGCGACGACCTGCTCGCGGCCGCGCAGGCCGGGGCCGAACGGGTCGAACGTGTAGGCGGCGTCGGCGGCGAACAGCGCGCCGGCCGCCGCCGCGTCGCCGCCGCGCCAGGCGGCGGCGTAGGCGGCGACCCAGGCGTGCGCGTCGGCCGGCGCCGCGCCGCCCGTCGTGCCGCCCGTGCTCGGCGCCGCGTCGCTCATGTCGTGACCTCGGCGAGCCCGTAGACCTCCGCCGCCGCCTGCGCCGAGACGCGGCCGGCGCGCACGTCGGCGGCGACCTCCGCGCGGTCGCGCGAGCGCGGGTCGCCGACGCCGCCACCGCCGCCGGCGCGCATCGAGACGACCTCGCCCGGCTGCACGACGAACTCGCCCTTGCTCTGCACCGGGACCGGCTCCTCGCCGTCGCGCAGCAGGTGGATCGAGGCGCTTCTGCCCGCCAGGCCGTCGTCGAGGCCCGGCGCCGCGAAGCGCGCGTCGGACTGCTCGGACTCGGAGATGCAGAAGACCGGCTCGTCGCCGAGCACGCGGTAGTCGGCGCGGATCCCGAGCCCGCCGCGCTGCTTGCCGGCGCCGCCCGAGTCGGTCTGCAGCTCGTACCGCTCGACGCGGATCGAGTAGTTCATCTCGACCGTCTCGGCGGGGATGATCGCGCAGTTGGAGGCGTGCACGTCGAGCGCGTCGCCGCCGTCGTGGCCGCTCGTCGCGCCCGCGCCGCCGGAGACCTGCGCCAGCAGCACGACTCTCTGCCCCGTCTTCGGCGAGCGCGTCTCGGGGATGAAGACCGGGTAGCCGCTGAACCAGCCGGCCGAGCCGGTCTCCGGCGCGGCCTGCACGAGCGCGCGCGTGAGCACGTCGCAGAGCCGCTCGGAGGTGAGGTGGCGGTCGGAGGTCGCGGCCGGGAACTCGGGGTTGAAGAGGTTGCCCTTCGGCACCTCCAGCGTGACCGGCTCCAGACAGCCCTCGTTGAACGGGACGTCGGCGCTCTGCACGCAGCGGACCGCGTAGTGGATGTCGGAGATCGTCGTCGAGTACGGGCAGTTCATGCCGCTCACGCGCTGCTGCGCGCTGCCCGACAGGTCGACGCTGAGCGACTCGCCGCTGATCGTGATGCGCGCGTGCACGCGCACCGGCTCGTCGAACTTGCGCCCGTCGTTGTCGAGGAAGCCCTCGGCCTCGTAGACGCCGTCGGCCAGCTCGCCGATCCGCTGGCGCGTGCGCGCCGCCGCGTAGGCGATCAGCCCGTCGACGATCTCCAGGAACTCCTCGCTGCCGTGGCGCTCGGCCAGCACCGCCAGCCGCCGCTCGCCCGTGCGCGCCGCGGCGATCTGCGCGCGGATGTCGCCGAGGTTCATCGTCGGGTTGCGGACGTTGGCGCCGATGATGTCGTAGACGGCCTCGTTGCGCCGGCCGCCCTCCTCCAGCTTGATCGCCGGATACATCACGCCCTCCTCGAACACGGACTGGTTCGAGGCCGCGCAGGTGCCGGGCAGGCGCCCGCCCCAGTCGGCGTGGTGGGCGACCGTGCCGGAGAAGCCGACGAGGCGGTCGGAGCCGTCGAAGACCGGCACGAAGATGTTGACGTCGGAGGTGTGGACGCCGCCCATGTACGGGTGGTTCATCAGCAGCACGTCGCCGCGGTTGATGTCCTCGCCCCACTTGTCGATCAGCGCCCGCAGCGCCGGCCCCATCGAGGCCAGCAGCGTCGGGATGTCGATCGCGGTCGCCAGCAGCCGCCCGCGCGGGTCGAACAGCGCGCACGAGTAGTCGAGCATGTCCTTCACGACCGACGTCATCGCGGTGCGGTAGAGCGACGTGCGCATCTCCTCCGCGATCGTCTCCAGCGAGTGGCGCACGACCTCGGTCGTGATCGGGTCCTTGACGGTGGTCATCGGGCCTCCGGCAGGTAGGTGAGGACGAGGTTGCTCCAGCGGTCGACCGACAGCTCGACGCCGGGGATGACGACGGTCGTCGCCTCGCGCTCCTCGACGATCGCGGGGCCGCTGGCGCGCTGGCCGGGCCGCAGCGAGGCGCGCTCGTAGACGGGCGCGTCGACCCAGCCGGTCTCGCGGAAGAAGACCCTGCGGGTCGCGCGCGGCTCCGGCGTGCCGGGCGTCTCGGCGACCTCCTCCAGCGGCGGCCGCGGCAGGTCGCCGAGCGCGGCGACGCCGACGGCGACCAGCTCGACCGCGTCGGCGGGGTTGCTGTGGCCGAACTCGCGGTCGTGCTCGACGTGGAACCGCTGCACGAGCGCGGCGAGGCCGGCCTCGTCGAGCGTCGCGTCGTCGAAGGTCAGCTCGACGGCGTTGTCCTGCCACGTGTAGCGCAGCCGCGCCATGCGGTGGACGCGCACGTCGCGCGCGAGGCCGTGCAGCGCCGCGAGCCGCTCGCGCGCCTCGGCGACGAGCGGCAGGTAGCGCTCCTCGATCGCCGCGACCGTCAGCTCCGCCAGCGGCCGCTCGACCGGCCGCACGACGTCGTGGCGCAGCTCGGCGTTGACGAGCCCGAAGGCCGAGAAGGCGCCCGGGTGCAGCGGCACCAGCACGCGCGGCACGTCGACCAGCCGGCCGACGCTGAGCGCGTGCATCGCGCCCGCGCCGCCGTAGGCGAGCAGCGCGAAGTCGCGCGGGTCGTAGCCGCGGTTGACGGAGACGACGCGCACGCCGCGCGCCATCACCGCGTCGGCGATGTCGAGGATCCCGGCGGCGGCCGCGTCGACGTCGAGCCCGAGCGGCGTCGCGACGTGCTCCTGGATCGCGGCGCGCGCCGCCTCGACGTCGAGCGTCATCTCGCCGCCGAGGAACGAGGCCGGGTCGATCCGCCCGAGCGCGATCTGCGCGTCGGTCGTCGTCGGGCGCGTGCCGCCGCGGCCGTAGCAGGCCGGTCCGGGCTGGGCGCCCGCGCTCTCGGGGCCGACGCGCAGCAGGCCGCCGGCGTCGACGTAGGCGAGCGAGCCGCCGCCTGCGCCGATCGTGTGGATGTCGACCTGCGGCACCTTCACCGGCCGGCCGTCGAACGACGACTCGCGCTCCAGCCGCGGTCTGCCGTCGGCGATCAGGCAGATGTCGGTCGACGTGCCGCCCATGTCGAACGTGATCTGGTTTCTGTACTCCTCGACGGCCGCCAGGCGGGCCGCCGCGATCACGCCGGCGGCGGGGCCGGAGAGGATCATCTTGTGCGGGTTGACGGCCGCCTCGGCCGCGCTCATCACGCCGCCGGAGGACTGCATCACGAAGAACGGCGCGGTCACGCTCTGCTCGGCGAGGCCGCGGTCGAGCGCGGCGATGTAGTCGGCGATCAGCGGCTGCAGCGAGGCGGCGATGACCGTCGTGGAGGCGCGCGGGTACTCCTTGATCTCCGGGCAGACGTCGCTGGAGAGCGCGACCGAAACCTCCGGCAGGCGCTCGCGCAGGGCGGCGCCGAGGCGCTGCTCGTGGTCGCCGTTCTGGAAGCTGAAGAGGAGGCAGACGGCGACGGCGCGGACGCCCGCGGCGCGCACCTGCTCGACGAGCGCGTCGATCGCGGAGTCGTCGAGCGCGCGCACGACGGCGCCCTCGCGGTCGAGCCGCTCCGGCACCTCGAAGACCAGCTCGCGCCCGATCAGCGGCGCCGGCTTGACGAGGCCGAGGTCGAACATGTCGTGCCGCTTCTGCGTGCCGATCTCCAGCACGTCGCGGAAGCCCGCGGTCACCAGCAGCGCGGTCGGCGCCAGCTTCAGCTCCAGCAGCGCGTTGGTCGCGACCGTCGAGCCGTGGGCGAAGACGCCGAGCGCGCCGGTGTCGACGCCGCGCCCGTCGCGCAGCTTGCGGATCGCCTCGATCACGCCCTGCTCCGGGTTGGCGGGGGTCGAGCTGACCTTGTCGACGAGCACGCGCTGCTCCGTCTCGTCATAGGCGATGACGTCGGTGAAGGTGCCGCCGACGTCGATGCCGAGCAGAGTGCTCATGGGGTGGTTCTCCAGGTGGTGGTGATGGGACGGGCGAGGGTCACGGCGCGACTCCGCAGAAGTCGATCGCCGCGAGCGCGACGGCGGCGGCGCAGGTCTTCAGCTGCTCCAGCTCGATCCCCTCGTCGGCGCTGTGCGCGCGGCGCAGGTCGCCGGGGCCGAAGACGACCGCCGGGATCCCGGCCGCCTCCAGGAAGGAGGCGTCGGTGACGGCCGCGAAGCCGCTGCGATGGTCCGGGCCGGGCGCGGGCGTCGGCGCACCGGTGACCTGCTCGCGCGCCTGCGCGAGCGCCTGCACGACCGGCGCCTCCCACGTGGTCGACGCGGCCGGCCAGTTGCCGAGCCAGTCGATCCGCGGCGGGGTGTCGCGCAGCCACGGGTCGAGCGCGGCGGCGGTCGCGATCCGCCACTCCAGCTCGGCGCGCACGTCCTCGGCGGCCTCGTCGGGCGGATACCAGGCGAGCACGTCCAGCTCGGCGCGGTCGGCGAGGTAGGCGGGGCTGGGCGTGCCGGCGTCGGCGTGCAGCGCGCCGGGGTTGATCGTGAAGAAGCCGGGCGCGAAGGCCGGGTGGCTTCTCGTCTGGCCCCACTCCTGCTCCAGCTCCTGGAGCGCGCGCACGATCAGCAGCGCCTTCTCGACCGCGTTGACGCCGACGTCGCTGCCGGCGCCGCCTGGGCGGACGGCCTCGCCGCGGTTGCCGGCGTGGGTCGCGCGGCCGTCGATCGTGACGCGGAAGACGTGGTTGCCGGCCGACAGCGGCGAGAGCGACAGCGGCTCAGGGGTCGAGGAGGGCTCGAGCACGATCGCGCCGATCCGCTCGGCGTCCGGAGGGGAGTCGACGCCGAGCGCCGCGAGCGCCGCGGCCGTCGCCGCGCTCGTGCCCAGCTCGTGCTGCATCTGCTCCTCGCCGACGACGCACTGGACGCAGAGGTCGCCGGCGAGCGCGACGCCCGCGTCGCGCAGCGCGCGCACGGCCAGCCAGCCGGCCGCGAGGCCGCCCTTCATGTCGGTCGCGCCGAGCCCGAGCAGCTCGCCGCCGCGCCGCTCGGGTCTCCACGGGTCGGCCATCGTCCAGGTCTCGCGGCGGACCGGCGGGACGGTGTCGACGTGGCCGTTGAGGATCAGCGCGCGGCCGTCGCCGGCGCCGGCGAGCGTCGCGACGAGGTTCGGCCGCACCGGGTCGGACGCGACCCGCTCGGTGCGCAGCCCGAGCGCCAGGTAGCGCTGCTCCAGCAGCGCGACGCAGCGCGCCTCGCCGCCGGCCGCGGCGGTGCCGTCGATGCCGGGGAAGGAGGGGTTGGTCGAGTCGATCGCGACCAGCTCCTCGAGCAGCTCGACGGCGTCGTCGAAGGCGGCGTCGACCGCCGCGCGGACGCGCGCGGCGAGGTCGGTCGCGGTGGGGTCGGTCGCGGTCACGGACGGTCCTCCGTCGTCGGCATGGAAGGGGTCAGCGCGGCGAGGCGGCGGTCGAGCCAGCGCGCGCGGCGGCCGGCGTCGTCGGCAGCGCCGTTGCGGCGCACGGCGGCGCGCACGAGCTGCGCGCCGGCCCAGCGGATCGGGTCGGGCGGGAAGTTGAACACGGGCTGGTCGACGAGGCCGCTGCGCGACCACTCGTCGTCGGCGTCGAGCGCGAGGCTGGCGAGGATCCTGCCGCCGATCACCGACTGCGCGACGCCGCTGCCGCTCCAGCCGACGCCGTAGAGGACCGACGGGTTGGCCTCCATGCGGCCGAAGATCGGCAGGTGCGAGAGCGTGCGGTCGACCGGGCCCGACCAGGTCTGCTCGACCGGCAGGTCGTTCAGCATCGGGTAGACGCGGCGGAAGGCGGCGGTCGCGTCGCGCGCGAACTTCGGCGAGCGCTCGAAGCCGCTCCCGATCCGCCCGTTCAGCGCGACGGCGCCGCCGCCGCGGCCGAGCACGACGCGGCCGTCGGCGCTGCGCTGGTAGTAGAGCACGCGCATCTGCGAGTCGCAGATCGCCGCGCCGTCCTTCCAGCCGATCGCGTCGAGCCGCTCGGGCGCGCGGCGGGTCGCGATCACGTCGCTGGCGACGACGAACATCCGCCGCGAGAACTGCGGCAGGGACGCCGCCCAGGCGCCGGCGGCGAGCACGACGCGAGCTGCGTCGAGCGTGCCGCCGGCGCCGGTGCGAAGCCGCGTCAGGGCGCCTGGGGACGTGGCGCCCGGCGCGGCCGGGGCGGGGTCGATCGAGCGCACGCGCGTGTGCTCGTGGATCGTCACGCCGGCCTGCAGCGCCAGTCTGCGCAGGCCGCGCGCGAGCTTCGCCGGCTGGACGGTGCCGCCGGCCGGCTCCCAGATGCCGCCGAGGTGGACCGGCGAACCGGTCCGGGCGGCCACTTCTTCAGCGGTCAGGTGACGGTAGGGACGGCCGCCGTGGCGCTCGGCCCGCGCGACGACCTCCTCCCACGCGCCCAGCTGCGCCGGCGTCGTCGCCGTCCACAGCCAGCCGTCGCGGCGGAGGTCGAAGTCGAGGCCCTCGTCCTGCAGCGCCTCCAGCTCGTCGAGCGCGGCCTCGGAGGCGCGCGCCAGGCGCACCGCCTCCGCGGTCCCGCAGAGGGCGGCGAGGTTCTCCAGCCGCTCCCACCAGGAGTGGATCTGACCGCCGTTGCGGCCCGAGGCGCCGCCGCCGCAGACGTCGCCTTCCAGCAACGTCACCGACAGCGACGGCTCGCGCCGCTTCAGCTCCAGCGCCGTCCACAGGCCGACGTAGCCGCCGCCGACGATCGCGACGTCGGCGCGCGCCGCTCCGAGAAGCGGCGGCGCGTCGGCCGCGGTCGCGGCGGCGGGCTCGTCGAGCGCATCCAGCAGCCACAGCGAGCGGTGCGGAGGGGCTCCCGACCCCTCGTCTCCGCGCACCCCGCCGTCGAGCCGCAGCTGCGCCCGTCGTATCGCGTCCCTGCCCGTCACGTCGTTACTTCGCTGCGCGGTAGAGCAGCTTCTCGATGTCCGGGTCGGCGACGTTGTCTCTCGTCGCGATCACCGGGTCGAGCAGCGTGTCTTCCGGTCTCGTGCCGTTGTCGAGGTAGTCGACGATCTGTCTGACGCCCAGCTCGCCGGCGGTGTAGACCTGCTGCACGACGAGCGCGTCGATCAGGCCGCGTCTCATCAGCGTGACCTCCTGCGGGTCGGCGTCCATCCCGACGACGCTGATCGCGTCGGCCTTGCCGGCGTTCTCGACGGCGTTGGCGGTGCCGATCGCGGCGTTCGTCCAGGAGGCGAAGATGCCTCTCAGGTCGGGGTCGCGCTTGATCAGGCCGTTGACGTTGGCGGCGACGTCGGCGAGGTCGCCTCTGTCGTAGGTCTCGCCGATGCTTCTGAGGCCGGGGTAGTCGGGCAGCGCCGCTCTCCAGCCGCGCTGGCGCGCGTCGACCGACTCGATGCCGGGGACGTAGCCCTCGTAGGCGACGTTGCCTCTGCCGTCGAGCAGTCTGTCCATCACCTCGGCGGCCATTCTGCCGGCCGCCTCGTTGTTGGTTCCGATGAACGACAGCCGCACCGACGGGTCGGCGACGTCGGCGTCGAGCATGATCACCGGGATTCTCTGCGACTGCAGCTGGCGGATCGGCGCGACCATGCCGCGGTTGTCGACGGCGGTCATCAGGACCGCGTCGGGCTTGCGCGCCATCACCGACTGCAGCGTCGCGGTCTGCGACGGCAGGTCCGCGGTGCGCGGCGCCTGCCAGTCGACCTCGACGCCGAGCTTCTCGGCCTCGGCCTGGGCGCCGGCGTTGAGGGTGATGTAGAACGACGACTCCTCATTCGTGATGAGGGCGATCTTGTACTTCTCTCTCGCCTTGCCGGCATCGGAGCCGGAGGACGATGTGGTCGAACCGCTTGAACCGCTCGACGACGAGTCGTTGTCGTCGGAGCTGCCACAGGCGGCCAGCACCAGCACGAGCGCAGCGAGTGCGACGCCCGCGAGCGAGCGCAACAGCTTGGACACGGATCCTCTCCTTGTGAAGCGATGGGACACGGGGACGAAGACGGGGGTTTCAGCCCTGCTGGGCGCGTCGGCGCCGCAGCTGGTCGACGTAGACGGCACCGAGCAGCACCAGGCCGACCGCGACGTTCTGCCAGAACGGGTCGATCGCCATGATCACGAAGCCGTTCAGCAGCACGGCCGGGATCAGCGCGCCGATGACGGTGCCCGACATGCGGCCGCGGCCGCCGAACAGGCTGGTGCCGCCGATCACGACCGCCGAGATCGCGGCGAGCGCGTCCTCGGTGTGGCCGGAGACGGAGGCGGTGTTGAAGCGGGCGAGGTCGATCACGCCGACGATCGCCGCCAGCACGCCCATCAGCACGTACAGGATCAGCAGGTGGCGGCCGACGTTGATGCCGGCGCGCGCGGCCGAGTCGGGGTTGGCGCCGATCGCGTAGGTGCGCAGGCCGAAGCGGGTCCAGCCGAGGATCACCCACAGGATCCCGGTCACGACGATCGCGACGACGACCGGCCACGGGATCACGCCGAAGAGCGAGCCGAGGCCGAAGAACTCCTGCAGCTGGATCGGCGCGCCCTGGACGTTGAGGCCGCCGGTCCAGACCTGCGCGAGGCCGAGGATCACGCCCGCCGTCGCGAGCGTCGCGATGAAGGCGGGGATCTTCGCGCGGACGGCCAGCAGGCCGTTGACGAGGCCCCAGCCGAGCCCGACCAGCAGCGACGCGCCGATCCCCAGCAGCAGCGCCAGGAAGAGGTGCGGATGGTTCAGCTGCGCGACGTCGATCGTCACGTCGCCGGCCAGCGCCGCCATCACCTTCGCCGCGACGACGGCGGTGAAGACGACGATCGCGCCGATCGAGAGGTCGAGCCCAGCGGCGATCAGCAGGAAGGTCATGCCGGCCGCGAGGATCAGCATCGTCGAGGCGTCGAGCGCGACGTTTCTGAGGTTGTCGAGCGACAGGAACGAGCCCGACGGCGCGAGCACCGAGAAGACGACGATGATCAGCAGCAGGATGCCGGCGATCGTCAGCGACTCGTAGCGCTCGGCGCGCTTCTGCGCGCGCTCGGCCTTGCGGTCGGCGGCGGGGTTCTGCGCGGGCGCGGGCGTCTGCGCGCCGCTCTCGGCGGTGGTGCTCACGTCGCCTCCTTTCGGGCTCCGAGGGTCGTCGCGCCGGTGATCGCACCCAGCAGCGACTCGGTCGTGCAGTCGCCGATCGGCGCCGTCATCACGTCCTCGCCGAGGCGCAGGACGGTGACGCGGTCGGCAACCTCGAAAACGTCGGGGAGGCTGTGCGAGATCAGCAGGATCGCCATGCCGCGGTCGTCGCGGACTCTCTTGATCAGCTCCAGCACGTAGTGCGTCTGTCTGGCGCCGAGCGCGGCGGTCGGCTCGTCCATGATCAGCAGCCGGCGGCCCCAGATCAGCGAGCGCGAGATCGCGACCGCCTGCTTCTGGCCGCCCGACAGCGCGCTGACTGGGACGACCGCGGAGGGCACGCGCGCGCCGACGGTCGCCAGCTCCTCGGCGGCGCGACGGCGCATCGCCGGGCGGTCGACGAAGCCGAGCTTGCCGAGCAGGCCGGGCTTGAGCAGCTCGCGGCCGAGGAAGACGTTGTCGCCGGGCGGCAGCGTCGAGGCGAGCGCGAGGTCCTGGTAGACGGTCTCGACACCGGCCTCCTGCGCGTCTCTCGGCGTGCCGAAGCGAACCGTTCTGCCGTCGATCTCGATCGTGCCCTCGTCGGGCGTGTGCACGCCCGAGAGCATCTTCACGAGCGTCGACTTGCCGGCGCCGTTGTCGCCCAGCAGCGCGTGGACCTCGCCCGGACGGACCTCCAGGCTCGCCCCGCGCAGCGCCTCGACGTGGCCGAAGCGCTTCGTGACCCCGGTCGCCCGGAGCACAGGGACGTCAGTGGTCCCCATCGCCGTTCCTCCTTTGCTTCGTTGCCACAACCGCGGCGCGCGCGGCGGCCTCCTGCGAGACCGCCGCCGTCGCCGCCTGGGGAAAGCCGCCGAAGCGCGTGCAGCACTCGGCCGCCGCCTCGGTTCCGCGCGCCGCGCACTCGACCAGCGGCCGCTCGTGCAGCAGCAGCGCGGTCAGGAACGCGGCGATGTAGCTGTCGCCGGCGCCGAGCGTGTCGACGACGTCGACCTGCTGCGCCGGGACGAAGACGATCTCCTCGGCGTCGCCGGCGAGGCTGCCGTGCCGGCCGCAGGTGACGACGGCGGTGCGGGCGCCGCCCGCGAGCGCCTGGGTGAGGAGCGCGCGGGCGCCGTCGTCGGCGGTCGCCTCCCACGAGTAGAAGGCGACGGCGAGGCCGCTCAGCCGCTCGGTGCGGTGGCGCGTCGAGAAGTCGTAGCTGACGCGGCCGCCGCGCTGCGCGAGGCCGCCGACCGCGTGGTCGAAGTCGCTGACCGTCGAGCAGTGCGCGATCGCGGCGCCGGCGGCGAAGTCGAGGTCGGCCGCGCTCGGGCGGTAGTCGGCGGTGACACCGAAATCCTCGTGCGCGAGCAGCCGCTCGCCTTCCTCGGTCACCTCGATCATCGTCACCCCAGTGCTGCCCGCAAGCGTGGTGAGGTGACTGGCATCGACGCCCTGCACGGCCAGCTCGGCGCGCAGCAGCTCACCATCGGGATCTGGCCCGACGGCTCCCATGTATGCACTGCGCAGACCGGTCCGGGCCCAGTTGACCGCGACGTTGACGGCGTTGCCGCCGGCGGCGCGGACGCCG
Organism: Conexibacter sp. CPCC 205762; assembly: GCF_030646155.1. GTDB lineage: Bacteria > Actinomycetota > Thermoleophilia > Solirubrobacterales > Solirubrobacteraceae > Conexibacter. Next base: position 11,090 of record NZ_JAUTDN010000003.1, read on the forward strand.
AGCGCCCGGTAATGGTCCACACAGTTGTCGCCGAGCGCGACGAGTCGCTCGCCGTCGGACAATTCGCTTCCTCTCCTTACGCATGCTGGCGTGCGGGCAGGGGCAGCTTGTGATCACGCTGTCGCGTTTTCACGGTGAAGCCCAGCTCGCTCGTCCTCACTTCTGATAGCGCTCTCAGATGAGCACTGGCGGCATCGTAACACAGCTCTGATAACGCTCTCAGGACAGATGGAGAAAATTCGACCATCGCCTTTTGGACATTGTCTGAGAGCGCTATCAGTCGAAGGCGTATACTCGCCGATCGTGGTGGTGACGATTCGAGATGTGGCGGCCCTCGCAGAGGTGTCGCAGGCGACCGCGGCGCGTGCGCTCGGCGGTTACGGCTACGTCAGCTCAGCGTCGAGAAGAGCGGTGCTGGCGGCGGCCGAGCAGCTGGGCTACCGGCCCAACAACGTCGCCCGTGCGCTGGTCTCGGGCACGACCCGCACGATCGGCCTGATCGTCGGCGACATCGAGAACCCTTTCTTCGCCGCCGCCGCGCGCGGCCTCGCCGACGTGGTCGAGGACGAGGGCTACACGCTGCTGCTGGCCAACTCCGACGAGGACCTCGAGCGCGAGCGGCAGGCGGTCGACGTCTTCCGCACCCAGCTTGTCGACGGCCTCGTCGTCGCGCCCGTCAGCGGCAACGACGGCACGCACCTGAGAGTGCTCGCGGCCGACCGCCGGCCGCTGGTGCTGATGGACCGCGCGATCCGCGGCCTGCAGGTCGACACGGCGCTGGTCGACAACCCCGGCGGCGCCCGCAGCGCGGTGCGCCACCTGCTTGCGTGCGGCCACGACCGCATCGGCGTCGTCAGCGACGCAGCCGAGATCTCCTCGACCGCGGAGCGCCTGCGCGGCTACCGCAGAGCGCTGCGCGACGCGGGGATCGAGCCCGAGCCCGGCCTCGTGTCGGTCGGCCCCTCGACGCGGGCCGGCGGCTACCAGGCGGCGCGCGCGCTGCTGGAGCGCGCCGACCGCCCGCGCGCGATCTTCACGCTCAACAACTTCATGACCGCGGGCGCGGTCCGCGCGATCCGCGATCTCGGCCTCTCGATCCCCGGCGACGTCGCCCTGGTGGCATTCGACGAGCTGGAATGGACGACCCTGGTCGATCCGCCGATCACCGTCGTCGCCCAGCCGGTCGCCGAGCTCGGCCGCACCGTCGGCTCGCTCCTGCTCGCCCGTCTCCGCGGCGACGACAGCCCGCCCAAGCGCACCCGCCTCCGCACCGAGCTGATCGTCCGCGGCTCCTGCGGCCCCCTGCTCTCCAGCATCACCCCCGCGCGCGCCTGACGCGACGGCCGCCCGCCGCGCTCGCCCACCTCCACACGCTCGCCGAGCGCACCCTCGACGCCCACGAACGCCGCGCCGGCGAGCTGCGCGCCCGCCTCGCCCCGGTCCTCGCCGCCGGCGCCGCCGCCACCGCCCTGCTGACCCCGCAGGCGCTCACCGCCGTCCACCACGGAGCCCCGCTCAGCGCCGCGGTCCTTCTCCTCACGGCAGCGGGTGCGTTCCTCACGATGCTCGCGATCAGGCAGTTCCTGAGCCAGCGTCTGCACGCGGAGACGCTGCAACCCGACCGCATCCACAGCATGCTCGCCGCGCGTGACGCGCTTGCCGACGAGTCTCGCTACCACGAGGCGATGATCGCCTTCCTCGGCAGAGCGTGCCGGATCGCAACAGCCGGGGCAGACGCGCTCCATCGTCAGTTCACAGCGATCTTGTGGGGAATCCTCTTTGTGCTGTGTGGACTTGCGCTGACGGCGGTCGTAGCGTGGTGACCATGCGCTGGGTACGCCGCAGACACGGCAGATACATCGACTGGGACGCCTGGGAGCCGAAGCCCTTCCCGAGCGAGGACGCCTGGACCGAATACAGGCGGGGAGGCCCGACCCCGGACGTGCCGATGTGGGTCTTCAACGACCGTCGCAACCGGCCGGGGATGGAGCCGGAGGAGTACGCGGCGATGCCATGGTGGGAGAGACTCCGCTGGGGTCACACGTGGTGGGATCCGCGCGATCGCAGCAAGTTTGAGCGAATCTGGGGCTAGTCAGGCGAGCCGAGCTGCGCTCGCGGGCTCAGCTCGCGACGGTCAGGGTGATCGTCTTGGTGGTCGGCTTTGCGGGTCTCGGCGGCTGGTAGACGAGCGTCAGCCTGTGTCTGCCGCGCGGGAGGCGGAGGCGGAGGGCCGCGGTGCCTCTGCGCGACAGTCTGCTCGCTCTCACGAGCGTTCTGCCGTTGCGGCGCAGCGCGACGGTGCCGCCTCTGCCGCCGCCGACGGTGACCGTCAGCGTGAACGGTCTGCCGGCGCGCGCCCGGCCCGCTCTGACCGCGATCCGCGGCGCCGTCGCGGTGCCGCCTCTGCCGGCGCTGCTTCTGCCGGGGCTCGCAGCTCTTCTGCCGGGCGAGGCCGGTGGCGAGGTCACCGTCATCGTCGCCGCCGCCGATCGCGCCGGCTGCACGAGCGGGTCGCCGTCGTAGACCGCCTCGAAGCTGTGCGCCCCGGGGGCGAGCGTCGTGGGCAGGGCGAGCGTGGCGCTGCCGGCGAGCAGCGGCGCGCTGGCGAGCTCGGTCGCGCCCTCGCGCAGGTGCACGACGCCGCTCGCGACCGCGCCGACCGCGTTCACCGACACCGTCGCCCCGGCCGAGGCGCCGGCCGCGACGCTTGCAGGGACGTTCAGCGCGACGGTCGGGACCGCCCGCGCGCCGATGCAAGCGGAGCGGTCGGAGCGGACGCCGCCGAGCGTCGCGTAGCCGAAGACGGCCTCGCCGGGAAGCGGCGCGAGCGCCGGCGGCGAGAGGCTGGCGTCGCCGACGCCGACGCCGTCGGTCGTCACGGTGCGCGTGCCGAGCAGTCGCGCCTCGCCGTCTGAGGCGCCGCAGCTCGCGGCGGCGTACCAGTCGACCGTGTAGGTCGTTCTGACCTGGTCCTCGACCCGCCCCCGCACGGCCGGCGCGATCGCACCGGCGGCCGCCACGGGGATCGGTGCTCTCGGTCTGCCGTCGCCTCCGCCGCCGCCGGGTGGCGGGGGCGGATCTCTGACGACGGTCACGGAGACCGGCGGCGCGGTTCCGTAGAGCAGGTTGCCCTTCGAGTCGGACGCCTCGACTCTCGACATGAGCGTGTCGGTGCCCAGGCCGACGCCCGCGATCACCGCCGTCGCTCTGATCGACTCGCCCGGCATCAGCACGGCATCAGGGGGCGCGTTCTCGCTGCCGATCATCGTCGCGCTGCCGGTGCGGTTCAGCACCGACAGGTACCAGCGGACCGATCTCAGCGGCGCGACCCCGCCGACCGCTCTCGCCGTCACCGTGACGGTGCGGGCGTATGCGGCGCCGAGCCCGAGCTGCGACCCGCCGGGATCGATCGCGACGTCGAGCGTGCCGGTCGGAAGCGGGCTGGTCGTCCCTTCGATGTCGCTGTTCGCGAGATTCACGTCGGCGCCGCTGAAGCGCTGTCCGGCGACCGTCGCCGGCCCTGCCTCGCCGCGCGGATACGGGCCCGGGTAGAGGTGCCAGCTGCCGCTCCCGGCCGGCAGCGGCAACCGCCAATAGGGGTCGTATCTGGCGTCGCCGCCGCTGCCCGAGACGCGGACGCAGTCGACGCCCGCCGTCGCGGTCGTGTCGAAGATTCTGCTGCTGTCGACGCAGGCGCCGAACGTCGGCGTCGTGCCTCTCCGGACCGCGTACATGTACAGCGGCGAATAGCCTCTCGCGCCCGGCGCTGTGACCGTCACCCAGCGCCACTTCGGCCGCACGTAGAGCAGCCAGCCGACCTTTCTCGTCGGCGTCTGCCCCGACTGCAGCGCGGCGACGATCGGCTGCCAGACGTCGCCCCCGTCGCCGATCCCGTGCGGGCTGTAGACGACCGTGCAGCTCGGGTCGCTGCCCCCGCAGCCCGACTGGACCGCAGCCGGATTCCCGCCGCTGAGCGTCGGCTGGATCTTCCAGGCGATCGACCAGTAGATGCACGTCTGCCCTATCGAGCCTCTGCAGCTCGGGATGATCGGCTGATCCCACGGGATCGGCGCCTCCAGCCCCGAGTCGAGTCTGACCGTCGCGCCGTACTCGACGATCTGACCCGCGCCGACCTGCACCCCGGTGCCGTATATCGGGTTGCAGCCGGCGACGTAGTACATGCAGTCGGGCACGGGTGGCACGTCGGCGCGCGCGGCCGCCGGCGCAAGCAGCGCGAGGGCCGCCAGCACGGCGACGCCCAGCAGCGCGAGCAGCACGCCGAGGCGGGAGCGGAGGCTGGTCATGTCGGCCGCAGCCTGGCGCATCCGCGCGCGCCAGGCAACAACCAGGAGCCCCGCTACGCAGGTTCCACGTAGATCGACCGGTCAGGTGCCGGTGTAGAAGCGGTACGTGCGCTCGGCGCGCTCCGCGGCCACCGCTGCGTCGCCGCCATCGGCCGCGTCGGCCTCGCCCCAGGCGTCGGCGCTCTCGCGCAGGTAGGCGACCCCTTCCGATGAGCCGACCCACGCCTGCGCCGCCGCCGGGTCGACCTGGACGCCGCCGCCGTCGAGGTGCATGCCGAGCCCGAGCAGCGCCAGGTCCCAGCCGACCCCGACCGCGCCCGGACCGTACTGCGTCCAGCGCTCGTCGTCGACGTGCGCGATGTGCCGCAGCTCGAAGCGCGTCGTCTCCGGGCCCTCCGCGGTCAGCTGCAGCTCGATCCAGCTGACGTCACCGCCGTGCTCCCAGGTCGCCGCGAACGAGTGCGGCGGGTCACAGGCCTCGATCGTGCCGCCGGCGTTGCCCTCCAGCTGGTATCTGCCGCCGACCTTCAGCTCCCCGCTGACGGGCAGGAACCAGCGCGGGATCCGCTCGGGGTCGGTGCACGCCTCCCACAGGTCGGCGAGCGAGGTCGGGTAGCTGCGCGCGATCGTCAGCACGCGCGCCTCGCCGGCTTCCAGCACGCGTCTGCCGAGCGTGCGGCGGATGGGATCGGCGTGCGATTCGCTGTCGGTCATCTCGTCTCTCCGTGATCAGGTTCCGTTGCCAGTCGGCGTGCCCGCTTGCCGCGCGCGATCTCCGTCCCGAGCGCGTCGAGATGCGGCGTCCAGAAGCGGCGGAAGCCGTCGAGCCAGGCGTCGACCTCTCTCAGCGGCGCCGCCTCGACCGCGTACAGCCGGCGCGTCCCCTCCGGCCGCACGCGCGCAAAGCCGTGCTCGCGCAGCACGCGCAGGTGCTGCGAGACGGCCGGCTGGGAGATCCCGAACTCGGCCTGGACGACCGCGCCGAGCTCGCCTGCGGGCCGCTCGCCGTCGGCCAGCAGCTCGAGGATCCGCCGCCGCACGGGGTCGCCCAGCACGTCGAAGGCATGCACGCGACGGAGAGTATCGCCAGAGATTTATATAAGTCAATGCCGATGTAGACGCACGCGGCGACTCACGCGCCGTCGGCCGCCGAGCGCCCGCTGACGCGGAAGCGCACGGTCGCCGCGGGCACGGCCGGCAGCACGACGAAGTGCGTGTGCAGGTGCGCGACGCTGCCGCCGTTGAAGCGCATGTCGCCGCTGCGCTCGACGGTCGCCGTCGCCAGCGGCGCGTGGCGCGCCTTCAGCATCCGCTTGATCGCCCACAGCTCCGCGCCGGCCGCGTCGGGCAGCTCGTCGAACGCCGTCACGTGCCGCTCGGCGACGATCAGATAGTGGTGCTCGGCCCCCGGATAGGGGAAGGCGTTGCGCGTCACCCACCAGTGCTCGCCGGCGTGCTCGACCGGCTGCGGGTGCTCGTGCTCGCGGTGCTCGGGGCAGAAGATGCAGATCCGCTCGCGCTCCAGCCGCTGCATCCGCGCGAGCTGCTCGGGCTCGCGCGCGGCCGCGAGGTCGTAGAGCGCGTCAGCGTCGCTCATGGACCCGGAAGGCGAAGCGGTGGCCGTTCTCCTCGCGCGTCTCGCCCGCCTCGACACAGGTCCACTCGTCCGCGTCAAGCAGCGGGAAGACCGCGTCCCCCTCCACGTCGCCCTCGACGTGCGTGATGTAGCAGCGCTGCGCCAGCGGCAGCGCCTCGGCATAGGTGGCGCTGCCGCCGATCACGAAGCAGTCATGGTCGCAGGCGGCGAGCGCCTCGGCGAGCGAGCCGAACAGCTCGGCGCCGTCCGGCGCGTACGCCGGGTCACGCGAGAGCACGACGTTGCGACGACCGGGCAGCGGCCGGAATCTCGCCGGGATCGACTCCCACGTCCTGCGCCCCATCACGACGGTGCCGCCGTGCGTGATCGCTCTGAACTGTCTGAGGTCGCTCGGCAGCCGCCACGGCAGGTCGCCGTCGCGGCCGATCGTGCCGTTGGCGGCGTGCGCGACGACGATCGCGATCACGTCAGCACCGGGATGCCGCGGATCGCCGGATGCGGGTCGTAGTCGAGCAGCTCGAAGTGCTCGGCGCGGAAGTCGTGGATGTCGTCGATCGCTCTGCCGGCCGCCGTCAGCTGCAGCGTCGGCAGCGGGCGCGGCTCACGCGCGAGCATCTCCCTGACCGCGTCGACCTGGTTGGCGTAGATGTGCGCGTACTGGATCCAGTGCACGTACTCGACCAGCTCGTAGCCGGTCAGCTGCTCGATCATCAGCCCCAGCGCCGTGTACTGAGCCATGTTCGAGGGGACGCCGATCGGCGTGTCGCCCGAGCGCTGGTTGTGGACGAGGTGGAGCTTGTCGCCGAAGACGAGCGCGTGGATCCAGCCGTGGCAGGGCGCGATCGTGTTGCGCGACTTGACGCCGGCCTCGCGGTGGTTGGCGTTCGGGATCCACGGGCTCATCAGCGCCGTGCGGTCGTTCGGCAGGTCCTTCAGCTTCTGGATCAGGTGCGGCAGCTGGTCGAAGCCGGGGTCGTCGCCGTCGAGGTCGGTCGTGAAGTTGCGGAAGGCGTGACCATAGGAGCCGGGGCCGAGGTCGCCCGCCTGCAGGCCGCGCGACTCGGACTTGGCCGGCGTCGCCCACGCGTCCCACCAGTCGCAGCCGAACGCGCGCAGCTGCTCCAGCGTGCGGGCGCCGTTGATGAAGGCGCACAGCTCGCCGATCGCCTTGTTGACGAAGCCTCTGATCGAGCGCTCGGTGATGACGGCAGCGCCCTGCGCCATCGGGAAGCGCATCGCGTAGCCGGCGAGCGCGTAGGCGTCCTCGCCCTGCTTCGTCTCGACGCGGACGCCGTCGTCGAGGATCGCCTGCAACATGTCGCGGTAGGCGGTGCTGGGACGCCGCTCGGCGGCTGGCAGGTAGTTCGGCATGTGGGTCTGTCGCTCGCCTCGGTGGCCGCTATCGTTTGCGCGTCCGATGGTAGCCAGCAGCGGCATTCTCAGCCCCAACGTCAACTTCGAGGACCGGCTCGTCGGATCGCTCGACGAGATGACGCGCACGGTCAGCCACCTGAAGGGGCTCGGCTACAGGATCGTGCTCACGTCGGGCTCGTTCGACCTGATCCACCTCGGCCACGTCAAGTACCTGGCGAAGGCGAAGGAGCAGGGCGACGTGCTCGCCGTCGGCGTCGACAGCGACGCGAAGATCCGCCGCCGCAAGGGCGACGACCGGCCGATGGTGCCGCAGGCCGAGCGGCTGGAGATGCTCGCCCACCAGCGCCCGGTCGACCTCATATACCTGAAGGACGACGACGAGACGAGATGGGCGCTGATCAAGGCGGTCGCGCCCGACGTGCTCGTGCTGACCGCCGACCACTCCTACAGCGCCGACGACCAGCGTGCGCTGCTGGAGTTCTGCGGCCGCGTCGAGGTGCTCGAGCGGCAGGCGTCGGTGACGACCTCCGAGCGGATCCGGCAGATGTACATGCACCTCGGCGACAGGCTCGGCCCGAAGCTCGCCGAGGTCCTCCCGGGGCTGATCGACAGCATCCTGCGCAGGTCGTGAGCGCATGAGCGCCGCCGTCGTGGCGTACGTGCCGGTCCTGCACGAGGGCTACCGGCGCTTCCTCGACGCGCACGGCCGCGACCTGCCGCTGCATCTGATCGGCCCGTCGCTGCACGCGGACCAGCGGCCGCTGGCGAAGGACGTGCGGGCGCTGCCGGCTGAGGTGGTGCGGGACGCGATCGACGCGCTCGGGATCTGCTCGTCGGTGACCGTGCTGGATCTCGCGGGGGTGGAGGCGCTGGCCGCGGCCGGGACGTCGCTGACGCTGCCGGCCGAGGACGTCTCCTACGCCGTCGTCGAGCGCTGGCTGCCGCGCAACCCGGTCCGCTACGACCCGGTCTTCCTGCGCTGGGACAAGACGAAGACGGTGCAGCTGCTGCAGCCGCGCCCCGATCGCGTCGTCTCGGAGACGATCGCGCTGGCGGCGCTGGTGGGCGCCAGAGAGCTGGCTGCCGCGGCCGAGGCCGAGGCCGATCGCAGCGCCGACTGGTGGCGCCAGGTCGGCGCCGCGATCCGCTTCGCCGACGGCACGCTCGCCGCCACCGTCAACGAGCACCTGCCGCACCCGCTCGCGCCCTACGTCGTCGGCGACCCGCGCGCGAACTTCTCCAAGGGCGTCCACCTGGAGCTGTCGACGGCCGCCCACGCCGAGGCGCGCCTGATCGCCGACGCCGCCCGCCGCGGCGTCGCGACCGCCGGCGCGGTCGTCTACGTGACCGACTTCCCCTGCCCGCCGTGCGCGAAGCTGCTGGCCGGCGCCGGCGTCGCCCGCGTCTACTACCGCAGCGGCTACGCCGTGCTCGACGGCGAGGACGTGCTGCGCGACGCGGGCGTGGAGATCGTGCGCGTGAAGGCGCCGGTGCGCGCTCAGTCGCCGGGCAGCACGTAGTCGAGCGTCAGCCGCTCGTGCGCGACGCGCGCGGAGCCGGCGATCCCCGCCAGCTCGCCGGTGCCCGACTGCGGCACGATCCAGCCGAACTGCAGCGGCGCGCCGTCGGGCGCCTGGGCGGCGCCGTGCTGGAGCACGAAGCTGCCGCGGCGGCCGTCGAGCACGCCGGTGATCCGCTCCATCGCGATGTAGCCCTGCTGGTCGCAGGTCTGCACCTCGCCGACGGCCTCGCCCTCCAGCGGCCCCGTGTAGCGCTTCGCCAGCAGCACGCGCGCCAGCAGCGGGCCGTCCGGCGGACGCAGGTGGAGCGGGTCGCCGGCGTCGTAGCCGGCCTCTTCCCAGCGCGTGATCTCGAACACGATCTCGGTCATCGCGCCACCGTAGGCGCCGCCGCGCGCGATGGCTTGGAAGGACGCGACAGCGATCGGGAGACGACAGCGGCTCCCGAGACCTCCTGACGGCGGTACAGTTGGCGTATTCGGGGCAGCGAGGAGAGGGTGCAGATGCGGGGGGTTCGTCTGACGGCATGCGCGGCGGTCGTGTTGGCGCTGCTGTGGAGCGCGGGCGTGGCGACGGCGCGCACGGTCAACATCGATGAGGCCGTCAAGCTGCACCTCGTGCGCAAGTCGGGCAACACGCTGTACGAGGCCGGCAGCGCGACCGGCACCCTGCCCGGCAACGTCTCCGCCGTCTTCCAGATATCGGTCACGAGCGTCAGCGGCACCGTCACGATCTACCCGCGCGGCGGCTCGCTCACGATCAGCGTCGCGGGCACGCCCAGGTCGGCCGGCATGAGAGCCCGCTTCGGCGGGACGATGCGCGTCGTCAGAGGCAGCGGCAAGTTCCGCGGCGCGAGCGGCAGCGGCACCTTCTCCGGCGTCGTCAACCGCCGCACCTGGGACGTCAAGGTCGACGCCGACGCGCGGCTCACCTACTAGATGCCCCGACGGCGCCTTGCCGCGTCGCTGACGCTCCTCCTGCTGGCATCCGCCGCCGCGATCTGCGCGCCGGCTGCGTTCGCCGCCGCGCCCGTGCGGCTCGCCGTCGGCTTCGCGCCCGACGCCCGCCTCGGCGCGATGACACCGATCACGGCTGAGCTGCGGATCGACCCGCACATCCGCCCCGCCCCGCTGACGAGCATGACGCTGCAGTACCCCGGCAGCCTCGGCATCACGACGAGCGGCCTCGGCCTCGCCGGCTGCCGGCGGCCGGCGGCGGACTTCCAGCTCGTCTCGATCGATGCGATCGGCCTCGCCGGCTGCTCGGCGAACGCGGTGATGGCGCTCGGCGACGCCCATGCGCAGGTGCGGATCGGGACCTATCGCTTCGCCGCCACCGCGAAGGTGACTGTGCTGGCCGGCGTCTATGGCGACGACGGGCTCGGCCTCGTCGCCTTCGTCGACGGCATCAACCCGCTCGGCTACAAGCTCGCCTATCACGGCGTCGCCGGCAGCTCTCCAGCGCCGTTCGGCGGCCAGTTGGGGATCACGCTGCCGACGATCCCCGACCTGCCCGACGACGCCAGCTTCGCGCTGACGCGGCTGCGCCTGTCGATCGGCGACCCGCGGATCGTCTACGTCGACCGCGGGAGACGCTTCCGGCCGGACGGGATCGAGCTGCCGCGGCGCTGCCCGCGCGGCGGCTTCCGCTTCCGCGCCGAGCTGGGCTTCGACGACGGCAGCAGCACAAAGGTCGAGACGCGCACCGCCTGCCCGCGCCGCTAGCCAGCCGCCTCGACGGCAGCGCGGAAGCGCTCGCCACGGGCGATGAAGTCGCGGTAGTGGTCGTAGCTGGGGGCGGCGGGCGAGAGCAGGATGACGGCGGGCGCCTCCCGCGCGGCGTCGGAGGCGGACGGCGTCCCTCGCGCGGCGTCGGACGCGGGCGACGACGCGGCGAGCGCCGTCGCGAGGTCGCGCGCGAGCGCGACGGCCTCCTCCATCCCACCGGCCGCGACCGCGCGGGCCGCGGGCACGCCGGCCGCGCGCGCGGCGGCGACGACCCGCTCGCCGGTGCTCGGCAGGCCGACGACGGCGGCGCCGCGCGCCGCGAGCGCGCGGCCGAGCGGGGCGTAGTCCTGGCTGCGATCCTGCCCGCCGGCGAGCAGCACGACGGCGCGGTCGGCGTAGCTGTCGAGCGCCGCGATCGCCGACTCGGGCGTGGTCGAGATCGAGTCGTCGACGAACAGCAGCCCGTCGCGCTCGGCGACCGGCTCGAGCCGATGCGGCAGCGCGCGGAAGCCGTCGAGCGCGGCCGGCAGCGGCGGCAGCGCGATCCCGGCCGCCTCCAGCGCTGTCAGCGCGGTGCAGAGGTTGCGCGCGTTGTGCGCGCCGCGCAGCGGCAGCGCGGCGGTCGGGATCGCGACCTCGCCGCCCCCCGCGGACGCCGCGCCGGCCGCCGCACGCGCCTCGCCGCGCGCGACGCCATCGCCCGTCACGTGCCACCCGCCGGGTCCGCCGAACGGCGCCAGCTCGACACCGGCCCCGCGCGCGACGGTCGCGGCGCGCGCGTCGCCCGCGATCCGCGCCGCCTCGCCGGCCGCCTCGCTCGCGCCCGTGTCGCCGACGACCGCGACGCGCACGCCCGGCAGCGTCAGCAGGCGCAGCTTGTCGGCCTGGTAGGCCTCCTCGGATCCGTGCCAGTCGACGTGCTCGCGGTAGAGGTTCGTCACGATCGCGACCTCGGTGCCGGTCGCCAGGTCGGCGATCTGGTAGCTCGACAGCTCGATCACGGCCAGCTCGGCCGGCGGCGCGTCGAGCAGGTCGAGCGCCGGCACGCCGATGTTGCCGGCGAGGTCGGTGGCGACGCCGGCGGCGCGCGCGAGGTGGGCGATCAGCGCCGCGGTCGTGCTTTTGCCCTTCGTGCCGGTGACGCCGATCACGCCGCGGCCGCCGCGCTCGGCCAGCCACAGCGAGGTCGCGGTCGTCACCGGCGTGCCGCCGGCGCGCAGCGCGAACAGCTCCGGGCGGTGGATCGAGACGCCCGGCGAGCGCACGACCGCGTCGCATGCGCGCAGCGCCTCGACCGCCTCCGCGGCGCCGACCACGACCCGCGCGCCGACCGACTCGGCCAGCGCGCTCACGCCCGCGTCGACGCTCCCGTCCGCGCGCGCGTCGGCCGCGACGACGGCGATCCGCGCACGCGGCAGCCGGTTCGCGAGCTGCCGCGCGAAGGAGCTGATCTCGCGGCCGGCGCCCCAGACGCCGACGACCTTCCCGTCAAGCTCCGAGAAGCGCACGGACGTGAGGCATGAGGGCGTCGGGGACGTCGTGCTCGTCGCTCAGCGCGAGCACCGCGTCGAGGTCGCCGTCGGCCGGCGGATGCGCCGGCAGCGCCTCGTCGACCAGCCGCCGCACGACCGCGTGGTCGCGCCACTGCTCCTGCGCGGCGATCAGGCGGATCGCGGCGAGGCTCTCCTGCTCCTCGCCGACGCACTCGAACGGCTTGTGGCCGCCGGTCGCGGTCAGCAGCGCGAAGCCGTCGTACTGCTGCGGCTCGGCGAGCAGGTCTCTGCCGAACACCTCGGCCAGATGCGCGGGCGCGTTGAAGGGCGCGAGGATCAGGTAGACGAAGCGGCACTTGGGACAGTCGCCGCACCACGATCTCGCCCGCAGCGCCGGGTCGATGCGGAAGATCGCGTTGCAGGAGGTGAAGACCGGGTGGTACTGCTCGAAGCGTGAGAAGGCGCGTGCGATCGCCAGCTCGGAGGCCGGCCGCAGCAGCGAGAAGAGGTCCGGCGGCGCGCCGACCTCGGCCAGCGCGGCGCGCAGCAGCCGCTCGGCGCGGAGGCTCTTGGAGAACTGGTGGTTGACGTCGATCCCGTCCCACGCGACGTTGCCCTGCGAGGCCGAGCGCTCGTTCGCGAGCGCGACCGCGTCGTAGTCGTGCAGCGCCGCCGTCAGCAGCGCGACGCAGGAGACGATCGCCGTCACCGGCACGTGGCCGTTGAGCGCGCCGGCGCGGTTGAGCGCGCCGATCCCGGGGTCGAGTCTGCGCCGCGCGAGCAGGTGCGGCAGGCCGGCGACCTCGACGGTGCGGACGATCGGCGCGGCGTCGCCGATCGAGAACAGCGCCAGCTCGATCCCGGAGCGGCGGACCGCCTCCAGCGCGACGACCGAGTCCTTGCCGCCGCCGACCGGCACGAGCACTCTGCGCGGCGCCTGCGCGCGCGGGCGGGCGGCGCCGGGCGCGGCGGCGGCGCCCGCCTCGCCGGCCCACGTCCCGTCACGCGGAAAGACCGGACGCGGCAGCGCGTCGAGTCTGTTCGTGAAGGCGAACTCGCCGAGCCCCTCCGAGTAGAGCGCCTCCAGCAGCGCCGCGGCGGCCGGCCCCGGATGCGCGCCCTCCAGCGCGACCGCCGGCGGCGCGGCGGTCTTGAAGTAGCTGACGCCGGTGACCCAGTGCAGCAGCGCCAGCAGCCCATCGACGCGGGCGCGGTCGGCGTCGCTGACGCGCGTCCCCGCCGGCAGCGTGAAGCGCTCCTCGAACGCGATCGCGTCGTCGAGCGCGTAGCCCAGCGTCACGACGCCGTCGTCGCTCAGCGCGCGCGTCGTGAAGCGGAAGCTCGAGAACGCGGCGGGGTCGAAGCGCTCGGTCGGCTGCGCGGCGTCGGTGCTCATCGCTCTCCAGCGTAGTGGTCCCATCGCGCGGGTAGCGCTGTGACAGGACCCGCAGACGACCACCCGGCGAGGTGAGGCCGATGCCGCCCAGAGGCGTCAGAAGAGGCAGCAAGCGCGACCGCCAGTACAGACACGTCAAGCAGTCGCAGCTCGATCAGGGCAGAAGCGAGAGACGCGCCGAGGAGATCGCGGCGCGCACGGTCAACAAGGAGCGCGCCCGCAGCGGCGAGTCGAGAACCCGCTCGCGCAGCTGACGACGACGGCCGCCGCTCACCTGCCGAGCCGCGTGAGCGAGCCGGCCATCCACAGCATCTGGTCGTTCGACAGTCTCTTCTGGAGCGTGTTCGAGATCCAGTAGACCGCCTGCGGGGTGCGCCAGGCGACCAGCCGCAGCTTCGTGCCGTCGTACCAGAGGTCGAGCTTCTTGCCGTTGACGGTGCGGTGGTCCGAGGAGGGGTTTCTGAGGATCGGCGGGTCGCTCCAGCGCAGGCCCTGCACGCCGACGTAGTTGCCGGGGCCGCCGTAGGGGATCACGAGCCGGTAGGCGGCCTTCATCCCGGCGGGCGTCTTCGTGCGGTAGACGATCGGGTAGCCGCCCTCGGCGCCGCGGTTGTCGGGCGCGTAGGTCGCGCCGGCCGGCAGCAGCCGCGGGTAGTAGACGGGGAAGGTGACCGGGCCGAGCGAGATCGCGTACTGCTTGCCGGTCTCCGCCATGTCGGCGAGGCCGAGGCTCGCGGCCGTCGGCGCGCTCGCGGGGCGACCTCTGCGACCGCCCCTTCTGCCGCCACGGCGTCTCGCGGCCCTGGCGGCCGGCGGCGCCGGCGCGTCGTCGGGGTCGAGCAGCTCCGCGCGCACGCGCCGCAGGTCGGCCGCGGTCGTCTGCAGGTACTGGATGCCGTCCGGCGCTCTGTAGTCGGTCGGCTCGAGCGCGACCTGCTGGATCGGTCTTCTGGCCGAGAAGGCGACCAGTCTCAGCAGCTTCAGCAGCGAGGAGACCGACTGCAGGTCGGCGTCGGTGTGCATCCGTCTGCCGATCACGCTCGTCAGCTGGTGCGGGTCGTCGAGGAAGCGGTCGGCGCTGTACTGCGAGCGCACCTGGCGCAGGAAGTCCTGCTGGCGGGCGCCGCGCACGAGGTCGTTGTCGAGGTGGCGGTAGCGGACGTAGTCGAGCGCTCTCTCGCCGCACATCAGCTGGTAGCCGGGATTGACGTCGATCTCGGCGTACTGGTCGGTGCCGGGGCCGTTTCTGTGCCAGTAGCGGTGATCGACGTCGACGTAGACGCAGCCGATCGTGTCGATCGCCTCGCGGAAGCCTCTGAACTCGACGTTCGCGATGTGGTTGATGCGGATCCCCAGCAGCCGCGAGATCACTCTCGCCGTCAGCGCCTCGCCGCCGACCGTGTAGGTCTCGTTCAGCTTCACGGGGCCGTAGGCAGCGCCTCTCCAGCTGAAGGAGACCATCAGGTCGCGCGGGATCGAGAGGACGGTCGTCGCGGGCGCGTCGGGGTCGATCCGCACGAGCATCATCGTGTCCGAGCGGGCGTCGCCGGCGCCGGTGCCGTAGCGGTGGTCGGAGCCGATCAGCAGCAGCGTCTGCGGCTCGCCCGCGTCAGCCCGCGATATCACCGCCTCGGCGCCGCTGATCGTGCCGCCGGCGCGCAGGTCGTCGACGAAGCTCTGCACGTTCAGCAGGCCGGCGGTCGCGGTCGCGCCCGCCGTCAGCACGACGACGATCACGGCCGCGAGGACGAACCGGGCCCAGCTGCGGCGCTGGCCAGGCGCCGGGAATCTGTCTGGCGCGTTCGCGTCCATCCCCTCCCGGGGAGCCTAATGGATGGCGACCGCCGGCTCGGCCGTCTCCTGCTCCACGACCGCTTCCTGCTGTGCCGGCGCGGCCGGCTGGCGCAGCACCAGCAGCGCGACGACGAGCGCGGCGAGCGTGAGGCCGGCGGCGACGACGAAGGCGAGGTGGTAGCCGCCGGTGAGCGCGGCCGTCGCGCCCTCGCCGGCCGCTCTGAGCGTCTCGGTGCGGGTCGCCGACAGCGTCGCCAGCACCGCCAGGCCGAGTGCGCCGCCGACCTGCGCGGTCGTGTTGACGAGGCCCGAGGCGAGGCCGGCGTCCTGCGGCGTCGCGCCCGACATCGCCAGGTTCATCAGGGCCGGGAAGCAGAGGCCGGCGCCGGTGCCGAGCAGGACGGTGACCGGGAAGACGTCGAGCCAGTAGCCGCCGTCGACCGGCGCGCGGCCGAACCACAGCAGCGCGAGCGCGATCAGCACCAGCCCCGGCAGCACGACGAGGCGGGCGCCGTAGCGGGTCACGAGCGGCTCGCTGAAGCGCACCGACAGCGTGCCCATCACGAGCGTCGTCGGCAGGAAGGCGAGGCCGATCTCGAGCGGGTCGTAGCCGAGCACGCGCTCGAGGTAGAGCGAGCCGAGGAAGAAGGTGCCCATCATCCCGGCGACGCACAGCACCTGCACGACGTTGGCGCCGGAGACGTTGCGCGAGCGGAAGATCCGCAGCGGCACGAGCGGCGTTCTCGCGGTCGCCTCGCGCCAGACGAAGGCGGCCAGCAACAGCAGCGACAGCGCGCCCAGCAGCAGCGTCTCGCCGGCGCCCCAGCCCTTCTCGGCGGCCGGCTTGACGATCGTGAAGACGCCGACCATCAGCGCGCTCGTGATCAGCAGCGCGCCGCTGACGTCTGCGCCGGCAGCGGCGCCGATGCCTCTGTCGGACTCGACCAGGCGCGCCGCGAAGAGCGCGGTCGCGATCGCGATCGGGAGGTTGACGAAGAAGATCCAGTGCCACGAGATCGCCTCGGTCAGGATGCCGCCGGCGAGCAGGCCGACGGAGCCGCCGGCGGAGGCGACGAAGGCGAAGACGCCGATCGCCTTCGCCTGCTCGCGCGGCTCGGGGAACATCGTCACGATCATCCCGAGGATGACGGCCGAGGTCATCGCGCCGCCGGCGCCCTGCACGAAGCGGGCGGCGACGAGCATGCCCGACGACTGCGAGACGCCGCAGACCATCGAGGCGACGGTGAAGACGAGCAGCCCGGCCATGAAGACGCGCTTGCGGCCGAGCATGTCGCCGAGCCGGCCGGCCAGCAGCATCAGCGAGCCGAACGCGATCAGGTAGGCGTTGACGACCCAGGCGAGGCCCGACTGCGAGAAGCCGAGGTCGTCCTGGATCGACGGCAGCGCGACGTTCACGACGGTCGCGTCGAGCACGATCATCAGCATCCCCGTGCAGAGGACGTAGAGCGCCAGCCAGCGGTGGCGGTCTGGCGGTGCGGCGGGTGTCGTCGGTTCCATCGCGATCTCTCCAGTGTCTGTTCCCAACTCTCTGCCTGCTCTGACGAGGCGGGCGCCGGGAACTCATCGGTCGCGGCCGGTCAATGCGCCAGGAAGCGCCGCTCGATCCCGTCGAGCACCGCCTCCAGCGCGGTCTCGAAGGTCTCCTCGCGCGCGCGCCGCTGACCTGGCGGGAAGACGCGCGTCATGCGCGGGAAGCTGGCCGCGTCGGCGTCCTGCAGGCGCTCCTCCAGCTGGCTGTCCTCGCGCAGCGTGAGCGTGTGCAGCGCATGGCCCATCGTCCACTCGTGGACGATCGTGAGGGCCGTCCAGGCGTCGGCCGGCGCGGCGTTCAGCCCGGCGACGGCGGCCGCCGACTGCTCGGCGCGGCGCAGCAGGTTGGGGCCGACGCGGGCCGCTCTGCCGAACGTCTGCAGCATCCACGGGTGGGCGACGTAGACGGCGTGCGCGCGGCGCGCGATCGCCGACAGCGCGGCGCGCCAGTCGTCCGGCAGCGGCTCCTGCACGAGCAGCTCGCCGCTGACCTCGTTGAGCATCAGCGCGACGAGGTCGTCCTTGGAGGCGATGTGCGTGTAGAGGCTCATCGGCCGCATCTCCAGCGCGCCGGCGACTCTGCGGATCGAGACCGCGTCGAGCCCCTGCGCGTCGGCGAGCGCGAGCGCGGTCGCGACGATCCGGGCGCGCGTGAGCCCGCCGGCCGGCGCCGGCTCGGGCTCTTCCCAGACGAGGTCCGCGGCGCGGTTGGGCATCGGCGGGAGGGTATCCGCCGTACCCTGTATCGGCTTAACGATACGGTGTACGGCGCCGTGTCCGCACGCGACCTCCGGACGTTTGCACCCCTGTGCGGGGTCAGACGTCCGGTCCTCCCGACTGGAGTCCGATGAGCCCGCCCCGCCTCCTCCCCACCGCCGTCGTCGTCACGCTCGGCGCGGCGCTGTCGATCCTCGACACGACCGTCGTCACCGTCGCGCTGGAGACCCTCGGGCGCGAGCTGGGCGCCTCGCTGACGACGCTCCAGTGGGTCGCGACCGCCTATCTGCTCGCGCTCGCGACGACGATCCCGCTGACCGGCTGGGCAGCCGACCGCTTCGGCGCCCGCCGCCTCTTCCTCGCCGCCGTCGGCGCCTTCACCGCCGCCTCCGCGCTGGCCGGGCTGGCCTGGTCGGCGGAGGCGCTGATCGCCTTCCGCGTGCTGCAGGGCCTCGGCGGCGGGCTGATCATGCCGGCCGGGATCGTGCTCGTCGGCGAGGCGGCCGGACCGCAGCGGATGGCGCGCACGATGAGCGCGATCGGGATCCCGCTGCTGGTCGCGCCGGCGCTCGGCCCGCTCGTCGGCGGCGCCCTGCTCGACGCCGTCTCGTGGCGCTGGGTCTTCCTCGTCAACCTCCCGATCGGCCTGCTCGTGCTGGCGCTCGCGACGCGGCTGCTGCCGCCGCAGGCGCCCCCGCGCCCGGCGCTCGCGCTCGACCGCCGCGGCCTGCTGCTGCTCGCGCCGGGACTCGTCGCGCTCGTCTACGGCCTCTCTCGCATCGCGGCCGACGGCGTCGCGGGAGGCGGCGCGGCGGCCGTCTCGCTGCTCGGCGTCGCGCTGACGCCGGCCGCGCTGCTCCCGCTCGCCACCGGCGCGCTGCTGCTGGCGGCGTTCACGCGGCACGCGCTGCGCACGCGCGACCCGCTGCTCGAGCTGCGACTGCTGCGCGAGCCGGCCGTCGGCGCCGCCGCGCTCGCGCTGCTGCTGCTCGGCGGCGCCTTCCTCGGCGCGCTCTTCCTGCTGCCGCTGGAGCTGCAGACGGCGCGCGGCGCGACGCCGCTTCAGACCGGCCTGCTGCTGCTCCCGCAGGGCGTCGCGGCGGCGCTCGCGATCGCGCTGGCGGGGCGGCTGTCCGAGCGCGTCGGCGCCGGCCGCATCGTGGCCGCCGGGCTGCTGCCGTTCGCGCTCGCGCTGCTGTGGCTGACGCGGATCGGCGCGAGCGCGCCGACGACCGAGCTGTGCGGAGCGCTGGCGCTGTTCGGGCTCGGGATGGGCGCGACGATGATGCCGGCGATGACCGCCGCCTACGCGCCGCTGCAGCGAGCCCAGGTCGCGCGCGCGACCGCGCTGCTGACCGTCGTCCAGCGGCTCGGCAGCTCGCTCGGCGCCGCGCTCGCGGCGGTCGCGCTGACGCACGGCCTCGGCGGCGCGAGCAGCGCGGACGCCACCGCCCGCGGCGCCGCCCCCGCATGCCTCGACGACGCCTTCGCGAGCGCGCTGCGCTGGCCGCTGCTGCTGGTCCTGCTTGCGCTCGGCCCGGCAGTCGTGCTGGCGGGCCGCAGACTCAGTAGAGCGCAGGCAGCGGCGCCGCGGCCGTGACCGCGAGGCCGCGCCCGGAGCCGCCGGACAGCGCGCTCGCGGTCGCCGCGACCAGCCCCGCCTCGGGATCATGCGCAAGCGCGTCGAGTGCCGCCGCATCATCGGCCGCCGCCGCGCCGACGAGCGTGATCCGTCGCAACTGGAGGCGGGAGCGCGTGCGCCGCGCCGCGTCGCCGAGGAGCCGCTCGCAGCGGCTGCGATCGCCGACGACGCGGGCGTGCTCGGCCAGCAGCACGAGCGTGTCGACGGCATTGAAGCTCGGAGCGCGACGACCGACCGTCCCGTCGAACCGCAGCACCTGCTCCAACCGTCCGGCAACGCCGCCGGGTCCGTGCTCGTGCCAGTCGAGCAACACGTTCGCGAGCTGCTCGTCGGCCAGATAGCTCGGATGCGCGATCCGCTCTCTCGCGAAGCGCACGAACGGATCGGAGAGCCGCTCGCGGGCGTCAGCGACACGCCCCTCGCAGAGTGCGAGCAGCGTGTCGTCGAGGTGCAGCCACGCAGCCCAGTTGAAGCCGATGTGCGGCATCCGCTCGCCGTAGGCGGCAACGACCTCGCGCCGACGCGCGGGCTGCCAGCGCTGGCGCTCGATCCACGCGAGGTTGTAGGCGGCCATCGCCTCCAGCAGCGGTTGCGGCCGTTCCCGCCGGCGCAGCTCGTCGAGCGCCGACTGCGCGTCGGCCGCGGCGGCAGTGAGCTGGCCGTCGCGCTTGAGCTTGGAGGAGAGCCGCACGAGCAGGTCGGCGCTGCCGGCGTGGCGAGAGCCGCGCAGGCGAGCGAGGTCGCGCTCGTCGCCTGGGCGCTGCGGCTGCGCGTCCAGCAGCGTCGCGTACATCCGCCACGGCTCGAACGCGTCTCGCACACGCGGCAGCCGCAGCGCGACCCGCAGCAGCGCGAGCTCCGCCGCACCCACCGGGCGGAGGTCGTAGCCGGCGCTGCGCAGCAGGCGCGACAGCGCACGCGGCCGCAGCACCCACGGATCGCTCAGCAACGCGCGGGCGTACGCGCGGCGCGCGTGGGCCGAACCGCGGAACTGACCGTCGGCGACCGCCTTCAGCGACCAGGTCGCGACGAGCGGCGACACGGGCAGCGGGCCTGGATCGGGTGGTGCGACGAGCGGCGGCAGCGGACGGCTGTCAGATCCGGCGGAGAGCTGCTGCAGTGCCTGCGACGGCGCGCCGAGACGAACCATCGTCGCGGGGCCGAATCGCGCCTGCAGCTGCGCCGCGTTCGCCCGCCCGTGACCGGCGGCGTCGTCGAACTCCCACCACTCGACGCGCGTCGCGCCCGGCAGCCCCCGCAGCAGCGCCGGAACGACGTCGAGGTCGGCCCCGCGATAGCCGAACAGCCGCACGTCGCGCCCGGCGCAGTCCTCCCGCAGCCGTTCGAGCCAGGTGCCGCCCAGCTCGCGCCAGACGTCGGTGGAGCGGAACAACAGCGGATAGTCGTGGACGCGCGGCTCGCGTGGCGGATCGCCGCTCTGCGGAAAGCTGCCGTGCGGCTTGAGCAGCAA
This sequence comes from Conexibacter sp. CPCC 205762, assembly GCF_030646155.1. GTDB lineage: Bacteria > Actinomycetota > Thermoleophilia > Solirubrobacterales > Solirubrobacteraceae > Conexibacter. Next base: position 31,676 of record NZ_JAUTDN010000003.1, read on the forward strand.
CAGCTCGCCCGGGCGCGCGACCGCGCCGGCCGGTGACGCCGTCGCCGCAATCACCCGGCACGGGATTCCGTCGATCGACGCCGCCCGCTCTATCAGCGTGTCGAAGTTGGTCGTCCAGACGCGCGCACCGGCGGCACCGAGCCGCGCGATCGCATGGTGGTTCGGCCCGGGCCGATGCGGCTCGCACTCCTGCCACATCGTCCGCCGCACCCGCTCGCGGGTCTCCTCGCGCCCGTCGTCGAGCGCTTGGAACAGCAGCTCGGGTGCGAACTGGTCGACGCCGATCTCGGCGCACGCGCCGGGGCCGACCAGCGGTCTCAGGAAGATGTCACGGAGACGCTTGAAGTCGGGTGCTCCGCTCTCGACCGAGACGCCAGCACCGACGAACAGCGTCATGTCACTCACGTTTCCGGTATCCACGGGGGCGGCTGATCCTCGCAGGCGATGTCACACGACGCGCCGCCACGGCGTCAAGGAGTCATGAGCATGCACACCACTCCCCGTATCGACCTCTTCTCCAGCGCCGCCGCGCCGATGGCCGCGATGGTGCGGCTGGAGGAGCGGATCGAGCTGGACGCGACGATCCGCGAGCTGGTCAAGCTGCGCGCCTCGATCGTCAACGGCTGCGCCTTCTGCATCGACATGCACTGGACCGAGGCGCGCAGAGCCGGCGAGTCCGAGCTGCGGCTGGCGCAGGTCGCCAGCTGGGATGAGAGCCCGTACTTCGACGCCCGCGAGCGGGCCGCGCTGGCGCTGACCGACGCGATCACCGCGGTCGGCGAGACGCGCGTTCCGGATCCGGTCTGGGAGGCCGCCGCCGAGCAGTTCGAGCAGGCCGAGCTGGCCAACCTCGTCGTGCAGATCGCGGCGATCAACTTCTGGAACCGCGCGGCGATCGCGGCCCGCTCGCTGCCGGCCAGCTGGGGCGCGGGCGCGGAGGCGACGGCATGAGCGCGACCGGCCTCGGCGCGCTGCGCGAAGCCGTCCGCGGCTCCGTCACGCTGCCCGGCGACGACGGCTGGGACGCCGCCCGCCAGCCGTTCAACCTCGCCGCCGACCAGCGGCCGGCGGCGGTCGTCCACGCCGCCGACGGCGACGACGTCGCGGCCGCGGTCGCAGCCGCCCGCGCCGCCGGACTGCGCGTCGCGCCGCAGGGGACCGGCCACGGCGCCGGCGCGCTCGGCCCGCTCGACGACGCGCTGCTGCTGCGCACGACGCGGCTCGACAGCGTCTCGATCGACGTCGAGCGCCACACCGCCCGCGTCGGCGCCGGCGCGATCTGGCGGCCGGTCGCCGAGCAGGCGAGCCCGCACGGCCTCGCGGCGCTGCACGGCTCCTCGCCGACGGTCGGGATCGCCGGCTACACGCTCGGCGGCGGGCTCGGCTGGCTGTCGCGGCTGCACGGGCTGGCGTCGGAGTCGGTCCGCGCGATCGAGCTGGTGACCGCCGACGGCCGCGCGCTGCGCGCCGACGCCGACAGCGAGCCGGAGCTGTTCTGGGCGCTGCGCGGCGGTGGCGGCGGCTTCGGCGTCGTGACGGCGCTGGAGTTCGACCTCCATCCGCTGCCGCACGCCTACGGCGGCGGGCTGTTCTGGCCCGGGGCGGACGCCGAGGCCGTCCTGTCCGCCTACGCCGCCTGGGCGCCGGAGCTGCCCGACACCGTCTCGACGACGGTGCGGCTGCTGAGAGTGCCGCCGCTGCCGACCGTGCCGGAGGCGCTGCGCGGCAGAACGCTGGTCGACGTCGGGCTCGTCGTCGCCGACACCGAGGCGGCCGGCAGGGAGCTGGTCGCGCCGCTGCTGGCCGGCCTGCCGAGCCCGCTGATCGACAGATTGGCGCCGCTGCCGCCGGCCGCGCTGGCGCAGGTCCACGGCGACCCGGAGGAGCCGCTGCCGGGCTGCGGCCACCACACGCTCCTGGAGGCGCTTCCGGCGGAGGCGATCGCCGCGCTGCTGGAGGTCGCCGGGCCGCAGTCGGGCAGCCCGCTGGTGAGCGTCGAGCTGCGCGCGCTCGGCGGCGCGCTGGCGCGCCGCACGCCGGGCGCGGGCGCGCTGGGGACGCTCGACGCCGCCTTCGCGCTGTACGCGGTCGGCGTCCCGTTCACGCCGAGCGGCGACGACCTGCGCGCGGTCGTGGAGGAGCGGCTGGAGGCGGTCGTGACGGCGCTGCGCCCGTGGGCGGCGCCGACCGGCTTCCTCAACTTCGCCGACCGGCCCGGCGGCGACAGCGCGGCGCTCTTCGCCGCCGACACGCACGCGCGCCTGCTGGCGGTCAAGCGCGCCGTCGACCCCGAGGGGCTGATCGTCGCCGGCAATCCGCTGACGCTGCCGGCGTAGACGCGGCTACGATCGTCTCCATGACGGGGACGCTGCTGTCGGTCAACGTCGGCCAGCCGGAGCCGATCGGATTCAGAAAGGGCCAGCCGGTCGGCTCGGCGATCCGCAAGCGCCCGGTCGCGGGGCGCGTGCGGGTCGCGGGCATCAACGTCGCCGGCGACCGCCAGGCCGACCTGCTCGTCCACGGCGGTCCCGACAAGGCCGTCTACGCCTACGCGCGCGAGGACGGCGACTGGTGGGCGAGCGAGCTGCACCGCGAGATCCCGCCCGGCGAGCTGTTCGGCGAGAACCTCACGACGCGAGGGATCGACTGCACCAACGCGGTGATCGGCGAGCGCTGGCGGGTCGGCTCGACGCTGCTGGAGGTCTGCCAGCCGCGCGTCCCCTGCTACAAGCTCGGCCTCCGCTTCGACGATCCGAAGATGCTGAAGCGGTTCGCGCTCGCCTCACGCCCTGGCGCCTACCTGCGGATCGTCGAGGAGGGCGAGATCGGCGCCGGCGACGCGATCGAGCTGCTCGACCGCCCCGGCCACGGCGTCACGATCCGGATGGTCGCCGACGCGCTGCTGCTGGACGAGACGCTGCTGCCCGAGCTGCTGCCGGCGACCCAGCTGCCGGCCCCGCTGCACGCCTGGATCGAGCAGCGGGCGGAGTAGCCCGCGCGGGCCGGCTACAGCAGGAAGGTGAAGATCGGCGAGCCGGGCGGGACCGGGTCGATCTGCAGCGGCGAGCGCTCCATCCGGCCGAGCAGGCCGGGCAGGTCGGCCGCGCGGTCCAGCTCGATGCCGACGAGCGCCGGGCCGGTCTCGCGGTTGTTCTTCTTGACGTACTCGAACAGCACGATGTCCTCGCCCTGCGCCAGCACCTCGTCGAGGAAGTGCCGCAGCGCGCCCGGCTCCTGCGGGAAGGTGACGAGGAAGTAGTGGCGCAGGCCCTCGTGCACCATCGAGCGCTCGACGATGTCGCCGTAGCGCGAGACGTCGTTGTTGCCGCCGGAGACGACGCAGACGACCGCGCCCTGCGGCGGCCGCCGCAGATAGCCGCGCGCGGCGGCGCTGGCGAGCGCGCCGGCCGGCTCGGCGATGATCCCGTCCGACTGGTAGAGGTCGAGCATCTCGGTGCAGACGGCGCCCTCCGGCACGGCGACGATCTCGTCCACCAGATCGCGCGCGAGCGGGTAGGTCAGCTCGCCGACGCGGCCGACGGCGGCGCCGTCGACGAACGTGTCGACGTGCGCGAGCGAGACCGGCCCGCCGGCGCTCAGCGCCGCGCCCATGCTGGCCGCCCCGGCCGGCTCGGCGCCGACGACGCGCACGCCGGGATGGTGGCGCTTGAGCCACAGCGCGATCCCGCCGATCAGCCCGCCGCCGCCGACCGGCACGACGACCGTGTCGATCGCGCAGCCCTGCGCCGCCGCCTGCTCGGCCAGCTCGCGCCCGACCGTCCCCTGCCCGGCGATCGTGCGCGCGTCGTCGAAGGGATGGACGTAGACGGCGCCGGTCGCGGCCGAGTCGGCGTGCGCGGCGGCGCTCGCCTCGTCGTAGGAGCGCCCGGCGATCACCGGCTCGATCCACTCGCCGCCGATGTCGGCGATCCGCTGCCGCTTCTGCCGCGGCGTGTTCGTCGGCAGGAAGACGCGCCCCCTGATCTTCAGCTCGCGGCAGGCGAACGCGAGCCCCTGCCCGTGGTTGCCGGCCGAGGCGCAGACGACCCCGCGCCCCCGCTCCTGCTCGCTCAGCCCAGCGATCAGGTTGTACGCCCCGCGCGCCTTGTAGGAGCGGCAGACCTGCATGTCCTCGCGCTTCAGCAGCAGCGGCACCGACAGCAGCGACGACAGCCGCTCGCTGGGTTCGAGCGGGGTCCGCTTGACGACGGGAGCCAGCCGCTCTGCGGCGCGCTCGATCGCCTCGGCGGTCAGGTCGGAAGCGGCGGCGGTCATCGAGGTGAACTTACCGCCTGCGGCCGGCCGGGCCCGCCGTGGCTCGCCGCGGTAACGTCTGCGCCGTCCAGGCACCCGAGTCGGGAGATGTCGCACGTGGGACTTGATCGGTCGGAGGGCGAGGCGCTGTTCCGCCTGCTCGAAAGCCCCGAGACGTCGCCGGCGTTCTTCGAACGCGTCGCGGACGACGTGCGCTGGACCGTGATGGGCACGCACTCGATCGCGGGCACGTACAGCTCCAAGGCGGAGTTCTTCGAGAAGACCTTCGCGCGGCTGGCGCCGCTGATGCGCGAGGGCATCCATCTGCGGCTGCTGGGCCTGGTCGTCGACGGCGACACGATCGTCGCGGAGCTGCAGGCGAACTCGACGACGCTCGAGGGCGCTCCCTACGACAACGCGCTCTGCTGGGTCTGCCGCTTCGACGGCGAGCAGATCGTCGAGGTGCGCGCGTACCTCGACTCGGCGATGATCAGCTGGACGGTCGAGCGCAACGAGCGGCTCGCCGCGACGCGCGGCTGAGCGCTCACACCGCGGGGGGGCGCGCGGTCGACCGGCGTGAGCGCGGTGTGCGGATGCTGTGAGCGCCGTCGCCGATGCTCACGGCATGAGCACCACGGCCCCCACTCCTCTCGCCACCCCGCAGCCGTCGTCGCGCGCCTACCCGTCGCTGCGAGCGGCCTGGATCCCGCTCGCCGCCCTCTGCCTCGCCTTCTTCGTCGAGATGGTCGACAACACGCTGCTGTCGATCGCCCTGCCGACGATCGGCCGCGACCTCGGCAGCGGCACGACCGGCCTGCAGTGGGTCACCGGCGCGTACTCGCTGACCTTCGGCGGCCTGCTCCTCACCGCCGGCTCGATCGCCGACCGCTTCGGGCGGCGGCGCGTCCTGCTGGTCGGGCTGGGCGTGTTCGGCGCGCTGAGCCTCTGCGTCGTCTTCGTCCACTCCGCGGGCGAGCTGATCGCGCTGCGCGCCGGTCTCGGCGTCGCAGCCGCGGCGATGGCGCCGATCACCAACTCGCTCGTCTTCCGCCTCTTCGACGACAAGACGCTGCGCATGCGCGCGATGACCGTGATGATCGTCGTCGGCATGTCGGGGTTCGTCCTCGGCCCGCTGCTCGGCGGCACCGCGCTGGCGCACGTGAGCTGGGAGTGGCTGCTCGTCGTCAACGCCCCGATCGCGCTGATCGCCTGCATCGGCGTCCGCCTCGGCGTCGCGGCCGACCGCGCGGAGGACCTGACCGGCGACAGGCTCGACCTGCCCGGCGCCGCCCTCAGCGTCGCGACGATCGGCCTCGCCTGCTACTCGCTCACCAGCGGCGTCGAGCACGGCTGGGCCGCGGCCGGCACGCTCGCCGCGATCGCCGGCGCGATCGCCGCCGGCATCGCCTTCGTGCGCCACGAGCGCCGCAGCGCGTCGCCGATGCTCGACCTCAGCCTCTTCTCCAACGGCACCGTCCGCGGCGCCACGATCGCGCAGGCGGGCACGTCGATCGCGATGGCCAGCGTGATGTTCGGGCTGATCCTGCACTTCCAGTACGCCTACGGCTGGTCCCCGGTGCGGGCCGGCCTCGCGAACCTGCCGATCATCGTGACGATGCTGCTCGCGACCCCGGTCTCCGAGGGCCTCGCGAAGCGGTTCGGTCACCGCGTCGCCTGCCTCGTCGGCGCCGCCCTGCTCGCCGGCTCGCTGCTCGGGCTCTCGTGGGGCGTCTCCCACGGGTATCTCGCGATCGCCGTCTCGATGGTCTTCCTGACGATCGGCCTGCGGACGATCATGACGATCTGCGCCGTGGCCCTGGTCGAGGCGATGCCGGCGAACCGCACGTCGATCGGCACCGCGCTGAACGACACCGCCCAGGAGGTCGGCACGAGCGTCGGCACCGCCGTCGTCGGCACGCTGATCGCCGTCCTGGTCACGACGTCGCTGCCCGCCGGCACGTGGAGCCACGAGCTCGTGACCTCGTTCTTCCACGGCGAGCGGATCAGCTACGGCGTCCTCGCGATCGTCGTCGGGCTGATCGCCGGCTACGGCGCCCACACGCTCACCGACTCGCGCTCCACCGAGGAGCCGGCGTGAGTCAGGCGCCGACGGCCGCCGGGTCGAGCCGCCGCAGGGCCGCGTCGCGCCCCTGCCAGCGGCCTGCGCTGAACGCGGCGTCGTAGGCGTCGACCCCGAGCGTCTCCCGCAGGTGCGCGCTCAGGCGGGCGATGTCGGGGTCGGTGCGGTCCTCGGCGCCGCGCAGGCGGGCGGCCGCGCCGAGGATCTCGGCGGCCGCGGCCGCGTCTCCGGCGCGGCTCGCGTAGGCGGCGGCCGCGACGCCGACGAGCGCGGCGATCGGCAGGTCCTCGGTCCCGACCGCCGCGGGGTAGGCGACCGCCAGGTGATCGCGCGCCGTCTCCAGGTCGCCGTCGTCGACGGCGATCAGGATCGCGGAGGCGCGGACGCCCGCCTCGAGGTGACCGCGCTCCGGCCGGCCGGGCTTCACACGCGCGACCGTCCTGAGCGCGGCGGCGATCAGCTCGCGAGCCTCGTCGGCGTGCCCGAGGTGCCAGCTGATGCGGGCCAGGAACGCCCCGGTGAACGCCGACTCGACGCTGCCGACGTCGGTCGCGCCGCGCGAGCGGCGGGCGTAGTCGCGGGCGCCCTTGACGTCGCCCCCGCGCCAGCGGACGCCGGCGATGTCGAGCAGCAGCCGCGCGTTGTCGCTGTCGGCGCCGACCTCCTGGAGCAGCCCGCGCGCCTCCTCCAGCGCCGCCGCGGCGCCCTCGAGGTCGTCCTCGAGCATCCGCAGGCTGGCGAGCGCGCTCAGCGTCGTCGCCAGGCCCCAGCGCTCGCCGAGCGCGCGGAAGGCGACGAGCGCTTCCTCGACGTGGCGCCGGACGCCTTCGACGTCGCCGTCGTTCTCGGCCGCCTGCGCGAGTGCGAGCGGGACGGTCGCACGGACCCACGCGTCGTCGCTCGCCCGCGCGCGAACGAAGAGCCGCTCGGCGCGCGAACGATCCGACGAGAACCAGGCCATGATCGGCGCGGCGGCGGCCGCCAGCGGACGCGGCGACAGGTCCAGCTCGTCGAGGTCGTCGAGCACCGCCGTGAAGTCGTGGTCGACGTCGTCGGTCAGGGCGTCGCCCTCCAGCAGCAGCAGGCTCTCGGCGATGAGGCGGTCGAGCGGGTCGGCGGCTCCGGGGACGGCGTGCGCCACGCGGACCGCCGCCGTCGCGTCGTTGGGGCTGCCGGACAGCACCCAGAACCAAGCGAGCGAGACCGCCAGGCGCAGGGCGCTGCGCGCGTCGCCGGCGTCGGCGAACCAGCGCAGCGCGGCGAGCAGGTTGTCGCGCTCGGCCTGGAGACGGCGGAACCACGGCAGCTGCTCGGGCCCGCGCAGGTACGCGTCGGCCTCGTCGGCCAGCGCGGCGAAGAAGCGGGCGTGCGCGGTGCGCGTGGGGGACAGCTCGCGCTGCTCGGAGAGCCGGTCGATGCCGTACTCGCGGATCGTCTCGAGCATCCGGTAGCGCGGTGCGTCGCGGTCGACGAGGACCAGCAGCGAGCGGTCGACGAGCGACGCGAGCAGGTCGAGCACCGCCTCGGCGTCGAGGCCGTCGTCGGCGCAGACCGCGGCGGCGCTCGCCGGCGTGACGCCGGCGGGGAAGACGGCCACGCGCCGGGCGACGAGCCGCTCGTCCTCGGTCAGCAGCTCCCAGCTCCAGTCGACGACGGCGCGGAGCGTCTGCTGACGCGGCAGCGCGGCGCGGCTGCCGCCGGTGAGCAGGCGGAAGCGGTCGTCCAGGCGGGCGGCGATCTGGGGCGCGGGCAGGGACCGCAGGCGCGCCGCGGCGAGCTCGATCGCCAACGGCAGGCCGTCGAGGCGCCGGCAGATCTCCACGACGCTGGCGACGGTCGCGGCGTCGACCGCGAACCCCGGCGCGGCGTCGGCGGCGCGGTCGGCGAACAGGCGCACCGCGGGGTGCTCGAGCGCGGTCTGCGCGTCGGCGTCGGCCGGGGGCAGGCCCAGCGGCGGGACCATCTCCAGCCGCTCGCCGGCGATGCCGAGCGGCTCGCGGCTGGTCGCGACGATCCGCAGCCGCGGGCAGTGCGCGAGCAGCTGGTCGGCGAGCACGGCCACTGCGGCGACGAGGTGCTCGCAGTTGTCGAGCACGAGGACGGTCTCGCGCTCGGCCAGGACGTCGAGCAGATGCGCCACCGGGTCGCTGTCGGGCGCTGCGCCCGCGCCGGCGGACTGCCGCAGCAGGCGCGCCTCGCGCAGGCCGAGCGCCCCGAGGACGCCCGTGCCGACGTCGTGCGGATCGCTGATCGTCGCGAGCTCGACCATCCAGACGCCGTCCGCGGCCCGGCCGACCTGACGCCCCGCGACCTCCGCGGCCAGGCGCGTCTTGCCGGCGCCGCCGGGACCGATCAGGGTCACGAGGCGGTGCTCGGCGAGGACCGTGTCGAGGCGCTCGACCTCCTCGGCGCGGCCGACGAAGCTCGTGAGCGAGAAGCGCAGGTTCGTGCGGCGGGTCCCAGTGGGGGCGGCGGCCGCCGGCACGGGTGCGGCGGGCGCCTCAGCGGCAGTGCCGTCGATGACGGCGAGGTGGACGGCGCGGAGGTCGGCGGAGGGGACTGCGCCGAGCTCGGCGTCGAGCCGGACGCGGATCTGCTCGTAGGCGTCGAACGCCTCTGCCGCGCGACCCGCCGCCGCCAGCGCCCGCATCCGCTGCGCGGCGAGCCGCTCGTGGAGCGGGTGGGCGGCCGTCAGCCGGTCGAGCTCGGTGACCAGTTCGGCGCCGCCGCCCAGCAGCAGGTCCGCCTCGATGCGGTCGGTCGTCGCGGCCAGGCGCAGCGCCTCGAGGCGGTCGGCCGCCTCGGATGCGAACCGCTGGGCGGTCGCGAGCTCGCCGAGCGCCGGGCCGCGCCAGCTCGCGAGCGCGTCGCGCAGGAGACGCGCCGCGTCCGCGACCTCTCCAGCACGCAGCGCCGCCGCACCCGCCCGCGCAGCCGCCTCGAACGCGAGCGCGTCGACGTCGGCGGGCGCGAGCTCCAGCCGGTAGCCCGCGGCGCCGGAGCGGACCGCGTCCGATCCCAGCGCGCGCCGCAGCCGCGAGACCAGCGCCTGCAGCGCGTGGCCGGCGTCGGCCGGCGGCGTCTCCTCCCAGATCGCGTCGATCAGCGCGCGCGGGCTGACCTCCCGCCCCGCATCGAGCGCAAGCCGCACCAGCAGCGCCCGCACGCGACCGCCCGCGACGGGCACGAGGCGCTCATCGCGCCTGACCTCCAAGGCTCCCAGAACGCCCACGCGCACCCACCAACTCTTGCACGCCGGAGGCGCGCGAACCGCGTGGCGGTCCGAAGCGGCCGTGACGGTCGTTGCCGGTGCCGCGCTGGTAGGCCGCGAAGCCTCTGTATCTGATCGTTCTCCACTGGAAGCGGGCGGCGGCGGGCGGGGCGCCGCGGACCCACCAGGTGTTGCCGTCGACGACGTTGCCGCTGTTCTCCCGGTAGGGGTTGGCGAGCAGGATCGCCTGGCTGTTGGCGACGAAGGTGTTGCGGAGGATCTGCGAGTCGTGGACCTGGAACTGCAGCAGCAGCTCGCCGTTGCCGCTGTGGAGCGTGTCGTTGTCGACGAAGGTGTTGCCGATCACGCGCGCGCCGACCGTCTTCCCGCGTCTGCGGTCGTAGCCGCCCATCGCGAGGCCGATCGAGGTGCTGCGGCTGACGCGGTTGCCGCGCACGAGCACGTTCGCGGTTCTGCCGTTCGCGTGCTCGCTCGCCAGCTCGATGCCGATGTTGGAGGTCTCGACGACGTTGCGGAGGATCTCGATGTCGCGCCCGCCGTCGACGTAGATGCCGTCGGCGCAGCGGCAGTTGCCGCCGTTGGGCTCGGCGTAGGCGGGGTTGCCGAGCGAGTCGATCCGCTCGACGCGGTTGTCGGCGATCAGGCCGTCGCGGGCCCAGTCGTTGCGCGGGGCGGTGCCCTCGTAGCCGATCGCGTCGATGCCGATGTTGTCGTTGCGGAAGACGTGGTTGCGGACGATCCGCCAGCCGCGCACGTTGCCGTTGACGACGACCGCCTCGCTGGAGCCGAGCTTGTTGTCGTGGACGCGGTTGCGGCTGATCGTGACGTCGTGGATCGGGCGGCGGCCGTCGGTCCCGTAGACGGCGATGCCGTGGGCGTTGCCGCCGCGGGTGCGGATGCCGTGGACGTCGAGCCCGCTCAGCACGACGTGGTGCGAGGCGCCGGTGACGTAGACGCCGACCGGCACCGAGCGGTCGCTGAGGTCGACGTGGTCGGTCAGCTCGAAGCCCTCGAAGCGCAGGTGGGCGCGGCCGTCGACCCTGATCAGCGGGCGCGTCCCGCTCGACACCGCCGCCGACGCGCCGGCGCCCGAGATCGTGACGTGCTCGCCGGGGTGGGCGCGGAAGACGATCGGCGCGCCCGGCCGGCCCGAGACGCGCACGTCGACCAGCTCTCTGTAGGTGCCGGCGCGCACGTCCACGACGCTGCCGGGCGTCGCGGCGCGAGCCGCGCGCGAGATCGTCCGCCAGGGGCGCGCGGCCGTGCCCGGGTTGGCGTCGTCGCCGCTCGGCGCGACGGTGAAGCGCTGCCCCGCGGCAGACGTGGCGGGCGCGGCCGGCGCGGCGCCCGGCACGACGCCGGCGCCGAGCAGCAGCGCCAGCAGGCCGCCGGCCAGGAGCGCGCGCGTTGGCTGTGCAGTCGTTCGCATCGGTGCCTCAGTCCAGGTTGGGTCGCAATGTCAGTGTGCCGTCGGCGTTGGGCTTCGGCGTGCAGGCCCAGGTGACGGGGTAGCGGACGCCCTTCACCTCCAGCTCGGCGCGCAGCCGCAGGCCGCGCCAGTCGGTCCCGCGCGGCAGCCGCAGCTGCGCCTGGCGGATCTTGCCCGGGTGCGGGTAGCCGGGATCGAGGCTGCCGCCGGCCAGCCGTCTGCCGTCTCTCGTCTCGACGCTGATCCGCAGCGCGCCCGGGACCGCGGCGACGCCGTCGTTGGTGACGCCGACGACGAGGCCGGGGCGGCCGTCCTTCTCGTAGGCCCAGATCAGCGTCGGCCGCACGCGGTAGCCGATCCGCGCGCGGATCTCCTCGAAGATGCCGGGGAAGCGGTCGGCGTAGCGCTGCAGGTTGCGGACCGAGATGCCGTGGAAGTTCCACAGCGACCAGTAGTTGGGGCCGACGTCGAGCACGTGCCGCATCGTGTTCTCGACGCGGCTGATGTTGGCCGGGTTGCTCGACGGGCCGGGCAGCTGCGGGCGCATCCCGACCTCCAGCATCGCGCCCGTCCACGGCGGCCGGTTGGAGATCTGGTCGATCTGCGTGTTCTCGATGAAGACGGTGTCGGTCCGCAGCCAGTTGAACGAGCGGACGGTGCGGTCGACCAGCTCCGAGTTGCCGACGCGGCTGAAGTCGGGCTGCGTGTTGGTGACCAGCGGCGTTCTCTTCCACAGCTTGCGCTGGTGCTCGAACATCCGCACCCAGGTCTTCTCGGCGACGGCGTAGCTCGGGAAGGGGTTGTTCTCGAACGGCCACGTGTGGCCCTCGCCCCAGAAGCCGTACATGAACGTGTCGACCGTCTCGACGAGCGGATGGCCGTCGTACTGCTCGGCCAGCCGCTCGACCAGGTCGCGCCACGCCGACTGGAAGAACGGGTGGTCGTAGCGCGGCTCGAAGTACGCTCTCTCGCCCCAGCGGTCCTCGCCCGCGTAGCCGCTCAGTCTGACCATCGGCACGCGCTCGAGCACGAAGTCGGGCAGCGCCTCGACGCCGTAGTCGGGCGCCCGCATCTGGATCCGGAAGCAGACGCGCTTGCCGTGCTGCTTCGCCGCCGCGAAGGCGCGGTGCCAGTAGGCGGGGAAGCGCAGTCTGCCCGGCACCGGCTGGATCTCGCGCCAGGTCGGGCGGATGTAGATCTTGTCGCCGAGCGGGAAGGCGACGAGCCGCTCGACCTCCTTCAGCTTGTCGGTCGCGTCGATCTCGTCCAGACCCTGGTCGGCGACGATGTAGGTGATCAGCCCCTTGCCGAAGCCGCGGTTGGGCTCGCGGTGGGCGACCGTCGCCATCATCACGTCGCTGTCGGGCACCACCGACTCGGGCGCGTACTGCGGGAACGGCCCCTGGTTGAGGCGGTTCGAGATGCGCGGGCCGGAGCCGAAGTTCGCGTCCTCGAAGTTGTCCGCCGGGACGAACGCGGCCTGGGCCTGCGGCTGCTCGCCCGCGAGCGCGCGGCCGGGGGCGACGGCGGATGCGAGCGCGGCGATGCCGCCTGTGCGCAGGAACGAACGACGATCCATGTCTTCCCTCCAAGGAGACGATGCGCTCACGTGCGAGCGCCAGTCCTGATCGGATGCGCACCGTATTCCTTTAACCAATCATTTACAAGCATGGATTCAGCCCGAAAATGATCACTCTTGCTGCGCGTTTTGCCCGCTGAGATCGCCGCGCGTCCGTCCGCGGACGCCTGCGGGCGAGCGCGCATCGGCGAGCGCGCGCGTGGCTAGGTTGCTCGCATGGCCCACCGCACCCTCTCCACCCTGCTCGCCGCCGTCGCGCTGCTGCTCGCGGCCGCCGCGCCGTCGCTCGCCGCGCTGCCGCGGGCGCTGACGCAGGAGCGCCCGGCGTTCGCCGTCAGACCGGCTCAGATCAGCTACACCGGCGACGGCACCGGCATCCTCGGCGGCCGGCGCAGCGGCGGCGACCGCTTCGGCCGCATCGCGTGGAGCGCCTGGACGCAGCGCTCCGCGCAGGGCCGCGGGCAGGTCTGGCTCAACGACTGCCGGCCCGACTGCGCCGGCGGCAGCTTCTCGCCGCGCCCGGTGCGGATCGTCCTCTCACAGCCGCGCGCGGGCAAGTTCCGCCTGCTGACGATCCGCTACCGCTACCGCGGCAAGCCGGTCCTCGACCGCCGCTCGGTCGAGCACCACGGCCGCTACTGGACCTACGGGATCGCCCGCTGAGCCGCTGACGCTCAGACGGCGCCGAGCAGCAGCGTCAGGCCGAGCGCGCACATGATCGCCGCGATCGCGCCGTCGAGCACGCGCCAGGCGGCGGGCCTGGCGAAGAGCGGGCGCAGCGTCGCCGAGCCATAGCCGAGCGCGCTGAACCAGATCACGCTGCCGCAGCCCATGCCGGCGGCGAACCACCAGCGCTGGTCGCCGTGGGCGTCGGCGGCGGTGCCGGCGAGCACGACCGTGTCGAGGTAGACGTGCGGGTTGAGCCACGTCAGCGCGAGCGTCGTCAGCAGGATCGCGAGCGGGCCGCGCGCCGCGCGCGCGCCGTCGTCGCCGGCGGCCGCGCTGCCGCCGCGCCAGGCACGGCGGGCGGCGAAGACGGCGTAGGCGAGCAGGAAGGCGGCGCCGCCGATGCGCGCGCCGTCGGCGAGCGCGGGCGCGGCGTTCAGCAGCGCGCCGGCGCCGGCGACGCCGAGCGCGATCAGCAGCACGTCGGAGGTCGCGCAGACGGCGACGACGACGCCGCGGTGCTCGCGCAGCAGGCCCTGCCGCAGCACGAAGGCGTTCTGGGCGCCGATCGCGACGATCAGCGAGAGGCCGAAGGTGAGACCGGCGACGGCGGCGAGCAGGGCGGAGGACATCGGCGCCAGATGGTGCGGCGCCCACCCGATGAAGTCCAGCGAAAGTTTCTGCTGTACCTGTAGCGTTGCTTCAGTGGGCGGCTACGACTCGCAGCAGCTGCGCGCGCTTGCCGCGATCGCCGACGCCGGCTCGCTCGACGCCGCCGCGAGCGCGCTGGCGCTGACGCCGTCGGCGGTCAGCCAGCGGCTGCGCGCGCTCGAACGCGCCTGCGGCCAGGTGCTGGTCGTGCGCAGCCGGCCGATCGCGCTGACGGCAGCCGGCGAGGCGGTGCTGCGGCTGGCGACGCAGGTCGCGCTGCTGGAGGAGGAGACGCACCGCGAGCTGGCGGGCGAGCAGGCCGGCGCGGCGGCGCGCACGCCGCTGGCGGTCGCCGTCAACGCCGACTCGCTCGCGACCTGGTTCCTGCCGGCGGTCGCGCCGCTGGCGGACGCGATCGAGCTGCGGGTCCAGCGCGAGGACGAGGGTCTGACCTCGGAGCTGCTGCGCCGCGGCGTCGTGATGGCGGCGGTGACGACGCAGGCCGAGCCGGTCGCCGGCTGCGAGTCGACCGCGCTCGGGGTGATGCGCTACCGGCCGATGGCGGCGCCGGGCTTCGCGCGGCGGTGGTTCGCCGGCGCCGACGCCGACGCCTTCCGCCACGCCCCCGTCGTCACCTTCGACGCCGCCGACCAGCTCCAGCAGCGCTTCCTGCGGCGGCAGACCGGCGCCGACCCGCGGCCGCCGTTCCACCTCGTGCCCGCCTCGGCCGATTACCTGCGCGCGATCGAGCTGGGCTTCGGCTGGGGGCTCGTGCCGGAGCCGCAGCTCGCCGGGCGGGCCGCCGACTACGACGGCCTCGTCGCGCTCACGCCCGACCACCTCGACGTCGCGCTGCACTGGCAGCGCTGGTCGCTGCGCACCGCCTCGCTGAGAGCCCTCACCGTCGCCGTCCTGACCGCCGCCCGCAGCGAGCTGCGTCAGCCCTGAGCGGCCGCGCCCGGGTCGCGCAGCTCGCCCGCGAGCAGGTCCATCAGCAGGCCGTCGTGCCACGTCCCGTCGAGGCCGCGCTCGTACTGGCGCAGCAGCCCGACCGGTCTGAAGCCGATCTTCGCGTAGACCGAGATCGCGACCGCGTTGTCGGCCGCCGGGTCGATCGTCAGGCGGTGGTGGCCGCGCCGCTCCAGCAGGAAGCGCGCGAGCGCGACGAGCGCGTCGGTGCCGACGCCGCGGCCGTGCACGCCCGGGTCGACGGCGATGTCGATGCCGGCGTGGCGGTACTGCGGCGTCGTCTCCTCCCAGCTCTGGATCAGACCGGCGACGCTGCCGCCATCCTCCGGCAGGACGATCGCGTAGCTGGTCTCGTTCTCCTGCGGCTCGATCAGATCGCCGAGGTCGTCCTCCTGCTCGCCCCACCAGCGCAGCACGCCCGGGTGGGCGAGGATCGCCCGCAGCGCCGGCACGTCGTCGCGCGTGACCGGCCGCAGCAGCACCTGCCGTCCAGAGATCGTCTCCATCGGCTGAAGTCTGCCCCCTGACGAGCGGTGTTGCGACCGCCCGAAGCTGGGCAGGGCCCGCCCATGACCCATTCGAACTCACGTCTGTTCCTATTCCTGGCGAGCGCCACCGCGGCAGCCGCATTCGGCGTCGCGACGCTGCCAGACGCCGCCGCGGCGGCGACCCGCTACGAGACCGAGGGGACCTACGGGACCGTTCGCAACGGCCCCGGCGGCGACCTCGCCTCCGGCTACGTGCTCGGCAACCTCTACGCCAGCTCCGGCGCCGGACCGAACGTCGGCGGGACCGAGCACTTCGACCTGATCCGCAAGAGCGCCGACGGCAACTGGGGCTACGGCTACGCGTACGGCCACTACGGCACGTGGGGCGGCGGCCACTGCGGCTGGGTGCTGATGGACGGGATGCACAACACCGGCACGACGACCTCGGCCTCCTGCCCGCCGGTCGGCGCCGACACGCCCAGCGACGACGCGCTCGACGCGAGCAGCCTCTTCAAGCCGGGCACGTGGGTCTCCGGCACCGGCGGCGGCACCGTCCAGCCGGCGGTGATCGTCAGCTGCGGCAACCCGTACGCGTATGGCAACTACGACCCCGCGACCGGCACCTTCGCGAACAAGTACCCGGTGGCGCTGCCGGCCGGCCGCGGCACGAGCGGCCATGCCGGCGTCAGCTCCGGCTACAGCGGCTTCGGCACGCGCTACCAGACGGCCGACGGCAGGGCCTGGCTGATCAAGGACACCGAGAGCCCGGCCGGCGGCGGCGTGTACACGGTGCCGAACTGGCACTTCGTGCGCTCGGAGTGCATCCAGCGCTTCTAGTCCGTCAACATGCAGGGCCGCGATGGCCGCCGCTCCCCGCAATCTCGTCAACCTCAAGTCCGTCGGCAAGGGCTACGGCAGCCGTGAGGTGCTCGACGACGTCACGCTCGGCGTCAACGCCGGCGACCGGATCGGGATCGTCGGCCTCAACGGCGGCGGCAAGTCGACGCTGCTGAAGCTGATCGGCGGCAGCGAGCAGCCCGACCGCGGCCAGGCGACGCGGCTGACCGGCCTGCACCTCGCGACGATCGCCCAGGCCGACGAGCTGGACGGCTCAAAGAGCGTCCGCGACCAGCTCGTCGGCGGCCGCGCCGATCACGAGTGGGCCGCCGACGCGCGCTTCCGCACCGTCCTCGACGGCCTCCTCGGCGGCGTCGAGATGAGCCGCTTCCCGCAGGGCCTCGACACGCCCGTCGAGCCGCTGTCGGGCGGCGAGCGGCGGCGGATCGCGCTCGCGAAGCTGCTGCTCGGCGAGCCCGACCTGCTGCTGCTGGACGAGCCGACCAACCACCTCGACGTCGAGGGCGTCGACTGGCTCGCGCGCCACCTCGCGGCGCGCAGAGGGTCGATGGTCGTGATCACCCACGATCGCTGGTTCCTCGACGCCGTCTGCACGCACACGTGGGAGGTCGTCGACGGCAACGTCCACCAGTACGAGGGCGGCTACGCGGCCTACGTGCTGGCGCGCGCCGAGCGCGACCGCCAGGCGGCGACGCGCGAGGAGAAGCGCGTCCAGCTCGTGCGCAAGGAGCTGGCCTGGCTGCGCCGCGGGCCGCCGGCGCGGACCTCCAAGCCGAAGTTCCGGATCGAGGCCGCCAACGCCCTGATAGCCGACGAGCCGGCCGCGCGCGACACCGTCGAGCTGCTCAGATTCGCCAGCGCGCGGCTCGGCGGCAAGGTGCTCGACGCCGAGGAGGTCTCGCTCGCCTACGGCGACAAGGTGCTGCTGCGGAGCGCGACCTGGCGCCTCGGTCCGGGCGACCGCGTCGCGCTCGTCGGCGTCAACGGCTCCGGCAAGACGACGCTCGTGAAGCTGCTCGCCGGCGAGCTGGAGCCGAGCAGCGGCGTCGTCGAGCGGGGGCAGACGGTCAGACTGGCGCACCTGTCGCAGGACGCGGTCGAGCTGGACGGCAGCCTGCGCGTGCTGGAGTCGCTGGAGCGCGTGCGCGGGCGGATCCAGCTCGGCGACGGCGCCGAGCTGACCGCCGGCCAGCTGTGCGACCGCTTCGGCTTCCGCGGCGCGAAGGCGCGCACCTTCGTCAGGGACCTCTCCGGCGGCGAGCGCCGGCGGCTGCAGCTGATGCGGCTGCTGATGGGCGAGCCGAACGTGCTGCTGCTGGACGAGCCGACCAACGACCTCGACGTCGACACGCTGACGGCGCTGGAGGACCTGCTCGACGGCTGGCCCGGCACGCTCGTCGTCGTCTCCCACGACCGCTACTTCGTCGAGCGCGTGACCGACAACGTCTACGCGCTCGGCCTCGACGGCAAGGTCCGCCACCTGCCGCGCGGGATCGAGCAGTACCTGGAGGAGCGGCACGCCGAGGGCGCGCCGGTCGCGACGCGCGCGAGAGCCGCCGCGGCCCCCGCCGCGAGACCGGCGCTCGGCGGCGGCGAGGCGCGCGCGCTGCGCAAGGAGGTCCAGCGGCTGGAGCGGGCGCTGGAGAAGATGGACGCGCGCGAGGCCGACCTGCACCAGCGGATGGCGACCGCCGCGACCGACCCCGGCGCGCTGCGCGAGCTGGGCGACGAGCAGACCGCGATGGCGAGCGAGCGCGACGAGCTGGAGGCCGCCTGGATGGAGGCCTCCGAGACGCTCGAAGGCTGACGGTCGTCCGCAGTTTGCGGGCGTTCGCGGCGGCGGCGCGCCGCGCGTGGGCGCGGCCTGCGACCCTGTGCGGCGATGGCAGACGTCGATTCGCTCCAGAACTCCGAGGAGGCCGTGGCGCAGCAGCGTCAGGAGGCCGCCGAGAAGGCCCGCGAGGCCGCGCTCGAGCAGCTGCGCAAGGCGCCGCTCGCCGACACCGCCCTGAAGACGCAGCGCCGCGTCGAGGCGAAGCTCGACCAGGTCAGAAACTCGACCAACATGCGCGAGGGCCCGCTGCCGGAGGTCGAGGAGCTGGCGATCTCGCTGCTGGAGACCGGTCTGCTGCACCCGCCGCTGGTGCGCGAGACCGGCGACGAGGCGATCCCCTACGAGCTGGTCGCCGGCTTCCGCCGCGTCGCCGCGATGCGGCTCGTCGACGAGGCCGAGGGCGAGCCGCGCACGTGGGCCTTCGACCTGCGCGTCGGGATGAGCCGGCGCGAGGCGCTGACGCTCCAGTTCGCCGAGAACTTCCACCAGAGAAAGCCCGAGCCGATCATGTTCGCCCGCGCCGTGCGGCAGATCATGATCGAGGACCCGGCGCTGACGGCGGCCGAGGTCTCGCGCCTCACCGGCGCCCCGGCCGACTGGACGCGCGGCGCGCTGAAGCTGCTCGACCTGCCGGCGATCGCCGACCGCGTCGAGGCCGGCGACCTCGCCTTCACCGCCGCCGACATGGTCCGGCGCGCGATCTCGACCGGCCGCGTGGACGAGAGAGAGGGCGTCGAGCTGGCGCAGAAGGCCGCCGACGGCGAGATCACGACCGGCGAGCTGAGAAGAGCGGTCGGCTACGTGCCGCCGAAGCCGGAGGGCTACGACGAGCTGGCGAGCGAGCTCGACAGAGCCCGCTGGGAGGCGAGACAGAACGGCGCCGCCGACCGCGCCGCCGACGCCGACCAGCGCGACTGGGAGTCCGGCGGCCACGTGCAGGATCCCGGCTACGGCGCGAACGCGAGCGGCGCCGGCCCGGTCGACCCGGCCGCCGGCGGCGCCCGCCCCGACACGAGCGGCGGCCAGAGCGCGGAGGAGGCCGAGCGGCGCGCCTCCGAGCTGGACGCCTACCTGCTCGGCCGCGTCCTCAACGACCTCGCCGACGACTACCGCGAGCTGCTCGGCATCGTCGACGACGGCGAGTCGTTCCAGTACGCCTTCGCGCTGCGGCCGTACGAGCGCGTCGCGGCGCTGCGGATGCTGGCGAGAAAGCTGCTCGAGTCCGACCCCAACCCGCCGGCCGAGCTGAGCCACCTGGCGCGGGCCTGAGCCCGGCCGCCGACGCTGCCGCGGCTCAGCGCCGCGGCAGCAGCTCGATCAGCCTCGGTATCGGCCCGCTCTGCAGCAGCAGCGCCAGCTGATCCGCGTCGCCGGCCGTGGAGCCGCCCCGGATCGCCAGCCCGTTCTGACCGTCGATCCCGTCCGGGAGCCGGTTCGGATCGATCGACGGCACCGACAGCAGGCGGCCGCCGAGCACGAGCGCGATGTGCTGCGCGACCTCCGCGGAGCTCGCCCCCGGCAGCGCCAGCGACTGCCCGCGCTGCGAGACGGCGCGCGTGAGGTCGTGCAGCCGCTGCTGCCCGCGCGCGTCGAAGCGCACCGTCACCTGCGGCTGCCCGCTGGTCGAGCCGACCTCGGCGCCGCGCACGTCGGCGCCGGTCAAGGCCGCCTCCCCGCGCAGCACGAAGAAGCGCGCGCGGGGGTCGTTGCGCGCGAGCGGCGCACTGCGACCGCCGGGGAGCGCCTGGACGACGCGCGCGCCGTCGCCGACGCCGCGGGCGAGCCCTCTCGCCGTCAGCAGCGTCACCCTGCTGCCCTCGCCGGCGAGCCGGCTGACGCGCTCCGCCGCTCTCGATCCCGCCGCCTGCGCCGCCGCGACCGTGCGGCCGTCCGCCAGCAGCACGCTCTGCTCCCAGTCGAGCAGCTCCAGCCGCCCCGGCGCCAGCAGCGCGCGCACCGCGACCGCGTCGGGGCTGCTGCCCGCGACGTCGACGGTGAGGCGGCTGCCGAAGCCCATCGCCTGCACGCTCGCGCCGGGGAGCGCGAGCCGCCGCAGCGCGCTCTCGGCGGCTGCGACCGCCCCGTCGCCCGTGGCGGTCGCGTAGGAGTACCGCCGCCAGCCCGGCTGACGCTCCGGCGCGAAGGCGCCGATCTCCAGCCGCTGCGGCTGCGAGCGCCCGCCGCCGATCGACGTCGAGCCGTTCGGCCGCGGGTCGATCTCGACCTCGCTGGCGCCCGCCAGCGGCAGCTCGACGGCGAACGGGCTGACCGCGACCGCGGTCGCCGCGTCGGCCCCGAGTCTGACGCTGTCGGAGAGCGGGCCGACGGTCGTCCGCGGCCCTCCGCCGCCGGGCGCGAGCACGTGGATCGCCACCTGCACGCCCTCCGCCGCGAGCCCGCTGACGACGACGCGGTCGCCGGACCGCTGCGCCTGGACCCAGGCGGCGCCGGAGCCGAGCTGCTCGCTCAGCGCCGGCAGCGTGCCGCAGATCGTGTTGCCCTCGGGGCTGCGGTCGTCGTCGCGATGGGCGCAGACGACCCGCCCGCCGAGCAGGCTCAGGAGCGCCGGGCCGTGCTCGGCGACGTGCCTGCCGAAGCGCTCTCTCGCCGGCTGCGACGGCGCGTCGCCGCCCGCGAACGGCTGCGCGGCGACGACCGCCGTCACGAGCAGCAGCGTCAGCGCCGCGCCGGCCGCGCGCTGGAGCTGCCGGCGTCGGCGCCGGCGGCGCTGCGCCTGGGCCGC
Organism: Conexibacter sp. CPCC 205762; assembly: GCF_030646155.1. Taxonomy (GTDB): domain Bacteria; phylum Actinomycetota; class Thermoleophilia; order Solirubrobacterales; family Solirubrobacteraceae; genus Conexibacter. The sequence continues at coordinate 52,459 of NZ_JAUTDN010000003.1, forward strand.
GTCGATCAGGCGCGCGCCGATGCGCGCGAGCGGATCGGCGGAGCCGTGGCTGTCGGAGCCGTGGCCGTCGGTGCCGGCCGTGGTCGGGTCGTCCCGCTCGCTCATCGCATCCGCTCCTCTCTCAACGCCGCCATCCGCAGGCCGACGCGGCGCAGCCCGCGGTGGACCCGCGCGCGCACGTTCTCCTCGCTCGTCGCGAAGCGCTCCGCCAGCTCGTCGTAGCCGCGCTCGTCGACGACCCGCGCCAGCACCGCCGCGCGCTGCGTCTCCGGCAGGTCGCCGACGAGCCTCAGCGCGAGCGCCCCGTCCGCCTCGGCGCTCAGCCGCCGCTCGACGCTCGTCAGCTCGTCCTCGCTGAACGCCAGCTCGCTGATCCCGAGCCGCTGCAGCGCCGCGTCGGCGGTGCGCGCCCGCCGCTGCGAGTCGATCAGCTTGTGGTTCGCGATCCCGAACAGCCACGCCCGCACCGGCGCCTCGCCCGCGCGGTAGCGGTGGGCCGACTGCAGCGCCGCGGCGAACACCTCGGCGGTCAGGTCGAGCGCCTGCTCGGTCGAGCGCGTGCGCGAGCGCAGGTAGGCGAGCACCGCCGGCGCGTGCCGCTCATAGACCGGCCCGAAGGCGGCCGGGTCGCGGCGCGTGGCGGCCAGCAGCCGCTCGTCGGATTGGTCGTCTCGCCCCATCTACACGGTTCCTCGCAGGAACCCGGCCCCCTGTGACAGCGAACCTCTACGCTGACAGAGTGAGCGACGACGAGCAGCCGGGCCGCGCGATCGTGCGGCTGGCGGCCGAGACGGTCGCGCCGGTCGGCGACGTCGTGACGGTGCTGCGCGCGAAGGCGGCGGCGCTGGAGCGGCTCGCCGCCGAGGTCGAGCAGCTGCGGGACGAGGGCTGGCGGACCGAGGGGGCGGTCGGGATCGCCTTCTCGCTCGGCGTCGACGGCGTCCACGTCGAGCGCGACGTCAGCGGCTTCGACGAGCTGGAGCGGCTCGCGCGCACGCTCGCGCCGGGGACCGTGCTGCACTGGCACCGCCACGACCGCTCGTGGCGCTCGGGCGGCTGGATCGCCGGGCTGCCGGCCGTCCTGCAACTGGGCGAGACCGACGACCTGCCGGTGATCGTGCAGTCGACCCGCTCCGGCCGCCAGACCCGCTGCGAGGACCAGCAGGAGCTGGTCGCGGCGATCCGCCTGCATCTGACCGAGGTGCGCGACGCGTTCGAGGCCGACCCGCTGCTGCGCTCGCGCGCGCAGCCGGTGCGCGACCAGCTCGCGGCGCTCGACGCCGGCGAGGCGCCGCAGGTCTTCTACCGCTTCGAGGGCTCGCCGGAGGCGGAGGACCCGCTCACCGCCGCGCACATGATCCACGTCACGCCGGCCGCGCTGGCGAGCTGGGAGGGCTTCCAGGACGGGGTCTCCGGCGAGCCGCTGTACGAGGGCGACACGCGCCTGGAGGGGCTGACCGGGATCGCCTTCCGCGACGGCTACCGCCGTGGCGAGCAGGCGGCGCCTCAGGCGCCGCTGGCGTAGCCGCGCGCGAGCAGCGCGACGTGCAGCGTCAGCAGCTGCTCTGGGTCGCCGAGGTCGACGCCCAGCAGCTGCTCGATCCGCGTCAGGCGGTGGTAGAGCGCCTGCCGGTTGAGGTGCAGCGCGCGTGCGGTCTCGGCCTTCTGGCCGCCGTTGGCCAGCAGCGCCTCCAGCGTCGGCGTCAGCACCAGCTTGCGCTGGCGATCGTGCGCGGCGAGCGGGCCGAGCACGCGCTCGGCGAAGGCGATCAGCTCGGCGTCGTCGCGCGCCGCCCACAGCAGCCGCCGCAGCTCCAGCGCGGCGGCGTCGTGCCACGGCCGCGGCGGCAGCGCCGCCGCCGCGGCGGCGCTCTGCTCGCCGCGCCGCAGCTCCGCACCGGCCGCCTCCGGCGCGCACGCGCGGCCGGCCGCGACGACGACCCGCTCCGCCCCGACCCGTCTGACGAGCGCGCCGCGCAGCAGCTCGGCGGCGGCGTCGGCGGCGCGGGCGCGGTCGTCGTCCCCCCTGAGGGAGATGAGCGCCAGCACCGCCGCGCTGTCGCCGCGCCGCCCGGCGACGGCCTCCCAGCCGCGGTCGGCCAGCAGCCGCTGCCAGTCGCGCAGGGCGGCGTCCCAGTCGGCCCCGGCCGGCGGCGCGTCGACGACGGCCGCGAGCGGCAGCAGCAGCTGCGGCACTCTCGCCAGGCCCGCAGCGAGCAGCGCGCGGCCGACCGCGGCCGGCGCGACACGGCCGTCGGCGAGGCTGACGAGCAGCGAGCCGCGCTCGCGTGCCGCCAGCTCCTCCTCCTGCCGCGCGCGCAGCAGCGCGAGCGCGACGACCGCGGCGGCCTGGTCGAGCGCGACCCCAGCCAGCGCGTCGTTGGGCGACCGCAGCTCGGCGACGAGCAGCCGCCCGTCCTGCGTCGAGGCGCCCATCCGCACGGTCGTGGCGCGCGCGGCCGGGGCGCCCGGCCGCCGCGCCGCCTCCCAGCGCTCCAGCGGGTCGCCGCCGAAGCCCTCCGGCAGCGCGTGCGACAGCAGCCGCCCGTGCGGGTCCTCGAGGAAGACCGGCGCCCGCAGCGTCGCCGCCAGCGCCGCCAGCACGGCCGGGATCCCCTCGCCGTCGAGCATCAGCTCGGTCAGCTCGCGCTGGATCTGCTCGCCGCGCCGCAGCAGCGCGTACTGGGCCGACACCAGCTCGGTGTGGATCGCCTCGGTGACGGCGACGAACGGGATCTCGCGCCGCAGCACGATCAGCGGCAGCTCCTGCGCGGCGGCGGCGTCGACCAGCGCGGCCGGCGGCTCCGCGAAGACGGTCCCCAGCTCGATCACGAGCGCCGCCGCGCCGCGCGCGGCGAGCGCCTGCGTGAAGCGGCGCTGCTCGGCGGCGCGCGCGCCGATCCCCATCCCCGTCGTCAGCAGCATCTCGCCGCCGGTCAGCAGCGCGGCGATGTTGCGCACCTCGCCGGCGTGCACCCAGCGCAGCGGCCGGTCGAGCTGGCCCGCGCCGGCGAGCAGCTCGGGCAGGCCCGCGCGCAGCGCGGGCAGCTCCAGCGCGCGGCGGACGGTGATCGCGGGGAGGGGGCTGTCGTCGCGGGCGGTCATCGGCGAGATCGCGCTTGTCACCTGCCAACCCGTCGCAGCGTGGGCGGGCCGGTGCGACAGAGCGTCGCAACTCGCGCCCGCGGGCTTCGCACGGGCGCTCGCGCAGGATACCGTCGCCGTCATCGCATACCCATGGCCGAAGACCCCGCCGAGCGCCGCCGACCGCGCGCGCTACGCCAGCGCCAGCACGACGCCGTACTGGCTCGACGCGCTCCCGCCGCGTGAGCCGCAGCCGCCGCTGCGCGGCGCCGCCGAGACCGACCTCTGCATCGTCGGCGGCGGCTTCACCGGCCTGTGGGCGGCGCTGCACGCCAAGCGCGAGCGGCCCGAGCGGGAGGTGCTGCTGCTGGAGGCGGCGACGATCGCCTTCGGCGCCAGCGGCCGCAACGGCGGCTTCGTCTCCAGCTCGCTGACGCACGGCATCGCCAACGGCCTCGACCGCTTCCCGCAGGAGATCGAGCTGCTGGAGCGGCTGGGGCTGGAGAACTTCGCCGGCATGCGCGAGGACATCCGCGCGCACGGGATCGACTGCGGCTGGGAGGAGACCGGCTCGCTCGCGCTGGCGCAGGAGCCGCACGAGCTGGCATGGCTGGAGGAGGAGGTCGAGCAGGCGCGCCGCTACGGGCACGACGCCGAGCTGCTCGACGCCGCGACGGTCGCGCGCGAGGTGCGCTCGCCGCTCTACCTCGGCGGCTCGCTGATCCGCAGCGGTGAGGCGCTCGTCGACCCGGCGCGGCTCGCCGCCGGCCTGCTCGACGCGGCGCTGGCGGCCGGCGTGCGCGTCCACGAGCACAGCGCCGCGCTGTCACTCCAGCGCGAGCAGGACGGCCGTGTCACGGTGACGACCGCCGCCGGCCAGGTGCGGGCGCGCAACGTGCTGCTCGGCACGAGCGCCTTCCCGCCGCTGCTGCAGCGGCTGCGCCAGTACATCGCGCCGGTCTACGACTACGTGCTCGTGACCGAGCCGCTGAGCACGGCGCAGATCGAGGCGATCGGCTGGCGCGGCCGCCAGGGCCTCGCCGACTGCAGCAACCAGTTCCACTACTACCGCCTGACCGCCGACGACCGCATCCTGTTCGGCGGCTGGGATGCCGTCTACCGCTACGGCGGCCCGGTCTCGACGCGGATGGACGACGCCGGCGAGGAGACCTTCGCGGTCCTCTCGCAGCATCTCGCGACGCTCTTCCCGGTGCTCTCCGACGTCCGCTTCAGTCACCGCTGGGGCGGCGCGATCGACACCTGCAGCCGCTTCTTCCCGTTCTTCGGGACCGCGCTCGGCGGCAGCGTCAGCTACGCCGTCGGCTACACCGGCCTCGGCGTCAGCGCGACCCGCTTCGGCGCCCAGGTCGCGCTCGACCTGCTCGACGGCCGCGAGAGCGAGGCGACCCGCACCCGCTACGTCCGCACGAAGCCGCTGCCGTTCCCGCCCGAGCCGCTGCGCAGCGCCGTGATCCAACTGACGCGCAACCGGCTCGCGGCCGCCGACCGCAACGGCGGCGAGCGCGGTCTGTGGCTGCGCACGCTCGATCGTCTCGGGCTCGGTTTCGACTCCTGAGCGGTCAGCGCACCCGCGCGGCCGTCACCTTCTCCCACACCGCATTCAGGGGTGACAGGTCACTCTTGACATCTGCCGGTATCTTCATCGGCGCGATGGCGATGTCCGAGCCTCCCGAGCGCAGCCCCGCGCGCGTCGGCTACCTGATCGCACGCGCCGACAGAGGCGTTCGTCGCGGCGTGGCGACGCGGATCGCGCCGCACGACCTGAGCCTGCCGCAATACACGGCGCTGTCGCTGCTGCGCGAGCGCGGCGGCCTCTCCAACGCGCAGCTCGCGCGCCGCATCTTCGTCACGCCGCAGTCGATGGCGGCGGTGATCGTGTCGCTGGAGGAGCGCGGCCTGATCGAGCGCACGCCGGCCGCCGGCCGCGTGCTCAGAACGGAGCTGACGAGCGCCGGCCGGCGCGTGCTCGACGCCTGCGACACGCTCGTCGACGCCTACGAGCAGGAGCTGCTGGCGGAGCTGTCGCCCCGCCAGCGGACCGCGTTGCGCGAGGCGCTCGCGAAGATCGCGCGCGCCGCCGAGACGCGCGACTGATCCGCTATCTGTGGACCGGGAAGCCGAGGTCGATGCCGCGGTCGGCCGGGTCCGGCCAGCGGCGCGTGACGACCTTGCCGCGCGTGTAGAAGCGGACGCCGTCGGGGCCGTGGACGTGCAGGTCGCCGAACAGCGAGTCCTTCCAGCCGCCGAAGGAGTGGTAGGCCATCGGCACCGGGATCGGCACGTTGACGCCGACCATGCCGGCGGTGATCTCCTGCTCGAACTGGCGCGCGGCGCCGCCGTCGTTGGTGAAGATCGCGGCGCCGTTGCCGTACGGGCTGCTGTTGGCGAGGTCGATCGCCTCGTCGTAGGAGTCGACCCGCACGACGCACAGCACCGGGCCGAAGATCTCCTCGTCGTAGATCGCCATCCCCGGTCTGACATCGTCGAACAGCGTCGGGCCGAGCCAGTGGCCGCCGTCGCGCGCCTCGACCTGCAGCGTGCGGCCGTCGGCGCGCAGCGTCGCGCCGTCGCCCTCGCCGCTGTCGACCAGCGCGCGCACGCGGCCGAGGTGGCGCTCGCTCACGAGCGGGCCCATCTCGGAGGCCGCGTCGAAGCCGTCGCCGACGGTCAGGCCGGCGATCCGCTCCTCGATCTTCGCCACCAGCGGGTCGGCGCTGGCGCCGACCGCGACTGCGACCGAGACCGCCATGCAGCGCTGGCCGGCCGAGCCGTAGCCGGCTGAGACGAGCGCGTCGGCGGCGAGGTCGAGGTCGGCGTCGGGCAGCACGACGGCGTGGTTCTTCGCGCCGCCGAGCGCCTGCACGCGCTTGCCGTGCGCGGTCGCCGTCTCGTAGACGTGCTTGGCGATCGGCGTCGAGCCGACGAACGAGACCGCTCTCACCTCGGGGTGGACGAGCAGCGCGTTGACCGCGTCCTTGTCACCGTTGATGACGGTGAAGACGCCCTCGGGCAGGCCGGCGTCGGCGAGGATCTCGGCCAGCAGCAGCGAGGCGCTCGGGTCCTGCTCGGAGGGCTTCAGCACGAACGCGTTGCCGCAGGCGAGCGCGACCGGCGCCATCCACAGCGGCACCATCACGGGGAAGTTGAACGGCGTGATGCCGGCGACGACGCCGAGCGGCTGACGCAGCGAGTAGGAGTCGACCCCGCGCGAGACCTGGCCCGACATCTCGCCCTTCAGCAGCTGGCCGAGCCCGCAGGCGAACTCGATCACCTCGAGCCCGCGCTGGACCTCGCCGGCGGCGTCGGAGAGGACCTTGCCGTGCTCGCGCGTGATCGCGCGCGCCAGCTCGTCGCGGCGAGCGTGGACGCCCTCGCGGAAGGCGAACAGGACCTTCGTGCGCTGGCCGAGCGACGACTGGCCCCAGGCCTTCGCGGCCTCGGCGGCGACGCGCACCGCGCGGTCGACGTCGGCGTCGGTCGCGAACGCGACGCGCGCGACGAGCTCGCCGGTCGCCGACTCGGTCACCTCGCCGAAGCGGTCGCCGCTGCCGGCGTCCGGGCGCCCGCCGATCCAGTGCGCGAGCGTCGTGGGAGTGGTGGTCGCGGTCATGTCAGGCAGCTCCGATTGTTGCTGTGTCCGTGAGGCTCATGTGCTCGCCGGCGTCGGTCAGGACGTCGGCCAGCCGGTCGACGATCTCGTCGAGCACGGCCGTGTCGCTGATCAGCGGCGGGGCGATCTGCAGGACCGAGTCGCCGCGGTCGTCAGCGCGCGCGATCAGGCCGGCGTCGAGCAGCCGGCCGGGCAGGAAGCCGCGCAGCAGGCGGTCGCGCTCGGGCTTGTCGAAGGTGCGGTCGTGCTCGTCGCCGACCAGCTCCATCGCCCAGAAGTAGCCGCGCCCGCGGACGTCGCCGACGATCGGCAGCGCCAGCAGCTCCTTCAGCCGGCGCTCCAGGTGTGCCTCGCTCTCGCGCACGTTCTGGAGGATGCCCTCTCGCTCGAAGATCTCGATGTTCTTCAGCGCGACGGCGGCGCTGACGGGGTGGCCGCCGAAGGTGATGCCGTGCCGCAGCGGCACGCCGGAGCTGTGGATCGTCGCGGCGACGCGGTCGCTCACGAGCACCGCGCCCATCGGCGCGTAGGCGGAGGTGATCCCCTTCGCGGTCGTGGCGATGTCGGGCACGACGCCCTCCCGCTCGCTGCCGAGCCAGTGGCCGAGCCGTCCGAAGCCGCAGATCACCTCGTCGGCGACGAGCAGCGCGCCGACCTCGTCGGCGATCTTGCGCAGCCCCGCCCAGTAGCCGGGCGGCGCGACGAGGCAGCCGCCGGCGTTCTGGACCGGCTCGGCGATGATGATCGCGACCTCGTCGCGGCCGGCGGCCTCGATCGCGTCGCGCACCTCCTGCAGCAGGCGCGCGCAGTGGGCGGCCGGGTCGCCGCCGTCGGGCGCGCGGAAGCTGTTGGTGTTGGAGACGTGCGTGACGTCGATCGCGGGCGCTCCGAACGGCTCCTTGAAGCCGGGCACGCCGGTGAAGCTCAGCGCCCCGAGCGTCACGCCGTGGTAGGCGCGGTCGCGCGCGATCGCCTTCAGCCGCTGCGGCTCGCCCGTGGCGACGAAGTGCTCGCGGACGATCTTCCACATCGTCTCGACCGACTCCGAGCCGCCGTTGGTGAAGAAGACGTGGTTGAGGTCGCCCGGCATCAGCTCGGCGAGCTTCTGCGCCAGCGCGATCGCCGGCGGGTGCGCCGTCGCCCAGTTGGTGTTGAACGCGAGCTTCTGCATCTGCCCGCTCGCCGCCGCCGCCATCTCCTCGCCGTACGAGTAGCCGAGCTGCGAGCAGAAGAGGCTCGACAGCGCGTCCACGTAGCGCCGGCCCGCCGTGTCGAACACGTACGGCCCCTCACCCCGCTCCAGCACCAGCAGGTCGCGCTCGCCGCCATACGCGGCCGCATGGTTGGTGAAGTGCAGGAGCAGATGCTCCCGCGCGCTCTCGTGCAGGGCGGAATGACTCATGCCAGCACCATCCCGCCCCCACCCGCCGCCCACCATGCGCAACCCGTCGGAATCTCGCGCGCGCATGCGGACGGGGTGTGTGGCGGGCTCGCCCGCGCTCAGCCGGGCAGCTGCTGCGCCAGCCGCTGCAGCGCGCGCTCGTTGCCTCTGCGCAGCAGCGAGCGCACGAGCGGGGCGAGGGCGCGGTCCAGCAGCGGCGCCTGCTCCCAGGCGTAGGTGAAGGAGACGCGCGTGCCGCCGGCGGGCAGCTCGGCCAGCTCGTAGGTGCCGACGCCGACGCGTCTGCCGCCGGCGCTGACGTTGCGCTCGACGATCCGCTCCGGGGCGGTGGCCGCGACGACCTCGATCTCGACCGGCTCGCGGCGGCCGCCGGCGGTCGAGTGCACGTGGGCGCGCGCGCCGACGCCGGCCGCCGGAGCGCCCGGCGGGTAGCTCCAGTCGACCAGCATGTGGTCGGTGAACGGCTGATGGTTCGCCATCACGTCGAGGAAGGCGAAGACGTCCGGCCGGTGCTGCGGGACGTCGATCGAGACAGTCACGGGCTTGGGCATGATGTACCGGATGGTACACTTCGCGCAGTGGCCCGTCGAGACGCTCGCGAACGACTGCTCGAACGGGCGCTCGCGCACATCGAGCAGCGCGGCATCAGCGATCTCTCGCTGCGCGAGCTGGCGGCCGCGATCGGCACCAGCCACCGCATGCTGATCCACCACTTCGGCTCCCGCGAGGGCCTCTGGGTCGCGGTCATCAGAACGGTCGAGCAGCGCCAGCGCGACGCGCTCGCCGCCCTCCTGCCGACGCTCGGCGACGACCTCGGCGAGGCGATGCGGGCCTGGTGGCGCCACCTCGCCGACCCGCTCCTGCACCCCAACGAGCGGCTGTTCTTCGAGCTGTACGGTCAGGCGCTGCAGGGCCGCCCGGGCACGACCGAGCTGCTCGACGGGATCGTCGACGACTGGCTCGAGCCGGCCGTCTCGATCAACGTCGCCCACGGCCTCGACCCCGACGCCGCCCGCGCCCACGCACGGCTCGGCATCGCCGTCACCCGCGGCCTGCTGCTCGACCTGCTGGCGACCGGCGACGTCGAGGGAACGACGCGCGCGTTCGACGCCTGGGTCGCCCTCACCGTCCCGGCGCTCAGAGCGCCGCGCGCCGAGGCAAGCGACTAGCGCGACGCGCCGGCGTCGAGATCGCGCGCAGCGACGCGGCAGGCGACCAGGCGGGTCCAGACGGCGCCTTGCCCAGATCCCTCGACGCCGATCTCACCCTCCCGGCGCAGCTCGGTCAGGACCAGCCGGAAGGTCGGATCGCTGATGCCGTGCAGCGCGGCGCGCAGGTCGCGCAGGCGGAACGTCCGGCCGAACGCGAACATCAGCACGTGGCGCCGCGCGACCTCCTGCTTGGTCAGCCCGGCCGTGCTGCGCGCCGCCGCGATCCGCCCCTCGAAGTCGTCGTAGCTCTCGCCGAGGACCGTCACGAGGTACTCGATCCACGGCCACAGGTCGTGCTCGCCCTCGTGCCAGCCGACCTGGCTCTGGCGCAGCGCGGCGTAGTACGACTGCTTCGAGGCGTAGATGCGCTGCTCGACGCTGGCGTAGCGCGCGACGCCGTAGTCGTTGCGCAGCAGCTCGTTCGTCGTCAGCAGCCGCGCCAGCCGCCCGTTGCCGTCCGCGACCGGGTGGATCGCCAGCAGGTCGAGCACGAATGCGCCCAAGAGCAGCAGCGGGTGCGCGACCGCTCGCTCGCAGGCGTCGCGGTACCGCTCGACCAGCTCGGTCAGCAGGAACTCCGTCTCCTGCCACGGCGGCGGTCTGAAGATCAGCTGCCGCCGGCCGGTCTCGTCGTAGAAGACGATCTCGTTGTCGCCGTGCTTGAGCCGCCCGCCCTGCCCGCCGGAGTGGAGATAAAGCTGCCGGTGCAGATGCAGCAGCAAGGGCAGCGAGACCCGCTCCACCGGTTCCGCCGCCATCAAGCCTTCGATCGCGTCGCGATAGCCGGCGAACTCGCGCTCGTTGCGGTTGCGCATCCGCGCGTCGGCCTGGCGGACGAGCTTCTCCGCGCGCGCGGGCTCGACCTCGTGCCCCTCGATCGCGGTCGACACCATGATCGACGCGACGCGCGTCTGCAGCGCGAGGCTGTCGAGCAGCTCTGGCTGCCGCAGACGCACGAGCGCGTCTCAGCGCAGCATTCTCAGCACGAGATCGGCGTGCAGGCGGCCGATCGACTCGGGGTCGCCGCCGCGCTGGGGGGCGTACCAGCGGGCCGAGTCGACGCCGAGCGAGAGGATCGCGCGGACCGTGCCCTGGAGGTCGTCGACGCGCAGCTCGCCGCTGTCGGCGCCGCGGCGGATCTCGTCGGCGATCAGGCGCTCGGTCGCCTGCCGCAGCGCGAGTATCTCGGCGAACCGCTCCGGCGGCAGCGCGCGCAGCTCGTGCGCGGTCACCTGGCCGAGCGTCGCGAAGCGCGCGTGCCAGGTCGAGAAGGCGGTCACGAAGGCGGCCGTCCGCTGCGACGGGGTCTGCTGCGCGTCCATCGCCGCGCGCGCCTCCTCCAGCACCGACTCGTGCCCGATCCGCATGATCTCGTGGAGCATCTCGACCTTCGAGCGGTAGTGCACGTAGACGGCGGCCGGGCTCATGCCCGCGCGCTTGGAGATGTCGCGCGTGGTCGCCGCCTCGAAGCCGCGGTCGGCGAAGGCGTCGAGCGCCGCGAGCAGCAGCCGGCGGGAGCTCTCCGGCTCGACGTGCGCCCAAAGTTCGGCGTACAGCCGGACCGTCTCGTCTTCCATGCCGACAGGATCGCCGATGCGCGGCGGAAACGGCCCCGTCACGGGCGCGGGCGCCACCTTCTGACAGTTCCGGATTGCACGGATCGGTGTGATGTGCCACTCTAAGCAAGCGCTTAGTCACTGAAGGAGAGAACCCGTGCTCTACCAGTTCAGCCGCGCTATGTACCGAGCCCTCGCCGACGACGTCGCCGAATCGCCCGGACCGTGCGCAAACGACCGCAGCAACCACATCCGCGTCCTGCGCGCATGCGAGACGACGCTCGACCGGATGGCGACCGACCGGTGGTACTTCGCGAAGCCCACACGGAGCCTGATCCGCGAGCTGCGCCCGTACTTCCCGCTCGGTGCGCAGGCCCACATGAACTCCGTCGTGGAGCGCTACCTGGCGCTCGCCGACGAGGCGATCGAAGAGCAGTTCGAGCGTGGATACGACTTCGCCGGGAACCGCCTCTGCTGTCGCGCGATGACGCGCAAGGGCACGCCCTGCCAGCGCCTCCCGCATCCGCGCAACGGCTACTGCCCCTCGCACCAGCACCTCGCCGACGCCGACGAGCTGGCGCACACGCGCGTCGAGGCGGCGAACATCCCGCTCGAGCGGGTCGCCGTCGCAGCCTGAGCACAGCCGTCCCCGCACAGATATAGGGTGCGCGCCATGCGCGCCAGCTTCCGGAGCCTCCGGCTCTTCCTCCTTGGCGCCCTCGCACTCGCGGGGGCGCTGCTGTTCTCGGCCTGCGGCACGATCGGCTCGACCGACGCCGTCAACGCCGCCGCGACGACCACGACGCCGGCCGTCGACTGGACGCCGAAGGCCGGGCTGCCGTTCAGAGAGCCGGTCCAGCTGCACGCCAGCAACGGCCGCCTGAAGGTCCGGCTGGAGGCGAAGAGAGGCAGCATCGAGGTCTCCGGCGCGCCGGTCGTGGCGACGCCGTTCAACGGCCGCCTGGTCGGCCCGACGCTGCACGTCAAGCCCGGCGACACGATCGAGACGCTGCTCGTCAACGCGACCGACCAGGACACGAACATCCACTTCCACGGGCTGCACGTCAGCCCGAAGGGGATCGGCGACAACGTCTTCCGCACCTTCAGACCGGGCACGACTGTGAAGTCGCAGGTGACGCTCCCGCGCGACCACCCGCCCGGCACCTACTGGTACCACGTCCACCTCCACGGCCTGACCGAGGGCCAGGTGATGGGCGGCCTCTCCGGCCTGCTGATCGTCGAGGACCTGAAGCAGCTGCTGCCGAGAAGGCTGCGCGGCATCAAGGAGCGCCAGCTCGCGATCCGCGACCTGCAGACGACCGGCGGCGTCGTCGACGACGCCGAGCAGATCGACCCGCAGGGCCCGACCCAGCGGCTCGTCAACGGCCTGCTGAGACCGAAGCTGTCGCTCAGATCGGGCGAGACGCAGCTGTGGCGGATCGGCAACATCGGCTCCGACCTCTTCTACAACGTCGCGCTCGAAGGCCATACGCTGCAGGTGATCGCGGAGGACGGCTCGCCCGTCTGGAACGTCCACCCGGCCAGCCACCTCGTGCTGCCGCCCGGCAAGCGCTATGACGTGCTCGTGACCGGCGGCAGACCGGGCAGCTACCAGTTCAAGACGCTCAGATACGACGAGGGCTTCGAGGCGCAGCCGAGAGTCGAGCTGGCGTCGGTCACCGTGACCGGCCCGAGAGCGACCGGCGCGGCGGCCCACCCGGCGATCCCGAGACGGCTCAGAACGCCCTCGACCCCGCTCGGCAAGCGGCCGATCGCGCGCAAGCGCACGTTCGTCTTCAGCTTCGGCACGGGCAGAACGTTCGAGGCGCTGATCAACGGCAGACAGTTCAACCCGGACGTCAACAACGCCGTGCCGATCCTCAACACGGTCGAGCAGTGGACGCTGGTCAACAAGAGCAACGAGGACCATCCCTTCCACATCCACGTCAACGACTTCCAGGTCGTCAGCGTCAACGGCAAGCCGTTCCACGCCAACGGGCTGCAGGACGTCGTCGTGATCCCCAAGAACGGCGGCCGGGTCGTGATCCTCAACCCGTTCGACGACTTCCCCGGCCACTTCGTCTTCCACTGCCACATCCTCGGTCACGAGGACGCGGGCATGATGCAGACCGTCGACGTCATCCGCAGAGGCGCCAGACCGACACCGCCGCCCGGCGGTGGCATGGCGCATATGCACGACAAATGATTCACTGAAGAACAGTTCAACGAACGTCCAGCATCGGTTGCGTTTGAACATTCCTGACTGGTAGGTTGCGCCCGCACGTGCCGACGGTCCATCGATTGGTGGATCGTCGGACCTACAACCAGCAGGGGACGCGATATGAGCGCGCAGGACCTCGAGGCAGGCGCCGTCGCAGTGACGGTGGGCGGTTCACGGACGTTCGCCGGCCAGTTCAAGGTCGAGTGGACCCCGTCTGAGACGAGAGGCGAGCTGACCGTCAGAGTCTATGGCGGCGGCGCCCTGCTCGACCAGAGAATGTTCGACCCGGACAACGGCACCCAGCAGATGCAGGGCGACAACGGGACGTACTCGTTCAACGGCCAGGTCATAGCCGGCTTCAACTCGCCGCCGACCTCCGGCACGCTGATCGCGCAGGACCTCAGCTTCAAGGGCCCCAACGGCTCGCCGAGATTCAACGGCGTGCTCGGCTCCTGGTAGCCGCCTGACGGCGGCGGCAGCTCCTCACACCACCCACCATCCGACGAACCCGATCGCCGAGCAGGGGTCCGCGACGTGTCCGTGCCGAAGGCCGATGCCTTCTTCCAGCGTGTCGCGGGTTCCGCGACGGCGACGCTCTACGCCCGCCCGGCCGGCAGCGCCGGGCCGGGCTGGGTCGCGTTCGTCGCCTTCGCCGCCGACCAGCCGGCCGAGCTGACGCTCGCGCAGGCGTGGTCGAACTACCTCGGCAACCCGCGCGGCGGCCGCAACGGCGGCTGCTTCGTGCTCGCGCAGGCGCCGCCGGCCGCGCAGGCGTCGTGGCTCGACGGCTTCGAGCGCGCGGTCGCCGAGCGCAACCGCGCGTTCGGCGACTTCGCCTACCGCTTCCTCTTCTTCGGCGACCCGACCATCCCGGCCGCGGCCGTCGGCTCGGTCGCCTTCTCGACCACCGACGCGGAGCGGCCCGGCGTCGTCCAGGGCCTCGCCGGCAGCGAGACCGCGATCGTCGCCTCGCAGTTCGGCATCTCGATCGCCAACTCCGCGTATCTGCGGCTCGACCTGGACGGCGGCGGCCTGCGCTTCGCCCCCAACGGCGACGCCGGCGTCGTGCTGCTGGCGAACAAGTATCGCGCGGCGACGCGCCCGCTCGACGGCGGCGGCGACGTCGCGGTGCCGCTCGCCGGGACCGGCGGCGGCACGCTCCGCTTCGGCCTCCAGCTGCGCGTCGCACGCGAGCCCGAGCGCGACGACTTCACCCTGCTCGACGTCGGCCTGAAGTGGTTCAGCGGCATCGGCAGCGGCGCCGCCAGACGGATCGTCAGCCTCCGCTATCCGCTCTTCGGCCCGCCGCTCGACGGCGCCGCGATCCCCTTCGACGTCTCCTTCGACCCGCTGCGGCCGCTCGCGCGCGACCGCACCGCCTTCACCTTCCGCGGCCAGCCGGAACGCGACGGCCGCGTCTGCGCGCCGATGGAGAGCGCGCTGCGCGACGGCCTGCTGCACCCGTTGCGGATCCGGCCGCTGGCCGGCAGCGCGCAGCTCGTGCTGCAGCGCGACCGCGTCACCGTCGACAGCCCCGGCAGCCACCAGCGCGAGCTCGTCTACCTCGCCCCCAGCGGCCCTTACGCGCTGCTCCCCGGCGACAGCAGACCGGCGGCCGAGCGCGTCATGTGCGGCACCTCTCCGCTGGAGCAGATCGTCGTCGACCCGCCCGGCTCGCTGCTGACCTTCCACCCCGACCAGCCGGCCTACTCGCCGCTGCTGGAGAGCCCGCCGCCGCCCGCCGGCGCGCCGCGGCTGACCGCCGACTACCTGACCGCGTGGGCGACCGTGACCAGCGCCGGCGATCCCTCCGGCCCGGCCCCGCTCTACCTCGCGCAGCCGCAGGGCGCCGCCCTCTACGCCCACGGCGACAGAGCCGACGTGCCCTACCTGGTCCACGCCGAGACGCCGGCGGCGGCGCTGCGCGACGCGCGCGCGAGCGCCTCCTACCCGCTCGCGCAGTACGCCCAGCTCGCCTTCGGCGGCCGTCCCGACACGTTCGACGCCGCCCAGGTCGCGCGGCTCGAGCGCGCCGTGCTGTCGGTCGAGCGGCGGGCGCGGATCGCCGGCAGCGGCTCGAGACCGTCCGGCGGCGACGGGCCGAGACGGGTGACGACGCCGCAGGGCTTCATCCTCGACCTCGGCCCCGACGGCAGCTGGAGACGGATCCACCTCGGCCAGACGTCGTGGTCGCCCGACCCCGCACGCGTGCCCCCGACCGTCACGACGCTCGCCTTCGCCGACCCCGACGACAGCGTCCGCGGCGCCTTCCAGACCAACCAGCAGTTCCTCGTCGTGACGCAGCCGAGAACGCCGTGGAGACTGGTCGGCTCGACCTCGCCGCCGCCGCAGCCGGGCTGGAAGACGACCTTCGAGGACGCGCTCGCGCCGCAGGGCTGGCCGTTCGACATCCGCGTCGGCAGCGGCTCCAACCCCGGCGACTACCGCAACGTGCTGATCTTCAAGTTCTGCGACGGCTCGCTGGAGGCGCGCGTCGACGACGTCGCGCGCTGGACGGCGGCCGGCGACTTCAACAGCGACCCGACCGACGTCGCGGCCTGGCTGCGCGACTACATCGAGCAGGCGAAGGTGCTCGCCGCCGGTCCCGACGGCGACTACTTCCGCCGCTTCGTCGAGGCCGTCACCTCGCCGAGCTGGCGCGGCCTGCTGGCGCTGCGCGCCGACGCCGACGCGACGCTGCTGCCGCAGGAGCTGCGCGGGCTCGCCGCCGGCATCGACCCCGACCGCTTCAACGCCCACCACGTCGGGATCGACCTCAGCTTCGTCGACACCGCCGGCGGCCGCCTCGCGCCCGACGGCAACAGCTCGGTCTTCGCGACCGTCTACTACGTCGACCCCGACTACGCCGCCAACCTCGCCGCCGGCGCCAGCCCCGACCTCCCCGTCCCGGTGACGGGCACCGACGACTTCGCCTTCCGCGTGCTGTCGCTGAAGACGCTGTTCGTCAACGCGCAGGTCACCGCCTTCGCGAGCAAGGCGCAGGTGACGCTCGACCGTCTCTTCGGCGAGCAGGTCTCCGGCCTCACGCTCAACGCGCAGCCGGCGCCGAGCAGCTCGCTCGTGCTCGACGGCACCTACGAGAACCATGACGGCGTCGGCATCTACGTCTTCGCGACCGGCGCCGACGCGCGCTTCGGGCTCGTCTCCAACCTGTGGCGCTCGCTGGAGATCGTGCGCGCGACCTTCTCGACGCTGCGCGCGCCGGCCGCGGGGACGGTCCTGTCGCGCTTCTCCTTCCAGGGCTTCCTCGACTTCGCCACGACCGAGGTCGACGACGGCAGCGGCGGACGGGTGCCGTTCGACCTGCTGTCGTTCGGCGGCACGGGCGCCGGGCCCGACCCGACCGGCAGCGGACTGCCGTTCGGCGAGCTGCACCTCGACATGAGCTTCGACACCGCCTCGCCGGGGTCGCCCAGCTTCGCCTTCCTGATCGACCAGATGACGTTCGCGCCGACCGTCGCACAGGCGCGCGCGACGAGCCTGTTCGCGCGGATGCCGCTGACGCTGACCGGGATCGTCGCCGGCAGAACGCCGCCGGCAGACCTCGGCTACCTGCCCGTCAGCCCGCTCGGCCTGCCCGGCGCCCCGCTCGGCGACGCCTGGCACGGGCTCGTCTTCACGCTCGACCTCGGCAGCGCCGGCGCGCTCGCCGCGCGTGCCGGCTTCAGCGCGCAGCTGCTGCTCGCATGGGGCCCGGCGAGCCAGGGCAACAGCTTCCGCCTCGCGCTCGGGCTGGCGCTGCCGGGCGCCAGCCCGACCTCGCGCGGCCTCTCGCTGCAGGGCGTGCTGAAGCTGACGATCGACCGCCTGCTGCTCTACAGAGACCCGGGCAGCGGCACGTTCGTGCTGCGGCTGACGAACGTGCTGCTGTCGCTGCTCGGGGTCAAGCTGCCGCCCGGGACGTCGACCGCGTTCATCGTCTTCGGCAACCCCGACCCGAACCAGCGCGACACCGTCGGCTGGTACGCGGCCGTCAACCGCGAGAGAAGAAGAAGAGACGGAGCGCTGCTGCTGACCGGGGGAGGCGGCTGATGCCGAAGAAGCTCGTCTACTGGAACGTCCAGCATTTCAGCGCGGACAAGTTCTTCGCCCGCAAGCGCCGCCGCGTCGGCGACGACCAGGAGGGCTGGGGCGGCAACGCCGCCTTCAACTACCGGCGCGTGCTGTTCGACACGATCACCGCCCACAACCCCGACTTCATCGTGATCGTCGAGGCGCGCCCGGCCGGCAACATCGGCGAGGGCCAGCTGCTGCCGGACCCGGGGACGATGCTGCTGCTCGACCACCTGCGCACCTACGACGACAACAACTGGGCGCTCGTGCCGCCGGTGATCAGCGGGCTCGGCAACGCCGGCGAGGGGATCGCGATCTTCTACCGCCGCTCGCCGACGCTGTGGTTCACGGGCCCGTGGCGCTGGCCGGGAGGGGCCGGGCCGGGCGTGGCGGCCGGCAGAGCCGGGCTCTACCCGGCCGCCTACCGCTACGCCTTCTCGCAGCCGATAGACAACCGCAGAGTCCCCGGCGGGAGCCGCTACAACGGCGGCCAGATGGAGCGCAGACTGGCCGCCCAGTGGCGCTACAGAGACGCCTTCGGCGCCGTCCGCGACTTCGGCGGCCTCGGCACCCGCTCGCCGTTCCGCACGACCTTCTTCGACTCGGCCGCCGGCCAGGACTTCCAGATCGTCGCGTTCCACGCCGCGCCCGGCCAGTGGGGGTTCCCGGGGCCGGTCAACGCCCCCTCGGTCGTCGCGACCGCCGCCGCCGGCGGCCTGCCCGAGGTGCAGGCGCTGCACGCCAACGAGACGACGGTCTTCGTCGGCGACTTCAACGTCAGCCTCTTCGACGCCGTCACCACCGGCGCCGCGTACGCGAACTTCCCCGCCCCGGCGTGGAGACGGGTGATCACGCAGAACGCGGGCAGAGCGATGCCGACGACCTATCCCGCCAAGGGCTACCTGATAACCCACCAGATGGGCGTCAGACAGGCGACGCCCTCCGACGAGAACGGCTACCCGGCCTTTGGCTACGCGACGACCGAGGCCGACTGGTACGGCGTCTACGACTCGATCGACAACGCCTTCGTGCGCAGCGGCGCGGTCGCCAGAGCGACGATCGCGAACATCGTCACGGGCGCGCCCTACAACGCGGTCGCGGCGCCGAGAGCCGTCCCGGCCGGCCACTACGCCTACCCGAGCGAGCTGAACGACCCGAACACGATCAACGTCCCCAACGGCTACGACCCGGACGGCATCACGTTCGACGACGAGGTCGACGACTTCCGCACGATCGACAACTACGGGCTCGTCTACGGCGTCAGCGACCACCTTCCGCTGGTGTTCGACTTCTGATGGCGCTCGCGGAGCTGACAGCAGCGCTGCGCAGAGCGGCCGCCGGCGGGACGCTGACGCTCGACCGCGCGACGCTGACCGCGCCGGGCACCGGCGTGACGCTCGACGCGGGCTACGACGCGCTCGTCCGCAGCGCCTTCGGGCTCGGTCCCGGCGAGGCGTGGAAGCTCGCGATCACGCCGGCCCAGATCCCAGATCCCAGCGGGGAAGAGCTGCGCATCAGCGCCGGCAGATCGAGCTTCGCGGGCCTGAACCTGACCGGCGCGCCGGTCGACCTGCGGCTGCGGCTGCCGGCCGGCAGCGACCGGCTGCTCGTGACGGCCGAGCTGGGCCTGAGCAGATGGACCTTCCAGTCGAGCTTCAGAGCGATGCGCGGCTACCCGTTCGAACGGCTGACCTACAGCGCCCCGGGGTTCGTCTTCGCCGCCCAGCCGCAGCCGTCGTACGACGCCAGAGGCGTCGGCGCGGTCATGCTCGCCGCCGGCCTCAACCTCGCGATGCTGCTGAAGGCCGCCGGCCCGGTCGCCGAGGTGAGACGGTTCGTGACGCTCGCGCGCGACAGCTTCCCGTTCGCCGGCCCGCTCGACCTCGCCGCGAGCCCGCGCATGCCGGCGCTGAGACTGCGCGCGGAGCTTGACGGCACGCTCGTCAGCATCGGCCCGCTGACGGTCGACAGACCGTTCGTCGAGCTGCGCGTCGAGTACGTCGGCGCCGCGCGCACGCGCTCGATCGTGCTCGTGCTGGGGATGCGGCTGTCCGTTCCCAACGGCCCGCCGCTCGACTTCACGACGCAGCTGCGCGAGGACCAGGGCGAGGCCGTCCTCGCGCTCGCCGCGCCCGACGACCGCCCGCTGACGCCGGACCAGCTGTTCCAGCTCGTCGGCGGCCAGTCGTGGGGAGCCGGCGTGCCCGGCCCGCTGCGCAGCGCGCTCCAGTCGGTCGGCTTCAAGGACCTCGAGGCGAGCACCACCACGGCCTTCCCGCCGCAGCTGCGAACGCTCACGACGCGCGTCGGCTCGACCGCCCCGCTGCAGCTGTTCGACCAGTTCAGAATCGACGAGTTCGACGTCATCTGGTTCCTGCGCAAGGAGGCCGACGGCTGGTCGAACGAGCTGCAGTTCATCGCCTGGTTCCAGTTCTACCCGGAGCTGTTCGACGGCGAGTTCGAGGTCGGGATATCGACCGAGCTGCAGCTGTGGGGCTCCTTCAGCGGCAGAGTGCCGCTGGCGAAGCTGCTGTCGACGGTCACCGGCGGCCTTGTCACGCCGCCGTCGAGCGTCAGCTACGACCTCACCCAGTTCGCGCTGTCGCTCGACGCGCCGCGCAGAAGCTTCGCCTTCTTCGTCGCCGGCGACGGCACGCTCGACCCGTTCGGCAACGGCCTGTTCGTGCTCGGCGCGGTCCAGTTCACGCTCACCTCGACGGCGACGACCGACGGCCGCACCTATGGCGCCGGTCTCAACGCCGCGCTGCTGCTGGCCGGCTTCCCGCTGACCGTCACCGCCGACTACGAGACCGGCGGCGGCTGGAACTTCCGCGCGGCGATGCCGCCGAGCGCCTCCGTCTCGATCCAGGACTTTCTGCAGCAGCTGTTCCCCGGCGCGCAGGTGCCGGACTTCCTCGCACAGGTCCGCATCAGCAACGTGCTGCTGGCCGCGCACACCGGCGGCAGAGATGCCGGCTGGCTGCAGACCGGCGCCGCCGTGCAGCTGCGCGACGTCGACCTCGGCTTCCTCGGCACCTACACGCTCGACGCCGACGCGCAGCTGAGACACACCGCCGGCAGAAGCCCGTCGACCGAGGGCGGCTTCTCGTTCGCGACGACGATCCCGGGGATCGGCGCGCGCGTGACGCTCGGCTACAGATTCACGACGGGCAGAAGCCAGCTCGTCAGCGTCAGCTGGGGTCCGTTCAGAGCCGACTACGACATCACCAGATCGGTGCTGACCTTCTCCGTCGGGGAGGCGACGCTCGGCGGCGTGCTCGGGCAGCTCGTCGGGCTCGTGATCGGCGACGACGGCTACCGCCTGCCGCCGCCGTGGAACCTGCTCGACTCGCTCAGCCTGCGCGGCTTCGAGATCGTCTTCGACTTCAGCAGAAGACCGGCCCAGGTGAGCGTCAGATACAGACTGTCGCAGCCGCTGGACCTCGGCTTCCTGAAGCTGACCGGCCTGGAGCTGGGCAAGGCCGGCGACAGAGTCGTCGTCAGACTCGACGCGACCTTCCTCGACGGCAGCACGGTGCCGGCCTTCGACCCGCTCCAGGGCCCGCCGACGCCGCCCGGCAGAGCGCCGCTGGACCTCAGACTGCTGGCGCTCGGCCAGCGCGTCACCGTCTCCGGGATCGAGAGATCGAGAACGATCCTCGACGCGATCCAGCTGCTCGCCTCCTTCGACGACACGCCCGGCGACGGGCTGCCGAGAGGCCCGACGTTCAGCGCCTCCTCGCCGTGGCTGGTCGGCCTGCACGTGCTGTTCGTCGGCGAGACGGTCGACATCGCCGTCGTCTTCGTCGACCCGGCGCTGTACGGGCTGCGGATCGCGCTCGCGGGCGAGAAGGCGGCGATCTTCGACGGGCTCGCGTTCGAGATCCTCTACAAGAAGGTCACCGACACGATCGGCGTCTGGCAGATACGGCTCGCGCTGCCGAGATCGATGCGGATGCTGCAGTTCGGCGCGCTCGCGATCACGCTGCCGGAGCTGGGCCTCGACGTCTACACCAACGGCGACTTCAGAGTCGACTTCGGCTTCCCCTACAACAGCGACTTCAGCCGCTCGTTCGGGATCCAGTACTTCCCCTTCACCGGCGCCGGCGGCTTCTACTTCGGCAAGCTCAGCGGCGAGACCGCGACCGGCCTGCCGAGACCGACGCAGCCGGGCGCCTTCGACCCGGTGATCGAGTTCGGGCTCGGGCTCCAGCTCGGGCTCGGCAAGGACATATCGGCCGGCATCCTGACGGCCGGCATCAGCCTCACCGTCTTCGGCATCGTCGAGGGCGTGATCGCGGCCTGGAACCCGGCCGGCACGCGCGGCGAGCTGGTGCAGCGGACCGGCGACGAGGCCGTCACGACGGCACTGGCAGCGCTCGGCGGCGGCGACGTCGGCAAGAGCTACTACTACCGCGTCGCCGGAACGATCGGGATCATCGGCAAGATCTACGGGTCGGTCAACTTCGCCATCGTCAAGGCGAGCGTCAACCTGACCGTGACGATCTCGCTGCAGGCGGTGATCGAGGCGCACCAGCCGCTGCTGATCGCCTTCCAGGCGAAGGTCGACGTCTCGCTGTCGGTCGAGATCGACCTGTGGCTGTTCTCGATCACGATCCACCTGACCTTCTCGATGACGGTGCGCGAGTCGTTCACGCTCGGCTCCAGAACGGCGGCGCCGTGGGGCGCCGTCGGCAACGGCGAGGGCGCCCGCGCGCGGCTGCTCGACCGCGCCGCCACGCCGCGGCTGCTGACCGGCGCCGTGCGGACGGCGCCGTTCGCCGCCCCCGCGCCGAACGACGAGCGGACCGAGGTGAGACTGTCGTTCGCGCTGCAGCCGACCGTCGCCGGCGATCCCGCCGACAGCGCGACGACGAGAGCGAAGCTCGTCGCGATGCTCTACATGGATGCGCCGCACCCCGACACGCCGCCCAGACGCGACGGCAGCGAGCCGGCCGCGACCTCGTTCGAGCGCTTCGCCGAGACGGTCTTCGTGTGGGCCGCGGCGGCCTTCGGCGGCAGCGGCGAGGGCAGCCCGACGCTCGCCGAGTTCGCCGCCGGCGGCTTCACGCAGGCGCAGCTGGCGACCGCCTTCGCGCGCCTCGCCGACTCCGCCGCCGAGCGTCCGCTCTCCTACGCGAGAGACATCGTGCCCGGCCTCTTCGCGCAGCTGAGATTCAGCGTCAGCGCGCTGGAGGGGAGCCTCGACAGCGCCGCGCCGTTCCCGATGATCCCGCAGCTCCACCTCAGAGCCGGCGCGGTCGACCGCACCTTCGCCGACGGCCTGCAGGTCGACGACGACTACCTCAGACTGCTGCGCGCGTACTTCGAGCGGATCGCCGCCCGCTACCAGGACGAGCTGGCGAGACGGTTCGACGGCGGCCCGCCGCATGCGCAGCTGCTGCGGGTCGAGGACCCGACGACCTCCTACTCGGCCGCGATCGTCGAGGACTTCGTGCTGCTGCTCGCGCGCGGGATGCTGAGAGCGGGCCTGGACGCCTTCGACGACTACGCCGAGCCGTACGGCGGCCGCAGCCTCGCGACGATCGCCGAGGCACTCGGCAGACTCGGCAACAGCATCGACGCGGTCGCGCTCGGGGCCGCCAACGCGCGCCTGCCGCTGCGCGCCGGCACGATCCTGACGCTGCGCGACGTCCGTCATCAGCTCGCCGCCGACGAGTCGTTCGCCAGCCTGCTGAGCCGCTTCGGGATCGCCGACCGCGGGCTCGCGCTCGTGACCGACCCCGCCAACGCGAACGTGCGCGGGATCCTGCGCCTCGGCGCGACGCTCGCCGCCGGCGGCGTCAGACACGAGGTCGGCGAGCTCGACACGCTCGCGTCGGTCGCGGCCGAGCCCGGCTGGAGCGCGGCGCTGCTGGCGCAGGCGCTCGCCGACGACGCGACCGCGCTGCTGCCGCTGTCGCTGCTGACGCTGCCGCAGATCGCGTACCCGGCGCTCGCCGGCGACACGCTCGCCGCGGTCGCCGACGCCTTCGGCCTCGCGCCAGCCGCGGTCGCCGCCGACGTCGCGACGCTCGGCGCGCTGTTCGACGACCCGCACGGCGATCTGACGCTGACCGCGCCGGGCCTGACCGCGCTGCCGGTGACGAACGTGATCGGCCTGATGCGGGCGCGCGAGGCGGCGCCGCACCTGTCGGGCGCCAGCGCCCGCTTCCTGCTCTACGGCATGCGCCCGCCGGCGCCCGCGAGCGACAGAAGACTGGGCTCGCCGACCGCCCTCTACGACCTCAACGGCCAGCAGTTCGACGTGCCCGCCGACACCAGCGGCGATGCCGTCCTGTCGCTCGGCGGGACGCTGCCGCCGTGGATCGCGTTCCTCAGAGGCGGACAGCCGGCGCAGCAGTCGTCGGTCTCGCAGCCGCTCGCCGGGATCGCCAGAACGGCTTCCGACCTCGCCGCCGAGGCGCGCGCCAGAGGCGTGCCGGCGCGCGTCGAGGCGATCTACCCGCTGCCCGGCTTCGGCGACCGCGGCCGCCGCTTCACGCTGCGCCGCACCGCGCCGCTGCAGGCCGCGGTGGCGCCCGCGTACCCGTTCGACGACGGCGGCAGACAGCCGCCCGGCGCGCCGCGGCTGTGGTTCGTGCCGAGCGCGCTGGCGCAGGCGCTGACGGCGCCGTTCGAGCTGCCGGCGGCGTTCGCGCTGGAGGCGACCAGCGCCGGCGTCCCGCCGCAGGTGACGGCGCCGCGCCGCTACGGCTGGGGCACGCTCGTCGACGTCACGATCAAGCAGGGGACCGAGCTGCCCGACACCTATGAGGTGTTCGGCGGCGGCGCTGCCGCGACGGCCGCACTGGAGGCGCTGATCGACCCCGCCGACCCGGTCTCGATCGCCTCGATCGCGCTGCTGACCGGCGCCGACGCGACTGGCCAGGCGCCGGCCGGCTACGTCGACCTCGGCCTCGACGACGCGCGCACCTACCTCGTCAAGACCAACCTCTCGACCGAGACCAACCCCGGCGTCGGCGTCAGCGCCGCGGCGGTGCGCGAGGCGCCGCCGACGAGCGGCCTGCTGAACGACCCGCACGACTTCCTGCGGCTGCTGTGGGAGGCGAGCGTCACACGCGCCGGCGGCTTCATGCTGACCTACCGCCGCAGCGACGGCAGCAGCCTGCCGCAGGCGCTGTTCGCCGGCGGCGACACGGCGACGCTGAGCGTGCTCGTGCTGCACGAGCCGGCGAGCGAGCGGCGGCAGGTGCACCGCGCGGCGAACGTCGTGCTGGTCGGCGACGGCTTCGACCCGGCCCACGTCGACCTGGCCGCGGTCGCGGCGGCGCAGCCGGCGAAGCTGATCACGAGCGACGAGTCGCTCGAGGCGCTCGACGCGCGCTTCCGGATCGAGCGCTCGGCGCTCGCCGAGCAGGTCGCGCGGCTGAGACTCGCGGCCGGCGTGACGCTGGCCGTCGACGGCCTCAGCCACCAGGTGCGCGGTCCCTCCAGCAGCGATCCCGCGACCGAGACGCTCGACCAGATCGCCAGCCGCTACGGCGTCGCCGCGCAGGCGATCGTCGCGCTCAACCCCGGCGTCGGCTTCAGCCCGCTGCTGGCCGGCACGCTGCTGCGGATCCCGCCGCTGCAGGCCGCCGCCGCGACCTACCCGACGCTCGCCGCCGTGCGCGACGGGCTCGGCGCGAGCGTCGCGCGGCTGGCGGCCGACAACGGCGCGACGATCCGCTTCGCGAGCGGCCAGACGCTCGCGTTCGAGGACCGGCTGACCGACCGCGTCGCGACGCTGCCGCCCGGCAACGTCGGCTTCACGCTCACGCGCACGGCGATCGACGACAGCGCCAGAGACGCCTCCGCGGCGCTCGGCCGGCTGTTCAACATGCTCGGCTTCGGGCTCGCGCAGAACGTCTCCTTCGGCGCCACGACGGACGCGCTGCCGGTCGGCCCGACGCGCGCGGGCGGCAGAGCGAGAGCGACCCGCGCGGCGCTGCTCGCGGCCGCCGCCGCGGACACCGGCTGGCACTACGAGCAGACCGTCTTCGTCGCCGGCAGCGCGACCGGCGGCGACCCGGCCGATCCCGACCCGTACGGCGGCGTCGGCGGCTGGGCGCAGGTCCGCTTCGCCCCGCGCGATATGTTCGGCAACGTCGCCGCCTCGGCGATGACGCAGCCGCGGCTGGCGCCGCCGCAGATCGCCAACGACGCGCCGCTGCGGGTCGCCTACCGCGACCCGCTGATCGGGCCGGGCGGCTGGCCGAGCGTCGCCGCCGGCTACGCCTTCGCGCGCAGCGGCAGCGCGCCGCCGGCGCTGACGCTGACCTTCCACTTCGACCCGTCGTCGTACACGCCGACGACGCCGCCGTCGCCGACGAGAGATCCCGACAGAGTCCCGGTCTGGCAGCAGCGGGCGCTCGCCGACGCCGTCACCTACCGCCAGCTCGCGCGCCAGCTGAGCGCGCCGCGCGTCAGCGCGAGCGTCGCCACGACGCTCGACGGTGCCACCGCGCACGCGCTCGCCGTGAGACCGTTCGCCGCCTTCGCGAGCGCCGCGGCGGCCTACCTCGCCGCGCTCGCCGCCGACCCCGCCAGCGCGCCGGCGCCGCCGGTCGCGCCGACCGTGTCGCTGCCGGTCGCGGCGACCAACGCGGGGGACCTGTTCGCGCTGCGGGTCGAGCTGACGCTGGCGCGCGCCGCCGCCGATGTCGACGACGACTTCCGCGGCAGCGCGGCCGAGCGGCTCGTCACGCCGATCGCGCCGCAGGTCGACGCGAACAGCGACAGAGCGCACGCGCTGACGGCCTTCGCGCAGGCGCTGGAGGAGGCCTACGCCGCCGCGCCGGTCTTCCTCAAGGTCGCCTCCGGCCGCTCCCAGCGCGAGTCGGCCGACGCCGACAGCATCTGGATCGTGCGGCTGCGGACGGCGCCCGGCAGAGCCGGCGACCCGGGCATCGCGATCGCGATCGACGGCGACGCGCGCTACTACGCGCCGCGCCCGCTCGCGAACGTGCTGCTGTCGCGCGGCGACGTGCCGCTGCTGCCGTTCGACCCGCAGACGGGCGTCGCCTGGGACAGACCGGCCGAGACCGCCTTCACCAGCGTCGCGCTCGACACCTGGGGGCGGCAGGCGCTCGCCGCGCTGGACCGCTTCCTGTCGCCCGACTTCGCCTCCGCGACCTTCCTGCTCGACCACGTCGACCCGGGCAGAGCGGGGCTGCTGGCCGGGATGCTCGACGTCAAGCAGCGGCTGGCGGCCGCGATCGCCGGGACGCTGCAGCCGATCCTGACGCAGCCGCCGCTCCCCCGCGACGACAGACGGCCGCTCGACGACGCGGTCGAGACGATGCGCCAGCAGGTGCTGTCGCGGGCCGAGAACGCCTACGTCGTGACGGCGATCTGCCAGTACGCCGCGACGGTCTCCTCGCCGTGGAAGGACGCCCCCGGCAGCGGCGTCTACGCGCCGCGCCTGTACGGCCCGCTCGACGTCACGCCGCGCGGCGGCGGCACGCGCGGCGCCGACGAGCCGGCGCAGCCGTGGTCGTTCACGGTCGCGCGGCCGAAGCTGGCGCCGCAGGCGTCGTTCGTGACGAGCGCGCTGACGGTCGTCGACCCGGCGGCGCAGACGAGCCTGCCGCTCGCGCTCGACTTCAGCCTCTCCAACATCGAGCACGAGATCGAGCGCGGGATCGACGGCGACTACCTCGCCTCCTCGTGGCTGGCGCTCGTGATCCCGTTCTCCGCGCAGCAGGCCGGCGCGCCGCGCATCGACCTCTCGATCGGCGACGTCGACGTCCCGGTCGTGCTGCGCGAGGTGCCGACGCCGCCGACGCTGCGCGCGCAGGAGGCCGATCCGCAGCCGGCCGACGAGGGCGACGCGGCGACGCGGCTCGCGCACGCGAAGGCGTGGCAGTACGGCTTCACCTACGAGAAGGACGTGATCGCGCAGGACACGATCGACGCCTCCGTCCTCTTCAACCTCTCCGAGGAGGAGCCGAACCTGCGGCTGGCGGCGCGCGAGCTGGACCTGTTCGACCACCTCGCCCGCTTCGTCGCGATCTGGCCGCAGCTGCTGCCGGTGCTGGTCGAGGTGCTCGTGCCCGACAGACTCGACCTCGACCCGGCCAGCGAGAGCTACAGACGCGCCCACCGGCTCGTCGCCGACCTGCTGCGGCTGCTGCAGCCGCTGCCGCAGGCGTGGGCGACGTGGCACGCGCAGCCGCAGGAGCGGCGGCTGCTGACCGCGCTGGCGAGCGCCGACAGCAGCAGAATCGACTTCTCGATCGCCGAGCGCAGAGGCGACGCCGACGTGCTGCAGGCGATACGCACGCCGGGCGCGCAGACCGCCGTGATCTGGGACCCGAGAGCCGGCAGAGAGGTGCCGCTGCCGCCGCCGCTGCTGACGATCGCCGATGGCGAGACGGTCTGGAGAGCGCAGCCGGTCAGCGGCGTCGCGAACACGTTCGAGTACGCCGACAGAGACGGCGCGCTGCTGACCTGGACGCGCGCCTCGACGACGCTGCGCCAGCGCACGCCGCAGTTCGCCGGGCTCGGCGACGGGCTCGACGTGGCGGCGTTCGAGAACGCCTGGTCGGCGCTGCGGGTGCTGCGCAACCGCGATCTGGTGCGCGCGCCCGACGGCAGAGTGATCCCGACGACGCCGGTGTTCGTCTATCAGACGCCGGAGATCAAGTTCGCCTCGCGCGTGACGCCGCGGCTGCAGCGCGACGGCGAGATCGACGTCGCCGGCCTCTCGGCGCCGCCGAGACAGCCGCTCGCGACGCACCTGCAGCGGCTGGCGGACGCGCTGATCGGCAGCGCGGCCGGGGCGAGACTGCTCGTGCGCTTCGACGCCGAGTTCGGGCAGACGCTCGGCGACGGCCTGCCGGCAGCGGTCGTGCCGATCCTGCTCGGCACCCCGACCGAGCTGGACAGAGCGAGCGCACCGGCGTTCGTCAGAACCGTCGCCGGCTTCGTCGTCGACTGGTTCAAGGCCAACGGGCCGGGCGACGGGGAGCTGCGCTTCACGCTGACGCTGTTCCCGACCCTGAGCCGCAGCCGCGTGCCGCTGTTGCAGCTGACCGGTCTGCGGCTGCGGCGGGCCGACGTCACCGACCTGCCGCCGGCGAGATGATCGAGCGCGACTTCGGGCCGTTCCGCTTCACCGTCGAGCCGCAGGAACAGGAGGTCGCGGTGAGACTCACGTACGCCGGCGCGCCGCTGTGGAATGGCAGCTTCAGACCGATCGCAGCGGCGCAGGCGCCGCTGCTGGTCGAGATCGACACCGGCATCAGTGCGAGCGCGACGCTGACGGCCGAGTTCGGCGCCGCCGGCAGCAGCCAGCTGCACGCCGACGAGCTGCAGCTGCGCGCCCCCGGCTACGAGACGACCTTCACCGGCACGGTCGCGTTCTGGTGAGCGCCGGCACGCGCGACTTCGGGCCCTTTCAGCTGAGTTGGAGCGTGGCGGACCCGCCGACTCCGGCGATCCACTGCGTGCTGTCGGTGGTCGGCACGCTGCTGTGGGCCGGTGACCTCGAGCCGACGCGCGCCAGCCGTCCGTTCGCCGTCAGACTCGACCAGTTCTCCGCCGAGGGCGTCCTGACCGCCGGCTGGCTCGACCCGGCCGGGCAGCACGGCCAGCTGATCGGCAGCGGCTGCCTCTTCACGGCGCCGGCCCAGAGCCTGCGCTTCGACGGCACGCTCGCCGTCTGGTGAGCGTGCCGCGCCTCCAACAGAACGATCACATCTGGGGAGGAGCGCGTCGTTAGGTTTCCGCCGTGCCGTCTCCGCCACGTCGCCGCCCCCTGTCCGCAGCCGCCCGCCTGGCGCTGGTCGGCGCGGCGTCCGCGGGTGTGGTGATGGCGGCCACGGCGCCGCTGGCGAGCAGCGCCGCAAGCCCCGCGCCGCTGGCGAGCGAGGCCGCGCCTCCCTCACCCTTCGCGAGCGAGGCCGCCGCGCCCTCACCCCTTGCGAGCGAGGCCGCGCGCGGCGGCTGCGAGCACGTCGAGGTGCTCGCGAGCGCCGAGCCGGAGCTGGCCGCCGAGGCGATCCTCTGCATGCTCAACCGCGAGCGGGCGGCGCGTCACTTGTCGCCGTTGCGGCGCAACCCGAGGTTGACGACCGCCGCCGACGGCCACTCGCGCGACATGGTGCGGCGCAGGTACTTCGCCCACACCGCGCCGGGCAGGGTGACGTTCGTCCGTCGCATCACGAGAGCGCGGTACGCCCGCGGCGGCGCCGCCAAGCTGGGCGAGAACCTCGCCTGGGGGATGGGCGATCCGGCCGCGCCGAGCGCGGTCGTCAGCGGCTGGATGCACAGCCCCGAGCACCGCGCGAACATCCTCGACCCCGCCTTCCGCTCGATCGGGATCGGCATAGCGGCCGGCGTCCCGGTCGCGACCGCAAGCGCCGCCGCAGCGTCCGGCGCCACCTACACGACCGACTTCGGCTCGCGCTGACCGCGACGGCGTCCGCGCGTCCCGGCCCCCTGGGATGATGGTCCCCATGGTGCGGCGGATGATCCTCTGGCGCGGGCTCGACGAGTGGACGGCGGAAGCGGCGCGCGTCGAGATCGGCGACGACGGCCTGCGCGCGACCGGCACGCAGCTCGGCGCCCACCGGCTGCCGTACCGCCTCGACTACGCGCTCGACGCGACCGGCCGCGCGCCGGCCGGCGGCTTCGTGACCCGCCACCTGCGCGTCGCGATCGCCGGCGACGGCTGGCGCCGCTCGATCGACCTGCTGCGCGGCGACGACGGCGCCTGGCAGTGCGGCGCGGAGGCCGAGGGCGAGCCCGCCGTCGAGCTGCCGGCGCCGAGGCTGCCTGACGGCGAGTCCCCATTGTCAGCGCCGGGCCTGCCGGACGGCGAGTCCGCCGGCGGCGCGTTGCCGGCGCCGGGCCTGCCGCCGGCGGCGGCTGCTGCGCTCGGCCCGGCGGCGCTCGACTGCGATCTCGCCTTCTCGCCGCTGACGAACCTGATGCCGATTCGCCGTCACAGGCTCGATCGCGAGCCCGGCGAGCGGGCGTTCACGATGGCGTGGGTGTCGGTGCCGGACCTGCGGATCCACGCCGACGAGCAGCGCTACGAGCACCTCGCACCCGAGCAGGTGCGCTTCAGCCAGCCGGGCGGCTTCAGCGCCGAGCTGCTGCTCGACGCGGACGGTCTCGTGCGTCGCTATCCCGGCATCGCAGAACGTCTCTGACCTCGCACAGCCTCCCCGGCCAAACGTCCGTTTGACGCATCGGCGCTCCGCTTGCCGGGTAAGGTCGATGCCGAACCGCAGCTCGCCGCTCGAAAAAGGCAAACCGCTCGTGAGGGTGGGACGCAAAGCCACGGGACTCCTGATCACGACAGAGGAGTCAGCCGGGCTGCCGAACGAATGAGGCATTCGAGACTGGTGCGGGCGCTCGAATGTCAGGAGTCGGGTTGCAACGTCCATCGGGGTTCCGCGCGTGGCTCACGGCGGCGTCGCTCGCCATCGTCGCGCTCCTGGCGGCGTCCACGAGCGCCCTCGCCGCCCGCTGCGCCGACGTTCACACGACGCCCGCGGAGGATGCCGGCGCCGCCCACCGCGCCACCCTCTGCCTGCTGAACCAGCAGCGGGCCGCCCATGGCCTGCGCCCGCTGCGCTCCAACGACGCCCTCGCCAGCGCCGCCCGCGGCCACTCGCGCGACATGGTCCGTCGCAGCTTCTTCGACCACACCGCCCCGGGCAACGTCACCTTCGTCGACCGCATCCGCCGCGCCCGCTACTCGCCCCGCGGCTCCTGGTCGGTCGGCGAGAACCTCGCCTGGGGCAGCGGCAACCTGTCCGAGCCGGCCAGCATCGTCGCCGGCTGGATGCGCAGCCCCGGCCACCGCAGCAACATCCTCAACGGCCGCTTCCGCTCCATCGGCCTCGGGATCGCCCGCGGTGTGCCGGTCGACGCCTCTGCCGCGATGGCCCGCTCCGGCGCGACCTTCACCACCGACTTCGGCTCCAGCTGACCGCCGCTCACCCGAGCGTCGCGAGCGTCAACGGCACCACCGCCTCCGCACCCGCCCGTCGCAGCTGCCCGCCGGTCATCGCGAGCGTGAAGCCCGACAGCCGCCGATCGTCGACCAGCACCCCGACGCCGGCCGGCGGCTGACCGACGACCGCGAACGCCCCGCGCACGTTCGCCGCCTGCTGCGCCGCGTTGGCCATCTCGCGCTGCGGTGGCCGCGCGTCGCACCGCTCCAGCAGCCGCAGGCAGGGCACGCCGAGCTGCTGCGCGACCGCCTCGGACAACCGGTCGACGGCCGCCCCGTGGGCCGCCGACGGGACGCTCGTCACCCATGCCGGCCGCGCGCCGCCGCGCTTGAGCGCCTCCACCAGCCCGGCGACCACCTCGTCGTCGACCTGGCCGGCGTTCAGTCCCCGCTCGATCGCCGGCCACCACCCGCCGTCGCCGAAGCGCGCCAGCGCCCAGCCCGGCTCGACCAGCGCGTCGACCGGGATCTTGCGCATCGTCCCGCCCGGATCGGGCGCCATCTTGCGCTGTTCGAGCACGATCGGCCGGGAACGCAGATGCCGTTGCGCCTGTTCGACGAGCGCGGCCGACGGCGGCGCGGCGTAGC
Source organism: Conexibacter sp. CPCC 205762 (assembly GCF_030646155.1). Classification (GTDB taxonomy): domain Bacteria; phylum Actinomycetota; class Thermoleophilia; order Solirubrobacterales; family Solirubrobacteraceae; genus Conexibacter. The sequence goes on from NZ_JAUTDN010000003.1 coordinate 84,198, forward strand.
GCGGCCCCGCGCAGACCGAGCAGCGGCCGCAGTCGGCCGGCGCCGGATCGTCCAGCTCCTCCTGGAGCACCCGCATCAGACAGCGCCCGTCGACGCCGAACGCCGCCATCGCCGCCTGCTCCTCCCGTCGCAGCGCGGTGATCTGCGCGTAGCGGTCGCCGTCGTAGGTCCACTCGCTGCCCTCGACCGCCCGCCAGCGCGTCCCGTCGCGCATGACCGCGCCCTCGACGTCGAGGATCTTCAGCATCGCCTCGATCCGCCCCGCGCCGAGGTTGACGACCGCCATCAGCTCCCGGCTGGTGCGCCCGCTCCCGGAGGCGGACGCGACGCGCAGCTCCTCCAGCACCGCCTCGACCTTCTCCCGCGCGGGGAACGCCTGCTCGATGAAGAAGTCCTGGATGCGGCGATCCTCGCTGCCGCGCAGCAGCACCACCTCGGCGCTCTCCACCCCGCGCCCCGCGCGCCCGACCTGCTGGTAGTAGGAGACGACCGAGCCCGGCGCCTGGTAGTGGACGACGAACTCGAGATCGGCCTTGTCGTAGCCCATCCCGAGCGCGCTCGTCGCGACCAGCGCCTTCACCTCGTTGCGCAGCAGCCGCTCCTCCGCCTCGATCCGTCGCTCGGTCTCCTGCTCACCGCTGTACGCCAGCGCCGAGATCCCGTTCGCGACCAGGAACGACGCGACCTGCTCGGCGTCGCGCTTGGTGAGCGTGTAGACGATCCCGGAGCCGGGCAGCTGCGGCAGCCGCTCGACCAGCCAGGCGAGCCGCTCCGCGGGTCTCGGCAGCTCGAGCGTCTCCAGCCGCAGCGAGCTGCGGCCAAGCGGCCCGCGGTAGGAGCGCAGCGCCTCGGCGTCGTTGCCGGCCGCCCCCTCGCCAGCCCCGACGCCGACACCCAGCTGCTCCAGCACGTCGGAGACGACGCGATCGTTCGCGGTCGCCGTCGTCCCGAGCACCGCGACCTGCGGCGGCAGCGCAGAGAGCATGTCCTTGACGCGGCGGTAGTCGGGCCGGAAGTCGTGGCCCCAGTCCGAGATGCAGTGGGCCTCGTCGATCACGAGCAGCCCGACAGAGCTGGCGAACAACGGCAGCATCTCGTCGCGGAAGCGCGGGTTGTTGAGGCGCTCCGGCGAGATCAGCAGCAGGTCGACGCTGTCCCCGGCGAGCCCGGCACGGATCTCGTCCCAGTCGTCGCGGTTGGTCGAGTTGATCGTCCGCGCGCGCAGCCCCAGCCGCTCGGCGCCGGCGATCTGGTTGCGCATCAGCGCCAGCAGCGGCGAGACGATCAGCGTCGGGCCGGCTCCCTGCGCGCGCAGGAGCGAGGTCGCCACGAAGTAGACGCCGGACTTGCCCCAGCCGGTCCGTTGCACGCACAGCACGCGGGCACGATCGGCGACGAGGTCGTGGATCGCTTCGAGCTGTCCGTCGCGGAATCCCGCCGCCGGGTTGCCGGTGAGGGTCTGCAGTCTCGCGAGCGTCTGGGCTTCGAAATCGGGCGTGATCGTCGTGGCCATGCCCCCAGCCTAGACGCTCGAACGCCTGTTCGCTCGATCGCGCGAGTTAATTTACAAATGCGTGTAGATCTGTAACACCTTCCTCGGCAACCTGTCTGGCCATGAAGCCTTCCATTCCAGACACAACATCTGACGTGTGGAGCGATCTTGCTCCGCCCTGTGGCCTCTCAACTGAGCTGGTCCTGCAGATTGAATCGACCGCGACGGTGCGGGCCGCATGCGACCTCGCCGAGCTGCTCGACAGCTCCGTCGACGACGCGATCGCCTTCGCCCTCCGCATGCAGCTGCGGCGAGAACGCGCACTGCAGCCATCGCCAGAGCAGCGGCTCAAGGCGATCCACGAGTTCGTCACCACGCTCGCCCACCTCCCGCTCCACAGCGACGCCGCCTACGGCCCGGCGCTCGTGCCCGACGACGCGACACCTCCCTGCTGATGGTCGTCGACAGCTCAGCGCTGCTGGCGATCGTCAGCGACGAGCCGGAGGCGCGCCAGTTCAGCGGCGCGCTTCTGCGCGCGACCGATCCGCTGCTCTCGAACGTCGCGTTCGTCGAGTGCGCTCAGGCGCTGGTCGACCGCTTCGGCGCCGTCGGCGCGACGCAGCTCGACCACCTGGTGCACGCGCTCGGGCTCAGGCGCGTCCCGGTCGACGACGCGCTCGCGAGCGCCGCCGCCGACTGCTGCCGCTCGTTCGGCAGCGGACCGGCCCCGGCATGGCTCGATGCGGGCGGCTGGATCAGCTGCGCGCTCGCGCACACGCTCGATCGACCGCTGCTGTTCAAGGGAGGTGACTTCCTGCGGACCGACGTCGCGGTCGCGTGCTGACGGCGGCGGTTCGGCGGCCCGCGCCGGCCGGCGCCGGCGGCAGGCGCGACGGCGTCCGACCCGCTCAGCCGCGGACGAGGATCTCGAGCAGGCCGGGAAAGCGCCGGTCGAGATCGTCGCGTCGCAGGGAGATGTAGCGCTCGGTGCCGGCGGCGCGGGTGCGCGTGACGCCCGCCTCGCGCAGCAGCCGCAGGTGGTAGGAGCAGGTCGAGGTCGGCAGCCCGACGGCACCGGTCAGCTGACCCGACTTCAGCTCGCCGCCGGCGGCCGCCAGCGTCCTCACCATCTCCAGCCGGACCGGCTCGCCGCACATCCGCAGGACCGCGGCAAGCTCGATCTCTTCGGCCGCCGGATGAGGGATCTCTCGAACTTGGTTCGACATTGCTCGTACTATGGTACAACAGTAGTTCGAAGAACTTGGAACTTCTCAAGGAGCCCCTCGTGTCCTCCGACACCCCCACAACCGCAGTCGCTGCAGCCCCGCGGCGGCTCACCGGCATCCCCGCCTTCGCGGTCGTCGCGGCCATCATCGGCCTCGCGCTCGCGGCGTCGGCGGCGCCGTCGCCGCTGTATGGGGTGTATCAGCAGGACTGGCAGTTCTCGACGATCACGCTGACGCTCGTCTACGCCGTCTACTGCATCGGCGTGCTCGGCGCGCTGCTGGCAGCCGGGTCGATCTCCGACGACGTCGGCCGCCGTCCCGTGATCCTGACCGCCCTCACCGGCCTCGTCGCCTCGACGATCGTCTTCGCGCTCGCGGAGTCGGTCGCGTGGCTGTTCGTCGCGCGAGCGCTCCAGGGCGTCTCGACCGGCCTTGCGCTCGGCGCCGCGGGCGCTGCGCTGATCGACCTCCATCCCGCCGCCGACCCGCGTCGGGTCGGCCTCGTCAACGGCACCGTCAGCGCGGCCGGGATGGGCTTCGGCTCGATCGTCTCCGCGGCGCTCGTGCAGTACGGCCCGGCGCCGAAGGTCGTCCCGTTCGTCGTGCTCGGCGTCCTCTTCGCCGTCGCGCTGGTCGGCACGCTGCTGCTGCCCGAGCCGGTCAGGGACCGCTCGCGTCCCGCGCTGGCGCTGCAGATCCCGCGCATACCGCCGCAGATACGCGGCGCCTTCACGCTCGCCGCGCTCGCGGTGCTCGCCTCCTGGTCGATCGGCGGCATCTACCTCTCGCTCGGCCCGCGGCTCGCCTCCGAGATGCTGCACACGCAGAACCACCTCGCCGGCGGCATCGCGATCATGGCGCTGACGCTGCCCGGCGTCGTCACCCAGCTGCTGTGGCACGAGGTCGATCCGCACCGGCTCGCGTCGGTCGGGGCGGCGGTGCTCGGCCTCGGGATGGCGCTGATCGTGGCCTCGCTGTCGACCGGGTCGACCGTCTTCTTCATCCTCGCCAGCGCGCTGACCGGCGCCGGCTGGGGCGTCGCCTTCCTCGGCGCGCTGCGCTCGCTGACGGCGGTGATCCCGCCGCAGCACCGCGCCGAGGTGATGTCGGCCTTCTACGTCGTCGCCTACGCGTCGCTGGCGATCCCGGCGATCGTCGCCGGCGTCGTCGTGACGCACATCAGCCTCGACGACACCTTCCGCATCTTCGGCTCGCTCGTCGTGGTGCTGGCGGCGATCGTCTCGGTGATGGCCGCGCGCGTGCGCACCAGCAGCGCGCGGGTCGTCACCGCATAGCCCGCCCGGCGGCGCGCGCTCACGCCCGGCGGCGCGCGGCTCAGACCCGCTTCGTGTCCCTGCGATACGCGCGCGCCGCCAGCAGCGAGAGGACGACCGACCAGGCGGCGATCACCGCCCAGCCCTGGGCGCCCCAGCCCCCGCCGCCGATCGAGACGTGGCTCGCCTGCACCAGCCAGTAGGAGGGCAGGCAGCGCGCGAGGTCGTACATGAAGCCGGAGGTGACCGGGAACCAGGTGCCGCCGAGCAGCGCCAGCAGCGAGGCGACCCCGCCCATCACCGGCCCGATCGAGTCGACCGTCAGCAGGTGCCCGATCAGCACGCCGAGCGCCGCGAAGGGGATCAGCCCGACGAGGATCAGGCCGGTCATCGCGAGCCAGTCGGCCGCCGCCAGGCGGACGCCGAGGATCGTGCCGGCGGCGTACATCAAGAGGATCGAGAGCGTCGCCATCACGTAGGCGGTCAGCACCTTCGCGCCGAGATAGGAGCCGGCGTGCAGCGGCGTGATCCGCAGCTGCCGGTTCCAGCCGACCGAGCGCTCGCCGGCGATGCGGGCGCCGGAGCTGATCGTCGCCATCATCGCGCCGAACGCCGCCAGCCCGATCATGTAGTAGAGCGGCGCCGAGATCCCGGTCCCCTCGAAGTCGGTCTCGCCCTTGTTCGGGCCCGCGATCACGAAGAAGAGGATCAGCGGGAAGGCGAACGAGAAGATGAAGAAGCGGCCGTTGCGGAAGGTCCGCAGCAGCTCGAAGCGCATGTAGGTGGCGTTCATCGCAGCGTCTCCTCGGCCGCGGCGGCGCTGTCGCCGCGCGGGTCGTGTTCGTCGTCGTCCTCGCCGCCGGTCAGCTGCAGGAAGGCCTGTTCGAGGCCGGCGCCGCTGATCTCCAGGTCGCGCGCCTCGGCGTGCTCGTCGAGCAGCGCCCGGACCGCGGCGTCGGAGTCGCTGCAGGCGAGGATCACCGCGTCGCCGTGGCGGTCGGCGTTGACGACGCCGGGCAGCCGGCCGAGCGCGGAGAGCGGCACGTCCGGCAGCGTCGCGCGGATCGTGCGCGCGCCGACCATCGCCTTGATCTCGGTCGTCGGCCCGTCGGCGACGACGCGGCCGCGCGCCATCAGGACGGCGCGGTCGGCGTAGGCGTCGGCCTCGTCGAGGTAGTGGGTCGCGAAGACGATCGTCTTGCCGCGCGCGGCGAAGGCGCGCATCGTCGTCCAGAAGGCGTGGCGGCCCTCGACGTCCATCGCGACCGTCGGCTCGTCCAGCACGAGCAGGCCGGGGTCGCTGACGAGCGCGACCGCCGCCCGCACCCGCTGCGTCTGCCCGCCGGAGAGCTTGTTCGTGCGCTGGGCGGCGATCTGCTCGATCCCGGCCAGCTCCAGCACCTCCTCGACCGCCATCGGCGCCGGGTAGAGCGAGGCCATCATCGTGACCAGCTCGCGCACCGTCAGGTCGCGCACCAGCGCGCCGGTCTGCAGCATCGCGCCGACCGCGCCGGCGTCGATCGCGGCCGTCGGCGCCATGCCGAAGACGCTGACCGAGCCGGCGTCGGGCTCCGCGAGGCCGAGCAGCATGTCGATCGTGGTCGACTTGCCGGCGCCGTTGGGGCCGAGCAGCGCGACGGTCTGCCCGGCCGCGATCGTGACGTCGATGCCGCGGACGGCGCGGACGGGACCGTCAGCGGAGCGGAAGGTCTTGACGAGGCCGCGCAGCTCGACGCCCGTCCTCGTCGCCGTGTCGTTCACCATGCAGACGAGTCTGCGCCGATCCCGGCCCGAGCGGAAGTGCCGCCCGTCCGGAATCGGGCATGACATCCGTCATGGGACGCGCGCGGCGGTCCGGCGCTCCAGCGCCACGCGCGGCAGCAGGAAGCCGAGCCAGCGCGGCGTCCACCACGCCCAGCGGCCCATCAGCCGCATCGCGGCCGGCACGATCAGGCAGCGGATCACGAACGCGTCGAGCAGGATCGCGACCGCGAGCCCGAGGCCGAACTGCTTCATCATCCGGTCCGGGCTGGTCATGAAGGCGGCGAAGACGACGACCATGATCGCGCCCGCCGCCGTCACGACGCGACCGGTCGCGGCGAGGCCCTCGCGGACCGCGTGGTCGGCGTCGCCGCTGCGCTCCCACTCCTCGTGCATCCGCCCGACGAGGAAGACCTCGTAGTCCATCGACAGCCCGAAGACGATCGCGAAGATCAGGATCGGGATCGTCGCGTCGACCGGGCTCGGCTCGATCCCGAAGAGGCCGTGCTGGAAGACGAGCGTGATGACCCCCAGCGCCGCGCCGATGCTGAGCAGGTTCAGGATCGCGGCCTTCAGCGGGATCAGCAGCGAGCGGAAGACGACCATCAGCAGCAGCGAGGAGAGGCCGACGACGATCGCGACGAACAGCGGCAGCCGCTCCTGCACCTCGTGCGCGTAGTCGTCGGCGCCGGCGGTCGAGCCGCCGACGAGGTAGGTCGCGCCCGTTCTGGCGGCGAGCGCCGGCAGCGTCTCGTCGCGCAGGCTCGTCACGAGCTGCTGCGTGCGCTCGTCCTGCGGCTTCGCGTCCGGGTAGGCGACGACGGTCGCGACGCGGCCGCCGTCGGCGCGCTGCAGCGGCGCGACGGCGGCGACGCCGGAGGTGCGCTCCAGCGTCGTGCGCAGCTGCTGCGCCGCGTCGGCGGAGCCGCCGTCGGCGACGATCAGCAGCGGTCCGTTGAAGCCCGCGCCGAAGCCGGTGGCGAGCAGGTCGTAGGCCTTGCGCGGGCTGCTGGAGGCGCTGTCGTTGCCGGCGTCGGCGAAGCCGAGCCGCATGTCGGTCGCCGGCAGCGCGAGCGCCACCAGCAGCGTCCCCGCGACGGCCATCACGGCGACCGGCCGGCGCTGGACGAAGGCCGCCCAGCGGCGCCACTTCTCACCCTCGACGCGCTCGCGGCGGCGCGCCTTCAGCGCGCGCTTGCGAACGCTGCGCTCGATCCGCTTGCCGCAGACCGTCAGCAGCGCCGGCAGCAGCGTCAGCGAGGCGATCATCGTCACGAGCACCGTCAGCGAGACGCCGAGCGCGATCCCCTGCAGCACGCCGATGCCGAGCGCGATCAGGCCGAGCAGGCCGATGATCACCGTCGTGCCCGCGAACACCACCGAGCGGCCGGCGGTGTCGAGCGCGATCCGCAGCGCGTCGTCGCGGTCGCGGTCGGCGAGCAGCTCGCTGCGGTAGCGCGAGAAGATCAGCAGCGCGTAGTCGATCCCGACGCCGAGGCCGACGAGCGACATCAGCGCCGGGGTGTAGTCGGCGACGTCGATCAGGTGCGAGCCGATCACGATCAGCGCCGTCGTCCCGCCGACCGCGGCGAGCGCGGTGAGGACCGGGATGCTGGCGGCCAGCAGCGAGCCGAACAGGAAGACGAGGATCACCAGCGCGGCGAGCGTGCCGATCGACTCCGCGCCGCCGCCGCCGGCGTCGACGTAGCGGACGGCGTCGCCGCCCAGCTCGACCTGGAGGCCGTCGCCGCGGGCCGCCTCGGCGGTGTCGATCAGCCGCTCGATCGCCGCTCTCGGGACGTTGTCGGCGGTGTCGTCGAGCATCACCGTCGCGTGCGCGATCGTGCCGTCTCTCGACGTCGCGCCGGCCGCGTAGGGGTCGGCGACGGAGGCGACGTTCGGCAGCCGCTGCACGCGCTGCAGCATCGACTCGACGCGTGCTCTCGTCGCGCCGGTGCGGATGCCGCCTGGATCGCGCATGACGATCTCGACGGTGTCGCCGGCCTGTGCCGGCGCCGAGCGCTGGAGCGTGTCGAGCGCCTGCTGCGACTCGGTCCCGGGCAGCGCGACGTCGTTGTCCCAGGCGGCGCCGATCCCGAACGAGCCGCCGAGCACGACGAGCAGCGTCACGAACCACAGCGCGATCGCGCGGCGGCGGTTGCGGATCGACCAGCCTGCGAGCCGTTCGAAGCGGCTCTCCGAGGGGCGCGACGGTGCGCGCAGGGAGCGGGTGGAGGTCATGCTGGCACGCTCTCAACGGCGTCGCGTGGCGTCGCTGGGGCGTCGTGGCGTCCGCGCGGGGGCGCACGGGCCGATCGCGGCCGGGGGTTATCCCCCGCCGGCGCGAGCCGGGCCGAGCCGGCGCGCGGAGGCGCCGGCGGGCGCAGCAGCGCTCTCACTTCCAGGTGGACAGCCCCGGTACGAGCAGGTACCGTCTTGGTACGACGACGTACCAGCGATCACGGGAGCCGCCCGGAGGGCAGGAGGACGCGATGCAGGGGACCGAGACGACGACCACCGACACGGCTGCGCGCGCCCCGATCGACGGGCTGCCGCCCGGGCCGCGCCACCCGCGGCTGCTGCAGGACGTCGCGACCGTCACCCGCCTGCGGCCGTTCCTGCGCGCGGCGCAGCGGCGCTACGGCGACATCTTCACCGTCCGCGTCCACCGCTTCGGCAACATCGTCGCGGTCGCCGACCCGCAGCTGATCAAGCGCACCTTCACGGCCTCGCCGAGAACGCTCTATTCCGGCGAGGGCAGCGCGCTCGGCCCGGTGCTCGGCATCAACTCGCTGCTGGTGATCGACGAGGACGTCCACCTGCGCCAGCGCAAGCTGCTGCTGCCGCCGTTCCACGGCGAGCGGATGAAGGCGTACGAGCCGCTGATCGAGCGGATCGCGCGCGAGGAGGTCGCCGGCTGGCCGCAGGGCGTCGAGTTCCCGGCGGCGCCGTCGACGCTGCGGATCACGCTGCGAGCGATCCTCGTCGCCGTCTTCGGCGCCCACGACGAGCTGCTCGACCGGCTCGAACGGCTGATCCCGCGGATGACAGAGCTGGGCTCGGCGCTGACGCCCTTCCCGCTCCTGCAGAAGGACCTCGGCCCGCTCAGCCCGTGGGGCCGCTTCACGCGCATGCGCGCCGAGTTCGACCGCCTCTGCGACGGCCTGATCGAGGAGGCGCGCCGCGACCCCGGCCTCGCCGACCGTCCCGACGTGCTCGCGCTGATGGTGCAGGCCCGCAGCGAGGACGGCGCGCCGATGCGCGACGAGGAGATCCGCGACCAGCTGATGACGATGCTCGCCGCCGGCCACGAGACGACCGCCGCGACGCTCGCCTGGACCGTCGAGCGGCTGCGCCGCAGCCCGGACGTGCTCGCACGGCTGGTGGAGGAGGTCGACCACGGCGGGCGCGAGTACCGCGACGCCGTCATCCGCGAGGTCCAGCGGCTGCGCCCGGTGATCATGTTCTCGATCCGGATCGTCAAGCGGCCGTTCGAGCTGGGCGGCTACGTGCTGCCGCCCGGCACCCGCATCGCGCTCGGCGGCGCGCTGACGCACTACGACGAGCGGCTGTTCCCGGACCCGCTCAGATTCTGGCCCGAGCGGTTCCTCGGCAGAATGCCCGAGACGTACGCGTGGATCCCCTTCGGGGGCGGCATCCGCCGCTGCATCGGCGCGACGTTCGCACACATGGAGATGGAGGTCGTCCTGCGCACGATCCTGCAGACCTGGACCCTCGAGCCGACCGGCGCCGCGCCGGAGAAGCTCAAGTTCCGCGGCGTCGCCTACGCGCCCGCGGACGGCGGCCTCGCGCGTGTCGCGCGCCGTGCCGCGACCCCGCCGCAGGACGACCGCCAGGCGGCGCGCGGCGTGCTGACCGGAGCGGCGGCATGAGCGCCGGCGAGACGACGGTCGGCGCGACCGCGACCGGCACCGCGCCGCTGCCGGCGGAGCAGCTGCTCGACGTCGGCGGCGAGATCACGCTCTGCGCGCAGCGCTTCGGCGACCCGGCCGACCCGGCGCTGCTGCTGATCTCCGGCCTCGGCCAGCAGTCGATCGCATGGCCGGCCGAGCTGTGCCGGCAGCTTGCCGCGCGCGGCCTGCACGTGATCCGCTTCGACAACCGCGACGTCGGCCGCTCGACGCGCGCGAGCGTGCGCCCGCCGACGCTGGCGCAGCTGGCGACGCGGCGCTTCTCGCCGGCCCAGTACACGCTCGCGGAGATGGCGCGCGACACCGCCGGCCTGCTCGACGCGCTCGACCTGGAGCGCGTCCACGTCGCCGGCAGATCGATGGGCGGGATGATCGGGCAGACGCTCGCCGCCCAGCGCCCGCAGCGGGTGCTGACGCTGACCTCGATCATGTCGACGACCGGCGCCCGCCGCATCGGCCGGCCGGCGCCGTCGACGCTGCGGCTGATGCTCGGCAGGCCGTCGAAGGAGCGCGAGGCGTCGATCGAGCGCGCGGTCGTGCTGTGGCGCCACATCGGCTCGCACGGCTTCCCGTTCGACGAGCCCGAGGTGCGAGCGCTCGCCGGCGTCGCGTGGGACCGCGGCCACGACCCCGCCGGCGTCGCGCGTCAGCTCGCCGCGATCGTCAAGTCGGGCGACCGCACGCGCGAGGTCGCGACGATCGCCGCGCCGACGCTCGTCCTCCACGGCGACCGCGACCGGATGGTCGCGCCGACCGGCGGGAAGGCGACCGCGGCCGCGATCCCGGGCGCCCGCCACGTCACGATCGCCGGCATGGGCCACGACCTGCCGGCCGGGGCCTGGCCGCAGCTGGTCGAGCTGATCGACGGGCAGACCCAGCTCGTCGGGCGCTGAGCGGCGCGCGCGGCGGCCGGCGCGCGGCGGCGCGCCGGCTCAGCGCTGGATCAGCACCGGCGTGCCGCGCGGGGCGAGCGTCAGCAGACGGTTGACGAGCGCCTGCGGCGCGCGCACGCAGCCGTGCGAGACGGCCGTGCCGAGCGGGTCGCCGATCAGCTCGGAGGCGTGGATCGCCGCCTGCGGGATGCCGCCCTGGTAGCGGGCGAGCGCGCGCGAGTAGGCGACCAGCGCCAGCACGCGCGGGCCGAGCAGGCTGCCGCGCGGCTCGGGCGCGATCGCGTCGACGGCGAACTGGCCGACCGGGGTCGGCGTCGCAGGCGCGCCGACGACGACGCGCGTGCGCAGCTGCGTGCGGCCGCCGCGCTGGAAGACGAGCGACCGCTCCGACAGGTCGACGACGATGCGGCGGTCGGTGCGGGCGAGACGCGCGGCGGAGGCAGGGATCCAGCCGTGCGAGCCGGCCGGCATGCCCTTCACCAGCAGGTCGAGCCACAGCTCCCCGTCGACCTCGCGCGAGCCGAGCACCAGCAGCACCTCCGGGCCGCCCCAGTAGGGCGCCTGCGGCGACAGCCAGCGCACGGCGCGCGCCTGCTCGCGCGGCTGGGCGCGGGCGGCGACCGCCTCGGCGATCCGCGCCGTCCACGCCGCGCGCGCGGTCGGCGCCGCGGGGGCAGGCGCCGGTGGTCTCGCCGGCGGCGGCGCCGCGGCACGGGCGCTCGCCGGCGCGCAGACGAGCGCGAGCAGCAGCGGGACGAGCAGACGACGGAGCGGCACCGGGGCGAGACGATGACAGACGAACGCCTAGGCTTCCCTGCTGATGCAAGACGCCTCCGTCAACCCGCTCGTCCGCCTCTGGCGACGGGCGCCGCGCTACCGCGGCCAGGTCGTGCGCGGCACGGTCTGGGCGGTCCTCAACCAGATCTTCGACATCCTGCCGGAGCTGCTGATCGGCGTCGCGATCGACGTCGTCGTCCGCCAGGAGGGCAGCTTCGTCGGCCAGTGGACGGGGATCGTCGACCGCGAGCAGCAGCTGTTCGTGCTCGCCGGCGTGACCGCGGTCGTGTGGCTGCTGGAGTCGCTGACCGAGTACCTCGCCCAGCGCGCCTGGCGGACGCTGTCGCAGGACCTCCAGCACGACCTGCGGATGGAGGCCTACGGGCACGTGCAGGAGCTGGAGCTGGCGTGGTTCGAGGATCGCGAGTCCGGCAGATTGCTGACGATCCTCAACGACGACGTCAACCAGCTCGAACGATTCCTCGACGTCGGCGCGCTGCAGATCATCCAGACCGCGACCAGCGTCGTCGGCGTCGGCGTCGTCTTCTTCGTCATCTCACCGCTGCTGGCGGTGCTCGCCTTCCTGCCGATCCCCGTGATCATCGGCGGCTCGCTGCTGTTCCAGAGACGGCTGGAGCCGCGTTACGCGCGCGTCCGCGAGGAGGCCGGCCGGCTGGGCGGCCTGATCGGCGGCAACCTCGGCGGGATCGCGACGATCAAGGCGTTCGGCGCCGAGCGGCGCGAGGCGCAGCGGGTCTCCGCGGCGTCGCTCTCCTACGCCGCCGCCAACCGCGAGGCGATCACGCTCAGCGCGGCGTTCGTGCCGGTGATCCGGGTCGCGATCCTCTGCGGCTTCATGGTGACGCTCGTCGTCGGCGGTCACCTGACGCTCAACGGGACGCTGGAGATCGGCATGTACTCGGTGCTCGTCTTCATGACGCAGCGGCTGCTGTGGCCGCTGACCGCGCTCGGCGAGACGCTCGACCTCTACCAGCGCGGCACCGCGTCGCTGCGGCGGATCCTCGACCTGATCGACGCGCCGGTCGCGATCTCGCCCGGCGAGCGCGAGCTGCCGCCGGCCGCCGCCGGGTCGCGCGGCCGCGCCGTCCGCTTCGACGACGTCCGCTTCGTCTACCGCGACGGCGACGGCGAGATCCGCACGCACGTGCTCGACGGGCTCGAGCTCGACGTCGCCGCCGGCGAGACGCACGCGATCGTCGGCCCGACCGGCGCCGGCAAGTCGACCGTCGTGAAGCTGCTGCTGCGGCTCTACGACGCCGAGAGCGGCACCGTCTCGATCGACGGCGAGCCGGTCGAGGGGCTCGCGTTCGAGCAGCTGCGCGGCGCGATCGGCTACGTCGGCCAGGACACCTTCCTGTTCGACGGCTCGATCGCCGACAACCTCCGCTACGGCTCCCCGGACGCGACCGACGCGCAACTGCGCGCCGCGGCCGAGCTGGCCGAGGCGCACGAGTTCGTCGCCGCCCTCCCGCACGGCTACGACACCCCTGTCGGCGAGCGCGGCGTGCGCCTCTCGGGCGGCCAGCGCCAGCGGCTGACGATCGCCCGCGCGCTCGTGCGCGATCCCGCGATCCTCGTGCTCGACGAGGCGACCTCGGCGGTCGACAACGAGACCGAGGCGGCGATCCAGCGCTCGCTGCTGCGCGTCAGCCGCGAGCGCACGACGATCGTGATCGCCCACCGTCTCTCGACGATCCGGCACGCCGACCGCATCCACGTGCTCGACGGCGGTCGTGTCGCGGAGGCCGGCACCCACGACGAGCTGCTGCGCGAGCGCGGGCGCTACGCGGCGCTGTGGGCGGTGCAGACGGGCGAGATCGCGCAGGCCAGCGCCGGCGACGGCTGAGCTGCGCGGCGGCGCGGCGGGTCCAGCGCATCGCGATCGGGGCGCGCGTCGGCCTCAGGCGCCGGTCGTCGAGCCGGGCCGGACGATCATCAGCACCGTCACGCTCGCCCACAGCAGGTTGAAGAGACCGACCGTCATCGCGAGGCGGGCGGCGGTGGCGGGGATCGCGGAGGCGGCGGCCGGGGCGTCCAGCTCGCGCAGGATCCGCTCCTGCAGCGGCAGCACGAAGCCGGCGAGGACGAAGCCGGCGACGCCGGTCAGGAAGATCGAGGTCGTCAGCCAGACGTCGCCGAGCACGCCCATCGCGCCCGCGGTCGCGAGCCCGAGCGCGGGGACGAGCATGGCCAGCAGCGCGTAGACGCGGCAGATGCGGTGGAGCGTGCGCAGCGCGGCGAGCGGGCCGGGGTCGCCGGGGGCGGCGGCCGCCTCGCGGGCGGTGCGCGGGAAGACGCTCGCGGCGACCGTCACCGGGCCGACGGCGACGATCGCGACGATCACGTGGAGCGAGAGCAGGAGCTTGGTCATCGACCCGGGACCGTATGACCGCGCCGCGGGGCAGACAAGTGGCTGAAATGCCACATGTCAACGGATTCTCGCCAGCGCTACGATGGGCCGATGGAAGCCCATCTCGTCGCCGTGCTCGCGCTGGACGGGGTCATCGCGTCCGACCTCGCCACGCCGCTGGACCTGTTCGGGCGGGTGCGGCTGAGCGACGGGCGCGCGGCGTACCGGACGATCGTCTGCTCCCCGCGCGCCAGCGTGACCGCCGGCAGAGGCCTCTTCACGATCAGGGCGCCGCACCGGCTCGACGCGCTCGCGCGGGCCGACACGATCGTCGTCCCCGGGCTGGAGGACCCGCTGCAGCCGACGCCGCCGGCCGTGCTCGCGGCGCTGCGCGCGGCGGCCGCGCGCGGCACGCGGATCGCCTCGATCTGCGTCGGCGCCTTCACGCTCGCCGAGACCGGCCTGCTCGACGGGCAGCGGGCGACGACCCACTGGCTCGGCGCCGAGGAGCTGGCCCGGCGCCATCCTGCCGTCGCGGTCGACCCGAACGTGCTCTACGTCGACAACGGTCAGCTGCTGACGAGCGCCGGAGCGGCCGCGGGACTCGACCTCTGCCTCCACATCGTCCGCCGCGACCACGGCGCCGCGGTCGCCGCCGACGCCGCCCGCTGCGCCGTCACCCCGCCCGAGCGCGACGGCGGGCAGGCGCAGTACATCGTCCACCCGCCGCCGGCGCCCGACAGCGTCGCGCTCGGCCCGCTGCTGGAGTGGATCGAGCGCAACTGCCATCGCGAGCTGACGCTGGAGCAGATCGCCGCGCAGGCGCCGATGAGCACGCGCACGCTCAACCGGCGCTTCCGCGAGCAGACCGGCACGACCCCGCTGCGCTGGCTCCACCGCGCCCGGCTGCGGCGCGCGCAGCACCTGCTGGAGACGACCGCCGAGCCGGTCGAGCTGGTGGCGGCGCGCGTCGGCTTCGGCTCCGCGACCAGCTTCCGCGACCGCTTCAGAGCGCACGTCGGCACCAGCCCGCAGGCCTATCGGCGTGCTTTCCGCGCCCCGTCCGGCAGCATCCGCACGATCGAGCATCCGCCGGCCGGCTCGCGCTCGACGAGCACGGCCGATCCCGAGGAGACCCAGTTCCGATGACCGAAGTCGTGATCGCCTCCGCCGCCCGCACCGCGGTCGGCGGCTACGGAAAGTCGCTCAAGGACGTGCCGCCGAACGAGCTGGGCGCGATCGCCGCGCGCGCCGCGCTGGAGCGCGCCGGCCTGCAACCCGAGCAGGTCGAGCACGTCGTCTTCGGCAACGTGATCCACACCGAGCCGAGAGACATGTACATGGCGCGCGTCGTCGGCATGATGGCCGGGCTGCCGAAGGAGACGCCCGCCTTCACCGTCAACCGCCTCTGCGGCACCGGCGTGCAGGCGATCGTCTCGGCGACGCAGGCGATCCAGTCGGGCGACGTCGAGGTCGCGCTGGCCGGCGGCTGCGAGTCGATGAGCCGCGGCCCCTACTGGCTGCCCGCCGGCCGCTGGGGCGCGCGGATGGGCGAGACGACCGTCACCGACCCGGTCTCAGGCGCGCTGACCGACCCCTTCAACGACATCCTGATGGGCGTCACGGCCGAGAACCTCGCCGAGAAGCATGGGATCACGCGCGAGGAGCAGGACGCCTTCGCGGTCGAGTCGCACCGCCGCGCCGCCGCCGCGCGCGACGCCGGCAAGTTCGTCGACGAGATCGTCCCGGTGGTGCTCAAGACGCGCAAGGGCGAGATCGAGTTCAAGGTCGACGAGCACATCCGCGACGACGCGTCGCTGGAGTCGATGGCGAAGCTGAAGCCGGTCTTCAAGCGCGACGGCGGCACCGTCACCGCCGGCAACGCCTCCGGCATGAACGACGCCGGCGCCGCGACCGTCCTGCTCAGCGCCGAGAAGGCGGCCGAGCTGGGCGCGCCCGTCAGAGCGCGCATCCTCGGCTACGCCTCCTGCGGCGTCGACCCGAAGATCATGGGCATCGGCCCGGTGCCGGCGATCCGCAAGGTGCTCGACCGCACCGGCGTCTCGCTCGACCAGATCGGCGTCTTCGAGCTGAACGAGGCGTTCGCCGCGCAGGCGCTCGCGGTCGTCAAGGAGCTCGACCTCGATCCCGCCAAGGTCAACCCCAACGGCGGCGCCGTCGGCCTCGGCCACCCGATCTCGGCGACCGGCGCGGTGATCACCACGAAGGCGATCTCCGAGCTGGAGCGCGAGGGGCACGACTACGCGATCGTCTCGCTCTGCATCGGCGGCGGCCAGGGCATCGCGCTGCTGCTCGGCAAGCCGTAGGGAGGCTCATTCCGGCGGCACGTCGGCGGCCTGGTCGAACGCCAGGCCGCTGCCGCCGGAGAGCCGGCCGGTGCCCTTGCGGGCGCCGACCCAGAGGAAGACCGAGCCGTCGCGCCAGCGCGTCCGCTGCCACGCCTGCGTGACGCGCGCCCCGGCGCGCGGCACCTCCTCCTCGGCGAGGTGGTAGGGCGCTCTTCTGGCCTCGTCGAGCCCCGGTCGCATCAGCGCCGTGCGCGGCCGCACGATCCCGGTCGGTCTGACTCTGTCGCCGTCGATGAAGCGCGGCAGGGCGGAGCGCTGCAGCTGGATCTCGCGGTCGCTGCCGGGCACGTGCACCGGCATCAGCGGGATCCACTGCTCGGGGATCCGCGTCATCGCCTCGTAGCGCGATCTGGCCTCGTTGTCGAACGGCAGGGGCGCCGCGGGCGCGCCGCGCAGGCGCTCGAACCAGGCGCGCGTCTCCAGCCCGACCTCGGCGCCGGGGCGGCTGGCGCCGTCGGCCAGCGGGACCGTCTGCTCGACCGCCCACGCCATGTTCGCCATCTCGTCGTGGACGAGCAGCAGCTCCTCGAACGGCGCGCTCTCCTGCGCCTTCGGCACCGTCGGCAACAGCAGCAGCGAGCGGTCGGCGGCGCTGTCGTCGATGCCTCTGCGGTTGAGCGTGAAGAGCGACCAGCGCTGCCAGTCGTCGTCTCTGCCGCTGCCCGCCGGCTCGACCCAGGTGCGCTCGCCGAAGACGTTCGTGACCGCCAGCCCGCGCACCGTCGCGACCGAGCCGGCCGGCAGCGTGCACGGCAGCAGGAACCAGTCGTTGGAGAAGACGAGCGCGAACTCCAGGTGGAGCAGCTTCGCGACGTCGGTCGTCGCGGCATCGACCTGGCCGAGGTTGGTGCGGCGGTCCTCGAACGCCCACCAGCGCGCGTTCGGCATCCCGTCGAAGGCGACCGGCGACGGCAGCGCGCTGGAGGTGGTCGCCTGCGGCAGCTCGGGCGGGTTCTCGCCGTGCGGGTCGAGCGTCGCCGCGGCCGGGTCGACGTCGAGCGAGTACCAGTCGAGGTGCCCGCCGACGTACTCCTCGGCGCTCAGCACCTTCTCGCCCTCGCCGGTCGGCGCCGAGCAGGCGAATCTGTACTCCATCCGCGGCGGCTCCCAGGCGTCCTGGTCGAGCGGCTCGGCGAACTGCCGCGCCGCCCACGCCAGCAGTCTCAGCCCCGCCGCGTCGAGCGCGGCGCCGTCGCCGGGGTCGAGCAGCGCGATCCCCTCCGACGCTCTGTGCGACGAGGTCGCGCGCAGCCACCGCAGCAGCTCGCCGCCGTCGAGCGCGCGGCCCGCGACGGCGGCGTACGCCTGCCACGTCTCCGGATGGGCGGCGCGGTCGGCGTCGGCCTCCGCCGCCGGGTCGGGCTCTCTGATCGGATAGGCGTCGAGGTAGGCCTGGCGGTAGTCGCCGATCGGCGCGATCTGGCGCAGCCACCAGCGGCCGATCGCAAGCCGCACGTCGAGGCTCATCCGCGCCGGCCGCCGCTCGACGGTCGTCTCCAGCGGCGTCGCGTCGTCGAACGGCTCCGGCTCCGCGTCGCCGGGGCGGTAGCGCGTCAGCCGCGTGCGCTCGACGTGCAGCTTCGCCTGCACCGGCGAGCCGGCGTCCTCGCCATGGAACTCGCCGAGCTGCCACTGGCGCGCGAGGAACCAGAGGCCGTCGCGGACCTCGGCCCGCAGCGCGTCGTCGAAGGCGACCGTGCGCGGCCGCCCCTCCAGCCGGTTCCAGACGGTGATCGAGGGGAACCGCCGCGCCTTCAGCGCCTCGGCGAGGTCCTTCACGGGCAGGACGTCAGACATCTCCAGCCGCCTTTGCCGCCAGCTCGCTGACCTTCGGGTTGTTAAGCGCCAGCGCGAGCCCGATCGAGAGCCCGCGCAGCGTCGTCGCCGAGACCGTCGCGGGCAGGAGGCGGGCGTACGGGGTCGCATCGACGTGGACCGGCTCGACCGCCCGCTTTCTCGCCATCGCGAGCGTGTCGTCGAGCGCGCCGACGACGTCGGCCCAGACCCACGCCCCGGTCCGCGCCGTCGGCAGCACCAGCAGCAGCGTCTGCGGCGGCTCGGAGTTGGGCCGGTCGAAGTGGGTCGCGATCGCCGTCTCCTGCGTCTCCGCCGGGATCACCTCGGTCCACTCGTCGAGCAGCAGCCCGCAGCGACGCGCGGCCGGGTCGAAGCCGGGCGGCAGCTGGGCGCTGTAGAGCAGCCGGTCGCGATCGAGCGCGGCATCCGGTGGGAAGCCGAGCGCGAGCCAGTGGTCGCCCGGCACGTAGGGCAGCTGCAGCGGCGTCAGACGCGGCTCGGCGAGCCCGAAGGCGTCGGCCTGCAGGGCGACCTGCTCCCATGCCCGCGCCTGCTCGCGCACGCGCGCGACGCCGGTCAGCCACTCGTCGAGCGGCTGCTCGACGCCGAGCACGTCGGTCAGGTGTCTCGTCAGCGAGCCGTCGGCGGCGGCGATCGCGTTCGCGGTCTCGGCCGCGGCGGCCGGCGCGACGCCGGCGTCGGGGATCACGACGAAGCCGTCGCCGAAGATCGCCTGTGCCGCCCGCGTCGTCGCCTCCACGCGCGCGGTCGCGGTCGTCGCGGCGGTCTCGTCGGCAAGCGCCGCCTGCGCCGCAGCGGCGCGCCGCTGCGTCTCGGCCAGCACGACCGCGACGGCGGCGCGCAGGTCGCCGAGCAGCGTCGCGACGGCCGCCTGCTCGGGCGCGAGCTCGAACGGCTCCAGGTCGACGTCGCCGAACGGCAGCAGTCTCGCGGTCGCGGCCAGCAGCGCGGTGACGGTCGCGGGCGGTCTGCCGACGAGCGCCGCCAGCGCCGCGCGCCGGGTCGCGAACGCTCTGCGGCGGCCGGCGAGCCCGCTGCGGAGAGTCCCGAGGTCGCCCGGATCGACCGTCACGTCGGGCGCGACGGAGACCTCGGCGCGGCGCAGCAGGCTGAGGCGCGTGTCGCGCTGGACCGCGGCCGGGTCGAGCGCGGCCTCGTCGTCCAGCAGCTGGTCGAAGTCGGCCAGCTTCAGCTCCCACGTCGCCAGCCGCTCGCCCAGCCGCGCCAGCAGCCCGGCGGCGAGGTCGCGGCGCTGCGCGTAGGCGAAGCCCCAGCCGGTCTGCGGGATGCCGTGCAGCGCGGCGCGGCCGAACAGCGCGGCGACGGCGTCGACCGTTCTGTCGAGCGGCGCTGCGAGCAGGTCCGCGGGCGAGCCGGCGAGCAGCGCGTCGACGGCCGCGGCCGTTCTCATCAGGTCTCTCGCGAGCGTGCTCAGGCCGCCGAGCGCGGCCGCGACCGGCGCCGGGTCGCACGCGAGGTCGGCGTCGCCGCTCTGCGTCGCGTCGTCGGGCGGCAGCCAGTCGCCGCCGCGCAGCGGGCGGGCACGGCCGACGAGCGAGCGCAGCTGCCGCACCGGCGCCGCCAGCTCGAAGACGCGCAGCGCGCCGCCGGCCGCGTCGAGGTAGCCGATCTGCGGCAGCACGTCGAGCGGGACCGGCTGGGTCGCGAGCACGTGCGCGAGCACGCGGTCGTCGAGCTCGGCCATCTGCTGGGTGCCGTCGGCGTGCAGGACCGTCAGCAGGTCCAGCGGCCGCAGGCCCAGCTCGGCGAGCGTCACGCTCGCCTCACCGGCGACGGCGCCGGGATCGGCGGCGCGCGGGTCCTTCCATGTGGCGTGGACGGCGACGCCGGCGAGCTCGGGCAGGACCGTCTCCAGCCAGCGGTCGAGCCGCGGCTCGGTCGCCGCGCGCGGGGTCGCGTCCGCGGCCGCCGTCGCCGCCGGGTCGAGCTGAAGCGCGAGCCGGTGCGTCAGCGCGGTGCCGGGACGCGGCGTGCGGACGACCTCGGGATCGGGCGGGTAGCCGCCGGTCTGGAGCGCGTCGAGCGCGGCGGCGCCGGCGTCGTAGCGGGCCTGCGTCGCCTGGTGGACGCTCTCGGCCAGCAGCAGGTCGCCGATCGCGTCGTTGACGTCGCGCAGCCGCTGCACCTCGGCCTCGATCGCGGTCCGCTCGGCGGGCGTCGCGTCGGCCGGCAGCACGCTCGCTCTGCCGAACGGATAGGCCGCCAGGCTCGCGTCGGACTCGACGTGCTCGACCAGCCGCAGCCCGTCGGCGACGTTGCGCGCCGCGACCAGCTGGGCGGCGGTGTCGTCGTCGCCGGCTCTGGTCGAGGCGATGCGGTTGGCGACGAGCGGGAAGGCGGTCCGCAGCGGCAGGATGAAGCGGTCCAGCTCCAGCCCCGGGTGGCCGTCGTGGAGGCCGCGCTCGAGCCGGTAGCCGAGCAGCGCGCCGAGCCGCTGGCCGTTGCGCATCCCCTCCAGCGTCGCGAGCGCGAGCCGCACCCGCTCGGAGGAGAGGTTGACCGCGAGCGGCTCCGCGTTGCCGTGCTCGGCGTTCGCAAGGTAGCCGGCGCGCAGCACCGCCGCCGTCACCGCCTGGTCGTTGGAGGGCGCGTGGACGTAGCCGCCGTTGGCCGAGTCGCGCTCCAGCAGCGGATCGCCAGCTCTCTGGAAGATCTCCGCCAGCTCGGCCGGCAGCGGCTCGACCGCGGTCCGTCTGCCGAGCGAGGGGCGGACGTCGAGCAGCCAGCCGAAGGCGCCGAGGTGGACGCCCTCCGGCTGCTCGTCGCGCATCCGCTGCAGCTTCGCCGCCAGCCAGCCGGTGCGCCAGGCGTCGAAGCGGTAGGAGCAGCTGTCGACGTGCTCGGCCAGCAGCCGCTCCAGCCGCGCCGTCGGCGTCGTCGCCAGCCGCTGGAGCGCGTCGAGCTGCTCGGCCAGCAGCTCCGCCTCGGGCGCGGCGCCGATCCGCTTCGCGATCGCCTCCGCGACGGTCAGCCCGGGATCGCCGGTGACGGCGGCGTCCTGCTTGAACAGCGGCGTCCAGCGGCTCTCGCTCTCGGGCACGGCCGCGACGTGCAGGAACGGCGGCTCGCGCCGCAGCGTGGCGATCGCCGCTGGCGACAGGCCGGCCGCTCTGTGCAGGCGCACGCCGGCGTCGGCGTAGCCGAGCAGCAGCGCGTGGCGCAGCAGCAGGTAGAGCAGCACGGTCGGCGGGCGCCCGTCGACGAAGCCCTCCTGGCGCCGTACCGTCTCGAGCCCGTCGCGGCCGGCGCGCGCGAGCCAGCCGAGGTAGTTGTCGCCGTCGTCGCGCCAGGCCCGCACCGGCTCGTCCTCCGAGCGCGGCCGGTCGTCGACGAGGTCGCCGAGCAGTCTCCCCTGTCTGCCGAGGAAGTAGCGGTCGAGGATCACCGGCCGCTGCTTGTTGGGCGCCAGCCCGAGCTGCTCCAGCAGCTGCTGCGCGGGCTGGTCGAGCGCCGCTCTCAGCAGCAGCTGCAGCAGCAGCCCGAAGAAGCCGAAGAGACCGGCGAGGTTGGCGAGGTGGTCGAGGCTCTGGGCGTAGCGGTAGTGGAACTCGGCCGAGGCCGGATGGAGGCCGAGCACGTTCAGCAGCGCCTGCTCGACGTCGGCGCCGGGCGCGCCGAGCGAGGTGACCTGCTGCGACAGCTGCGTCCAGTCGCCGTCGACCCGCTGCAGCAGGGTCAGCAGCCGCGCGAGGAAGGCGTCGTCGAAGCCGGCGCCCTTCGGCGCGACGCCGTCGCCGCTGCGCTTCATCCGCGCGAACGCGATCGCGGGGACGATCCCGTACGACTGCTGCCCGATCCGCAGCGCCGGCAGCGGCCCGCGGCCGCTGACGTGGCTGCTGAAGAAGGCGCGCGTCTGGTCGATCGCCGTCTCGCTCGCGAGCGGCTCCATCAGCGTGTCGAGGAAGTAGCCGAGCGTCGCCGGCCACAGCGCGGCGTTGAAGGCGCGCGCCTCCAGCTGGTCGCTGCCGTGCGCGCCGGGGACGACGTTCAGCAGCTGCGGGTCGATCCCGAGGCCGTCGGCGAGCCAGCGGCCGTCGGGCCGCTCCAGCGGCGGCGGGGCGGGGTCGCCGAGCGCGCCGAGGTCGGCCGGCGCGCGCAGCTCGTCGAAGGCTGCGTCGGCCTCCTGCGCCTTCGTGAAGCCGGCGCCGTCTCTCTCGGTGTTGTTGGTCGGCGTCCCCTGCGCCAGCAGCGCCAGCCCGCTGCGGCTGTCGCGCTGGTGGGCGAGCAGCTCCTCCAGCCGCAGGCGGCTGTCCTTCTGCCCGTCGCCGAGCCGCACGCCGACGACGGTGACGCGGTCGGCGCCGGCCTTCCACTGGGCCTCGGTCAGCGTGATCCGGAAGCCCATCCCGTCCTTGATCGCACGCTCGAAGTCGACCGTCCAACGCAGCTCGTCGGCGACCTCCAGCTCGCCGTCGGCCGGCTGCAGCTGCGGGTCGGCGGCGCTCGGGTCGGGGCCGACCTGAAGCGGTGAGGGGATCGGCTCGCCGAGCTGCTCGACGCGCACGCCGCCGCTCTCGACGACGCACAGCAGCCGCTCCGGCAGCAGCCGCACGACCGGCGGGCGGCTCCACGAGCGCGAGCGCGTGACCGCCGCGGCCGGGAAGCTGACGACGGCCGTCGTGACGTTCGCGTCGGGGCGCTCGACGCCCGCCGGCGGGCGGTCGTCGAAGCCGAGCGGGCGGCTCGCCGCCCACAGCTCCGCGGCGGCCTGCTCGTCGCCTCCGAGCGCGTCGGCGAGCGCCTTCAGCGCGCTCGCCTCGGCGGCGCCGTCGCCGCCGTCGCGCCACGCCTGCTCCCACAGCTTCGCGAGCGTCGCGGCGGTCGGCGCGGCGAGGCCCTGCTCGGCCGGGATCGCGAGCACGAGCGTGCCGGCCGGCTGCGGGCCCGGCCGATCGCCGGGGTTGAGCGGCGCCTGCTGCTCGCGCAGCCAGCGCGAGCGGCCGACGCCGTGGCTGGCGACGAGGTTGCGCCAGGCGGCCCGCTCGCCGCCCTCCTCCCCGCTGCGCCACAGCGCCTGCCAGTAGCGGCGGGCGCTCTCCAGCTCGGTCAGCGACGGCTCCGGCTCGAAGCTGTCGACGAGGCAGCTGTCGGGGAAGACGCGCACCCACAGCTCCCAGCTGGTTCTGAAGGCCGGCAGGCCGATCCCGCCGCCGGGGAGTCTCGGGCGTCGTCTCAGCAGCGTCGCGCGCTGCTTGAAGCGCGTCTCCAGCCGCAGCGGGAACAGCAGCAGCGGCAGCTCGTCGCTCAGCTCGGCGACGCCCGTGCGCGGGTCGGAGACGGGCGCGAACTCGGCCAGCCGCTGGCGCAGCGCGTCGCGCGCGGCGAGGCGCGCGTCCTGCGCCTTCGCCGCCGCCGTCGCGGCCGACTTGGCGGCGCGCGTGAGCTTCGTGCGGACGTCGTCCCTGCCGGCGGCGCCGCGGCGCAGGTAGGCGGCGAGGCGCGTCTGCGCGGCGGTCGCGCGCTCGCGGGCGCGCACGAGCGCGGCGGCGGCCGCGTCGTCGTCGGCGCGGGCGGCGACGTAGGCGTCGCGCAGGTCGGTGAACTCGCTCACGCGGCTCTCGCTCTCAGCATCTCGGCGGCGTGGATCGCGACCATCACCGGGGCCTGGTAGAGCACGTAGGCCCAGCGCGCGGCGCTCGTCGCCGCGGCGTTGACGTCGACGTCCTCGATCGCCTGATCTCTCTTCTCGACGTCGCCGGGCCCCAGCGGCGCCAGCGCGACCGGCGCGAACGCCGACGCCGGCAGGTGTCTGCCCGCGACGACGGCGGGCGCGTCGGACCAGGCGAGGTCGTTGAAGGTCTGCACGCTGCCCTCGTCGCGTTCGATGTCGAGCCCGAAGCGCGGCTCGCCCGGCCGCTCCTTGATGACGAAGAACCAGCCGGCGTCGGCTCTCGCGTCGCTGCCGGGGTCGCCGCCCTTCGCGGCTCTGATCGTGAGGTCGAAGCCGATGAAGGTGATGTCGGGCTCGACCTTCGCCTCATACAGCGGCGTCAGCACCTTCGCGGGCGGCGGTCTCGCCTCCTCGGCGGCCGACAGGGTCGCCAGCACGCGCTCCTGGCCCGGGTCTGTTCTGCCGTCTCTTCTGAGCTGCCAGTCGGCCTTGTGGGCATATATGACGGCGTTCGGATAGCGCTTCAGCAGCTCGCCGCGGATCAGCATCACGGCCTCCTCCTCGGCCGCTCCGCCGCTCTCACGGTTGTCGTGGTCGCCGAGCCGCGATCTGCGCGACCAGAGATGCAGCTTGGGGATGTCGTAGAGCAGCTCGCGACGCTGGTCGGCGGTCAATCTCGGATCGGTCAGCGCGCCGCTGGCATCCCAGAACTGGCGGAAGACGCTGCCGCGCTGGTCGGTCGGGTACTCGCGCCACAGCAGCTCGCGCGCCATCTCGTGGTTGAGGCCGACCATGTAGGCCTCGATGAAGACCTGATGGGTCTCCAGCAGCGTGACGCTGTTCTGCTCGACGAGGCCGATGTTGGGCAGGAACAGGTCGCTGGACCGTCTCACCAGCGGCTCGTACATCGGCAGGTCGATGCGCGGATAGGCCATCGCCTCCTGGAATGCCTCGTCCAGCTCGGCCTCGATCCGTCTCGGGAAGCGGACGCGATGACGGACTCGTCTCGGGATCGTGACGGCCGGGTCGAGCGCGTCGACCAGCACCCCGACGGTGCCGCCGACGCCGAGCGGCCCGCGCGGCTGCTCCTGCGACGCCTCGTCGCTGGCCCACACGAGGATCGCCACGTCGTCGTGGCCGTCCTTCGTTCTTCTCGCGATCCCGCCGCCGTCGCCGCGCGGACGGCCGTCGGGATCGCGCGGGTCGCGCAGCACGTAGTCCTTCGGCTCCGGCAGCTTCTTCGCGACCCCCGGCTTGAGGCTGTCCTGGCCGAGGTACGGCGCCGCCGGCTTGCCCTTCGGATCCTTCGCCAGCACGTCCGCGACCGCGTCCGTCGTGACCACGCCGGGCGGCGTCTGCTTCGGTGGCGCGGCGGCGATCTCGCCCTTGTCGACCCGCTCCAGCAGCGCCGTCGGCCGCGGCTGCGTGCCGGCGCGGGCGGCGGCGGCGCGCACGAGCGGGCCGTGCGGGCGCAGCGCCCGCCGCAGCGGCGCCGAGGTCAGGACCGGCGGCAGCATGCTGCCCTCGCGGCGGTGGCGGACGGTCGCGCCGTCGTCGAGCACGCGCGCGTGGACAGGCGCGGTCAGCGCCAGCGCGCGCCCCGGCTCGGCGGCCGCGAGCGCCTGCAGCGAGCGACGGTGGAGCGCGCTCGCGGCCAGCTTCGCCAGCTGCGCGCGGCGGATCGCGGCGTTGGCGGCGAGCACGTCGCCGAGCTGTCTCCAGGCGGCGTCCATGTAGGACTCCTGGTTGGCCTGCACGACGCTCGTGCCGAAGCCGGCCGTGACGCGATGGCGCGGGTCGAGGTTGAGGTCGGAGACCCAGTTCTCCGGCGGTCTCGTCGGCGTCCCGTCGCGCTCGCTCAGCAGCCGCTGCTGGAGCGCGTGCCAGCGGCCGTAGAGCGGCATCGTCACGACCGGGTCCTCGGACTCCCACTCGCTCACGCCGGCGGCCGCGTTGGCGTCGGCGACCGGCAGGTGGGCGTAGTCGTCGGCGAGGTTGACGGCGTCGGCCATCGCCGTCTGGAACGGGTGCGGCGGTCTGCCCTCGCTGCTGGCCCAGGCGTCGTAGGCTCTGCGCGCCGCGACCTCGGCCGGCGTCAGCGACTCGTCCGGGATCCGCAGCGCGCCGCCGAGCTGCAGCAGCCCGTTCAGTCTCGGCGTCAGCACGCCCGGCAGGCCGGAGCCGGGGCGCTGCACGTCGAGCGGGCGCACGCCGACGCGCGGGTCGATCGGCTTCGGCTGCAGCAGCCGCACGAGCGACTCGAAGTCCTGCGCCTCGCCGGTGCGGAAGTGCCAGCGGTGGTAGACCGGCAGCAGCTCCGGCAGCGGCCGTGCTCTGTAGTCCTCCCACGCGGAGGCGGTCGCGTACGGGGCGGTCGCCGGGTCGAGCCCGAGCCCGGCCAGCCGGCCGCTCTCGAAGACCGGCACGACGAAGGCGTCGTAGGCGACGTTCGGCGCCAGCCGCCGCGGGCAGACGATCCGCGAGCAGGCGAGGTCGGGATTGGCGGTCAGCGCCGCGCTCAGCCGCGGCAGCACCGCGCCCATGTCGGTCGAGCGCATCTCTCTCGCGTTCGCCGCCAGGTCGCGGTTGACGTGCACGTGCGCCCACGCCCACAGCTCGCCGGCGGGCGGCAGCGCGCTGCCGTCGAGCACCGCGATCGCCGGCAGCGGCGCGTCCCGCACGGCGCGCTCCTCGAACTCGCCGGCCGCCAGCACGACGAGCGCGATCCACGGCCGCAGCCGCAGTCTGCTGGCGTCCGGCGCGGTCGGCGTGTAGCGCCACGGCAGGTCCTCGTCGTAGAACTCGACGTGCGGCAGGTAGTTGGGCTCGTAGGCGGTCACCTGCCCGCGCGGCTCGACGCGCACGATCGCGCGCGGGTCGAGGCCGACGACGTCGCCGGGGCCGAAGATCTCGACGTCGCGTCTGACCGGCACGGTGGCGATCCCGCCGCCGACCTTCTCACCGCTCAGCGCCAGCTCGACGGCGACGGTCGCGCGCGCGGTTCTGACGCCTCTGTCGAAGTCGGCGCCGGCGACCGTGTTGGCGATCCCGTGGCGCAGCCAGGGCAGGAACGAGTAGACGCCGAGATCGGTCATGCCGCCACCTCGAAGGCCGGGATCACGTGGACGGACGCGTTCGGCTCCGCGGCCAGGTGCGCGGTCATGAAGTCCTGCGCCTGCGCCTCGCTGGCGAAGCTCGCCACGGCGCTGTTGTCGGCCTGCGCGGCGACCGCCCAGCCCTCCTGCGCGACGCTGACCTTCTCGTCCGGGGCGAACGGGTCGTGCTGGTCCTTGAGCGCCTGCGACAGCGGCGAGCGGGCGACCGCGCAGCCGCCGAGGAAGTGGCTGAAGAGCGCGACCGGGAAGGCGTGGAAGCGGAAGCGGCGGCCCTTGTAGGCGGTGTCGATCGTCGACAGCTCGTAGCGGTTGACGCGCTTGACGAGCGCGCCGGAGGCGATCGCCTGCCCGGCCGGCGTCAGCTCGATCCCGCCGTGCTGGCGCTCGAAGGCCGGCTTGCCGAGCTTCTCGGCGTCGCCCATGTCGCGGTACTGCGCCGGCGCGAACTGCTCGTCGACGTCGCCGCGCTTGGCCAGCCCGCTGCCGGCGCCGAGCGAGAAGCGCCGCGCGTCGGCCGCTCTGCGGTTGCCGACCTTGTCGATCTGGAGGTCGAGCGGGACGGCCCGCTGCGTCACCTGCAGCGCGCCGAGCGGGTGCAGCACGAGCGCGTCGGCGGCGGCTCTGCCGGGGTCGAGTCTGCGCAGCGAGACGAGCAGGTTGCTGGGCGCCGGCGGCAGCGCCTTCCAGCCCTCCGCCTTCTGCAGCTCGGCGGCCAGCAGCGGCAGCACGTCGACCGGCTCCAGCTGGGTGTCGCGCGCCTCGCCCCAGGTGATGTCGAAGTCGACGTCTATGTCGAAGAAGAGGATCGATATCGAGCCGGTGCCGCGCGCCCGCCAGGGCGTCGGCCCCTCCAGCGACATCCGCACGCTGATGCTGAACAGCCCTATCCCGAAGACCTTCACCGAGAACGACGCCGACACCTCGATGATGAAGTGGAAGGGCGAGAACTGGAACAGCGCGTCGAAGCCGATCTGGCCCTGCACGTTGAGGGCCGAGAAGCCGAAGAACAGCTCCGCGCGGGCGCCGAACTGGACCGTGTTGGAGGTGACGGCGAAGTAGCCCTCGACGCGGATCCGCGCTATGTCGGTGTTGATGATGTTGACCGCGATCCGTCTCGGGATCGGGACCGGCAGCGGCGGCGGGTCGAAGCGCGGGTGGAAGCCGCCGACGCTGAGCACGAAGGTGGCGTCGTCGCCGAACTGCGCGACGACCGCTATCTCGCCCTCTATCGTCAGGAAGAGGACGCGCGAGTCGAACAGCGAGGCGAAGAAGTAGACGCGCTTCTTGTCGAACTCGATCGCGCCGGCGAAGTTGACCTGGACCACGACGACGGCGATCTGGTCGGCCGGCAGCGCGATCCGCAGGACCCCGATTATCGCGAGGTTGCCGGGGATCTCGATGATGATCCCGAGCGCCAGCGAGACCAGCGTCGGCGTGCCCCAGCCGAGCTTCGCCATCGGGCCGATCAGGAACTTGCCGTTCTCGGGCGGGAACAGCGTGCGCAGGTCGCTGATGATCTTCGGCGCGTTCGCGACGACGTCTCTCGGGAACATGATCGAGTTGATCGCGCCGGTGCGGACCCCCTCCATCAGCGGCTGCAGCCGCATCGTGCGGTTGAGCCCGAGCAGCCCGCCGACGCCGATCAGCGTGAAGCCGAAGCCGAGCTGTATGCCGCTGCCGAACTCGGCCGTGATGATGATCAGCAGCGAGAAGCCTCTCGAGCCGTCCGGCATCTTCGTGTTCAGCAGCCCTATCGCCTTCAGCGACAGGAAGCTGGCGAAGGTCAGCTCCAGCGCGCCGGCGTACTCGCCTCTGTCGTTGTCGAAGAAGAGGTAGCCGCTGCCCTTGACGACGCCGGCGTCGACGGCGAGGCCGATCCCCTTCGGCGGCTTGAAGCCGAGCGCGACGCCGATCGGCCCGAGGTCGCCTCTGCTGTCGCCGAATCTGAGCGTGACGGCGAGCCCGAACTGCTCGACGACGGCCGTCAGCGGGCCGAGCATCGCTCTGCCGGTGACCGCGGCGCCGACCTCGACCCCGCCGCTGCCGGCCTCCAGCGCGAGCGTCAACGTCGAGATCTCGGCCGGGCCGAGGTTGAGGTTGAGCGGGATCGTCCACTCGAAGCCGCCCGAGCCCTCGAAATGGAGGCCGCTCTTGGACGACCACACGACCGCGCCGCCGAGCTCGAAGCGGAGCGGGTTGGAGCCGATCAGCTTGCCGAGGAAGCCGTCCGCGTCGGAGGTCTGGATCACGACCGCGAGCTTCGGCGTCTCGCTCCCCTGCGCCGGCGTGCCGGTGCCGAAGCGGACCGTCAGCTCGGGGTCGGCGAGCTGTCCTCTGACGCCGACGCCGACCTCCGCGCCGCCCGCTTCGAGGCGGAAGCCGCCGGGCTCGCCGACGAGGATGAACGGTCTCGGCGGGCGCGCCGCCAGCCGCACCTCGGCGTCGAGCGAGGCGCTGCCGGCGTCGGCGAACAGCTCCACCCCGCCGGGCCGTATCTCGGCGCCGAGCACGCCGTCGAGGTCGAAGCCGCCGCGCACGACCAGCTGCACGACGCCGTCGCCGGGCGGGCCGCCGCCGGCGATTCTGCCGCTCGCCAGCGGCGTCAGCGCGACGCCCGCCGGCGGCGCTCTCGGCTGGCCTCTGGGCGGGATCGGCGTCAGCGCCAGCCCCAGCTCGGCGGAGGCGGAGCGATCGGCGCTCGACTGCGCCACGAGCGGGATCGCGAGCGTCTCCAGCTCGCCCAGCTGCGGATGCGCGGGGTCGTACCAGCGTCTGCGCAGCGCCTGCGTCAGCGGTGCCTGCCGTGCCGGCACGCGCAGCGAGCGCAGCGTCATGCCGAGGATCTCGTCGAGCCGTCTGTGGTCGAAGCCGCCCGGGTCGCCCCAGCCCCAGACCTCGCGGATCAGTCTGTCGGGCTCGCCGATCACGCGCGGCAGGCGGTCCCAGCGGATCTCCCAGCGCGTGTAGGGGAGGCGGCCGGCGCCGCCCGGTCTGACCGCCGTCACCTCGGCGAGGCCGCTCAGCCGCAGCAGCGCGAAGACGAGCGGCTGGTTGCGCCAGACGTGTCTCAGCAGCAGGCTGTCGGCGAGCGCGGGCGCGAACTCCTGCCAGAAGCCGGCGCCGTTGAAGGGCGCCGGCAGGCCCGCCGTCGGGGGCGCGGCGGAGAGCGCCTGGAAGGCGCCGATCAGTCTCACGAGCGCCTCGCGCAGCGAGTTGATCAGCGCCGGGCTCGGCGTCTGCGCGCCCGACTCCAGCTGCTGCGCGACGGCGAGCGCGGCGTCGAAGGCGGGTCCGATCGCGAAGGCGCCGCGGATCGGGCCGAGCGCGCCGGTCGCCGCTCTGACGTCCCAGCCGTACTCGGCGAAGAACTCCGTCAGCGCCGTCTCGTTCGCGAACGCGCTGTCGATCGGCTCCAGCGCGCAGCGGACTCCGGCGGCGATGTCTGCGAGGCCGGCCATCTCAGGGCGCGACGTTGACGGCGAGGCCGAGCGGGTCGGTGTCGTAGGTGTAGCCGGCCGCTCTGCCGCGGACCGTCACTCTCGTGTGGTCGAGCATGTCTCTCGGCGTGATCCGCTCGGGCGCGGCCAGCCACGGCGACATCGCGTCGTCGAGCCCGTGCGGCCGCGGGCCGATCGCACCGCCCAGCAGCGGCACGGCGATCGGGTAGTTCTGGCCCGGGTGGGTCAGCTGCCACAGCGCCCACAGGCGGTCGATGTTGCAGTGGTGGAGGAAGAAGGCGGGGTCGTTGGGCGAGGTGCCGTACTGCATCGAGCCGCCGACCCAGACGTGCGTGCGGTTGTGCATGCCGGGCGTCGGCATCCCCGGGCCGGCCGTCCAGCCCTCCAGCAGCGCGCGGAAGCTCGCCGTCGAGTTCATGTTCGGACGCGGCAGCGCCGGCCCGCTGACGGCGGTGAGCGTGGTGTCGGTGCCGATCGCCGTCGTGCCGCTCTGCCGCGTCTCGCTGTCCGGTGCGCCGCCGGCGAAGCTGACGTAGACGACGTAGCCGGTGACGGTCGCGCGGGCCGGCGGCGAGCTGACTCTGAGCGCGTCGTTGGCGGCGACGGTGACCGCCGCCGAGGGCGAGGGCCGCGTCTCGCCCTCGGCCGTGATGTAGCTGACCGAGACGCTGTAGGTGCCGGCCGCGAGTCTGCCGCCGGCCGTTCTGACGACCGTCGGCGCCGCCGGCGAGCTGACGCCGAGCAGGCCGCCGCCCGGCTCGCGCCCGTACGGCGGCACGTCGAAGCCCTCGGCTCTGAGCGCGTAGGCGACGGCGACCGCGCGCGGCAGCGTGTCGCCGCCGGGGGTCGCGGCGAAGTCGCGCGCGAGGTCTCTGCCCTGCGGCGTGCCGGTCTGCGGCAGCGTCACCCACTCGCCGGCGCGGAAGGGGCCGGTCGTGACCGGGTCGCCGTTGCCGCCGAGGAAGTCGTCGGCCCACAGCCCGCCGCGCTGGCGGTTGGGCGAGCCGGCGTCGTCGTTGGTCCAGTCCCAGTACGGCAGCGTCAGCGTGCCGGCCGCGCCCGGCGAGGCGGTTCTGTCGGCCGCCTGCAGCGACTGCTCGAAGCGGGCGATGAAGTAGCGGTGCCAGGGGCAGAACGCGGGCCCGCCGTGGGCGGGGTTGACGTTCAGCGAGGCGGCGTCGCCGACGCCGGTCTGGGCCGTGTCGTGCGTTCTGACGTAGTGGTCGTAGCCGTCGTCGCCGGCGACTCTCTTCATCTGCTTGACGGCTCTGATGAAGCGGTCTCTCTCGGCCTGCGTGAGCGTGTTGAGGTTTCTGCGCACCGCCATCAGCCGCGGCTCCCGCGATCGACGATGCGAACCAGCTCGGCGACCGCGTCCTCGACCGAGGCGAACGCCTGGAACGGCAGCGAGTGGGCGTGCAGATCGCCCTCGGGCGTGCGATGGAGGTCGAAGCTGTAGTCGTCGTCGATCTCGATCCGCACGAGCGACGGATCGGCCGCGAGCGCCTCCTCGGCGTCGGCCGGCGCCGCCTCCCGCGCGGTCGGCGCGGGCGTCTCGGCGTGGACGTGGCCGGCCGGCAGCGGGTCGCCGGAGAAGAAGCCGCGGAACGGGCGCAGCGGCTCGTCGCCGCCGGTCACCCGCACGCTGTGCCCCTTGACCTCGAACTCCCGTGAGCCCCCGCTCAAGACCGGTCCCCGTTCCCGCATCGCCGTCGTCGCGGCGGAACCTACGGGCGCCGCACGAGCACTGTCAACCGGAATCCAGACTTTGTCGCGCCAATTAGTTGACCAGAGGCCGAGCGGGCGAGTAGAAAGCGCCCATGGGGTACGAGCTGACGGGGCGGTTCTTCGAGGCGTGCGACTGCGCGGTGCCATGTCCGTGCTGGTTCGAGCAGAACCCGGAGGACGACGAGTGCACGGGCCTGATCGCCTGGCAGATCGAGCGCGGCACGATCAACGGCTTCGACGTCGCCGGCCGCACCGTCGTCAGCCTCTCCCACCACGGCGGGCACCGCAACAGCCCCGAGCACGTCCACCTCGCGCTCGTGCTCGACGACGAGACCGCCGACGGCCAGGTCGGCCCGCTCAGCGAGGCCTTCTCCGGCCAGCTCGGCGGTCCGCTCGGGGAGCTGGCGGCGCTGTTCCCGTCGCCGACGCTGCTGGAGCGCGCGCCGATCTCGTTCACGCGCGACGGCCGCTCGACGCGGCTGCAGGTCGGTCCGCGGGTGCTGATCGAGTCGCGCCTGCTGGTCGGCGCCGCCGAGCGGCCGATCACGATCGGCGACGGCGTCATGTCGAACCTGCTCGGCCCGATCGGCGAGTCCGGCAAGGCGAGCAGATTCGAGCTCGAGCTGCCCGGTCGCGAGCCGATCTCGGGCTTCGCGCGGTCGACGACCAGCGGCCAGTTCCGCTACCGCCACGAGGCCTGAGCGGCGATGGCGGCGCGGCTGCTCGGCCCGCGCGCGCTGACGGCGGCGCTCGCGCTGCTGGCGCTCGTCGCGCTGCTGAGCTGGGGCCTCTCGCCGTACGCGCGCTTCCTGCACCACGAGTACGAGCCGGCCAGCGCCGGCGGCCAGGCGGTCGCGATCGCCTTCTTCCTCACCGGCTGGCTGCTGATGTGCACCGCGATGATGCTGCCGACGACGACGGCGCTCGTGCACGCCTTCGACCGCATGACGCAGGCACGGCCGCTGGCCGAGCGGGCGCGCCTGCGGCTGCTGCTGATCGCGGGCTTCCTCGCCGTCTGGGTCGTCGTCGGCTACCTCTTCCGCGCGCTCGACGTGCTGATCCACGCGACCGTCGACGCCGTCGGCTGGCTCGGCGCCCACGCCGGCATCGTCGCGGCGGTGACGCTCGCGATCGCCGGCGCCTACCAGTTCGCCCCGATCAAGCAGCGCTGCCTGACCGCCTGCCGCTCGCCGCGCGCGCTCCTGACCGGCGGCTGGAGCGGCGCCCGCCCGGTCGCCGACGCGCTGCGGATCGGCGTCGCCTACGGGCGCTCCTGCGTCGGCTGCTGCTGGGCGCTGATGCTGGTGATGTTCGGGCTCGGGATGTCGAACCCGGCGCTGATGCTCGGTCTGGCGGCGCTGATGACGGCAGAGCGGTTCGCGCCAACACGGCTGAGACTGGGTGAGGCCGCCGGTATGGTGCTGCTCGGCGCGTCGGCGATCGTCGCGGTCGGGACGCTGACCTAACGCCGTCAGGCGGATGCTCAAGAATGGTGCCCGCGTGGTCGATGCACGTGGAGCAGAACCCCAGGCCCAGCACCTTCAAAGGACGACCGCATGTCGAGCACCGGACGGCTCGCGCGCCAGCGCACCACCAGAACCTTCGCCGCCGGCGACGCGACCAACCTGCGCGCACCGAGAGCCGGCACGCGCGGTTCCGAGGCGCCGGCGCCGACCCGCGCCCAGCGCATGCGCTACCGCTTCGACGCGACGATGTCGCGCGGGCCGATCGCGCTCGTCGGCTGGCTCGCGCTCGTCACACTGGCGCTGATCGGCCTCGGCGCGATCGTCGCGCTGGTCTTCGGGCTCGTCCCCGACGACGGCCGCCAGAGCTTCATCGGCCAGCTGTTCAGCACGCTGATGCACGCGATGGACCCGGGCACCGTCGCCGGCGACACCGGCGGCTGGCCGTTCCTGCTGCTGATGCTGATCGTGACGCTCGGCGGCCTCTTCATCGTCTCCGCGCTCGTCGGCGTGATCGCGACCGCGCTCGACGAGAAGCTGCTGGACCTGCGCAAGGGCCGCTCGTTCGTCGTCGAGCGCGAGCACACGCTCGTGCTCGGCTGGTCCGACGCCGTCTTCACGATCCTGCCCGAGCTGGCGATCGCGAACGAGAGCGAGAAGGACCCCTCGATCGTGATCCTCGCCGATCGCGACAAGGTCGAGATGGAGGACGCGATCCGCTCGAAGGTGCCCGACCTCAAGGGGACGCGCGTGATCTGCCGCACCGGCTCGCCGATCGACCTCGCCGACGTCGCGATCGCCAACCCGCGCGCGGCGCGCTCGGTGATCGTCCTCTCGCCCGAGTCCGACGATCCCGACGCCGAGGTGATCAAGACGGTGCTGGCGCTGACGCGCGGCCCGCACAAGCGCGCCGACGGCTACCAGATCGTCGCCGAGATCCACGACCCCGCCAACCTCGAAGCGGCCCACCTCGTCGGCGGCGAGCAGGCGGTCTTCATCGACAAGCGCGAGACGATCGCGAAGCTGATCGTGCAGGCCTCGCGCCAGTCGGGCGTCTCGGCCGCCTACGTCGAGCTGCTCGACTTCGACGGCGAGGAGATCTACTTCCGCGACGACCCGGTGCTGGTCGGCGTCAGCTACGGCGACACGCTGCTCGCGTACGAGCAGGCGGCGGTCATCGGCCTCCACCGCGCCTCCGGCGAGATCGTCGTCAACCCGCCGATGGAGCTGGTGCTGGAGGAGGGCGACCGCGTGATCGCGATCGCCGAGGACGACTCGGTGCTGGAGCGAGCGGAGCGCTTCAGCGGCCGCGTCGACACGACCGCGATCGTGCGTGGCGAGCGCCGCCCCGACGCCGCCCAGCGCGTGCTCGTGATCGGCTGGAACGGGCGCACCTGCACGGTCGTCAACGAGCTCGACCACTACGTCGCGCCCGGCTCGCACGTGACCGTGATGGCCGACGCGCCCGGCGTCGAGGAGTCGCTCGAGCGCGGCTGCATGGCGCTCGTCAACCTCTCGATCGAGACGCGCAGCGGCAACACGACCGACCGCGCGACGCTGGAGTCGCTCGACGTCGGCAGCTACGACCACGTGATCGTCATGTGCTACGCCGAGCACCTCGAGCCGCAGCGGGCGGACGCGCGCACGCTCGTGACGCTGCTGCACCTGCGCGACATCGCCGCCAAGCTCGACAGAAGAGTCTCGATCGTCAGCGAGATGCTCGACGACCGCAACCACGAGCTGGCGCAGGTGACCGAGGTCGACGACGTGATCGTCAGCGACAAGGTCCTCAGCCTGCTGCTGTCGCAGATCTCCGAGAACCCGCACCTGGCGGAGGTCTTCCGCACGCTGTTCGACGCCGACGGCTCGGAGCTGTACCTGCGCGAGATGAGCGACTACGTCGAGGTCGGCGCCGAGACGAGCTTCGCGACCGTCGTCGCGGCCGCGCGCGAGCGCGGCGAGAGCGCCGTCGGCCTGCGCCTCGCGGAGCTGGCGAACGACCCCGCCAGCGGCTACGGGATGAAGCTCAACCCGGCCAAGTCGGCGCTGTACGTGCCGGCGCCGGGCGACCAGGTCGTCGTGCTCGCCGAGGATTGAAACACCGCTGGACGGGTGTACGAACGCGGGCGCGCCGCACCGCGCCCGCCGCCGTACGCCGGTAGGCTCGGTGCGCATGTCGTCGCAGGAGCTGTCACCCCGCGCGCGTGAGATCGTCACGGTCGCGCGGGAGCTGTTGGAAACCGAGGGGCCCGAGGGCCTCTCGATGCGCCGGATCGCGGCACGTCTGGGAATCCGCGCGCCCTCGCTCTACGAGCACGTCGCCGACAAGCGCGCGCTCGAGAACCAGATCATCTCGCAGGCCTTCTTCGAGCAGGGCGCGCTGACCGAGCAGGCCGCGGCCGGCGCCCGCGCGGCCGGCGAGGACCCGATAAACGCGATCGGCGTCGCCTACCGCGCCTACGCGATCGCGCACCCGCACGTCTACCGCCTGATGACCGACCACGGGCTCGAGCGCGAGCGGCTCGTGCCCGGTGCCGAGCAGTACGCCGGCGAGGCGCTGCGGCAGGCGGTCGGCGGCGACCTGATGCTCGCGCGCGTGCTGTGGGCCTTCGCCCACGGCATGATCATGCTCGAGCTGAACGACCGCTTCGCCGAGGGCAGCGACGCCGACGCGCTGTGGCAGGCCGGCCTCAGAGCATTGCGTGCGAGCGCAGACGCGTCCGGCTCAGCCGGCTGAGCTGAGCCGCGCGCGGCGCCGAAGTCCAGTGCTCAGCGGAGGTCGTCGACGAGCGCCTCGTCGGCGCGGATGATGTGCATCACGGCGTTGATCAGCGCCAGGTGCGTGAAGGCCTGCGGGAAGTTGCCGAGGTGGCGGCCCGAGTGGGGGTCGATCTCCTCCGCGTAGAGCGCCAGCGGGCTGGCGTACGAGAGCAGCTTGTCGCAGAGGTCGCGGGCGCGCTGGACCTCGCCGATCTCGACCAGCGCCGAGACGAGCCAGAAGGAGCAGATCGCGAACGAGCCCTCCTCGCCGGTGAGGCCGTCGTCGGTCTCCTCGACTCTGTAGCGCAGCACGAGGTCGTTGACGGTCAGCTCGTCGGCGATCGCCAGCACCGTGTTGCGCACGCGCGGGTCGCTCGACGGCAGGAAGCCGAGCATCGGGATCAGCAGCAGCGAGGCGTCGAGCGCATCGGTGTCGTAGTGCTGGACGAAGACGCCCCGCTCGTCGACGCCGCGCTCGCAGATCTCGGCGTGCATCTCGTCGGCGGCCGCGCGCCAGCGCTTCGCCGCCTCGCGGTCGCCGCGCAGCCGCGCGAGACGGGCGCCGCGGTCGGCCGCGACCCAGCAGAAGATCTTCGACGAGGTGAAGTGCTGCGGCTCGCCGCGCACCTCCCAGATGCCGCGGTCGGGCTCGTGCCACTCCGCCACCGCCGTGTCGACCTGCTTGACGACGAGCGGCCAGAGGCGGTCGTCGAGGCGGTCGCCGGAGCGGATGTGGAGCCGGATCGAGTCGAGCAGGACGCCCCAGACGTCGTGCTGGCGCTGGTCCCAGGCGCCGTTGCCGATCCGCACCGGCTTGGCGCCCTCGTAGCCGTCGAGATGGTCGAGGATCTCCTCCTCCAACCGTTCTCGGCCGTCGATCCCGTACATGATCGAGAGCCGCCCGCCGGCCTCCAGCCGGTCGGTGATGAAGTAGAGGAAGTCGTGCGCCTCGCGGTCGAAGCCGAGCGTCGAGAGGCCCCACAGCATGAAGGTCGAGTCGCGCAGCCAGGTGTAGCGGTAGTCCCAGTTGCGCTCGCCGCCCGGCGTCTCCGGCAGCGAGGTCGTCGCCGCCGCCATCATCGCGCCGGTCGGCGCGTAGGTGAGGCCCTTCAGCGTCAGCGCCGAGCGCTGCAGGTGGACGCGCCAGGGATGGTCCGGGAAGCGGCCGCGGCTGATCCACTCGTGCCAGAAGTTGCCGGTGTAGGAGAGCTTGTCGTGCGCCTCCTCGTAGCTCTCCGGCGGCAGGTGGGTCGACCAGCCGAGCGCGCAGAAGAGCGTGTCGCCGGCTCTCATGCGCGTCTCGGCGCGGGCGCGCGGGCCCTCGAAGCCGAGCCGCATGTCGGTCCGCAGGCGCAGCTGCAGGTTGGTCCCCTCGGCGGTGCAGATGCCGTCGCCGTAGCCGTCGCCGGCATAGCTCCACGAGCCGCGTCTGCGGGCGTAGTCGAAGGCCGGCTCGCAGTCCAGCTCGACGTCGACGAAGCCGTTGAGGCAGCGCATCGTGCGCAGCAGCACGTGCGCGGCCTCGTGGTCGCGCGGGGAGCGGGCGTAGCGGCGCGAGCGCTCCTCGCCGTGGTGCCACGGGCCGATCAGCAGCACGTCGCGGACGACCAGCCAGCCGGTCGGCGTGCCCCAGGTCGTCTCGAGGATCATCGTGCCCGGCAGGTAGCGGCGGTCGGCGGGGACGACCTCGTCGCGCGGGCCGACGCGGAAGCGGCCGGCGTGGCGGTCGAGGATGCCGGCGAAGACGCTCGGCCCGTCCATCCGCGGCAGGCACATCCACTCGACGTTGCCGCTCTTGGCGACGAGCGCGCAGACTTCGCAGTCCGACAGGAAGCCGTAGTCGGCGATCGGCGGGTATTGACTGCCGCCGAGCGCAATCTCCTGCTGGGCCGGCTCGGCGGTGGCGACTTCGAACTCCACGGACGCTGAACGGTAGCGAGATCGGCG
The DNA here is from genome assembly GCF_030646155.1 of Conexibacter sp. CPCC 205762. Classification (GTDB taxonomy): domain Bacteria; phylum Actinomycetota; class Thermoleophilia; order Solirubrobacterales; family Solirubrobacteraceae; genus Conexibacter. The sequence goes on from NZ_JAUTDN010000003.1 coordinate 122,215, forward strand.
CCGCCTCCGTATGTCCAAGCGGAGAAGCTCGCCGGGAGGATCCGCTCCGCGCGCTACTTCCGCTCCTGCGCTCCGTTTCGAGGAGCATGCACGGGATGCCCGCGTCTTCGCCGTCCCGCCGCCGCGCCGCGCGCGCCATCGCGCTGCTCGCGGCGCTCACGGTCGCGCTGCTGGCGCCGGCCGCGGCAGCACCTGGCGCGGTCATCTCGGCCATCGCGGGCTGGGAGGACGTGCCGAAGGGGCCGCCGGTCGCGACCTTCACCGTCACCTACGCGGCGGCGCCGGGCGAGGCGAACGCGCTCGACCTGCGGATCGACGCCGACGCCGTCAGCGCGCGCGACACGGGCGCGCCGCTGAGCGCGGGCGCCGGCTGCGTCGCGCTGATCGAGGGCTCCGTCCGCTGCCCGCTGCCGAGCGGGCCGGTCGTGACGATCGGCGCCGACCTCGGCGACGGCGACGACCGCGCGCTCGTCTCCGGCGGCGGCGCGATCGGCGCGCTGAACGTGCGCGGCGGCGACGGCGCCGACCGGATCGAGCTGGCGACGACGGTGCTGTCGGTGACCGCCGACGGCGGCGCCGGCGACGACGAGCTGATCGGCGGGCCGGCGGGCGAGCGGCTCGACGGCGGCCCCGGCGCCGACCGGCTCAGCGGCGGGGGCGGCGACGACGTGCTGACCGGCGACCCCGCCGAGGGCCCGTTCGGCGACGACCGCCTCGACGGCGGCCCGGGGCGTGACACCGCCAGCTACTCCAGCCGCATGCGCGCGGTCGACGTCGACCTCGCCGCCGGGCGCGGCGGCAGCGCCGGCGAGCACGACCTGCTGACCGCGGTCGAGGACGTCGTCGGCGGATCGGCCGCTGACACGCTGCGCGGCGACGACGGTCCGAACCGCCTGTCGGGCTGGGCGCGCGGCGGCGGGCGCGAGCTGATCGACGGCCGCGGCGGCGACGACGAGCTGAGCGCGGTCGGCTTCGACGGCTTCGCGCGCGTGCTCGGCGGCGACGGCGCCGACACGATCGACCTCTCCGGCCGCGGGACGGTGCTCGCCGGCGCCGGCGACGACCGCGTCGAGGGCACGCCCACCGGCGCGATCGTCTGCGGCCCCGGCGACGACCTCGTCTCCAACGAGGAGACCTACACCGCCCACGGCGTCATCGGCGGCGACTGCGAGCAGGTCGTCGAGGAGTTCACCCGCATCGGCCCGCTGCGCGTCGGCCCGCGCATGGTCGTGCTCGGCGTCGCGCGCCGCGACGCCGCCGTCTGCGCCGTGCGCGCGCGGCTGCGGCGGGCAGGGGCGGGGCCGGGCGCGCGGCGCGTGCTCGCGCAGCGGACCCAGCGGCTGGTGCGCGGGGCCGTGGCGCGGATCCGGCTCGGCAGCGGCCGCGCGCTCCCGCCGCGCGTGCGCGTCGAGCTGCGGCCGCTCGTCTGCCCGAGCGGCAGGCCGCCGCGCACCGACGAGGACTTCTCGGCGGAGTCGTTCCCGCTTCAGCGCGCGCCGCTGGCGCTCGCGCCGGGCGCCGGCTGAGCTGGCGCGTCAGTCGGCGAAGACGGCGCGGTCGCGGCCGTCGCGCTTGGCGCCGTAGAGCGCGCGGTCGGCGCGGTCGAGCAGCGCGTCGGGCGTCTCGATCCCGTCCCAGCTGGCGCAGCCGACCGAGCAGGTCTGCTCGTCCGGCGTCGCGGCGCGCACGCGCTCGATCAGCGCACGGGCTGCCGTCGCGTCGCACGCCGGCAGCACGAGCGTGAACTCCTCGCCGCCGTAGCGGGCGACGAGGTCGGTGCGCCGCACCGCCGCCTCCCACGAGCGCGCGGCGCGCCGCAGCAGCTCGTCGCCGGCCTGGTGGCCGCGGCGGTCGTTGTACGCCTTGAAGTGGTCGAGGTCGAGCATCGCGATCGACAGCGGCTCGCCGGTGCGGGCGGCGCGGGCGATCTCGCGCGCGAGCGTGTCGTCGAGCATGCGGCGGTTGGAGAGGCCGGTCAGCGGGTCGGTGCTGCTGAGCGTCTGCAGCCGGTCCAGCAGCGCGGTCCGCTCGAGCGCGACGGCCGCCTGGTCGGCGAGCGTCGTCAGCGTCCGGCGCGTGATCGCCGGCAGCTCCGGCAGCGTCCGGCGCCACCAGACGACGAGTGCGCCGGCACAGCCGTCGGGGCCGGCGGCACCGACCGGGAAGGCGGCGATCGCATGCGCGCCGACACGTCTCATCTGGGCGCGCGTCATCGCCGGTATCGCATCGCCGTCGGCGGCGAACTCGGCTCTGCCGCTGGCGCAGACGCGGCCGGTGACCGTGCCGGGGCCGACCGGCAGCGTCACCAGCTCCGGCAGCGGCTCGCTCGCCGCCGCGACCGACAGGTGCGTGCCCTCGCGGATCGCCAGCACGGCCGCGTCGGCGCCGCCGGCGCGCGTGACGCCGGTGCAGATGCGGTCATGCACCTCGCTCGCTTCGAGCGCGCAGGCGAGCGCTGCGGTCACCTCGGCGATCGCCATCAGCGCGCGGCTGTGCTCCAGCTCGGCGGTGATCGCGTCCGCCAGCAGCTGCAGCGTCTTGACCTCCTCGGCGGTCGGCTCGTGCGGCACCGAGTCGGTCACGCAGAGGGCGCCGAGCGCACAGCCGTCGCTGGAGATCAGCGGCGCGCCGACGTAGGCCGCGATCCCGTCGGCGACGACCGGGCTGTCGCGGCTGCGCGGGTCGGCCGCGACGTCGCCGATCACCAGCGCCGCGGCCGGCGGACGGATCGCTCTGGCGCAGAACGACGTCTCCAGCGGCGTCACCTCGCCCGGCTCCAGCCCGGCGGCGGCGACCGTCAGCTGATCGTCCTCGCGCACGAGGTTGAGCCGCACCTGCGGGTAGCCGAGCAGGTCGGCGACGAGCGCGACGAGACGCTGGAGGCCGTCGGAGGCGTCGTCGGCGGCGCGCGCGAGCGCGGCGACGGTCGCGAGGCGGCGGCGCTCGTCGGGACCAGGCGCCAGGTGGTCGATCGAGATCGTGCTCATCCTGTCCGCAATAGTCGGCTCCTCAGAAGGGTGACTTGACGGCTCGGGCGCATCCGCGCTCGTGTCCACACCATCCTCTTACCGACGCCGTCGCCACGCCGCACGGCGTCACTCCGTGCGCAGGCCGTCCGGGCGCGTCAGCCGCCGCAGCGCCGGCAGCGTCGCCGCCGTCACCAGCAGCACGACGCCGGCGCCGAGCGCGGTCAGCGCCGCGATCGCGCCGAAGTCGAACGAGACCGGCTCGCTGACGACCTGCAGCAGCACCGCGCCGAGCAGCGAGCCGATCGCGATCGCCAGCACCAGGCCGAGCGCGACCGGGATCGCCGTCTGCCACAGCAGCGACCGCGCCAGCGTCGCGCGCGGCGTGCCGGCGGCGACGAGCGCCGCCAGCAGCCGGCGCCGCTCGCGCAGCTGCTCGAGCCCGCCGACGAGCATGCTGACGCCGATCAGCACGAGCACCGCGATCGCGCCGCCGAGCGTCATCCTGCGCATCCGCGCGAAGTCGCGGTCGACTCTCTCGGACAGGAGGGTCGCGACCGAGAAGCGCGGATCGATCGCGCCCGCGCTGATCTGCAGCTTCTCGAACGCCTCCGGGTCGCGGCGGTCGAGCGTGCCGCTGACGACGATCTGCCGATCGTCCGGGACGATCCCGTGCAGCGCCGCCGGCGTCGCCAGCACGCCGCCGACGCCGAAGCCGCTGTCGGCGAAGGGCCGCGGCTGGACCGTCTGCGCGGTCGCCGGGATCCGCCAGCGGTCGCGGTTGCTGATCCGCGTGCGCTGCCCGGGGCGGGGCAGCGGGCTGCCGTCGTCGACCATGAAGACGTCGCCCTCGCGGCAGCGGCCGATCCGCGCCAACTGCCGCAGCACGTCGCAGCCGGCGACCGTGAGCGCGGCGCCGCGCGCGCTGAGGTAGGCCTGGTCGTAGACGGCGAGCGATCTGACGCCGCCGCCCTCCTCCAGCCGCCGCGCGACCGTCTCGGGCCGCAGCGCGCTGCGGCCCGGCCCGAGCGAGCCGTGGAACTGTGCGCGCGCCGGATTCACCCCGGTGTCGACGACGTAGGTGCGCTCGACGCCGCTGAACAGCGTCTGCAGCGCGATCGCGCCCGCGACCGCCACCGCGATCCCGGCGACGACCCGCGCCGACGTGCCGCTGTCGAGCTGCAGCCGCCGAACCGCCAGCTGCGCGGCGACCCCGCCGCCGGAGAGCCGCCGCACGACCGCCTCGACCAGCCACGGCAGCAGCGCCGCGATCCCGATCAGCAGCAGCACGACGCCGGCCGTCGTGACGTAGCGCAGCGTGTCGCCGCCCTCGGCGAGGTTGCGGCCGATCAGCGGCTGCAGCAACCCGATCCCGGCCAGCGGCAGCAGCAGCCGCCACCACAGCCGGCGCGGTCGCGGTCGCGCCGCGCGCGCGACGCCGAGCGGCTCGATCGTGACGGCGCGCAGCGCCAGCAGCGTCACCCCGACCGCCGCCAGCGGGACCGCCACGACGACGGCGACGATGAACGCGGGCGACGGCATCAGGTCGCCGGCGAAGAAGCTCAGGCCCTGGACGCTGAGCTGCTCGACCAGCCGGCCCGCGAGCAGGAACAGCAGCCCGCCGACGACCAGCCCCAGCAGCGCGCCGAGCAGCGACTCGCCGGCCGCGATCCGCCGCGCCATCGAGACGTCGGCGCCGACCAGCCGCATCGTCGCCAGCCGCCGGTCGCGCGCCTCGCCGCCGAAGCGGACGGCGGCGCCGACGAAGACCGCCACCGGCACCAGCAGCGCCGCGAAGACGACGAAGGCGAGCAGGCTGAGGACCGGGTCGAGGCCGCCGGAGACGCCCGTGCGGCCGCCGAAGTCTCTGACGCGCCAGATCCCGCTGTTGCCGCCGTAGCCGTTCCCGCTCGGGATCGACGCGGCGAGTCTGTCGCTGCCGACGTAGACGGCCAGCTCGGCCGGGCCGGCGAGTCCGCCGTCGCCGATCTCGCCGACGACTCTGTACGGCAGCAGCTCGCGCAGCACCCTGCCGTCGGGCGCGTCGAGCTGCTCGCGCAGCTGCGGCGAGACGACCATCTCGCCGACCCCGGGCAGTCTCGCGACGCCCGGCGGGCGCGGCGCCCGCGGCCCCTCCGGCTGCAGCAGACGGCCGCGCAGCTCGCCGCCGTCGTAGTCGCCGAGCACGCCGAGGTAGGCGATCAGCAGCGTGTTGTCGGCCGGGCGCAGGTCGCCCATCGGCAGGTCGAGCCGGTCCAGCTCGCGCTGCTGACGGCCGCGGTCGGCGTCGGGCACGGCGGCGGCGAGCAGCAGCAGCGCGACGCCGAGGCCGACGCCGAGCGCGGTCAGCGCGGTGCGCGTCCAGGCGCGGCGGCCGCCGGAGGCGGCGAGGCGGGCGCCGAGCAGCAGCTCGCGGGCCCAGCGGGCGAGCACGCCGCCGCGCGGCTGCCCGCCGCGCGGGCCGCCGCCGCTCATACCGCCGGCTCCAGGCTGCGCGTGCGGCCGTCGCGCACGACGACCTCGCGATCGGACCAGGCGGCGACGCGCGCCTCGTGCGTGACGAGCACGATCGCGGCGCCGGTCTCGCGCGCGGCCTCGCTGAACAGCTGCATCACGCGCTCGCCGTTGAGCGAGTCGAGCGCGCCGGTCGGCTCGTCGGCGAACAGCACTCTCGGCTCAGTCGCCAGCGCACGCGCGACGGCGACGCGCTGGCCCTGCCCGCCGGAGACCTGGCCGGGCGTCTTGTCGGCCGTCTCGGCGACCTCCAGCCGCTCCAGCCAGGTGCGGGCGCGCCGCTCCGCCTCGCGCCGGCCGACGCCTTCCAGCCGCAGCGGCAGCGCGGCGTTCTCGAGGCAGCTCAGCTCCGGCACGAGCTGGCCGAACTGGAAGACGAAGCCGAACTCGCCGCGCCGCAGCGCGCTGCGGCCGGCGTCGCTCATGCTGCTCAGCTCGCGGCCGTCGTAGTCGATCTGGCCGCTGTCGGGCAGGACGATCCCGGCGAGGCAGTGCAGCAGCGTCGACTTGCCGGAGCCGGACGGCCCCATCACCGCGACGACCTCGCCGGCGGCGACGTCGAGCGAGGCGTCGACGAGCGCCGGGGTGGCGCCGAACGACTTCGCGATCCCGGTCGCGTGCAGCAGCGGGGTCATGCCGTCACCGCCTCGCGCAGCTGGCCGAGCCGTGCCGCGGTCAGCTCCAGCCAGCGCAGGTCGGCTTCGAGGTGGAAGAGCGCGTGGTCGCAGACGAGCTGGTCGGCGAGGTCGCCGCCGGCCTTGCGACGCGTGAGCTCGCGCATCAGCCGCAGGTGCTCGGCGCGCTGGACGTCGAGCAGCTCGTCGGCCGAGCGGCCGGTCAGCAGCGCCAGCACGACCTTCGCGTAGAGCGTCGACTGCAGGTACGGCTCGGGCGCCTCCGGCTGCGACAGCCACAGGTCGACGTCGGCGACGCCGGCGTCGGTGATCGCGTAGCGCTTGCGCTCCGGCCCGCCGCCCGGCTCGACGCCGTCGATCGCGACGAGGCCGTTTCTGAGCAGCCGCGAGAGCGTCGCGTAGACCTGGCCGTAGGCGAGCGGCCGGTCCTGCCCGAAGCGCTGGTCGTAGCCGCGCTTGAGGTCGTAGCCGTGGCTGGGTCCGGCTTCGAGCAAGCCGAGAAAGGTCTTGGCGATCGACATGGCCGAGCACTATACACACTGCGTATACTCGCGATGTATAGGCCGCCGTGCCGACGATCTGGACCCTCGACGGTAGCCGCCAAACCTCCAAAAGCTCATCATCGTGCTGTTTAGCTGACCGTCAAACGGCCTATCCGTCCAGACTCCTACCGAACGCATACATCCGCTTGAACGAAGTTTCCGATACTGCTCACGTGGCACTGGCCCGACGACATCTGAGCATCGTCCCGACGACCACCGAGGAGGCCCGTCCCTCTCGCTGGTTCTGCGGGCACTGCGGTGCCGTCACCGACGAGGCGCCGGCTCCGGTCGCGCGCGTCTGCGGCGAGTGCGACCTCGGCCTGCTGATGGAGGCGAGCGCGGACCTCGTGCCGCGCCCCCGCGAGCCGTACCTGATCGTCGACGCCTCGCTGGCCGTGCAGGCGCTGTCCGCGGAGGCCGCGCGGTTCCTCGCGATCAGTGAGCAGGAGGCGATCGAGCGCCCGGTCACGGATCTGCTGATCCCGGCCGACGCCGAGGCCGCCAGCGCCCACCACTTCGCGCAGACGATCATGCACGTCGCCGCCGGCGATGATGAGCTGCGCCGCCTGGTCGTCCGCCCTGCTGACGTCTTCGGCGTGCGGATGCCGCTGCGCGTCGGCGTCTGCGGCCCGCCGCGCGGCGCGCTGCTCGTGATCGAGTAGCGCCGGCGCAGCACGCGCAACGGCGCGCATGCAGCCGTCGTCGCCGAGCGCCGAGCGCGGCTACGCGCCGACCATGCGCAGCACGGCCGGCAGGTCCGGATAGCCGGAGGAGGCCCAGCCGGAGCGCTGGAGCGCCTGCACCTGCGCCTCGGGCGACTGCCCGGCGCTGTTGAGGATCGACTGCACGCCGGCGCTGGCGCGGCCGTAGCCGTCGACCGTGTCCTCGCCCTTGAGCCAGCCGGCGGTCGCGTGCGCGGCGCTCGCCGGGTCCGACCAGACAGAGGCGGTGTTGCCGTAGGTGCCGGAGTCGGTGTAGCCGATGTTGAGCCAGTTGTGGTTGCCGGCCGCCTCGCGCGACTTCGCCGCGCCGCCCGACTGCTCGGCGAGCATCCAGGAGGCGACGACCTGCGGGTTGAGGCCGGTCTCGGCCGCGAGCTGGGTGGCGAAGGTGCGCTGGCCGGCCGTCAGCAGGTTGGCCGCTCTCGGCGAGAGCGTGCCGGTCTGGGTGGCGAGCACGTTCGCGAAGCTGGTCGGCTGGGCGCCGGTGGCGGCGGCAGCCGGGTACGACGACTGCGGCGCATAGGCCGAGGCGGTCGCGAGCGGAGCGCTCGTGCTGGCACCGCCGCTGGCGGTCGCCGAGACCGCCGGCTGGGACGGCTGCGTCGCGGTGGCGCCGCGCAGCGGCTCCATCATCGACTGGATCTGACCGATCCGGGCAATCGCGGCATCGAGGCTCATGCGTCGCCCCGGGTGATCGGCCGGGCAGGCGCGGGCTTGAGCGGCGGGAATCGATTCCAGTCAGAAATCGCTAGCCTCCCTCCGATGATCGACGCAACCGCCCCCTCCGCGCCGCGCATCGTCGAGAAGCCGTGGGGACACGAGACCTGGTTCGCCCACACCGACCAGTACGCCGGCAAGCTGCTGGTCGTGCGGGCCGGCCACCGGCTCTCGCTGCAGTACCACGACGAGAAGGACGAGTCGTGCTACCTGCTGAGCGGCAGGCTGCTGCTCGTGCAGGGCCCGGACGCCGACTCGCTGGAGGAGATCGTGCTGGAGCCGGGCGTGCGCTGGCGCAACACGCCCGGCGTCGTCCACACGATCGAGGCGATCGAGGACGCGACCGTGCTCGAGGTCTCGACCCCGCAGCTCGACGACGTCGTGCGGCTCGACGACCGCTACGGCCGCAGCGGCACGACGACCCACTGAGCCGGCCGCCGGCTCAGGCCGGGACCGGCTCCCACAGCGCGTCGACCTCCGCGCGCGCCGCGGCGAGGCTCTCGGCGGCCAGGTCGCGCAGGTGCTCCATCGCCGGGTTGACGTCGGCCAGCGTCAGCTCGGCGATCACGAAGCGGGTCTCCAGGCCCGTCAGCGCGAGGCCGTGCGGCAGCCACGCCTCGCCGTGGTCCCAGCCCTCGCGCGGCGTGCCCGGCGCATAGCCGCCGCCGCGCGACTCCAGCACGATCAGCTGCTTGCCGCTCAGCAGGCCGTCGCCGCCGGCCGGGTCGGTCGAAAGACCGGGGAAGACGACGTGGTCGACCCACGCCTTCACGGTCGAGGGCGCGCCGAAGTTGTAGATCGGCAGGCCGAGCACGATCGCGTCGGCCGCCTTGATCTCCTCGACCAGCGTCTTCGACAGCTCGTACGCCTGCTGCTGCGCGGGCGTGTACTGCTCGGCCGGGACGAAGCGCGCGAGCAGGTGGTCGGGGCCGAGGTGCGGGAGCGGCTCGGCCGCCAGGTCGCGCTGGGTCACCTCGCCGCCTGGATGCGCGGCGAGCCAGCGCTCGGCCGCCTGCTTGGTGAGCGAGCGGCTGACGGAGCGGTCGCCCTGGATGGAAGCGTCGATCTGGAGCAGACGCGGTGCGGACATATGTTCCTCGTCAATCATTTGTGGTGCACAAACGAATTGCAGTGTAGAACACGACTGCGGCGTTCGTAGACTGAGCACGTGGCAATCACGCCGATCCACTCCTCGACCGCCCTGCTCGACCACCTCGCGCGCATCTCGCGCGCCCACACCGAGGCGTCGCTGGAGCAGGTCGGGCTGCGCCCGCGCCAGCTCGTCGCACTGACGCTGCTGCGCGAGACCGGGCCGGCGACCCAGCAGTCGCTCGCGAGCGCGATCTCGATCGACCGCACCAACCTCGTCGGCCTGCTGAACGAGCTGGAGAGCGAGGGCCTCGTCGCCCGCCGCCGCGCCGAGGACGACCGCCGCCGCCACATCGTCGAGCTGACGGAGGCCGGCGCGAGCAAGCTGACCGCCGCCGAGGTGGCGCTCGCGAGAGCCGAGGCCGAGCTGCTGCACGGGCTGGACGAGCAGGAGCGCCAGACGCTCTACTCGCTGCTGCAGCGAGCGACCGCCGGCCACGTCGTCGACTGCACCGCCGCGATGCACGAGCGCGCCTCCGCCTGCGTCGAGGCCGCCGGCGACGATCCCTGCTGACCTGCGCGCTCCAGTTGGAGCGCGCGAATGCCGATTCAGGGGGCGTGGCGGTCTCGGTCGCGAACCCGGTCGTTGGTGAGCTGCGCCTCTCCGAGGTGCTGGCCGCGCTGTCGCACGCGCTCGACCTGACCGAGGGCCAGCCGCCCGGCCACGCCGAGCGCACCTGCCTGATCGCGCTGCGGATCGCCGACGGGCTCGGGCTCGGCGAGCAGGACCGCGCCGCCCTCTTCTACGCCGCGCTGCTGAAGGACACCGGCTGCTCGAACGCCGCCGCGCGCTTCTCGGCGCTGTTCGCCGGCGACGACATCGCGCTCAAGCAGGCCGGCAAGTTCGTCGACTGGACGCGGCCGCAGGAAGCGCTCCGCTTCACCGCCCGCCACGTCGGCGGCGGCAGCATGACGCGGCTGCAGCGCGCGCGTCAGTTCGTGATCGCGCTGCGCGGCCTCGCCGCCGAGGGCAGCGCGCTCGTGACCGCCCGCTGCGAGCGCGGCGCCGACGTCGTCGCGGCGCTCGGACTGCCGGCGGCCGCCAGCGACGCCGTCCGCGCGCTCGACGAGCGCTGGGACGGCAGCGGACAGCCGTATCGGCTCACCGGCGAGCAGCTGCCGCTGCTCGGCCGCGTGCTCGGCCTCGCGCAGACGGCCGAGGTCTTCCTGACCGGCTTCGGCCGCGCTGCGGCGCGGACCGTCGTGGCCAGACGCAGCGGCGGCGCCTTCGACCCGCGCGTCGCCGACGCCTTCCTCGCGATCGGCGACGACGACCGCCTCTGGCACGACCACGAGCGCGACGACCTCAGCACGCTGCTGAGCGAGCTGGAGCCGGGCGAGCTGGTGCGGATCGCCGACGAGCACGAGCTCGACCGCGTCGCCGAGGCGTTCGCGCGCGTGATCGACGCGAAGTCGCCGTACACGGCCTCGCACTCGGTCGGCGTCGCCCGCTTCGCGGTCGCGATCGGCCGCCAGCTCGGCTTCCAGCCAGGGACGCTGCGCGACCTCAACCGCGCCGGCCTGCTGCACGACGTCGGCAAGCTCGCGATCTCCAGCGCGATCCTCGACAAGCCCGGCAGGCTGACCGACGAGGAGTTCCGCCAGATCCGCATGCACGCCGTCTACGGCGAGCAGATCCTGCGGCCGGTGCGCGCCTTCGCCGCCTGGAGCGACGACGCCGCCGCCCACCACGAGCGGCTCGACGGGCGCGGGTACCACCGCGGCCTCGACGGCTCGCGGCTGTCGCCGTTCGCGCGCACGCTCGCCGTCGCCGACGTCTTCGAGGCGCTGACCGCCGAGCGTCCGTACCGCGGTCCGCTCGCGCCCGACGAGGCGCTGGCGCTGATGCGCAGAGAGGTCGGGACGGCCTTCTGCCCGCACGCCTTCGCGGCGCTCGAAGCGGTCGCCGAGCGCGACGGGCTCGCCGCGGCCGCGTAGGAAGAGTTCGCGGCTCTGTATCGAATGACACGTTTGAGGTGAGTCATCTGCGCACAGCCTGCGCCCTGCTCGCGGTTGCCGCCGTGCTGGGCGGCTGCGCCGGCAGCAGCGACGGAGGCGACGCGACGACGCCGTCCACCCAGGCCGCGGCTGACCCGCTCGGCAACGGCCGCCCGGTGACGATCGCGTTCGGCGGCGACGTCCACTTCGAGGAGGGGTTGAAGGCGCGCCTGGCCGCCGACCCGAAGACCGCGCTCGATCCGCTGCCGCGGTTGCTGAAGGGCGCCGACCTCAGCGTCGTCAACCTCGAGACGGCCGTCACCGCCGACGGCTCGTGCCCGTCCAGACAGGAGAAGCAGTTCAGCTTCGCGACGACGCCGAGCGCCTTCACGGCGTTGAGAGCGGCCGGCGTCGACGCCGTCTCGATGGCAAACAACCACGGGCTCGACTGCGGTCGCGCGGGGCTCGAGCAGACGCTCGCGGCCGACAAGGACGCCGGCCTGCCGCTGATCGGCGTCGGCGCCGACCGCGACGCCGCCTTCAGACCGTTCACGCGCACGATCGACGGGCAGCGGATCGCGATCGTCGCCGCGTCGCAGGTGCTCGACGACAACCTCCGCGGCGAGTGGATGGCGACCGACTCCGAGGGCGGGATGGCGACCGCGCGCGACCTCGGCGGCCTCGTCACGGCGGTCCGCACGGCGCGTGCGAAGGCCGACACCGTCGTCGTCTTCCTGCACTGGGGGACGGAGCTGCAGCAGTGCCCGAACACGCAGCAGCCGCAGTTGCTGAGACTGCTGCAGCAGGCCGGCGCCGACCTCGTCGTCGGCTCCCACGCGCATGTGCTGCTGGGCGCCGGCTACAGCGGCCGCACCTACGTCGCCTACGGCCTCGGCAACCTCGCCTTCTACGCCAAGGGCGCGCCCAGAACCGACAGCGGCGTGCTGCAGGTGACGGTCACAGGCCGCCGCGTCGACAAGGCCGTCTGGCGCCCGGCGACGATCCAGAACGGCCTCCCGATCCCGCTCGAAGGCGGCGCCCGCCGCAGCGCGATCGACGCCTGGCACGCCCTCCGCGACTGCACCGGCCTCGCCGCCAAGCCGAGCGGCGCGTATCAGCAGCTCGCCGGCTGACTCACGGCCGCAGCTCTGTCCGCGGCGAGCGCGGACGCGTACATTTCGGCTGGATGCTGAGACCCGGCGGCACGGATGCAGGTCGGCTGGTCGGACGCGCGGGTGAGCTGGGGCGGATCCGCGTGCTGCTGGACCGTGCCCGCTCGGGGCGCGGCGGAGCGCTCGTGCTCGAAGGGCCGCCGGGGGTCGGCAAGAGCGCGCTGCTGCGGGCGCTCGACGCGCCCGACCTGCAGCTGCTCGGCACGACCGGCGTCGAGACCGAGCTGGGGCTGCCGTTCGCCGGCCTCGCGGAGCTGCTGGCGCCGCTGCTGAGCCACGCCGAGGCGCTGCCGGAGGCGCAGCGGGCCGCCCTGCGCGCGGCGCTCGCGATCGACGCGCCGGCCGGCGCCGAGCAGGTGCTGGTGCTGCACGCGCTGGTCGGTTTGCTGGAGGCGGCGGGGGCGACGCGGCCGCTGCTGCTGCTCGTCGACGACGTCCAGTGGCTCGACGCCTCGACGCAGGAGGCGGTCGCCTTTCTCGCCCGGCGCGCGCCGCGGCTGCCGCTCGCGCTCGTCGTCGTGCGCTCGCTGCGAGGCGAGCCGTATGAGCCGTGGCCGGAGGTCGAGCGGATGGCGCTGGAGGACCTGCCGCGCACCGACGCGCTCAGGCTCGCGCGCGCCGGCGGGCTGTCCGCGGCGGTCGCGGAGGCGCTCGTCGACGCGGTCGGCGGCAACCCGCTGGCGCTCGTGGAGGCGCCGGCCGAGCTGACCGCCGCGCAGCGCGACGGCGCCGCCGCGCTGCCCGAGCCGCTGCCGACCGGCGAGCGGCTGCGGCGCGCCTACGCCGCCCGCGTCGCGGCGCTGCCGCAGCCGACGCGGGCCGCGCTGCTGCTGGCGGCGGCGAGCGGGAGCGGCTCCACCTCCTCCCTGCTAGCGGCCCAGGAGGCCGGCGTCGAGGTGCTCGAAGCGGCCGAGGAGGCCGGACTGATCGCGCTGGAGGGGACGCGGGTGCGGTTCGCGCATCCGCTCGTGAGGGCGGCCGTCTACCACGCCGCCCCGCCCGGCCGGCGGCGGGCGGCGCACCGGGCGCTCGCCGCGGTCGGCACGCCGGCCGAGCGCGCCTGGCACCTCGCGCTGGCCGCGACCGCGCCCGACGAGCAGCTCGCGGCGTCGCTGGAGACGCTCGGTCACGAGGCGCGCGAGCGGGGTGCGACGGCGACCGCGATCGGGCTGCTGGAGCGCGCCGCGCGGCTCAGCCCCGAGCCGGAGCGAGCGGCCGCGCGCACGATCGCCGCCGCCTACACCGCGACGGTCGCCGGCCAGCCGACGCGGGCGCGGGCGCTGATCGAGGCGCTGCTGCCGCAGCTGACCGATCCGCTCGTGCGTGCCGACGCGCAGCTCGTGCGCGGCGCCGCGATCCTCCAGGACGGCCGCCCGCGCGAGGCGTACGCGCTGCTGGAGGACGAGGCCGAGCGGGTCGCGGGCCGAGACCAGACGCGCGCGGCGCTGCTGCTGACGCAGGCGAGCGTGGCGCTGATGTCGTCGGGGCCGGTCGCGCGGCTGGCGGAGCTGGCGGCGCGCGCGCAGGCGCTCTCACCCGACTGGGTCGTCTACGCGCCCGCCGTGCTGCGGGCGGAGGCGCTCGTCGGCCTCGGCCACCACCAGCAGGCGCGCGCGCTGCTGGCCGAGCACGCGCAGGCGCTGCGCGACGCCGACCCGGTCGGCCCCGGCCACGAGGTGCTGTCGGTCGCCGCGCTCTGCATGCTGTGGATGGAGCAGTACGACGACGCCGAGCGGCTGCTGCGGCGGCTGGTCGGCGGCGCGCGCGACAGAGGCGCGGTCAGCGCGCTGGCGCTGCCGCTCGCCGTGCTCGCCTCGCTCCACATCCGCCGCGGCGAGCTGGACGCGGCCGCCGACTGCGCCGCCGAGGCGATCCGGCTCTCCGACGCGGGCCTGGCCGGCTTCGTGCGCGCGCTGGCGCTGACGAGCGCCGCCTTCGTCGAGGCCCATCGCGGCGAGGCGAGCGCCTGCCGCGACCACGCCGCGCGCGTGCTGGAGCTGAGCGCCGCGCTGGGGATGGCGGCGACGCAGGCGACCGCCGAGCAGGCGCTCGGGATGCTCGCGCTCGGCCGCGGCGAGAACGAGGCGGCGATCGCCCATCTCGAGCAGGCGCGCTCGCACACCGCCCGCTTCGGCTCGCGCGACCCCTCCTTCCTCTACACCGCGGGCGACCTCGTCGACGCCTACGTGCGCGCCGGGCGCGAGCAGGAGGCGCGCGAGGTCGCCGACGAGCTGGCGCGCGGCGCGGCGCTGACCGGCGGCGCCTGGGCCGCCGCCGCGACCGCCCGCAGCCGCGCGCTGCTCGGCGACGACGAGCGGATCGACGAGCACCTCGCGGTCGCGCTCGCCGCGCACGCGCGGATCGTCTCGCCGTTCGAGCTGGCGCGGACCCAGCTCTGCTTCGGCGAGCGGCTGCGGCGCGCCCGCCGCCGCGCCGACGCGCGCGAGCTGCTGCGGGCCGCGCACGCGACCTTCGCCCAGCTCGGCGCGACGCCGTGGGAGCAGCGCGCCGCCGCCGAGCTGGCCGCGACCGGCCTGCCGGCGGCCGAGCCGGCGCCGGCCGCCGCCGGGGTGCCGGCCGGCGCGACCGCCGCCGACGCCGAGGCGCTGACGGCGCGCGAACGGAGCGTCTGCGAGCTGGTCGCCGGCGGCGCGACCAACCGCGAGGCGGCGACGGCGCTGTTCGTCTCGCCGCGCACCGTCGAGCATCACCTGCGGCAGGCCTACCGCAAGCTCGGCGTCCGCTCGCGCACGGAGCTGGCCGTGCGCTGGCAGGAGCTGACGGCGGGCTGACGGCATCGCCGCGCGGATCCCGGCCGGGACGTCGCGCACTGAGGCGGCGGGCGCCCGCGGACGCGGCGCGCCATCCTTGGCGGATGCGGATCGGCCTGCTCGCTCTCCTGCTGTCTCTGCTCGTCGCCGGCTGCGGCGGCGGGAGCGGGGCGCGCGGTGACGACGTCGCCGCCGCCGGTTTCACCAACCCCGTGATCGCCGGCCAGTATCCGGACCCGAGCGCGATTCGCGCGGCCGACGGCAGCTTCTGGCTGACGACGACAAGCCGCGCGTGGGCGCCCGTCTTCCCGCTCTTCCGCTCGCGCGACCTCGTCAACTGGACACGCGTCGGCGGCATCTTCGAGCGCGCGCCCGACTGGATGGCGGGGCCGTTCTGGGCGCCGGAGCTGACGCGCTGGGGCGCAGACGGCGGCGTGCGGGTCTACTACACCGCCCGCCCGCGCGGGGTGAGGGATCCGCTGCCGTGCATCGGCGTCGCGAGCGCGCCGGGACCGGGCGGGCCGTACCGCGACCGCGGGCGGCCGCTCTTCTGCCCGCCGAGCGGCGCGATCGACGCCTTCGTGCTGCGCGACGAGCACGGCCGGCCGCAGCTGCTGTTTCGCAGATACCGCAACGGCGGCGGGATCTGGGCGGTGCCGCTGCGCTCTGACGGGCTCGCGCTCGCCGGCCGCGCGCGGCTGCTGCTGGCGCCGGGGCCGGACGACGGCGGCGTCGTCGAGGGACCGGCGGTCGTGCGCCACGACGGCGCGTTCACGCTCCTGTTCGCGACCGGCTCCTGCTGCCGCCCGCCGTGCGACTACCGCGAGGCGACGGCGAGATCGCGCTCGCTGCTGGGGCCGTACGTGCGCGACCCGCAGCCGCTGCTGCGCGACGGCGAGCGGCTGCGCTGCGACGGCCACGGCACCGTCGTCGGCGACGGCCGCGGACGGCAGTGGCTGCTGCACCATGGCGTGCTCGACGACGACCCGCTCAACGTCCGCCGCAGCGTCGTGCTCGACCCGCTGCGCTGGGGTGGCGACGGCTGGCCGCTGGCCGGCGACGACGGCAAACCGATCGACAGCGGCGCGGCGCCGCTCGGGGTGCGGCAGCGGCCGGCGCCGTCACCGACGCCGTCGCTTGCCGGCACGCGGCTCGACCCGGGCTGGGAGTGGCCGTCGGACGCGCCCGCCCGCGCCCGCCAGCGCGACGGCCGGATCGTCCTGCGCGGCGCGCCCCGCGGCGCAGTGCTCGCGCGGCAGGTGCCGGCCGGCGACCTGCGCGCGACCGTGCGCGTGCGCGCCGCCGGCTGCACGCCCGGCCTGGCGGCGGTCTCCGGCGGCCAGACCGCGGGCGAGACCTACGGCGTCGAGCTGACGCGCCGCGGCGAGACGCGCGCGTGGCAGGCCGAGACGGCGGCCGGCGCGGGCGAGACGCTGGCGACGGCAGCGCTGCCGATCGGCGGCACAGGCGCGGGCACGGAAGGCGCGGGCGCGGGCACGACAGGCGCGGGCACGACAGGCGCGGGCACGGCAGGCGCGGGCACGGAAGGCGCGGGCGCAGCGGTGGCGGACCTCGCCGTCGAGCTGCGCGACGGCGGCGAGCATGTGCGCTTCGCGGCGCGCCAGGCGGGCGGCGACTGGCGCGACCTCGGCACGGAGGCGACCAGCCCGGCCGACCAGCGCGCGATCCGGATCGCGCTCACCTGCCGCGGGCCGCGCGGGTCGAGCGCGAGCTTCAGCGACCTCGCGATCGCGCCGCTGGGCTGAGGCCGCGCGCGTCGCGGGTGCGGCTACAGCGCCGGCTCGCATCGCTGGGCTGAGGCCGCGCGCGTCGCCGGTGCGGCTACGGCGCCGACTCGCGCACGCGCTGCGCGGTCGCGGCGGCGCCAAGCGCCCACACCGCCGCCAGGCCGAAGGCGGCGAGGAAGGCGGTGTGCTGGTGATCGGCGACGAGCAGGCCGAAGACGATGCCGCCGATCGCCAGCGCGCCCGAGGCCAGCAGCGCCTCGCTCAGCTGCAGCGCGGCGCTGTTCTCGCCCTGGCGGGCCGGCGGCGACAGCTCCAGCACGAGCACCGCGCAGGTCGAGTAGGTGAGCCCGATCCCGAGGCCGGCGACGGTCCAGCCGAGGACGGTGAACGGCGCCGGCGCGTCGAGCACGAGCAGCAGCGCCTGGCTCGCTATCCCGAGCAGCAGCAGCGTGCTGCCGACGCGCACGAGCGCGCGGCGGTTGCCGGGTCTCGAGACGCGGCCCTGCCACCACGAGCCGGCCGACCAGCCGAGCGCACCGGCCGTCAGCACCAGGCCGGCGACCGCCGGCGAGAGGTCGTGCTCGCGCACCAGCAGCAGCGGCAGATAGACCTCGGTCGAGAAGAAGCCGCCGGTGATCAGCCCTCGCAGCAGGATCGTCGCGGGCAGGCCGGCGCCGGCCCGCAGCGTGCCGCCGGGCAGCAGCCGCCAGGCGCTCAGCAGCAGCGTCGCGGCGCCGAGCGTGACGAGCGGGATCGCGACCGCCGTCGACGCCTCCGCCCCGGCCTGCAGCCCGACCGCGCCGGCCGCCGCCCCGACCGCCCAGCCGACGCGGCGGCGCAGCGCCGACGCGTCCGCGCCGCCCGCCGGCGCACCGTCGGCGTCTTCGCCGGGCGTGCGGCCGGCAGCGGTCGCGTCACGGCCGGCGGCGGTCGCCCGCTCCTGCGCCCGCAGTCTCCGCAGCGCCGGCTGCAGCAGCGCGGTCGCGAGCAGGGCGAGCAGCGGGACGCCGAGGAAGACCCAGCGCCAGCCGGCGTGCTCGACGACGAGGCCAGCGATCCCCGGCCCAACGATCGACGGCACGACCCATGCGGCCGAGAAGACCGCGAACAGCCGCGGGCGCAGCTCCGCCGGGTAGATCCGCGCGACGACGACGTAGACCGCGACCATCGCCAGGCCGGTGCCGCAGCCCTGCAGCAGCCGCCCGGCGACGACGACCCACATCGACGGCGCGGCGCCGGCGACGACCAGCCCGGCGGCGAAGACGAGCACGCCGCTCTGCAGCGGCAGCGCCGGCCCGCGCCGGTCGCTGATCCCGCCGGCCGCGACCATCCCGACGACGCTCGCCGCCATCGAGGCGGAGAAGGCGACCGAGTAGAGCGCGAGGCCGTCGAGGTCGCGAGCGAGCGCCGGCATCGCGGTCGTGACCGCCAGCGACTCGAACGCCAGCAGCGAGATCAGCGCGACGGCGCCGAGCGTCGTGACGCGGAAGACGCGCCCGAACAGCAACGCGTCAGCCGGGGGCAGTTCGACGGCGGTCACGCCACCATGGTGCACCTTCAAGGCGCCTTGAGGTCAAGTGGCGCCCGCACGCGGCGCGCGGCGGCGCGGAGCCGCGGCCGGCGAATCGGCGCGGGCCGCCCCGCTCACGTCGTCAGCGTCAGCTCCCGCCGCGACGCCTCCGGCGCGAGCAGGGCGAGCAGCCGCTGCGCCTCCTGCTCCAGGCCGGGCGCGTCGCGCTCGCCGGTCAGCGCGCGCAGCGTCAGCGTCGCGACGCCGTCGCGCTCGTCGTGGCGCCAGATCCCCGCGACCTGGCCGTCGACCAGGTAGGTCGCCTCGACCTCGCCGTTCTTGCCGCCCTTGACGACGTCGGCGAAGCCGGCCGGCAGGATCCGCGTTCTGTCGCGGTGGGAGATCACCGCCGCGTCCCATTTCGGCAGGAAGCGCACGGGCGGCTGCTCGTCCTCCTGCGGCAGCGGCGCCCGCGGCAGGTCGAACAGCTCGCGCCCGCGCGCGTCGGTCAGGCGCCGCGGCGAGAGCGCCGCCAGCGCGGGGTCGAGCTGGTGGTAGCGCAGGAACGTGAAGGCGGCGAGGTCCTCGCGCGTCGCGGGGCCGAACGCGGCGAGGTAGTCGCGCACCAGCGCGACCGTGCCGGCGGCGGCCGCGTCGTCGTCGGCCTCGCTCGCCGCGTCCTCCCGCAGCACGAGCGAGAACTTGCCGTGCTGACGCCACAGCCCCGACGGGATCACGTGCACGAGCGGCAGCGACATGCGCGCGTAGTCGAGCAGCATGCTCGGCTCGCCGATCGCGTCGCCGACGAGCGCGCGCGTGCGCGCGCGCAGCTCGTCGGTCGTGCGCGGCTGCCGCAGATACGAGCGCAGCGCGCCGGCCAGCTCCGGCGCACGCTCGGCCAGCTCCGGCACGCGTCCGTCGCGCATCCGCCGCGCCTGCCGCAGCCATGCCGCCGCGTAGGCCGGAAAGGCGTCGGCGTGGACGAGATGGAGCGTGCCGCGCATCAGCGTCGCCTTGACGACCGTCCCGCGCCGCAGCGACCGTTCGAGGTCGCCGATCGCGAAGCCGTCGAGGCGGGCGTGGAGGGCGAGGTACGGCGACGGCGAGTACTGCGCCTGCAGCGCGACGAGCCGGCGCACCGCCTGCGCGGCGGTCAGCGGCCGCCGCGTCAGCAGCAGCTGGCGGGCGAGCAGCGCAAGCGTCAGCTCGCGGTCGCTGAGGGTCCGTGCGCGGCTCATGAGCGACATGCTCGCAGTCATTCAGGTCAGTTTCAGACCTCAATCGCTGCGAGACTGCGGCACACGATGAAGGAGACCTCCGCACGCCTGCTGAGACTGCTGTCGCTGCTGCAGCTGCGGCGCGAGTGGGCCGGCGCCGAGCTGGCCGACCGGCTCGGCGTGACGCCGCGCACGATCCGCCGCGACGTCGACAAGCTGCGCGACCTCGGCTACCCGATCGACGCGACCCGCGGCGTCGCCGGCGGCTACCGGCTCGGCGCCGGCGGCGAGCTGCCGCCGCTGCTGCTCGACGACGAGGAGGCGGTCGCGGTCGCGATCGGGCTGCGGACGGCGAGCGGCGGTGCCGTGACCGGGATCGAGGAGTCGTCGCTGCGCGCGCTCGCGAAGCTTGAGCAGGTGCTGCCGAGCCACCTGCGCCGGCGCGTCACCGCGCTCAGCCGCTTCACCGCCGCGCTGCCGCGCAGCGGCCCGTCGGTCGACCACGAGCTGCTGTCGACGATCGCCGCCGCGGCGCGCGACAGCGAGCGGCTGCGGTTCGGCTACCGCACCTACACGGGCGACGACGCGCGGCGGCTGGTCGAGCCGTGCCGGCTGGTCCACATCAGCGGCATCTGGTACCTCGTCGCGTGGGACGTCGAGCGCGACGACTGGCGCACCTTCCGCGTCGACCGGATCGACGGCCGCCCGTCGCTCGACCGCCGCTTCAGCCCGCGCGAGCCGCCGGCCGCGGACGTCGCCGAGTACGTCCGCCGCAACGTCGTGCGAGCGCGCGGCCGCAAGCAGGCGCGCGTGCTGCTGCGGATGCCGCTGGCGCAGGCGCGCGAACGCGTGCCGCAGCTGGAGGCGTCGCTGACCGCAGTCGACGCCGGCTCGTGCCTGCTCACGACCGGCTCGGAGTGGTACGGCGGGCTGGCGATCTACGTCGCCGCGCTGCGCTGCGAGTTCGAGGTGCTGGAGCCGCCCGAGTTCGTCGCCGAGATCGAGCGGCTGGCGGGCGCGTTCGGGCGCGCGGCGGCACAAGGTCCGATCCGTTCAAGACGGGAGGGCGGCGAACGGGGAGGATCGGACCCATGACCGACATCGCAGCCGCTGACAGCTTCCTCGCCACCCACGCGCGCGTGCTCGAGCGACACCGGCTCGCGCTGCTGCTCGGCCGGCCCGGCGCGGCCGCCGCGGTCGTCGCCTCCGTCGGCGCCTACCGCAACGCCGACGGCGGCTTCGGCTGGGGGCTCGAGCCCGATCTGCGCGCTGCCGGCAGCCAGCCGGCCGGCGCCTACTCCGCCTTCGAGCTGTTCGCCGAGCTGGCCGAGCACGCAGACCCGGCCGCCGACGCCGAGGCGCTGGCCGCCGCCCGCGCGCTCGCGACCGGCCTCGCCGACTGGGCCGACACCGTCGCGCTCGACGGCGGCGCGCTGCCGTTCTCGCTCGCGGGCGCCGCCGACGCGCCTGGGACCGCCCCGTGGTGGGCCGGCGCCGACCCGGCCGAGCCGTCGCTCCACATCACGGCCGGGATCCTCAGACTGGCCCATCTCAGCGGCCTCGCCGGCGATCACCCGTGGGTCGAGGCGGCGACCGTCTGGACGCTGGAGCAGGTCGCCGCCAGCGACGGCCCGCCGCCCGGCGGCGGCTACACGCTCGCGTTCGTGCTCGGGCTGCTCGACGCGCTCGCGCCGGAGCGGCCGGCGGCGCAGGCCGAGCTGGAGCGGATGGCCGCGCTCGTCCCGGCCGACGGCGCCCTGCGCCCCGGCGGCGAGGACGACGACGAGCGGCTGCGGCCGCTGAGAGTCTCGCCCTCGCCGCGGCGGCCGCTGCGCGCGCTGATGCCGGCCGAGGCGATCGCCGCCGACCTCGCCGCGCTCGCGCAGGAGCAGAGAGAGGACGGCGGCTGGACGGTCGACTTCCCCTCCTCCTCGCCGGCGGCCGCGGTCGAGTGGCGCGGGATCGCGACGATCGAGGCGCTCACGCTGCTGCGCGACAACGGCGCGCTCGCGACGCCGTGAGCGGCCGCTATCTGTGGCGTCTGCGGGTGGCGACGCCCGCCGGGCATCTCGACGTCGCCGGGATGCTCGTCGCCGCCCCGGCGCCGGCCGAGCCGCCGTCGACGTAGACCGGGTAGGTCGTCCCCGCGCCCTGCGTCGACGGGATCCGGCTGAGCCCCGCCAGGCAGTACGTCTGGTGTCTGCTGGGCTTGATCGTCTCGCTGCAGCGGGTGCGGAAGTACGGGCCCTCCTGGTACTCCGGCGAGCTGCTCTTGCCGGCCGCTCTGCAGAGCGCCTTGGGGCGCAGCTTCGTCGCCGCCGTGCCCGACCAGACGTCGAACCGCTTGACGGTCGTGTTGCTCGGCGCGAAGACGGTGACGACGAACGTGCCGGAGCCGTCGGTCGTCGGCTGCACCGTCGCGCAGAGTCCCTGCAGCGGGACCTTGCAGTACGACGCCGGCTTCGGGCCGTGTCTGGTCAGCGGCGTCGCGCCGACGTCCTCGGCGCCGGCGACCGCGGGCGCGACGGCGAGCGCGCCCGTCGCCAGCAGGCCGACGGCCGACATCGCCGCCCTCCGCTTCGTCATGCTGCTGAGCGCATGGATGAACTGTCCGAAGACGATCCTGCGCTCGCGTTCGTCGGTGAGATTCACGGCTACCTCGGGATCAGGGAGTTTCGCGCCGGTCTGCTCGACGCGCTGATGCGGCTCGTGCCCTCGGAGTGGGCGTCGCTGAACGAGCTGGGACGGACCACGGACGAGGTCGTCTTCGTCGCCTCGCCCGTGCCGCCCGCGGAGTACGGCGAGGCGTTCATGCGGCTGGCCGGGCAGAACCCGCTGGTCGAGCGGTTCCTGCGCACGCTCGACGGGCGGCCGTACCGCTTCTCCGACGTCGTCACGCGGGAGCAGCTGCACGCGCTCGAGCTGTACCGCGAGGTCTACGCGCAGATCCGCGTCGAGCACCAGATCGCGTTCGTCGTCGAGACGGCGCCCGAGCGGTTCCTCGCCGTCGCGCTCAGCCGCCACGACCCGGACTACAGCGACGCCGAGCGGGCGCTGCTGGGCCGGCTGCGGCCGGCGATCATCCAGGCTCACCGCCACGCCGTCGCGCAGACGCGGCTGCTGAGGGGCGTGACACGCGAGCAGGCGCAGCGGCTGCTGAGCGCAGCGCTGCGCGACGCCGGCCTGACCGCGCGCGAGGCCGACGTCGTCAGCCTGCTGGCCGTCGGCCACTCGATCGCATCGCTGGCGCAGCGGCTGGAGATCAGCGCCCGCACGGTCAACAAGCATCTGCAGACCGGCTACCGCAAGCTCGGGGTGACCGGCAAGTCGGCGGCGGCCGCGGCGGCGTGGGCGCTCGCCGAGCGCCTCGACGCTGCGTGACGCTGCCGGCGGGCAGGGGGCTTCGACGCGGGCCATCGGGCGACCCTACCGTGCGCAGCGCCGCGACCTACGCGTTTTCCGGAACCCTGCTGCGGCACGCGCGCCGCGGCCCGTCTACGCTCGCCCGATGCTCACCGGGAGAACCACCGCCGCGCGTGCGTCACGCCTCGCCGCGCTCGTCATGCCCGTCGTGTTGATCGCCGCCGTGACGGCGGCGCTGCCCGCCGGCGCCGCCGCGAAGGCGAAGACGATCAGACCGCTGCCGGGCCGCTTCGCCGGCCGCTGCCAGCACCCCAAGCAGCGCGAGATCAACAACTGCCCGGACGTGCTGCTGAGCTCCTCGACGCCGACGACCCAGCTCTACTTCCAGCTCGCCAAGACGTACTGCACGGGACTGGAGAAGGAGGCGCCGGGGGTCTGGAGCTTCGTCCCCGAGGTCACCTTCAAGCAGGGGCATTTCTCGCGCAGATTCGTCTACGACAACATGATCCCCGGCCACCACCAGGACGCGGGGGCGATCGAGGTCGCCTTCACGCTCACCGGCAGATACACCGCGAGCAACCGCCTGCGGGTCGTGATCGCCGGCAAGGTGACCAGCGCGTTCGCGCCGAACGACAGCTGCAAGGGCGTGAGGTTCAGAGAGGTGCACACGCTCTCGCACGTCAACTACTGACCGCGAGCGGCCGTTCGGCGGCGAGGTGCGGCGGCCGTGCGCGTCAGCCGCACCCAGCGGCCGAGCCGGCGCGGCTGCCATGCGCGGCCCGCGAGCGTCGCCTCGGCGCGGTCGAGCCCGTCCTCGATCAGCGCGTCGTGGAGCCAGCGGATCGCGAGCGGCCACAGCAGCCGCATGCGCCCGCGCGGGCGGCCGGCCAGCACGTGCCGCAGAACCGTCTCGCCCTCGACGGTCGTCACCTCGAACCAGTGGTGGCCGTCGACGATCCGCGGGTCGAAGCGGAAGCAGGCGCGGCGGCCGGGCTCGTAGTCGCTGACCGCGTAGCGGATCGGCCCGTGGCCGCCGCGCGCGCCGACCTCCAGCCCCGGGTCGAGCCGCAGCGGCGGCCAGCGCGCCGCCGGCCACAGGGCAGCCGCCTCACGCCCGTCGGCGAGCGAGTCGATCAGCGCGCCGGCCGCCTGCGGCGTCGTCCCGGGCAGCGCGCGCTCGTGCAGGTTCACGATCATAGAACGGCATTCTAGAATTAAGTTCTAGTCCGAGTGCAAATAGAATGTCGTTCCAATGACGCCCTCGACGAGCCGGCCGGCGGCGAGACCGGCAGCAGCGGTGCCCGCGACCGCGCGCGGCGCCGACCGCCGCCAGGCGATCCTCGACGCGGCGCTCGCCGTCTTCCTCGAACGTGGCTTCGACGCCGCCACGATCGAGGCCGTGCGCGACCGCTCCGGCGCCAGCACCGGCTCGATCTACCACTTCTTCGGCAGCAAGGAGCGGCTCGCGGCCGCGCTCTACGGCAGCGCGCTGGCCGACTACGAGCAGGGGGTCGTCGCGCTGCTGGCGCCCGACCCGGCGCCGGCGGCCGGCGTGCGCGCGCTCGTCCGCCACCACCTCCGCTGGGTCGAGCAGAGACCGGAGCTGGCGCGCTTCCTGTTCGCCCGCCGCAGCTCGGCCGTGCGCGCCGCCAGCGCCGACGAGGTCGAGCGGATCAACGCCCGCGCCGCCGACGCGCTCGCCGCCTGGGCCGCCCCGCACGTGCGCGCCAAGCACCTGCGCAGACTGCCGCCGGAGCTGTTTCGCGCGATCCTGCTCGGCCCCGCGCAGGAGTTCGCCCGCGCCTGGCTGCGCGACGCCGCCGACAGCACGATCGAGCAGGCGACGCGCGCCTTCGGCGCCGCCGCGGTGGCGGCGCTGGTGCTGGACGCGTAGCCGCCGCGCCGACCGCGCGCGGCGACCCGCGCGCTACAGCAGGTCCGGCAGCGCGCGGTCGTCGCCGAGCGGGGCCCAGCCGTCGGCGCCCTTGGCGTAGGCGTGGCGGCTGCCCTCGCGCACGAGGCGGGCGAGCGCGTCGGCGAGCCGCTCGACGTCGGCGGCGGCGGTGCCGACGCCGAAGGAGGCGCGCAGGGCGCCGCCGCCGAAGCCGAGCCGGCTCAGCAGCTGGTGAGCGCAGAAGCGGCCGTCGCGGACGCCGACGCCGTGCTCGGCCGACAGGTAGGCGCCGACGTGGCCGGGCTCAAAGCCGTCGACCGCGAAGCAGACGGTGCCGATCGCCTCCTCGCTGTCGGCCCAGATCTGCCCGACGCGAACGCCGTCGATCCGCGTCAGGCGCGCCAGCAGCACGTCGCGCAGCGAGCGGTCGTGGGCCTCCAGCGCGCCGGCCGGCAGCGCGTCGAGCGTGTTGCAGGCCTCGGCGATCGCGACCGCGCCGAGCAGGTTCGGCGTGCCGGCCTCGTGGCGCGCCGGGCCGTCGTGCCAGTCGGTCCCCTCCCACGTCACCTCGCGCACCGCGCCGCCGCCGGCCAGCCACGGCTGCGCGCCGTCGAGCCAGTCGCGGCGGCCGACGAGCGCTCCGGCGCCATAGGGGGCGTACAGCTTGTGGCCGGAGAGCGCGAGGTAGTCGGCGCCGAGCGCGGCGAGGTCGACGCGCACGTGCGGCGCCAGCTGGGCGGCGTCGATCGCGATCCGCGCGCCGGCGTCGTGCGCGAGCGCGACCAGCTCGGGCAGCGGCAGCAGCTCGCCGGTGACGTTGGAGGCGCCGGTGATCGCGAGCAGCGCGGTCGGCCGCTCCGCGAGCGCGGCCCGCAGCCGCGCGAGCGTCTCCGTCAGCGTCGGCGCGACGGCGACGGCGGTGTGCTCGCGGCGACGCCACGGCAGCAGGTTGGCGTGGTGCTCGCTGTCGAGGAAGACGACCTGGCCGGCGCCGGCCGGGATCGCGCCGGCCAACAGGTTGAGCGCGTCGGTCGTGTTGCGGGTGAAGACGACCTCGTGGTCGGCGCCCGCGCCGACGAAGCCGGCGAGCGTCTGCCGCGCCTGCTCGTAGAGCGCGGTGCTGACGCGCGCCGGCAGGCCCGAGCCGCGGTGGACCGAGCCGTAGTAGGGCAGCACGCGCGTGACGCGCTCGGCGACCGTCGTCAGCGCCGGCGCGGTCGCGCCGTAGTCGAGGTTGGCGTAGCGCGCCTCGCCACCGCCGACGAGCGGCACGCGCAGCTCACCGCCGACGACCGGCAGCAGCGCGCCGCCGGGCGCGTGCGGCCGCAGCGCGGCGGTCGGGCGCAGACGGGCCTCGCCACCGCCGGGGCGAACGGCGATGCGACGGGACGACGGAGCGAACGGTGCGATCGACATGCTGGACCTCTCGGGGTTCGATGGGACCCGACAGATCAGGTCCACGTCTTGCCGCAGATCCGCCATCGAAGACGGCCTGCGCGGCCTGGTCCTCACCCGGGGCACCCCTACATGGAGAAGGGTTGCCGGCCAGCAAGCCGGGGCTTGACGCTGGCGCTCGTGACCGCGACGAAAGGTAGCAGCCGCGAGCGCCTTGTCAACCGATGTGGTCGAGAATTCGCCCCCGTCTGGACGAACGGCCGATCAGGCGGCCGGGATCACCGCGCCTCTGTACTTCTGCTCGATGAATCTTCTGACCTCGTCCGAGCGCAGCAGTCTCGCCAGCTCGACGATCCGCGGATCGTTCTGCAGGTCGGGCGTCGTCACGAGCAGGTTGACGTTCGGGTTGCCCTCGGCTCTCTCCAGCACGAGCGCGTCGTCGGCCGGCGACAGGTCGGCCTCCAGCGCGTAGTTGCCGTTGATGACGGCGAGGTCGACGTCGTCGAGCGCGCGCGGCGTCTGCGCCGCCTCGACCTCGGTGAAGTCGAGGTCGTGCGGGTTGTCGGCGATGTCGCGCGGCGTCGCCGTCTGGCTCTCGGGGTCCTCGAGTCCGATGATCCCGTTGGCGTCGAGCAGCCGCAGCGCGCGCGCCTCGTTGGCGGCGTCGTTGGGGATCGCGATCTTCGCGCCGTCGGGGATCGCGTCGACCGATCTGAGCTGCTTGCTGTAGAGCCCGAGCGGCTCGATGTGGACGTCGGCGACCGAGACGAAGTCGAAGCCGCGCGCTCTCGACTGGTCCTCCAGATAGCCCGGCGTCTGGAAGTAGTTGGCATCGACCTGACCCTCGTCGAGCGCGGTGTTCGGCACGACGTAGTCGGTGAACTCTCTGATCTCGAGGTTCAGGCCGGCTCTCTGCGCGAGGTTGTCCTTCACGAACTGGAGGATCTCGGCGTGCGGGACCGGCGTCGCGGCGACGCGCAGCGGGTCCGAGGACAGTCTCGCGCCGTCGGCCGCGGTGGTGGAGGCCGCGGCGGCGGAGCTGGTGGTGGCGGAGTCGTCGTCGCTGCCGCAGGCGGCCAGACCCAGCGCCAGCGCAAGCAACAGGAACGGCAGCAGGGCGATGCGTCGCATCGAAGAGGCCCCCTTGTGGTGGTGTTGGTGGTCAAGCATGGGAGAGGTGGCGCGCGAGCCGGTCGCCGGCGAACTGGATCGCCTGCACGAGCACGACGAGGACGACGACGGTCGCGATCGTCACGTCGGTCTCGTAGCGCTGGTAGCCGTAGCGGATCGCGACGTCGCCGAGCCCGCCGCCGCCGACCGCGCCGGCCATCGCCGAGTAGCCGAGCACGCCGATCGTGGTGATCGTCGCGCCGGCGATGAGCGCCGGCAGCGCCTCCGGCAGCAGCACCTTCCAGACGACCTGGCGGTCGCTCGCGCCGGCCGCCTGCGCCGCCTCGACGAGCCCGGCGGGGACCTCGCGCAGCGCGCTCTCGACGATCCGCGCGAAGAACGGCACGGTCGCCAGCGTCAGCGGCACGATCGCGGCGGTCGTGCCGATCGTCGTGCCGACGAGCGCGCGCGTCAGCGGGATCACCGCGATCAGCAGGATGATGAACGGGACCGAGCGGCCGACGTTGACGACGAAGCCGAGCAGCGCGTTGACGAGCGGCTGGCGCAGCGCGCCGCGCGGCCCGGTCAGCAGCAGCAGCGCGCCGAGCGCGATCCCGAGCGGGACCGTGATCAGCATCGCGACGCCGACCATCGTCAGCGTCTCCTTGGTCGCGTCCCAGATCAGCGGGACGAGGTCGTCGCTCATGGCGCGAGCTCCTCAGCCGGGAAGGCGAGCCGCCAGGCGAGCGTTCCCGACGGAACCCGAGGCCGCAGGCCGAGCGGTTCCGCGCTCACGCGATCGCCTCCTCGGCCGAGCGCGGCGCCTGCGGGTCGGCGCCGGCGGCGGCGAGCGCGCTGCGCGCGGCGGCGCGCGCCTCGGCGCTGCCGTCGAGCGCGATCCGCAGCCGCGCGACCGGCGTGCCGCCGACCGGCTCGTAGACGGCCGCGAGCAGCTCCCAGGCGACGCCGGCGGAGCGCAGGGCGGCGCGGATCGGCTCATCGGCGTCGGCGTCGAGCGGCGCGACCGCCGCGCGGGCGGCGGGGCCGGTGACGACGAGGTCGAGCAGCTCGCGGCCGTCCGCGGCGCCGGCGGCCCGCGCGGCGCCGGACGCGGCCCGCGCGGCATCGCCGTCGCCGTCGCCGGGCAGCTCGGCCGGCAGCGCCGGCAACAGCACGCGGCCGAGCGGCGAGGCCGGCCGCGCGGCCGCCTCCGCGAGCGAGCCGGCGTCGAGCGCGACGCCGTCGCGCAGCAGCACCGCCGCGTCGCACATCTGCTTGACGACCGACAGCTGGTGGGTGACGAGCACGATCGTCAGGCCGAGCCGGCGATTGAGGTCGCGCAGCAGCGCGAGCACCGACTCGGCCGTCTGCTCGTCGAGCGCGGAGGTCGCCTCGTCGGACAGCAGCACCGACGGCTCGGCGGCGAGCGCGCGGGCGATCCCGACGCGCTGCTTCTGCCCGCCCGACAGCTGCGAGGGATGCGCGCCCGCCTGATCTGCGAGGTCGACCAGGTCGAGCAGTCTCAGCGCCCGCTCGCGCCGCTCGCGACGGCCCGCTCCGACGATCTCCAGCGGCAGCGCGACGTTGCCGAGCGCGGTTCGCGAGTTGAGCAGGTTGAAGTGCTGGAAGACCATCCCGATCCTGCGCCGCTGCGCCCGCAGCGCGGCGCGGCCGAGGCCCGTCAGCTCGACGCCGTCGACCTCGACGCTGCCGGCGGTCGGCCGTTCGAGGCCGTTGAGGCAGCGGATCAGCGTCGACTTGCCGGCACCGCTGGTGCCGAGCACGCCGAAGACCTGGCCGCGGGGGATCTCCAGGTCGACGCCGGCCAGCGCGACGACATCGGCGCCGGAGCGGCGGTAGGTCTTGCGCAGGTCGCGCGTGCGGATCGCGAGTTCGTCAGGCATCGAATTTCGAATATAGCCAAAGCTGATTGCATTTAATGTATTTGATTCTGGACTTCTTTGGTCGAATCAGTGTTCTAGCCGCGCCACCTATCCTGAAACGGTGGCCTCGCAGTCCCCTCCCGACGCGCCGCTCGCCGAGCTGCGCGCGCGTCTCTCCGACCTCACGATCCGCGACGAGCACCGCCTCAGGCGGCGCTTCGACCGCCTGCGCGGAATCCACGGCGACGAGGCGCGCGGCGCCGAGCTGCTGAAGATCGCGCGCGACGTCGAGGAGTCGGAGGCGAGAGTCGCGCGGCGGCGCGCCGCCGTCCCCCAGGTGACCTATCCGCCGCAGCTGCCGGTCAGCGCGCGCAAGCAGGAGCTGCTGGAAGCGATCCGCGACAACCAGGTCGTCGTCGTCGCGGGCGAGACCGGCTCCGGCAAGACGACCCAGCTGCCGAAGATCTGCCTCGAGCTGGGTCGCGGCGTGCGCGGCGCGATCGCCCACACGCAGCCGCGCCGGCTGGCCGCGCGCACCGTCGCGGAGCGGATCGCCGAGGAGCTGAACGTGCCGCTCGGCGACGCCGTCGGCTACGCCGTCCGCTTCAACGACAAGACGAGCGAGAACACGCTCGTGCGGCTCGTCACCGACGGCCTGCTGCTGGCGCAGATCCAGCGCGACCCGCTGCTGCGCCGCTACGACACGATCATCGTCGACGAGGCGCACGAGCGCAGCCTCAACATCGACTTCCTGCTCGGCTGCATCACGCGGATCCTGCCGAGACGGCCGGAGCTGAAGCTGATCGTCACCTCCGCGACGATCGACCCGCAGCGGTTCGCCGACCACTTCGGCGGCGCGCCCGTCGTCGAGGTCTCCGGCCGCACCTACCCCGTCGAGGTCCGCTACCGGCCGCTGGCGCTGCCGGGCAGGGACGACGACGCCGACGAGGCCGGGGACAGAGCCTCCGCAGCGGACGAGCGCGACCAGATCGATGCGATCGGGGACGCGGTCCAGGAGCTGCGGCGCGAGAGCAAGGGCGACGTGCTCGTCTTCCTCTCCGGCGAGCGCGAGATCCGCGACACCGCCGACGCGCTCTCCGGCCGCTTCGGCGACAGACTCGACGTGCTGCCGCTCTACGCGCGGCTGGCGACCGCCGAGCAGCAGCGCGTCTTCAGAGCGCACAGCAAGCAGCGCGTCGTGCTCGCGACCAACGTCGCCGAGACGTCGCTGACGGTGCCGGGGATCAGATACGTCGTCGACCCCGGCAGCGCCCGCATCTCCCGCTACAGCGCGCGCCTGAAGGTCCAGCGGCTGCCGATCGAGGCGGTCTCGCAGGCATCCGCCGATCAGCGCAAGGGCCGCTGCGGCCGCCAGTCGGACGGGATCTGCATCCGCCTCTACTCAGAGGACGAGTTCGCCGCCCGCCCGCGCTTCACCGACCCGGAGATCCTGCGCACCAACCTCGCCAGCGTGATCCTGCAGATGGCGGCGCTGGGGCTCGGCGCGATCGAGGACTTCCCGTTCCTGGAGCCGCCGGACAGACGCCAGGTGCGCGACGGCGTGCTGCTGCTGCAGGAGCTGGGGGCGCTGGAGGAGGGCGAGCTGACGCCGCTGGGGCGCAAGCTCGCGGCGCTCCCGGTCGACCCGCGGCTCGGCCGCATGGTGCTCGAAGGCGACAAGCTCGGCTGCGCCTCGGAGGCGATCGTGATCGCGGCGGCGCTGTCGATCCAGGACCCGCGCGAGCGGCCCAGCGAGCTGCAGGCGCAGGCCGACCAGCAGCACGCCCGCTTCAGAGACGACCACTCCGACTTCACCGCCTTCCTGAACGTCTGGAGCTACCTGAGGGAGCAGCAGAGAGCGCTCTCCAACTCGCAGTTCCGCAAGCGGCTGAAGAGAGAGTTCCTGCACTACCTGCGCGTGCGCGAGTGGCAGGACCTCGCCGGCCAGCTGCGCGAGGCGGCGAGAGGCGTCGGCGTGACGCTCAACCAGCAGCCGGCCGAGCAGGTGGAAGTGCACAGAGCCCTGTTGGCGGGTCTGCTGTCGCACGTCGGCGTCAAGGAGGCGAGCGCGAGAAGAGGGCGCGGCTCGGAGTACCTCGGCGCGCGCGGGGCGAGATTCGCGATCTTCCCCGGCTCCGGCCAGTCGCGCAGACAGCCGAGCTGGGTGATGGCGGCGGAGCTGGTCGAGACGTCGCGGCTGTGGGGCCGGGTCGTCGCGCGGATCGACCCGGAGTGGGTCGAGCCGCTCGCCGAGCACCTCGTCAGACGCTCGCACTCCGAGCCGCGCTGGGAGAAGAGACGGGCCGAGGTCGTCGCGACCGAGCGCGTCACGCTCTACGGGCTGCCGATCGTCGCCGGCCGCACCGTCTCCTACGCGAAGATCGACCCGCTGCTCGCGCGCGAGCTGTTCATCCGCCGCGCGCTGGTCGAGGAGGAGTGGCAGACGCGCCACCACTTCTTCCACGACAACCGCCAGCTGATCGAAGAGCTGGAGGAGCTGGAGCACAGAGCCCGCCGCCGCGACATCATCGCCGGCGACGAGGTCCTCTACGCCTTCTACGACAACCGCGTCCCGGCCGACGTCGTCTCCGGCGCGCACTTCGACAGATGGTGGAAGAAGGCCCGCCAGCGCGAGCCGAGACTGCTGACCTTCACGCGCGAGCTGCTGGTCGACAGCGAGGCGGCGGCCGGCGCGCTCGACGAGCGGGCGCGGCCGGAGCAGTGGCGGCAGGGGCGGCTGGAGCTGCCGCTGACCTACCACTTCGAGCCCGGCGCCGAGCACGACGGCGTGACCGCGCACGTGCCGCTGGCGGCGCTGGCCGGGCTGCGCGCGCAGGGGTTCGAGTGGCTCGTGCCGGCCTTCCGGCTCGACCTCGTCACGACACTGATCCGCTCGCTGCCGAAGGAGCTGCGGCGGCCGCTCGTGCCGGTGCCGGACGTCGCCGCGCAGGTCGTCGCGGCGCTGACGCCGGAGGAGGTCGCGAGCGCTCCGCTGCTCGACACGATCGCCGCGAAGATCGGCCAGCTGCGCGGGGTGCGCGTGGCGGCGACCGACTTCGACCGCTCGCGCCTGCCGGCGTGGCTGCGGATGCGCTTCCGGATCGAGGACGAGAGAGGCGGCCGGATCGCCGAGGGCGACGACCTCGAGGCGCTGCGCGCGCAGGTGCGGCCGCGGCTGCAGGCGCAGCTGACGAGAACGGCCGGCTCGTCGCTGGAGAGAAGCGGGCTGACGAGCTGGACGCTCGGGGCGCTGCCGCGCGAGGTCGAGCTGCCCGGCAGCGGCGGGATGGCGAAGGCCTACCCGGCGCTCGTCGAGGAGTCCGCCAGATCGGTCGGCGTGCGCGTCTTCGACGCGCCCGGCCAGCAATGGGTCGCGATGCGCGCCGGCACCCGCCGGCTGCTGCTGCTGTCGATCCCGGCAGCGACGCTGAGACATGTCCAGCAGCGCCTCTCGCCGCAGGTCGCGCTGGCGCTGGCGGCCGCGCCCGACGGCGCCGCCGCGGTGCTCGCCGACTGCCTCAACGCCGCCGCCGACGAGCTGACGACCGAGGCCGGCGGCCCGGCCTGGGACGCCGCCGCCTTCGCGCGGCTGCGCGACCACGTCGCCGGCGAGCTGAGCGACCGGACGCTCGCGCTGGTGCAGCAGGTCGCGCGGATCCTCGACCTCCAGCGCCAGGTGATGGACCGGATCGTCGCGCTCTCGGCGCCGCAGTTCGAGGCCGTCCGGCTCGACGTCGCGCGCCAGCTCGGCCGGCTCGTCCACCCCGGCTTCGTCGCCGCCACCGGCGCCGCCCGCCTGCCCGACGTCGAGCGCTACCTGCGCGGCGCGCTCCACCGGCTGGAGCGCGTCCCCGACCACCGCGCCGCCGACGCCGACCGCATGAAGGCCGTCCACGAGCTGGAGACGGCGCTCGCCGAGCGGCGCAGAAGCTGGCCCCCGGGCCGCCCGCTGCCGCCGGCGCTGTTCGAGGCGACCTGGCTGCTGGAGGAGCTGCGCATGAGCCACTTCGCCCAGCCGCTCGGCGTCAGAGGCCAGGTCTCCTCCAAGCGCGTCCGCAGACTGCTCGCGGAGGCGTGGGCGGCGGGGTAGAACCTTTGGCACCAGCGAGCGAACGAGGAGACGGCCGATGCTGTTCGGCAAGGAGCACGTGAAGCGCTACGAGGAGACCGACGGCGCCGAGGGCCACGACTGGCAGGGGACGACGGCGCTGATCCTGACGACGACCGGCCGCAAGTCGGGCGAGGCGCGCAGAACGCCGCTGATCTACCAGCGCGACGGCGACGCGGTCCTGATCGTCGCCTCCAGAGGCGGCGACCCGCAGCCGCCGCAGTGGTACCTCAACCTGAGCGAGAACCCGCAGGTCGGGGTGCAGATCGAGGACGACAGATTCAGCGCCCGCGCCCGCACCGCCAGCGACGACGAGAGAACGAGATGGTGGCCGCTGATGACGGCGACCTGGCCGGCCTACGACGAGTACCAGACGAAGACCGACCGGCCGATCCCGATCGTCGTGCTGGAGCGGGAGGGCTGACCTGAGCGGCCGCCCTCCCGCTGCTCAGCGCGGCGCTACCTGACCGTCACCACGCGCACGGTGAGCGTGCGCGTGTTGCCGGTCTTGTCGTAGGTCGAGACCTTCAGGCGGTAGCTGCCCTTCGGCAGCTTCGCCGTCTTGACCGTCAGGCTCCAGCTCGACGAGCCCTTCGCCGGGATCGCGATGCCGGTCGTGCGCGGCAGCGGCTTGCTGAGCAGGCCGCGGGCCGTCACGAAGCGGGCCTTGCCCTTGCCGGCGAGGCGGAACAGCTGCACCGACGTTCTCGCGACGCCGCCGGAGGCGACGCCCTTGCCGCCCGCGCAGCCGCTGTCGGTCGCGCTGCCGGAGAGGCGCAGCGTCGTGCCGGCACGCGCGACGCGCGTCAGCTTGACGGTCGGCTTGGTCGTGTCGACGCACGCCTTGCCGGTCGTCGGGGCGCTCGTGACGGGGACGTCGACGATCGGGCCGGGCGGGGTCGACGGCGGGCCGTCGGGGCCGGGCACGACCGTCTCCTTGTCGCCGACCGGATCCGGCTGCGGGCCGGAGACCGCGCCGCCGCCCGGGGCCGCCGGCAGCGGCGACTCCTGGAACATCACGTCGGCGAGCTGGATCGAGCCGAGCGCGGGCGTGCCGCTGCCGGGCTGGCCGAAGCCGAGCTCGACCGCGACGACTCTCGTCAGGTTGACTCTGCCGAAGGCGGTCAGCGGAATGCGAACGCCGTTGAGCACGATGTGCTGGTACGTTCTGCCGATCGACGGCTCCAGCGCCGTCGACCAGCGCGCGACGTTGGTCGTCCCGCTGGTGCCGGAGGCGTCGGTCACCGTGACGGTGAAGTCCTGCGTGACCGCGTTCGGCGTGTAGCCGTCGCCAGCCGGGTTGCGCGGGTCGTTGCGGTTGATCGCGGTGCGCAGGTCGAGCACGCCGTAGGCCGACAGGTCGACCGGGGCGCCGGCACGGCCGGGACGCACCGTCAGCTTCGCCGGGCCGTCCCAGGCGACGTTGAACTGGTTGCCCTTGGAGCGGTTGAGCGCGCCTTCGGGGCAGAGCGGGTAGCTGGTCGGGAACGTCGGGCCCTGGCGGTAGGCGAGGTCGTTCGGGTTGCAGACCTGGAAGGCCGTCAGCCCGGACGGGGTGATCGGGCCGCCGGAGGCGGTCGTCGTCGTCAGCGTCGCGTCGAACGGGGTCGGGACGCCGCCGGTCGACGGGTCGGGCTGCGGGTCCAGCAGCGACTTCGGTCTGAGCAGGTCGAAGCGCTTGCTCAGCGGCGCGACGTAGGAGGTCTTGACCTCCTCGGCCAGGCCCTTGCCGCTCTCCAGCGGCGCGGCCGTCTCCTGCAGCGTGACCTCGCCGGTCATGACCGGGTCGAACGCTCTCTCGTTGCCGACGTAGCGGCGCATGAACGAGTTCATCAGCGCCGCGCCGACGCGACGCTGGTCGGCCGGCGTCAGGCGCGCGGAGGTGTCGAGGCCGCGCGAGCAGGCCGGGTCGGTCGTCGAGCCGAAGTCGTCCTGGGTCCAGACGGTGTTGTAGAAGTTGTGGTTCGTGCCCTGCACGTACCACTGCACCTTCGCGAACGTGTCCGTCGTCTGGCCGGTGTCGGTCGGGTACTTCGCGTTCTCGAAGAAGCGCGCGCCCTGCAGCGTCGAGACGTCGCCGTCGCAGGCCGGCAGCAGCACGCCGTAGTTGGTCCCGTACGGCATCTTGTTCGCTGTGTAGTTGACCGGCGCCAGCGCCAGCACGCCCGCCAGCGAGATTCTCTGGAAGCCGCTTCTGACTCTCAGGTTGCGCGTGTAGCCGATGAAGTCGGTGACGGCGTCGCCGCCGCGCGAGTGGCCCATCAGGCCGATGCCCTCGGCGAAGTTCAGTCTGCCGACGAGCTTGGTGCCGACCGTGTGGTCGGGCTCGCCCGCGACGTAGGGCCCGGCGGCGTTGTTCCAGCGCCACAGCAGCTCGAGGTTGGCCTGGATGATCTGCGAGCGCGCGTTGGCGCCGCCGTCTCTCCAGTTGTTGTCGAAGTTGCTCGTGTTGGCCTCGAGGCTCATCACGGTGTAGCCGTGGCTGGCGAGGTTCTTCGCCATGTAGTCGTAGCCGCCGTAGGAGCGCACGTCGGACTGCGTCGGCGTGCCGTCGGGATCGGTGACGTCGTCGCAGATCTGTCTCGGCGCCGTCGGCGTGCCGATGCAGACGCCGTGACGGCCGTGGACGAACACGACGATGTCGGCGAAGTCGACGTCGTCGGCGTAGGTGATCGAGCCGCGCAGCGGCACCGGCGTCGTGCTGACGCCGTCGGCCAGCGTCAGCAGCATGCTGCCGGCCTCGTAGTCGATCTTCTTGGTCGGGTGGGGACCGGCCGCGAGCGGGTCGGGAACGTCCGCGGCGGACGCGGCCGACGCGCTCAGCGAGAGCGCGGCGACTGCGGCGGTGGCGGCTGCGAGCAGCCGCGCAGGGGTGAGTGCGAACCTGCGCAAGGAGGGCCTTTCCGGATCGAGGGAGGTCCTTCTTAGCCCAGGCCCGGAAGCTGCGCAAAAGCTCCCGCGCAAGTTGGGACCGGCGGTCGAAACGAGGTCGCGGGGGTTCGGACAATGGGTACCTTGAACTGGAGCCTCCTCACCCCGCTGCAGAGACGAGACCCCGTGAACGACCCCAGCATCCTCAATCCCGGACAGCGCGACGCCGCGCTGGAGCGCATGGCGAACGAGACCTTCGAGGTCGTCGTGATCGGCGGCGGCGTCGTCGGCTGCTCGGCCGCGCTCGACGCCGCCACGCGCGGCCTGTCGGTCGCATTGGTCGAGGCGCGCGACTTCGCCGCCGGCACCTCCAGCCGCTCCAGCAAGCTGATCCACGGCGGCCTGCGCTACCTCGAGCAGCTCGACTTCGGACTCGTGCGCGAGGCGCTCAGCGAGCGCAGACTGCTGCTGACGCGGATCGCGCCCCACCTCGTCAAGCCCGTGCCGTTCCTCTACCCGCTCGAGCACCGCGTCTGGGAGCGCGGCTACGTCGGCGCCGGGATGGTCCTCTACGACGAGATGGCCGGTCACGCCGGCGTCCCGAGACACCGCCACCTGACCAAGCGCCAGGCGCTGCGGATCGCTCCCGGGCTCAAGTCCGACGCGCTGATCGGCGCGATCCAGTACCACGACGCGAAGGTCGACGACGCCCGCCACACGCTCACGATCGCCCGCACGGCCGCCTTCTACGGCGCCGCGATCGCCAACAACGCGCCGGTCGTCGGCTTCCTGCGCGAGGGCGAGCGCGTGACCGGCGTGCGCGTGCGCGACGTCGCCAGCGACAGGGAGATAGAGGTCCGCGGGCAGCAGGTGATCAACTCGACCGGCGTCTGGACCGACGACCTCCAGCACCTCGTCGGCGAGCGCGGCAAGTTCAGAGTGCGCGCCTCGAAGGGGATCCACCTCGTCGTCCCAAAGGACCGCATCCAGCTCGACACCGGGCTGATCCTCAGAACGGAGAAGTCGGTCCTGTTCGTGATCCCGTGGGGCCGCCACTGGATAGTTGGCACGACCGACACCGACTGGGAGCTGCACAAGGCCCACCCGGCCGCGAGCCGCACCGACATCGACTACGTGCTCGAGCATGCCAACAGAGTGCTGGCGCAGCCGCTCACGCACGCCGACGTCGAGGGCGTCTACGCCGGCCTGCGGCCGCTGCTGTCGGGCGAGTCGGAGTCGACCTCGAAGCTGAGCCGCGAGCACAGCGTCGCGGTCCCGGTGCCCGGCCTCGTCGCAGTCGCCGGCGGCAAGTACACGACCAGCCGGATCATGGGCAAGGACGCGGTCGACGCGGCGGTGCGCGGGCTCGAGCGCTCGGTGCCGCCGTCGAGCACCGACAGAACGGAGCTGCTCGGTGCCGACGGCTACTGGGCGCTGTGGAACGGCCGCCGGCGGCTCGCGCGCGAGAGCGGGCTGCACATCGCGCGCGTCGAGCACCTGCTCAACCGCTACGGCTCGCGGATCGGCGACCTGTTCGACCTGATCGCCGAGCGGCCGGAGCTGGCCGAGCCGCTGCCGGGGGCGGACGACTACCTCCAGGTCGAGGTCGTCCACGCCGCCTCGCACGAGGGCGCGCGCCACCTCGACGACGTGCTCGCGCGGCGCACGCGGATCTCGATCGAGACCTTCCACCGCGGCACCGAGACGGCGCCGCGCGCGGCCGAGCTGATGGCCGAGGTGCTCGGCTGGAGCAGAGCCGAGACGAGCAGAGAGGTCGAGACCTACGTCGCCCGCGTCGAGGCCGAGCGGCGCTCGCAGGAGCAGCCCGACGACAAGGCGGCCGACGAGGTCCGCACCGCCGCGCCCGACCTGCTCGCCGGCGTCACCGCCGACGCCTGAGGCAGGCGCGGCCCGGCCGGATCGCCCGCGCGGCGGCCGGCCGGGTCAGCGGTGCGAGCCGGGGCGGGTGC
Source organism: Conexibacter sp. CPCC 205762 (assembly GCF_030646155.1). GTDB lineage: Bacteria > Actinomycetota > Thermoleophilia > Solirubrobacterales > Solirubrobacteraceae > Conexibacter. The sequence goes on from NZ_JAUTDN010000003.1 coordinate 160,410, forward strand.
CTCTCCAGGCGCCCATCGCGACGTCGAGCTGGGCCTCGTCGAGCGCCGGCAGCGGCAGCGGCTCCTGCCCGGGGCGCGCTCTCAGGCCGTCGAGCACGATCGCGAGGAAGCGGCGCCACAGCTGCGGCTCGACGTCGCGCGAGAAGTCGACGACGGTCGCGAGCATCATCTGCATCACGGGCGTGTCCTGGCCCTCGACGTCGGGCCGCATCTGGCCGGCGGCACGGGCCCGCTCGACCAGCTCGGTGACGACCGGCGCGAGCGTCTCGCGCGCGTGCGCGACGCGCTCCTGGCCATGGCCGCTCTCGAACAGCAGCTCCTTCAGCGCGCGGTCTCTCGCCTGTCTGTCGAGCGCGCCCTCCATGAAGAAGACGAAGCCCTCCCACGGGTCGGCGAGCGCGAGGCCCTCGCGGCCCAGCTCCGCGAGCGCCTCGATCTGCTCGACGAACAGCGCCTCGATCAGCTCGTCCTTGTTCGCGAAGCGACGGTAGACGGTGCCGACGCCGACGCCCGCGTGGTGGGCGACGTCGTCCATGGTGACGGCGAGCCCACGGGTCGCGAAGACCTCCTTGGCGGCGTCGAGGATGCGACGCAGGTTGCGCTCGGCGTCCTTGCGGAGCGGTCTCGTGCCGGCGCTGCTCATGTTCCTGGACCGTACCAAATCGGAGAGACTACCTCCGTTTCATGATAAAGTAGAGGCCTCTCCTCCGCTTCCCGCCGCTCTCATCACCCGGCGCGGATCCCTTCGAAAGGCCCCATGCCCACCCCGCATTCCGCTTCCAACGACCCGCACCACGCGCGTCGCTGGCTGATCCTCGCGCTGATCGGGATCGCCCAGCTGATGGTCGTGCTCGACGCGACGATCGTGAACATCGCCCTGCCGTCCGCGCAGGAGTCGCTCGGCTTCTCCGACGCCAACCGCCAGTGGGTCGTCACCGCCTACGCGCTCGCGTTCGGCTCGCTGCTGCTGCTCGGCGGCCGCATCGGCGACCTGATCGGCCGCAAGCGCGTCTTCGTCGTCGGCCTGCTCGGCTTCGCGATCGCGTCGGCGATCGGCGGCGCGGCGCAGAGCTTCGGCATGCTCGTCTTCGCCCGCGCGCTGCAGGGCGTCTTCGGCGCGCTGCTGGCGCCGGCCGCGCTGTCGCTGCTCACCACCACCTTCACCGACCCGGCCGAGCGCGGCAGAGCGTTCGGCATCTTCGGCGCGATCGCCGGCTCCGGCGCCGCCGTCGGCCTGCTGCTCGGCGGCGTCCTGACCGAGTACCTGTCGTGGCGCTGGTGCCTCTACGTCAACCTGCTGTTCGCCGTCCCGGCCGCGCTCGGCGGCCTCTCGCTGCTGCACGAGGTCGGCCACCCCGACCGCCCGCGGCTCGACCTGCCCGGCACGCTCACCTCCGGGCTCGGCCTCTTCTCGCTCGTGTTCGGCTTCGCGAAGGCGGAGACCGACGGCTGGGGCGCCGGCATCACGATCGGCTTCCTCGTCGCCGCCGTCGTCCTGCTGACCGCGTTCGTCGCGCTGCAGGCGCGCGTCGCCAACCCGCTGCTGCCGCTGCACGTCGTCAAGGACCGCGACCGCGGCGGCGCCTACCTCGCGATGGGGATCACCGGCGCGGGCATGTTCGGCGTCTTCCTGTTCCTGACGTACTACCTGCAGCAGACGCTCGGCTTCACGCCGGTGCAGACCGGCCTCGCCTTCCTGCCGATGAGCTTCGCGATCATGTTCACCGCGACGATGGCGACGGCGAGGCTGATGCCGCGCTTCGGCCACAAGCCGCTGATCGTGCCCGGCATGGGCGCGGCCGCGCTCGCGATGGTGTGGCTGGCGCAGGTCGGCGCCGACTCCAGCTACGCGACGCACGTGCTGCCGCCGCTGGTGCTGATGGGCCTCGGCCTCGGCCTCGTGTTCGCGCCCGCGATGAGCATCGCGACCGTCGGCGTCGCGCGTCACGACGCCGGCATCGCCTCCGCGATGGTCAACACGATGCAGCAGGTCGGCGGCTCGGTCGGCACCGCGCTGCTGTCGACGCTGTTCGCCAGCGCCGTCAGCGGCTTCATCGCCGACAACGGCCCGCAGGCCGCCGGCGACGCCGCCGTCCACGGCTACACGACCGCGTTCTGGTGGTCGGCCGCGATCTTCGCCGTCGGCACGGTCGTCTCCGCGCTGCTGCTGAAGGGCGGCGTGAAGGAGCTGGACCCGGACGCGGAGCCGGTGCTCGCGCACTGAGGCGCGAGCGCGGCGGGGCGGGCGCCGACGCGCCCGCTACTCGCTCGGAACGCTGACGCCGCCGCCGCTGGAGGGGGCGGTCGGCGTCGGTGCCGGCACGGTCGGCGCGATCGGCGCCAGCCCCTCCGCGACGTCGTAGGGCACGCCCGCGCCGCCGTTGCTGCCGGCGTTGGGGCCGCCGCCGCTCTCGACCACGCCGGCGACGCCGCCGCTGCCCTTGGAGGTGCCGAGACCGGCGCCGTCGCCGGCCGCTCTCGCGGTCGCCAGCCGCACGCTGTCGAAGTCGACCTCGGCGCCGACGCGCGCGTTGCGGTTGACGAGGCGTATCTCGATCCGCGCGCCGAGCCCTCTGTCTCTCGCTCTCGCGGTGTAGGCGATCGCGGTCTCGGCGAAGCTGCCGTCGGCCGGCTTGACGCGATCGACCTCCTTCGCCAGCAGGTGGCCGCCAGCGCGCAGCTCGATCCGGTAGCCGGGGAAGCCGCCGACCGAGAAGCCGCGCACGTCGTCGCTGCGCGGGTTGCCGATCGCGACCTCGAGGATGTAGCGGGTGCCGGCCGTCAGCCGCAGCCGCGTCTGCTGGCGCAGGCCCAGCTCGCCGCGGCCCGGCCCGCCGGCGACGTAGACGAAGCCGACCGCGGAGCCCTCGGGCACGCCGGTCGTCGGGTACGCCTCTCTCGGCGGCGTCCAGGTGCCGAGCACGGTCGCCTGGCCGCTGAAGGGGTCGGCGACCGGCGCCACCAGCTTGCGCGGATCCCAGAAGTCCCAGCCGCTGACCGGCAGCGGGTCGTTCTGGCTCGTGAAGGCCCGGTCGGCCGCGGCGGAGCGCTCGAAGCCGCCGTTGGCGACGGTCGCGGCACCGGCAGCGGACGGCGCGATCAGCCCGGCGAGCATGGCCGGTACGACGATCGACGCACGTGCGCGGCGTGCGGAGGCGCGATTCATCAGGTCCCTTCGGTCAACGGTGCACGGGAGGCGAGCGCGCGGGAGCGTACCCTGGGGTTTCGCCGCGTGGAAGCGCCGCACGAGCACTTGCCAAACGGGCGTTTCCTCGCAGTCGCGGTCGCTGCACGCGCGCTTGCAATCACTCCTCGGCGAGCGCCTTGAGGGCGGCGAGGCGGCGGTCCCAGGAGGCCGCGAGCGTCGCCATCCGGCGGGCGGTCGCGTCGAGCTGCGCCGGCTCGACGCGGAAGCGCACCTCGCGCCCGGCGCGCCGCCGCGAGACGAGGCCGGCCTCGTCGAGCACGCCGAGGTGCTTGATCACCGCCGGGCGGCTGACCGGCAGCTCGGCCGCGAGCGTCGTCGCCGTTCCCTCGCCCTGCTGCGCGAGGGTGCTCAGCAGCCGCCAGCGGGTCGGGTCGGCGAGCGCGGCGAAGATCGCCGGCGCGGGATCGGCGACCGCGGCGCTCACGCCGTCGTCACCGCCACCGCGTGCTCGGCCAGCTCGGCCAGCTCCTGCGCCCAGCCGCGCGTGTTGCCGGCGAGCCGCACGGCGCGCTCGGCGGCCTCCAGCTCGAGCCCGTCGAAGCCGGTCTCGACGACGCCGACGCGCGTGCGCTCGCCCTCGGCCGCGAGCGTGAACTCGACCAGCGTCGAGTTGCCCGGCGTCGTCTCGTCGCGCGTCTCTCTCGCGTAGTGCCAGCGGTAGGCGAAGCGGCGCGGCGGCTCGACCACCTCGACGCGCCCGTGGACGGTGCCGTGGTCCTTCCAGCTGAACGACAGCGCGCCGCCGGGGCGCAGGTCGATCTCCGCGCCGATGTCGCCGAACCAGCGGCCGACGTGCTCGGCGCTGGTCACCAGCTCCCACACGCGCTCGACGGGCGCGGCGATCAGGACGCTGCTCTCGATGCGGTCGGTCTCGCTTGCCATGAGGCACCTCCGTCAGGTCGTAGTGTCACCCGCAGGTTACACATATCCTGGCCAAGGCGCAACCACACGGTTACACCTCGGCAGGCGAACGAGCGGGACCTCCCCCATGCGCCGACACCCGCGCGGGCCTAGCGTGACGCCGATGCCCCATCGCCCGCTGCTCGCCACCACCGTCATCGCCGCGCTCGCCCTCGCCGCCGGCGACGCCTCCGCCGCCTACACGCTCGGCACCAGCCCCGACGCCGCGCTCCCCGACAGCCCGCGCGCCGGCTGCGCGCCCGCGCCGGCCTGCAGCGTCGCGCAGGAGCGGCTCGCGAACGAGCCGCTGCGCGTCACGCTGCCCGGCGTCGTCGTCGGCTGGCGCGCCCACGGGCTCGGCGGGCAGGTGCGGCTGCGGCGCGTCGGCGGCGGCGCGACCGCACCGGCGGCGCTGCCGAGCGGGACGGCCGGCAGCGTCGCGCAGAGCGCGCAGCTGCCGGTCGCCGCCGGCGACCTGCTCGCCTTCGACCTGCTCGACGGCGCGCAGCTGTCGCGCGAGCCCGACCCGTTCCAGCTCGGCGCCTACGCGATCTCGACCTGGGCGCCGCCGCTGGCCGACGGCGAGACGCGCACGCCGAGCAGCAGCTTCGAGGGATACCTCTACGCGCAGGCGACGATCGAGCCCGACGCCGACGGCGACGGCCTCGGCGACGAGACGCAGGATCCCGACCACGGCCAACCGCCGGTCAGGACGGGCGGGGACGGTGTCGCAGGGGACACGCCCCCGGGAGGGGGCGGCGGCACGCCCGACGGCGACGGCGGCAGAGGCGGCGTGAGCACGCCGAGACTGACCCCGATCCCGAAGGGCGGCCCCGCGCTGAGACTGCCGGCGAAGGCCCGCGCCGGCGCCGACGGCGCCGTCGCGCTGCAGCTCGCCAACCCCTACGCGGCCGCGCTGACCGGCAGCGTGACGCTGAAGCAGGGCCGCGCCCGCCTCGCCGGCACGCGCCTCTCGCTCGCCGCCGGCGGCAGCCGCACGCTGCGGCTGCGCCTCGGCGCGGCGGCCAGGCGCGCGCTCGCGGGCGGCGCGACGCTGCGGCTGACGCTGACCACGACGCTGAAGGCGAAGGGCGGCAAGGCGCGCACGACGACGCGCGCGCTGACGGTCCTGTCGAGCACAGCGGTCGACGGCACCTACAGAGCCTCCGACGGACAGGTGATGGTCGTCAGAGGCGGCGTCGTGACGACCTTCAGCGGCGACATCACGCTCTGGTGCACGCGCGCGAAGGTGCAGAAGAGAGTCGCCTACTTCATGGGCTCCGACGATCCGGACCCGCTCGTCGGGGGTGACGGCAGCTTCGCGTGGGAGGCGACGAAGGGCTACGGCGTCGTGAAGCTGAAGTTCGACGGCCGCGTCAACGGCCGCACGGCGAGCGGCAAGCTCGTCGTCGAGGACCGCTCGCCGCTGCTCGGCACCGGGCGCTTCGAATTCGACTACTGCTTTGCCGGAAAGAAGTGGACCTTGAGACGGTAGCGCTCAAGCGCCAGCACGCGAGGCCGATGGACCGGGAGACATCCATCGGGGAGGTATCGACATGCTGAAGCGAGCGATCGCACTCGCGCTGGCCCTCGCGCTGGCGCCGCTGGCGCTGGGAGCGCCGGCCGCAGGGGCGGCGACGAAGACGAAGAAGGCCGCGACCACGTGCGTCGTCAAGAAGACGAAGGTGCGCGGCAGAGTCGTCAAGAAGCGGGTCTGCAGAAGAGCGGCCGCCAAGCGCGGCCCCAGAGGCGCCAGAGGCGCGACCGGCTCCCAGGGCGCCTCCGGGCCGCAGGGGGCGACGGGTCCGCAAGGCGCCACGGGCCCGCAGGGTCCCGCCGGCCCGCAGGGCGAGGCCGCGCCGCAGGCCGGCGTCGCCAGATACGCCGTCGCGACCGGGACCGTGACGACCAGATCGGCGACCTACGTCGCGCTCTCCGGCGGCCCGTCGCTGACCGTGACGGTCCCGCCGTCCGGGATCGTCCAGGTCGCGGCCGCGGTCGAGTCGCTGCCCGACGAGCCGGACATCGGCGACGGCGCCGTCTCGCTCTACGAGGACGGCGTGCAGGTGCCGGGCCAGGCGACCGGCCAGTCCGACGATGGCAACGGCGTCTGCTATGGCCCCGACGGCGTCCTCTTCGACGTCTTCGGCTCGGCCCCCGGCACCTACGGCACCGGCACCTCGTTCGGCGTGCTCGGCTACTGCACGACGGTCGGCCTGCCGACGTTCGTCGTCTTCCAGGCGAGAGCCGGCACGCACGTCTACGAGCTGCGCTACGCCTTCACCACCTGCGGCTGCGGCACGGGCGACCACGCCTCGTTCAGAAACCGCAGACTGTGGGTGATCCCGCAGGTCTGAGGACCCGCACGGGCGGGCCGGCGCCTCGCTGCGAGGCGCCGGCCGTCCGCGTTCGAGCCGCTACGGCAGCGACTTCACCGCCTGGTTCTGCCACAGCGTGTTGCTGAGCAGCTCCGGCGTGCTGCCGGCGAAGGCGCTGCGCGCGGTCGTGTCGCCGGACAGCGTGTAGCGGAACCACGCCGCCAGGTAGCCGAGCGTGCCGCCGCCGGTTCTCTGGATCGTGTTGTGGTCGGCGCCCTTCAGCACGGCCGCCGCGGCGGGGCCGCCGGCCGCTCTGTAGTAGTCGGTCACGACGCCCGGCCCGGCGATCAGGACGTCCCACTGGCCGCCCATGAAGAAGGTCGGCGTGGTGAGCGCTCTGACGTCGAACTCGTCGCCTCTGCTGACCCAGATCGACGCCGGCAGCGCCCACACGGCCGACGAGGTGATCAGGCCGCCCGATCTCGTCGTCGCGTTGATCGTCCCGCCGGAGCCCTGCGAGTGGCCGGCGGCGCCGACGTGGGCGGTGTCGAGCTTGCCGTTGAAGATGCTCGACGGGTCGCTCGCCCGCGCGACGAGGTACTGCGCGCCGGCGAGGATCTCGGTCCCCTTGCCGGTCGTCGAGCTGGTCGAGGCGACGACCGCGAAGCCCCACGAGGCGAGGTGGTTGAGCAGCCCCGGGTAGTCGGCCGGCGTCGCGAGCGAGCCGTTGCCCCACGTGATGATCGGGTGTCTGACGCCGCCTCTGCCGAGGTCGGTCGGGTAGGAGAGCTGGTAGATCGCTCTGCCGCTGCTGTCGTTGACGGTCGCGGTCGAGACGGCCCACGGGCCGGTCGCCTGGTAGGCGGCCTCGACCGGCGCGGCGACGGCGGCGCTCGCCGCCAGCCCGCCGCCGACCAGGCCGGTCAGCGCGCACGCGCACGTGACCAGCAGCATCCGTACGAGCTTCATCACTGCACCTCGACTCTCGTGGGCGTGAACGTGTCGCCGGCGCTCGCGGCGACGGCGAGCGGGCCGCTGGTGCCCGCGGGGACGACGACGGTCGCGTCGCCTCTGCTGTCGGTCTCGGCCGTCTGGCCGGCGACCGTCACGACCGCGCCCTGGACCGGACGGCGGTCGCCGAACGAGCCGGCGGCGTAGCCGTCGGGGTCGCTGTCGGCCTCGACGTGGGCGGTCACGACGCGCGTGCCGCCGGAGCCGGCGGCGACGCTCGCTCTGAGATCGAGCGGCGCGACGGTCGGCAGTCTGTCTCTGCAGGCGCCGATCGGCGGGATGTTGCCGGCCAGTCTGTAGCCGTCGAGCTCGGCCGAGACCGAGCCGCTGGCGAACGGTCTGCCGCCCTGTCGGCCGATCGTGTAGTCGCCTCTCATGGAGCCGCTTCTGGCGCCGCTGATCGTCAGGTCGGCTCTGATCGTCGCCGGCAGCTGCGACAGCAGCGGCGAGGCGACGCTCTCGGTGCCGCTGACGAACGACAGCCCGTCGTCGCTGTATCTGTCGTAGGTGACCGACCAGTTGCCCGCGGCGATCGTGCCGAAGTGCGTCAGGAAGGCGCGGCCGGAGTGGAGGCCGTTGACCGTCACCAGCAGCGCGTTGGAGTCGATCGTGCCCTTGTAGTCGCCGGGCGCTCTCGCCCACGCGCCGACGGCCGAGGAGACGACCGGCTGCGCGCTCGTCGCTCTGCGCTTCAGTCTCGCGACCAGCAGCCGGTTGGAGCCGAGGTTGGTCGTGTACGACATCTCCGTCAGCGCGACCTTCGTGCTGTCGGGGTTCCAGGCGCCGCGGCCGGGGACGTTGTTCTGCGGGTGCAGGTCGCCGCCCGTGTAGGGCGCGAGCGGCTGGCCGAGCAGTCTGCCCTGGCCGTCGCCGCTGGCCGGCAGCAGCCACGGCTGCAGGTCGCACTGGAAGCCCTCGTCGTGGCCGACGTAGTAGATCGCGGCGTTGACCGAGATCGGGTAGTCGACGAACGAGCGCCGCGGCAGCAGGCCGGCCGCGTCGACGCGGTGCATGCCGCGGTCGGAGTGCAGCAGCATCAGCTGGCCGTCGGGCGAGTCGCCGCTGTCCTCGTCCCAGTCCGGGTGACCGGTCAGGCGCGTCACCTGGCCGGTCGCGAGGTTGGTCTTGTAGAGGTCGGGGTTGCCCTCGAACTGGCTCGTCACGTAGGTGACCGAGGCGCCGCCGTCGGTGAAGCCCTTCAGCTCGTAGAGCGCGCCGCCGTTGGTCCAGCCGACGGGGTTGCTGTCGAGCCCGTTTCTGGGGCCGGGCGGGTTGACCGTCTTGATGTTCGTCGCGACGTATCTGTCGGTTCTGCGCTCGAGTCTCGCGACGAGCATCGGGCGCGTGTCGAGACGGCTGGCGGTCCAGCCGATGTACGCGCCGTCGGGCGACAGGTGCCAGACGCCCGAGCCGAGGATCAGCGGGTCGAGCAGGCCGCCGAGGCCGGTCCCTCTCTCGCCGCTGACGTCGACCGGCAGCAGCGTCTTGGAATCGCATCTCAAGACGCTCGGCGCGCACTCCAGGACGAAGGCGCGCTCGAAGTCGCCCCACATCACGCGTCTGCCGTCGGGGAAGACGTCCTTGAACGCCTCCTGCGCGGCCGGCACGATTCTGGGGTCGTTGGAGAGGCCGCAGGAGATGCACTGCAGCTCGCTGCCGTCCTGCTTGACGGTGTGCAGCTGGCCGCCGGAGGAGAACAGCAGGTGGTCGCCGTCCTGCGTCCAGATCGGCGTCGAGGCCGCATAGCCGGACGGCAGCGGGACGGTCTCGAGGTTGATCGGGATGAACGGCGGTGCGGCGGCGCCGGCGGTCGCCGCCCCGCCCCCGAGCGCCGCCGCAGCGACGCCCAGGGTGGTCACGAGGTGGCTCAGACGCACGTTCTCGCCCCTCTTGCGCGCTGGTCGCGCATGAAGGTGAAGTCGCCGGCGATGTCCGCCTGCGTCATCGTGCCGAGTCTGATCGCGACGTCGGTGAAGGCGAGCGTGCCGCGCCGCCACAGGTCGACGTCGAGCGCCTCGGTCCCGAACTGCGGCGAGAACAGCATCTTCGGCGCGGCGATCGGCGCGACCGTCGGCAGCAGGTGCTGGACGTACGGCGTGCCCTCACCGCCGAACGAGCAGTGGTGCGGGACCGTCGCCAGGTCGGCGGCGGAGAGGCCCTTGACCATCGCCGTGCGGCGCACGTCGCGGTTCTGGATCGCCGTCTGGACCGCGTCGCGCAGCGGCCACGAGTCGGTCACCGGCAGCAGCAGCAGCTCGTTCAGCGTTCTGTCGGCGACGAGCTGCTTGCCGGGCAGGCCGCCCGTGCGCGCGACCGCGTCGTAGCGGCGTGCTCCTATGTGCTCCAGCACGATCACGGCCGAGACCTTGCCGTCGTCGTACTCTCTGTCGAGCAGCGCGGCGTACTGGCCGGCGCCGCCCTCGCGTCTGTCGGGGCCGGTCAGGTGCTGGTAGAGGTGGCCGGTCGTGAAGGCGAACTGGATCGTCTTCGGACGGCAGGCGGCCGGCAGCGAGGCGAAGTATCTCGCCTGCGCGAGCATCGACAGCGGGCCGTTGTCCCAGACCGGGTTCATGCCGTCGGTGTGCGACGTGATGACGATCTTCTGGTCGCTGGTGCCTCTCAGCGTCGCCAGCACGGTGCGCGTTCTGGCCGGCGTCCATCTGACGTCGGAGACGAACGTGCCGGTCGTGCTCGCGCCGCCGCTTCTGATCGCGGCCTTCAGCGCCTCGCCCTCGTCGACGCCGACGAAGGCGCCGGCGGTTCTGATCGGCAGGCCCTCGTAGGGCGCGTAGGTGCCTCTGATCTGGGCGGTCGGCAGCTGGCTGACCATCAGCACGCCGGCGGCGCCCGCGTCGGCGGCGGCCTGCGCGTCGACGCCGGCCTGGGCCAGCACCTCGGTCGAGTCGGAGCCGAGCATGTTCAGCGTCAGGCCCGGGTCGTAGACCGACCAGCCGAGCAGCGGCGGGTAGAACAGCAGGTACGGCGCGTTGTTCCACGGCAGGTCGCGCACGACGATCTTGCCGGCGGAGTTGGCGGCGGTGATGTTCGTGCCCGACGGCAGGTAGACCAGCTGCGCGGTCGCGCCGCCGGAGCCCGTCGTGCTCGTGAACGGGATCGCGCCGGCGACGTCGAGGCTTCTGCCGCCGACGTTCAGCGTCGTCGCGACGCTGTCCCAGCGATCGACCGAGTAGTCCAGCGACGAGGTCGTGATCCCCGGCACCGCGGAGATCTCGCTCTCCAGCCAGTCGATGTAGTTCGTGTGCGCGGCCGACGCGGTCGGGCGCGGACCGAAGTCCTGCTGTCTCTGCGCGTATCTGAGCAGCTGCGCGTTGTCCGCGAAGGCGGACGCGTCCACTCTGACGGGGCAGATCTCGTCGGCGAGTGCGGTACCGGGCATGGCGATGCCGGCCGCGAGCGCGAGCAGGGGCAAGCCCATGCGACGCATGCGTCCCATCGGGTCCTTCCTCTCTCCTTGGATGGATCAGGCTGGTGCGGCGAACGCTGCGCCTGTGTGCGACCACGGCGCGGTGAAGAGGTAGTCGCCGGCGGCGACGTCGACGAGCACGCGCCCGTCGGCGACCCCGGCGAGGGTGACGCCGGGGGCGGCGTCGAGCGGCCGGCCGCGCTCGCGCACGAGCGCCGGATCGGCCGCCGGCACGTGCACGGTCGCGCGCGTACCGGGCGGGAGCGCGACCGTCAGCGCCAGCTCGTCGTCGAGCCGCTCCCAGCCGGCGCGCAGCGGTCCGCGCGGGCCGTCGTGGTGGGCGCGCGCCCAGCGCAGGCGCGCGTCCGGGAAGGGGCGCACGCGCAGGTGCGCCCAGCCGCTGCTGCCGGGCTGCTGGTCGAGCCCGGCGGCATGGCGGAAGAGCCACTCGCCGATCGCGCCGAAGGCGTAGTGGTTGAACGAGTTCATGTTCGGCGAGGCGAAGCCGTCCTCGGCGGTCCAGCCGTCCCACCGCTCCCACATCGTCGTCGCGCCCGCGCGCACGCTCGCGCCCCACGACGGCAGCGTGTCGGCGAGCGCGAGGTCCCACGCCAGCTCGGGATGGCCGTGCTCGCTGAGCAGGGGGCAGAGCAGCGCGGTGCCGACGAAGCCGGTCGACAGCCGCCGCCCGCGCGCGATCACGTCGTCGGCGAGCTGCCGCGCGACCAGCGCCTCCTGCGCAGGCCCGTCGAGCACGCGCGCGTGGAGCGCGAGCAGGCAGGCGGTCTGGGTCGCGACCGCGGGTCTCAGGCGGCCGTCGCGGTCGAGCCAGGTGGCGCGGAAGGCGGCCGCGACGCGCGCGTGCAGCGACGCCCAGCGCGCGACCTCGCGCTCCATCCGCCCGAGCGCGCGGGCGATCTCGGTGACCAGCAGCGCGTCGAGCGCCCAGTAGGCGGTCGCCAGGAGCGCCTTGTCGGTGTCGCTGCCGACGCCGAGCCAGTCGCCGTAGCTGTTGTAGAGCGCGTTGGAGCGGACGTGGTCGGGGTTGCGCTGCGCGATGTGCGCCATCCAGCGCTCGATCGACGGGTAGGCGGCCTCCAGCACGCGCCGCTCGCCGCTCGCCTGCCAGACCGCCCACGGCACGATCACGCCGGCGTCGCCCCACGCCGGCGCGCCGTGCGAGAGGACCTCGTAGTCGGGCGGCAGCGGCGCGACGTCCGGGAAGGCGCCGTCGTCGGCCTGCGCGTCGCGCACGTCCTGCAGCCACTTCTCGAAGAAGGCGGTGCAGTCCATGTTCAGCAGCGCCGTCGGCGCGAACACCTGCGTGTCGGCGAGCCAGCCGAGCCGCTCGTCGCGCTGCGGGCAGTCGGTCGGGATCGCGACGAAGTTGCCGCGCTGGCCCCATTCGACGTTGCGCTCGATCGCGTTCAGCAGCTCGTCGGAGGAGTGGAATCCGCCCGTCCACGGCGCGTCGCTGTGGACGACGCGGCCGACGAGGTCCTCCAGCCGCGGCGGCTCGGCGAGGCCGCTGACCTCGACGTAGCGGAAGCCGTGGCAGGTGAAGGCCGGCTCGAACGTCTCGCCGCCGCCGCTGGGGTCGCCGCAGAGCACGACCACGTCGCGCTGGGCGGCGGTGCGGAGGTTCTCGGTGTAGAGCCGGCCGTCGCCGTCGAGCGCCTCGCCGAAGCGCAGCGTGACGACGGTGCCGCGCGGCCCGGCGGCGCGCAGCCGCGCCCAGCCGACCATGTTCTGCCCGAGGTCGAACAGCCACGTGCCGGGCGCGACCTCGCTGAGCGCGACCGCCGGCAGCTGCTGCACGACGCGGACCGGCTCGTTCGGCTGCGGCTCCAGCGCGGCGCCTGCCGGCGGCGCGTGCTCGACGGCCGCCTCCCAGCGCGACTGGTCGAAGCCGGGCGCGTCCCAGCCGGGCGCGTGCAGGCGCGCGTCGTAGCGCTCGCCGTGCTGCAGGTCGGAGTGGACGCGCGGGCCGCGCGTCGCGCGCCACTGCGGGCCGGAGACGACCTCGCCGACCGTGCCGTCGGCGTGCTCCAGCACGAGCTTGACGAGCGCGCTCGGGCGCTGGCCGTAGTGGCCGCCGGCCTTCTTCAGCAGCCAGCCGAGGTAACCGGCGTACCAGCCCTCGCCCAGCTCGACGCCGAGCGCGTTGTCGCCGTCGCGCATGAGCGCGGTGACGTCGAACGCCTGGTAGTGGATCCGTCTGCGGTAGTCGGTCCAGCCCGGCGCCAGCTCGTGGTCGCCGACGCGCTCGCCGTTGATCCGCAGCCGGTAGAGACCGCGCGCGGTCGCGTAGACGGTCGCGCGCGTGACCGGCAGCTCGACGCGGAAGCCGTGGCGCAGCAGCGCGCTGCTCATGCCCATGTTGTGCAGCGGGTCGAGCTGCTCGCCGCTCGGCGGCTGGTGCTCGGCCCACGGGTGGCCGTGGCCGACCCAGGCGGCGCGGCCCCAGTCGGCGATGCCGGCGGCGAAGGTCGCGGGCGCGCTGCGCGGCCCGGCGGCGCCGTCGCGGTCCCACAGCTGCACGTCCCAGACGACGCGCTCGCCGGGCCTGAGGGCAGGTCCGCCCCAGGCCACGGCGATCGCTTCGTCCCCCGCCACCCGCCCCGAGTCCCACAGGAGTCGTTCACCCGCGGCGAGCGAAGCCTCGTCGGCGGCGGCGCGCACGCGCCAGCCGCTCTGCTGCTGGCCGCGCGCGGCGTCGGCCTCGGCGCCGCCGGCGGCGGCGCGCACGGGCGCGGCGATCCAGCTCAGCCGCGGCGCCGCGCTGCCGATCGCGAGCGGATCGGTCAGCCGCTCGCAGCGCAGCCGCTCTCCTCGCAGCTCGCCCACGCGTTGTTCAACCCCCGTTTCGGCCATGACCTATGCCTCGTGCAGCTCCACGCCCGCGGCCGCGAGCATGTCGATCGCCTCGCGCCCGACGTCGGCGGTGACCACATGGCCGAACTCCTCGACCGCGGCGACTCTGTTCTGCGCCAGCGTGCCGAACTTGGCGGCGTCGACCAGCAGCATCGGCTCGCGCGCGCGGGCGACGATCGCCGCCTTCACCTCCGACTCGTAGGCGTCGGGGTCGGTCAGCGAGCCGTCGGTGCCGACGCCGTAGACGGAGACGACGGCGCGGTCGGCGTAGTAGCCGCGGATCGCCTTCGTCGCCGCCGGGCCGACGGTCGAGCGCGACAGCGGCCGCAGGATCCCGCCGATCACGACGAACTGCATCCCCGGCGGGGTCGGGTCGGCGAGGTCCATCACCGCCAGCGAGTTGGTGATGACGGTGCAGGGGATCGGCTCCTCCAGCAGCCGCTCGACGAAGTACCAGCCGGTCGTGGAGGAGTCGACCAGCAGCGTCTCGTTCGGCTTCACGAGCCGGTAGGCGGCGTCGGCGAGCCTGCGCTTGCGCTCGACGTCGCGCTCCAGCCGGTCGCCGAAGGAGGACTCGTGCGCGACCGGCGCCAGCGTCGAGGCGCCGCCCCAGGTGCGCGTCACCAGCCCGCGCTCCTCCAGCGCCGCGAGGTCGCGGCGGGCGGTCATCGCCGAGATCCCGAACGCCTCCTCCAGCTCCGCGATCGAGACCGAGCCGCGTCTCTGCAGCAGCGCCGCCATCCGTCTGCGGCGCTCGGCCGGCACGAAGCGGCGGTACATGCCGCTCGTCATCGCGCGACCTCCGCCGTCTGCTCCAGCCCGAGCTGCTCGATCGTCGTCTCGCGCATCTTGTACTTCTGCACCTTCCCGGTGACGGTCATCGGGAACTCCTCGACGAACAGCACGTAGCGCGGCACCTTGTAGTGCGCGACGCGCTCGCGGCAGAAGGCGCGCACCTCCTCGGCCTCGACCTGCGCGCCCTCGCGCAGTCTGATCCAGGCGCACAGCTCCTCGCCGTACTTGTCGTCGGGGACGCCGACGACCTGCACGTCGAGCACCTGCTCGTGCAGGTAGAGCAGCTCCTCCAGCTCGCGCGGGTAGACGTTCTCGCCGCCGCGGATGACCATGTCCTTGATCCGCCCGACGATCGCCACGTAGCCGCCGTCGTCGATCGTCGCGAGGTCGCCGGTGTGCATCCAGCCTGCCGCGTCGATCGCCTCCGCGGTCTTCTCCGGCTCGCCCCAGTACCCGAGCATGACGCTGTAGCCGCGCGTGCACAATTCACCGGTCGCGCCGCGCTCGACGACGACCCCGGTCTCCGGGTCGACGACCTTCACCTCGACGTGCGGCCCGACGCGGCCGACCGAGCCGACGCGCAGCTCCAGCGGGTCGTCGGTGCGCGTCTGCGTCGACACCGGCGAGGTCTCGGTCATGCCGTAACAGATCGAGACCTCGGCCATGTTCATCTTCTCGATCACCTGCTTCATGACCTCGATCGGGCAGGGCGACCCGGCCATGATGCCGGTCCGCAGGCTGCTGAGGTCGTGCTCGGCGAACGACGGGTCGGCCAGCTCGGCGATGAACATCGTCGGCACGCCGTAGAGCGAGGTGCAGCGCTCCTGCGCGACCGCGCGCAGCGTCGCGGCCGGGTCGAAGCCGGCGGACGGAATCACCATGCAGGCGCCGTGCGAGGTCGCCGCGAGGTTGCCCATCACCATCCCGAAGCAGTGGTAGAAGGGGACCGGGATGCAGACGCGGTCCTGCTCGCTGTAGTCGATCAGCTCGCCGACGAAGAAGCCGTTGTTGAGCAGGTTGTGGTGGCTCAGCGTCGCGCCCTTCGGCGCGCCGGTCGTGCCGCTCGTGTACTGGATGTCGATCGGGTCGTCGAAGCTCAGCGCGGCCTCGCGCACGGCGATCGCGGCGGCGTCGACCGGGGTCGAGACGAGCGCCTCCCAAGCGGCGTCGTCGTCGAAGAAGACGACCTCGCGCAGCTGCTCCAGCTCGCCCCGCACCTGCGCGACCATCGCCGCGTAGTCGCTCGTCTTGAAGCTGCGCGCGGCGAACAGCATCGCGGTGCCCGAGTGTCTCAGCGCGTACGCCAGCTCGTGCGTGCGGTAGGCGGGGTTGACGTTGACGAGCACCGCGCCGATGCGCGCGGTCGCGTACTGCGTCAGCACCCACTCCCAGCGGTTGGGCGACCACAGCCCGACGCGGTCGCCCTGCTCCACGCCGCGCGCGAGCAGGCCGGTCGCGAGCCGGTCGACGGCCGCGTCGAACTCGGCGTAGGTCCAGCGCAGCCCCTGCTCGCAGGAGACGAGCGCGTCGCGCTCGGGCACGCGGCGGGCAGTGCTGCGCAGGTTGTCGCCGATCGTCTCGCCGATCAGCGGGACGGCGGAGACGCCGCTCGCGTACGACGCTGCTGGGCTCATGCCGGAACCTCCTCCGGTGGCGCGTCGACGCCGGCCGGAGCCAGACAGGTCGTGAAGGCGTTGTGGACGTTGTCCAGGTCGACGCCGACGTCGAGCGGGTTCATCAGCCCAGTCAACAGCACGAAGCAGGCGTCGTGGTCCGGATAGATCCACCATTGACACCCGGACAGGCCGCCGTGTCCGTACAGGCGCTGCTCCAGCAGCGTCGGCGAGCCCATCCGCATGTTCCAGACGAGCCCCCACTCCTGCCCGGTGCCGGGGCCGATGTGAAGCGGGTCGGGCAGCAGCCGCGGGATGCCGGCGGTCTGCGGCGTCAGCATCGCGGCGAGCGTCGTCGGGTGGATCAGCTCGCGGTCGCCGCGCAGCAGCATCTGGCCGAGCGCGAGCAGGTCCTCGGCTCTCGCGTTGAGCGCGCCGGCCGGGTGCTTGATGTCGCGGAAGCGCTGCACGTCCATCATCACGCGGTCGAGGCCGCCGATCGGCACGACCGGGGTCGTCGGGTCGTAGGTGAGGCCGCCGACGCCGGTCAGCGCGTTCAGGTCCTCGCACAGGTGCTCGTGGAAGGAGCGCCCGGTGACCGACTCGACCAGCGCCGCGATCCCCTCGAAGGCGACGTTGCAGTAGAGCGCGTACTCGCCGGCGCGGAACGCCTGCGGCGCCGTCAGCAGCTGCTCGCGCACGCTCGTCTCCGGCGCGACCGTCGCCTCGGTGATGCCGGCGGTGTGCGTCAGCAGGTGCCAGAGCGTCACCTCCTCGCCGATCCGCGCGACGCCGAACTGCGGCAGCGCCTCCGACAGCGCCGTCCGCAGCGCCAGCTTGCCCTGCTCGACCAGCCGCAGCGCGGCGAGGCCGACGAGCGGCTTGGAGGCGCTGAAGAGCAGGAAGGTGTCGTCGGTCTGCAGCGGTCTGCTGCCGTTGGCGCCGAACGCCTCCAGCACCTGGATGCCGTCCGACGTCGCGACGCCGAAGACGGCCGTCGGCAGGCGTCCGCTGTCCACCTCGCCTCTGATCAGGTCGAGCACGAGGTCGAAGTTCGGGGCGCCGGTCATCCCTTGACCGCTCCTTCGGTGAGGCCGCTGAGCACGCGGCGTTGGACGAACAGGTAGACGACGATCAGCGGCAGGCTCGTCAGCACGACGTGCATGAAGACGAGGTTCCAGCTGAGCGTGTCGACGGTGCTGGAGGCGAACTGGAACAGCGTCAGCGGCAGCGTCGCGCTGCCCTCTCCCTGCAGCAGGAAGAGCGCGAAGAAGAAGTCGTTCCAGACGGTGATCATCAGGATCACGCCGCCGACGAGCAGGATCGGCCGCAGCAGCGGCAGCAGCACGTGGCGGTAGGTCTGCCAGGGGCCGGCGCCGTCGATCGAGGCGGCATCCTCGAGGTCCTCCGGCAGCGCGCGCACGAAGCCCGTCGTGAGGAAGATCACGAGCCCGATGCGGGCGGCGATCGTGACGAGCGCGTAGCCGAGACGGGTGCCGTCGAGGCCGATCTCTCTCAGCAGGTAGATCGACGGGATGATCGCCGGCGGCAGCAGCACCGAGAGCGTGCTGAGGTAGTAGGCCGCTCTCAGCCAGCGCGACTGCGTGCGCGCGAACGCCCACGCCGCCATCGAGCCGAGCAGCAGGATGATCGCGATCGCCGGGACCGTGATCAGCACGCTGTTGCGCAGGCCGATCAGGTAGTGGCCGTCGTTGACGACCGTGTCGAGGTTGTCGGTGAAGGCCCACGTGTGCGGCAGCGACAGCGACAGCGCCTGCGCCTCGCCGAGCGGCTTCAGCGCGTTGACGATCACCATCCACAGCGGCAGCACGACCCACGGGATCGCGAACAACGTCAATCCCACATATTTGATGCGAGAAGCCATCAGTTCACTTCCTTCTTGCGCATCCACATCACCAGCGGCACGGCCGAGACGACGATCAGGACCGCGACGGTGAGGCTGAGCGCGCTCGCCGGGCCGAAGAACGACTGGCCCCACTGCAGGCGCATCGCGATGTTGAGCGTCGTCGTGTGGTCGCCGGGCCCGCCGGCGGTCGTCGGCGCGATCACGTCGTAGGCCATCAGCGCGATCGCGAGCGTGACGGCGACGTTGAAGGTCAGGGCCGGCGCCAGCATCCGCAGGCGGATCCGCCAGAAGCGCGTCCAGGCGTTGGCGCCGTCGATCATCGCTGCCTCCAGCATCTCCTTCGGGATCGCCTTCAGGCCGGCGATGTAGACGAGCGTGATCAGCCCGCTCCACTTCCACGCCTCGATCAGCGCGACGGCCGGCAGGGCGGTCGTCGGGTCGCCCAGCCAGGCCGTGTCGACCGTGCCGGGGAGCAGGAACGAGAGCATGCCGTTGATCGGCCCGTTGCTCGCCAGCATGCCCTTCCAGATGTAGCCGGCGGCGAGCGGCGAGATCAGCACCGGCACGAAGAAGAGCGAGCGGAAGATCGTGTTGATCCGCGTCGTCTGCTCCAGCAGCAGCGCCAGCGAGAGGCTGATGCCGATCGCGAAGACGAGCATGAAGCCGGCGTACATCAGCGTGGTGCGAACGGCCGGCCAGAAGATCTCCTGGTCGATCAGCGTGCGGAAGTTGTCGACCCCGTTGAAGCCGATCTCCTCCGAGAAGCCGCTCCAGTCCGAGAAGGCGAAGCCGGCGTTGAGCAGGAAGGGAAGCGCGAAGAAGACCGCGACGAGCACCACCGCGGGCAGCGCGAAGAACGGCCAGTGGCCCCCCGCCCGCGGCGACTTGCGTCGCCGCGGGCCGGGCTGCTCCGACGCGCGCACCGCGGTCTGCTCCGGTGCGCCCGTCGCCTGGGTCAGCGTGGTGCTCGCCACGACGTCGAGTCCCCCGCCTACCAGCCTTCGAGCTTCGCGGCCTTCGCCGCCTGCTCGACAGCCTTCTGCGTCTGCTCCGAGATCTGCTCAGGCTCGACCTGACCGATCAGGAGCTTGTTGATCAGCACCATCACGCCGCCGACGCCGGGCACGTCAGCCGCGTAGGCGATGTTGGCCGGGCCTCTGTCGTAGGAGGCCTTGACCTCTCTCGCGAGCGCCGAGACGCCCTCAGGCTCCGGCGTGCCCTCGATCACCGGGAACGCTCTGGCCGACGCGATGTATCTGCCATAGCCTCTGCCGGTGACGTAGCGGATGAACTCCAGCGCCGCCGCCTCGCGGTCGGCGTCGCCCGTTCTCGGCAGGTAGTACGAGCCGATCGGGCTGGGGATGTAGGTCGCCGCCGGCGACTCGCCGCCGACCGCGAAGAAGCCGATCGATCCGTCGACCTTGGCGGCGTCGCCGCCGGCCGCAGCGACCATCGCGGCGATCATGTCGGAGTGGAGCGCGACCATCGCGACTCTGCCCTCGACCAGCCCTCTGACGGAGTTCTCGACCGTCGCCGAGGCGGCGTCTCTGTTGAAGCAGCCGTCGTCTCTGAGCTGCTTGTACGTCTCCATCGCTCTCGTGAACGGCGAGCCGTCGTCGTCCAGGTGCGCTCTGTTGCTGCGCAGCTCCTGGCCCCACGTGTTGTCGGGGTTGGCGTCGCCCATCAGCAGCGTCGGCAGCACCTGCACCGGCCACTGCGAGCCGCCGGACTCGGCGATCGGCACGACGCCGGGCGTTCTCGCGAGGATCGTTCTGCAGGCCTCGATCAGCTCGGCCGCGTTGGTCGGCGGCGTGTCGATCCCCGCTCTCGCGAAGACGTCCTTGTTGTAGAAGATGCCGAAGACCTGCGGGAAGCCGATGACGGCGCCGTAGGTCTTGCCGTCGACCGTCGCGGCGCTTCTGTAGAGGTCGCCCGACTTCGCGATGTACGCCTCGCCGCTGAGGTCGCGCAGGTTCGCTCTCGGGTTGAGCGCGAGCAGGTTGGTGACGGTCGGGTGGTACTCGAGCACGTCGGGACGCGAGCCCGAGGCCCATCTCGTCAGCGTCGTGTCCTCGAAGCCGGCGGACGGGTTGGCGATCGCCTCCAGCTTGATGCCGGTGTCGGCCTCGAAGTCCTTGTACAGCTGTCTCAGCGCGGGCGGATCGGCGCTGTTGTGCCACAGCGTGATCTTCGTCCCCGGCTTCGCCCCCGTCGTGGCGCTCGCCGAGCTCGAGGTCGAGCTTCCCTCCGACGAGTCGTCACTGCTCCCGCATGCCGTCACCGCGAATGCGGCAGCGACCAGCAGCACGGCCGTGATGACCGCGCGCAGCATCCAACGCATGCCTCTCCTCCATCTCTCCTCTTGATGAGCGACTCGATCCGCGCGACCTGTGCGTTTTCGTGATCGAGTTCGGGAGAGTACACAGCAAAACATCCCCCAAGTCAAGGGAAAATCGCCCGAATTCGCGCCGAAATGACCATCTCCGTGCGGTTTTCACGGTGAAGTTTTGATGATCGAGTTTAAAGTTTCGCTGATCGAGTGCTCAGCGAAACCGGATCCAGCCCCCGAACGCCCCCGCGAACAGCGAGATACCCGCCGAGGCGGGCATCTCGAACCAGCTCTGGACGGCCGCGCCGAGGCGCGGCGCGTTACATCCGGAAGATGCCGTAGCCGGGGTCGGCGAGCGGGGCGTTGGCGCAGGCGGCCAGCGCGGCGGCGAGCACGTTGCGGGTCTGGCGCGGGTCGATCACGCCGTCGTCCCAGAGGCGGGCGGTCGCGTAGTAGGGGCTGCCCTGGCGCTCGTACTGCTCCTTCAAGCGCGCGCCGACCTCGGGCTGACCGACCTCGGTCATCACGGCCGCGGCCTGCTCGCCGCCCATCACCGAGATGCGCGCGTTCGGCCACATCCACAGGAAGCGGGGCGAGTAGGCGCGGCCGCACATGCCGTAGTTGCCGGCGCCGTAGGAGCCGCCGGCGATCACCGTCAGCTTCGGCACGCGCGCGCAGGAGACGGCGGTGACGAGCTTGGCGCCGTCCTTCGCGATCCCGCCGGCCTCGTAGTCGCGGCCGACCATGAAGCCGGCGACGTTCTGCACGAACAGCAGCGGGATCCCGCGCCGGTCGCACAGCTCGACGAAGTGGGCGCCCTTCAGCGACGACTCGCTGAACAGCACGCCGTTGTTGGCGATCACGCCGACCGGGTGGCCGTCCAGATGCGCGAAGGCGCAGACGAGCGTCGTCCCGTACAGCTCCTTGAACTCCTGCAGCTCGCCGCCGTCGACGATCCGCCGCAGCGCCTCGCGCACGTCGTAGGGCGTGCGGGGGTCGAGCGGGACGATCTCCAGCAGGCCGTCGGGGTCATCGGCGTGGGCCGGCGGGCGCGGCGCGATCCGCTCCCAGGGCGGCGCCGCGAGGCCGCCGCCGGGCGGTTGCGGCAGCGTCCGCACGACGTCGCGGATCCGCTGCAGGGCGTCCGCGTCGTCGTGCGCGAGATGGTCGACGACGCCGGAGGTGCGGGCGTGGACGTCGCCGCCGCCCAGCTCCTCGGCGGTCACCTCCTCGCCGGTCGCCGCCTTCACCAGCGGCGGGCCGCCGAGGAAGATCGTCCCCTGGTTGCGGACGATCACGGTCTCGTCGCTCATCGCCGGCACGTACGCGCCGCCGGCCGTGCACGAGCCCATCACGGCGGAGATCTGCGCGATCCCCCGCTTCGACATGTTCGCCTGGTTGAAGAAGATCCGGCCGAAGTGGTCGCGGTCGGGGAAGACCTCGTCCTGCAGCGGCAGGAAGGCGCCGCCGGAGTCGACCAGGTAGACGCACGGCAGGTGGTTCTCGGCCGCGACCTCCTGCGCCCGCAGATGCTTCTTGACCGTCAGCGGGAAGTAGGTGCCGCCCTTCACGGTCGCGTCGTTGGCGACGACCATGCAGCGGCGCCCGTGGATCACGCCGACGCCCGCGACGACGCCCGCGCCGGGCGCGTCGTCGTCGTAGAGGCCCTCGGCGGCGAGCGGCGCCAGCTCCAGGAACGGCGCGCCGGGATCGCACAGCCGCTCGACCCGCTCGCGCGCCGGCAGCTTGCCGCGCGCGACGTGGCGCTCGGTCGCCTTCGCCCCGCCGCCGGCGCGCACGCGCGCCAGCCGCTGCTGCAGCTCGGCGATCAGCTCCAGATGACCCTCGCGATGGCTCATCTCTCCTCCTCCGCGTGGACCTGCGCGAGCAGCTCTCTGAGCGCGACCTTGTCGCCCGGCTTGACCGCCAGCCCCGTCACCACACCGGCGTGCGGCGCCGTCACCGACAGCTCCATCTTCATCGACTCCAGCACGATCAGCACGTCGCCCTCGGCGACGACGTCGCCGTCGCGCACGTTGACGAGCAGGACCGTGCCCGGCATCGGCGCCGAGAGCGCGTCGCCGGCGGCGCTGAGATCGCCGCTCGCGGCCCGCGCCGGCAGCAGCTCCAGCTGGTGACCGTCGGCGCCGATCCAGAGCGTGCCGTCCTCGCCCGCGGCGAAGACGCACGCTCGCGCGACGCCGTCGAGCACGACCTCGACGGTCTCCTCGCCGAGCCGTCGCGCGCTGCCCTCCCAGGCGACCGCGCCGACGCTGACGCGGCTGCCGGCGATCGTCAGCTCGACCGCGTCGCCGCCGATCGCGACGCGCCGCCGCCAGCTGCCGGCGGCGCCGTCGGAGCGCCAGCCGAGCGGCACGCTGGTGGTGCGCGCGAGCGCCTCGGCGTCGAGCAGCGCGAGCGTCAGCGCCGCGGCGGCGATCAGCTCGGCCGGCGGCGCGACGGCCGCGGCGCCGCCGTCGGCCAGCACGCGTTCGAGCAGGCCGGTGTCGAGCTCGCCGGCGCGCACGTCGGGCCGCGCCAGCAGGCTCGCGCTGAAGGCGGCGTTGGTGCTCACGCCGAGCAGCTCCAGCTCGCCGAGCGCCCGTTCGAGCCGGCCGATCGCGGTCGCGCGGTCGGGCCCGTGGGCGATCAGCTTCGCGATCATCGGGTCGTAGCTCGTCGTCACCGCGACGCCGTCGGCGAGCGCGTGGTCGACGCGGATCCCCTCGCCGCGCGGCGCGCGCCAGTGCCGCACGACGCCGGTCGACGGCAGGAAGCCGGCGGCCGGGTCCTCGGCGTAGAGACGCGCCTCGACCGCGTGGCCGCGCGGCGTCAGGCCACCCTGGTGCAGCGTCAGCTCGGCGCCGGCCGCGACCCGCAGCTGCTGCTCGACAAGGTCGACGCCGTAGACCAGCTCCGTCACCGGATGCTCGACCTGCAGGCGCGTGTTCATCTCGAGGAAGTAGAAGTCGTCCGGCAGCACGCCGTTCTCGGCCGCCGGCACGATCAGCTCGACGGTGCCGGCGCCGACGTAGCCGCAGGCGCGCGCGAGCGCGACCGCCGCCGCGCCCATCTCGGCCCGCCACGCGGGGTCGACGACCGGCGAGGGCGCCTCCTCGACGACCTTCTGGTGGCGCCGCTGGAGCGAGCACTCGCGCTCGCCGAGGTGGACGACGGCGCCGTGGCTGTCGGCCAGCACCTGCACCTCGATGTGGCGCGGCCGTTCGAGGTAGCGCTCGACCAGCACGCGCTCGTCGCCGAAGGCGGCCGCCGCCTCGCGCCGCGCGGCCGCCAGCGCGCCCGCCAGCTCCGCCTCCGCGCGCACGACGCGCATCCCCTTGCCGCCGCCGCCAGCGACCGCCTTCACGACGACGGGATAGCCGTGCTCGGCGCAGAAGCCGGCGATCTGGTCCTGGCTGAGGTCGACGCCCTCGATCCCGGGCACGACCGGCACCTCCGCCTGGCGCGCGAGCTGCTTCGCCTGCGCCTTGTCGCCCATCAGCTCGATCGCGGCCGGCGGCGGGCCGATCCAGATGAGGCCGGCGTCGATCGCCGCCTCCGCGAACGCGGCGCTCTCGGCGAGGAAGCCGTAGCCGGGGTGGACGGCGCGGGCGCCGGTCGCCCGCGCGGCCGCCAGCAGCGCGTCGATCGAGAGGTAGGAGGAGCGTGCGTCGGCGGGGCCGATGCGGACGGCGGCGTCGGCCGCGCGCACGTGCGGGGCGCCGGCGTCGGCGTCGCTGAAGACGGCGACCGAGCGCAGCCCGAGCCGCCGCAGCGTGCTGCAGATGCGGACGGCGATCTCGCCGCGGTTGGCGACGAGGACGGGGGCGAGCGAGTCGAGCTCAGGCATGCGCGTGCCATTCGACGGGTCCGGCGGTCAGGACGTGCGCGCCGAGCGGCCGCCCGAGCTGCTCCTGCACCGAGCGCGAGGCGACCAGCAGCCTGCCGAGGTCGATCCCGGTCTCGATCCCCATCTCGTGCAGCATCGAGACGAGATCCTCGCTGGCGACGTTGCCGGTGGGGATGCGCGGGGGTGGGTGGGCGGGGTCTGATTCCGGGCAGCCGCCGAGCTCGCCGAAGCTCGCCTCGAAGCTGGTGACGCCGGCGTCGAGCGCGGCGAGCGCGTTCGCGAGCCCCTGGCCGCGCGTGTTGTGGAAGTGGGCGGTCAGCTCCGCGCCCGGCAGCGCCTGCGCCCAGCGCGGGAAGAGGCTGCGCACCTGCGCCGGGTTGGCCATCCCGGTCGTGTCGCCGAAGGCGATCTCCTCGCAGCCGGCGACGACCAGCGCCTCCGCCAGCTCGGCCACCCGCGCCGGGTCGACGCGGCCCTCGTAGGGGCAGCCGAAGGCGGTCGCGATCGTCCCCTGGCAGCGCAGCCCCTCGGCCCGCGCCCGCTCCACGACGCGTGTCACGCCCGCGAGCGAGTCGGCGACCGGGCGGTTGACGTTGCGGCGGTTGTGCGTCTCGCTGGCGGAGAGGAAGACGTTGACCTCGTCGAAGCGGTCGCGCAGCTGCAGCGCCGCGTCGAGCCCGCGTTCGTTCGGGATCAGCACCGAGACCGAGACCGCATCCGGCAGCCTGATCGCGCGCAGCACCTCGGCCGCGTCGGCGAGCTGCGGGATCGCGTCGGCACGCACGAACGAGGTCGCCTCCAGCCGCGTCACGCCGGCCGCCGCGAGCCGCTCGATCAGCGCGACCTTGACCGCGGTCGGGATCGTCTCCGGCTCGTTCTGGAAGCCGTCGCGCGGGCCGACCTCGCGCAGGTGGACACGGTCCGGGAGCATCGCCATCCGCCTCTCGCGCCCCGCCTACGCGCCGAGCGCGCGGGCGATCACCAGCTGCTGGACCTCGTCGGTCCCCTCGCCGATCGTGAGGATCTTCGCGTCGCGGTAGAAGCGGCAGACCGGGTACTCCTCGATGTAGCCGTAGCCCCCGTGGATCTGGACCGCCTCCTCGGAGCAGCGGACGGCGAGCCGGCCGGTCTTCAGCTTCGCCTGCGCGGCGGTGAGCGAGAAGTCGCGCCCCTGGTCCTTCTGGAAGGCGGCGTGGCGGACGAGCAGCCGCGCCGCCTCGATCTCGGTCGCCATGTCGGCGAGCTTCGCCTGGATCGACTGGAATCTCGAGATCGACTGGCCGAACGCCTGCCGCTCCTTCGCGTACTTGAGCGCCTCGTCGAGCGCGCCCTGGGCGAGGCCGACGCCCATCGCCGCGACGCCGATGCGGCCGATGTCGAGCACGCGCAGGAACTGCTTGAAGCCGGCGCCGCGCGGGCCGACGAGATGGTCGCCGGGGACGCGGCAGTCCGTGAAGGTGAGCGGGCGCGTGTCCGACGCGTTCCAGCCCATCTTGCGGTACGGCGTGCCCTGCTCGTAGCCGGGCGTGCCGTTGGGCACGAGGATGTTCGAGATCTCCTTGCGGCCGCGCGCGTCGATGTCGGTGACCGCGGTGATCACGACGCAGCCCGAGATCTCGGTGCCGGCGTTGGTGATGAACTGCTTGGCGCCGTTGATGACCCAGTCGCCTCTGTCGAGCGTCACGCGCGTCTGCACGTTGCCGGCGTCGGAGCCGGCCTCGGGCTCGGTCAGGCCGAAGGCGCCGAGCTTCTCGCCGGCGGTCAGCTGCGGCAGCCAGTCGCGCTTCTGCTCCCCGCTCCCGAACAGGTAGATCGGCTGCGTGCCGAGCGAGGTGTGCGCGCAGAGCGTGATCGCGACCGACGAGTCGACCCGCGCCAGCTCCTCGACGACGATCGCGTACGCCATCGTGTCCGCCCCCGCGCCCCCGACCTCCTCGGGGAACGGGATCCCCATCAGGTTCAGCTCCCCGAGCCGTCTCACCAGCTCGTAGGGGAACGCCTTGGTGCGGTCGAGCTCCTCCGCGACAGGCGCGATCTCCTGCTCGGCGAACTCGCGCACCGTGCTGCGCAGCAGCCGGTGGTCGTCTGAGAGGTCGAAGTCCATGGCCGGGCACGATACCGAACGGCCATTCGGATTTCGAGCGGACGCTCGGTGTGGCAGCTTGCTGCCTCACGGCCGGCGCGCGACCAGACGCTCGACCGGCGCCACCGTCCGCAGCCACTCGTCAGCGTCCTGGTCGATCCAGCGGGCGAGCGCGAAGATCTCCGCCACAGCGCTGCCGGCGTCGACGTCGAGCAGACAGTCGTGATGGGCGATCCTGTTCCGCAGGCGCTGCAACCGCCGCAGCACCGTTGCAACCGCCTCCCGCGACGGGCGTTCATGTGGGAATGCGGCATGCAGACGGTCACGCCACAGTTCGTCGTAGCGACGGCCGAGCAGCGCGACCCAGAAGCCGAACGACAGCCCGGCGACAACTCGATCACGCGTGATCTCCTGCTCGGAAGGCAACCGCTCGACGGCGCCGACGACCTGCCTGACCGCCCACGGGCGCAGGACCTCGAAGTCGAGCACCCACGTCGCCGCCAACGGCGCTTGCGGTTGCCCTGCCCCGAGACATGCGTCGATCGCGTTCCGCAAGAGCAGCTCGCTCCAGTGGATGAGTGAGAACAGCTCAGTGCTTAATTCCAGGTGCCAGTTGTACAGCGCAACAGCTCTCGTGTGATCGCCGCCCGCGGCATCACGAAAGCGGCCGAATCGCCCTTCCGAAAGCCATCTGATCGCTTGCTCCTGATCCATCGGACAGGTACGCTAATGGTCCACGCCCCGTTCCCGCCTCTGACTTCGCCAGAAGTTACGCGGCCGGGGCGGTGTCGTTAAGAAGTGGTTGCAAAGCGCGCGTCTGCTGTTGCATTTGCACCGAGGGGGCGTTCGGTTTTTGGGGCGGGCGGCGGTATCGTGAGGCGCGACGATGGTCACGCCCCCGACACGACCGGCGCTGCGGCGCCGCTATGACGCCAAGCGCGAGGCGGTCGTGGAGGCGGCGGCGGAGCTGTTCGCCGAGCGCGGCTACCACGCGACGACGATGCAGGATCTGACCGAGGCGACGGGGCTGACGGCCGGCGGGCTGTACCACTACATCGGCTCCAAGGAGCAGTTGCTGATCGCGATCTGCGACGCGCTGATGGAGCCGCTGCTGGAGCGGGTCGACGCGCTCGACCTCGACGCGCTCGCGCCCGAGCAGGCGCTGCGGGCGCTCGTCGGCGCGTGGGTCGAGCAGGTCGCCAGCCACCGCCAGCACATGATCGTCTTCCTGCAGGAGCGGCATGTGATCGAGCGCGAGCCGCAGTGGAGACACGTCGCCGGCAGCCGCAAGCGGTTCGAGCGCATGCTGGAGCAGACGCTGGAGCGGGTCGAGCGCGACGGCGCCCGCTTCGGCGACCGCCGGCTGACGACCTTCGCGCTGCTCGGCATGGTCAACCACCTGCCGCAGTGGTACCGCCCCCGCGGCCGCCTCTCCACCGGCGAGATCGCGCGCGGCTTCTGCGACATGGTGCTCGGCCCGGCGCCGGCCGATCCGCAGTAGGGCGACGGCGGCCGCGCGGCGGCAGCATTACCTGCCAGGTAAGCGACGCGCCGCACGCGGCGAGCTAAGGTCGCCGCCATGGCGAGCACCGCGATCACCCAGGACATCCGCGCCGGCGTCGGGCCGCTGCTGCGCGACTGGCGTCGCCGGCGGCGGCTGAGCCAGCTCGATCTCGCGCTCGAGGCCGGCATCTCGGCCCGCCACCTCAGCTTCGTCGAGACCGGCCGCTCGAAGCCGAGCGCCGAGATGGTGCTGCGGCTGGCCGAGCAGCTCGACGTGCCGCTGCGCGAGCGCAACCAGCTGCTGCTCGCCGGCGGCTGGGCGCCCGCCTACGAGGAGCGCGACCTGGAGGCGCCCGAGCTGGCGCCGGTCCACGACGCGATCCAGCGGGTGCTCGACGGCCACGACCCCTACCCGGCGCTCGTCGTCGACCGCCACTGGAACCTCGTCGCGGCCAACCACAGCGTCGCGCTCCTGACCGCCGGCGTCGCGCCGGAGCTGCTGCGTCCGCCGCTCAACGCGATGCGGCTCGCGCTCCACCCCGGCGGCCTCGCGCCGCGGATCGTCAACCACGGCGAGTGGCGCGCGCACCTGCTGGAGCGGCTCGCGCGACAGGTCGCGGTCACGGGCGACAGCGGGCTGCAGGCGCTGCTGGAGGAGGTCGTCGCCCACCCCGCGCCCGGCGGCGACGACGAGGGCGACGCCGCCGCCCCGCCCGCGCCCTCCGGCCACGACCTCGCCGGCCGCATCGCGGTGCCGCTGCGGCTGCGGATCGACGGCGGCGAGCTGCAGCTGATCTCGATCGTCTCGACCTTCGGCACCGCGACCGACGTGACCGTCGCGGAGCTGTCGATCGAGGCATTCTTCCCGGCCGACGAGCAGACCGCCGCGCTGCTGCGCGCACGGGCGGCGTAGCCCGCTCACGTCCTCTTCATGTTGGCGCCGTACGCTCGCCGCCGATGCGAGTGATGGTCGTCGACGACGAGCCGGCGATGCGCGAGGCGCTGGAGCTGGCGCTGCGGCTGGACGGCTTCGAGGTGCAGCTCGCGACCGACGGGCGCGACGCGATCCGCCAGCTGCCGAGCGCGCGGCCCGACGTCGTCCTGCTCGACGTGCTGATGCCGGAGCTGGACGGGATCGAGGTCTGCCGCCGGATGCGCGACGCCGGCGACCGCACGCCCGTGCTGATGCTGACCGCCCGCGACGAGGTCGACGACCGCGTCGCGGGGCTGGAGGCGGGCGCCGACGACTACCTCGCCAAGCCGTTCGCGCTGCCGGAGCTGCTGGCGCGGCTGAAGGCGCTGCTGCGGCGCACCGGCTGGGCCGAGAACGCCGAGCTGCTGCGCTTCGACGACCTCGAGCTCGATCCCGCCGCCTGCGAGGCGTCGCGCGACGGGGAGCTGCTGACGCTGACGCGGACCGAGTTCGTGCTGCTGGAGCTGTTCCTGCGCCACCCGCGCCAGGTGCTGTCGCGGACGCAGATCGTCGAGCACGTGTGGGGCTACGACTTCGGCCCGACCTCGAACTCGATCGACGTCTACGTCGGCTACCTGCGGCGCAAGACCGAGGCCGGTGGCGGCGAGCGGCTGCTGCACACCGTGCGCGGCGTCGGCTACGTGCTGCGGCAGTCGCGCAGATGAGCTTCCGGCGGCGGATCGTGGTGCTCGTCGCCGCGGCCGTCGCGGTCGCGATCGTCGGCGCGTCGGCGCTGATCTACGTCGTCATGCGCAGCGAGCTGACGAGCGGCCTCGACGAGCGCCTCCAGACGCAGGCGCCGAGAGTGATCTTCGCCGCCAGAGGGATGGCGCCCGTCTCCCCCGCCAGCCCGCTGCGACAGGGCGTGAGACGCACCCGGTCGGACTTCAGACGGACCGTGCTCAGCACCGACGACGGCTCGATCGGCGAGGCGATGGGCGTGCTCGTGCCCGGCCCGCTCGGCGCCTCGGGCACCGTCGCGCAGCTCGTCAAGCGCGACGGCGCGGTGGTCGGCGGGCTCGCCGGCGGTCCGGCGCTGCCGCTGAGCGACAGAACGTTCGCGGTCGCCGCCGGCAGAGCGGACTCGTTCTACTCCGACGCGACCGTCGACGGCGTCGAGGTGCGGATGCTGACCGTCAAGGCGCCGGACGGCTCGGCGCTGACGGTCGCCGAGTCGCGCTCGAACGTCGACGACGCGCTCCACCGCCTGCTGGCGATCCTCGCCGGCGTCAGCGGCGCAGGCGTCGCCGCCGCGGCCGGGCTCGGCGTGCTCGTCTCGCGACGGGCGCTGACGCCGGTCGTCGCGCTGACCGACGCGACCGCGCACGTCGCCGCGACGCAGGACCTCAGCCGCCGCCTCGAGACGGGCGGATCGACCGACGAGCTGGCGCGCCTGGCCGGCAGCTTCAACACGATGCTGGCCGCGCTCGACGGCGCCCGCAGCGCGCAGCGGCAGCTCGTCGCCGACGCCTCGCACGAGCTGCGCACGCCGCTGACGGCGGTGCGGACCTCGATCGAGGCGCTTGCCGGCGCGCCCGACCTGCCGGCCGGCGAGCGCGCCCGCGTGCTGGCCGCGACGCAGGCGCAGCTGGAGGACCTCAGCCTGCTGATCGGCGACCTCGTCGACCTCGCGCGGCCGGCCGCGCCCGCCGAGGAGCTGGAGGAGGTGCGGCTCGACCTGCTGGTCGAGGAGCAGGTGCAGCGCGCCCGCCGCCACGCGCCGGGCGCCGAGTTCGAGCTCGACGCCCGCGCGAGCGTCGTGCAGGCGGTGCCGGCGCGACTGCACCGCGCGGTCGCGAACCTGCTCGACAACGCCGTCAAGCACGGCGACGGGCGCGTCGAGGTCGCGGTCGGCGCCGGCGAGGTGAGCGTGCGCGACCGCGGGCCCGGGTTCGCGCAGGAGGACCTGCCGCACGTCTTCGACCGCTTCTACCGCGCCCGCAGAGCGCGCGGCCTGCCCGGCTCCGGCCTCGGGCTGGCGATCGTGCGGCAGGTGGCGGAGGCGCACGGCGGCAGCGTGCGGGCCGAGACGGCCGCCGGCGGCGGCGCGCGGCTGGTCCTCTCACTGCCCTCCTAAACGGCTCTCACCGGTCCTTCACGCGGCGGAAGTTCGATGGCTGCAGTGCCAATCGGACCCCGGAGGAGATCGCCCGTGACCAGACCGTTTCGCCCCGTCCCGCCGCTGCTCGCGCTGCTGTGCGCGACGGTCGCGCTCGCCGCCTGCGGCTCGGGCTCCGGCTCGGGAGACGGCGGCAAGAGCGACGAGGAGCAGCGGCTCGCCTACGTCGACTGCCTGCGCGACGAGGGGATCGACGTCGTCAGCAGCGGCAGAGGAATCGGCATACGAATGGGCCAGGTCGGGAGAGCGGAGAGCGGCCCGCGGATGGACGACAGCAGAAGAGCGTTCGACACCTGCCGCAAGAAGACCGGCTGGGCGCCGCCGGAGCCGACCGAGGCGCAGCAGCAGGAGATGCAGCAGAGAGGGCTCGCATTCGCGCGCTGCATGCGCGAGCACGGCGCCGACGTGCCCGATCCGGCGGCCGACGGCAGAATGACGCTCAGAGTCGACCGCGGCAACAGTGCCGTCTTCGAGCGGGCGCAGAGAGCGTGCGGCAGAGTCTTCGGCGGCGGCAGCTTCGCGCCGGCGGCGACGGCCACGCCGGCCGGGTGAGCATGCGCGTGCGGCCGCGCGACGAGCGGGGCGGGGCGGCCGCGGGCGAGCAGCCGGCGGCGGGCGGCCGCTCGCGTCGCTGGGCGCTGGTCGCGCTGCCGGTCGCCGGCCTCGGGGCGCTGGCGGCGGTCGTCGTCGCCAGCGGGGTCGGCGGCGGCGCGGGCGGGTCGGGCGCGAGCGGCGGCGGTGGAGGCGTGCGCGGGAGCGAGCGCGTCGCGCGGCGGACGCTGGTCGACAGCGCGACCGTCGACGGCACGCTCGGCTACGGCTCCAGCCGGCCCGCGCTCGACCGCCGCGGCGGCACGCTCACCTGGCTGCCGCGCACGGGCGCGACGATCCACCCCGGCGAGCGGATCTTCGCGGTCGACGGCGACCCGGTGATCCTGCTCGACGGCACGACCCCGGCATGGCGGACGATGAAGGTCGGCGACGAGGGCGCCGACGTGCTCCAGCTCGAGCGCAACCTCGCCGCGCTCGGCCACGACCCGGGCACGGTCGACGACGAGTACACCGCCGCGACGGCGGCGGCCGTGCGCGCCTGGCAGGACGACTGGGGGATGGCGGAGAGCGGCCGCGTGGAGCTGGGCGACGTCGTCTTCCTGCCCGGCGCGCGGCGGGTCTCGAAGCTGACCGGCACGCTCGGCGAGTCGGGCGGCGGCGGCGGAAACGCGCCCGCGAGCTGGGACGGCGGTCAGCTTCAGACCTCATTCGCCACCGACACCGCGCCCACAGGAACAGTTCCTGCCACCACCGTTCCGACCACGCCAGAGACGACCCCGCAAACGACGCCGACCACGCCTCAGACGCAGGCGACGACGCCGCAGACCCAGCCGCAGACGAGAACGGAGCCGCAGACGCAGACGCAGCCATCCGCGCGAACGACGCCAGAGACCCAGCCGAGCGATCGGGACGGAGGCCGCACGCCCGCCGGCTCCGGCCCCGCAGACAGCGACTCGGGCGACGGGAGCGGCGGCGGCTCCAACCCGGGCACCGAGGTGCTGCAGACGACCGCGACGCGGCGGGTCGTGACCGCGCAGGTCGACGCGGCCGACCAGACGCTGGCGCGCGTCGGCGCGCGGGCGACGGTGGAGCTGCCGGGCGGCAGGCGGCTGGCGGGGCGGATCGTCAAGGTCGGCACGGTCGCGAGCGGCGGCGGCGCGCCCGGCGAAGGCGACGCGGACCCGACCGTGCCGGTCACGATCAGGCTGCGCTCCGAGCGCGGCGCCGGCCGGCTCGACCAGGCGCCGGTGATCGTCGAGCTGGCGCGCGAGACCCGCCGCAACGTGCTCGCGGTGCCGGTGACGGCGCTGATCGCGCGGGCAGGCGGCGGCTACGCCGTCAGCGTCGTGCGCGGCGGCAGAGCGCACGACGTGCCGGTCCAGCCGGGCCTCTTCGCCGACGGCTACGTCGAGCTGACCGGCGGCGGCGTGCGCGCCGGCGACCGCGTCCAGGTGCCGCGATGACGGGCCTTCGCCGCCCGTCCGCGACGCCCGCCGCCGCCGACGCGCCGCCGCGCCCGCGCCACGCCGGCGACGCCCGCGCGAGCGCCTGGCCCGTGCTGGAGCTGGACGACGTCACGAAGCGGTACCCGGGCGTGACCGCGCTCGACCGCGTCTCGCTGCGGATCGAGGCCGGCGAGCTGCTCGCGATCGTCGGGCCGTCCGGCTCGGGCAAGTCGACGCTGCTGCAGATCATGGGCACGCTCGACCGGCCGACCAGCGGCCGCGTGCTGATCGAAGGGCGCGACGCCGCCGAATGCGACGACGGCGAGCTGGCCGCGCTGCGCGCCCGCCGGATCGGCTTCGTCTTCCAGCAGTTCTTCCTGCTCGACGGCGCCAGCGCGCTCGACAACGTCGCCGACGGGCTGCTCTACAGCGGCATGCCGCGGCGGCGCCGGCGCGAGCAGGCGCGCGCCGCGCTCGAACGGGTCGGCCTCGCGCGGCGCGCCGGCCATCTGCCGTCGCAGCTGTCGGGCGGCGAGCGTCAGCGGGTCGGGATCGCGCGGGCGATCGTCGCGCGGCCGGCGATCGTGCTCGCCGACGAGCCGACCGGCGCGCTCGACACGGCTCGCGGCGCCGAGATCGTCGCGCTGCTGCGGGAGCTGAACGACGGCGGCACGACGATCGCCGTGATCACCCACGACCGCGAGATCGCGGCGAGCCTGCCGCGCCAGGTCGCCGTCCGCGACGGGAGGCTGACATGAGCGCTCGCGGCGACGCCGCCCGCGTGCCGGGCAGACGCGGGCGGCGTCGCGGCGAGCGCGACGGCGGCCGGCGCAGCGGCGACCAGCGCAGCCGCCTGCTCCCCGCCGACGCCCTCCGCCTCGGCGCCCACGGGCTGACGGCCCGCCGCGCCCGCGCGCTGCTGAGCGCGCTCGGGGTCGCGATCGGCGTCGCGGCGATGGTCGCCGTGCTCGGCGTCGGCGAGTCGAGCCGCACGCGCGTGCTCGACGAGCTGAGAGCGCTCGGCACGAACCTGCTGACGGTCGGCCCCGGGCAGAGCTTCTTCGGCGACGAGGTGACGCTCCCCGCGACGGCCGCCCCGTCGCTGCGCGGCCTCCCGACCGTGCTGCAGGCGGCCGGCACGACGAGCATCGACCAGCCGGTGCTGCTGAACGACCGCATCCCGGCCGGGGAGACCGGCGGGATCCAGCTGCTGGCGGCCGAGGCGAACCTGCTCGGCGTCGTCGGCGGCAGCCTCAGAAGCGGCCGCTTCCTCGACGGCGCGCTCGTGCGCTACCCGGCGGTCGTGCTCGGCGCGGTGACGGCGAAGCGGCTCGGGATCGACAGGCCCGGCCAGTCGCTCTTCGTCGGCGGCCGCTGGATGACGATCGCCGGGATCCTGCGCAAGGTGCCGCTCGTGCCCGAGCTGGATGCGGCCGCGCTGATCGGCTACCCGGTCGCCCACCGGCTCTTCGGCACGACCCGCAGCGCCTCGAAGCTGTACGTCCGCGCCGACCCCGGCGCGGTCGTCGCGACGCGGCGGCTGCTGGCGCCCGCGGTCGATCCCGAGGCGCCCGAAGAGGTCGCCGTCAGCCGCCCCTCCGACGCGCTCGCCGCGCAGGCCGCGACCGAGGACGCGCTGACGGCGCTGCTGCTCGGGCTCGGCTCGGTCGCGCTGCTGGTCGGCGGGATCGGGATCGCGAACGTGATGGTGATCGCGGTGCTGGAGCGGCGGCGCGAGATCGGGCTGCGGCGGGCGCTCGGCGCGGCCCGCCGCCACATCGCGATCCAGTTCCTCTGCGAGGCGCTGCTGCTGTCCGGGCTGGGCGGCCTGATGGGCGTGCTGCTCGGCGCCGGCGGCACCGCGATCTACGCCGCGACGCAGGACGTGCGCGCCGTGATCCCGCCGCTGGCGGTCGCCGGCGGGCTCGTCGCGGCGCTGCTGATGGGCGCGGTCGCGGGCCTCTATCCTGCGCTGCGCGCGACCCGTCTGTCGCCGACAGAAGCCCTGCGTACGGGCTGAAACGGCCTTTGTGACAATCGGCTCAACTGCACGGATGCATGCACGCTGCAACGTCCCTTGCAGCGTGCAGGAAACGGCCTGGTAGGTTCCGACGCCGTTACATAGAGCCGAATCGCGGGTCCACCTGGACCGGCGAGCGGGGGACCCAATTGGTCTGACAGGACCGGGGGCGAATCGTCGCGCCAGCGACGTAGCGCGGCCGCGCAAAGCGGTCTTGCGAGCCCGTCAGCTCACCTCGTAGGCCTTGAGACAGGAGCACCGAAGCTGTGAACCAGGAGCAGCGCGATCTCGCGCTCGATGATCTCTGGGCGAAGTCGCTCGAACGGTCGCTTGCGCGGCGCGGCGCACGACCCCGCACGTCCGCGGCGCTGGCGCGTCTGAAGCCGCGTGACCTGTCCGATCCCGAGCATTTCCTCGACTCCCTCAGCGTCGCCCAACGGCGCCGCGAGGCGGCCGCGTCGCAGTCGAAGCTGCCCGCCCCGGCGGCACGCGGCCTGTCGCTGACGGCGCTGCTGGCCGTCACCGCCGGCCCCGCCGTCGGCACGACCGTCGCACTCACCGGCACCGCCTCGGCGGCGACCGTCGTCGAGCGCGGCGACAGGGGCCGCGACGTGAAGAAGCTGCAGAACGCGCTCGGCGTCCACGCCGACGGCATCTTCGGCCCTGGCACGAAGAAGGCGCTGCGCAAGTTCCAGGCGCGCCACCACCTGCACGTCGACGGCGTCGCCGGCGCGGCGACCTGGTCGGCGCTGAAGCGGTCGCAGGCGAACACCGCCTCGGCCAGCTCGAAGAAGGTCGTCGCCGGCGGCAAGGCGAAGATCATCGGCCACAGCGTGCGCGCGGTTCAGCGCGAGCTGGGCGTCGCCGCCGACGGGGTCTTCGGGCCCCAGTCGCTGAAGGCGCTGAAGTCGTTCCAGCGCGAGCACGGGCTCGCGGCCGACGGCGTCGTCGGCCCGGCCACCTGGCGCGCGATGGCGCGCGACAGCGATCACGGCAAGGGCGCGAGCAGCGGCAGGCGCACGACCGCCCGCGCGGCCGTCAAGACCGAGGGCTCCGGCGTCGAGGCGCTGCAGCGCGCGCTCGGCATCGGCGCCGACGGCGACTTCGGCCCGGCGACCGAGAAGGCGCTCAAGCGCTGGCAGGCGAGCAAGGGCCTCGAGGCCGACGGCATCGCCGGTCCGGCGACGCGCTCGGCGCTCGGCCTCGGCGACGGCCCCGTGCTCAAGCGCGGCGGCAAGGAGGGCGGCGGCAACGACCGCGGCGGCTCCTGGGCCGACCAGAAGATCGCGGCGATGGTCGCGGCCGGCAACCGCATACAGTCGACTCCGTACATCTACGGCGGCGGCCACGGCTCGTTCGAGGACAGCGGCTACGACTGCTCCGGCTCGGTCTCCTACGTGCTGCACGGCGCCGGCCTGCTCGACTCGCCGCTCGCCTCGGGCGGCTTCACGAGCTGGGGCGAGCCCGGTCCCGGCAAGCGCGTGACGATCTACGCCAACGCCGGCCACGCCTACATGGTGATCGACGGCAGACGGTTCGACACGAGCGGCGCGAGCGCGGCCGGCACCCGCTGGCAGGCGGACGACCGCTCCAGCGCCGGCTACGTCGCCGTCCACCCCGCCGGGCTCTAGTCAGACGACTCTCTCGACGCGATCGGCGGGGCCACGTCGGGCTCCGACGGCTTGCCGCCGATCGCGTTGAGGAAGCGGCGCTGGAAGCGCGCGCCGCGCGTGTTCGGCCCGTAGCGCTCGCGCGCGCGAGCCAGCTTCTGCTCGTCGTATCTGCTGCGCGCCCACGGCGAGGTCGGCGTCGCCAGCCGCAGCGCCGCCCACAGGCCGGTCAGGAACGGCACGAAGATCGCCAGCATCCCCAGCAGCAGCCGCCCCTTCCAGAAGGCGAAGCCGGCCAGCAGCAGCGTGATCGCGAACCAGGCCGCGGTGCCGAGGATCGAGCCGGCCTCGTCGAGGCCGTAGGGGTTGACGCCGAGCACGACCAGGCCGGCGAAGACGGTCGCGAGCACGACCGCGTCGAGCGAGGCGCGACCCTGCTCGCTCCAGTAGACGTCCTGCAGCCGCACCCACAGCGCGAACTCGTCGAGCGTGAAGCCGGCGCCGACGCCGAAGACGATCGAGAGGATCTGCCACCACGGCGCCTCCAGGTCGGTCGCGAAGGCGGCGAAGCCGGAGACGAGGATCATCACGATCCCCCACACGAGGTGGTGGAGATGGACGCCGCCCTCGGTCTCGACGCCGCCCGGCCACCACGAGACGCTGCGCGTCAGCCGCGCGCTCGTGCGGATGAAGCCGAACGAGCAGAGGAAGGCGAGCAGCACGAGGAAGGCCGACTCGCGCCCTGGTTCGGCGTGCGTCTGGAAGAGGTCGAGCGTGAACAGCGCGGCGGAGGGCATACGGCGACCGTTCTTCGGCGGCGGCGGCGCACGTCCTGCCTCACGGGCTAGGGTGAAGGCGGCATGGACGCATGGGTTCGACAGCAGGCGCAGCGGATCGCGGCGCGCGCGGAGCGCGATCTCGAGGCGCTCGTCGCCGTCTCCTCGCCCTCGGGCGACCGCCACGGCGCGGAGGACTGCGTCGCGGTCGTGCGCGCGCTCGCGCCCGACAGCGCGACGCTGGAGCGGATCCCCTGCTCCTCGCGCGACCACGCCGACGACGTCGTCGTGCGGCTGCGCGGCGACGGCAGCGGCCGGCTGCTGCTGCTCGGCCACCTCGACACGGTCGTCCCGCACGAGCGCCACGCCCCGCTGCAGCGCGACGACGAGCGGCTGGTCGGCTCCGGCAGCGTCGACATGAAGGGCGGCGACGTGCTCGCGCTCGGGCTGCTGCGGGCGCTGGCGGAGGGCGGCGCGGGCGCGCCGTCGTTCGCGGAGGTCGCGCTGCTGCTGGTCGTCGACGAGGAGTGGCGCAAGGGTCCGATGGTCCACGTCGAGCGCTTCGCCGGCTGGGACGGCTGCCTCTGCTTCGAGGCCGGCGAGCTGGCGCCCGACGGCAGCGACGCGGTGATCGTCAGACGCAAGGCGGCCGGCACGCTGAGCGTGCGCGCGAGAGGCGTCGCGGCGCACGCGGGGGCGGCGCCCGACAAGGGCCGCAACGCGCTGCTGGCGCTCGCCGCGACGGCACAGGCCGTCGCCGCCGCGCACGCGCCGAGCGGGCCCGACCGCCTCACCGCGGTGCCGACGACGCTCCACTCCGGCGACGCCTTCAACGTCGTGCCCGACGACGGCGAGCTGATCTGCGACCTCCGCTCCGACCGCACCGACGCCTTCTTCGAGCTGCGCGACGCGCTCCCGCGCGAGCACGGCGGCGTCGTGCTGGAGGCGCAGCTGGCGCGCGTCTGGCCGGCGATGGACGCGCGCGCGGCGACGGCGCCGCTGCTGGCGGAGGCGGGCACGCTGCTCGGCCGCCCGCTGACCGCCGCCGGCCGCGGCGGCGCCAGCGACGCCAGCCATATGGCGCCGGCCGTCCCCTTCACCGTCGACGGCCTCGGCCCGCGCGGCGGGCGCGCGCACGCGCCCGGCGAGTTCGTGCTGGAGGCGTCGCTGCGACCGCGCGCGGAAGTGGCGCTGGCGCTGGCGGCCGCGGTGCTGGCGCACGCCGGCTGAGCAGCGCCGACGCGCCAGCGGTCGTGTGCGGGGCAGCCGCTGCGGCGCGGGGTATCCTCGCGACATGCCCGATCTCGGAGACCCGATCAGCTACCTCGTGCTGCAGGCCGGCGCGCACGTCTACGACCCGGCCGGCGAGCATCTCGGAACGGTCGAGCACGTGCTCGGCGACAGCAGCGTCGACATCTTCGACGGGCTCGTGATCGACACCCGCGTCGGCCCCGGCGGCCACCGCTTCGCCGACGCCGACCAGGTCGACGAGATCTACGAGCGCGGCGTCGTGCTGAAGGTCGGCGCCGACGGCCTCCACGACCCCGAGCCGGGCCCGGCCGTGCTCGACGCCGAGCCCGGCGACGCGAACCAGTCCGCGCTGTCGCGGAAGCTGCGACGTGCCTGGGACTACATCAGCGGCAACTACTGATCCGGCACCGGCCTCGCCGGCGTCGTCGTCTCGCTGTGCGAGGAGACGGCGGCGCGAGTCACGGGGAACGTCGTCCGCATGAGGTGAGCGCCGCGCGCCGCGTGACCGCGCTGCAGCGCTCCGGAGAACGCCGCCCATCCAGACCCGCGGACGCGATTCGTGCCCGCGGGTCCAGATTTCGGTGGGGCGCTCACGGAGCGACCTACCCGGAGGTGCGGGCGAGGAACCGCCGCACCGTCAGCGGGATCGTGACGGCGAGGATCACGAGGCACCAGATCGTCGCCGCCAGCACCGGATGGGCGAGCGGCCAGGCCGGGTCGTCGGGCAGGCCGGTCGGATTGCCGAACAGCGTCCGCGCCGCGACCGCCATCGCCGAGACCGGGTTCCACTCCGCCACCTGGCGCAGCCCGTCGGGCAGGCCGCCGATCGGCACGAAGACGCTGGAGATGAAGGTCAGCGGGAAGATGCCCATGAAGGCGATGCCGGCGACCGCGTCGGGCGAGCGCGCGACCGTGCCGACGAACGTCCCGAGCCACAGCATCGCGATCCCGAACAGGAACAGCAGGCCGTAGCCGGCGAGCGCGTCGAGGAAGCCGCCGTGGATCCGCCAGCCGACGACGACGCCGGTGATGCTGAGGATCGTGATCGCGAGCGTCATCGCGGCGAACTCGGCGACCATGTGCCCGCCGAGGTAGGCGGTGCGCGAGGTCGGCAGCGAGCGGACGCGGTCGACGAAGCCCTCGCCGAGGTCGGTCGCGATCGCGGTGCCGGGGCCCATCATGCCGAAGGCGAGCGACTGCACGAGGATGCCGCCGACGAGGTACTCGCGGTAGGAGCCGCCGCCGGGGATCCCGATCACGCCGCCGAAGACGAACGCGAACAGCAGCACGAACATGACCGGCTGCAGCGTCACGTCGAGCAGCTTCTCGGGGATCTGGCGGACGTGCGCGAGGTTGCGGCG
Organism: Conexibacter sp. CPCC 205762; assembly: GCF_030646155.1. Lineage (GTDB taxonomy): Bacteria > Actinomycetota > Thermoleophilia > Solirubrobacterales > Solirubrobacteraceae > Conexibacter. The sequence continues at coordinate 200,292 of NZ_JAUTDN010000003.1, forward strand.
GGCCAGCGTGAGGCTGTCGGAGATCAGCCAGCGGGCGCGCTGGGCGCCGCTGTCCGGGCTCGGGGGTGTGGCGACGGCGCTCATGCCGCGGCCTCCGTTCTCGTTCCGGTGAGGGTCAGGAAGACGTCGTCGAGCGTCGCGTCGCGGCGGTGGACGTCCTTCGCGTCGACGCCGGCGGCGTCGAGCCCGCGCACGACCTCGACGAGGCGCGTGCCGGAGCGGACGGCGGCGGTGACGAGCGGGCCCTCCTCCTCGTCACCGCCGCCGCTGCTCTGCGTCACGGGTCCGTCGGCGAACGGCTCCAGCGCCGCGGCGGCCGCCGCGAGATCGCTCGCGGAGCTGACGGAGACGGCGATCCGCTCGCCGCCGATGCGGGCCTTCAGCTCGGTCGGCGTGCCCTCGGCGGCGACGCGGCCGTGGTCGAGCACGACGATCTGGTCGGCGAGGCGGTCGGCCTCCTCCAGATACTGCGTCGTCAGCACGAGCGTCGCGCCGTCGCGCACCAGCTCGCGCAGCAGCTCCCACAGGTCGTTGCGGCTGGCGGGGTCGAGGCCGGTCGTCGGCTCGTCGAGGAACAGCACCGGCGGCTTCGCGACGAGGCTGGCGGCGAGGTCGATCCGGCGCCGCATGCCGCCGGAGAAGGTTCTGACGAGCCGGTCGGCCTCGGCGGCCAGGCCGACGCGCTCCAGCAGCTCGTCGCTGCGCTGCTTGATGACCGCCTTCGGCAGGTGGTACAGCGAGCCGATCAGCTCGAGGTTGGCGCGCGCGCTCAGCAGCCCGTCGACAGTCGCGTCCTGGGCGGCGACGCCGATCCGGCTGCGGACCAGCTGCGGCTCGGCGACGACGTCGTGGCCGGCGACGCGGGCGCTGCCGGCGGTCGGCTTCGCGAGCGTCGTGAGGATGCGGATCGCGGTCGTCTTGCCGGCGCCGTTGTGGCCGAGCAGGCCGAGCACGCTGCCGGCGGGGACCTGCAGGTCGAGCTCGCGCAACGCCCACAGGTCGCCGTAGCGCTTGCCGAGCCCCTCGGCGACGACGCCGGCTGCGGCAGCGCCCGGCGCGGCGCCGGCGGCTGCGCGCGAGGCGCTGCCGGCGGCGGCCGGCGGGGCGGCCCCCGGCGCGGTGTTGTTGGTACTGCGTACAGTGGATTCGTACATCGTACGAGCAAACTAGCAGTACACTGTACGAATGGCAACCGAGCCCGCCCTCCCGATCTGGCTGCGCCCCGAGCCGGGCACACGCAAGCCGCGCTTCACGCGCGATCAGATCGCCAGGACGGCGCTGGAGATCGCCGACGCGGAGGGGTTCGAGGCAGTCTCGATGCGGCGCGTCGCGAGCGAGCTGGGCGCCGGCACGATGACGCTCTACCACTACGTCGCGAACAAGGACGACCTGATCGCGCTGATGGACGACGCGCTGATGGGCGAGACGCTCGTGCCGGCCGACGAGCTGCCGCTCGACGACTGGCGCACGGCGCTGAGAAAGATCGCCCACAGCTCGCGCGAGACCTTCCGCCGGCACCCGTGGGCGCTCGACGCGCTCAGAGGCGCGCCGTTCGGCCCCAACGGCACGCGCCACGTCGATCAGTCGCTCTCCGCCGTCTCCTCGCTGCAGCTCGACCTCGCCGGCAAGATGGAGCTGCTGGCGATCGTCGACGACTACGTCTTCGGCTTCATCCTGCGCCAGCAGCACGGCGCCGAGGACGAGCGCGCCGAGCTGCAGGACCCCGACAACTACGAGGCGCTGTTCGACTACGCCGAGAGACTGCTGGCGACCGGCGAGTTCCCCCACCTGCGCACGCTGCTGGGCGAGGGCGACCGCCGCGCCGCCTGGAGAGAGCTGGCCGAGAGCTGGGGCGAGCAGCGCTTCGCCCACGGCCTCGAGCGGATGCTCGACGGGATCGAGCTGGACCTCAGGCGCCGCGGCGCGCTGCCGGACCAGCCGGCCGGCTGACGCGCGCGCAGACGCGCCTCCGTTTTCGTCTTCGCTCCAGCGGACACCTTTGGGGACGCCAGTCAGAGAGCGGAGGCCCGTCATGAGCAGCAGCGTGCAGGTCGGCACGATCAGAACGCAGATCCCGGCGCGGCTGGACCGCCTGCCGTGGTCCCGTTGGCATTGGCTGATCGTGATCGGGCTGGGGACCGTCTGGATCCTCGACGGGCTCGAGGTGACGATCGTCGGCAACGTCGCCGGCCGTCTGGCGGAGCCCGGCTCCGGGCTGGACATCAGCGCCGCGCAGATCTCCGGTCTCGCCGCCTCGCTGTACGTCGCCGGCGCCTGTCTGGGCGCGTTGTTCTTCGGCTGGCTGACCGACCGGCTCGGGCGCAAGAAGCTGTTCCTCGTCTCGCTCGCGGTCTACCTGTTCGCGACCGCGCTGACCGCGATCTCGATGGAGCCGTGGTGGTTCTTCGCCTGCCGCTTCCTGACCGGCTTCGGCATCGGCGGCGAGTACGCGGCGATCAACTCCGCGATCGACGAGCTGATCCCCAGCCGCGTGCGCGGCCGCGTCGACCTGATCATCAACGGCAGCTTCTGGATCGGCGCCTTCCTCGGCTCGTTCCTGGCGATCTTCTTCCTCGACGAGTCGATCTTCGCGGCGAACGTCGGCTGGCGGCTGACGTTCGCGCTCGGCGCGGTGCTGGCGGTCGTGATCCTGCTGGTGCGGCGGCACGTGCCGGAGAGCCCGCGCTGGCTGATGATCCACGGGCGCGAGAGAGAGGCCGAGGAGATCGTCGCCGAGGCCGAGCGGGTCGTGCGCGAGCAGACCGGCAGAGAGCTGCCCGAGCCCGAGGGCGAGATCACGATCCGCCAGCGCCACTCGATCGGCTTCGGCACGATCGCCAGAACGGTCTTCAAGCTCTACCCGAAGCGGACCGTGCTCGGCCTCTCGCTGTTCGTCGGCCAGGCGTTCCTCTACAACGCGATCACGTTCGGCTACGCGACGATCCTGATCACCTTCTTCGACGTGCCCTCGGGCGACACCGGCTACTACTACGCGGCGATCGCGGCCGGCAACTTCATCGGCCCGCTGACGCTCGGCCACCTCTTCGACACGCTCGGCCGCAAGGTGATGATCTCCAGCACCTACATCGTCTCCGGCGTGCTGCTGCTGGGCACGGCGGCGCTGTTCCAGGCCGATGCGCTGAACGCGACGACGATGACGCTCTGCTGGTGCGTCGTGCTGTTCTTCGCCTCGACCGGCGCCAGCTCCGCCTACCTGACGGTGAGCGAGGTCTTCCCGATGGAGACGCGCGCGATGGCGATCGCCTTCTTCTACGCGGTCGGCACCGCCGTCGGCGGCATCACCGGCCCGCAGGTCTTCTCACGCCTGACCGAGACGGGCGACGTCAGCGACACCGCCCTCGCGTTCGTCATAGGCGCCGTGCTGATGATCGCGGCCGGCGTCGTCGCGGCCTTCCTCGCGGTCAGAGCCGAGCGCCAGAGCCTGGAGAACATCGCCAAGCCGCTGACGGCCGAGGACGCCGAGGACGACAGCGCCGCGGCGTCGAAGAGACCGCCGGCGGCGCAGGGCCCGCGGCCGGCGACGGCCTAGCGGTCGCGCAGCTCGCGCGCCGTGCGTCTCGCGCGGCGCACGATCGGCGCGTGCTCGAGGCGCTGCAGCAGGCGCGGTCTCGGGACCGGCTGCTCGGCGACCTCGGCGGCGGTGATCGTGAGCGTCACCGCCCGCTCGGCGATGTGGCCGACCTCGGGCGCGTCGATGAACCGCTTCGTGCCGTCTCTGGCCGCGATCACGATCCCGTCGAAGATGTTCTCGCGCACGTTGTCCTGCACCCGCGCGACGGTGCCGACCTCGGCGCCGTCGCTGGAGCGGACGAGCGTGCCGCGCTTCAGCGCCTTGTACGCGATCGCGTGACCGTCGTCGTGCATCGGCCCATGGAAGCAGACCTCAGCCCGCGAGTGCGCCACCGTCTACGACGAGGTCGGCGCCGGTCATGTACGCGGAGTCGTCGCAGGCGAGGAAGAGCGCGGCGCGGGCGATCTCGCCGGGCTCGCCGACGCGGGCGGCGGGCAGGTGGTCCCAGCGGCCGGGGGCGTCGGGCTCGGGGACCATCGCGGTGCGGACGCCGCCGGGGACGAGCGCGTTGACGCGGATGCGGTCGGGCGCCAGCTCCAGCGCGGCGACGCGGGTGAGGCCGCGCAGCGCCCACTTGGAGGCGGAGTAGGCGCCCAGCTCGCGATAGCCGGTCATGCCGGCGGTCGAGGAGACGTTGACGATCGCGCCGCCGCCGGCTCGCCGCATCGCCGGCGCGCAGGCGCGGATGCCGAGGAAGGGGCCGCGCGCGTTGACCGCCAGCATGCGGTCGAAGCCGGCCGCGCTCTCCTGCTCCAGCGCCGCTCTCCAGTGGACGGCTGCGTTGTTGACGAGCACGTCGAGACGGCCGAAGCGGGCCTGCACCGCGGCGACGGCGGCCTCCCACCGCGCCTCGTCGGCGACGTCGAGCGCGAGCGCGAGCGCGCGGCCGGGGCCGGCCTCGGCGTCGATCTCGGCGGCCAGCGCAGCGGCGTCGCCGGCGAGCAGGTCGGCGATCGCGACGCGGGCGCCCTCGGCCGCGAACAGCCGCGCCTCGGCCGCGCCCTGGCCGCGCGCGGCGCCGGTGATCAGCGCGACACGGCCGGCGAGACGGCCATCAGATGCCATAGCCGCCGTCGACGTCGAGCAGCTGGCCGGAGATGAAGCCGGCGCGGTCGGAGGCGAGGAAGCAGACCGCCTCGGCGATGTCGCGCGCGCTGCCGAAGCGGCGCAGGGCGATGTTGCGGCGCGTGATCGCGAGCGCCTGCTCGTCGAGGTCGCCGGCGGCGATCAGCCGCTGCGCCATGCCGTCGGTCAGCATCCCCGGGCCGACGCAGTTGGCGCGGATCCCGAACCGCCCCTCCTCCGCCGCGATCGCCCGCACGAGCTGCTCGACGGCCGCCTTCGGCGCGGCGCTGAGACCGTCGCGGACGGGATAGCGACGGGTCGCGGCGGTCGTGACGGCGACGATCGAGCCGCCCGCCTCGCGCAGCGCCGGCAGCGCGGCGCTGACGACGTTGAAGGCGGCGACCGCCTCCCCGTTCACCGCTGCGGCGAACTGCGCAGGCGGCACGCGGCTGAGGTGCAATTGCGGGATGTGCGGGCCGGCCGCGTGGACGAGCGTGTGCACGCTCCCCACGCTCTCAAGCAGCGCGGCGGTCGCGTCGGCGTCGGTGAGGTCGAGCGCGTGCGCCTGCGCATCGCGCCCATGCCGCCGCACCTGCTCGGACACCGCTTCCGCCGCATCGGAGTTGGAGCGGTAGGTGAGCACGACGTCGCTCCCGCGCTCGGCCAGCAGGCGGCAGATCTCCGCTCCCAGTCCTCCGCTGCCGCCCGTGACCAGCGCCACGCCGTCGCGCGCGGCGAAGTCGGCGCCGCTCACAGCCGCTCGACGATCGTCACGTTCGCCTGGCCGCCGCCCTCGCACATCGTCTGCAGGCCGTAGCGGCCGCCGCTGCGCTCCAGCTCCGCCAGCAGCGAGGTCATCAGGCGGGCGCCGGTCGCGCCGAGCGGGTGGCCGAGCGCGATCCCGCCGCCGTTGACGTTGACGCGCGCCATGTCGGCGTCGAGCTCGTTCGCCCACGCCAGCACGACCGGCGCGAACGCCTCGTTGATCTCGACGCGGTCGACCTGGTCGAGCGTCATGCCGGCCTTCGCCAGCGCGCGCTTCGTCGCCGGGATCGGCGCCGTCAGCATGAAGACCGGGTCGTCGCCGCGGACCGACAGGTGGTGGATGCGGGCGCGCGGTCTCAGCCCGTGCTCCTTCACCGCCCGCTCGGAGGCGACCAGCAGCGCGGCGGCGCCGTCGGAGATCTGGCTCGCGAGCGCGGCGGTGACGCGGCCGCCCTCGCTCAGCGGTCTCAGCCCGGCCATCTTCTCCAGCGTCGTGTCGCGGCGCGGGCCCTCGTCGGTGACGACGCCGTCGAGCGGGGCGATCTCGCCGGCGAAGCGGCCCGCGTCGATCGCGCGGATCGCGCGCTGGTGGCTCTCGTAGGCGAACGCCTCCATCGCGTCGCGCTCCAGCTCCCATCTGGCGGCGATCAGCTCGGCGGCGCGGAACTGGGAGATCTCCTGGTCGCCGTAGCGGGCGCGCCAGCCCTTCGAGCCCGAGAAGGGATCGCTGAAGCCCAACGGCTCGGCGACGGTCATCGCGGCGGAGATCGGGATCGCGCTCATGTTCTGCACGCCGCCCGCGACGACGAGGTCCTGCGTCCCGCTCATCACGCCCTGGGCGGCGAAGTGGAGCGCCTGCTGCGAGGAGCCGCACTGTCGGTCGACGGTCGTGCCGGGGACGGCCTCGTCGAAGCCGGCCGCAAGCCAGCAGGTGCGGGCGACGTCCCCGGCCTGCGGGCCGATCGTGTCGACGCAGCCGAAGACGACGTCGTCGACCGCCGCCGGGTCGACGTCGACGCGCGCCATCAGCGCCTGCAGCGCGTGCGCGCCGAGGTCGGCCGGATGGACGGCGGCGAGCCCGCCCCCGCGCCGGCCGACCGGCGTCCGCACTGCGTCGACGATGTACGCCTCTGCCATCGCTGCTCCTCTTCTCCGGCGGGATGCGGCCGCATGCGTGCCGCTCTCGATTCAGACCATACAAGCATTTGCTTGGTTGGTCTATGATCCTCTCCGTCCGACAGGGAGGGAACCGGAGTGGCCACACCACCAGACCGCCGCGCGATCATCCTCGACAAGGCGGCCGAGCTGTTCGCGCGCAAGGGCATCTCGGCCACGACCGTGCGCGAGATCGGCGACGCCGCGGGGATCCTCTCCGGCTCGATCTACCATCACTTCGACTCGAAGGACACGATCATCGACGCGATCGTGTCGAGCTACTTCGACGACATGCTCGCCGGCTACGCCGAGGTGCTGGCCTCCGACGCCGACGCGAGCGAGCGGCTGCACGGGCTGGTGCTGACCTCGCTCCACTGCGCCGCCGCCCACCCGCACGCCTCCGAGCTGTACCAGCGCGACCGCAACCATCTGCGCGAGACGCCGCGCTTCGCCTACGTGCGCGACGCCGTCGCGGAGATGCGCCGCACCTGGCTGACGGTGATCGAGGCCGGCGTCGCGGAGGGCGCCTTCCGCACCGACATCAGACCGAAGATCCTCTACCCGATCATCCGCGACGGCCTCTGGCGGACGGTCGAGTGGTTCCGCCCCAGCGAGGCGTACGACACCGACGACCTCGCCGACGACTGCTTCGCCTTCTTCCGCCAGGCGCTGGCGGTGCAGGTGCCGGCGGCGGCCGCCTGAGCGGCGCCGCCGGACGGGCCGGCCGGCGGCCCGCCGAGCGTCACGCCGCCCGCAGCAGCCCGGCGCGCTCGGCCGCCAGCCGCCGCAGCGCGCGCGGCGTGCCGTACAGCTGCTCGGTCGCCTTCGCGCGCTTGAACCAGAGGTGCGCGTCGTGCTCCCAGGTGAAGCCGATCCCGCCGTGCAGCTGGATCGCCTCGGCGGCGACGCGGGAGGCGGCCTGCGCGCAGACGGCCTTCGCCAGTGGCGCCGTCACGGCCAGCTCCTGCGGCGCGCCGTCGACCGCCCAGGCGGCGTAGTGGGCCGTCGCGCGAGCCCCCTCCAGCTCGGCGGCGAGGTCGGCGCAGCGATGGCGCAGCGCCTGGAAGCTGCCGAGCACGCGCCCGAACTGGACCCGCTCCTTGAGGTAGGCGACGGTCTCGCTCAGCGCGCGGTCGCCGACGCCGACGGCCTCCAGCGCCTGCGCGACCCACAGCGTCTCGCCCAGCCGCGCCAATGCCGCCGCGCCCTCGCCGGGCGCGCTCAGCCTGACTGCCGGGGCGGCGCTCAGGTGCAGCGCCGCCTGGCCGCGCGTCTGGTCGACGGTCGGCCGTGCGACCACTCTCACGCCGCGCGCGCCGGCCTCGACCGCGTACAGGGCGGGCTCGCCGGCGGCGTCGCGCGCGGCGACGACGAACAGCCGCGCGAGCGCGCCGTCGAGCACCTGCGGCGCGACGCCGTCGAGCAGCGGCGGGCTGTCGCCGTCGTCGCCGGCGGCGCGCGCGGTCGCGCTCGCGACCGCGCGCAAGGGGTCGCGCGCATCGAGCGCGAGGCCGATCGCGTCGCCCGCGACGACGCGCGCCTGCAGCTCGGGCGTCGCCGCCAGCGCGGTCGCGCCGACGACCGTCGGCAGGTACGGCGCCGGCAGCAGCGCGCGGCCGATCTCCTCCAGCGCGATCCCCGCCTCCACGAACGAGGCGCCGGCGCCGCCGACCGCCTCGGGCAGCGCGACGCCGGTCAGCTCCAGCTGCTCGATCAGCTGCGCCCAGGTCGCCGGCTCCCAGCCGGCGCGGACCTGCTCAGATCTGGCCCGCCGGGCGAGGAAGGCGCGCACGACGGCGCGCAGCTCCTGCTGGTCCTCGGTGAACGCGAAATCCATCTCTCACCCTCGCGGAAGGCCGAGCATCCGCTCGGCGATGATGTTGCGCTGGATCTCGTTCGAGCCGGCGTAGATCGTGTCCGAGCGCGTGTACAGCCAGAGCGCCTGGTCGCCGTCGAGCGCGTAGCCGTCGCCGCTCGCGGCGAGCGTCGTCTCGACCCCGCGCACGTCGATCGCCAGCTCGCCCAGCCGCTGGTGCCACGGCGCCCACAGCAGCTTCGCGACCGAGGCCGCGCCGGCGGCCGCGGTCGGGTCGCCCGCGAGCGTGCGCAGCGCGTTGAAGCGCAGCACGCGCAGCTCGCAGAAGGCGGTCGCGATCCGGTCGGCGATCTCGGGGTCGTCGATCGCGCCGCTCGCGCGGGCGCTGTCGGCGATCTCCTCCAGCTCGCGCGCGAAGCCGATCTGCTGGCCGAGCGTCGCGACGCCGCGCTCGAAGGCGAGCGTCCCGAGCGCGACCCTCCAGCCGTCACCGGGCGCGCCGACGATGTTCTCGGCGGCGGTGACGGCGTCGGAGAAGAAGACCTCGCTGAACTCCGAGGTGCCGGTGATCTGCACGATCGGGCGGATCTCGACGCCCGGCTGGTCCATCGGCACGAGCAGGTAGGAGAGCCCCTTGTGACGCTCGGAGCCCGGCTCGCTGCGGACGACCGCGAAGGTCCAGTCGGCGTGCTCGGCGAGCGAGGTCCAGACCTTCTGCCCGTCGATCCGCCAGACGTCGCCGTCGAGCCGCGCCTGCGTGCGCACGGCGGCGAGGTCGGAGCCGGCGTCGGGCTCGGAGTAGCCCTGACACCACAGCTCGGTGCCGCGCAGGATCCCCGGCAGGAAGCGCCGCTTCTGCGCGTCGGTGCCGTACGCGAGCACGGTCGGCGCAAGCAGCTGCTCGCCGACGTGGTTGACGCGCCCGGGGGCGCCGGCGGCGGCGTACTCCTCGTGGAAGATCACCTGCTGCAGCAGCGTCGCCTCGCGGCCGCCGTGCTGCCTGGGCCAGTCGAGCCCGATCCAGCCGGCGGCACCGAGCTCCCGCTCCCACGCCATCCGCACGTCGAGCCCCTCGTGCTCGCGGCCGGGCCGGCCGGCGCCGCCGAGCGCGGCGTAGTCGCCGACGAGGTGGTCGCGCAGCCAGGCGCGCACCTCGGCGCGGAAGGCTTCGTCCGCGGGGGTGAAGCGAAGGTCCATCTCAGGCCGCCCCGTAGACCGGCGGCGGCACCGGCGCGCGCTCGATCAGCTCGGCGATCACCGGCCCGAGGCGCGCCGGCTGCCAGCGCTCGCCGTTGTCGGCCGGCTCGCTGTAGCGCCAGCCGTCGGCGACGCTCAGCTTGCCGCCCTCGACCTCGAAGACGCGGCCGCTGACGCCGCCCGCCTCGACGCTGCCGAGCCAGACGACGAGCGGCGAGACGTTGGCCGGGTCCATCGCGTCGAAGCCCTGCTGCGGTCTCGCCATCGCCTCGGCGAAGACGGCCTCGGTCATCGGCGTGCGGGCGCTCGGCGCGATCGCGTTGACGGCGATCCCGTAGCGCCCCAGCTCGGCGGCGGCGACCTGCGTCAGCGCCGCGACGCCGGCCTTGGCGGCGGCGTAGTTGCCCTGCCCGACCGAGCCGAGCAGGCCGGCGCCGGAGGAGGTGTTGACGATCCGCGCCTGCGGGTCGCCGCCCGCCTTGGCGATCCCGCGCCAGTGCTCGGCGGCGTGGCGCAGCGGCACGAAGTGGCCCTTGAGGTTGACGCGCAGGACCGCGTCCCACTCCTGCTCGCTCATCGAGACGAGCATCCGGTCGCGCACGATCCCGGCGTTGTTGACGAGCACGTCGAGTCTGCCGTAGCGCTCGACGGCGGCGGCGACCAGGCCGGCCGCCTGCTCCCAGTCGGCGACGTCGGCGGCGTGCGCGACGGCGTCGCCGCCGGCCGCGCGGATCTCCTGCGCGACCTGCTCGGCGGCCGTGCCGACGTCGTTGACGACGACGCGCGCGCCCTCCTGCGCGTAGGCGTGCGCGTGCGCCCGCCCGAGTCCCTGTCCGGCGCCGGTCACGATCGCGACCCGGCCCTCGACGATTCCGCTCACTCGCTCTCCTCGCTCACTGCCTGCAACCCCGTCAGCGCCGCCTCGGCCTCGGCGACGATCCGCTCGATCAGCTCGGCGCAGCTCGGCAGGTCGTCGATGCGCCCGACGACCTGGCCGCTGGCGAGCACGCCGACGTCGATGCGGCCGTCGTGCAGCCCGGCGCGGTAGAGCATCGGCGCGTTGGCCGACATCACCACCTGGCTCCAGCTCAGCTCGCGCGACCGCTTCGTCGTGACCGCCTCGCGCACGAGGTCCGGCCACGACGCGCCCGACAGCCGCTGGAAGGCGATCGCGTTGCGCGCCGCGCGTGTCAACCGCTGCCACGGTCTGGTCGCCTCGATCCGCTCGACGACCTCGGTCCGCAGCACGCGGTTGGGGACGCCGTCGACCTCACGCGTGACGACCGTGTCGGTCACCGCCCGCTGCAGGTACGCCTGCTTGACCGCATCCGCGACCGGGCTCTCCCGCGTCAGCAGGAAGCGCGTGCCCATCGCGATCCCGGCGGCGCCGTAGGCGAGCGCGGCGACGAGGCCGCGGCCGTCGCAGAAGCCGCCGGCCGCGATCACGGGGATCTCGACGGCGGCGCAGACCTGCGGCAGCAGCACGCTCGTCGGCACCGTGCCGGTGTGGCCGCCGCCCTCGGCGCCCTGCACGACGACCGCGTCGGCGCCCCAGGCGGCGACCTTCTCGGCGTGGCGGACGGCGCCGATCGACGGGATCACGACGAGACCGCCCTCCTTGCAGCGCGCGATCAGCTCCGGCTTGGGCGCGAGCGCGAAGGAGGCGACGCGGACGCGCTCGCGGATCAGCAGCTCGACCTGCTCGCGCGCGTCAGGCCGGTCGGCGCGCAGGTTGACGCCGAACGGCCTGTCGGTCAGCGCCTTCGTCGCGGCGACCGCCGCGGCCAGCTCGCGCGTGCTCATCGTGCCGCCGGCGACGATGCCGAGCCCGCCGGCCTCGGCGGTCGCGGCCGTCAGCCGGGCGTCGGATACGTAGCCCATCCCTGTCTGGACGACCGGGTGGGCGATCCCGGTCAGCTCGGTCAGCGCCGTTCTCACCGGTCCGGCACCTCCTGCTCGCGCAGGCCGCGCGGGTCGAGCACGTCGCGGATCAGCCGCAGCTCCTCGTCGCTGGGCATGCGGCTGGTCGCCGGCTCGCCGCCGCCGGCGACCTCCAGTTCGAAGCCGGTCGCCGCCTGCACCTGCTCCAGCGACGTGCCGGGATGCAGCGAGACGAGCCGCAGCGTGCCGCCGGAGCCGCCGAAGTCGAGCACGGCGAGGTCGCTGACGACCCGCCGCAGGTCCATGTGACGGGTCGCGGCCGGGCCGGCCTCCGCCGCGGCGGCGGGGCCGACGCCGGAGATCATGTCGACCCGCTCGACGAACACGCGCGGACTGTGGCGCGGCACCCAGTAGCTGGTCGGGTGGCTGACCGTGTTGCCAGGGGCGCCGCGGACGCCGAGCAGCTGCACCTTCGGTCGCGCGTACTCGCCGCCGATGCAGGAGATGTTCGCGTTGCCGTGGCGGTCGAGCTGGCTCGGGATCATCATCACGTGGCGGCGGCCGCGCCAGACGAGTTCGAAGATCGCGCGGAAGGGGACCCAGCCCTCGCGTCGCGGCGGCTCCTCGCCGACCGCCCAGACGCCGCCGGCGAAGGCGGCCTCGCCGTCGGTCAGCAGCAGCTCGGGCGCGAAGGTTGCGCGCGCCAGCCGCGCGCCGATCGCCGGGACGGTCCCGAACGGGCTGGCGAGCAGCTCGCCGTCGCCGCGCCAGGCGTCGGCGCAGGCGACGGCGCAGACCTCTGCGCGCGTGGCGGTCGTGACGCTCATGCGTGCACCTCCGAGTCGAAGGCGGCGACGGCGCGGCGGTAGTCGCCCTCGTCGCCGGCCAGGAAGCGCGTCTGGAAGGCGGCCCAGCGGCCGGCGTCGCCGGCGGCCTCGACGTAGGCGCGCTGGAAGCGCTCGTCGCGCTCGTAGTCGGGCGCGCACGAGGTGAAGTGGGCGCCGCCGGGCGCCTCGACGACGCCGCGCACCATCCAGCGCGCGACGCGCACGCCCTGCAGCGGCCCCTCGCTCGTCAGCTCGCCCGCCGGCACGACCCGCTCGCAGGAGACGTAGGCGCGCTCGGCGGCCATGCAGAAGAGCTCGTCGAAGTAGGGGTCGGGGCCGAGGAACTGGGCGTTGCCGGCGGCGTCGGCGCGGTTGAGGTGGACGAGCGCGGCGTCGAGCCTGAGCGCCGGCATCGCGATCAGCTGCTCGCCGTCGCCGTACGGCGAGACGATCGTTCTCAGCTCGGGGTTGGTGCGCATCACGCCGGAGCCCAGGCCCGCGCGGGTGGGCAGGAACGGCAGCCGGTTGGCGGCCGCGTAGAGGCCCCAATAGAGCATGCCCTCGTCGTACTCGACCGACTCGATCGCGCCGGCTTGGCGGGCGGCGCGGAAGTGCGGCTCGAGCGCGATCGAATCGAGCGAGACGAAGCCGTAGACGAGCCGTCTGACCTTGCCGGCGGCGCACAGCAGGCCGACGTCCGGCCCGCCGTAGGCGACGACCGTGAGGTCGCGCAGGTCGCTGCGCAGCAGCGCGCGCACGAGCGACATCGGCTTGCGGCGCGAGCCCCAGCCGCCGATCCCGATCGTCATGCCGGAGCGCAGCTCGGCGACGACCTGCCCCTCCGTCATCAGCTTGTTCGACACGTTGCCTGACTCCTCCCCGTCGACGCGATGCACTATTAACCTAGCAAGCGCTTGGTTGAATGTCCATGCCTTGGCTGCCGATCCCCGCATCGACGTAGCGACGGACCATGCGGACGTAGTTCGCCGCCCCGCGCAGGACGTAGTCGCGGTCCGGGTGGACGGAGGGCACGACGCGCGCCGGGACGCCCTGCGCGCGATGGCCGCCCGGCACCTCCAGCCGCGCCGCCAGCACCGCTCCGGAGGCGGCGACCGAGCCGGCGCGCAGGATCGCCCCGGGCAGCACGTGCGCGCCGACGCCGACGAGGCAGACGTCCTCGACGATCGCCATCTCGATGAAGGCGAGGTGGGCGACGATGCAGTCGTCGCCGACGACGGTGAGCGCGTCCGGCCCGCTGTGGATGACGGCGTTGTCCTGCACGCTCGTGCGCGCGCCGATGCGGATCGCGCCGAAGTCGCCGCGCAGCACCGCGCCCGGCCAGACGCTGCTGTCGGGCCCGATCTCGACGTCGCCGACGACGGTCGCGGCCGGATGGACCCAGGCGGTCGGGGCGATCCGCGGGACCCTGCCGCCGAGCGCCTCGATCATCGCGTCGCCGCCTCGACCGCCACCAGCCAGCCGGGCTTCTCGCCGCCGCCGTCGGCGCGCAGCTCGGCGCCGCTGACGTAGCCGGCGAGCGGCGAGGCCAGCAGCAGACAGGCGTCGGCGATGTCTGCCGGCGCCGCCATGCGGCCGGCCGGGATCGTCGCGTGGACGGCAGCGAGGCCGTGCTCCCCGCCGTAGTGCGCGGCCGAGCCGTCGGTCTGCACGAGCCCGACGGTCACCTGGTTGACGCGCACCTTCGGCCCCCACTCCAGCGCGAGGCCGCGCGTGAGCGTGGCGAGGCCGGCCTTCGCCGCCGCGTAGAGGACGGTGCCGTGCGCCGGCCGCTCGCCGGCGACCGAGCCGATGTTGACGATCGCGCCGCCGCCGGGCTGGCGCTGCATCGCGGCGTTGGCGCGCTGGGCGACCCACAGCGGCGCGAGCAGGTTGAGCGCGACGACCGACTGCGCCAGCCGTGCGCTCGTCTCGGCCGCCGAGGCCGCGGCGGTGCCGCCGGCGTTGTTGACGAGCACGTCGAGCTGGCCGAACCGCTCCAGCACCGCGTCGACGACGCCGGCCGCCTGCTCGGGCTCGCGCACGTCGGCCTGCAGGAAGACCGCCTCGCCGCGCTCGCCGCGCGGCGGCTCGTCCGGCGCGCGACGGCCGCAGACGACGACTGTCGCGCCGACATCGAGGAACCGCTCCGCGATCGCGCGGCCGATCCCGCGCGTGCCGCCCGTGACGAGCACGACGCGGTACGACATGTCGAAGCCCTGACCCATGCGCCCTCTCTCCTTCGGCGGCTGACCAAGCAAGTGCTTGGTCAGCCTATCAGCCGAACGGCTGCTCCGGCCTCGCCGGGCCTAGCCGACGCCCCAGAGTCTCTCGTACTGCGCTCTGTAGTCCTCGACCGTCGGGAACTCGTCGGTCGTGCTCGGGATCGTGTCCTTCGTGACGACCCAGTGCGGGTAGGTCTGCGCCGTCGACGGGTCGGTCGACTCGCCGTTGACGCTGCGGATCAGGAAGTCGACCGCGCGCCACATCAGCTCCGGGTAGCCGTAGATGTGCTCGGCCACGACCGACTGCCCGGCCTTCAGGTAGCCGGCGGTCGTCGGGTTGTTGTTGATGCCGACGAACTTGACGCCGTCGCCGACGCCGGCCGACTGCAGCGCCGCTGGGACGCCGACCGACATGTCGGCGAAGCCGTTGACGACCCAGTTGACGTCCGGGTGCGCCTGCAGGTAGGTCGAGATGCGCGTCGGCAGGTCGTTGCCGATCGAGGTCGCCGGCACGTCGAGCTCGTCGACCGAGCAGGAGTCGCAGTATCTCTCGATCGTCTCGCCGAACGATCTGCCCAGCAGCTGCACCGTCGGGTAGGCGGCGACGCCGACGATCATCGCCTTGATGTCCTTGCCGCCAGCGTCGACGAGCGCGTACTTCGCCAGCCGCTCGCCGGCCGCGACGTAGTCGGGCGTGCCGGCGAAGACCGCGGAGATGCCTCTGCCGGGCGGGTCGGTGACGGAGATGTCGACGACCGGCACTCTCGCCGCCTCCAGCTCGGCCAGCTCCGGGTTCATCATCGTGCGCGGGAAGCCGGAGGCGACGACGCCGTCGGGCTTGTCCTGCGCCGCCTGGCCCCACGCCGCCTTCACCGACTCGGGCGTGACGCCGGCCTTGATCGCCTTGACCTTCCAGCCGACGGCGTCGGCCGCCGCTCTGAGGTACTCGCCGTTGGTGGCGCAGACCGGCGAGCCGCACTGGATGTAGTAGATCTCCTTGCCGGTCGGGATCTCTCTCTCGATCGGCGCGTCGATCCCGATGCTCGTCGGGCGCGTCGTGAACTCTCTCACCGCGTCGGTGACCTCGGCCGGCAGGCCGCTGTCGGCCGGCGCGGTCGCCGCGCCGCTGGTGCCGGCGCCGTCTCCGCCGCCGTCGTCGTCGCTGCTCCCGCAGGCGGCGACCGTCAGCACGAGCGCGAACGCGGCCACCAGCGCCACGATCGCCCGCGCCCAATCTCTCATCCGCACCGTCTCTCCTCCTCGACTAGACCAAATGCTTGCTTGGTAGCGTAAGCGGGCGAGGCGACGGGCGTCAAGCGAGCGGTGCCGCGGGCGCGGCGGCGGACGCGGTCTACGCCATCGCGATCCCGCCGTTGACGCTCAGCACCTGGCCGGTGACGAAGCCGGCGGCGGGCGAGGCGAGGTAGCCGATCGCCGCCGCGACCTCCTCCGGCCTGCCGAGGCGGCCGGCCGGCGTCGCCCGCAGCAGCCCCTCGCGCAGCCGCGGGCGGGCGTCGAGGATCGCGCGCGAGGCGGTCGTGTCGACCGGGCCCGGACAGACGACGTTGGCGGTCACGCCGTCGCGCGCCAGCTCGCGCGCGACCGACTTCGCGAAGCCGAGCAGACCGGCCTTGGTCGCCGCGTAGACGGCCTCGCCGCCGGCGCCCGCACGGGCGCTGTCGGAGGCGACGTAGACCAGCCGTCCCCAGCCGCGCTCTTGCATCGCGCCGGCGAGCGTCTGCGTCAGCGCCATCGGTGCGCGCAGGTTGAGCTGCCACAGCCGCTCCCACTCGCCGCGCTCGTGCTCGGAGAAGCGCGCGACGACCGGCAGCCCGGCGACCGAGGCGAGCACGTCGGGCACGTGCGCGGCCAGCCGCGACGGCGCGCCGTCGTCGAGCAGGTCGCAGGGATCGGCGACCAGTCCCGGCAGCTCGGCCTCCAGCGCCTCCAGCGCGGGGACGGGCAGGTCGGTCGCGACGACGCGCGCGCCGGCGCCGTGCAGCTCGCGGCAGACCGCGCGCCCGATGTCGCTGCCGGCGCCGGTCACGAGCGCCACCCGCCCCGCGAGCGCGCCGCCGCCCGCCGCCGCGCCGCCGCCCGCGTCTCTCTTCTGATCCATGGCGTGAATCTAGCAAGCGCTTGGTCGGTACGCTAAGGTTCAGAGGCGGTGGGACGATGCCCACCGAGAGGCGCGCCGGCGTGCGGCGCACCGTGTCGCGAAGAGGAGAGGCAGCTTTGCCCGCAGCACCGTCACACCCGCCCGCCGGCCGCTCGCTGCTGGCCGGCCGCACGGTCCTCGTCACCGCCGCCGCCGGCACCGGCATCGGCTGGGCCGCCGCCGAGCGCGCCGCGCTGGAGGGCGCGCGCGTCGCGATCTCCGACGTGCACGAGCGCCGCCTGGACGAGGCCGCCGACAGACTCGCCGCGATCGCCGGCGAGCGCCCGCTCGCGATCCCCTGCGACGTGACCGCCGAGACGCAGGTCCAGCAGCTGGTGGACGGCGTCGTCGCCGCCTACGGCCGGCTCGACGTGCTCGTCAACAACGCCGGCCTCGGCGGCGAGACCTCGATCCTCGAGATGCGCGACGAGCAGTGGTCGCGCGTGCTCGACGTGACGCTCAACGGCACCTTCCGCTGCACCCGCGCCGCGCTGCGTCACATGGTCGCGCGCGGCAGCGGCGCGATCGTCAACAACGCCTCGATCTCCGGCTGGCGCGCACAGGCCGGTCAGGCCCACTACGCCGCCGCGAAGGCCGGCGTGATGGCGCTGACGCGCTGCGCCGCGCTCGACGTCGCCGACAGCGGCGTGCGCGTCAACGCCGTCGCGCCCA
This sequence comes from Conexibacter sp. CPCC 205762, assembly GCF_030646155.1. Taxonomy (GTDB): domain Bacteria; phylum Actinomycetota; class Thermoleophilia; order Solirubrobacterales; family Solirubrobacteraceae; genus Conexibacter. The sequence continues at coordinate 217,642 of NZ_JAUTDN010000003.1, forward strand.
GCATCGCGATGCATCCCCACCTCGCCAAGACCTCCTCGGAGGAACTGCTCGCCGAGCTGTCTGCGAGAGAGGCGTTCGGCCGCGCGGCCGAGCCGTGGGAGGTCGCGAACGTGATCGTCTTCCTCGCCAGCGACTACGCGTCGTACATGACCGGCGAGGTCGTCTCCGTCAGCAGCCAGCACCCCTAGGAGGGCCCGCATGTCACCGCCGCCGCTCGTCACCGCGACCGTCGACGACGACGGGATCGCCGAGGTCGTCGTCGACGCCCCGCCCGTCAACGCGCTGCCCGTCGCGGGCTGGTTCGAGCTGGCGCGCGTGCTGCGCGAGCTGGGCGAGGACGAGGCGGTCCGCGTGGTCGTGCTGCGCGCCGAGGGACGCGGCTTCAACGCCGGCGTCGACATCAAGGAGATTCAGCGCGAGGGCGGCTCGCACCGCGCGCTGATCGGCGCCAACCGCGGCTGCTACGCCGCCTTCGCCGCCGTCTACGAGTGTGCGGTGCCGGTCGTCGCGGCCGTGCACGGCTTCTGCCTCGGCGGCGGGATCGGGCTCGTCGGCAACGCCGACGTGATCGTCGCCAGCGACGACGCGACCTTCGGCCTGCCGGAGGTCGACCGCGGCGCGCTCGGCGCCGCCACCCACCTCGCGCGGCTCGTGCCGCAGCACAGGATGCGGGCGATGATGTACACGTCGGCGACCGCGACAGCCGCCGAGCTGCACGCCTTCGGCAGCGTCCTGGAGGTCGTCCCGCGCGAGCAGCTGCGCGACGCCGCCCGCGCCGTCGCCGCCCAGATCGCGGCCAAGAACCCGGTCGTGATCCGGGCCGCGAAGGAGGCGCTGAACGGGATCGACCCGGTCGACGTCAAGCGCAGCTACCGCTTCGAGCAGGGCTTCACCTTCGAGCTCAACCTCGACGGCGTCGCCGACGAGGTCCGCGACACGTTCGGCAAGGACTGACGCGGATGGACCTCACCTACACGCCGGCCGAGGAGGCCTTCCGCGCCGAGGCGCGCGCCTGGCTGGAGGCCAACGTCCCGCACGACCTCGCCTCCGGCGACAGCGCCGAGGGCTTCGCGCAGCATCTCGAATGGGAGCGCGCGCTGCACGCCGCCCGTTGGGCGGTCGTCTCCTGGCCGGAGCGCTACGGCGGTCGCGACGCCTCGATCTGGGAGTGGCTGATCTTCGAGGAGGAGTACTACCGCGCCGGCGCGCCGATGCGCGTGACGCAGAACGGCATCTTCCTGCTGGCGCCGACGATCTTCGAGTTCGGCACGCAGGAGCAGCAGGACGCGCTGCTGCCGCGGATGGCCGCCGCCGAGGACCTCTGGTGCCAGGGCTGGTCCGAGCCGGGCGCGGGCAGCGACCTGGCGGCGACGAAGGCGCGCGCTGTGCGCGACGAGGCGGGCGGCGGCTGGCGCCTCACCGGCCAGAAGACATGGACGACCCGCGGCGCGTTCTGCACCCACATGTTCGGCCTCTTCCGCAGCGACCCCGGCAGCGAGCGCCATCGCGGCCTGACCTACTTCATGGTCCCGCTCGACGCGCCCGGCGTGACCGTCCGCGGCTTCGGCCGGCTCGACGGCGACGAGGGCTTCGCCGAGGTCTTCCTCGACGACGCCTTCGTCCCCGACGACGCGGTCCTCGGCGGGGTCGACAGAGGCTGGTCGGTCGCGATGGCGACGACCGGCTCCGAGCGCGGCCTGACGCTGCGCTCGCCGGGCCGCTTCCTGTCTGCGGCCGAGCGGCTGGTCGAGCTGGCGCGCGATCGCGGCGCCCGCGAGGACGCGCTCGCGCGCGACCGCGTCGTGCGCGCCTGGATCGACGCCGACGCCTACCAGCAGTTCACGCTGCAGCAGGTGACCGAGATCGCCGCCGGCAGCGCGACCGGCGCCCGCTCGTCGCTCAACAAGCTGTTCTGGTCGCAGCTCGACGTGCGCCTGCACGAGACGGCGCTCGACCTGCTGGGTCCCGAGGCCGAGCTGGACGGTCCCTGGTCGCGCGGCTTCCTGTTCGCGCTCGCCGGCCCGATCTACGCCGGCACCAACGAGATCCAGCGCAACATCGTCGCCGAGCGCGTGCTCGGCCTGCCGCGGAAGTGAGGACGCGATGCGCTTTGCGTTGAACAGCGACCAGGCCGCCCTGCGGGAAGCGGTGCGCGACCTGCTGAGAGCCGAGTGCCCGCCTGCGGTCGTGCGCGCCGGCTGGCCCGGCTCGGAGGAGTCCGACCTCGCGCGCGTGCGGCGCGTGTGGGACCAGCTCGGCGAGATGGGCGTGCTCGGCGCGGCCGTGCCGGAGGCCGACGGCGGCCTCGGGCTCGGCGCCGTCGCACTCGTCGGGCTGCTGGAGGAGGCCGGCCGCGCCGCGCTGCCGCTGCCGCTGATGGAGACGGCGTTCGTCGCCGGCCCGCTGCTCGCCGCCGCCGGCGAGGCCGCGCTGGTCGAGCGGCTGGCGGCCGGCGAGCTGGTCGTCGGGGCGGCGCTCGACGGGTCGGGGATCGTCCCCTTCGCACAGGTCGCCGACGCGCTGATCGCGGGCGACGCCCGCGCGCCCGGCGGCGAGCTGCGGCTGCTGCGACCGCCCGCGTTCGCGCCGCTGGAGTCGATCGACGGGGCGCGGGGCCTCGGCCGCGTCGCCGCCGACGCCGGCCTCGTGCTCGACCTCGACGCCGCCGCGCTCGCGGCCGCCTGGGAGCGCGGCGCGCTCGGCGCCGCCGCGCAGCTGCTCGGCCTCGGCCGCGCGCTGCTGGCGCTGGCGGCCGACTACGTCACGGAGCGCAGACAGTTCGGCGTCGCGATCGGCACCTTCCAGGCGGTCAAGCACCAGCTCGCCGACGCGCTGCTGGCGCTGGAGTTCGCCGCCCCGGCGGTGCTGCGCGCCGCCTGGTCGCTCGACCGCGGAGCCGGCGACGCCGGCCGCGACGTCGCCGTCGCGAAGGCGCTCGCCTCCGACGCGGCGCTGCAGGTCGCGGCGACCGCGCTGCAGGTCCACGGCGCGATCGCCTACACGGTCGAGTACGACCTGCACCTGCACGCCAAGCGCGTCTGGGCCGGCGCCCGCGCGTGGGGCGACGCCGACTGGCAGCGCACGCGGGTCGCCGCGGCGCTGGGACTGCTGCCCGAGGAGGCGCTGCGATGAGCGAGCAGGAGACCGAGCAGGTCGTCGTGACCGAGCGCCGCGGCGCGGTCGCGATCGTGACGATGAACCGGCCGAGATACCGCAACGCGCAGAACTCGGCGATGACGTACGCGCTCGACGACGCCTTCTACGCCGCCGTCGAGGACGACGAGGTGAAGGCGATCGTGCTGGCCGGCGCCGGCGACCACTTCTCCGCCGGCCACGACATCGGCTCGCCCGGCCGCGACGCCGACAGGTCGTTCCCGCGCCGCGCGCAGCTGTGGTGGGACCACGTCGGCAAGGCCGGCGCCGAGCAGCGGATCGCGCGCGAGGCGGAGGTCTACGTCGGCATGTGCCGGCGCTGGCGCGAGCTGCCGAAGCCGACGATCGCGATGGTGCAGGGCGCCTGCGTCGCGGGCGCGCTGATGCTGGCGTGGTCGTGCGACCTGATCGTCGCCGCCGACGACGCCTTCTTCGCCGACCCGGTCGTGCGGATGGGGATCCCCGGCGTCGAGTACTTCGCCCACCCGTGGGTGATGGGGCCGCGCTTCGCGAAGGAGATGCTGTTCACGGGCGAGCGGATCGCGGCCGAGCGCGCGCTCGGGCTCGGCATGGTCAACCGCGTCGTCGCGCGCGGCGAGCTGGAGGCCGAGACGCTGGCGCTGGCGGACAGGATCGCGGCGATGCCGCGGCTCGGCCTGGCGCTGACGAAGAAGGCCGTCAACCAGGCCGAGGACCTGATGGGGCTGCAGAGCGGGATCGACTCGGTCTTCGGCCTCCACCACGTCGCGCACGCGCACAACGCCGAGGTCGGCAGCGACCATCTCGGCGGTCACGACGCGCGCTCGATGCGCGACGCGGCGCGCTAGTCCTTCGCGCGCTTTCGCTTCCCGCGCGCGATCCCGTCGAGCAGTATCGAGAGGTACTGCTCGGCGATCTCCTGCGCGCTCTGGGATCCGCCCGGTCTGTACCAGCGGGCGACCGTCCACAGCGTCGCGCGGATGAAGCGGTAGGTCAGACCGGGCTCCAGCGAGCGGCGGAACTCGCCCTCCTCGACCCCGCGCTGGAGCACGCCGACCCACGCCTGCTCGAACCGTCTGCCGGCGTCGGCGAGGTAGGCGAAGCGCTCCAGCTGCGCCAGGTGGCGGCCGTCGTTCTGGTAGATGACGATCGCCTCCTGGTGCTGCTCCATCGCCAGCAGCGAGGCGGTCGCGAGCGCCTCGAAGGTCTCGCGCGCGGACCCGTCGGCGGCGACGATCTCGTCGTAGCGGCCGAGGATCTCGTCGAGGAAGGCGCTCAGGATCGCGTCGGCGATCGCCTCCTTGGAGCGGAAGTGGTGGTAGAGGCTGCCGGAGAGGATCCCAGCGGCGTCGGCGATGTCGCGCACGGTCGTCGCGTTGTAGCCGTCGCGCGCGAACAGGCCCGCGGCGAGCTGGAGCACCTCAGCCTGGCGCTGCGATTCGGCGCCGCGGCCGTTTCTGGCCGCCGTCGCCCCCTGTGCGGCCGATTGCTTGCTTCTCCGGGCCATGGCGGGAACTCTACGGGCTGCGGCGGCCGGCCCGGAGTTTCCCCCGCGCAGCTGCCGGGCGGTGTAATCTACCAAGCACTTGCTTGTTTGTCGGACGCCGCAAGGAGGAGAGCAGTGAGCGAGACAATCCCCGGCCTCGTGCGCGACGCCGCGCGCCGCTTCGGCGCGCGCGAGGCGCTCGTCGACGGCGACGTGCGCCTCACCTACGCGCAGCTGGCGGAGCAGGTCGAGCTGGTCGCGCGCGGGCTGATCGCCTGCGGCGTCGAGCCCGGCGACCGCGTCTGCGTGTGGGCGCCGAACACGCGCCACTGGGTGATCGCCGCGCTCGCGGCGCAGAGCGCCGGGGCGGCGCTGGTCCCGCTCAACACCCGCTTCCTCGGCGCGGAGGCGCTCGACGTGCTGGCGCGCACGCGCAGCCGCGCGCTGTTCGCGCCCGACGCGTTCCTCGGCCGCGACCCGCTCGCGCTGCTGCGCGACGCCGCCGAGGGCGAGCTCGCCACCGCGCTGCCGGCGCTGGATACGATCGTCCGGATCCCGCTGGAGGGGCCGCGCGACGACGCCGGCATCGCCTGGGACGAGCTGCTCGCGCGCGCCGAGCAGGTCCCGGCGGAGACGGCGCGCGAGCGGGCCGCCGCGGTCGGCCCCGACGACGTCGCCGACATCCTCTTCACCTCCGGCACGACCGGCCGCCCGAAGGGCGCGATGTCCTCGCATCGGCAGACGCTCGCGGTCGCGGAGGCGTGGGCCGCGCACGGCGAGGTCGGCGCGGACGACCGCTACCTCGTGATCAGCCCCTTCTTCCACTCGTTCGGCTACAAGGCCGGCTTCGTCGTCTGCTTCCTGCACGGCGCCTGCGTCGTGCCGGCGCTGACCTTCGACGTGGAGGAGACGCTCGCGGCGATCGAGCGCGAGCGGATCACGATCGTCCCCGGCCCGCCGACGATCTTCCAGACGCTGCTGGCGCACCCGCGCCGCGACGAGCACGAGCTGTCGTCGCTGCGGCTGGCGGTGACCGGCTCGGCGATGGTGCCGGTCGCGCTCGTCGAGCGGATGCGCGACGAGCTGACGTTCGACGCCGTCCTGACCGCCTACGGCCTGACCGAGGCGGTCGTCGCGACGATGTGCCACGGCGACGACGCGCCCGAGACGATCTCGCGCACGGCCGGCGTCGCGACCGCCGGCTTCGAGCTGCGGATCGCCGACGCCGAGGGCCGCCCGCTGCCGGCCGGCGAGGACGGCGAGGTGCAGCTGCGCGGCCCCAACACGATGCTCGGGTACCTCGACGACCCGGCGGCGACCGCGGCCGCGATCGACGCCGACGGCTGGCTGCGCACCGGCGACGTCGGCCACGTCGACGAGCGCGGCTACCTGACGATCACCGACCGCCTCAAGGACATGTTCACCGTCGGCGGCTTCAACGTCTACCCGGCCGAGATCGAGAACGAGCTGGCGCGGCTGGAGGAGGTCGTCGCCGGCGCCGTCGTCGGCGTGCCCGACGAGCGCCTCGGCGAGGTCGGCGCCGCGTACCTGATCGGCACGCCCGGCCACGCGCTGACCGAGGAGGGCGTGATCGCCCACTGCCGCGCGCGGCTGGCCAACTACAAGGTGCCGCGGCGCGTCGTCTTCGTCGAGGAGCTGCCGCGCAACGCCGCCGGCAAGGTGCTCAAGCAGGAGCTGCGCAGACAGGCGCTGGCGGCGCGCTGAGCGGCCGCGACCGGCCGGGCCGCATTCGCCTCACGTTCTGACGAGCACCACACCCCGACGAGGATGCGCGACATCATTGACATCGAGCGTCGCGCCGATCTCAACGAGACTCATCGACTGCTCGTCGCGCCACACTCCGCGCAGCGATGCGGGAACGGGGACGTAAGACTGCTGCCGCACCGCTCGGTTCACGACGACGATGAACTTGCCTTCCCGAGCGTAGACGAGAGAAGCCGACGAACGCTCGAGAATCTCCCATCTCTCCGGTGTCTGCCCGATCGAATCGAGCAGGCGCTCAAGTCGAGCTGACGTGAGCTTGACGTTTTTGATCGCAACCTCACCCTCGGCGATGTTCGAGCGGAGGGCCGCGTCAATGAGGTCCAACGCCGCATGTTCGTCGCCCATGCGCCGTTTGAGCCACGACCATGACAGGAGCGCCACGCTGATACGTCTCTGCTCGCCGCTCGCTCGCGCGAACTCGACCGCGCGGCGGAACGAATCATCCGCCGCAGCGAGGTGTCCACTCTTGATCTGAACCTGTCCGAGCGTCGTGAACACAGACGCGCGCTGTGGCAGATCCATAGTCGCGGGCGCCTCGACAAGTTCACGTGCCAGCTTCTCGGCCTCCACCATCGATGCGCCCTTTCGCTCGAGCATCCCGTTCACGAGCGTGGTGAGGATCTGGGCGTACCCGAAGTCGTCCCGCACGTCACGCGCGATCGCGGCCGCTTCCTTGAGAATCTGCTCGGAAGGAATGCCCCCACTCATCACACCGAGCAAATGTCCGGAGATCGCGGTCATCTGGTCGGTTCCCTTGGCATCCCAGACACGCATGAAGCATCTGCGCGCCGTGGCTTCGTCGCCTCTGGCGTACGCGTAACGCCCTTCAGCGTAGGCCAACTCAGTCGCGTACGCAGCCATCACCGGCTGACGGAGCAGTTCGATTGCAGCATCCAGGTCAGCGAACCGCTGCACATGCGCAGCCGCTGTTGCGAGCCCGGCCGCGCGTCTGGCCGCATCGTCCGAGTCGACCGGGATCAGGTGATAGGCCGCACGCCACTGCGAGATACGCGCGCCTCGGCTCGCCCAGTCCGAAGCCGCATCGCTCTCGTGTGCGAAACGGCGACCGAGCAACTCGGAACTGCGAGCGAATACGTCGGTTTCTCGCAACGGCGCGAGCAATACCGCCCGCGCCGCCTCCTCCACGCGCCAGTTGTGCCCCTCCGTAAGCCGCACGAATGGCAGTTGCTTCACGCACTCGACCAGCGCATGCGACCGACCGTTGTGCCCATCCAGCTCGAGCAGTTCCACTGCCAGCTGATCGTCTACCCAATGCGGGACAGCGCACAACGCTGCAGCCCGCAGCACTTCAACCCCGATGAAGCCGGCAAGCGCGCCGAGCGACGCTTCCTCGCTCATATCGTCTCCTGCACGATCGCCTGCTTCACACGGCAGAGCATGTCGTAGACGATGGCTCCGGGCGCGCCATCAGTAAGACGCATCAGCCGCTCAGCCTCTCTGTCGGCCACCTCCGACGGCAAGCCAAGCACCCGATGCAAGTGACTGCTCACGTGCTTGTGTTTGAACAACTTAATCCGGCGAGCCCTAGCGACGTCTGGCAGATCGAGCTCACGATCGTCGATGACGAGCGCGAAACCCGAACCCCTCTCACTCAACCGGTCGAGCAGCTCTCGGCACCACGCTCGCGATTCGTCTGTGGCCCGGCTCGGTGCCTGCAGGACGAGCGCCATCTTCCCAGCGGCGACCGCATCGAGCAACACCTCAACCAGATCGGCGGCGTCGCCTTGCGGCGCCGGCTCGTTGGGATACAACCCGGACAGCGCGTCGCTCACCAGTTCGGACAGGTCGCGCACGTCGTGCCCCACACGCTGCGTGAAATCGACGTGCAATAGCACCACGCTTTCCGCTCTCCCCAGCGCGAGCGTCCAATGCAGAAGATACGAGAGGTCGGTCTTGTCGTCGCCTCGCAGCCCGATTATGCCGAGTTGGTTCGAGCGGAGTCGGACGGCGTCCTTGATCCAGTCGCGGACCTCTGTCCGCGCCACCAAACGCTCCTGCGTCAGTTCCACCTGGAGGTGTTCGCGCGCCGCCTGCGGCAGAGGGCGATAGACGGGGCCTCTGACCATTTCCGTCTCGAACTCAAGCATATCGCTCCACTCGAGCCGTCCGTCGAACTGCTCCTGCAGGATCGGGTTCGTGCGTGCGATCTGTTTCAGCAGTCGACGCCCGAGCCACTCCTGGAGCGAGTCCACGTCTTCGCCGCTGTCCTCCGGAAGGCTGAACCGCAAGCGAATCTGACGTCTGTTCGACGGGACGCCGTGACGGATGTCGACGACGCTGATGTAGTGATGGAGGTGGTAGTGGAGTTGCCCGATGCTCGAGAGATCGGCAAAATCCTCGCGCCAGAGGTCGTCGACGCGCGTCTTGTGCAGGTCCAGTTCGTCGCCCATCAGCAGCAGTGCCGCGACGCCCTCCAATCGAAGCGACTCGTTGCTCGGTCGAAGATCACGCGTTCTCAACTCTGCGATCGCATCGTCGAAGAACTCGCTCCCATGGGACTCGGCCACGATCGAGATCGCTTCCAGAAACGGCGAACTCGATGGCAGCCCGATCTCGTACTGATCCCGCTCGTGCACGAGCGTTCGATCAACGATCAGCTCGCGTGACTGCCGTGGGTGCCGCCTACGCACGTGGTTCCAGTCGCTCGAACGCATCGCATCCAGCCCTCGACCGTCGACCTTCCCGACCTGCATGCCAAGGTCGTGGAGATAGCAGGCGGCGAGCAAGACGAACAGCTCGTCGCGCGTCAGCAGATCGGTGCCGATGGCCCTGCCGAGCAGGCCAATGATACGGCGCGAATGCCCTTCGGGGGTGTGGTCCGTGAACCACGTCAGCAGCACCGGATCCCAGTTCTTCCGCTGAGCGGCACGGATCTTCGCGAGGTCGATGTCGAGATCTGCCTCGCGCGCTCCTCCAGAGTCCATGCAGAGCGCCTTCAGCCGCTCCTCGAGCATCGGTTCAGTCACTCGCCCCTCCAGCTTGCCGCACCCTGTTCTGGATTCTTGCATGCGATTTCAGCGCTCCGCGCCACTACGCCGGTCGGTAGCCTCGCTCAGATGGACCGACGGCGGCGAGCAGGCGGCGTGACGGCCGCGCTCGCCGCGGGCGCGCTCGCGCTCGGCGGCTGCGGCGGCGGCAGCGGCGACGAGGGCCGCGCCGGCACGCCGCCGACCGGCTCGACGGCGACCCAGCCGCCGGCCGCCACGCTGCCCGGCAGCCCGCCGCTGCGGCGCTACCGGCCGCCCGCGATCCCGCTCGACCGCGGCTCCGGCGCGGCGATCGGCGGCACCGTGCGGCTGGTCTACACGACCTCGACGTTCAGACAGGTGCCGCGCGACTTCGTCACCGGCGGGATCCCGATCGGGACGAGAGCGGGCGATTGCGAGGTGCCGGCGATCACGCCGGCGATGCGCGTGCAGCTGCAGGCGGCGGTGGAGCGTCAGACGCCGGACGGGGAGGTCGATCCGCTGACGCCGCTCGACGTGCTCGTCGCCGACTGCGGCGACGAGGGCCGCTGGGCGATGGTGACGTGGGTGCAGCACCGCGGCAGAGCGGACACCTCCTGGGTCGACGAGCTGCGCGACGAGGGCGGCGGCATCTGGAGCGGCACCGCCCGCGGCGTCCAGCCCGGCTGCCGGATGCCGCGCGCCGCGGCGGCGGCATGGCAGCTCGACGTCACCGTCTGCCCGCCGAAGCCGCGGCCGAGAGCCGCGCCGCAGCCGAGACCGGCGCCGCGGATCCCCGGCGAGCCGCGCGACCCGCGCCGCAGAGGCGGGCCGCTGCAGGGCCTCCCGCCCGGCAGCTCGCGGGCGTAGCGCCCGCGCGCCGCGGCCGCCGACCGCGCGCCCGTCGCGCTTACGACAGCCGCTGCACGACCATCGCCATCCCCTGGCCGCCGCCGACGCACATCGTCTCCAGCCCGATCTCGAGGTCGTCGTCCTCGAGCATGTGCAGCAGCGTCGTCATGATCCGCGCGCCGGTCATCCCGAACGGGTGGCCGAGCGCGATCGCGCCGCCGCGCACGTTGAGGCGGTCGTGGTCGATCCCGAGCCGCTCCGCGCTCGGCAGCACCTGCGCGGCGAACGCCTCGTTGATCTCGACGCGGTCGACGTCGGCGATCGTCATGCCGGCGCGCGCGAGCGCCCGCTCGCTCGCCGCCACCGGCCCGAGCCCCATGATCTCCGGGTCCAGCGCGGAGACGCCGGAGGCGACGATCAGCGCCAGCGGCGTCAGCTCGTGGCGGCGCGCGAAGGCGCCGCTGGTGACGACGACCGCGGCGGCGCCGTCGTTGAGCGGGCAGGCGTTGCCGGCGGTGACGCGGCCGTCGGGCCGGAAGGCCGGTCTGAGGCCGGCGAGCTTCTCCGCGGTCGTGCCGGCGCGCGGGCAGTCGTCGGCGCTGACGCCGGTGCCGTCCGGCGTCGTGACCGGGACGATCTCGCGCGCGAACAGGCCGGCCGCCTGCGCCTCCACCGCGCGCTGCTGCGAGCGCGCCGCCCACGCGTCCATCGCCGCGCGCGTGACGCCGGCGTGCTCGGCGACGTTCTCGGCCGTCTCGCCCATCGCGACGTAGGCGTCAGGCAGGCCGACGGCCGGCTGCCAATCGCCGGCGCCGCCCTGGGCGCGCCGCTCGGTGCGGGCGTGGGCGGCGTCGAAGCGCGGGTTCTTCGTCGCCGGCATGCCGTCGGCCTTGCCGCGCTCGTAGCGGCTGACGGCCTCGACGCCGGCGGCGACGAAGCAGTCGCCCTCGCCGGCTCGGATCGCGTGCGCGGCCATCCGGATCGTCTGCAGCGAGGAGGAGCAATAGCGGTTGACGGTCACGCCGGGGACGGTCCGAAGGCCGGCCAGCAGCGCGACGACGCGAGCGATGTTGTAGCCCTGCTCGCCGGCCGGCTGGCCGCAGCCGAGCAGTAGGTCCTCGACCTCGGCGGCGGCGATCTGCGGCACTCTCGCGAGCGCGGCGGTGACGGCGAGCGCGGCGAGGTCGTCGGCCCGCATCGCCGTCAGCGAGCCCTTGAAGGCGCGGCCGATCGGCGTGCGCGCGGCGCTGACGATGACGGCGTCGGTGTCGGCGAGGGCGGAGAGCGCGCTCATGCGAACCGCACCGCGCCGCCGCTCAGCACGTCACCGCGCTCGGTCGCGGCGGCGAAGCGCAGCGGCCCGTCGTCGCCGTCGGGCTCCCACGTCCGCAGCGCGATCGTCTCGCCCGGCAGCACCGGCGCGGAGAAGCGGACCGACAGCTCGGCGAGGTCGCAGGGGTGCGCGCCGCGCAGGGCGGCCAGCGCGCGCACGACGACGCCGAGCGTGCAGAGGCCGTGGAGGATCGGCCGCGGCTGGCCGATCGCCCGCGCCGCCGCCGGGTCGATGTGGATCAGGTGGCGGTCGCCGGTGAGGCGGTAGAGCGCCGCCTGGTCGGGGTTCGTCTGCGCGCTGCCGACGGCGTCGGGCGCGCGCTCGGGGTCGCGCGCGGCGGAAGGCCCGCGCTCGCCGCCGAAGCCGCCGCTGCCGGGGGCGAAGATCGCGTAGGTGGCGCGGAACTGGCGGCAGCCGACCTCGACCTCGAAGACGGCCGCGCCGCCCTTGTCCCAGACGTTCGCGACGCGCGCCGTCAGCTCCAGCCGGCCGGCCGGCGGCAGCGGCTCGAACAGCTCCAGCCGCTGGGCGCCGTGGAGCGCCTGCGCGACGTCGAAGAGGCCGCGCGCGCCGAGCGCGTCGGGCGCCCACAGGCCGAGCGCGAGGCCGAAGGTCGGCAGCACGCGCAGGTCGCGCTCGAAGACGAGGTCGAGCCGCGTCGCCGGCGCTCCGACGGCGAGCGCGTAGAGGATCGCGTCGCGCTCGTCGTAGTCGACGGCGCGACGCCCGAGATCAATGCCGATCGCGGCAGCTGCGTTCACGTCTTCATCCTCCATCTCGCTCTCCTCCTCGCAACGCGAGGCGCGGCAAATCTACCAAGCGATTGCTTGGTGCGCTAGTGTACCGCCATGAATCCCCCTGCCGTAGAGACCCTCGTCACCGGCCTCGCCTTCCCCGAGGGAGCGCGCTGGCACGACGGCGCGCTGTGGTTCTCCGACACCCACGCCTGCGCGGTGCTGCGGCTCGACCCCGCGAGCGGCGAGACCGCGACCGTCGCTGAGGTGCCGGGCCGCCCCTCCGGCCTCGGCTTCCTGCCCGACGGCCGCCTGCTGATCAGCTCGACCCACGACCGGCGGCTGCTGCGGCGCGAGCCCGACGGCACGCTCGTCGAGCACGCCGACCTGTCGGCGATCGCCGCGTGGCACGTCAACGACATGGTCGTCGACGGCCGCGGCCGTGCCTACGTCGGCAACTACGGCGACGCGAGCGCGCCGCCCGACCCGCCCCGTCCGGCGACGCTCGCGCTCGTCCAGCCCGACGGCACCGCGAGCGCGGCGGCCGAGGGGATGCTGTTCGCCAACGGCCTCGTGCTCAGCGGCGACGGCGCGACGCTGGTCGTCGCCGAGACGCGCGCGAGCCCCGGCCGCCTGACCGCCTTCGACGTCGACCCGGCGGACGGGTCGCTGAGCGGCCGCCGCACGCTGGCCGAGTTCGACGCGGCCGTCTTCCCCGACGGCCTCGCGATCGACGCGCAGGACGGCGTCTGGGTCGCCTCGCCGTTCTCCGCCGAGGTCATCCGCGTCGACCGCGGCGGCGCGATCACGGACCGCCTCGCCGTCGCCGACCCGTACGCGGTCGCGCTCGGCGGCGCCGACGGCCGCGACCTGTTCGTCTGCACGTCGGGCAGCTGGCTGCCCGAGCAGGCGGCCCGCGAGCGCAGCGGCGCGATCCGCCGGCTGCGCGTCACGGTGCCCGCCGCCTAGGCCGCGGCGCCCGCGGCCGGGGCCGGGGGCGAGGCGGGCGCGGCCTCCGCGTCCGCCTTCGGCCGCCGCTGGATCACGGTCACGCCGACGGCCGCGATCAGCACCGCGCCCTGGAAGATCTGCGGCGCCCACGTCGGCGCGCCCGCCAGCAGCAGGCCGACCGAGCCGGTGCCGAGCATCAGCACCGCGACGATCGTCCCCCACGGGTTGAAGCGGCCGTGGCGGAACTGGGTCGCGCCGAGGAAGGCGGCCGAGAAGGCGGGGATCATGTACGAGGGCCCGTTGGCCGGGTCGGCCGCCTGGATCCGCGCCGTCAGCACGACGCCGGCGAAGGCGGCGACGCAGCCGGAGAAGACGAGGGCGAGCGTCCGCACGCGATCGACGCTGACGCCGACCAGCCGCGTCACCTCCGGGTTGTATCCGGTCGCGTAGCAGTAGCGGCCGGAGGCGGTCTGCTCGAGGAAGAAGCCGATCGCGACCATCAGCACGATCATGTAGAGGACCGGCAGCTGGATCCCGCCGACGTCCTTGGAGGCGATGTCGCTGAAGCCGCCCGCGACCCGCTCGGTGAGGATCTGGTCGCCGGAGATGCCGAGCGTCAGCGCGGCCAGGATCGAGCCGGTGGCGAGCGTGCCGATGAAAGAGTCGATCTTCATCTTCACCACGATCAGCGCGTTGAAGAGGCCGACGAGCGCGCCCGCGGCGACGCCCAGCACGACGACGATCAGCGGGCTGAGGTCGGTGTTGCCGAGCAGCCACGCGGACAGGATCCCGGCGAGGCCCATCGTCGAGCCGATCGACAGGTCGAAGACGCCCGTCGTCAGCGGCACGACGATCGACAGCGCCGCCAGCGCGGTGATCGAATACTGGTTGAGGACCGTCTTGAGCGTCTCCTCGCGCAGGAACAGGTCGGGGATCCAGATCGCGAAGACGACGACCAGCAGCAGCCACACGTAGACCGCGCCGATCGTTCTGAAGGACAGCCCGCGCGCGAGCCGCTGCCCGGCCGGCGCGCGGCGGCGGCGGGCCGCGCGCGGCACCTCGGCGTTGACGACGTTCTGACTCATGCGTCCTTCCCCGTGTTCGTGACGATCGCTTGCAGCAGTCGGCTCTCGCTGATCTCGGCGCCGCTCAGCTCGGCGGCGACGCGGCCGCCGACGAGCGCCAGCACGCGGTCGCAGACGCCGGCGAAGTCCTCCAGGTCGGAGGAGCAGACGACGAAGGCGGCGCCGGCGGCGGCCTGCTCGCGGACGAGGCCGTAGATGCCGTGGCGGGCGCCGATGTCGACGCCGCTGGTGGGGTCGTCCATCACGAAGACGGTCGGGCTCGTGTTGAGCCACTTCGCGAGGATGACCTTCTGCTTGTTGCCGCCCGACAGGTAGCTGTAGAGCTTGTCGGGGTCGTGCGGGCGGATGTCGAGGCTCTCCATCCAGCCGTCGACGGCCGCCCGCTCCTCGCTCCCGCGCACGCGGCCGCCGCGCGTGTACGACGGCAGCAGCGCGAGCGAGACGTTCTCGCGGATCGAGAACTGGCCGATCGCGGCGTCGGGGTGGCGATTGGCGAGCACGAGCGCGAGGCCGAGCCGCTTCGCTCGCTTGGGCGTCATCCCGTGCCACTCGCGGCCGTCGCCGTCGACGACCGTCAGGCGCGCGGGCGCGGCGCCGGTCAGCGCCGCCGCCAGCTCCTCGCGGCCGGAGCCGGAGAGGCCGGCGATCCCGAGCACCTCGCCGCGGCGCAGCTCGAAGCCGACGCCGTCCAGCACCGCGCCGCGCAGGCCGCGGACCGTCAGCACCAGCTCGCTCGTCGCGCATGACGGCGGCCGCGCGGCCGCGTCGGCCTCGACCTCCTCGCCGACGATCAGCTCGGCCAGCCGCGCGCGGTCCATCCCCTCGATCGGGAAGGTGCCCTTGCAGCGGCCGTCGCGCAGCACCGTGACGCGCTGCGCGAGCCCGAGGATCTCCTCCAGCCGGTGCGAGACGTAGAGGATCGCGACGCCCTGCTCGACGACCTCGTGGAGGACGCGGAAGAGCGCCTCGACCTCCGCCGGCGGCAGCGCCGCCGTCGGCTCGTCGAGCACCAGCAGGCGGATCTCGCCGTGCAGCTCGTCGAGCGCGCGGGCGATCGCGATCGCGCTGCGCTCGACCGCTCTCAGCTCGCTGACCGGCCGCTCGACGTCGATCTCGACGCCGATCCGCGCCAGCAGCGCCTCGGCGCGCGCGCACTGCTCGCCCCAGGCGATCTTCGCGCCGCGTCTGGCGAAGCCGGAGGCGAGGCCGACGTTCTCGGCCGCGCTCAGCTCGGCGACGAGGCCGAGGTCCTGGTGCACGAAGCGCAGCCCGAGCCGCCGCACGTCCTGCGGCGAGCTGTCCTTCAGCTCCTCCCCGGCGACGACGATCCGACCGCCCGGGTCGGGCGCGTGGAAGCCGGCCAGCGCCTTAATCAGCGTCGACTTGCCGGAGCCGTTCTCGCCGACGAGCGCGTGGATCTCGCCGCGCTCGATCGCGAACGAGACGTCGGCGAGCGCACGCTGGCCGGGGAACGTCTTCGACACACGCTCGACCTCGATCAGCGGCGCGGTCGCGACCGCGTTCATCCGCTCACCCCCCAGAGCGCCTCGTACTGCTGCTCGTAGTCCTCCACGAGCGGGAAGTCGTCGGTCGTGCTCGGCAGCGTCTCGGCCGTCAGCGTCCAGGTCGGCAGCGTGTGCGCGGTCGCCGGCTCGGTCGGCTCTCTGTTGAAGTGGCGCAGCAGGAAGTCGACGTGGCGCCACATCATCTCCGGCTTCGGCGAGCCCTCGGCGGCGACGAGGTAGCTGCCGTCCTGCATGTACTGCGCCGTCGTCGGGAGGCTGTCGAGCGTGACGAAGCGGACCTTGTCTCTGGCGATCCCGGCCGAGGCGAGCGCGGGCGGGACGCCGACCATCATGTCGGCGTAGCCGACGTAGACCCAGTTGACGTCCGGGTGCGCCTGCAGGTAGGTCGCGATCCGCGTCGGCAGGTCGTCGCCGAGACTGGTCGCGGGGACGATCTGCTCGTCGACCGTGCAGCCGGCGCACTGCGCCTTCAGCTCCGCGGAGAAGCCTCTCGCGACGAAGCCGAGGTTCGCGAAGGCGCTGACGGTGATCGTCGCCGCGTGCACGTCGTCGCCGCCTCTGGCGAGCACGTACTGCGCCAGCCGTCTGCCGGCGGCAAGGAAGTCGGGGCCGTAGTTCTGCGTCGCCGCGTAGCCGTCCTCGGGCGGGTCGGCGGTCGTCATGTTGAGCACCGGCACGCCGCGTTCGGCGAGCGCCTTCAGCTCCGGCTCGTAGAGCGCGCGCGAGAAGCCGCTGCCGATGACCGCGTCGGGATCGCCCTGGACGGCCTGGTCCCAGGCGGCCTTGACGGTCTCCGGCGTCAGCCCGGCGTTGACGACTCTCAGCTGCCAGCCGACGGCGTCGGTCGCCGCCTTCAGCGGCTTGGTGAGCGCCACGCAGGCCGGCGACGAGCACTGGATCCACCAGATCGTCTTGTCTCTGGGGATCCCGCCTCTGAGCGGCGCGTCGATCCCGATCGAGGTCGGCCGCCGGATCGCTCTCGCGACGGCGGCGGCGTTCGCTCCCGCCGCGCCGGCGGCGGTCGTCGCGCTCTTCGCGGCGCCGGCGGTCGCGCTCGTCGCCGTCCCCGCACCGCCGTCGTCGCCGGACGACCCGCAGGCGGTCAGCGGCAGCGCGAGCGCCGCCATCGTCGCCAGCGCGGCCAGTCGTGCGTTGGTCCTCACGTCGCTCCTCCTCCTCCGGCCCGGCCGGTCTCCGGGCGCTCGCCGGCGGCCAGACGGCGCCGGATGTCCTCGCGCAACTGCGTCTTCGCGACCTTGCCGCCGGCTGACAGCGGCAGCTGCTCGAGCACGACGAGGTGCTCGGGCAGCCACTCGCGCGTCAGCCCGCGCGCCGTCAGCCGCGCGACGACGCTCGCCAGCGTCAGCTCGCTCGCCGCCGTCCCCGGCGCCGGCGCGACGTAGCAGCAGACGCGCTCGCCGAAGGTCGGGTCGGGCATCGCCACGACCGCCGCCTGCGCGATCCGCGGGTCGCCGGCGACCTCCGCCTCGACCGCCGGCGCGCTGATGTTCTTGCCGCCGCGGATGACGATGTCGGAGGCGCGGCCGACGACGTTCAGGCAGCCGTCGCGGTCGAGCGCGAGCAGGTCGCCGGTGCGCATCCAGCCGTCCGCGTCGCGCAGCGCGGCGTTCGCCTCCGGGTCGCGCCAATAGCCGCCCGAGAGCCCGGGGCCGCGCACCAGCGCGGCGCCGTCGCCGCTGCGCAGCTCGACGCCGGGCGCGAGCCGGCCGGCGGTGCGCAGCCGCCGGCGGTCGTCGTCGCGGACGGTCGTGCCGGAGACGATCCCGGTCTCGTTGGCGCCGTAGAACTGCAGCACCTTCGCGCCGCTGAGGCGCTCGAAGGCGGCCGCGCGCTCCGGCGGCACCGCCTCGCCGCCGGTGAAGACGACGCGCAGCGACGAGAGGTCGCGCGCGCCGGTCTGCGCGGCGGCGAGCATCATCGCCAGCTGGGTCGTGACGGCGGCCAGCATCGTCACCCGCTCGCGCTCGATCAGCGCGAGCATCGTGTCGACGTCGAACCGCTCCAGCAGGACGGTCGGGGCACCCAGCAGCGCGGGCGCGACGTGGCCGCTCCAGAGCCCGAAGCCGTACGGCGTCGGGACGGCGCAGAGGATCGTGTCGTCGGCCGTCAGCTCGCCGTTGGCGATCGCGAGGCGGCCGGCGAGCAGCCACGGCTGCTGGCTGTGGACGACGCACTTCGGCAGCCCGGTCGTGCCAGAGGTCGAGTTGAGCAGGAACAGCTCGTCGGGGTGCAGCTGGCGACCGGCCTGCACGTGCGCCGGCTCGACGGCATGCCCGTCCGCGAGGACCTCCCCGCGCGGGTCGGCGGCGAGGTCGGGCACGACCAGCGAGCGCAGTCGCGGCAGGCCTTCGGCGCGCAGCCGCGCCAGCAGCGGCTGCAGCGGCAGGCCGCGCGGGTCGGCGTGGCTCAGCAGCGCGTCGGCCTCGGCGAGCCGCAGCAGGTGCAGCAGCTCGCGCTCGCCGGAGCGGGCGGCGACGCCGATCACGACCAGCCCGGCGCGCTCGGCCGCGAGGTAGGCGACGTGCGCGGTCGGCCCGTCGGGCAGCAGCACGGCGAGGTGGGCGCCGCGCGGCAGGCCGGCGGCGACGAGCTGACCCGCGAGCCGGTCGGCGGCACCGTCGTACTGCGCCCAGCCGAGCCGCGCCGACGCGGTCACGAGCGCCGGCGCAGCGGGCCGCGCGGCGGCGGCGCGGCGCACGTGGGCGCCGACGGTCTGCTCGCTCCAGTGGCCGGCGGCGTGGTGGCGTGCCGCGTCGGCGGCCGCGTGGACGGTCGTCGGGGTGCGTCTGACGGGGGTCGCGATCTCGGCGCCCATCGGCTGGTCTCTCCTCACGTCAAGCCGCTCGGCCTCGATCAACCGAGCAATTGCTTGGTTGGTGAGGCTAGCCCGCGACGGCGGCGGCGTCAAGCGCGCCGCGGCAGGTGGCGCTCACGGATCCAGCGGCCGGTTCGTCCAGCCGCCGCCGTGGCGCGGGTACCAGCCGCCGGCGGCGAGCGTGCCGCCGTCGACGTGGACGGTCGTGCCGGTCACGAAGGCGCCCAGCGGCGAGGCGAGGAAGAGCGCGGCGCCGGCGACGTCGTCCGCCGTGCCGTGGCGCGCCAGCGGCGCCCACGTCCTCCAGCGCCAGCGCTCCTGCTCCGGCACCCAGTCCGAGTACGGCAGCTGCGGCGTCTCGACGACGTCGGGCGCGATCGCGTTGACGCGGATCCCGTGACGACCGACCTCCAGCGCGAGCGAGCGGCCGAACTGCGTCACCGCCGCCTTGCACGCCGCGTAGACGGCGTGACCCGGGATGCCGCGGAACGCCTCGACGGTCGTCAGGTTGACGATCGAGCCGCCGCGCCCGGCGGCGACCATCGCCGGCAGCAGCGCCCGCGTCATCCGCAGCACGTGGGTGAGGTTGACCGCCTCGATCGCCTCCCAGCCGGCCGGGTCGCCTGCGGCGAACGGGGTCGGCGGGAGGAGGAAGTGGCCGACGTTGTTGACGAGCACGTCGGGCGCCTCGTCGCCGCAGGCCTCCAGCACCCGCGCCGCCGCGCCGTCGGCGGTGACGTCGAGCGCGAGCGTGCGGATCGCGCCTCCCGCGAGCGGCGCGAGCGCCCCCTCGTCCCGGTCGACGGCGAGCACCTCGGCGCCGTGCGCGGCGAAGGCGGCGACGATCGCGCCCCCGATCCCCGCGGCACCGCCGGTCACGACCGCGAAGCGGCCGCCCAGCAGCGGGCCGGGTCGATGCGGACTCTCCATCAGGCTCTCCTTCCCTTGAATCCAAGCAAGCGCTAGGTTGTCAGCTGAGAGCGACGGGTCAACGGACGGCCCGCGAGAGGAGAGCGCGCGATGGCACCACGACTGATCGTCGGCCTGTCGAACTACCACGACTTCCTGCCGCCGGACGGCTGGGACGGCCTGCTCGACGTCGCCGCGGCGGCCGACGACGCCGGCGCCGACGCGCTCAGCGTGGTCGACCACGTCGCGCTCGGCGGCGACCTCTCCGGCTATCCCTACGGCAGCTTCCCCGGCGGCGCCGAGGCGCCCTGGCTGGAGCCGCTGACGACGCTCGCGGCGATCGCCGGCCGCACCCGCCGCGCCCGCCTGATGACCGGGATCCTGATCGCCCCGCTGCGGCCGCCGGCGCTGCTGGCGAAGACGGCGGCGACGCTCGACCAGCTCTCCGGCGGCCGGCTCGACCTCGGCGTCGGCAGCGGCTGGCTGGCGAAGGAGTACGAGGCCGTCGGGCTCGACTTCGGCGAGCGCGGCCGCCTGCTCGACGACGCGCTCGCGATCTGCCAGGCGCTGTGGAGCGGCGACGCGGTCGACTGGGAGTCGCCGCGGCTGCGCTTCGAGGACGTCACCTGCGCGCCCGCGCCGCGCCAGCCCGGCGGCGTGCCGCTGTGGGTCGGCGGCGAGCTGCACCCGCGCAACCTCGCGCGGATCGCCCGCTTCGCCGCCGGCTGGATCCCGAGCCCGCCGACGGGCCGCGACGCGGCAGCGGCCGGCGCCGAGCGGCTGCAGGAGGCGCTGCGGGAGGCCGGCCGCGACCCGGCCGGCTTCCGCGTCCGGATGTCGCTGCCGATCGTCCGCGACGAGCGCCGCCGGCCCGACCTGGAGCGCTCGCTCTCCGCGCTGCCGGGCCTCGCCGCCGCCGGCGCGACCGACGTCTTCGTCCCGCTCGCGGCGCTGACGAACGACCCGGCCGCCGCGATCGCGCTCTTCCCCGCGCTCGTCGCCGGCTTCCGCGCGGCGCTCTAGATGTGGATCGCGCCCTCGCCGGCGCCGTGGCCTCTGCGCACGATCAGTGCGAGGCCGGCGCTGATGAGGGCGAGCACGGCGCTGACGTACATCGCCGTGTGGAGGCCGGACATGAACGACTCGTAGGAGGCCTTCGTGACCGCCTGCGCGAGCTGGGCGGGCATGTCGGGCGAGACCGGGGCGACGCCCTGCGCGATCAGCTCCTTCTGGCCCTCGACCGCCTGCGCGGCGGCGCCGGTGACGCCCGCGTCGGACAGCTTGTCGCCGAGCGCCGAGCCGACGCCGGAGACGATCACCGAGCCGAGCACGGCCGTGCCGAGCACGCCGCCGAGCTGGTTGGCGGTCGACTGCAGGCCGCCGGCGAGGCCGCCGCGCTCGATCGGCGCGTTGCCGACGATCGCCTCCGTCGAGGCGACGATCACCATGCCCATCGCGAGGCCGATCAGGAAGAAGTACGGCCACTGGCCGCCGTAGCCGGTGTCGACCCCGAGCCCGGTCAGGCCGAGGAAGCAGCCGGCCAGGATCAGCATCCCGACGCACAGCGGCACGCGCGGGCCGAACTTCTCCGTCAGCAGGCCGCCGAGCGGGGCGCTGACGACGAACGTCGCGGTCAGCGGCAGCATCCGCACGCCGGTCTGGACCGGGCTGTAGCCGTGCACGTTCTGCAGGTACAGGCCGATGAAGAACAGCACGCCGAAGAGCGCGAAGAAGCCGGTCACGACGAGCACGACGCCGGCCGACAGCGAGCGGTCGCGGAACAGGTCCAGCGGCAGCAGCGCGGCGTCGCCGGCGCGCGCCTCGCGCAGCACGAACAGCACCAGCACGACGATCGCCGCGACGCCGAAGCCGATCACGTAGGCCGAGCCCCAGCCATGGTCCTGCGCCTTGATGACGCCCCAGATCAGCAGGAACAGCCCGCCCGACAGCAGCGCCACGCCCGGCAGGTCGAAGGTGCCGACGTGCGTCTCGTCCTTCGACTCTCTCACCCAACGCCACGTCACGAGCGCGGCGACCAGGCCGAGCGGCAGGTTCAGCAGGAAGATCGACTCCCACGAGACGTGCTCGACGAGCAGGCCGCCGACGATCGGGCCGGAGGCGACGGCGAGCGCCGAGGAGCCGCCCCAGATGCCGACCGCGCGGTTCAGCTCGGCCGGCGGGAAGGCCGCCCGCAGCAGCGCGAGCGTGTTCGGCATCAGCAGCGCGCCGGCGACGCCCTGCAGCACGCGCGCGGCGACGAGCATCCCGATCGAGGTCGACAGCGCGCACAGCAGCGAGGTCAGCGCGAAGCCGACGATGCCGGCGATGAAGACCTTCTTGCGGCCGAAGCGGTCACCGAGCTTGCCGCCGACGATCAGCAGCACCGCGAGCGCCAGCAGATAGCCGTTGGTGACCCACTGGAGGCCGGCGAGCGAGGCGTCGAGGTCGGCGGCGATCGTCGGGTTGGCGACGCCGACGACGGTGCCGTCGAGGCCGACCATCATCACGCCGAGCGCGACGGCGGCGAGCGTGAGCCAAGGGTTGTCGCGGCCGCTTGCGCGAACGGGCGCGACCGCGTCTGCTGATGAGGTCATGGGGCGGGCCTTGAGATCGTTGGGGGACGGCGACCGCCGAGAAGTGTGACACACCGTAACGTTTCACCTGCCGACCGATGTCCGAGACCTCCCGCGAACCAGGCCGCGCCGACGCGCGCCGCAACTACGACGCCGTCGTCGCAGCCGCGCTGCGGCTGCTGACCGACGACCCCGGCGCGTCGATGCGCCAGATCGCCGACGCCTCCGGCCTGACGCGCACGACCGTCTACCGCCACTTCCCCTCGCGCGAGGAGCTGCTGCGCGCGATCTTCCGCGTCGTCGCGGCCGAGATAGACGCCGCGATGGAGCAGGCGACCGCCGGCGATCCGCCGTTGGAGCAGGTGATGGCGGCGATCGCGCGGATGTCGTTCGCGCTCGACCGCCGCTTCCGCTTTCTGATCGGCCACGACGCGCTTGCCGGCGAGGAGGCCCAGCAGGCCGGTGAGGCGGCGACGCTGCGCTGGCTCGACGGCGCCCGCGCGCGCGGCGAGGTGCGCGACGACATGCCGGCGAGCTGGCAGGTGCTGATGCTGCGCCAGGCTGCGATGGGCGCCGTCGAGACCGATCGCAGCGGCTTGCTCGACGCGGCGGAGGCCGAACGGCTGCTCTCGCTGACGCTGGTCGCCCTGCTGACACCGCCCCAAAGCTGAACCCCGCTGCAGCGCGATGCCCCGGCAACCGTTCGGCTGACCGGCCAATCGAACGCCAATGTGACACAACGATTCAGACCATCGGACGCGGCATGCCTTTCCCCGGTTACGATCCGCCTCCGAGATGGAAGGACGCACCGCAGGACCCGTGCCGTACGGGAGCGGCACAGCCGGATCGATCCTGGTGCATGCACTCAGGGGGACGTTCGGCGTACCTTGCGCAGAACGTCTCCGTTCACTTGACGCAGACGCCCGCGAGCGGCTCGCCCGCGGCCGCGAGCAGGGCCTGTCGCTGGCGGTCGCGACCGCCCACGCCCAGCTCGCCGCGGCACGCGGCGCCGACGACGAGATCGACGCCGCGCTGCGCCATCGCAACAGCGCGCTCAGCTTCCTCGCGCGCGGCCACGACGCCCCCGACGCCGAGCGGCTGGAGCCGCTGCTGTGGATCGGCGTCGTCGACTGGGCGGTGCTCGGCGACGTGCGCGGCGCGCGCGACCGGCTCGCGCGCGCGGCGGTGCTGGCGCGTAGCGACCAGCAGGCGAGCGTCGTCATACCGACGCTCGCGATCCGCTCGATGGCCTCGGCCGTCGCAGGCGACCTCGCCGGCGCCGACGCGACCGTCCGCGAGGCTGTGGCGCTCGCCCGCGACGGCGACGACCCGCTGCTGCTGGCGGTCGCGCTCGCGACGCTCGCCCGCCGGCGCAGCAACGACAGCGAGCGCGACGCCGCGCTGCAGGCCGGCGAGGAGCTGCTGGCGCTGCGCTCGCAGGTCGACGATCCGGCGGCGCTCGACGCGATCGCCGCCTGGGGGGTCGCGGCGGTGCGGCTGGAGGCCGGCGACCTCGCCGGCTGCCGCGCGCTGATCGAGCCGGCGACCGCGCCCGAGCAGCTGCGGCAGCTGCATCCGCTGGTGCGCTCGCTGCTGCTCGACACGCGCATCCGGCTGGCGGTCGGCCGCGACGACCGCAC
This sequence comes from Conexibacter sp. CPCC 205762, assembly GCF_030646155.1. Classification (GTDB taxonomy): domain Bacteria; phylum Actinomycetota; class Thermoleophilia; order Solirubrobacterales; family Solirubrobacteraceae; genus Conexibacter. The sequence continues at coordinate 241,450 of NZ_JAUTDN010000003.1, forward strand.
CGACGCGCTGGCGCAGCTGACGGCGCTGGAGCGGCTCGGCTTCTCGCGCCAGCCGCTCGGCGCCTCGCTCGCCGGCATGGCCTCGGCCTTCGTCGCGCTCGCCGACGACCGGCCGCTCAACGCCGAGGCGAGCGCGACCGCAGCCGCCGATCAGGCGCGGCGGGCCTCGGCGCGGCTGCTGGAGCTGCGCGCGCTGCTGGTCGCCGGGCGCGCGCAGCAGGCGCTCGGCGCGCCCGACGTCGCCGCCGAGCGCTTCGGCGAGGCGGAGGCGATGGCGCGCGCGATCGGCGCGGCCGGCACCGCCGAGCGGGCGGCCGCCGAGCGGCGCGCCAGCGGCGGCATGATCGCCGAGCGCCCGGCGCCGGAGGAGTACGGCCTGACGCCGCGCCAGTTCGAGATCGCGCAGCTGGTCGCCGGCGGTGCGACCAACCGCGAGGTCGCCGCGATCCTCGGCATCTCCGAGCACACCGTCAACACGCACCTGCGCGTCGCCTTCTCGCGCCTCGGCGTGACCCGCCGCACCGCGCTCGCGACCGCGCTCGAACAGCGCCAGCGGGCCTAGCCGCCGCCGGCCTACGACTCGCGCGCGTCGCCTTCGATCCGCCGCAGGACGGCGGCGCCGGCCGCGTCGGTGGCGCCGGTCGGCGGCAGCTCGACGCCGGGCGGCAGCTCGATGTGGAGCGTGCTGAGGGCGCCGAGGCGGAGCGTGCCGGGGCCGACGCGGGCGCTCAGCACGTGGCCGCCGCGGGTGCGGTCGGCGGTGATGACGTGGAGGTGGAAGCCGGGCAGCTCGACGCCGGCCGCCTCGGGCGGGAAGCAGAAGCCGACGAGCGTGCCGTCGGACGGCGCCAGCATGAAGTCGCGCAGCGAGGCCGCCGCCTCGGCGAGCGGCAGGTAGGGGCGCGGCTGCTTCGGCGCCGAGCGCGCATGCACGGCCGGCAGCGCGCCGTCGAACCGGAGCGCGAACGCACCGCTCTCCATGGGAGAGTTGGCCGCCGCCAGCGCCAGCAGCTCGTCCCAGCTCAGCTCACGCTCGACCGCGACGGTGACGTCGGCGGTGAACGGGGTGACGGCCGCGAACGGCGTGCACTCGTCGTCGCCGACCGGCGAGACGGTGCCATCGACGCGAGCGCGCCAGACCTCGCCGTCGACGACGATCATCTCGCCGTCGAGCGCGTCGAAGGTGCCGAGGCCGAGGTCGCCGTGCTCGCGCAGCTCGGCGATCGTCAGGTCGCCGTCGTAGGCGCCGTCGAGCAGCGCCGCGATCGTCGCCGTCTGGAAGACGACCCGCGGCGCGGCGCGCTCGTCGCCGAGCGCGCCGTGGCGGACGGCGAGCGGATGCAGCGCGGCGACCAGCCGCGGATCGATCGCGCTCGCCATCGTCAGCCCGCCGCCTCGCCGCCGCGCATCGTCTCGCCCCCGTTCGGACTGCGCCGCGCTACTCGTTGCCGGTCGCGCCGCCGTCGTCGGCGGTGCCGCCGCCGGTCGCGGCGGTCGCGGCCGACTGGCAGACCTGCTGGCTGCCGCCGTCGTCGCACAGCTTGTAGTCGGTGTCGGGCTGCAGCTGCGTGCGGCTGGTGATCTCGTAGCCGACGCCCTCGGTGTCGGACGGTCTCATCGTGATGATGTAGAAGGCGCCGTCGTCCCAGCTCGAGAAGCCGCCGAGCACGGCCGCCGCGCCCTGTCTGACGCCCTCGGCCTCGCCGGTGCTGACGCCCTGTCTCTGGCCCTGCTCGAAGCCGACTCTCTGGCCCTGCGCCTCGCCGGTTCTCTCGCCCTGCGCCTGGCCCTGCTTGGTGCCCTCGGCGACGCCGTCGGCCTTGCCCTTGGCGTAGATCGTCTCGTACGCCTGCTGGCCCGGTCTGTACTGCGCGTGGACCTGCTCCTGGCCGGCGGTGAAGCCCTTGTCGTAGCCCGACTTCTGGCCGCTGTCGTCGCCGCTGCTGTGGCCGATGAAGTAGCCGCCGACGCCGGCGATCACGAGCACCGCGACGGCGATCGCGGCGAGCACGCCCGCGCTGTACGTCTTGCCGCCGCCGGCGCCGGGAGGCTGCGCGGCGGGGCCCGGCGCGCCGGCCGGCGGCGTCACGCGGGTCGGTTGGTCGTCAGGCGGAATCGGGGCACTCGTCGACATGGCAGGTCCTCCTCGAAGTGGGCAAGGCTCGCTTCCATAGTCGGCGGGTGACGCCTCCGACTGAAGGCTGGAGCGTGCCATCGCTACAGGACGGGAAAAAAACGCCGATCTAGGGAGCATGTCCGCGCTCCTCCAGCGGTTGGGTGCCTTCTGCGCCCGCCACCACCGACTCGTGATCGTCGCCTGGCTCGTGATCGCCGTCGGCCTCGGCGTCACCGCCGGCAGACTCGGCACCGAGACCAACGACAACGTCTCGCTGCCCGGCACCGACTCGCAGCGTGCCGCCGACGTGCTGGAGCGCGACTTCCCCGCCGCCCAGAACGGCGCCAACCCGATCGTCCTGCGCGCGCCCGCGGGCGCGAGACTGTCCGACCCGGCGCAGGCCGCCGTCGTCGCGAGACTCGAGCGAGCGTTCGCGAGCGACGCCGCGGTGCAGTCGGTCGTCAGCCCGCTGACCAGAGCCGGGATCGCGCAGCTGTCGCCCGACGGCCGCATCGGCTACCTCGACGTGACGCTGCGCGACGGCCCGACCGAGCTGACGCTGCCGACCGCCGAGCGGCTGCTCGACCAGGCGCAGCGGATCGCCGACGCGGGCAGATTGGAGATCGCCGCCGGCGGCTACCTCGGCGCCGACCTGTCGCAGCCCGGCTCGGCCGACTCCGACGCGATCGGCCTCGCCGCCGCCGTGATCGTGCTGCTGTTCACGTTCGGCACCTTCGTCGCGATGGGGCTGCCGATCCTGACCGCGATCCTCGGCCTCGGCACCGGCCTGTCGCTGATCACGATCCTCACCCACGTCGTGCAGATCCCGTCGACCGCCTCGGCGCTGGCGACGATGATCGGGCTCGGCGTCGGGATCGACTACGCGCTCTTCGTCGTCACCCGCCACCGCGAGCTGATGGCCGAGGGCAAGAGCGTGCCGGAGGCGATCGAGGGCGCGATCGCGACCGCCGGCCACGCCGTCGTCTTCGCCGGCGGGACCGTGATCATCGCGCTCTGCTCGCTGCTGCTGACGGGCATCCCGATCGTCGCGCAGCTCGGCTGCGTCGCCGCGATCGCGGTGCTGGTCGCGGTCGCCGCCGCGCTGACGCTGCTGCCGGCCGCGCTCGCCGCCGTCGGCACCAAGATCGACCGGCTCGCGCTGCCCGGCCGCCGCCGCGGCAAGGAGGCGCTCGACTCGCGCCCGCGCCTCGGCGAGCCGCGCGATGACGAGCAGACCGGCGTCTGGTGGCGCTGGGCCCGCTTCGTCGCGCGCCGCCCGTGGCCGGCGCTGGCCGTCGCGCTCGTGCTGATCGGCGCGCTCGCGTGGCCGCTGTTCACGCTCCAGCTGGGCCAGAGCGACACCGGCCAGCTGCCGCGCGAGACGACCGCCCGCCAGGCCTACGACCTGCTCGCAGACGGCTTCGGCGCCGGCGTCAACGGCCCGCTGCTGGTGGCGGTGAGACTGGAGGGCGCCGACAGAGCGGCCGACGCCGCCGCGCTGGAGAAGCTGCGCGCCGCGATCGCCAGAACCGACGGCGTCGCCGTCGCCGGCCCGGCCGTCCCCGCGACCGACGGCCGCGCCGCGCTGCTGACGGTGATCCCGCGCTCGGCCCCCTCGGCGGAGCAGACCGAGACACTCGTGCGCGAGCTGCGCCGCGACGCGATCCCGGCCGCGCTCGGCGACGGCGCCGGCGCGCCGCGGGCGTACGTCGGCGGCCAGACGGCCGGCTTCATCGACCTCTCCGACGAGATCTCCGACCGCCTGCCGGCCGTGATCGCGATCGTGCTGGCGCTGTCGTTCCTGCTGCTGACGGTCGCCTTCCGCTCGCTCGTCGTGCCGCTGAAGGCGGTCGTGATGAACCTGCTGTCGATCGGCGCCGCCTTCGGGATCGTCTCCTACGTCTTCTCACACGACTGGAGCGCGCACCTGATCGGCGTCGACGGCGCCGCGCCGATCGTCTCGTTCGTGCCGCTGATGATGTTCGCGATCCTGTTCGGCCTCTCGATGGACTACGAGGTCTTCCTGATGACGCGGATGCGCGAGCGCTGGCTGGAGACCGGTGACGCCCACCGCTCCGCGATCGAGGGGCTCGCCGGAACCGCCCGCACGATCACCTCGGCGGCGCTGATCATGGTCTCGGTCTTCTGCGCCTTCCTGCTCAACGGCAACCCGACGATCAAGCAGTTCGGGCTCGGGATGGCGGCCGCGGTCGCGGTCGACGCGACGGTGATCCGCTGCCTGCTGGTGCCGGCCGTGATGACGCTGCTGGGCGAGCGCGCCTGGTGGTTCCCGGGGCGGCGCGGCAGCCGGACGACCGCGCCGGAGCAGGCGCCGGCCGACGCCGCCGAGCGGCCGCCGGTCCGCGTCTCCGGGTAGCCTGTGCTGCCGTGCAGCGCCTCCCCACCTGGGCCGTCGCCGGCGGCTCCCTGCTGATCGGCTTCGGCGTCGCCGACCTCACCGGCGTCCGCGCCCTCGGCGGCATCGTGCTGTTCCTCGCGGCGCTCTGGTGCGGCCTGCGCTGGCGCCGCGAGCAGGGGCTCGCGGTCGCGATCGCGCTCGTCGCCGTCTACCTCGCCGCGTTCGTGCTGTCGCATCCGCTCGGCAAGGCGATCGGCTCGTGGCCAGCGGTCTTCGTCGTGTCGGCGTTCGTCGCGGCGATCGTGTGGGCGCGCGTCGACCGCTTCGCCGCGCCGGGAACCGGCGTGTCGGCGCCCGCCGCGCGGTAGCGTCAGCGGATCGCCGCCTCGCCCGACACCGCCGTCCTCCCGCCCGGCCCGCGCGGCCCGCGGCTGCTGACCGTCGGCCGCTTCCTGCTGCAGCCGGAGACGTTCATCCCGGAGTGCCGCGAGCGCTACGGCGCGCTCTTCACGATCAGGCTGTCGAAGGAGCGCACGATCGTCGTCTGCGGCGACCCGGCGGTCGCGAAGGAGGTCTTCCAGGGCGACCCGGCGGTGCTCCACGCCGGCGCCGGCAACGTCGTGCTGAGACCGCTGCTGGGCGCCCGCTCGGTGCTGACGCTCGACGGCCCCGAGCACCTGCGCCAGCGGCGCCTGATGCTGCCGCCGTTCCACGGCGAGCGGATGCGCCGCTACGGCGACCGCATGCGCGAGATCGCCGCTCGGCACGTGTCGCAGTGGCCGGTCGGCGAGCCGTTCGCCGTCCACAGATCGATGCAGGCGATCACGCTGGAGGTGATCCTGCGCGTCGTCTTCGGTGTCGAGGACCGCGCGCGGCTGGCGCAGTGCGCGGCGCCGCTGCGGGCGCTGCTGGACTCGACGACGCAGCCGTGGCGGCTGCTCGGGCTGCAGTTCACGAGCTCGGCCGGCGCGCGGCCGCGCACCCCGTGGGGCCGCGTGAAGCGGCTGCTGGCGCCGTGCGACCGGATGATCTACGAGGAGATCGCGGCGCGGCGGGCGGCGGCGGAGCCGGGCGACGACATCCTCTCGCTGCTGCTGGAGGCGCGTGACGAGCAGGGGCAGCCGCTGACCGACCGCGAGCTGCGCGACGAGCTGATGACGCTGCTGCTGGCCGGCCACGAGACGACCGCGACCGCGCTCGCCTGGACGGTCGAGCGCGTCACCCGCCATCCGCAGGTGCTCGCGCAGCTGCAGGACGGCGGCGCCCCCGAGGGTTACCTCGACGCCGTCATCACCGAGACGCTGCGGCTGCGGCCGGTCGTGCCGGCGGTCGTGCGCAAGCTGCAGGCGCCGCAGACGTTCGGCGGCTGGGAGCTGCCGGCCGGCGTCAACATCGCGCCGAACATCTGGCTGATCCACCGCGACCCGCTGCTCTACCCCGAGCCCGAGGCGTTCCGCCCCGAGCGCTGGCTCGGCAGAAGACCGGGCACCTACGAGTGGATACCGTTCGGCGGCGGCATCCGCCGCTGCCTCGGAGCCAGCTTCGCGCTCTACGAGATGCGGATCGTGCTGGAGGAGATCCTGGCGCGCACCCGCTTGCAGCCGACGAGCGATCCGGCGGAGGCGGTCGTGCGCCGCTTCGTCACGTTCGCGCCGGCCGGCGGCGGCAGAGTCGCGGTCGCCGTCTGACCCCTCCGCAGCACCGCTCGAAACTTGTTGTCCGGTTGGCGGGTCAAGTCTGGACATTCGCCAGGAGATTTGGGGGGAGTGCCGGTGAATACTCGCTTCATGAGCACTCTGCGACCCCCCACCATCGTGGCCTTCGGCGGAGGTGGATTCTCGATGGAGGCCGGCAATCCCCTGCTGGACGACTACGTGCTGTCGCTCACCGGCGTGAGCCGGCCGCGCGTGTGCTTCGTCCCGACGGCCTCTGGTGACGCCGACCACTACGTGGTCCGCTTCTACCGCACCTTCTCGATGACCTGCGACACCTCGCACGTCTCGCTGTTCCGCCGCGACCGCGGCAGCGGCGCCGTCGAGGGCGACCTCGAGGAGCACCTGCTGAGCCAGGACGTGATCTACGTCGGCGGCGGCAGCGTCGTCTCGCTGCTGGGCGCCTGGCGCGCGCACGGCCTCGACCGCATACTGCGCGCCGCCTGGCGCAAGGGCGTCGTGCTGTGCGGGCTGTCGGCCGGCTCGCTGTGCTGGTTCTCGGAGGCGGTGACGGCCTTCCACGGCGCGCCCAGCGTCGTCCGCGGGCTCGGCCTGCTGCCGTTCTCCAACTGCGTCCACTACGACGGCGAGCCGCAGCGGCGCGAGGAGTACAGGCGCTTCGTCGGCGACGGCGTCCGCCCCGGCTACGCGGCCGACGACGGCGCCGCGCTGCACTTCGAGCATCGTCAGCTGAAGCACGTCGTCAGCTCGCGGCCGAGAGCGGAGGCGTATCGCGTCGAACCGGTCGGCGGCGAGATCGTCGAGGCGCAGCTGAACGCCCGCTACCTCGGAGAGCGGATGCCGGGAATGCTGACGGCTGTCGCATGAGCGGCAGGACACCCCAGATCCTCGCGATGGGCGGGGGCGGCTTCACGATGGAGCCGGACAACCCCGCCCTCGACGACTACGTGCTGACGCTGACGGAGTCGCGCGAGCCGCGGGTGCTGTTCCTGCCGACCGCCTCGGGCGACCCGACGGCGCAGATCACCTCCTTCTACGGCCGCTTCGGGCGGACCGCCTCGGCGACCCACCTGTCGCTCTTCCGCCGCCACGGCTCGGCCCGCTCGCTCGCGGAGATCGTGCTGGAGCAGGACGTGATCTACGTCGGCGGCGGCTCGATGCGCAACCTGCTCGCGATCTGGTCCGCGCACGAGCTGGACGCGCTGCTGCTGGAGGCGTGGAGACGCGGGATCGTGCTCGTCGGCCTCAGCGCCGGCGCGATGTGCTGGTTCCAGGGCGGCATCACCCGCTCCGGCGGGCCGCCCGAGGTGATCAAGGGGATGGGCCTGCTGCCCGGCTCCTTCAGCGTCCACGCCGACGGCGAGCCGGAGCGGCTGCCGGTCTGGCTGAGCGCGATCAGAGCGGGCGAGCTGCCGGGCGGCTGGGCCGCCGACGACGGCGTCGCGCTGCTGTTCAACGGCACGAAGATGGTCAAGGTCGTCAGCTCGCGGCCGGGCACGGCGGCCTTGAGGGTCGACGCCGTCGCCGGCCAGCTCGTCCGTCACCGGATCGAGCCGGAGCTGCTCGGCGCCCGCTCCACCAGCCCGCTCGACGCGCCCGTCGGCGACGACATCCGCGAGCTGCGCGATCTCCGTTACGGCGGTGGCCGCCGCTTCTGAGTGAGGCGACGGCCCGGCGCGATCCGCACCACCAGCACGCCGGGCCGCCGTTCTCGTGTGGTGCGTCGGGGGCACGCCCTCCGCACCGCTTCACGTGAGCCGAGGGGCACGCCTCGGCTCACGCGCTTCTCGGCGGTCCTATCTGAGCTCAGCCGAGCTCTTGCCGAGCAGCTGTCGGGCGATGATCAGCAGCTGGATCTGCTGGGTGCCCTCGAAGATGTCGAGGATCTTGCCGTCGCGCGCCCACTTCTCCAGCAACAGCTCTTCGCCGTAGCCGCGGCTGCCGCAGAGGCGCACGCAGCGCATCGCGACGTCGACGCAGGTGCGGCCCGCCTTCGCCTTCGCGTAGGAGGCGTGGAGCGAGTTCGGCTTGCTGTTGTCGGCCATCCAGGTCGCCTGCATCGTCAGCAGGCGGGCGGCCTCGAAGTCGGCCTCCATCGCGAGGTACTCCGCCGCGGCCGCCGACTGCGACTGCGCGGGCTTGTCGTAGTCGACGACGACGCCGGCCTCGTCGAGCAGCTCCTGCGTCTGCTCGAGGCAGGCGCGCGTCAGCCCGACGGCCATCGCGGCGACGAGCGGCCGCGTGTTGTCGAACGTCTGCATGACGCCCGCGAAGCCTCTCTTGACGTCGACCTCGGGGCTGCCGAGCAGGTTCTCTCTCGGCACGCGGCAGTTGTCGAGGATGAACGCCGCGGTGTCGGAGGCGCGGATCCCGAGCTTGTGCTCGAGCCGGTCGAGCTTCATGCCCGGGTTCGAGCGCTCGACGACGAACGACTTGATCGCCGCGCGGCCGAGGCTGCGGTCGAGCGTCGCCCACACCACCACGAGGTCGGCGCGCTCGCCGGAGGTGACGTAGATCTTCTCGCCGTTGAGGATGTACTCGCCGGTTCTCTCGTCGTACTCGGCGGTCGTGCGGATCGCGGCGGAGTCCGAGCCGGCCTCCGGCTCGGTGATCGCCATCGCCGCCCACTTGCCTCTGAAGCGCTCCAGCTGCTCGTCGTTGGCGACCGAGGCGATCGCCGAGTTGCCGAGCCCCTGGCGCGGCATCGACAGCAGCAGGCCGACGTCGCCCCAGCACAGCTCGACGATGCCGAGCGCCGTCGACATGTTCGAGCCGTTGCGGACCTCGTCGCTCTTCTCCTGCCGGCGGACGCCGCCGGCGCCGGCGCCGCCGCCCATGTCGGAGCCGTCGTTCATGCCGTCCAGGAGCGCGGCGAGCATGTCGAGCTCTCTCGGGTAGGCGTGCTCCTCCTGGTCGTACTTGCGCGAGACCGGGCGGAAGATCTCCTCCGCGACCTGGTGCGCCTGGCCGACCAGCGGCAGGAACTTCTTCGGGACTTCCAGATTCATCGCCATGGTTCAGATCTCCTAGACGAGCAGGGCGCCCTCGACGACGCCGACGGCACGCAGGTCGCGGTACCAGCGCTCGACCGGGTGCTCCTTGATGTAGCCGTGGCCGCCGAGCAGCTGGACGCCCTCGGAGCCGATCCAGCTGCCCTTCTCGCCGCACAGGTGACGCGCAAGCGCGGCCTCGCGCGCGAACTCCTTGTCGGCGTCGGCGCGCGCGGCGGCGCGCAGCGTCGTCAGCCGCATCCCCTCCAGCTCGATCGCGATGTTCGAGACCGCGAACGCGACCGACTGGCGGTGCGAGATCGGCTCGCCGAAGGCGACCCGCTCGTTGACGTACGGGATCACGTAGTCGAGCAGCGCCTGGCCGGCGCCGACCGACAGCGCGCACCAGGCCAGCCGCGCGCGGCGGATCGCCTCGGCGTAGATCGCCGGCGAGCCGTCGCCGAGCAGCGCGCGCGCCGGGACGCGCACCTCCTCCAGCAGCACCTCGCCGAAGCCGGCGGCGCGCACGCCCATGCCGGGCGCGGCCTTCGCCAGCACGCCGTCGCTCTTCGTCTCGACGAGGAAGAGGCCCGGCCCGTGGCCGGCGATTCTGGCGGCGACGACCAGCAGCTCCGCCTCGGCGGCGCGCGGGACGAACGACTTGACGCCGGAGAGGACGTAGTCGGCGCCGTCGATGCGGGCGGTCGTCTGCAGCTCGAACGGGTCGAACAGCGGCGTCGGCTCGTGGACGGCGAGCGCCGCGACGGCGACGTCGTCGGCGACGAGCGCCGGCAGGTAGGTGCCCTGCTGCTCGGCGTCGCCCCACAGCGACAGCGCGGTCGCGACACCGGCCGGCGCGAGCGCGGCGGCGGCGAGGCCCATGTCGCCGTGCGCGAGCGCCTCGGCGGCGAGCACGGTGGTCACCGCAGAGCGCTCGCTGACCGCGCCGCCCAGCTCCTCCGGCACGCCGAGCATCGTCAGGCCCAGCTCGGAGGCCTCGGCCAGCAGCTCCTTCGGCGCGGCCGCGGCCTCGTCGGCCTTGAGCGCGTTCGGGCGCAGTCTCTCGGCGCCGAAGTCCTTGAACGCCTCCATCAGCATCTGCTGCTCGTCGGTCGGCGTGAGATCGAAGATCCCGCTGCCCGACGGCTTCAGGCGCGCCGGTCTGCTGCCGTTGCGCTGCACCTGCTTGAAGGTGCGATTGGCGGCGCCGACGGCGCGGAAGCCGTCGCGCGTGGCACGGTAGACGACGGCCTCGGACTGCTTGCGGATGCCGAGGCGGTCGACGATGTCCGAGCCGGCGAAGCGGCCGAGGGCACGGAGCCCGAGGCCCATGCTTTTGTCAGCCACGCTCATGCGGCAGTCACCGTTCCTTCCAGATGGATCTTCGTGTCGTCTTTGCGATTGCGAACGGCGAAGCTGCCGTCCTCGGCCGCGAACGCGACCTTTGCCGGCAGCAGGATCGGGCGCTTGAAGGTCACGTCGACCGTGTAGGCGTCCGGCAGCGTCGACTCCAGCGCCGCGAGGCAGCGCGCCTTCGTCCACATGCCGTGCGCGATCGCCTTCGGGAAGCCGAGCAGCTTCGCGCTGTACGCGTGCATGTGGATCGGGTTGCGGTCGCCCGAGACCGCGCCGTAGCGGCGGCCGAGGTCGCCGCCGAGCTTCCACAGCGCGACGAACGGCAGCTCCGACGGCGCGGGGCAGGTGGGGGTGGCGGGCGGGGACTGTCTCTTGCTCGGCTTCGGGGCGCTCGTGTCGCCCTTGCCGCGCCGCAGCATCGTCGACGCGTCCTGCCACACCAGCTCGCCGTCGACGTGCGCCTCGGAGACGATCGTGAACGTCTTGCCCTTCGGGTGCGGCTGGATCGGCATCGTGTGGACGCGCAGGTCGTAGCGCTCGTCGGCGCCGAGCGGGCGCAGCTGCGTGATGCGGTTGCGCAGGTGGACGAGGCCGACGGCGCCGAACGGGAACTTGCCGTCGGTCATCAGCGCCATGTGCAGCGGGAAGGCCTGCACGTGGACGAAGGTCGACGGCAGCTCGTCGCGCAGCGTGAAGCCGCAGACGCGGTCGTACGCGGCGAGCTGGTCGCGGTCGGTCCTGACGCCGTCGAGCGTCAGCGTCGTTCTCGGGATCCTGCCGCCGGCGCCGGCGACGAACGGCAGGTTCGAGGCGCCGGGGATCAGCGGCAGCGCGGCCTTCGCATAGAGACCGAGCGTGCCGGGCGGGCTGCTCAGTCTGCGCGTCGTCGCGCGCGGGGCTTTCGAGGCGGTCGCCACGTCAGGCCCCGAGCAGGCTCTGGCCGCAGACGCGCACGGTGTTGCCGGTCACGCCGCCCGAGGCCGGGCTGGCGAAGTAGCCGATCGCCTCGGCGACGTCGACCGGCAGGCCGCCCTGCGAGAGCGAGTTCATGCGGCGGCCGGCCTCGCGCGTGGCGAACGGGATCTTCGCCGTCATCTGCGTCTCGATGAAGCCCGGGGCGACGGCGTTGATCGTCGCGCCCAGTCTCGCCAGCAGCGGCGCGTAGGCGTCGACGACGCCGATCACGCCGGCCTTCGAGGTGCCGTAGTTGGTCTGGCCGAAGTTGCCGGCGATGCCCGCTATCGAGGAGACGCAGACGATCCGGCCGTCGGCGTTCAGGACCGCTCTTCTTCTGCCCGCGATCAGCGCGTCGGTGATCCGCTGGACGGCCGCGAGGTTGACCGCGATGACGCTGTCCCAGCGCGCGTCGTCCATCCGGCCGAGCGTCTTGTCGCGCGTGATGCCGGCGTTGTGGACGACGATGTCGACGCCGCCGTGCTCTCGCTTGAGGTGCTCGGCGATCTGCGTGGGCGCGTCGTCGGCGGTGATGTCGGCGGTCAGGTACGAGCCGCCGATCGCGCCGGTGACGGCCTTCAGGTCGCCCTCCAGCGGCGGCACGTCGAGGCCGACGACGTGGGCGCCGTCACGCGCGAGCGTCGCGGCGATCGCGGCGCCGATGCCGCGCGAGGCGCCGGTCACGAGCGCGACCTTGCCGGCGAGCGGCTGGTCCCAGTCGATCGCCGGGACCGCGCCGGCCGCGCCGACGCGGATCACCTGGCCGTCGACGTAGGTCGATCTGGTCGACAGCAGGAAGCGCAGCGTCGACTCCAGCTGGTCCTCGCCGCCGGGGGCGACGTAGACGAGCTGGGCGGTCGCGCCGGCCTTCAGCTCCTTGCCGGCCGAGCGCGTGAACCCCTCCAGCGCGCGCTGCGCGATCTGCTCGCTCGGCGAGGAGGTCTCGGTCGGCGTCGTGCCGAGCACGACGAGACGGCCGCAGCGGGCGACGCGGCGGATCGTCGGGCCGAAGAACTCGCGCAGCTCGCTCAGCTGCGCCGGCTCGGTGATGCCGGTCGCGTCGAAGACGACGGCGCCGTACTTCTGCGTCGCGGCGGCGGCCGGCGTCCACGGGCCGGCGTCGAGGCCGGCCGCCGCGGCGGCGGCGCGAAGGTCCTCGCGCAGCGGCGTCGAGGCGTCGGCGCCGAGGCTCGCGACGACCTTCGCGAGCGGCCCGGCGAGGCGGCCGCCGGGGGCGCCGCCGAGCAGCACGCGGCCGTCGACGGGCGTGTCGCCCTGGCTCCAGCGCTTGAGCGGAACCGGCGCCGGCAGCCCGACCTGCTTCTGCACGAGTCTGCCGAGCGGCGTGTTGATGAGGTTGGTGTAACGGTCTGCTTGGGCCATCGGTCTATGCCTCCAGGATCGCGACGACGCCCTGGCCGCCGGCTGCGCAGATGCTGATCAGGCCCCGGCCGCCGCCGCGCTCGTGGAGCGCCTTGGCGAGGCTCGCGACGATGCGGCCGCCGGTCGCGGCGAAGGGGTGGCCGGCAGCGAGCGAGCTGCCGTTGACGTTGAGCTTGCTGCGATCGATCGACCCGAGCGGCTGATCGAGCCCGAGCCGCGTCTGGCAGAAGGCCGGGTCCTCCCACGCCTTCAGCGTCGAGAGCACCTGCGAGGCGAACGCCTCGTGGACCTCGTAGAGGTCGAACTCCTGCAGTCTCAGGCCATTGCGGGCGAGCATCCGCGGGACGGCGTAGGCCGGCGCCATCAGCAGGCCCTCGCGGCCGTTGACGTAGTCGACCGCCGCCGTCTCGGCGTCGACGAACCACGCCAGCGGGGTCAGTCTGTGCTCCTCCGCCCACTCCTCGCTGCCGAGCAGGACGGTGGCGGCGCCGTCGGACAGGGGCGTGGAGTTGCCCGCCGTCATCGTGCCGCTCTTGCCGCCGAAGACCGGCTTCAGCTTCGCCAGCTTCTCGATGCTCGTGTCGGCGCGCAGGTTCTGGTCGCGCTCCAGCCCGAGGTAGGGCGTGACGAGGTCGTCGTTGAAGCCGCGCTCGTAGGCGGCGGCGAGGTTCTTGTGCGAGCTGTAGGTCAGCTCGTCCTGCGCCTCGCGCGTGATCCCCCACTCGGCGCCGGTGCGCGCCTGGTGCTCACCCATCGAGAGGCCGGTGCGCGGCTCCTCGTTGCGCGGCGGGGCCGGCGCGAGGTGCTGCGGGCGGAAGCGCAGGAACGGCTTCAGCTTGTCCTGCGTCGAGCGGCCGCGGTTGGCGTCGAGCAGGATCTGGCGCAGCTCCTCGCCGACGGCGATCGGCGCGTCCGAGGTCGTGTCGACGCCGCCGCCGATGCCGGAGTCGATCTGCCCGAGCGCGATCTTGTTCGCGATCAGGTTGATCGCCTGCAGGCCGGTGCCGCAGGCCTGCTGGATGTCGTACGCCGGCGTCTCCGGGGCGAGCCGGCTGCCGAGCACGGTCTCGCGCGTCAGGTTGAAGTCGCGGCTGTGCTTCAGCACCGCGCCGGCGACGACCTCGCCGAGCCGCTCGCCCTCCAGGCCGTAGCGCGCGACGAGCCCGTCGAGCGCGGCGGTCAGCATGTCTTGGTTGGAGGCGTGCGCGTACTTCGAGTTCGAGCGCGCGAACGGGATGCGGTTGCCGCCGATCACGGCAACTCTCCGGGGACCGGCGGTCATCGTTCTCCTTGGGGTCTGGTCTGGGTGGTGGGGGAAGGTCTGACGCCGTCGCGCAGGGCCGCGCGGGCGCGCAGGCCGGGCTCGACGGTCGCGACGAGCAGCTCGGCGGCGTCGCCGGGCGGCATCGCGCCGGTCCGCAGCCACCAGCGCGCAAGCGCCTCGGAGGCGCCGAGCAGCGCGTTGGAGAGCGCCTCGACCTCGGTCGCGGCGCGCTCGCGGTCGCGTTCGGGGATCAGCGCCAGCTGCGTCGAGGCGACGAGCGCCAGCAGCCGGTCGCGGTAGGCGCCGACCGAGCGGGCCAGCTCGCCGCCGGCCGGCAGCGTCTCGTCGAACAGGACGCGCCAGGCGTCGCGGTCGCCGTCGACGAAGGCGAAGAAGGCCTTGAGGCCCTCGCGCAGCGCCTCGGCCGGACCGGAGGCGCGCGCGACGGCGGCGCCGACGGCGGCCAGCATCGCCTCGCCGGCGTTCTCCATGCAGGCGAGGTAGAGCCGCTCCTTGTTGCCGAAGTAGGCGTACAGGAGCGGCTTCGTGACGCCCGCCGCGGAGGCGACCTCGTCCATCGTCACGGCGCCGTAGCCGTGCTCGGCGAAGAGTCCGTGGGCGATCTCGAGCACCTGCAGCTCCCGCTCCTTGCGGGGCAGCCGGCTGCGCTGGGTCGCTGTGGTCGACTGGACCATGACGTTCATATTACCCAGGTATAAATTTATATGCCAGTAGGAAGTCCGTCGGGTGCATTCGAGGTAGGCGGCGCGCTAGCCTCGCCGCATGCACCTCGCCCGCTACGACGAGCTGACCCCGTACGTCACCGCCGACGGCTCGACGATCCGCGAGTGGGCCGGGCCCGGCTACTCGCCGGCGCAGAATCAGTCGCTCGCGGAGGCGACGCTGCCGCCCGGCGGCGCGACGATCGCCCACTACCACCCGCTGGCCGAGGAGCTGTACCTGTTCAGAGCCGGGCGCGGGCGGCTGCGCGTCGGCGACGAGGAGCGCGACGTCCAGCCCGGCGACTGCGTCGTGATCCCGCCCGGCACCGTCCACAAGCTCTGGAACACGGGCGACGACGAGCTCCAGCTCGTCTGCGCCTGCTCCCCGGCCTACGCGCACGAGGACACGATCCTCGTCGAGGACATGCCAACCACATAACGGTCCGTTGAGAGTAGGGTGCGCAGATGCCCCGACTGCTCGCCCTGCTCGCGCTCGCGACGACCGTCGCCGCAGCGCTGCTCACCGCCTCCGCCGCGACCGGCTCCGCCGCCTCGGCCCCCGCCTGCCGCAACCTCGCCGTGCCGAGCGGCCTGCGCGCCGCCTTGACGCGCGCCCACGACCACCCGCGTGACGGCGCGATCGGCAGAGGCTCGCTCTACTACGGCAGCTGCGGCGGGACCCGCTACGCGATCGCCTCCTTCTCGAAAGCGCTCGCCGACCAGCCGGAGAAGTTCCGCAAGCTGCCCGGCAAGGCGTGGAGAGACATGGGCGACGGCTTCGAGGACGGCTGCGCCGCCGGCCCGCGCTGGCCGATCCCGAAGCCGCTCGTGCGCCTCTGGGGCACCTGCAAGCGCTAGCCGAGCGCGACGGCCGCGCCTTACCGCCGACGCAGCGCCCGCCCGATCGCGGCGCCGTCGCCGGGCCGGCAGCGCACGCCCTCACCGCTGACGCAACGCCCGCCCGATCGCGGCGGCGACGTGGTCGGGCCGATAGCGCACGTCGTAGTGGGTGAAGCGCAGCACGGTCCAGCCGAGCAGCGTCAGGCGGTTGCTCTTCGCGCGGTCGCGCTGGAAGGCGCCGCGGCCGCGGTGGAACTCCCAGCCGTCGGTCTCGACGATCACGCCGGCCGCGCGCCAGCAGGCGTCGACCTCCTCACCCGCGACGTCGGCGTTCAGCTCGGCCGGCGGCAGCCCGTGCGTGCGCACGAGCCGGCGCAGCAGCAGCTCCAGCTGTTCGCGGGTGAGCTGCGCGCCGCGCCGCGCGTGCTCGGCGAGCGCGGCGGAGAGGCGCGCGTGCGCCGGTCCGGGCCGCGTCGCGCTGCGAGCAAGCGCCCGCTCGGTGGCGGCGAGGTCGAACCGCTGCGCGCGCTCGGCGGCCGCGAGCGTCCGCAGCAGCCGCTCGTGGTCGAGCAGGTCACCGAGGTCGACGAGCGTGCGCGCGACGGTCGTGACCGGGATCCGCTCGACCGCGGTGACCTCCTCGTGCGCCACCGCCCGCCGCGCGAAGACCCGCAGCCGCTCGTCTCCGCGCGCGTCGCCCGGCGCCGTCACCTCGATCCGCGTGCCGCCGAACTGCCCCAGCCCGTGCAGGTTGGCCGCGTCGCGATGCGACAGCACCGCCCCCGCCCCGGCAGCCAGCACCCCGCCCATCCAGCGCCCGTCGCGCGTGAGCCTGACGTGCCCGACGGCATAGACGCCGCGGTGGAGGCGGATCAGGAGGCCGCGGCGGATGCGGGCCTCGATCGCGCCACGCCCAGCGCCCGCGGCAGTCAACTGACGCCTGGCGACGACCCCGTACTGCTCATCCGCCAGCCTCGCCAGCAGCGCGTCGAGCGGAAGTTTGCGGCTGAGTACATCCATCTGATGTACAGAGCCGCAAACTAGCCGGGGTTCGCCCCGCCCCCGGGAGGCGGCCGGTCAGCCGTCGTCCTGGCGGAAGGCCCAGCGGACTTCTTCGACGCTGAGGCCGCTGGCGACGCAGGCCAGCAGCTTCATGCGGGCGGCCTGGGGGGAGAGGAAGCCGACGGGGATGATCGCGGTGTCGCGCAGGTCCTGCTCGGAGCCGGCGTAGCCGTAGGTGCTCTGGAGGACGACGCCGCGCTCGGGGCGGCAGTAGGCGATGATCGGGATCCGCTCGGCGGCCTCGGCCCACAGCTCCAGCAGCGGCGGCGCGAGGTGGCCGGCGCCGAGCGTGCCGATCACGACGCCGTCGGGCTCGGTGCCCAGCACGGCGCGCGCGAGCGTGCCGTCGTCGCCGGCACCGGTCGGGACCACATGCACGCGCTTGGCCAGCTCCGGCGGATCCAGCGGCGGGTTGCGCGGCAGGCGCGACCAGATCGTCGGGTGGCCCTCGGTGACGCGGCCCAGCGGCCCGGTCTGCGGCGAGGAGAAGGCGACCAGCGAGGTCGTGTCGGTCTTGCGGGCGCAGCGGGCGTGGTGGATCTCGCCGCCGAAGACGACCAGCACGCCCATCCCGGACGCCTCCTCCGAAGCCGCCACCGAGACGGCGTCGAGCAGGTTGGCGGGGCCGTCGGCGCCGGCGGCGGTCGCCGGGCGGATCGCGCCGGTGAAGACGATCGGCGCCTCGGCGTCGTGGATCACGTCGCACAGCATCGCCGTCTCCTCCAGCGAGTCGGTGCCGTGCGTGACGACGACGCCGATGCCGCGGCGGGCGGCGTCGCGCGCCTGGCGGCAGACGTTGAGCATGTCCTCCAGCGTCAGGTGGGCGCTCGGCTTGTTGACGACGTCGATCGCCTCGAGCACGTGGTCGCCGTCGGCCAGCTGCGGGACGGCGGCGACCATCGCGGCGGCGTCGAGCTGCGGCGTCGCCCCGGCCGGACCTCCCATCGCGATCGTGCCGCCGGCGGTGAGGATGCGCACGCGGCGCGAAGCGGGGGGACGTGAGGCCATCAGGCCAATCTAGCGAGCCGACTCGCCGACCAGCTCACTGCCGACGATGAACTGCTCCGGATATCCGTACATCCCGTGCTCCACGAGGTCGAGCCCCTCGTCCTCCTCGTCCTCGGTCACACGCAGGCCGAAGACGGCCTTGATCAGCGCGAAGGTGACGTACGAGATCGAGAAGACGAGCGTGAAGGCGATCAGGACGCCGAGCGCCTGCACCCCCAGCTGCTCGAACGAGCCGTTGTAGATCAGCCCCGCCTGGCCCGGCGCGCCGGGCGCGTCGGCCAGCCGCGGGGCGGCGAAGATGCCGCACGAGAGCGTTCCCCAGATGCCGGCGACGCCATGCGCCGAGAGCGCGCCGACCGGGTCGTCGAGGACGCGGTCGATCGCCAGCACCGAGACGACGACGAGCGCGCCGGCGACGACGCCGATCAGCGGCGCCGCCCACAGCTCGACGAAGCCGCAGGGGGCGGTGATCGCGACCAGCGCGCCGATCGCGCCGTTGCCGAGCATGCCGACGTCCATCCTGCGCGTCAGCAGCGTCACCATCACGCCGGCGCCGATCACGCCGGCGGCGGCGGCGATGTTGGTCGCGAGCGCGACCTCGGCGAAGCGGGCGCCCTCGGTCGACAGCGTCGAGCCGGCGTTGAAGCCGAACCAGCCGAGCCAGAGGATCAGCACGCCGACGCCGAACATCGGCATCGAGTGGCCGGGGATCGCGCGCGGCCGGCCGTCGGGGCCGTACTTGCCGCGGCGCGGGCCGAGCAGCAGCAGCGCCGCCAAGCCGCCGGTCGCGCCGGTCAGGTGGACGACGGTCGAGCCGGCGAAGTCCTGCATGCCGGAGCCGATCTCGCCGAGCAGGCCGCCGCCGAAGATCCAGTGCGCGACGAGCGGGTAGATCACGGCCGCGAAGACGACCGCGTAGATCGGGTAGGCGACGAAGCGGATCCGCTCCAGCGTCGTGCCCCAGACGATCGCGAGCGAGACGGCGCAGAAGACCATCTGGAACAGCACGAAGCCGGTGTCGGCCGGCGTCACCGGGCCGGCTATCGGGCTGCCGGGCGAGAGCGTCTGCCCGACGTGCAGGAAGAAGCCGGAGTCGCCCATCAGCAGCCCGCCGCCGCCGAACGCGAGCGCGAAGCCGCAGATCCACCAGACGACCGACGCGATCGAGAAGTTCATCAGCACCTTCGCGACGACCGCGCCGGCGTTCTTGCCGCGCGAGAAGCCGATCTCGACGCAGGCGAAGCCGGCCTGCATGAACATCACCAGCACCGCCGCGACGACGATCCAGAGCGCGTCGAGGTCGATCGTGACGCTGCCGAGCGTGCGCGCGGCGAACGGCAGCTCGCTCATGCCCCGGCCCTGCCGACCTGCGCCGGGCTGCGGTCGAGCTGCTCCGGCGGGACCGGCCGGCCGAGCAGGAAGCCCTGCACGAGCGGGGCGCCGTGCTGCTGCAGCAGCTCCAGCTGCGCGCGCTCCTCGACGCCCTCGACGACGGTCGTCATCCCGAGCGCGGTGCCGAGCTCCAGCACGGCGGCGACGATCGCGGTCGAGCCGGGATCCTCCGGCACGCGTCTGAGAAAGGAGCGGTCGACCTTCAGCACCTGCACCGGCAGGTCGCGCAGGCGCGCGAGCGAGGAGTGGCCGCTGCCGAAGTCGTCGATCGCGATCGCGAGGCCGGCGTCGTGCAGCTCGTCCAGCAGCGAGCTGTCGCGGCGCTCGTCGGAGAGCACGGCGCTCTCGGTCAGCTCGGCGCAGAACTGGCCGGGCGGCAGGCCGTGGCGGGCGATCGCCTCGGCGATCGTGGCGACGAGGTCGGGCTGGCGCAGCTGGCGCGGCGAGAGGTTGAAGCAGAGCCGCGGGCGGAAGCCCTCGCGCGCCCACTCGGCCGCCTGGCGGCAGAGCGCCTCGACGACCCAGGCGCCGATCCCCTCGATCAGCCCGGTCTCCTCCGCGACGGGGATGAAGCCGGCCGGCGAGACGAGCCCGTGCTCGGGGTCCTCCCAGCGCACGAGCGCCTCGACCGCCTCCAGCTCGCCGTCGTCGACGCGGTATATCGGCTGGAAGTGGAGGCGCAGCTCGTCGCCGTCGATCGCGCGTCGCAGGCGGCTGGTGAGGTCGAGCCGCTCGCGCGCCTCGGAGGCGCCGCGCTCGTAGAAGGCGACCGCGCCGCCGCCGCCGCGCTTGGCCTGCTGCATCGCCAGGTCGGCCTGCTTGAAGAGCGCGTCGGCGCTGTTGGCGTGGCCGGGGAAGAGCGCGATCCCGATCGAGGCGCCGATGTGGAACTCGGCGCCGGCGACCGCGAACGGCCGCGCCAGCGCCTCCATGATGCGGTCGCCGGCCAGCTGCGCGACGACCTGCGCGTCCTCGGCGCCGCAGTCGAGCAGCAGCAGGAACTCGTCGCCGCCCTGACGCGCGAGCACGTCGCCGGCGCGCGTCAGCGCCGCGACCCGCTGGGCCGTCTCGCGCAGGACGGCGTCGCCGCTGCCGTGGCCGAGCGAGTCGTTGATCAGCTTGAAGTTGTCGAGCCCGACCTGCACGAGCGCGACGGCGCCGCCGGTGCGGCGGGCGCGCGCGAGGTCGCGCTGCAGCTGCTCCTCCAGCAGCGCGCGATTGGCGAGCCCGGTGAGGCGATCGTGGTGGGCGAGGTAGGCGAGCTGCGCCTCCGCGCGACGGCGCTCGGTGACGTCCTCGCCGGAGCGCAGGACCGAGGTGACGTTGCCGTCGGCGTCGCGCACGACCGCGTTGCGCCAGGCGATCTTGCGCTCCTCGCCGTCCTTCGTCAGCAGGAAGGTCTCGTGCCGCTCCTCCGGCAGCTCCTCGCCGGCGGCGAGCATCCGCAGGATCTCGCGCGCCTCGGCGCGGTCGCCGGCCGGGACGACCGTCTCGTACCAGTCGCGGCCGACCAGCTCGTGCTCGGCGAAGCCGAGCAGCTCGCAGCCCTGGCGGTTGACCAGCTCGACGCGGCCGGCCGGGTCGAGCACGACGACCAGCTGCGAGACGACCTCGAGGTAGCGCTGCGCGCGGTCGCGCTCCTCGCGCAGGCGGCGGGCGCCCTCGACCGAGGCGGTCACGTCGGCGACGGTCGCGACGACGCCCTGCCTGCTGGTGCCGTGCGCGCCGCCGATCGGGCGCGCGAGGATCGTGATCCAGCGCTCGGCGCCGCCGGGCGCGGTGCGGCGCAGCGTCGCGCGGACCGGCGCGCCCTGGCGCAGCGCGCGCCGCGGCGGGTTGTCGTGGCCGGAGAGCGGCTTGCCGTTGTCGTAGCGCAGGCCGGCGCTGGTGAACGGCGTGCCCGCGGTCATGTCGTCGGTCGTGACGCCGAGGATCCGCAGCGCGCTCGCGTTCCAGCTCAGCGGCGCGAGGTCGGAGTCGAGCACGACGACGCCCTCCTCGAGCCCGTCGACGACCGCGCGCGAGAGCCGCTCGGCCGCGCGCAGCGCCTGCCGCGCCCGCTGTTGCGGGGCAGCGTCGACCACCAGGCCGCGGCTGACCAATTGCCCGCCGCGCTTCTTGGCGCGGACGCGCTCCCCAAACGGTGAGCTGAAGCTCGGACGCAAGCTCATCTCCACGGTCTCTCGACAGAAAAGCGTTTCACTTGAGTCCTGGGCTGCGAGATTCGGGCGGGAGCGGACATGCGCCAGGACATCGTCGTACCCAAGGTCCGCCCGATGACCACGTCGGGAGACGGGCGGACGAAGCGGGGTAGCCCGCGGCGAGGCCCATCCAACTTCCAGAGGGAGGAACTCATGAGCCAAGGCTTCCGGGGGAGGAGGCTTGCAGCGCTGTGCTCCGGCGCGCTCGCCGTGACGGCGGTCGCAGCGCCGGGGGCGCTCGCGCAGCGGCCCGGCGGCGGCGGCCCGACGCCACCGCTCAGATGGAGCGCCTGCGATGCCGCCAGACCCGACGGCCCGCAGTGCGCCACGGCAACCGTCCCGAAGGACTGGAGCAAGCCGAACCGCGGCACGATCCAGCTGGCGCTGTCGAAGGTCCCCGCGACCGACCAGGCCAACAAGATCGGCTCGCTGTTCGTCAACTTCGGCGGGCCGGGCGGCGACGCGGCGGCGACCGTCGCGGCGATCGGCGGCGACCTCTTCAGAGGCGTCAACGACCGCTTCGACATCGTCGGCATGGATCCACGCGGCGTCGGCGACAGCAGACCGTCGATCGACTGCAGATCGAACCAGGAGACCGAGGGCGTCTACGCGCAGCCGTTCGAGACGCCGGACACGCTCGACATCCGCGCGATGGTCAGCCGCGACACGCGCTACATCCGCAGATGCCTGGCGCTCAACAGCTCGATCCTGCCGTACGTCTCGACCGCGAACGTCGCGCGCGACGTCGACTACCTGCGCGGCGCCGTCGGCGACAGAAGACTGACCTATCTCGGCTTCTCCTACGGCACCTTCCTCGGTGCCACGTACCAGAGCATGTTCCCGAGCCACGTCCGCGCGATGGTGCTCGACGGCGCGCTCGACCCGGACCAGTACCTCAACGACCCGCTCTCCAGCCTCGACGAGCAGACGGCCGGCTTCGAGCGCGCGATCGGCCGCTTCCTGCAGGCCTGCGCCGCCGACCAGGCGAACTGCCTCGGCTTCGGCGGCAGCGACCCGTGGGCCGCGCTCGACGACCTGATCGCGAGAGCGGCGGTGACGCCGATCCCGGCCAGCAACGGCGACCCGGTCGACGGGCAGGACATCGACGCCGCCGTCACGCAGGCGGTCTACTCGAAGGGCCTCTGGCCCGACCTCGCCTACGCGCTCGCGAGAGCGGAGCAGGACAACGACGGCACCGTCCTGCGCGCGATCGACCAGCTCTTCTACGGCGGACCGGACGAGAACGGGAACTACGACCCGATCACCGACCGCTACTTCACGATCAGCGCCTTGGAGCAGCGCTATCCGCACGACATCGGCACGTTCGTGAAGGAGGGGCAGCGCTCCTACCAGGACTACGACCACGCCTGGTGGAACCACGGCTACAGCGAGCTGGCATGGGGGCTCTACCCGGTCAAGCCCAACAGCGCCTTCTACGGCCCGTTCCGCAACCCCAGCAACGACCCGACGACGCTCGTGGTCGGCACCACCTACGACCCGGCGACGCCGTACAAGGAGGCGAAGCGGCTCGTCAGACAGCTCGGCAACGCGCGCCTGCTGACGATGCGCGGCGACGGCCACACCGCCTACGGCGGCAACTCGACCTGCATCGACGACGCCGTCGACGCCTACCTCGAGCAGCTGACGCTGCCCGCGGAGGGGACCAGCTGCAGACAGGAGGTCCCGTTCGAGCAGCCGCCGCCGGAGCCGGCCGCGCCGCAGAGCACGGTCGCGCCGCAGTCGCTCGCCCAGCGCAGCGGCAGCAGCGAGGCGGCGCGCCTGCAGCGGCTCGCGCGGCTCGCGCCGCACGTCAAGCCGCTGCTGGAGCCCTAGAGCACCGACAGCACGACGGCGGACGGATGTCCGCCGTCGTGCAGCAGCTCGTGCTCGACCGCGACGAGGCGGGTCGCCGCCTGCGGCGGCTCGCCGGTGCCGGCGTTGCGGGCG
The DNA here is from genome assembly GCF_030646155.1 of Conexibacter sp. CPCC 205762. Taxonomy (GTDB): domain Bacteria; phylum Actinomycetota; class Thermoleophilia; order Solirubrobacterales; family Solirubrobacteraceae; genus Conexibacter. The sequence goes on from NZ_JAUTDN010000003.1 coordinate 264,717, forward strand.
TAGCGCGGATGGGCGCCGCCGGCGACGAGCACGCGCACGCGGTGCCCGGCCGCGAAGCGGTGGGCGGTCGGCCACAGCGCGAAGCTGACGTGGCGGCTGCCGTCGGCCGCCAGCGGCGGGGCGGCGTCGTCAAGCCGGATCAGCGCGTCGCAGACGTTGGTCGAGCGCCCGCTCGGGTCGACGTCGCAGATCCGCACGAAGACGTCGGCGAACGGGCTCGACGTGCGCACGTGCACGTCGGCCTGGACCGGGCCGATCGCCTCGACCGCCCGCGCGAGCGGCTCGCCCGTGAAGACGAGCACGTCGTCGCGCGCCTCCAGCGGCGCGTTGTCGGTGACCGGCTCGCGCGCCAGCAGGACCGGGCCGCCGAGCGACGGCGTCGGGTGCGCGGGGTCGTAGGTGAAGCGGGTCGAGGCCGCCTCGCCTGCGTCGCCCGCCGCACCGCCGCCCGCCGCGCCGCCGCCCGCCGCGCCCCCGCCGGGCGCGGCCTCGCTCAGCGCCCCGCCCGCGCGCAGGTGCAGCCGCCACGGGCGCGCCTCCGGCGGCGGCCACTGCTCCAGCGCCCGCCACTCGCGCGCGCCGCCGACCCAGATCCGCACCGGCGCCTCGTCGAGCAGGCGGCGGTCGCCGAGCAGGTGCGCGCGCAGCCAGGCGAGCCCCTCGCGCGTCGATCTCGCCAGCAGCGGCGTCGAGGTGTGCGCCCACGGGCCGACGATCAGCTGCGTCGTGCGGCCGGCTCTGCGCAGCGCGACGTAGTCCTCCAGCAGCCACGGCAGGAAGATGTCCTGCCAGCCGCCGACGAGCTGGACCGGCGCGCTGACGCCGGCGACGTCAGCCGAGAAGTCGCGCGTTCTCCAGTAGGGGTCGTCGGGCGCGGCGACCTCGAACCACTCGCGGAAGAACTCGACCGGCTCGCCGGCGATCAGCGCGTCGACCTCGCCGAGCGCGACCTCGTCGAACGCCTTCGGCAGCTTGCGGCGGAGGCCGAAGATCAGCCGCAGCGGCGCCAGCCGGCGCTCCTGCGCGGCGATGATCAGCGTCCACGAGAGCGCGGTGTCGAGCGAGATCGAGCCGCCGCCGTAGGCCTGGCCGTGGAACTGCGAGGCGGTGATCGACGGCGCCAGCGCCCCGAGCGCGCCATCGGCGGCGACCGCCCACTGCGTCAGCCCCATGTAGCTGCTGCCGATCATCCCGATCGGCCCGTCGCACCACGGCTGCGCCTGCAGCCAGCGCAATGTCGCAAGGCCGTCGGCGCGCTCGTCGAAGGGACGGAAGACGCCGCCGGAGCCGAACGTCCCGCGGACGCTCTGGACGACCACCTGGAAGCCGCGCTCGGCGATCAGGCGGCCGTAGACGAAGCCGAAGAAGCCGCGGCGGCCATAGGGCGTGCGCACGAGCACGGTCGGCAGCGAGCCCGGAGCCGCGTCGCGCGCGACGTAGCGGTCGGCCAGCAGCACGACGCCGTCGTCCATCGTCGCCGGCAGGTCGTGCTCGACGACGAGGTCACGCGTCTGCGCGCTCGGCAGCCGCAGCGAGCGGCCGGCGATCTCGCTCAGGATCGTCATCTGTCCTCTCCTACCCTACGCGCCGCCGTTGCCTCTATGCTCGCGCCGCGACGTCGCCCAGCGGGGGTGGCGGGAATGAGGAGGAACGGGCCGATGTCGAGCAGAGCGGAGCCGGAGGAGCATCACTTCTCCTACGGCGTGCATGTCTGGCTGACGGCCGCCGTCGCCGCGATGGGCGGCATCTTGTTCGGCTACGACACCGGCATGATCTCGGGCGCGCAGCTCTACATCGAGCGCGAGTTCAACCTCTCCTCCGGCGAGATCGGCGTCGTCGTCTCGGCCGTCACCGCCGGCGCGCTCGTCGGCGCCTTCTTCTCGTCCTGGCTGACGGCGAGAATGTCGCGGCGGGGGATCGTGAAACTGGCGGCGGTCGTCTTCATAGCCGGCGCCGTGCTGGCAGCGGTCGCGCAGAGCCTCGCGGTGCTGATCGTCGCCCGCTTCATCATCGGCCTCGCGGTCGGCTTCGCCTCGACGGTCGTGCCGCTCTACATCTCCGAGGTCGTGCCGGCCGCCAGACGCGGCTCGATGGTCGCGCTGTTCCAGCTCGCGATCACCGCCGGCATCCTGCTCGCGTACATCGTCAACGCCGTCACGGCCGAGGAGTGGCGGATCGTCTTCGCGCTCGCCGCGGTGCCCGCGACGCTGCTGTTCCTCGGCATGCTGGTGCTGCCCAACAGCCCCCGCTGGCTGGTGATGAGAGGCGACGTCGACGGCGCCCGCGACGTCCTCCACGAGCTGCGTGACCCGAACGCGCCGGAGACCGAGGAGGAGCTGCAGGAGATCGTCGACGCGGTCGAGGAGGACCGCAGACGGCCGAAGGAGTCGATCGTCGCCGCCTTCTCCAGCCCGCTCGCGCGGACCGTGCTGGTGGTCGGCATCGGGCTCGGGATCTTCCAGCAGATCACCGGCATCAACACGATCATCTACTACGCCCCGACGATCCTGAAGGAGGCCGACTTCGGCGACTCGGCCTCGACGCTGACGACCGCCGGCATCGGCACGCTCAACTTCGTCGCGACGATCCTCGCGCTGCTGTTCGTCGACCGCATCGGCCGTCGCAAGATCCTCCTCGGCGGGATGGTCGGGATGGCGCTGACGATGGGCGTGATCGCGGTCGCCTTCGCCGTCGACGACTTCACCGGCGTCTGGAGATACCTGACCGTCTTCTGCCTCTTCGCCTTCATCGCCTGCTTCGCCGTCAGCTGGGGCTGGGGCTTCTGGGTGATGGCGTCGGAGATCTACCCGCTCTTCATCCGCGGCCAGGCGATCTCGATCGGCAACTCGGTCCAGTGGGGGGCGAACTTCGCGATCTCGCTGCTGTTCCCGGTGCTGCTGACCGCCTGGGGCGGCGGCCCCGTCTTCGGCATGCTCGCCGGCTTCGGCCTGCTGGCGATCTGGTTCACCTGGAAGCTCGTCCCCGAGACGCGCGGCAAGACGCTGGAGGAGATCGAGGACGAGTGGCGCCGCCGCGCCGGCGTCGAGGCCGGCGGCAGCGGCGGCCCGACGCCCGCGACGGCAGCCGGCTAGGAGGCGGCGCTCAGCGCCGCCGCGGCGGTCTCGATCCGGAGGCCGTCGGCGCGGTCGAAGAAGTGCAGGCGGTCGCGGCGGATCGCCAGCTCGACCGGCTGGCCGACCGCGACCGGCGAGCCGGCCTCCAGGCGGGCGGTCAGCAGCGCGCGGTCGTCGCCGGTCAGCTGCGCGTCGCGCTCGCCGGTGAGGCCGCCGCGGCCGTCGAGGTCGAGCTGTCTCGCCTCGACGCCGAAGATCGCGTGGATCTCGGAGCCGAGCCGCTCGACGACCTCCGGCACGACGCGCAGCCGCGGCAGCGCCGGGTCGACGCCAGGGCCGGCGAGCAGGAAGTCGCTCGGGCGCACGCCGACGATCAGCTCGCGCTCGCCGAGCGCCCGCGCGACCGCCGGCTCCAGCGCCAGCGACTCGGCGCCGAAGCGGACGGCGCCGTCGGCCGCCTGCGCCTCCAGCAGGTTCATCGCGGGCGAGCCGATGAAGCCGGCGACGAAGGCGTTGGCCGGCCGCTCGAACAGCGTCTCGGGCGTGTCGCACTGCTGCAGCACGCCGCCGCGCAGGACCGCGACGCGCTGGCCGAGCGTCATCGCCTCGACCTGGTCGTGCGTGACGTAGACGGTCGTCACGCCGAGCTGCTCGTGCAGCCGCGCCAGCTCCGCGCGCATCGCGACGCGCAGCTTCGCGTCGAGGTTGGAGAGCGGCTCGTCCATCAGGTACGCGGCCGGCTGGCGGACCATCGCGCGGCCCATCGCGACGCGCTGGCGCTGACCGCCGGAGAGCTGCGCCGGCTTGCGGTCGAGGTACTCGGTGAGGCCGAGCGAACGCGCGACGCGCTCGACTCTCTCGGCCATCTCCGCCTTCGCCGTCTTGCGCAGCTTGAGCCCGAAGCCGATGTTCTCGCGCACGGTCAGGTGCGGGTAGAGGGCGTAGTTCTGGAAGACCATCGCGACGTCGCGGTCGCGCGGCTCGAGGTCGGTCACGTCGCGCTCGCCGATCGCGATCTCGCCGTAGGTGACGTCCTCCAGCCCGGCGATCATCCGCAGCAGCGTCGACTTGCCGCAGCCGGAGGGGCCGACGAGCACCATGAACTCGCCGTCGGCGATCTCCAGCTCGACGTCGTCGACGGCGAGCGCGCCGCTGCCGTCGTACTCCTTGCTCACTCCGGTCAGCTTGATCGCGGCCATCGGGCACTCCTTGTCATGTCATGCGCCCGCGGGCGGCCACGGGCCAGTGGTCGACGACGCGACCCCGCTCGACGACCGTGACGGCGTCGAACAGGTTCACGACGGGGCAGATGTGGTTCGGCACGATCGCGAGCCGGTCGCCGACGGCGACCGCGGCGTCCTCCGGCAGCGCGACGAGGCCGTGCTCCTCGCTCGCGCGCGCGACCGGCCAGCCGTTGCCGGCGACGGCGCCGAAGTCGGCGGCCGCGTCGCGCACGATCATGCGGTCGGAGGTGAGCGCCTTGGCGCCGGCGTCGACGCAGGCGATCGCCGGCGAGGGGCGGCTGACGACGGTCGCCAGCACGTGCGCGGCGAGGTCGCCCTCGCGCGCGCTGCCGTGCGCGAGCTGGCTGCGGTCGTTGAAGACGTAGGTGCCGGGGCGGATCTCGCTCACGCCGGGATGGCCGGCGGCGAAGCGGGCGGTCGCGGTCGAGCCCATCGAGACGACCTCGCAGCGCACGCCCGCGGCGCGGATCGCCTCCGCGCTGGCGACCATCAGCTCGCAGGCGGCGGAGGCGGCGGCCGCCAGCTCGGCCTCGTCGCGCGCCTGGTAGGCCTGGCCCTCGTGCGTCATCACGCCGTCGAAGCGGAGGCCGGGGAGCGCATCGACCGCGCGCGCGAGCGCGACCAGCTCGGGCGAGCAGGGCGCGACGCCGAGCCGGCCCATGCCGCTGTCGACCTCGGCGCGGACGCCCAGCTCGATCCCGCCGGCGGCGCTGACGGCGGCCGAGATCTCCTCCGCGGTCGCGATCGCGTCGACCGCGACCGACAGCCGCGGCACGCGCCGCGCCAGCGCGACCAGCCGCGCCAGCTTCAGCGGCCCGACGAGCGGATAGGCGATCAGCAGGTCCTCGACGCCGCCGTCGGCGAACACCTCGGCCTCGCCGAGCTTCGCGACCGTCAGGCCGACGGCGCCGGCGGCGAGCTGCATCCGCGCGACCTGCAGCGACTTGTGCGTCTTCGCGTGCGGGCGCAGCGCGACGCCCGCGGCGTCCGCGCAGGCGGCCATCGCGGCGACGTTGGCGCGCAGCACGTCGAGGTCGACGACGAGCGCCGGCGTGTCGAGCGCGTCGAGCGTCACGCCGCCCCCGCCGGAGCGTCGACGGCCGGCGCGACGTAGCCGAGCTGGCGCGACAGCTCGCCGACGGCGTCGCGCAGCGCGGCGAGCGCGCGCTCGCCGACCTCCTCGTCGTAGCGCGGCGTCGGGATCGAGACCGACATCGCGGCGATCGTGTCGCCGCGCGGCCCGTGGACCGGCACCGCGACGCAGCGGCAGCCGAGCACGTACTCCTCGTCGTCGGTGCCGTAGCCCCTCGCGCGGATCTCGGTGAGGCCGTCGAGCAGCTCGTCGACGTCGACCAGCGTCGCGGCCGTGAAGCGCGGCAGCTCGACCGAGCGCAGCCGCTGCTCGGCCTCGGCGGCGTCGAGCTGCGCCAGCAGCGTCTTGCCGACGCCGGTGCCGTGCGCGAACAGCCGCTTGCCGACCTCGGAGACGAGCTTCATCGGATGCGGCGACTCGCTGATCGCGAGGTAGACGACCTCCATCCCCTCCAGCTGCGCCAGCTGGACCGTCTCGCCGGTGCGCTCGACGACGCGGTCCATCAGCGGCTGCGCGAGCGCGACGATGTCGCCCTCGCGCTCGCTCGCGCGCGCCAGCTCGCGCAGCCGCGAGCCGATCCGGTAACGGCGGCCGTCGTCGGTCATCTCGACGAAGCGGCGGCGGGCCATCGTGCGCAGCAGGTTCGAGGTCGAGGAGCGCGGCATCGCCAGCTCGTCGGCGATGTCCATCAGCCGCATCGGCTCGCGCGTCGCGAGCAGCTCCAGCACGACCAGCGTGCGGTCGGCCGACTTGACGCTCGTGAAGCCCTGCTCCTCGGCGCTCACGGGAGCACCGCCACGCAGTCGATCTCGACCTTGATCCCGAACGCGAGCTGCTGGCCGCCGACGGTCGTGCGCGCGGGCAGCACGCCGGCACCCTCGAAGGCCGCGCGGTAGGCGGCGTCCATGCCGGCGAAGTCGTCGATCGAGGCGAGGAAGACGCCGCACTTGACGACGTCCGCGAGCGAGGCGCCGGCCGCGACGAGGATCGCCTCGAGGTTGCGCAGCGTCAGCTCGGTCTCCTGCTCGATCGTGCCCGGCCGGTAGGCGCCGTCGGCGAGCGGCCCCTGTCCGGAGACGTGCACGAACCGCCCTTCGGCGATCACCGCGGGCGAGTACGCACCCGTCGGCGAGCCCCTGTCAACAGCCTGCTTCACTGCCGTCCCTCCTTCAGCGCTTCATGCACGATGACCCCGGCGCGGACCGTCAGCGCGGTGCGCAGCCGCCGGCGGCCGTGGAAGGTCCCTCCGCGCGTGTCGGCGTAGGCGACCGGACCCTCGACCAGCTCGAACGCCGCCACGTCGGCGGGTGCCCCGACGTCCAGCGTACCGACGCCCTCAGCCGCCAGCCCCGCGTGGCGGGCCGGCGCGTAGGTCGCACAGGCCAGCACCTCGTCGAGCCCGAGCCCGAGCGCGAGGAACTTCGACATCACGGTCGGCAGGTCGCCGACGGCGTCGAGCGAGTACGCGTGCACGTCGCTGGAGATCGTGTCGGGGCGGAAGCCGGCCGCGAGCATCTCGCTCGCGACCTCCGCGTCGAAGGCCGACATCCCGTGCGCGACGTCGAAGACGACGCCCCGCTGCCGCGCCTCCAGCACCGACTCGCGCACGCGCCCGCCGACCGACAGGCGGTTGTCCTCGAAGCCGGTGTAGCAGTGCGTCAGCACGTCGCCCTTGCGCAGCGTCGCCATGATCTCGTCGCTGCCGGGCGGCGCCGGGCCGAGGTGGACCATCAACGGCAGCCCGAGCCGGTCGGCGACGCGGCGGGCGCGGTGCAGCGGCTCCGCGCCGGAGCGGCCGACGACGTTGCCCGAGGCGCGCACCTTGATCCCGATCACGCGGTCGGCGTGCTCGCGCGCGCCGGCGATGCAGACGTCCTCGTCAGCATAGGCGAGCGTCTCCAGCTCGCCCGCGAGCAGGATCGAGGTCGCGCCGATCGAGGCGATGTTGAGGAAGGCGCGCACGCGCGAGCCGGCGCGGTCGATCGTCCCGCGGCGGAAGGCGCCGAACAGGTGCGCCCCGGCGCTGCCGGTGTCGACGAAGGTCGTCGTGCCGGCCGGCGGGCCGACGACGTCTGGGTCGACGCCGAGGTCCTGGCCGACGAACACGTGCGTGTGCAGGTCGACCAGGCCGGGCGCGACGACGAGCCCGGAGCAGTCGCGCGCGTCGCCGCCGTCGGGCACCTCCAGGTTGGTGCCGACGGCGGCGACGCGCCCGCCCACGAGCAGCACGTCGGCCGGCCGGCGGCCGCCGTGGGATCCGCCGGAGCGCGGGTCGTAGACCTCCCCTCCGTGCAGGAGCAGCGCCCCCACGGTCACATCCCCAGCAGCTCGCCGCCGTCGACGACGAGGTCCTGCATGACGATGTGGGCGGCGCCGGGCGAGAGCAGGAAGCGGGTCGCGACGGCGATGTCCTCGACGCGGCCGACGCGGCCGGTCGGGATCCGCGGCCGCAGCGCCAGCGCGCTGCCGGCGGCGAGGTCGTCGACCGACGCGTGGTCGCTCTGCAGCTCGCGCATCATCGGCGTGTCGGTCGGGCCGGGCGAGACGGTGTTGATGCGGACGCCGTCGCCGGCGACCTCCATCGCCAGCACCCTCAGCGCCTGCCGCAGCCCCGCCTTCGAGGCCGAATAGGCGGCCTGCCGCATCCGCGGCATGCGCGCCGCGATCGAGGCGATCCCGACGATCGCGCCGCCGTCGCCGGCCGCCATCTCACGCGCGTACAGCTGCGCCGCGTGGTAGCAGCCGACGAGGTTGACGCGCAGGATCCGCTCCATCTCCGGCCGCTCCAGCTCCAGCGACGGGACGGCGCTGAAGACGCCGCCGGGGATCGCGACCCGCGACGCGTCGCGGCTGGCGTCGAACAGCGCCTGCACCGACTCGGCGTCGGCGAGGTCGACGGGCAGCGCGACCGCCTCCGCGTCGCCGCTCGCGATCGCCGCCGTCTCCTGCGCGAGCGCCTCGTCGACGTCGGCGACGACGATCCGCTGCACGCCCTCGTCGCGCGCCAGCTCGACCGCGATCGCGCGGCCGATGCCGCGCCCCCCACCGACCACTACCGCCGTCCCGGTCATGCCTCCGTGTCCTTCCTGTCCAGTGTCTGCGTCGAAGTCAGTGCCGCGGCGAGCGAGCGCGCGACGAGCGCCGCCTCGCCCTCCCGCAGGTGCGTCGGCGTGACGCGCACGAGCCCGCGCCAGGCGAGCGCCTCGTCGAGCGCGATCGCCGGCGCGCCCTCCGCGAGGGCACGCACGAGCGCGTAGGCGCGCGCCGGCGATCGCAGGTCCAGCTCGGCGACCGGCCAGCCGCGCTCGCGGCCGTCGGCCTCCAGCAGCGCGGCGCGAACGCCGTCGATCCCGGCGCAGGCGTCGACGACCGTCAGCGCGTCGGCGCGCCAGCGCGCCTGGTCGGCGGCGTGGTCGCGCGCGGCGTAGGCGCGCAGCGCGGCGAGCAGGCCGGCGATCTCCTCCTTGCCGACCTTCAGCGGGCGGCCGATCCCCTGGTGGGGCGGGCCGGCGACGGTGCCGGCGGCGATCAGCGGCGCGCCGTGCCAGGTCTCGACGCGCACGTCCTGGTCCTGGTGCTGGAGCGCGACCGAGCGGATCAGGTCGGCGCGGCCGGCGAGGAAGCCGGAGGCGGCGGGGCCGCCGATCCACTTGCCGCCGCTGACGGCGATCAGGTCGACGCCGAGCGCGGCGAACCGTCTCAGGTTGGCCAGCGGCGGGACCGCCAGCGAGGCGTCGAGGATCACCGGCACGCCGCGCGCGTGCGCGATCTCGACGACCTGCTCCAGCGGCAGCGCGTTGGCGCCGCTGTTGGAGAAGTAGGCGACGGCGGCGGTGCGCTCGCCGATCGCGGCGTCGAGCTCGTACGGGAACGTCAGGTCCGGGAAGCCGATCTCGACCAGCCGCGCGCCGGCGGCGCGCAGCGCGTGGTCGTAGGCGATCCGCTGGCCGCGGTGGACGACGATCTCGTCGCGCCCCCCAGAGGCGTCCGGGAGCCGGTTCATCAGCGCCGGGTCGTCGCCGGCGATGCAGGCGGCCGCCGCCAGCAGCAGCGCGCCGGCGGCGCCGTTGGTGACGTAGCCGGCCTCGGCGCCGGTCAGCGCCGCGATCTCGCCGCCGGCGGCGGCCTGCAGCTCGTGCATCCGCACGTAGACGCCGGCCGCCTCCCGCATCGCGTCGAGCACGGCGGGCGCAAGCACGCCGGAGCCGAGCCGCGTCGCCGGGCCGACCGCGTTGACCAGCGGCCGCACGCCGAGGCTGTCGAGCAGTCCGCTCACAGGCCGACCCGCTCCAGCGACCAGGCGAACGCCTGCGCCGGGTTCTCGACCGTCATCGTGTGGATCTGCTCCTCCGTCACGCCGCGCTCGCGCAGCATCGGCAGGAAGTTCACGATCACGTTGTCGTAGCCGCAGCCGTCGTAGAAGGCCAGCTGCCCCAGCTCGCAGATGTCGTTGGAGAGCATGATCTGGCCGACGAGCCCCTCGGCGCAGAGGCCGGCGACGTTGTCGGCGCGGACCGACAGCGGCGCGTAGCCGCCGACGAAGGCGAGGTTGTCGACGTCGAGCCAGGCGCCGCGCGCGGCGATCGGCAGCCAGTGGCGGATGCCGGGCCGGTCGCCGAGGTGGGAGATGATCACCCTGCTGGGGTCGACGCCCTCCTCGGCCAGCAGGTCGATCTGCTCCAGCGCCAGCTCGCCCCAGTGGGTCGTGTGGGTCATGATCGGGATGCCGGTGCGCGCGTGCGCGCGGCCGGCGGCGCGGAAGACGCGCTCCTGCGCCGGCGTGACGTGGTGGCGCTCGGTCCCGATCTCGCCGATGAAGCCGGGCCGCACGCCGCTCCCCTCGACGCCGTCCACGATCTCGGCGACGAGCCGGTCGGCGAGCTGGTCGGGCAGCTCCTCCTGGACGTAGTCCGGGTAGACGCGCTCGCGGTACCAGCCGGCGCCCATCACGACGTGCACGCCGGTGCGCTCGCTGATCCGCTTCAGCGCGGCCGGGTCGCGCGCCAGCCCGATGTTGGTCGGGTCGCAGATCGTGCCGCCGCCGGCCGCCTTGTAGCGCGCGACCTCGGCGACCGCCAGCTCCTCGTCGTCGAGGATCGCGTCGTACAGCTCGCGGATCCCCCAGCCGTCGACGAGGATGTGGTCGTGGCTGAGCGTGATGCCCAGCTGCTCGGGCGCGATCGGCCCGAGCACGGTCATGACGCGGTCTTCACTGCTCATCGAACGCTCCCGCGGGCGAGCCCGCTGACGATGTAGCGCTGGAAGACGACGGCGATCAGCACCGGTGGGATGAGGCTGAAGATCGACGCCGCGGCCAGCGTGGTCCAAGAGAACTGCTGCAGGTTCTGGAGCCCTGCGACGACCGGCGGCACGGTCAGCTCGTTGGTCAGCACGAGCGCGTAGAAGAACTCGCTCCACGCCTCCAGGAAGACGAGCAGGCCGGCCGCGATCAGCCCTGGCCGTGCGAGCGGCAGGACGATCGAGATGAGGCATTTCAGACGCGAGGCGCCGTCGAGCATCGCCGCCTCCTCCAGCTCCTTCGGCACGCTGTCGAAGTACGACTTCAACAGCCAGATCGCCAACGGCAGCGTGAAGACGAGGTAGCTGATGATCAGCGCCGGAGCGGTGTTCAGCAGCTCCGTCTTGCGGAAGAAGACGAAGAACGGCGAGACGATCGCGATCGCCGGCACCACGCGCGAGGCGAGCAGGCCGAGATAGGCGATCTTCGCCCCGCGGAACGGATAGCGCGAGAAGGCGTACGCCGCCGCGCCGCCGACGACCAGGTTGATGAAGACGACCACCAGCCCGACCAGCACGCTGCGCCCCATCGCCGGCATCAGCCGCTCGACGGCGTTGGTGCTGGACGCCGTCACGCCTCTGGCGGCGTCGTCGGCGAACGGCGTCGAGTCGCCCTGCAGGATCGCCGTGTAGTTCTTCAGCGTCGGCTCCTGCGGGATCCAGTGGTACGGCACCGAGCCGACCTCGCTCGGCTTCATGAAGCTGCTCGCGACCGTGAAGTAGAGCGGGAACAGGACCCAGATCGCGAACAGCAGCACGCCGACGTAGATCAGGATCTGCCGCAGCGTGCGGCGTCTCGGCGTGCGGCGTCTGCGCGCGGGGCGCGCGGGTGCGGCGACCGCGCTCATGCGTTGCCCTCCGTCACGTCGCCGGAGCGGTAGAGCAGCTTCACGAACAGCAGTCCGATCAGCAGCGCGACGACGCCGAGCACGACCGCCACGGCCGAGCCCATCCCGACGTTGGTGTACACGAACAGCTGCTGGTAGAGGAAGATCGAGAGCACCTCGGTCGCGTTGCCGGGGCCGCCCTGCGTCAGCGCGTAGATGACGTCGAACTGCATGAAGCCGAAGATCACGTTGATCACGATCACGACGACGATCACGGGCTTCAGCCACGGCAGCGTGATCAGCCGGAAGCGCTGCCAGGCGGTCGCGCCGTCGACCTTCGCCGCCTCCGGCAGCTCGTGCGGGATCGTCTGCAGGCCGGCGAGGAACAGCAGCGCCGCGAACGACGCCTGCCGCCAGGCGGCCGCGAAGACGGAGATCAGCAGCGCGCCGAGGTCGCTCGACAGCCACGCCTTGTACTCGTCGATGACGCCGAGCTGGTAGAGCGCGCCGTTGAGGGCGCCGACGTCGCCGTCGGCGAACCACTTCCAGATGATGCCGGCGATCACCCACGGGCAGGCCCACGGGACGATCAGCAGCGTGCGCGCCAGCCAGCGGCCGCGGAAGCGCTCGTTCAGCAGCAGCGCGAAGGCGAGCCCGAGCAGCGTCGAGACGAGCAGGAAGAGGACGGCGTAGACGGAGGTCAGCCACAGCGAGTGGATGAAGTCCGGGTTTCTGAACAGCAGCGTGAAGTTTCTGAGCCCGACCCATCTCGTGTCGCCGTTGAGGGCGACTCTCTGGAGGCTGTAGATCAGCGTCTGGATCGCCGGCCAGGCGATCAGCCCGAGCACGATCACGAGCGCCGGCAGGGCGAGGTAGAGCCCGAAGCGGCGGTCGGCCGCGGCGCGGCGCGAGCGCCGCCGCGCTCGCGCCCGCACCTCACGCGGCCTCACGGCCGGGGTGTCAGCCTGCGGCGGCAAAGTTCTTCGCGTCGTCCGCCAGCGAGGAGATCGTGTCCTTCACGCTCGACTGGCCGAGCAGCATCGCCTGGACACGGTCGCCGACCTTCGTCGCGAACGACGAGTACCACGGCAGCACGCGGGTCGGCACGACCTGCGACGCCTCGAACGCTCTCTGCAGCTCGGGCAGGTCGAAGTAGTCCGGGAACGCTCTTCTGAAGTCCGGATCCTCGAACAGGCCGGGGTAGGGGCCCAGCAGCGCGGCCGCCTCGGCCCACGAGATGAACGTGCCGTAGCGGCCGTCCTTGTCCTTCCAGCCGTAGAACTTGAGCAGCTCCCACGCTCTGTCGGCGCGGCCGCCGTCGGCGCTCGTGCCCATCTGCACGACCTCGCCGATCTGCAGCGACTCGCCGGAGCTGCCGGGGATCCGGTAGCTCATCGTCACGTTTCTCGACTGCGGCCCTCTGGCGTTGCGGATCTCCTTGAGGAAGTAGTGGTGCAGCGTGAAGAAGCTCGACGTCCCCTGCGCCATCGCCGCGACGTGCTTGCCGGGGTCGTCGGTCAGGATCGATCTGGCGGTCATCCCGTCCTGGTACATCGAGACCCACCAGTCGAAGATCGCCTCCGTCTTGGGGTCGTCCTGGAAGGTCGGGTTGCCCTCCTCGTCGAACGGCACGATCCCCTCGGAGACGAGGTAGAGCGTGAAGTACTCCTCCGAGAACTGCTTCGTCCAGTAGGCGGCGTAGGGCGCGCGGACGCCGTCGGCCTTGAGCTTCTCGCAGGCGTCGTAGACGTCGCTGTAGGACTCCGGCGGCGCGCTCAGGCCGATTCTTCTGAGCTGCGCCTCGTTGTACATCATCAGATGCACGGCCGAGAAGTACGGCACCGAGACGATCCGGCCGTCGGGCAGCTTGTGCCGCGCGGCCGAGGTCTCGAACATGTCGGCGAGCATCTCGTCGACGCCCGGCAGGTCGTTCAGCTCCTTCGCCCAGCCCGCGTCGACGAACTTCGTCGAGTTGTACGCGAAGTTGTAGTACGCGTCGATCTCCTGGCCGCCCTGCAGGCGCGTCTGGAGCGCAGGGCCGTAGCCGATGTTGGGGATCAGCGTCAGGTCGACGTCGTTGCCGTACTGCTGCTGGAACGCTCTGAGGTTCGCTCTGATCTGGTCCGGATAGGCCTCCCAGGCGGTCATCGCGAGCGCGCCGGTGTAGGCGGCACCAGCACCGCTGGTGCCGGTCCCGGCCGCGGCTCCGTCGTCGTCGCTGCTGCCGCAGGCGGCCAGCAGGCCCATCAGCGGCAGCGAGAGCCCTGCGGCGGCGGCGCCGCGCAGCAGCGAAGCGCGTGAGACGCGCAGACCCTCGTCGGCGCGTGCGCCGTCCTGATGCTCCTCGTGCATCCCTCTTCCCTTTCGTAGTTCCTCAGCGCGATAGCGGGGGAGCTCCGAATCAGATTCTCATACGTGAATCTGAGTTCTAGTATGAGTATTCTTACTGATCGACCTAGAAGAGCGCAAGGGTTTCACGGTGATTTTTTCTCACCTGAGAATCTGCGTACTCATACTTGAATTCACGGCCGGGGTCGAGATAGGTTGGCGCGCATGCTCCACGCGCTGACCGCCTGCCCGGTCGCCGTCCACGAGGTGCCGGCCTCGAAGTGCTTCTTCGGCCGCGACGACGACCGCGTGATCGACCTCTGGTTCTACGTCTGGATCGTCCGCTCCGAGGACGGGCGCGTCGGCCTGCTCGACAGCGGCCTGCCGCCCGACGCCGCCGACCTCGCGGCGCTGCGCGGCACCGGCGTCTACCGCGACGTGCGACCGCTCGCCGACGTGCTGGCGGCGGAGGGCGTCGCGCCCGAGCAGATCGACTGGTGCTGCGTCACCCAGCCGGTCACCTACCACTCGGGCGGGATCGTGCCGGAGCTGCTGCCGCGCGCCGAGGTGTGGCTGTCGAAGGCCGGCATGACCGAGCTGCTGTGCGACCCGCCCGGCCATCCGCCGACCGAGTTCTTCTTCACCGCCCGCTCGTGGGCCCACCTGCGCGAGCTGGCGGTCGACGGCCGCCTGCGGGTCGTCGACGAGCCGACCGAGGTCGTCCCCGGCGTCGTCTTCGAGACGACCGGCGGCCACCACCCCGGCTCGGCCGGCGTGAGAGTGCGGACCCGCGAGCAGGGCCTGGTCGGCATCCTCGAGACCGCCTTCCTGCAGGAGAACGTCGACGCCGAGATCCCGATCGGCATCGCCGAGCACGCCGCCGAGTGCCGCCGCGCGATCAAGCGCTGGAAGCGGACCTGCGACGTCGTCCTCGCCGACCACGACCCGGCGCTGGCGGCGCGCTACCCGGCCGCGGCGCCGGCCGTCGTGGCGCCGCGCGCGGCCGCGGGCGACGCATGAGCCGCACGGACGGGCCGGCGCCGCTCGCGCCCGGCGAGCTGGCGCGGCGGCTGGCCGCCTTCCCGCGCGCCGGCCTCGGGACCTTTCCGACGCCGCTGGAGCGGTGGCCGCGGCTCGGCGCGCAGCTGGGCCTCGGCGAGCGGCTGCTGGCCAAGCGCGAGGACCTCTCCGGGCTCGCCTTCGGCGGCAACAAGGTCCGTCAGCTCGACCTGCTGCTCGGCGACGCGCTCGCGCGCGGAGCCGACACGATCGTGCACGGCGGCGCGCTGCAGTCGAACTACTGCCGCATGCTGTCGGCGGCCTGCGCGCGGCTCGGGCTCGCCTGCCAGCTCGTGCTCAGCCGCGCCTACGACCAGCCCGACGACCAGGGCAACGTCCTGCTCGACCTGCTCGCCGGCGCGACCGTCCACACGCTCGAGGAGCCGCTCGGTCCCGCCTACGAGGCGGCCAAGGCCCGGCTCGCGGAGCGCCTGCGGGCGCAGGGCCGGCGGCCGTACCTGATCACCTATCCGCGCTCGGAGACGCTCGGCACGGTCGCCTTCGCCGAGGCGGCGCTGGAGACGCTGGCGCAGTGCGACGACCCCGCCGGGCCGACCGGCGGCCGTCGCCCGGCGCTGCTCGTGACCGCCGCCGTCGGCTCGGCGCAGGCCGGCTACCTGCTCGGCTCGCGCGCGCTCGGCTGGCCGCTGCGGGTGCGCGGGATCGCGCCGCTCGGCGCCGAGTACCCGGTCGCGGAGACGATCGCGGCGGCCGCCCGCGCGGCCGCGGAGCTGCTCGACCTGCCGTCGTCGCTCGTCGCGCGCGGTGACGTCGACAGCAGCGCCGCGCACGTCGGCGGCGGCTACGCGGTGCCGACGCCGGAGGGCCTGGCGGCGATCCGCCGCGTCGCCCGCAGCGAGGGCGTCTTCCTCGACCCGGTGTACACCGGCAAGGCGATGGCGGCGCTGATCGCCGACGCGGAGGCCGGCACGCTCGCGCCGGACGGCGAGCAGGTCGTCTTCCTCCACACCGGCGGCAACGTCGCGCTGTTCGCCTACGCGCCCGCGCTGCTCGCCGACCTGCGCGCCGCCGACGGCGAGCTGCTGCGGGCGCTGTAGCGCCCGCGACCCGCTCGGCTACGGCGTCACGTCGACCGCCGCGCCGGTCCGCGCCGACTCCAGCGCCGCCAGCGCGACCCGCAGGGCGCGGCGGCCGTCCTCGCCGCTGACGCTCGGGTCGCGCCGCTCGCGGATCGCGGCGGCGAACTCGCCCAGCTCCGCGCCGAGCCAGTCGTCGCGGCGCTGGCGCTGGTCGAAGGCGAAGCGGGCCGTCTGCGCCTCGATCGCCTGCCAGGTCTCGATCCGCACGTGCCCGTGCGTGCCCTGGATCGCCAGCTCGACGATCCCGTCGCCGTCGTAGCCGGTCACGAACGAGGCGGCCGAGGTGCCGACCGCGCCGTTGGCGAACGTCAGCGTGACGGCGGCGGCGACGTCGACCGCCGGCCCGTCGCCGACCGGCCGCTCGTGGACGCTCGCCTGCACCTGCACGACCGGGCTGCCGAGCAGCCACGCGAGGCGGTCGAAGCTGTGGTGCATCTGCAGCTGCACGACGCCGCCGCCTGCCGCCGGGTCCCAGTACCAGGCGGGTCCGGCGGGAGCGCTGTCGACGATCGTGTCGACGGCGAGCACGGGATCGCCCAGCTCGCCCGCGGCGAGCATCCGCTTCGCCGTCGCCAGCTCGACGTGGAAGCGATGGCTGAAGCCGACCATCAGCCGCACGTCGGCGCGCGCGGCGGCCGCGAGCACGCGGTCGGCGTCGGCGAGCGTCGTGCAGAGCGGCTTGTCGACGAGCAGGTGCAGCCCTGCCTCGGCGGCGGCGACCGCGGCGTCGGCGTGCAGGTGGTTGGGCAGGCCGACGTAGAGCGCATCGACCTCACCGCCCTCGACGAGCGCCTCCCAGGAGGCGTGCGCGGCGGCGCCGAAGCGCTCCGCGATGCGCGCGCGGCTGACCGGGTTGGCGTCCGCGACCGCCCGCACCTCGACGCCGTCGAGCGCCGCGGCGGCCGCCGCGATCCGCTCGCCCATGATCCCGCCGCCGGCGATTCCGAGCCGGATCAGCCCCGCATCAGCTGCTGCACCCACATCGACTCCGTTCCCATACGTGAATCCCGAATCTAGTACGGGAATTCTATGGGCGGGGCCTGGCGAACGCTAGGCGTCCTCGTCGCCGTCGTCGCCTCTGCCGCCGAGGTCGTCCTTCGCCTTGCGCAGCCAGTCGGCGAGCTGCTGGCCGCCCTGGCCGATCGTCTCGCCGGCGTCCTTGAACGCCTCCTTGAAGCGGTCGCTGTAGAAGGAGACGGCTTCGCCGGCCTCGGCTCTGACGCTGACCGGGTCGTCGCGTCTGAGGTAGTCGCCGCCGACGATCCGGTCGAAGTCGCCGGAGCGGACCCACAGCATCAGCTCGCGCGTGCGGCGGACCGGCAGCGGATGGCTGACGCCGAGGTCGAGCATCAGGCGCGTGAGCCGCTCGAGGCCGCCGCCCTGCTCGGCGTACTCCATCGACTGCGCCATGAAGGCATCCAGCTCGAGCTGGTCGGTCATCGCGCCGGCGCTGATCGCCATCAGCGTCTTGCAGACCGCGAGCGGGTCGCGCGAGACGATCGCGGCGGCGCGGTCGCAGCTCAGCTCGGTGGCGCGGTACCACTCCATCAGCGCGGTCCGCACCGGGATCAGCGGCAGCGCGATCTTCGCCGTCGCCGTCAGCCGCAGCAGGATCAGCAGCGCCGTGCGGTAGAGCTGGTGGTCGGAGAGGATGTGCGCCGCCTCGTGCGCGAAGACCGCGCGCCGCTGCGGCGCGTCGAGCAGCTGCAGCAGCTCGGAGTTGATGACGACGATCGGGTCCTTGGCGCCGATCGCGAAGGCGTTCGCGAACGGGTTCTGCGTCACGTAGAGCGACGGGACCGGCTCCATGTCGAGCGTCGAGTAGGCGAAGACGTGGTCGCTCCAGACCTCCGGCAGCTGATTCTCGCCGAGCCGCACCGAGGCGCCCAGCGACGCCTGCCGCAGCGCGTTCTCGTAGCCGAGCTGGATCAGCGTCCTGACGACCGTGTCGAGGTACGGGATCGAACCGAGCGCGGCGGTCGCGGCGCGGTCGGCGGGGTGCTGCCAGGCGCGCGGCGAGATGTCCTTCAGCTGGAAGCCCTTGACGGGTGCATCAGAGGAGGTCATTCACGCCACGATACGCGCTCATCTCAACAGCGCATAACGGGCGAAGCCGTCGGCGCCGGGGATCACCGCCGCGGCGTCGTGCCCGAGCCACTGCTCCAGCACGCTCGCGTAGAGCGCGCGGAAGTCGCTGCTCGGCAGCAGGTTGCCCTCCTCGTCGAGCGCGCCGAGGCCGCGGAACTCGCCGACGAGGCCGCCGCGCACGCGCGTCCCGATCAGGAACGCGACGCCGCCGGCGCCGTGGTCGGTCCCGCCGGAGCCGTTCTCCTCCGGGCGGCGGCCGAACTCGCTCCAGACGAGCGTCAGCACGCGATCGCCCAGCCCGCGCGCCTCGAGGTCGGCCTGGAAGGCGGCGAGCGCCGCGCCGCAGCCGGCGACCTGCTCGCCGAAGACGCCGTCCTGACCGGCGTGGGTGTCGAAGTCGGCGTGCGCGTCGAGCGCGGCGGCGCGGATCGGCAGGCCGGCGCCGAGCAGCCGCGCGGTATCGCGCAGGCGGTCGCCGAGGCGGTTGTCCGGATAGGCGACCGCGCCGCTCTGCAGCGGCGTCGCGAGCGTCCGGCGCAGGTCGGCGGCGTCGCGGTGACGCTCGCGCGCGGGGCCGAGGACGGGGTCGGCGGAGGTCAGCTGGCCGAGCCGCTCGTGGCCGCGCAGCAGCTCCTGCTGCCAGCCGCCGCCGAAGACGCCTGGCGTCTCGAACGTGTAGGCGGAGGGCGCCTCGGCCGCGGCGACCGCGACGCGCCCGGTCGCCAGCGCCGGCGACAGCGTCGGCCCGACGGTGAAGCCCTGGACCGGGTTGTGGTCCTCGCCGACGCGGTCGAGCCAGCGGCCGAGCCAGCCGGTCGCGCCGTCGGGGTCGGTCGCGCCGACCTCGTAGAAGTGGCGCGAGGTGAAGTGCGAGCCGTTCGCGTGCTCGTAGCCGATCGCCGGGAAGAGCGTGAGGCGCCCGCTGTCGTGCAGCTGCTTGAAGGCGCCCGCGGCCGGATGCCAGCGCAGCGCGCTGCTGCCCTGCAGCGGGAGCGTCGAGGCCGGGTCGACCCACAGCGACGGCCGCAGCGCGGGCGTGTAGCGCGGGTCGGCGACCGGCGGCAGCAGCGCGATCCCGTCGACGCCGCCGGAGAGGAAGACGGAGACGATCACGGGCGCGCCGGGCGCGGCCTGCGCGGCCCCGGCGATCCCCTCCGCGAACGCCTGCGGCGCCAGCAGCCGGCCGCCGAAGACCGTCAGCGCGAGCCCGGCGCCGCCGAGCAGCAGCGAGCGGCGCGTGAGCCTGCTGCCAGCCGGCGGCGGCGTCTCGTGGTCGCAGTGGCGCATCAGCAGACCTGCCCGTCGGGGGAGGCGATCAGCAGGTGGCGCAGGATCGTCTGGCGCAGCGCGTTGCGGCCGGCGGGCGGCAGGCCGCCGTCGGCCACCTGCGCCAGCCGCCCCGCCGTCTCGACCAGCACCGCGACCGTGTCGGCCTGCACGGGCGGGTCGTCCCAGAAGCGCAGCGCCAGCGCGACCGCCTCGGCCGGCGTCTCCTGCGCCGGGTAGGGCGAGTCGGCCGTCAGGTGGCGGCCCTTCAGCGCGATCCCGGCGAGCTTCCAGCGCGCGTGCAGCGTCGAGGTGTCGAGCCAGCGGTCCTCGCGCCAGCCGGCGATGTTGGGCGGGTGGTGGAGCCGCTGGCCGGCGTCGCCGGTGACCCCGGTCCAGGCGATCGACTCGATCCCGGCGCCGAGCGCGCGCAGCAGCCCGGCGGCGTAGACGACCGGCGGCTTGACGAGCGGCGGGCCGGCGTAGACGGCCGGGTGCTTGAGGATCGCCTCGATCAGCGGCAGCACCGCGTAGCCGCTCTCGACGTAGAGCCGCTCCAGCGCCTGCCGCTGGCCGGCCGGCGGCGGCGCGGCGACGAACGCCGACCACAGCTTCAGCACGAAGAACGACGGATGCAGCGGATGCGTGACGCAGGCGTCGACGACGTCGTCGGGATCGTAGTCGTCGAGCACGCCGAAGATCCGCTTGTCGCCGGCGTCGTGCCACTGCGGGTCGAACCAGAAGGCGTCCCAGCCGTTGGGCTGGTGGAAGCTGCCGCTCCAGCCGGTCAGCCCGCGGGCGGCCTCGCGGATGTCGCGCTCGGTGTAGGCGCCGCGGTCGGGGCCGAGCGTGAACAGCTCCATCAGCTCGCGCGCGAAGTTCTCGTTCGGGCGGTGGCGCTGGTTGGAGACGCCGTCGAGCCGCACGAGCATCGCGCCGTCCTCCATCACGCGGCGGGCGAGGTCGCGGAACGAGCCGCGCCCGTGCTGACGGAAGAGGTCGATGTGTCTCGCCAGCAGCGTGTACTGGCCGACGTTGTCGTCGCTGACGCCGAACCAGTCGTGCCACAGCAGCGCGATCCGCTCGACGAACGGCTGCGTCGAGCGGACCATCCGGTCCATCCAGCCGAGCTGGTCGTGCTCGAACAGCACGCCCGGCTCGAGGTGGTCGTCGAACTCGGTGTACGGGGCCGGGCCGATCAGCTGCGGCGTGCCGGAGACGCGCGTGAGCGCCGCGACGGCGCCGTCGAGCCCGAGCGCGGCGAACGCCGCCGCCTCGCCGCGGCGCGGCCCGAAGCCGGCGCGCCACAGCAGCCGCGTCGCCTGCTCGATCCCGAACGGGCCGGCGTAGCGGTCGATGCCGGCCGGCGGCGGGTCGACCGGTGGCGGGTCCCCGCCGGGCGGCGGGCTCTGCGGGAGCGGCGCCGGCGGGGTCTCGGCCGGCGGCAGCCCCGGCACCGGCGTGTCGGCCGGCAACGTCGGGAGCGTCGGGTGCGCGGGCGGGCGTCTCGCGGCAGGCCGTCTTCTCGCCGCCGGCCGCCGTCTGGGCGCTCTTCTCGCCGCTCTGCGCACCGGCGCTCTGCAGCGCGGCGCCGCCGACCGTCTCTTCGCGGTCCGCCTCGCCGGCGTGCGCCGTCTCTGCGCTCTGCTGACGCAGCGCTTCGCGCGCCGCTTCCGTTTCGTCGATCTCGCCATCCTGGCTCCCTCTCGACGACGGTACGGCGCGCGGGCGGGCGCGGCGTGGGACCTTCTTCCCGACCTGCTCCCTCTTTCGAGCTAGCGCGTGTGCTAGACGGTCGCGGGGTGCGGCGGGTCCTGCGGCGTCGGGAAGGCGCCGCCGTCGATCAGCTCGATGCGGTAGCCGTCGGGGTCTGTGACGAAGCAGATGCGGCCGATCTCCGCGCGGCCGCCGGGCGCGTACGGCGCCTTCTCCGGCTCGACGCCCGCGGCCGCCAGGCGCGCCAGCAGCGCGTCGAGGTCGTCGACGACGAGCGCCATGTGGTTGTAGCCGTCGCCGAGGTCGTACGGCTCGGTGCGGCCGACGTTGACGGTCAGCTCGAGCGTGTCGCCGCCCCCGGGCAGGCCGAGGTAGACGTTGTAGGCGCTGTCGAAGACGAGCCGGCCGCGCTGCTCGTAGCCGAGCAGCCCGTAGAAGGCGATCGAGGCGTCGACGTCGAGCGAGCGGATGCAGGTGTGGACGAAGGCGGTGGGCATGCGCCCACGCTAGCGCGGGCCGCCCGAACGCCGCAGCCGCGCTCTCATCCCCGCCATCGTGCCGATGCCGGAGGCGGCGCCGACGGCGAGCCCGATCGCGAGCGGCCGCCGGCCGCCGCGCGGGTCGCGCGCGATCGCCGCGAGGCCGGCGATCCCGAGCGGCAGGAAGAGCGTCGCGGAGGTGACCGCACCCGGGTTCCAGCGCCGCCGCCGCGCCGCCAGGCCGACGTGCATCGCGCCGTTGGCGACGTTGACCGCGAGCGCGCTGGCGGCAAGCGCCGGCGCGTCGAGCCCGCGCACCGCCGTCGCGCCTGCGAGCGTCCAGCCGATCGCGACGTTGATCACGAGCCCGTCGCGGCGCGTGATCGGGAACTCGTCCTGCGCCGCGCCGATCACCTCGCGGTTCATCCACGGCAGGAAGCCGCCCGGCCACAGCCACTCCTCCGTCTGATGCCAGAGGAGCGCGGCCGGCGCGGTCGCCGTCGCCCAGCGGAGGTCGGCGCGCAGCTCGGAGCGGCGCGCGACCAGCAGCGCGGTCGCGGCCGGCGCGGCGGCGCCGGCGAGCCACGGCCAGCGGCCGTGGGTGCGGTCGAAGGCGGCCATGCGGGCTAGTAGACGGCGTGCAGCACGGCCCAGCGGGCCAGCTCGGAGCGGCGCTTGAGGTTGGTCTTGTCGCGTATCCGCCCGAGATGGTTCTGGACCGTGCGGGGGGAGACGTAGAGATGCTCGGCGATCTGTCTGTCGGTCAGCCCCTGCGCGACCAGCCGCAGCACCTCGTGCTCGGTCGCGGTCAGCTTCTGGCGCACGTCGGGCGTCTCGCCGTTGGTCGCGCGCGAGTACGCCTGCAGCAGGTGGGGGGCGAGCTGCGGCGCGATCACCGAGCCGCCGCCGTGGACGGTCATGATCGCCTGACGCAGCTCCTCGCCGCTGGTGCGCTTGGTCAGGTAGCCGGCGGCACCGGCGGCGACCGCGTCGAGCAGCGGCTCGGCCTTCTCGGTCGCGGTCATCACGATCGCCTTCGTCGCCGGCAGCTCGTTGCGCAGCCGCTCCAGCACCATCATCCCGCCGATCTCGGGCATGTGCAGGTCGAGCAGGATCACGTCCGGTCTGTGCGCGTGGGCCAGCTCCAGGCCCTCGCGCCCGTCGCCGGCGGCGCCGACGACCTCGATCCCCGGATCGCGGCCGAGCGCGGCGACGACGCCGTCGCGCACGAGCGGGAAGTCCTCGACGACGAGCACGCGGATCCTCATGCGGCCCGCTCCCGCGGCGCCTGCGGCAGGATCGGGCTCTCGGCGACCGGGTCGGCGGCGGTCGGCTCCGCCAGCGGCAGCCGCAGCGTCACGCGCGTGCCGTGGCCTGGGCGCGAGCGGACGGTCGCGGAGCCGCCCGCGCGGCCGAGCCGGCCGACGATCGACTCGCGCAGGCCGGCGCCGGTCTGCCGCACGGCGGCGAGGTCGAAGCCGGCGCCGTCGTCGCTGACGATCACGGTCGCGACGCCGCCGACGACGTCGGCGGTCACGAGCGCCCGCGTCGCACTGGCGTGCTTGCGGGTGTTGCGCAGCGCCTCGCGCGCGGCGGAGGCGAGCTGCTCGGCCGCGGCACCGTCGACCGCGCGCTCGAACTCGCCGAAGACGATCCCGATCTCGTGCTCGCCCAGCTCCCGCTCGGCCTCGACGGCGGCGTTGAGGCGCGCGCACAGCTCGCCCTCGCCGGCGGCGACCTCCTCCGCCTCGCGGCCCTCGACGAAGGCGCGCAGCTCGGTCGCGGCGTCGGCGGCGATGCGGCTCAGCTCGGCCGCGTCGGGCTCGTCGGCATAGCCGCCTGCCGCGAGGTACTCCAGCACCTGCAGCACGGAGTCGTGCAGCCATGCACGCGTCTGCGCCCGCTCCGCCTCGACGGCGTCGCGCACGCGTGTGCGGAGATGGGGCGGGGTGGAAGGGTCCACGTGTCCCATGTCGGCAGCGTTACCCACGGGCTTGAGGCGCGTCACCACTGCAAAGTGTTTCAGGCCAGAGATCTGTGGAAAAACCTCTGTGCTCCAGCGCACACTTACCGAAACCTCACCAAAGCTGCGAGAACTCGCACAGGTTTTGCGCGTTAAAGACCCATGTCTGCACGCATCGTGTAGCCCACCATCGATGCATGGCCGCAGATCGCAGCACCTCCCCCACTCCGGGTGGGCGCACCCGCAGTCCTCATGAGGACAGCGGAACGCGCCTCTTCGGCAGGCGCAGCCACGGCGCTCCCAAGCGCCGGCTGAGCCGTGCGCAGCGCAAGGCGCAGCGCCAGAGCACGAGCACCGAGCTCGTCCCGTTCGGACAGCAGCAGGAGAACGCGCCGGCCCGGCCGCAGCCGCGCGCGTCGATCTCCAACAAGCTGACGCAGCTCTACTGGAACGCGTCGCTGGCGATGCACCGCTTCCAGAACCGCCCGCCGAAGACGCGCACCGCGAAGATCGTCGTCGTGGTGCCCGCGCACAACGAGGAGGGGACGATCGCCGGCGTGCTGCAGGCGCTGCTCGCGCAGACCCGCCGTCCCGAGCGGATTGTCGTCGTCGCCGACAACTGCACCGACAAGACGGTCGAGATCGCGCGCCGCTTCGGCCGCCGCGTGACCGTGATCGAGACGGTCGGCAACAGAGACCGCAAGGTCGGCGCGCTGCGGATGGCATGGCAGCAGTACGTCGCCTACGGCTACGACTACATGCTCGGCGTCGACGCCGACACGATCCTCTCGCCCGACTCGCTGGAGGCGCTGGAGGACGAGCTGGAGGCGAGCCCGAAGGTCGGCGGCATCATGGCCCGCTACACCTTCGACCCCGACCTCGGGCAGTCGAAGTGGGCGCGCCTGCTCGTGCGCATGCAGCGGCTCGAGTTCGCCTCGTGGACGATCGACATCCTCCACCGCAAGCGCAACACGTACGTGCTCGGCGGTCAGGCGACGCTCTTCCGCGTCAGCGCCCTGCAGCAGATCGTCGACGAGGAGCGCCGCCTCTCGCCGTGGGATCCGGAGGCCCAGGTCGAGGACATGGAGCTGACCTGGATGCTGTCCGCGCGCGACTGGGAGACGAAGGTCTCCGCGCAGGCGCGCGCCTACGCCGGCCCGATGCTGACGATCAGATCGCTGTGGGCCCAGCGGCGCAAGTGGGACGAGGGCATGATCCGCCTGCTGCTCGGCTCGAAGATCGGCGCCACCACGATGTACCCCTGGCGCGTGCAGCTGAAGAACGGCATCCAGGCCGTGACGCGCGTCCTGCTCGTGCTGCTGCTGACGACGTCGCTGGTGATCGGCGCGTTCGAGTGGAACTGGATCTGGATCGCCCCGCCGGCGCTCGCCGCGATCCTCAACTTCAAGCACGCGCGCAAGACGCCGGGCCACACGAAGCTCGACCTCTTCCTCGCCGGCACGCTCGTGATGGTCGAGATCTACCTCTGGTTCCGCCTGCTCTGCTGGGTGACCTCGTGGGCGACCGTCGTCGTCGGCATCCGCCGTGACGGCTGGGCCCGCCAGTACAAGGCCGAGGGGCTCCCCGCCGGCCAGACGATGATCGCCCAGGGCGAGGTGGTGTGACGATGCGCGAGACGCTCAACCACGTGCTGTCGACCCCGGTCGACATCGGCTGGAAGGTCCTGACCGTCCTGACCCTGCTCTCGACGCTGGAGATGACGCGAAACCTCCTGCGCCGGGTGCGCCACATCTTCCCCTAGCGGCCAACCTGGGGAAGCAACGACAGAGGCCCGCCTGTTCCGGAGCAGGCGGGCCTCCGTTCGTTCACCGTCCTTTTCGCTCGACCGTCTGTCCGATGCCGCCCACACCTGCTCCAGAATCCGCCGGAAGCTCCGATCATGTGCATGATCCCTGGATGCGCCGCCCGCTCTCCCTCATCGCCGCCGGCCTGCTCGGCGCGAGCACCTTCGTCGTCGCCGCACCGCCGGTCGGCGCCGCCAGCGCGCGGAAGGCGAGCGTGATCCAGACCCCGCTGGCGACCAAGGGCGCGCGGATCGTCGACTCGGCCGGCCGCCCGGTCGTGCTGCAGGGCGTCAACTGGTTCGGCTTCGAGACCAGCAACCACGTCGTGCACGGCCTCTGGACGCGCGACTACAGAGCGATGCTCGCGCAGGTCCGCAGACTCGGCTTCAACACGATCCGGCTGCCGTTCTCGCTGGAGGCCGTCCACTCGCGCGCGCCGCTGCAGGGGATCGACTTCTCCGACGGCAAGAACGCCGCGCTGAGAGGCCTGACGCCGCTGGAGGCGATGGACGCGATCATCGCCGAGGCCGGCCGCCAGGGGATCCTGATCCTGCTCGACAACCACTCGCACGCGGACAACGCGTACATGGAGGGGCTCTGGTACGGCCAGGGCTGGAGCGAGGACCAGTGGGTCGCGACCTGGAAGCTGCTGGCCAAGCGCTACCGCGGCCAGCCGAACGTGATCGGCGCCGACCTCAAGAACGAGCCGCACGGCGAGGCGACCTGGGGCACCGGCGGCGCGACCGACTGGCGCCGCGCCGCCGAGCGCGCCGGCAACGCCGTGCTCGGCGCCGCGCCGAACTGGCTGGTCGTCGTCGAGGGCGTCGGCGGCGGCGCGCCGGTCCCCGGCCAGCAGCTCGACACGCACTGGTGGGGCGGCAACCTCGAAGGGGTCCGCAAGCACCCGGTGCGGCTGGACCGCCCCAACCGCCTCGTCTACTCGCCGCACGAGTACGGGCCGGGCGTCTTCCCGCAGCCCTGGTTCGGCAGACCGAACACGCCCGCGCTGCTGGAGCAGCGCTGGAGAACGGGCTTCGGCTTCATCGCCGAGCAGGGGATCGCGCCGATCCTCGTCGGCGAGTTCGGCGGCCGCAACGTCGACACGCAGAGCGCCGAGGGCCGCTGGCAGCGCCAGTTCTTCGACTTCATCAGCCGCACCGGCGCCTCCTGGACCTACTGGTCGCTGAACCCCGACTCGGGCGACACCGGCGGCGTGCTGAAGGACGACTGGACGACCGTGCAGGTCGCCAAGACCGCGCTGCTGCAGCGGATGATCCAGCGCCAGCGGATCGCGTTCGGCAGCCGCGGCGCCTTCACCGTGCCCAGACGCGCCGGCAGGCCGGTCAGAAGAGCGCCGGCGGCGAGAGGAACGAAGCCGTCGCGCCCGGCCCAGCCCGTGCAGCCGGCGCAGCCCGCGAAGCCCGCGCCCGCGCAGCCGGCCGGACCGCTGCTGGCGACGGTCGTCGTCGAGAGCAGCTGGGAGGCCGGCTGGTGCGGCCACGTCGAGGTCAGCGGCGGCCCCGGCTCGCTCGCGGGCGTGCAGGCAAGGCTGACGCTGCCGGCCGGGACCCGCATCGCGCAGACGTGGAACGCCGAGCGCAGCGGCGACAGCGGCCGCGTGACGCTGACGCTGCCCGCGTGGGCGCGCGTCGACGGCTCCGCCTACACCGCGACCGGCTTCTGCGTCGACGGCTCCGGCAGAGCGACCGACGTCACGATCGACTGATCTGGGGTAGGCCTTCCGTGCGATGAGCACGGATTGGGTCTTCGGCTACGGATCGCTGACGGCGGACGCGCGCGACGGCCACGCGGCCGTCCTGCGCGGCTACCGGCGGCGCTGGGGCGTGGCGATGGACAACAGCCGCGACCTGCCCGGCTACAAGTGGTACCGCCAGCGCGCGACCGGCGAGCGGCCGGCCGTCTTCGTCGCCTTCCTCGACCTCGTCGCCGACCGTGACGGCAGCGCCGTCAACGGCCTCTGCCTGCCGGTCGACGCACCGCTGCTGGAGCGCCTCGACGCACGCGAGCGCAACTACGAGCGGGTCGACGTGACGACGGCGATCGAGGCGCCGCGCGGGCGCGTGTGGACCTACGTCGGCAGCCGCGCGGCGCGCGCCCGGCTGGCGCGCGGGCTGCGCGAGCGGCGCGCGGTCGTCAGCCAGGAGTACGTCGACGACGTCGAGCACGGCTTCCGGCGGCTCGGCGACGGGCAGCTCGACGCCTACCGCGCCTGCACCGAGCCGCTGCCGCCCGGCTGCGAGACGCTCTCGCTGGAGCGGATCGACCTGCCCGGCTGAGGCCGCGCGCTCAGCGGAAGCGGCCGAGCGCGATGCCGGCGAGCGCGAGCGAGGCGATCGTCTCGCCGTCGACGATCTCGCCGTCGCGGACCAGCTCCAGCGCCTCCGCGAAGGGGACCCTCAGCACCTCGGAGATCCCCTCCTCCTCCTGCTCGTGGCCGTCGTCGGAGGGCGACAGGCCGCGCGCGAGGAAGACCAGCTCGGGCGCCTCGGCGATCCCGTTGAGCGCGTTCATGCCGCCGAGCGCCGTCCACTCGGCCGCGAGCAGGCCGGTCTCCTCGCGCAGCTCGCGTCTGGCGGCGACGAGCGGATCCTCGCCGTCGGTCGCGCCCGCCGGCACCTCCAGCGAGCGGCGCAGGCCGGTCGTGTAGCGGTCGACGGCGACCAGCACGACCTCGTCGCGCTCGGTCAGCGCGACGACGAAGACGGCCGGGTTGACCATCTCGACGACGCCGTAGATCCCCTCCGCGCCGTCCGGCTTGACGACCGCGTCCTCGCGCACGCGGATCCATCTGTTCGCGTAGACGAGGCGGGTGCCGAGCGTTCTCCAGGCCACGCCCGACACCCTAGCCGTCCTACGCGAACGCCTCGACCGGCGGGTGCAGCGCGCGCGACAGCGTCCGCATCGCCGCGCCGGCGCAGACCGCCTGGCCGCGCATGTTGAGATGGATCATGTCGCCGCTGTAGAGCGACGGGTCGGCGGCGCGCGGATGGCCCGCGCAGTCGATCAGCAGCGCGCCGCGACGGCGCGCAACCGCCGCCGTCAGCGCCGACAGCGCGCCGAGCCGCTCGCCGAGCCGCCGGCCCCACGGCTCCGGCAGTGCGACCGCGCAGGTGATGTCGAAGAGCGTGAAGAGCGCGACGTCGGCGCCCTGCGCGCGCAGCGGCGCGACGATCGCGTCCAGCTCGGCCGCGACCTGCTCGGGCGAGAACAGCTGCCGCAGCACGTCGTTGCCGCCGGCGACGACGATCGCCAGGTCGGGCGCGAAGGCGAGCGCCGGCTGCAGCTGCTCGGCGGCGACCTCCGCCGTCACCAGCCCTCTGCGGCCGAAGTTGCGGTAGACGAGCTGGGGGTGGTGGC
Source organism: Conexibacter sp. CPCC 205762 (assembly GCF_030646155.1). Lineage (GTDB taxonomy): Bacteria > Actinomycetota > Thermoleophilia > Solirubrobacterales > Solirubrobacteraceae > Conexibacter. The sequence continues at coordinate 293,435 of NZ_JAUTDN010000003.1, forward strand.
CGCGCAGCCCGCGCGCGACCCGCTCGGCCCAGGTGATCCGCATGTAGCCGTCGGTCGCGTCGCCGACGCCGGCGGCGGCGCTGTCTCCGAGCACCGCCAGCCGCCGCCAGGGCGCGCCGCGCAGCAGCGCGAACTCCTCGTTGCCGCCGAGCACGTCGGGATCGGCCAGCTCGTTCGCGTGGATGGGGGTCATCGCGTCACCGCCGCGGTCGTCGTGATCGGTGCGGAGGAGCGCGCCAGCCACGGCGCGCACAGGAGCGTCAGCGCGGCGGCTCCGGCGCAGATGCCGAAGACGCCGCGGAAGGAGCCGATCGAGCCGTCGCCGGCGTCGAGCAGCGTGGCCAGCAGCGCGACGCCGAGGGCGCCGCCGAACTGGCGCGCGGTCATCATCAGCGCGGTCCCGGCCGCGAATCGCTCCGGCGGCACCGCTCCCACCGCCGCCGCGTTGATGCCGACCGTCGCCACGCCGATCCCGGCGCCGGCGAGCAGCCCGAGCGGCAGCCAGAAGCCGAGGAAGTCCGGCTGCGTGCCGATCCCGGCGACGCACCAGGCGCCCGCGAGCGCGAAGAGGGCCGCGCCGGCCGCGACCACCGGCGCCGGCCCGCGCCGCTCCACCGCTCTGCCGGCGAGCACCGCCCCGACCGCCGAGGTCAGCGCGCCGGGCGTGACCGCGAGGCCGGCCTCGACGATCGAGTAGCCCCAGACGCCGGTCACGAACAGCACGCAGGCGAGCATCCAGGCGAACAGCGCGAGTCCGTAGACGCCGGCCGCGACGCTCGCGGCGGCGTAGGAGCGGTTGCGCCAGAGGTCGGTCTCCAGCGCCGGCGCCGGGTGGCTGCGGGTGCGCCGCCAGACGACCGCCAGCAGCAGCCCGCCGACGGCCGCGCAGACGAGCGTGCGCGCGTCGGCCCAGCCCCACTGGGCGGTCTCGGTCAACGCGACGAGCACGAGCGCGGCGCCTGCCGCCAGCAGCAGCGAGCCGAGCAGGTCGGGCAGCTGGCGGGCACCGAGCCGCAGCGCCGGCAGCAGCCGCGCGCCGGCCCACAGCACCGCGAGCCCGATCGGGACGTTGATGAGGAAGACCGCGCGCCAGTCGAAGGCGTCGATCAGCAGGCCGCCGAGCGCGGGGCCGGTGGCAGCGGCGATCGAGGTCGTCGCGCCCCACAGGCCGACGGCGGCGGCCCGTCTCTCCGGCGCCGCGACGGCGAGCACGATCCCGAGCGCGGCCGGGATCATGAACGCCGCGCCCGCGCCCTGCAGCGCGCGGGCGGCGATCAGCAGCGGCACGCTCGGCGCCAGCGCGCACAGCGCCGAGGTGAGCGTGAAGGCGGCGAAGCCGCCGAGGAAGACGGCCTTGCGGCCGAGCACGTCGGCGAGCCGGCCGGCCGGTGCGAGCAGCGCGGCGAAGACGACGCCGTAGACCGCGACGACCCAGGAGAGCGCGACGAGCGAGTCCTGCGGGAAGTGGCGCTGCAGGTCGGGCAGCGCGACGTTGACGACGGTCACGTCGAGGAAGGCGACGAAGGTCGCGGCCGAGGCGATCGCGATCGCGGCGCCGGGCGCGCGCGAGCGAGCCGCCGGCGGGGGCGCCGGCGACGTGGCGGTGACGGACATCTCTGATGCCTCCTGGGCAGAGCCGGACGCTGCGCCGGCGCGCGCGGCGGGGCGGCGATCACGCGGATCGCCGGCGACGGGCGCGGCGGTGCTGCGGCGTGGGCGGACTGGCGAAGTGGCCGCCCACACTACCGCATTTAGAGTCCGATCGGTCGGACTTTAAGAGGCCGGGGTCACAATGGGCGCGGCGAGGATCCGCCTGACCGCGACCTTCGCCCATCTCGGCGCGGACGCGTTGCCGTGCAGCTGCAGCTGCTGGTTGACCGCCATCACGATCCCCTGCAGCTCGAAGACGAGCTGCTCGGGATCGGCGTCGGCCGGCAGCTCGCCGGCCTCGATCGCGCGCCCGACCTCGCGCTGCATCGCCACCTCGAACCGCCCGAGCGCCTCCGCCAGCGCGTCCCGCACCGGCCCCGGCCGCCCGTCGAACTCGGCCGCGGCGGCGGTCCAGAAGCAGCCGCTCGGCCACATCTCGCCGCTGATCAGGTCGATCCACTTGTGCTCGATCGCGAGCAGCCGCTTGATCCCGGGCTTCTCCTGCCGCGCCGGCTCCCAGACCACCTCGCGGAAGGTCTCCGACGCGGCCTCGATCACCGCGAGCTGCAGCAGCTCCTTCGTGCGGAAGTGGTTGAGCACGCCCGACTTGCTCATCTCGAGGCTGTCGGCGAGGCGGCCGATCGTCACGCCCTCGAGCCCGTCGGTCGACGCGATCCGCAGCGCCCGCCCGACGATGCGGGTGCGCGTGTCGCGCGCGTCGGCTGCAGATCTGCGTGCCATCGCACCGATCTTAGCTACCGGTCGGTCAGGCGAGCGGACGCGGCGCCGGCGCGCCCATCTGCGACAGTGACCGGATGGTGCCGCCCAACACCTTCGCCGGAGCGTCGCTCGACCGCGCGGGCGCGCGGCGCAGAGACGAGGCGTGGGTGCAGGCGCGGCTGCGCGACCCGGCCAGCCGCGCGCTCGCGGTCACGCGCGAGGGGATCCTCGTCGACCGCGACGGGCGCACGCTGACGCGGCTGCCGCTCGATGCGATCCCGGCGCGCGGGACGACCGTGCTGCTCGGCGTCGAGACCGACGGCAGCGCCCTCTTCGGCGTCGACGTCGAGCACGTCCACGACGCCGCCCGGCCGCTGGCCCCGGGGGCGCGCGTGCTCGGGCTGCGCGCGGCCGGAGCGCTGCTGCCGCAGGAGCTGGGCGGGCTGGCCGCCTACGTCTCGGCGCTGCTGGGCTGGCACCGCACGCATCCGCACTGCTCGCGCTGCGGGGCGATCACCGACGTGCACGAGGGTGGCCACGTGCGCCGCTGCCCGGTCTGCCGCGCCGAGCACCATCCGCGCACCGACCCGGTCGTGATCATGCTCGTGCTCGACGGCGAGCGCGTCCTGCTCGGGCGCCAGCCGAGCTGGCCGGCCGGGCGCTACTCGGCGCTCGCCGGCTTCGTCGAGGCGGCCGAGTCGCTGGAGGAGGCGGTTGCCCGCGAGGTGCTGGAAGAGGCCGGCGTGCAGGTGCGCGACGCGCGCTACGTCAGCAGCCAGCCGTGGCCGTTCCCCAGCTCGCTGATGCTCGGCTTCACCGCCCGGTACGCCGGCGGCGAGGCAGTCGTCAACGACGGCGAGCTGGACGACGTGCGCTGGTTCACGCGCGACCAGGTGCGCGCCGCCGCGGCCGCCGAGCGCGACGGCGAGGACCCGTGGGAGCGCGGCGACGCGAACGCCGAGCTGCTGCTGCCGCCGCCCGTCGCGATCGCCCGCCGGCTGCTCGACGGCTGGCTCGCCGGCGACGCCTGACGCGCCGCCGGAGCCCGCCGCTACGGCAGGTCGGCGACGACCTCGGTCAGCGGCTTGCGGATTCCGGTGAAGAACGGCAGCTCCTCACGCGTGTGGCGGCGGGCCTCGGCGCCGCGCAGGTGGCGCATCAGGTCGACGATCCGCGTCAGCTCGTCGGCCTCGAAGGCGAGCAGCCACTCGTAGTCGCCGAGCGCGAAGGCGCTGACGGTGTTGGCGCGCACGTCCGGGTACTCGCGCCCCATCATGCCGTGCTCGCGCAGCATCCCCGAGCGGGCGTCGGGCTCGAGCAGGTACCACTCCAGCGAGCGCACGAACGGATAGACGCAGACGTACTTGCGCGGCTCCTCGCCGGCCAGGAAGGCGGGGATGTGCGACTTCGCGAACTCGGCCTCGCGGTGGACGCCGATGTTGGTCCAGTGGGCGTCGAGCGAGCGGCCCAGCTCGGTGTGGCGGAAGGCGACGATCGCGTCCTGCAGCGCGTCGGCGGTCGGCGCGATCAGCCACAGCAGCAGATCGGCCTCGGCGCGGAAGCCCTGCAGCGAATAGCTGCCGCGGACGGTCGCGCCGGCGCCGTCGAGGACGGCCTGCGCCTCGGCCGCGGCGGCGGCGCGGCGCTCCTCCGGCAGGCGCCGGGCGGCCGGCGCGCTGAAGGCGGCGTAGAGGGTGTAGAGGTTCTGTTCGGCGGTCACGGGCGTCTCCAAGCGGGTCGCTGCGGCGATCCCCGCATCGTAGGCGACGCCCGGCGGCGCGTCCGGCTCGCCGTCGACCGCGGAGCGCGCTCCCGCGCGCGCTCCGGGCGGTCGTCTCCCCCGGACGCTCCTGGTGGCGGCGTCGCACGAATGGCTGCCGCAGGCCACGCGGCCTGCGGCAGCCTTCGCTCCCGCCGCCCCGGCTTTGAAAACTAGGGTCCGGCCATCCCGCTCCAGCTGATGCGGTCGATCCCGTCGACTCTCACGACGGCGCCGAAGGTGTTGTCGCGCACCGGCAGCTCGATCGTTCTGCTGCCCGAGTGGACGGTGACCCGCTCGACCCCGTCCGGGACGACGCCGACGAGCGGCCGAGGGTCGCCGCGCTCGTCGGGGAACGAGAGATATGCACGGCCGGCCCTGACGTCCTCCGCAGTCAGGCCGGGGCTGCCGCCGAGGCCCGTATCCGTCTGGACCACAAGCAGCAGCCGGTCCGGCTCGTCGCGCGCCGGAACGACCCACGCTCTCAACGGGAAGGGAGCGCCGACGTCAGCCGCGGGCGCGGGCGGCGTGAGCGCGATCGCCGCGTCGGCGAGCCCTCTCTCCGACAGGCCTGGCGGCAGCGCGGCCGCGGGCGCCGGCAGCTGCTCCAGCAGCGACAGCGTCCGGCGCAGCTCGGAGCCGTAGCGGTCGCTGCCGTTCAGCGCCATCTGACCGCCGCCGTCGGGCTGCGGCGTGAGGACGCCGCTCGCCGTCACGCCCAGGCCGACCAGCAGCGCCAGCAGCACGACCGTGACGGGCAGCGCGACGCGCAGCTGCGGCAGCCGCAGCCGCGCGAGGCGACGGCGGCGGGCGGGACCATCGGCGAGCGCCTGCGCGTCAGCTTCGGTGACGCGCGCGAACTCCTCGCGCAGCGCGTCGAGGAAGGGGGGCGGCGGCTCGACCGCGCTCATGTGAGCCTCTCCCGTGCGTGCGGAACGGCGTCGACGGCGGTGACGAGCTGCCGCAGCCCGCGCGAGACGCGGGCGCGGGCCGTCTGCTCGCTGATCGCCAGCCGCTCCGCCACCTCCGGATAGGGCAGTTCCTCGACCACGCGCAGATGGATCGCCGTCTGCTGGTCGGGCCGCAGGCGGCTGAACTCCGCCGCGATGATCGAGCGCAGCTCCGACAGGCCGGCGAGCTGGACTATCCGCTCGTAGTCGGCCTCGACCAGCTGCGGGACGCGGATCCCCAGCCGCTCGACCGCCTTGCGCTCGACGATTCCCGTGCGTATGTAGCGATTGAGCAGATTTCTGGCGATCCCGTAGAGCCAGGCGGCCGCCTCGTCGTCGGTCGAGCCGCGGAAGCGGCGGCGGCCGTCGTAGGCCTGCGCGAAGACCTCGGCGGTCAGGTCGCGCGCCGCCTCGACGTCGAAGGTCCGCCGCGCGAGGAAGGCGAGCATGCGCTGGGCGTGCGCGTCGTAGACACGCTCGAACGCGCGCGGGTCCTCGACCGACCGGGCGAGGTCGCAGCTGGCGCGTGGGTGCCGTCGCAGGCTCATCGCTCTCTCAGTGCCACGAGCGCGAATCCTGTGACAAAAGCCGCCCCCGATGCGCCGACGACATCGCCCACGGCGTCACCGTTACACGGCTTGACGCTCACCGTGACGGCAACATAACCTCCTGAAAGCGTCGAAAAGCTCACTGTTTCTACCCACTCGGCGCATCAAAAAACCCACCAGGGGGTTCCATGACATTCCGCAGTTCGTTCCGCGCCGGCGGAGGCTGGCGCGTGGCCGCGGCGCTGCTGCTCGCGCTCGCGTTCGCGGCGGCGGTCGCGACGCCGCAGGCGCAAGCCGGCGCGGCCTACTTCTGTCCGGGCAACTACCCGAGCAGCACGCTGACCCTCGGCGCCACCAACGGCTGCACGGGCGGCTCGTCAGCGCTGATCACGCAGGTCTCCTTCTTCCAGAGACCGTCGGGCGGCAGCCACTGCGCCGTCGGCAAGCAGACGACCGACCCCGACAGCGCGGTGCTGATCGCCGCGGTCTGCGGCGCCGGCAGCGGCAGCAACGGCGAGGTGGCGACGTACGGCTCCGGCCTGCAGCTCGCCTTCCCGCGCGGCCGCAACGACACCGGCAGCACGCAGAACAACTACTGGGGCCAGTACATCTGGTGAATGTGAGCGAACTGAGATGAACGTCACCGTCAGAACGATTCGCCGCCTGCTCGCGATCGCGCTCGCGGGCGCGCTCGCAGCGACCGCGATCGCGCTGCTGCTGGGCAGCAGCGCCTCCTCCGCCGCCCCCGCCGAGGAGGCCGGGGCCGCCTCCAACCCGTGGGCGCCGGTCCAGACGCCCGCCGAGCTGCACGCCGCCTTCGCGGCCGACGTCGCGCTGCTGCGCCAGCCGGCCGACGACTCGATCCCCGCCACGCTCCCGCTCGCCAAGCCCGAGGTCGACCTCTCGCAGGCGCGCCAGCTGACGCCGCCGTCGGCGCGCGCGCTCGCCCGTGCGGGCGCCGGCGCGACCGGGGACGAGGTCCCGGAGCAGCCCGACACGACCGTCTGGGTCGTCCCGAACCAGGACGGCTCGCAGTGTCTGCTCGTGTACCAGGCGACGGACCAGTCGCTCGGCTACAACTGCGCCTACCCCTCCGACGCCGTCAGCGCCCGCATGGTGATGACGGTCAGCCGCACCGGCCAGGACGCGGAGATCTACGGCGTCGTGCCCGACGGCGTCGACAGCGTCACGGTCGAGCTGGCCGACGGCAGCACGGTCGACCTGCCGGTCACCGACAACGGCTACATGGCGCAGTTCGACCAGCCGACGGCATCGATCAGCTTCGTCGACGGGAACGGCGACGAGCAGACGGCGCGCATCACCAGCGGGGCCTGAGCGAGCGCGCGGGCGCAGGCAGGGGCGCCCGCGTCACACCGTCCGCTCACGGGCCCTTCACCGGATCCTCACCGCTCCCACGGCGATCTTCGGTTTCCTTGAGGTTCTCTTGAGGGAATCGCGCTGAGGTGAGGACATGACCACCACGCCGACCGAACACACCACCGCGTTCGAGCCCACGGTGGCGATCGACGCATTGCAGAGCACGACGGGTGGCGAACGCGTCACGGGCGCCGCCCGTCCCGAGCCGGGCCGCTATTTCACGATCCAAGAAGACCACGGCGAGCGGCTGCTGCCGCTGGAGCGGGCGATCACGCATCTCGGTCGCGGCTTCACGGCCGACATCCAGCTCGAGGACGTCAGCGTCTCACGGCGCCACGCGATCGTGACACAGCGCCGCGGCGCCGTCCGCATCCTCGACGACCGCAGCTCGAACGGGACGTTCGTCAACGGCCGCCGGATCCAGGAGGCGGAGCTGCGCCACGGCGACGTCGTCGTGATCGGGCGGGTCGTGCTGCAGTACGTCGACGTCCCGGGCTGACGCTCAGCGCCTGACGACGACCGTCCCGTTCATGCCGGGGTGGAGCGTGCAGCGGTAGCTGTACGTGCCGGCGCTGCGGAAGGTGACGCCGTACGAGCCGCCGGAGCGGTTGCCCGATCCTCTGAAGCGGCTGCTGGTGACGTTGTGGATGATGCCGCTGTCGCGCCAGCGCCAGACGACGCGGTCACCCTTGCCGATCGTCACCTTCTTCGGGTTGAAGGCGATGTTCTTCAACGTCACGGTGCGGGTCGCCGCCTGCGCGGCCGGTGCCGCCAGCGCGACGGCGAGCGCAGCCGCCAGCAGCGCCGCCAGTCCGGTGATGCCTCTCGTGGTCATGCCGATCCTCCTGTCGGGGTCTCCCGTCATGCAGGACGCCGCTGCCCGTCGTTCCTTCCCGGCGGAGCCGATTCGCATCCGCTCGACGGGGCAGCACGGCGGAGTGCCGCTCCCGTCCCGCGTCACCCGCCGCGCGCTGCTGCAGACCGGCGGCAGCCTCGCGTTCGCCGCCGCAGCGGCTGATCCGGCCTCCGCAAAGCGCGCGCAGCCGCGGTCGTGGGGTCCGCCGCGCGACCGCGACGGCTGGCCGCTGCCGGCCCACGACCTCGCCGCCAGCCGCGCTCGACCTCGCCGACGGCCGCGAGCGCTGGCGGCGGTCGCTCGGCACGGCCGTCTACGGCAGCAGCGCGGGCAGGCGCGAGCTGGGCTTCTTCGCCGGCGTCGCGCTCGCCGGCAGGCGCATGCTCGTCGCCTCTGACCGTGTCCACTGCCTCGACGCGAGCGACGGCGCGACGCTGTGGGAGTCGCGGCCCGCGCCGGCGCTCGGCGGCGGCCGGCTGGTCGTCGGCACGGGCGCGCAGCCGTACGTGCCCGGCTCGTCACTCGTCTGCGTCGGCTGAGGGGCTTCGCCCGTGGGAGTTCCACGGCGGCGCCCGGCACCGCGCCGCGGGAGCGGGAACTCCCGCTGCGGCGGCAGATCGCGATCGGGTTGCGTTTTCATTCCCGACCATGGCAGTATGTATTAGGTCACCCTAAAACGACAGTGACCTTCATGCTTCCATTCGCGCTCCAAGCCGTCTCCGAATGCCCCGCCCACGCCGACCTGGCGCTGGCGCTCGGCGCCGAGTTCGAGCCGCTCGACGTCGACGCGGCGCAGGCGGAGGTCGACGCGCTCGCCGCCGACCTGCTCGAGTACCGCCGCGCCTGCCCCGGCGATCAGCTGAGCGGCGTCGCCGCCACCGTCGCGCAGCGCTTCAGAACGCTGTCGGAGCCGCAGAGAATCGGCCGCGACAGCGTCCTCGACGACCTGCTGCTGCACCGCGTGCTCGATCGCGACGCCGGCCACGCGCTGCCGCTGACGATCGTCGCGGTCGAGGCCGGCCGGCGCGTCGGCATACCGCTCGGGATCGTCGGCAGAGGGCGCGAGCAGTACCTCGCCCACGCCGCCTACGCCGATCCGTGCGTCGCCGACCTCGCCCAGCCGGGCGCGCTGGTCGACCTCGGCGGGCGCGAGGAGGAGCTCGGCTGGCAGTGCGCCCACCAGGTCTCCGCGCTGCTGCTGAACCGGATCGCGGAGCGCAGCGAGCGGATCGGCCACTTCGCGTGGGCGCTGCAGGCGGCCGAGCTGCGGCTGGCGCTGCCGGCCGGCGGCGAGATGCGCGAGCGGATGGAACGCGACCTGCAGCGCGTCCGCGCCCGCCTCAACTAGGCCGCCCGCACCGCCGCGCCGCGGCCTCCGCCGGCTCGCCGCACCGCCTGCGGCCGGTAACCGCAACGCACCGACCGGCGCCCCACGAAGCCCTATGATCGGGCTCGTGGCCAACGTGCGCGGACACACGGCAGACGACTACCTCGAGGCGATCTACGCGCTCACCTTCCCGGTCGGCGAGTACCGTCCGGCCGACGCGGCGACGCCGATCGCGGCGCGCGTCGCCGACCGCCTCGGCGTCTCGCGCGCGGCGGTCGGCGAGACGCTCAGACGGCTGGAGGACGAGAACCTCGTCGAGCGGATGCCGAACCGCTGGATCGCGCTCACGCCCGCGGGGCTGGAGCGGGCCGAGCAGGTCGTCCGCCGCCGCCGGATCGTCGAGCGCTTCCTGTCCGACTTCCTCGACTACGCGCCGAGCGACGTCCACAGCGCCGCCGAGACCGTCGGCGACTCCTTCAGCGACGAGATGGTCGAGAGACTGCACGAGCGGCTCGGCTACCCGGAGCGCTGCCCGCACGGCTGGCCGGTCGCCCCGCGCGCCGAGCAGGCCGAGAACGAGCAGCTGCTGACGCTCGCCGAGCTGGACGCCGGCGAGGAGTGCGAGATCGTCCGCGTCGCGAAGGACGACGGCGAGCTGATCGGCTGGCTGTGGCAGGAGGGCTTCCGCCCCGGCGCCCACGTCCACGTCGAGGACGTGCAGCCGGCGGCCGGCCACCTGCGCGTGCGGATGGCCGGCGGGGAGGGCGACGGCGACGAGCGGCTGATCGCCGAGAAGGCCGCCCGCAGCCTGTTCGTGCGCCGCGCCGGCGGCGCCTGAGCGGGCGCTCACCCCCCGGACCGGGGGTTCCCGCCGCCCCGGTGCCGCAAAATGTCCGGCGCGTGCGCGCGGACTCCCCCGCCATCAGGTAGACCCGTCGCGTCGTTCGCCGTTCCGACTTCATCCGCAAAGGAGCTCCATGGCCACCGCATCCGCCGCGCCCGCACTGCAGCAGCGCCGCGGTCTCGTCCTCGCCGACGCGATCCCCGGAGCGCTCGTCCGCGACATCCTGCTCGTGCTCGGCGGCGCCGGTTTCACCGCCCTGATGGCGCAGATCGCGATCCAGATCCCGCCGTCGCCGGTTCCCGTCACCGGTCAGACGCTCGCCGTCGGGCTCGTCGGCGCCACACTCGGCGCCCGTCGTGGCACCGCCGCGATGCTGCTGTACGCGCTGCTCGGCCTGTTCCTGCCGGTCTACGCCGAGGGCAACTCCGGCTGGCACATCATCACCGGCGCCAGCGGCGGCTACATCGTCGGCTTCATCTTCGCGACCGGCGTCGTCGGCTACCTCGCCGAGCGCGGCGCCGACCGCAAGGCGCTGACCGCCTTCGTCGCCTTCGTCGCGGCGCAGCTGATCGTCTTCGCCTTCGGCCTCGTCGGCCTCAAGCTGGCCGTCGGCGAGTCGTGGTCGTGGACGATCCACAACGGCTTCTCGATCTTCATCGTCGGCGGCATCATCAAGGCGATCGTCGGCGCGATCGTGCTGCCGTCCGCCTGGCAGATCGTCAGACGCGTCGAGAAGCACTGAGTCTCAGCAGCCGCCCGCCACGGGCGGCGCGTTGACACGAGGACCGGGCCGGCGGGTATCGTCGGCCCATGTCCTCCACTCCGCACGACCTCGGCGGCGACTCCACCGCGAGCCCGCGCTCCAGCAGAGACAGAGCGCGGCTGATCGCGGTCGCGATCCTTGGCGTGCTGGCGGCGCTGCTGGCGCTGTTCAACCTCAAGACGGTCAAGGTCAGCCTGATATTCGCCTCGGTGAGAATGCCGCTGATCATCCTGATCGTCATCTGCCTGCTGCTCGGCGCCGCGATCGGCGCCTTCCTGTCGCGCCGCGGCGGCGGCGACAAGCGCCGCGACTGAGGCGGCGCGCCGCGCAGGCCGAGCGCTCAGCAGCTCAGCCCGGGGCCGGCGCAGCGCCGGCGAGCAGCGCCTCGACCTCCGCGAGCGGATGGGCCCGCCCCGGCGCGCGCGAGACGATCGCGGCATCGCCGGTGACGAGCGTCGCCCCGGTCTGCTCGGCGACGGCGACGTAGGCGGCGTCGTAGGCCGACAGGCCCGTCGCCGTCCAGCGCGCGACCTCTGACAGCGGCGGCTCGACGGTCTCGAGGCCGAGCGCGAACAGTTCCGCCACGAGCCGGTCGAGCGCATCGGCGGGCCAGCGCCACTTGCGCCCGGCGACGTTGAGCACCTCGTACGCCGTCAGCGGCGGCACGACGAGCCCGACCTGCCCGCGGTGAAACGCGTCGCGCACCGACGTGGCCTGCGCAGTGAGCGGTTCGTCCTCGGCGCGGATCCAGGCCAGCACGACGTTCGCGTCGACCACGAGGTCGATCACGAGAACCGCTCCAGCCGCTCGTCGCGCGTTCTGCGGACGAGGCTGACGACGTCTTCGTCGGTCGCGTACTCCATCTCGCGGCCGAGTTGCTGGAGCCGGTCCCACGCGGCGTGGACGGCGGGGTCGGCGCCGGGGCCGAGCTGCGCGTCGAGATCGCGGCGGGCCAGCTCCGAGAGGTACGCGCTGCGCGTGAGGCCCCGGTCGCCGACCGAACGGTCGATGCGCTTGAGGAGGTTGTCTTCGATTGTCACGAGCACCTTTGCCATCAGAGCAGGATATCCGGGACATCTCAAGGGGGCAATGGTGAGATTTTGCAGTCTTGACGGGAAGATGTGGCAGTCTGCGCGACCGCTGTTGCAAAGGAGCGACATCCCGCGGAGCGCGCGATACTGGTCACGTGGACGATCCGATGGAGATCACGCGCGGGCTGGCGCTGCCGCTCGCGGAGGTGACGTTGCGCGCGAGCCGCTCCTCCGGACCGGGAGGGCAGCACGCGAACGTGACCGCCTCGCGGATCGAGGCGGTCTTCGACGTCGACGCCTCCGCCACGCTGGAGCCGTGGCAGAAGGAGCGGATCAAGGCGAGAGCGGGGCCGCGCGTGACGGCCGTCGCGCAGGACGCGCGCAGCCAGCTCGCCAACCGCGAGCTGGCGCTGGAGCGGCTGCAGGCGCGGCTGAGAGCGGCGATGGTGGTGCCGCGCTCGCGGACCGCGACGAGACCGACGCGCGCGTCGAGAAGGCGTCAGGCGGCCGCCAAGCAGCGCCAGTCGGAGCGCAAGCAGTCGCGTCAGCGCCCGCGCCACGACGACTGAGGCCGCGGCCGCATCGCGCGAGCCCGCCGCACGAGCGCCGCGTCGCCGCTCCGCCGGCCGCCCGCGCCCGCCGCGACCCGCGCCGGCCGCGACCGGCGCCCGACGCCGACACGCCGCGCTAGGGTCGGGCGCATGCGCCGCCTCTTCGGACCACTCTTCATCAGCGCGGGGATCCTGCACTTCGCCAAGCCCCGCATGTACGAGGCGATCATGCCCGACTGGCTGCCGGCTCACAGAGAGCTGGTCTACGCCAGCGGCGTCGCCGAGATCGCCGCCGGCGCGGCGCTGATGCACCCGCGCACGCGCAAGTTCGGCGGGCAGCTCAGCATCGCGACGCTCGTCGCCGTCTTCCCCGCCAACCTGCACATGGCGCTCAACCCCGAGCGCTATCCGCAGGTGCCCGGCGGGCGCCCCGCGCTGCTGGCGCGGCTGCCGCTGCAGGCGCTGCTGATCGCCTGGGCGCGCGCCGCGTCACGGTGACAGCTCGCGCGCGGCGTCCGGCGCGCGCGTCATGGTGAAGCGCACGTGTCACGGTGACGCGCGCTCACCCCAGGTTTTGGCCGGCATCCCGGAATTCAGTGCTATTACATTGAAAAACAGCCGTGGCTCCTGGGCTTTCGTGGCGCATTCACACCAATTTGAGACGTGAATGTCCTTCAGTGGCGTGTGCACGTCACCGATGACAGAGGTGAATGGCGACAGCCACGCCCACCTCGCTCCGTGACACGCAGGAGCAGACAGCCGACGATCACGCCGCAGCGGACCATCGCCGCACCGGCCTGAGCGATGCGGGCAAGCGCCTGCTGGCGTGGATCCCGCGCGGCCACTCGCTGCCCGACGACGTCTGGCGCAAGCGCCACGCCGGCCTGCTGCTGCTGCTGTGGGCGCACGTGCCGGCCCTCTTCGCCTTCTCGCTCACACAGGGCAACAGCCTCCTCCACTCGCTGCTGGAGATGCTGCCGATCGTCAGCTGCGCGCTGCTGGCGCACGTCACGAGCCTCAGCCGCAACTGGCGCGCGGCGGCGGTGACGATCGGCCTGCTGACCTGCTCGGCGATCCTCGTCCACCTCTGGGAGGGGACGATCGAGGCCCACTTCCACTACTTCGTGATGGTCGTCGCGCTGGCCGCCTACGAGGAGTGGTTCCCGTATCTGCTGGCGTTCGCCTACGTCGTGCTGCAGCACGGTCTGATGGGCGCGATGGACACCAACTCCGTCTACGACCACGGCAGCGGCGACCAGCGCAGCCCGTGGATCTGGGCCGCGATCCACGGCGGCTTCATCGCCGCGCTCGGCTTCGCCAGCATGGCGACCTGGAACGCGAACGAGTCGGTCCGCCGCCATCTGCGCACGAGCGAACGGCGCTTCCACCGCGCCTTCGAGGACGCGCCGCTCGGGATGGCGCTGCTGGCCCCCGACGGGCGTCTGCTCGACGTCAACCGCGGCCTGATCCGCAAGACCGGCTACAGCCGCGAGGAGCTGGGGCAGCTCCACGTCTGGGACCTGTGCGAGGAGCATCTGCGCGTCGAGCACCGCGGCGCGTGGCCGCCGGCCGAGGACGTGCGCGACCTCGAGTTCGGCTTCGCGCGCAAGGACGGCACCGTCGGCTGGGGCCTCTGGAGCTTCTCGCAGATGCTCGACGACGACGGCACGGTGCAGAACTGGGTGATGCAGATCCTCGACCTGACCAAGCGCAAGCAGGTCGAGCAGGAGCTGGCCCACAACGCCCACCACGACCCGCTCACCGACCTGCCCAACCGCGTCCAGCTGGCGACGCGGCTGCAGGAGGCGCTCGACCGCGGGGCACGCGAGGGCAGAGGCGTCGCCGTCATCTTCGTCGACCTCGACAACTTCAAGGTCATCAACGACTCGCTCGGCCACGAGGCCGGCGACCGCCTGCTGCGCAACGTCTCAGAGCGGCTGCGGCGGGTGCTGCGGCCGGAGGACCTGCTCGCCCGCTTCGGCGGCGACGAGCTGGCCGTCTGCATCGAGCACGTCGACGACGCGACGCGCGCGCTCAGAGTCGCCGACCGGATGGCGACGGCGCTGCGGGCGCCGTTCGTGCTCGACGGCGAGCAGCGCTTCGTCACCGCCAGCTTCGGGATCGCGATCGCCGGCCCGGAGGAGTCCGAGCGCTCGCCGGAGACGCTGCTGCGCGATGCCGACGCCGCGATGTACCGCGCGAAGGAGCGCGGCAAGGCGCGCGCCGAGGTCTTCGACACGACGATGCGGCGGCGCGCGGTCGAGCGGCTGGAGCTGGAGAGCGGCCTGCGCGACGCGCTCACGCGCGGCCAGCTGCACGTCGTCTACCAGCCCGAGGTGTCGCTGGAGAGCGGCCGGATCGTCGCCGTCGAGGCGCTGCTGCGCTGGGAGCACCCCGTCCACGGCCCGGTCTCGCCGGCGCGCTTCATCCCGATCGCCGAGCAGAGCGGCCTGATCGTCCCGATCGGCGCCTGGGTGCTGCGCGAGGCCTGCCGCCAGGCGGCGCGCTGGAACGCGCAGCAGGGCGGCGACGGCGTCGTCGTCGCGGTCAACCTGTCGCCGCGCCAGCTCGGCGCGACCGATCTCGCCGCGACCGTCCGCGGCGCGCTGGAGGGCGCCGGCCTGCCGCCGGACAGGCTCTGCCTGGAGATCACCGAGAGCGCCGTGATGGCCGACCCGGACGCGGCGATCGAGTCGCTGCACATGCTGAAGGGCCTCGGCGTGAAGCTCGCGATCGACGACTTCGGCGTCGGCTACTCGTCGCTCAGCCACCTGCGCGAGCTGCTGCCGGTCGACGTGCTGAAGATCGACAGATCGTTCATCGACGGGCTCGTGCTGCGCGGCGAGGACCGCGCGATCGTGACCGCGATCGTCGAGCTGGCGCGCTCGCTCGGCGTCGACGCGGTCGCCGAAGGCGTCGAGACCGGCGAGCAGGCGGCCGTGCTGCGGCAGATGCGCTGCCACGTCGCCCAGGGCTTCCACTTCGCCAGACCGCAGCTGCCGACCGATGTCAGCCAGCTGCTCGACGTCGCGCAGCTCGGCGAGCTGCTGCCCTGAGCTGCGGCGTCAGGCGCCGAGGCCGGCGAGCTGGCTGACCAGCGTCGCGCCGGAGACACCGGCGTTGACGCGCACGCGGTCGAGCACGAAGCGATCGCCCTCGTCAGGCGAGGCGAGGCCGGGGTTGACGGTCGTGGCCGCCAGGTAGCCCGCTCGCTCGACCGCCGCCACGACCGCGTCGTCGTATCTGCCGGCCGGGTAGCAGAAGAAGTTGACCGGGACGCCGAAGGCGCGCTGCAGCCGTCTGCGCGACTGGGCGACCTCTCTCTCCAGCTGGGCGGCGTCGACGGTCGTCAGGTCGGGGTGGTCGATCGTGTGCGAGTCGACCTCCCAGCCGGCGGCGATCAGTGCTCTCACCTGGCCCGGCGTGAGGCCGTAGGTCGGCTCGTGCAGGTTGCCGACCTTGAGGTTGAGCGTGCCCGGCCAGCCGAGTCTTCTCAGCACCGGCGCGGCATAGGCGAAGTTGGAGTGGTAGCCGTCGTCGACCGAGATCACGACCGCTCTCGCCGGCAGCGGGCCGCCTCTGTGCCAGAAGTCCCACACCTCCTGCAGCGTCACGCCGACGTAGCCGGCGGCGTGGAGGGCGTCCATCTGCTCCTGGAACTCCGACGCTCTCACGTACAGGTCGGGGAACGGCGCGTTGGCCGGCGGGTCGGTCGTGACGTGGTACATGAGGATCGGGACCGGTCGCGCGGGGCCAGGTCTGCCCATGTCGCGTCTGGCGGTCGGGTCGACCGGCGCCGCTCTTCTCGCCGCCGCTCTTCTGGCGGCGGCGGTCGTTCGCGTCGCGCTCGCGTTCGCGCCGGCGGGCGCGTCGTCGCCGCCCTTCACCTGCGTGACGACCACGACGACGAGCGCCAAGGCGGCGGCGAGCACCAGCAGCGCAACGATGCGCCGGCGCAGGATGTGCGGCGGGACCCCGGACATGCGAGAAGCAGAATGGTGGCAGAGACGGACGGGAAGACCCCTGACCATGGACCCGGCGACCCGCTTGGCGCGCTCGCTGCGGCCGCTGGTGGCGGACCGCCGGGTGCTCGACGCGATCGCCTCCGTGCCACGCGAGCTGTTCGTCCCCCCGGCCGTGCGCGAGCAGGCCTACGACGACTGCGCGCTGCCGATCGGGCGCGGGCAGACGATCTCGCAGCCGCTGATCGTCGCGCGCATGCTGGCGCTGCTGGAGCTGCAGCCGGACGACCGCGTGCTCGACGTCGGCACCGGCTCCGGCTGGCACGCGGCGCTGCTGTCGCGGCTGGTGGCGCACGTCTGGACGATCGAGCGCCATCCCGGCCTCAGCCGCTGGGCGGCGGCCAACCTGGCGGCCGCCGGGATCGGCGGCGACGCCGTCACGGTGCTGGAGGGCGACGGCTCGCGGGGCCTGCCGCAGCAGGCGCCGTTCGACGCGATCAACGTCGCCGCGGCGGCGTGGCCCGACCTGCCGCAGCCGCTCGTCGACCAGCTCGCCGCGGGCGGTCGCCTCGTCGCGCCGGTCGGCGGCGAGGGGCAGCGGCTGGTGCTGCTGGAGCGCAGCGGCGACGGCGCCGAGCTGCGGCGGACGCAGCTGGAGCAGGTCCGCTTCGTGCCGCTGGTGGCGGGCGAGGCGGGCGGGTAGGGCGGCGTCGCTCAGGCGCCCGGTGGCGGCGCGGTCGTCTCGCGCTTGACCAGCTGCGGCGGGAAGATCTCGCGCTGCGGCGCGGCGGGCGCCACCGCGCCGGCCGCCTGCAGGCGCTCCAGCAGCACGCGCACGGCGCGCTTGGCCATGCGCGTCAGCGGCTGCCGGATCGTCGTCAGCGCGAACGCCTCCCAGGCGGCCATCGCGACGTCGTCGTAGCCGATCACCGAGAGCTGCTGCGGGACCGCGACCCCGAGCCGCTTGGCGGCGTCGAGCGCGCCGAAGGCGATCACGTCGCTGGCGCAGACGATCGCGCTCGGCGGCTGCGGCAGGCGCAGCAGCTCGCTGCAGTGCTGGTAGCCGCTCTCGTGGGTGAAGGAGCCCTCGCGGCGGAGCGACGCGTCGAACGGCACGTCGTGGCGCTCGAGCGCCGCGCGCAGGCCCTGCTCGCGGTCGCGCGCGGTCGAGGTGTTGGCGGGGCCGGCGATCAGGCCGATGCGGCGGTGACCGAGGCCGATCAGATGCTCGACCGCGAGCGCGCCGCCGGCGACGTTGTCCGACAGCACGCGGTCGGTGTCGGCGTCGTCGACGTAACGGTTGAGCAGCACGAGCGGGATCCCGATCGCCGGCAGCCGCGCGACGAACGCCGCGTCGAGCGTGGCGGCGACGACGATCAGGCCGTCGACGGTGCGGCCGCCGAGCTGGCTCGCGAGGTCGGGCCCGAGCGGCTCGTTCAGCAGGACGGTCGCGTAGCCCTCGTGCCGCAGCTCGCTGTGCAGCACCTCGACGATCTCGGGATAGAACGGGTTGAGGATGTCGGCGACGACGACGCCGACCGTCTGCGTGCGGCCGGAGGAGAGCATGCGCGCGGCCGCGTCGGGCACGTAGCGCAGCCGCTCGGCGGCGGCTCTGACGCGCTCGAGCGTCTCCGGCGCGACGCGCGGGTCGCCGCGCAGCGCGCGCGAGACCGTCGATTGCGAGAGCCCGATCTCGCGGGCGATGTCACGGCTCGTCACGGACATGACTCAGCGCCGCAGCATAGGTGATGAAGAGCCTTCGTCCGCTCCATGACTTGCAATGCCTCGCGATGACTCATAGGGTGACTCCGAAGCCACGGGAGTGGCAGCGATGTTCCAGCGCGTCACGGTGGGGTCGCCGCCGCGGCGCTGACGAAGGAGAGAAGATCCATGTCAGTCCCCTCAGCGGGACGGCGTGCGCTGCTGCGCGCGTCCGTCGCCGCCGCGGTCGTCTGCGGCGTCTCCGTCCCCGCCGCCGCAGCGCACGCCGGCATGCCGTCCGCCGACGTCACCGCCGCGCCCTACAACGCCGTCGGCGACGGGATCGTCAACGACCGCGTCGCGATCCAGAGCGCGATCGACGACGTCGGCGCCGCGGGCGGCGGCGAGGTCGTCGTCCCCGCCGGCAGAACGTTCCTGACGGGCAGCCTGATGCTCAGATCGGGCGTGACGCTGCGCCTCGACGGCACGCTCAGACAGAGCCAGCAGGTCGCCGACTACGGCAAGCCGCCGGTGCCCGGCCTCGACATGCCGACGGACATCCCGTGGCATCGCGCCTACTTCCACAACGACCCGCTGATCGGCGCGATCGGCGTCCACGACGTCGCGGTCGTCGGCAGCGGCCTGCTGCAGATGACCGTCCAGGCCGACCAGACGAGACGGATCGACGTGATCCCGGTCGGCTTCTACGAGGCGAGACGGTTCGCGCTGCGCGGGATCACGATCCGCGAGGCGCGCACGACGATCATCACGATGCTGCACAGCAGCGACGGCGCGGTCGCCAACGTCGACGTCGCGACGTCGAGAGACCTCGGCGCCGACGGCATCGTCGTCAGCGGCTCGCAGCGCGTGAAGGTGCTGCACAGCAGAGTCCGCACCAGCGACGACGGCATCGTGCTGGAGACCAAGCACCTCGACCCGCGTGACGAGAGCTCGTGGTGGTCGTCGGCCACCTCGACGCCGCTGAAGGACGTCGAGCTCGCCTACAACGACGTCGAGAACTTCGGCGTCCGCAACGCGATCGCCTTCCTGCCGTGGGCGAGCACCCCGGCCGACAAGCGCGACGCCGAGATCTCCGACCTGTGGATCCACGACAACAGACTCGGCTCGCTCAACGACACCTGGGTCAACTGCGACTGCGACAACCCGTTCAACCCGGAGAGAAGACCGTTCGTCCAGCCGATCCGGCGCGGCGAGCAGGCGCCGATGACGCGCGTCGTGATGGAGAGAAACACGGTCAGCGGCCAGATGTGGCCGTTCTACTCGTGGGTCCCGCCGTACTTCACCGACTCGCGCCTGCAGGTCGACTTCCCGAACGTCCGCACCGTGATGAACGGCGACTTCGAGAGAACGGCCGCGGTCTGGTGGAGCCCCGAGGGCAGCGCCGGCGCGACCGACAGAGCGGCTGACGTGCCGGAGGCGGCCGAGGCCGCGTTCGCGCAGCGCAGCGGCAGCTTCGCCGGCTGGCTGGAGACGAGACGCAACCAGCCGGCCGCGCTCTACCAGGGCATCGGGCTGCAGAACGCCGCCGACCTGCAGCTCAACCGCTTCGGCCTCGGCACGAACATGGTCTACACGCTCGAGGCCGACGTGATCACCAGCGGCCACGCGTTCGCGCTGGTCGCGCGCGACACCTGCAGCAACAGAGTGCTCGCCCGCCGGCTCGTCGCGCCGCGCACGCTGCGGCGCGAGCGGCTGCTGATCCCGGTCGCGGCCAGCTGCAACCTCGTCCGCGTCGGGATCGAGCGCGGCGACGCGAACGGCGCCTGGGCGATCGTCGACAACGTCCAGCTGCACATGCCGGTGATCGACTCCGAGGATCCGCGCTGGGTGCTGAGAGGCACGTGGCCGCGCGACTGGTCCGGCTGGGATGCCGGCGGCACCGACCACCAGAACGGCGAGGCCGGCGCCTCCACCGCGATCACGTTCACCGGCAGACGGGCGAGACTGTACGGCGCCAACAAGCCGTTCGGCGGGATCGGCGAGGTCTCGGTCAACGGCGTCGTGAGAGGCACGACCGACTTCCTCGGCCAGCAGATCGGCGGCCTGGAGAAGTTCGACAGCGGCGATCTCGGCGCCGGCACGCACACGCTCAGACTCACGACGACGGGCAACAGAAGCGCCGGCTCGGAGGGCATCTACACGACCTTCGACGCGCTCGTGCTGCCCGAGTGGGCCAGCCCGGCCGCGCCCGACGCGCACCTGGAGGAGCTGCGGCCCGACCTCGGGGCGCTGCTCGCGCCGGGCAGAGCGCTCGCCGGCCACCCGGTCTCCTTCCAGGCTCCGGCGTGGGCGCCGCTCGGCGGCCCGGTGACCGTCGGCTGGAGCTTCGGCGACGGCGCGACGGCGAGCGGTCCGAACAGCGCGCACGTCTACGACGCGGCGGGGACCTACACCGTGACGATCACGGCGAGAGACACGCACGGCGAGACGACGACGGCGACGCGCACGATCGTCGTCAGAGCCGGCCCGACGGGCCTGACCGGCCCGGCCGGGCTCGACGGCGCGAACGGCGCCGACGGGGCGTCGGGCAGAGACGGCGCGGCGGGCGAGCGCGGCGCGGCCGGAGCCGACGGCGCCGCAGGCGTGACCGGGCCCGCGGGGACGCCCGGCGCCGCCGGACCGGCCGGACCGCGCGGCGAGAAGGGCGCGACGCCGACCGTGACGGTCCGCTGCACGCTCGTGAAGCGGCGCACCGCGATCCGCTGCAGAGCGGCGACGAGTGCCAGAGCCGCGGCTCGCCTGCAGGGCAGCTTCCGCGTCGGCGGCGCCAGCGCGACCGCCCGCGGGCGCGGCGCGGTGACCGTCACGCTGCGGCCGCAGCGGCCGCGCGCGGCGACGAAGGTCGTCGTGCGGCTGCGGGTCGGCGCCCGCCTGCACCGACTCGTCGTGCCGGCGCAGCCGGCACGACGGGGCGCGCGCTAGGGGACGCGCGAGCGGCCGGCTCTCTCTTCTCCTCCCTCGAGAGAGCCGGCCGCGCTCCTAGCGGCGCGCCTCGACGGTGAGGCGGATCGTGCGGGTGCTCGTCGCGCCGCCGCTGCGCGCGACCACCTTCACGGCGAGCGTCATGCGGCGGCCGTCGAGCCGCTTGACCGCCGCGCTCGGCAGGCGCACCGTGATCGTCGCCTTCGCGCCGGCCTTCAGCGTCTTCGGCGCCGTCACCGTGACGACGTGCCGCCTGCCGCCGAGCTTCACCGTCAGCCGCGCGGGGACGGCGATGCGGCAGGCCGCGCCGCCCGCCGGGCAGGCGACCGTCGCCAGCTTCGCGACCCGGGCGCGCGTCAGCGTCTGCACGCCGCGGACAGCCGAGATCGTCGCCTTCGCCGCGGCAGGTCTCGGCTGCGGCTGCGGGTCCGCTCTCGGCTGGGGCTGCGGGTCGGCTCTCGGCTGCGGCTGCGGCTGCGGGTCGGGCTTGACGCTGCGGTCGAGCACGACCGTCGTGTCGGCGCTGACGACGCTGCCCGACGCCGAGCGGTAGCGGGCGCGGACGGCGTACGACCCGTCCGCGTCGGGCAGCTCGATCGCCGCCTTGCGCGTTCTGCCCGCGAGCGGCACGCGCTCGATCAGCTCGTCGTCGGGGCCGAACAGCTCGACCTCGGCCGTCGCGTCGGCGACCGGCGCGATCGTGACGATCCGATCGACCCAGTCGGCCGGGCCCGCGACCGCCGGCGCGGCGCCCGGCACCAACGGCTGGAGCTGATCCTCGACCAGCAGCGCGTTGAAGACCGTGTAGCCGCTCAGCGGGACCATCTTGACCGTGTGGTCGCCGGGCGGCAGCTCGCCGGTGTTGAAGACCTCGACGCCGTCGACCCGCTCGGGGCCGACGAAGCTGACTCTGCCCGCGTCGACGCCGTCGACCTCGATCCGCGCCTCGCCGAGGTTGACGTCACGCGACGCGAGGAAGACGCCGCGCGTGCCGTGGAACGGGATCGTCACGCTGGCCGGCTGGTCGGGCGGGTGGTTGAGCAGGTGCGAGCCGCCGAGGTCGCCGGCGGCGCCGAACGTCAGCCACGAGCCGGTCGTGACGACCGTCGGATCGGTTGCCAGCACGGCGAAGTTCTCCGACCGCAGCGCCAGCTCGTAGAGGTGCCCGGTGCCGGTCGCGCTGCCGTCGCCGCCGTTGTCGAGCCCGATCCGCACGTTGCCGCACGGGGTCGCTCTGAACTCGACCAGCTCCGGGTGGCGGCGAGCGCCGTCGACCCAGCGCTCGGCGACCGTCGTGTTGGTGCAGGTGTCGTACGCGAACAGCCGCATCGGCTCCCCTCTGACGGCCACCTCCGCCGTCAGCCGGTAGGCGACCGCGTTGGCGCCCCAGTGCGTGTCGCCGAGGCCGATGCCCTGGTAGATCGCGCTGCGCGTGCCGGCGGCGCCGACGACTCTGGCGGCCCAGTCGCCGTCGGGCCGCTGCTCGACGACCGGGTCACCGATGCTGCTCCACCAGGCCGGCCCGTGCAGGCTGAAGTCCTGGTTCTGCAGTCTCAACGTCGACGACTGCCCGAAGTCGGTCTCGAGGTCCGCGATGCGGGCGCCGGCCATCGTCGAGTCGGTCGCGCCGACGTACTCGTTGTCGGCGAAGCGGATCCGCGCCATCGGCGCCTGGTCGGCGACCTCGGCCGTCATCACGTCGTCGCACCAGCAGCCGACCGCCTCGGGCGCCTGCAGTCTGTTGTGGTGGACGTTGACGTCGCTGATCGCGACCTGGTTGACGTCGGGCGCCTGCGCGCCCCAGGCGATGATCGCGACGGCCTTGCAGCAGGCCGGCGAGACCTGCACGACGTTGTGGTCGATCTCGATGTCCTTCGACGGCTGCGGCTCGTCGCTCGACCACCAGCTGGTGCCGCGCGGATCTCTGTACGACGACCAGACGTAGATGCCGTCGTCGCTGGAGATGATGTCGTTGCCCGTGACACGGATGTGCTGCGAGTTCTGGATGCTGAAGCCGTCGCTGCTGCCGTGGCCGGTGAGCGCGACGTGGGCGGTGACGCCCTCGACGAGGCCGTGTCTGGTCGAGTAGAGGGCCATGTTGTAGCCCATCGCGTCGGTGATCGTGATGTCGCGGATCTCGTACCCGTCGACTCTGTAGAAGCCGACCGGCGAGATGTGGATCGTGTCCTGCTCGGTCAGCTCGCGCGTCATTCTGAGCGTGCCGTCGCCCTGGATCTTCACGTCGGTGGAGTGCGTCGAGAAGAGCAACGGCTGGTTGGCGAGCCACATGTGATCCCACTGGGCGCGCGGGATCGCGCGGTCGTGCCCGCGCTCGACGGCTGGCGAGTAGTCGGCCGTGTCCTGGCTCTGCAGCAGCGTGCCGTCGAGCTGCACGGTCGTGCGGCTGCCGATTCTGAGCGATCCCGTCAGGAACGTTCTGCCGCCCGGGATCACGACCGTGCCGCCACCGTCGGCGGCGACCGCGTCGAGCGCTCTCTGGATCGCCGCGCGATCGTTGGTCGTGCCGTTGCCGACCGCGCCGTAGCCGGCCTGCGTGACGTCGATCGTGCTGCCGGCGGCCTGCGCCACCGCTGGAAAGGCGAACAGCGCGGCGAACAACGCCGCGAACAACCACTTCGACCGCATTCCGGCCTTTCGTGTAGAGGTGCGCTGCACTCAGTAGCCGCTGACCGCGACCGAGTCGAGCGAGACGTAGTCGCCTGCGGACGACGAGCTGTGCGCGCCCTGCGCCTGCACTCTGATCGTGTGCCAGCCTCTCGTCAGCGTGCCGGTGCTCCAGACGCCGGTCGTCGCGTAGCTCGCTCTGTAGAAGTCGATCGTGCCTCTGGAGACGCCGTCGAGCCAGACGTTCGCCAGCCCCATGTTGGGGCCGGCCATGCTGCGCCAGGTCGCCGCGGTGCCGAAGAATCTGACCGTCGCGGTCGCGCCCGCGGTCGACGCCGTCATGTGCGTGCCGAAGAAGTCAGCGGCGTCGGCGTACTCGTGCCAGCTGCCGCCCCAGGCGATCCGCGGGTCGCCGTCGTCGATCTGCGGGCCGTGCAGCTCGACGTCGTCGATGCGCGTCCAGCCTCTCGTGGAGCTGCCGGGGTCGATCCCGATGCGGTACTCCGAGCAGGCCGAGGTGGTGGTGAAGGGGAGGTCGTAGGTCGTCCACGTCGTCGGCGAGACGTAGACGGCGCCGACGGTCTCGCCGGTGCACTGGTTGAGCACGAAGATGCGGGCGACGTCGCCGCTCGTCTGGATTCTCGCGCGCACGCGATAGGCCGTTCTGGCCTGCAGCCCGGCTCCCTGGTAGAGGGCGGTATAGCCGTCACCGTAGTTCTGGATGTAGCCGTACCATCTGCCCGACTGGCCGACGGCCGCGTCGTAGGCGCCGGCCTGGCCGGCTCTGCCGACCGTCACCCAGCTCGACGCCGCCGTTCGCTCGAAGTCGGGGTTGTTGAGCGACGGGTTGCCGGGATGGAAGGGCACGCCGAAGACGCTGCTGATGCGCGTTCTGATGAAGCCGTCGGTGCTGCCGCTGTAGGTGTTGCCGGAGAAGCGGATGTTCGTCATCTGCGACTGGTCGCTCTCCTGCGTCGTGTAGGCGCTGCCGCCGGGGCCGTTCCAGGGGTTGTCGCACCAGCACTTGACCGGCTCCCAGCCGATCGGCGTGATCAGCGTGTTGTTCTCGATCGTGATGTCGCGGACCTCGCCGTCGCGCGCGTCGGCGACCGCCGAGGCCCACGGGATGAAGGCGATGCCGCCGCAGCAGTCGACGTTGATGACGTTGTTGCGGATGACGATCTCCTTCGTCGGCTCGGAGACGTCGCTTCTCCACCAGCTGGTCGAGCGCGGGTCGTTGTGGATCGAGCCGATCGCGATCCCGTCGTCGGTGACGCCGGGGCTGCCGTCGGTGTTCTGCATCACGTTGCGCTCGATCGCGACGCGCTGGGAGCTGATCAGCTCGATGCCGCCGACGGTCGACTTGTACGGCTCGTTGAGCGTCATGTCGTGCATCGAGCCGGAGTCGCTGAAGTAGATCCCGACGTAGGGGACGCCACCGCCCTTGAGGTGCAGCCCGGACAGCTCGAACCCGCTCGCCTGGAAGAGGCCGATCGCGTCCATCAGGACCGTGTCCTCGAGTCTCGGCAGGTGTGTCATCTCGATCGTGCCGGCGCCGCTGACCTTCACGTTGCTGACATAGCCGCCGTAGATCAGCGGGGTGTTGCGGTAGAAGGTGTTGTTCCAGGGGATGTCCCCGGGGATCAGCTGGTCTCTGTACGGCGTGTAGTCGTAGTGCGCGACCGTCTGGCTCTGCTTCAGCGTCGCCCCTCTGGCGACGATCAGCTCGACGTTCGACTTCAGCCGCACGTTGCCCGACAGGTAGGTGTTCGGCGCCGGCAGCGTCACCGTTCCGCCGCCGGCGGCGTTGACCGCGTCGATCGCGCTCTGGATCGCGGCGCGGTCGTTGGTCACCCCGTCACCGGCGGCTCTGTACGGCGCCGCGGTGACGCTGACGTCCAGCGCGCTCGCCGCCGCCGGCAGCACGCCGGCGGCCGCGGCCGCCAGGCCCAGCACGAGTCCAAGCAGAATCCGACGCATCCGGTTCCTCTCCCGTTAGCTAGATACTAAATGCTATAGCTAACAGCAGTGAGCGCCGAACGCAAGCGCTGGCGGCACTTGACTCTGAATTACTCCGGATGCAAGCTTGAGTCACGACAAATTGCGGGCCCATTGAGGAGCCCGGAGCGCGCTGCCGCGGAGGTGGCGAGCGCTGTCTCAGGTCCGCGCGTAGCGCGCGGGGCAGCCCGGCAGCCGGCGCACGCGGCCCTGCGCGGACAGCGCTTCGAGGTGGCCGGCGAGCGGTTGCACGAGCGTGTCGCGCGCCGCCGCCGGCCAGCTCGCGAGCGCGGGGGCGGTCGCCGCGATCAGCTCGGCCAGCGTCGCCGGCTCGCCGCCGTCGAGCACGCGCAGCAGCGCCGCCTCGCAGCGGTCGGCGAAGGCGGCGCTCTCGCGCAGATAGGCCGCGACCGCGGCGCCCTCCAGCGGCGGCAGGTGGGAGCAGAGCAGGCGCTGCGGCGCGATCTCCTGCAGCCGCGCGATCGTCTCGCGGTAGCCCGGCAGGAAGCGGTAGGTCGGCGCGAACGCCGGCTCGCCGCCGGCGCCGGGCGAGAAGCCGCCGAGCACCGCGTCGGCGGCGATCACCGTCGCGCTGGCGGGGTCGTGGACGACGAGGTGGCCGGCCGTGTGGCCGGGTGCCGCGAGCAGCCCGACCGTCCACTCGCGGTCGATCCGGAGCGTGCCGTCGCCGGTCAGCGCGAGGTCTACGGCGCCGTCGTCGGCGTTCGCCCGCACCCACGCCGAGAACGCCTCCGGCTGGTCGATCCCGTGCTCGTCGCGGAACTCGCGGTAGCGCCGCTCCAGCAGCAGCTCGCTCGACTCGATCAGCAGCCGGTCGGCGGCGCCCGCGACGACCGTCGCGCGCGGCGCGAGCCGGCGGACGGCGCCGAGCCCGCCGGCGTGGTCGACGTCCGCGTGCGTGACGACGACCGCGCGCAGGCCGTCCCAGCCGATGCCGAGCCGCGCCAGCGCCGGCGCGATCGTGCGCTGCGGCGTCGTCGCCAGGCCCGTGTCGACGAGCACCGCGCCGTCCGCGCCGACCAGCAGGAAGACGCAGAGGAAGCGGCCGTCGTCGAGCCGTTCCTGCAGCCGCTCGATCCGGCCGCCGCTCATCTGAGTCCGTAGCGCCCGGCCAGCTCGGGATCGAGCGCCGGCGGCACGAGCGCCGTCGTCCAGCCGCCGTCGACGGCGATCGACTGCCCGGTCAGGAACGACGCCTCGTCCGACAGCAGGAAGGCGGCGACCGCGGCGATCTCCGCGGGCTCGCCGATCCGCCGCAGCGGCGCCTGCCGCTCCAGCTGGGCGCGGCGCGCGGCGCCGTCGGGCGCCGTCTCGAAGCTGCGCTCCAGCGCCAGCGTCATGACGGCGCCGGGAGCGATCGCGTTGGCGCGGATCCCGTACGGGCCGTAGGAGCTCGCGACGTGGCGGGTGAGCGCGTCGATCGCGCCCTTGGAGGTGTCGTACGCGGCGTGGGCGACGGCGCCCGCGCGGCCGTGGATCGAGGAGACGTTGACGATCGCGCCCGGCCGCGCCGCGGCGGCGAAGGCGCGGACCGCCTCCGAGCAGCCCCAGTAGACGCCCTCGACGTTGACCGACAGCAGCCGCCGGA
The DNA here is from genome assembly GCF_030646155.1 of Conexibacter sp. CPCC 205762. Lineage (GTDB taxonomy): Bacteria > Actinomycetota > Thermoleophilia > Solirubrobacterales > Solirubrobacteraceae > Conexibacter. Next base: position 320,649 of record NZ_JAUTDN010000003.1, read on the forward strand.
CCTGCTCGGGATCGGGGTCGTGGAGCGTCCCCTGCGTCGTGACCCCGGCGTTGTTGACCCAGGCGCCGAGCGGCGCGAGCGCCGCTGCCGCCTGCGCCGCCGCGGCGAGATCGGCGCGGTCGCCGGCGTCGCCGGCGACGGTCGCCGCGAGGACGCCGTCGAGCGATGCGGCGAGCGTCTCGTCGCGCTCCAGCCCCACGACGGCCCAGCCGTCATGCGCGAGGCGCTCCGCGATCGCGCGGCCGATGCCCGCTCCCGCTCCCGTGACGACGACGCTCTTCATCGCACCAGCTCCCTGTCGAACTCCAGCCCGAGGCCCGGCTCGCCCGGCGCCACCAGCCGCCCGTCGCGCAGCACGGCCGGGCGCGCGCTGAGGCGGTGGGCCGGATCGTATGGATTGCCGCCCGGCACCTCTTCGTCGAACAGCTCGACCCACGCCGGCCGCGCCTGCGCCGCCGCCAGCTGCACGCTGATCTCGGGATAGACGTGGAACGACAGCTCGACGCCGGCCGCGGCCGTCCGTCGCAGCACGTCGAGCGCAGGCGTGACGCCGCCGAGCGCGAGCAGGTCGACGCGCAGCACGTCGACGGCGCCGGCCTCCAGCAGCGCGATGCAGGTGCGCGGGTCGGTCACCTCGTCGCCGGCGCCGATCGGGAAGCCGCTCTCGCGCCGCACGCGCGCGGTCCCGAGCGCGTCCTCGGGCACGAGCGGATCCTCCAGCCAGGCCAGCGGCGGCGTTCCCCACTGCGCCAGCTCCGCGAGCGCCGCGTCGGCGTCGCGCCAGACGAAGCCGCAGTCGACGACCAGCTCGCAGCCGCTCGGCAGCCCGGCGACGATCCGCTCGATCAGCTCGCGCATCCGCGCCGGGTCGGGGTCGCGGCTGACCTTCACGCGCGCGAAGCCGCGCGCGGCGACGGCGAGGACCTCCGCGGCGATCTCCTCCGGGGTGCGGTCGGGCGTCGGATAGGCGGCGACCAGCAGCGCGGGCGCGCTGCCGTCCGCGGCCGGCGCCGCGTCGGCACGATCGTGTGCGAGCAGCTGCCACAGCGGCACTCCGGCGCGCTGGGCGCGGATGTCCCAGAGCGCGACGTCGGCCAGCGCGATCGCGCGCAGCGCCAGGCCGGAGCGGGCGATCATCATGTTCGCGCGCTGCAGCTCGTCCCAGCGCCGCTCTACCGCGGCGGCGTCTCGCCCGACCAGGTGCGGCGTCACGAGCCGCTCCACCAGCGCCGCGACCGGCGCCTCGCGCGTGAGGCAGTAGGCGTGCCCGCGCAGACCGTCGGCGGTCGTGACCGTGACCGCCGCGTACTCGCGCGAGGCGACCTCGATCGGCCCGAGTCGCAGCGGCTGCGGCAGCGGCAGCCGCACCGTCGTGACGCGCACGTCACGGACGACGTCGCTCATCTGGGCGCTCCGACGACGCCGATCCCGAAGTCGGCGAGGAAGCCGCCGTCGACGTAGAGCACCTGGCCGGTGAGGTAGGAGGCGGCCGGCGAGGCGAGGAAGGCGATCACGCTCGCGATCTCGTCGGCGTCGGCGAGCCGCCGTGCGGGGATGCGCGCGAGCACCTCGTCGTTGTCGAGCGAGCCGGCCGCGAGCGCGGCCTGGTAGACGCCGCTGTCGACGTAGCCGGGACCGACGGCGTTGACGCGCACCCCGCGCGCCGCCCACTCGACCGCGGCCGTCTTCGTCAGCCCGACGATCGCGGCCTTCGTCGCGCCGTAGGGCGCGCGGCCGGGCTGCCCGCGGTCGGCGGCGACCGAGGCGATGTTGACGATCGCGCCCGCGCCCTGCTCGAGCATGATGCGACCGGCCGCCTGCGTGCCGTTGAACGCCCCGTTCAGGTTGACGTCGACGACCGTCCGCCACTGCTGCACCGTCAGCTGCTCCAGCGGCGCGCGGATCGTGATGCCGGCGTTGTTGACCCACAGCCCGAGGCCGTCGTTGGCGACCGCGAAGGCGCGTGCGGCCGCTTCGAGCGCGGGCTGGTCGGTGACGTCGACGAGCTGGTCCTCGATCCCGCTGTCCGGCTGCTCCGGGCCCGCGAGGTCGAACGAGGCGACCGTCCAGCCCTCCGCCGCCAGCCGCCGCGCGGTCGCCCGGCCGATCCCTCTGCTCGCCCCGGTGATGACTGCCGTTCTCGCGCTCATCGCGCCGCCTCCTCGTCCACCAGCCGCGCGACGGCGGTCGCCGCGGCCTCGATCGTCAGCTCCAGGCAGCCCTCCGCGAGCGGACTCTGCCACACCGTGTATGCGTCGTCGCTGTCGTACAGCTCGGCCGGCGACAGATACGCCTGGCCCGGCCAGTTGGCGAGGTTCATCACCACCACCGCACGGTCGGGATGGCGCCGCCGCAGCTCGCGCTGGAAGATCGAATAGCACTCGCCGCCCTGCGCGACGACGAAGGCGTCGCCGAGCTGCCAGACGCGCACCGGCCAGACGACCGACGTGCCGCTGGAGAGGTTCGCCTGCTGCTCGGCGGCGCGGCGGATCCGCTCCTCTCGGCTGCGCGGGTCGACGTCTGCCCAGCGCCGCTCCAGCTCTTCGAGCGGGACCGGCGGCTTGAGCTGCAGCTCGACCTCCTCGACGGTCGCCGCGAGCCGCTCCGAGGCGGCGTGCGGGACCGGCCACCACGGCGCCAGCGGCGCGCCCGACTGGACCGGCGGGTGCAGCGCCAGCGCCGATCCGGGCAGCGGCAGCCCCTCCAGCGCGGCGAGCGCGGCGTGGCCGATCGCGCGGCCGTGCCGGTCGGCGACGGCGACGTCGCCGGTGTACTGCTCGCGCGGGGCCAGCTCGCCGGCGGCGCCGAGCAGGAAGAGGCAGGGCGCGCCGCCGGTCGCCTGCTCGACCGTCTCGCGCAGCGCGCCGACGTAGTCGGGCGAGGTGAGCGTGTTCTGCCACGCCAGCGTCGTCGGGTGGCAGGCGTAGTTGACGATCGTCGCCAGCACGCTGCCGTCGGCGCCGCTGACGCGACCGGCCAGCAGCGTGTCGTCGGCGGGCGCGTCCGGGTTCCAGCCGATCAGCGGCTGCCCGTCGACGGTCAGGTCGCGGGCGCCCGCGACGTCGCTGCGGCCGGTCGCCCAGTCGAGCGTCGCGGGGACGGTCCCGGCGAGCGCCTCGCGGGCCGCGTCGCCGGCCGCCGTGCGCAGCGCGTCGAGATACGGGGCGATCAGCTCGCCGCCCGGCCAGTCGTGCGCCGCGCGCGTCAGCAGCGGGCCGGAGTGCGTGTGGCTGAGCGTGACGAGCACGCGCGCCTCGTCGCCGCCGGCCGCCTCGACGACGGCGGAGCGGATGTGCCACTCGTCGTCGGGGGAGCGGAACCAGGAGCCGTCGAAGGCGACCAGCACGAGCGGCGGCGCGCCGTCGTTGCCGCGGATCGCCAGGGCGGTCAGCTGCAGCGGGCGGTGGACGCCGGTCGAGCGGCGCTCGACCGCCGGCCCCCAGGCGTTCTGGGCGATCCCGACGGGCGGCGTCACGTCACGCCGGGCGACGCCGATCGAGCCTGTGAATCCTGGTGTCGCGATCGTCCTCATGCATCCCTCACGTTGATCACTATCTTGCTAGACGCTATAGTATCTAGCTCTACTCCGTCAACTTGATCGAGGATGGACCCCGCATGACCGCGAGCGTTGGGCGCAACCGTGGCGTCGTAGTCGTCACAGACTCCGACCTGCCGACCGAAGGCGTCGCCGAGCGCGTGCTGGAGCCTGCCGGCTGGACGGTGCGCCGCGCCGCCTGTCGCACCTCCGACGACGTGCGCGCGGCCGCCGCCGGCGCCGACGCGCTGATCGTGCAGTGGGCCCCCGTCGACGCGGCCGTGCTCGGCGAGCTGACGCAGTGCCGCTTCATCAGCCGGCTCGGGATCGGCTACGACATGATCGACGTCGCCGCCGCGACCGCGGCCGGCATCCCGGTCGCGAACGTGCCCGACTACTGCGTCGAGGAGGTCGCGACCCACACGCTCGCGTTCGTGCTCTCGCTCGCGCGGCGGCTGCCGCAGCTCGACGCCGGCCTGCGCGCCGGCCGCTGGGCCGCCGCCGTCGACGGTGCCGGCGCGCAGCGCTCCAGCGCGATGACGGTCGGCGTGATCGGCTACGGGCGGATCGGCGCGCGCGTCGCCGAGATGGCCGCCGGCGTCGGCTTCGACGTGCTGGTGCACGACCCGCACGTCGATGCCGCGCGCATCGCCGCCGACGGCCACGCGGCCGTCTCCTTCGAGCAGCTGCTGGAGCGCGCCGACGTCCTCAGTGTGCACGCGCCGCTGACCGACGCCACGCGCCACCTGCTCGACGGGCCGGCGCTGGCGCGGATGCGCCCCGGCAGCGCGCTCGTCAACACCTGCCGCGGCGGCCTGATCGACGAGCTCGCGCTCGCCGCGGCGCTGCGCGACGGCCAGCTCGGCGGCGCCGCGCTCGACGTCTTCGAGCAGGAGCCGCTGCCGCTCGACAGCCCGCTGCGTCACGCGCCCAACCTGCAGCTCTCGGCGCACGCCGCCTGGTACTCGCCGGTCGCGCTGCAGGAGCTCGAGCAGCGCGCCGCGCAGCAGGCCGCCGACTTCCTCGACGGCAAGCCGGTCGCGACGATCGTCAACCCCGCATACGCCGACGCCCGCGCCGCGCGCGCGATGATCTGACGATGACCTTCGACCCGCGCACGATCTCCGGCACCCCCTACGGCGCGCCGCTGGTGCCGCCGCTGCCGATCCGCCTGCGGCGGACCGAGATCCTGACCGTCGTCTACGAGACCGACGCGGCGGCGGCCGACGCGCTGCTGCCGCAGCCGCTGGAGCTGGCCGCGCCGCTGGTGCTGGTCAACGTCTACTGGATGCACGACGCCGAGTTCTTCGGCGTCTACGGCGAGTCGGCGGTGCAGCTGCCGGTGCGGCTGCCCGACGGCGCCCCCGCGATGTACTCGCCGTTCCTCGTGCTCGACTCCGACGCCGCCGTCGCGGCCGGGCGCGAGCTGTACGGGCAGCCGAAGAAGGCCGGGCGCGTGACGCTGAGACCCGACGGCGACCTGCTTGTCGGGCGCGTCGAGCGCAACGGGATCGACCTGCTGACGGCGACGATCTGCTGGAAGCAGCAGGCCTGCGCGCCCGACCTGCTGGAGGCGCTGGTGCCCGGCAGCGGGACGAACGTGAACCTGCGCGTGCTGCCGCTCGACGGCGGCGACGTGCGGCGCGAGCTGGTCGTGCGCGACTTCGAGGACGTCGTCGTGCACGAGTGCTGGACCGGCCCTGCGACGGTCGAGCTGCGCCCGAACGCGCAGGTGCCGATCCATCAGCTGCCCGTGCGGACGGTGCGCGCTGCGACGCACCGCCTGATCGACCTGACGCTGCCTCCCGGCCGCGTCATCCACCGCTACTGACGCCGGCCTCCGTGCGCGCCGCGCGACGGCGCGCACGCTCGGCGGTCGGATCGACGGCCGGGATCGCGCTCATCAGCTGCCGCGTGTACTCGTGCTGCGCGGAGCGGAAGAGCTGCTCGCGGCTGCCGCGCTCGACGATGCTGCCGCGCTGCATGACCGCGACCGTCGAGGCCATGTAGCGGACGACCGCGAGGTCGTGGCTGATGAAGAGGTAGGTCAGGCCGAGCCGCTGCTGCAGCTCGCCGAGCAGGTTGAGCACCTGCGCCTGGATCGAGACGTCGAGCGCCGAGACCGACTCGTCCAGCACGACCAGCTCGGGGTCGAGCGCGAGCGCACGCGCGATCGCGACGCGCTGGCACTGGCCGCCCGACATCTCGCGCGGCCGCCGCTCTCTGTAGGCCGGCCCGAGGCCGACGAGGTCGAGCATCTCCTCGACCCGCGCCGCGCGTGAGGCGCGATCGCCGATGCCGTGCGCCTCCAGCGGCGCGGCGACGATCTGCGCGACCGACTGGCGGCGGTTGAGTGCGGCGAACGGGTCCTGGAAGACCATCTGCATCCGCTTGCGCAGGCGGCGCAGCTCGCCGCCCTTCAGTCTCGTCACCTCGAGCCCGTCGAACTGGACGCTGCCGGCGTCGAGCGGCAGCAGCCCCAGCAGCGCGCGCGAGACGGTCGACTTGCCCGAGCCCGACTCGCCGACGAGCCCGAAGGTCTCGCCGCGGCGGATCTCCAGCGAGACGTCGTCGAGCGCGACCAGCGTCTCCCTGGCGCCGAGCCGGAAGGTCTTGCGCAGTCCGCTGGCGACGACGAGCGGCGTGGTCTCAGGCTCCGACATGCGTCTCCTCCTTGACGGCCGCGGCGCGTTCGTCGGCGCGATGGCACTCGACGAGCCGGCCGGCGACCTCTCTCAGCTGCGGCGCCTCGCTGCGGCAGCGATCCTGCGCCCAGGCGCAGCGGGGATGGAAGCTGCAGCCGGCCGGCAGCGATCCGGCCAGCGGCGGCGAGCCGCCGATCGTCGGGATCGGCACGCCCAGCTCGAGGTTCAGATCGACGGCGGCGCCGAGCAGCGCCTCGCTGTAGGGGTGCAGCGAGGCGCGGTAGAGCGCCTCCGCCTCCGCGCGCTCGACGATCCGGCCGCCGTACATCACCTGGATCGTGTCGCAGAAGCCGGCCGCGACGCCGAGGTCGTGCGTGATCAGCATGACCGCCGTGTGATGCTCCTCGACGAGCCGGTCGAGCAGGTCCATGATGCGCGCCTGCGTCGTCACGTCGAGCGCGGTCGTCGGCTCGTCGCAGATCAGCACGGCCGGATCGGCGCACATCGCCATCGCGATCATCACGCGCTGGCGCATGCCGCCCGAGAACTCGTGCGGGTACTGCTCGACGCGCCGCTGCGGATGCGGCACGCCGACGTCGTCGAGCAGCTCGATCGCGCGATCGCGCGCGCCGCGGCGGTCGAGCCGTCTGTGCAGCCGGATCGCCTCCTCCAGCTGCTTGCCGACGGTGTAGACGGGGTTCAGCGCCGACATCGGGTCCTGGTAGACCATCGCGACGCGGCCGCCGCGCACCTGCTCCATCTGGCGCGGCTTGAGCGTCAGCAGGTCCTCGCCCTGCAGCAGCACCTCGCCCGACAGCTGGGCGCGGCGCGCCAGCCGCATGATCGCCAGCGCGGTCAGCGACTTGCCGGAGCCCGACTCGCCGACGAGCCCGAGCCGCTCGCCTCTGCGCAGTCTGAAGGAGATGCCGCGCACCGGTTCGATCTCGCCGAACGCGACGCGCAGGTCGCGCACATCCAGCACCGTGTCCGTCGTCATCCCGTCCGTCCTCGCACGTCGTCGGTGCCGCCGAGCTGGTCGGCGAGCAGGTTCAGCATCCAGATCGTCAGGAAGATCGCCAGCGCCGGGATGATCACGCCGCTCGTCGACTGGTAGATCTTCTGGTAGCCCTGCTGCAGCAGCGTCCCCCACGACGCGTCCGGCGGCTGGACCCCGAGTCCGACGAAGCTCAGCGCGGCCTCCAGGATGATCGCGTTGGCGGCGTTGATCGACGCCTGCACGCCGAGCGGCGCCGAGACGTTCGGCAGGATCTCGCGCAGCACCAGCCGCCAGCGCGAGGCGCCGTAGGCGACCGCGGCCTGCGTGTAGTCGGACTGCAGCTCGGTCAGCACCGCGCTGCGGATCATGCGCGCGGTGACCGGCGTCAGCAGCACGCCGATGATCAGCGCCAGGCCGGCGGTGGTCGCGCCGAAGGCGGCGACGAAGACGAGCGCGAACAGCAGCTGCGGGATCGCCATCGTCACGTCGGCGAGCCGCATCAGCAGCTCGTCGAAGATGCCGCGCGCGAGCGCGGCGGTGAAGCCCCAGAGCGCTCCCAGCAGCATCGAGACGACCGTCGCGCCGGCCGCGATCCCGAGCGAGATGCGCCCGCCGGCGACCATCCGCGCGAACAGGTCGCGACCGAGCTGGTCGGTCCCGAACCAGTTCGCGGCGCTCGGCCCGGCGAAGCGGTTGGCGTTGTCGAGCGCGCCCGGATCGGCGGCGAACAGCGGGCCGATCGCGCACAGCAGCACGATCGCGGCGAGCACGGCGATCGCCGCGATCGTCGTGCCGGAGCCGCGGCGCGGGACGCGGCGGCGGCGGCCGCCGAAGCGGCCGGCGAGGGAGAGCGACGCGGGGCTAGCCATGGGATCTTCCAGTCCGCAGACGGGGATCGAGGTACTCCGAGAGGATGTCGACGAGCAGCGTCGTCAGGATGAACAGCGCGCAGATCAGCAGCACGACCGACTGCAGCACGGCGTAGTCGCGCTTGAAGACCGACTCGACCGCCAGCGATCCGAGCCCGGGGATGCCGAAGACGTATTCGACGATCACGACGCCGCCGAGCGTGTAGCCGATCACCATGCCGAGCATCGTCAGGCCGGGCAGCAGCGCGTTGCGCAGCGCGTGCGCGATCACGACGCGGCGATGCGGGACGCCCTTGCCCTCGGCCGTGCGGATGTAGGACGAGTCGAGCACCTCGATCATCGAGGCGCGCAGGTAGCGCAGGATCAGCGGCGACGCCGCGATCGCGAGCGTCAGCGCCGGCAGGATCATCCGCCGCACGTTCTCGCCCGGGTCCTCGTTGAAGGGGATGTAGCCGCGCGCCGGCAGCCACTGCAGCTCGACCGCGAAGACGAGGATCAGCAGGATCCCGAGGACGAACTGCGGCAGCGCCAGGCCGACCGTCGAGCCGGTCGTGACGGCGCGGTCGAGCCAGCTGCCGCGGCGCAGCGAGCAGAAGACGGCCAGCGGCACGGCGATCAGCAGCGCGAAGACGATCGAGACCGCCGTCAGCTCGAGCGTCGGGCCGATGCGGCGGTCGATCAGCTCGGTGACCGAGAACTGGCTGAAGTACGACTGGCCGAAGTCGCCCGTGAAGATGTCGCCGAGCCAGCGCAGGTACTGCGTCACGATCGGGTCGTCCAGCCCCGCCTCGCGTCGGAGCTGGTCGATCGCTTCCGGGTTTGCACCGGCGGTCGCGCCGAGGCGCGTGATGATCGGATCGCCCGGCAGCAACCGCAGGATCGCGAAGACGAGGGCCGATGCGGCGACCAGCATCAGGATGCTGATCGCCGCCCGCCGGATGACAAACCCCAGCACGTCAGCCTCAGTCGGCCAGGCCGGCCTGCTCGAGGTGCAGCTGACCGCCGCCCTCCATCCAGACGCCTTCGACGTTGGACCGCAGCGAGGCGACGAGCTTCGCCTGCAGCGGGATGATCAGCGGGACCTCGCGGTTGACGATCTCCTGCACGGTGCCCCACTTCTGCAGGGCCGCCGTTCTGTCGGGCTCCGCCATCGCGGCCTCGTAGGCGCTCTCGAACTCCGGGCTCTTCCAGTTGCACTCGCAGCGGCCTTCGCGGTAGAAGCCGAAGGCGTCGGCCGGCGAGGGCGGGAAGGAGGCCAGGTTCGGGACGATGAAGTTCGGGAATCTCTTGCCGGCCGGGTAGAACTTGTCGGCCCAGGTCGAGACCTCTCTGTTCTCGATCTTCAGCGTGATCCCGATCTCCTTGAGGCTCGCCTGCAGGATCTCCGCGGCGGTCGTCCACTCGGCGTTCGCGCCGGCGGTGCCCCACCAGGTGATCGTGTCGCCGGCGTTGACGCCGGCCTCGGCGAACAGCGCTCTGGCCTTCTCGAGGTCGTAGCTGTAGTCGGTCAGCTCGCCGCCGTAGAAGGGGTTGTTGGTGCTGAGCGGGTTGTTCGTCGGGGCGAGGTCGCCGAGGCCGTAGTAGGCGCTCTCGAGCACGGCCTCGCGGTCGACGGCGTAGGCGACGGCCTGGCGCGCCTTGACGTCGTCGAACGGCGGCGCCGTCGTGTCGAACTCCCAGTCGACGTACTTGCTCGGGACCTCGGGCGAGACCGTCTTGAGGTCGGGATCGCTCTCGACCGACGAGACGTCGGCCGGGTTGGTCGACCAGATCACGTCGAGGTCGCCCGCCCGCAGCGCGCTCAGCGCCGAGGTCGAGTCGGTCGCCTTGACGATTCTCAGCTCGTCCAGCGGCGCCGCGTCGCCCGCGTACTCGGGGTTGGGCACGAGCGTGACGTGGTCGTCGGGGACGAAGTCGGAGACCATGTAGGGGCCGGTCACGACCGGTCTCTTGTCGATCTGGCCGAGGTTGTCGACGTCGATGATCTTGACCCACACGATCGCGGCGGGGAACTGCGCGTTCGGCGTTCTCAGCTTGATGACGACTCTCGCGGGGCCGTCGGCTCTGACGCTGGTGACGGCGGCGATCTTGCCCGCCTCCTGCGTCGTCGTTCTCGGGTCGAGGTAGTACTCGAAGGCCGCGACGACGTTCTCGGAGGTCAGCGCTCTGCCGTTGGAGAATCTGACGTCGGTGCGGAGGTCGAAGGTCCAGGTTCTCTGGTCGGCGGAGGCTCTCCAGCCGGTCGCGAGGTCCGGCACGATCTCGCCGCTCTCGTCGGCCTTCGAGAGGCCGTTCCAGAGCAGCGGGAAGAGCACTTCCTCCCAGCCGAAGGTGCGGATGACCGGGTTCAGCTGCGGGATCCCGATCGTGTCGGCGACCGTCAGCGTCCCGCCTCTGGCGACCTGCGCGGTCGTCGCCGAGCCGTCGCCGGACGGCGTGGTCCCGTCGTCGCTGGAGCTGCTGCCACCGCACCCCGCGACTGCGAGCGCGCAGATGGCGATCGCACCGGGGACCATCTTCTTCCACCTCATGAGCACCTCTCGTTGGCTGACCTGCCGGGTTCCTCCCCCTGATTACACATACTAGAGGCTATAGCATTTGCCGTCAACGCCGTCCGCGCTGGATGCGCGCTACAACGGCACCCGCCCGGTCATGTCAGCGCGCACGATCAGGCCCTCGACGACCTCGAAGACGCCCACCAGCACGACCGTTCCGGCCGGGCTCGTGACCTGCTCGTGGGCGGCCACCCAGCGGTCGCCGTAGACGGTCAGCGCGAGGATCTCGCAGTGCAGCGGCGTCTGCGTGAAACGCTCCTCGTACAGCGGCCGCATCTGCTCGTGGCCGCGCACGACGCGGTCGGGCACGAGGCCGTGCAGCTCGGTCTCCGACGCGTACGTGGCCAGGAACGCCTCCAGGTCGGCGGCGTTGAACGCGCGCACCTGCTCGCGGAAGACCCGCTCCGGCTCAGCCATCGATCCGCACCCCTCCGTTGACGTCGTACGTGGCGCCGGTCGTGAAGCCGGCGGCCGGCGAGGCCAGCAGCGCGATCGCCGAGGCGACCTCGTCCGGCGTGCCGAAGCGGCCCAGCGGGGTCCCGCTCGCGAGGCCGGCCTCAGCGGTCTCCGAGAGCTGCTCGGTGATGCGGCTGTGCACGGGGCCCGGAGCGACCGCGTTGACGCGGATCCCCTCACGCGCGAGCAGCCGCGCGTAGGAGCGCGTGATCGCGAGGATCGCCGCCTTGCTGGCCGCGTAGTGGACCGACGTCGTGACGCCGCCCAGCTCGCCGGCGACCGACGCGATGTTGACGATCGAGCGATCGCCGGCGGCGGCCCGCAGCAGCGGCAGCGCGCCGCGCAGCGCGAGGAAGGTGCCGCGCGCGTTCGTCGCCAGCACCGCGTCCCACTCCTCGACGGAGATCTCGTCATGCGGCGTGTACGGGCAGACGCCGCCGTTGTTGACGAGCACGTGCAGCTCGCCCCAGCGCGCGGTGACCTCCGCCAGCAGCGCCTCGACCTGCGCCGGCTGCGCCAGGTCCAGGTGCGAGACGTGCGCGTCCACGCCGTCGGCGCGAGCCGCCTCCGCGACGGCCGCCGCACCGGCCTCGTCGCGCGCGTAGGTGACCCAGACGTCGCAGCCGGCGGCGGCGAGAGCGGCTGCCGCGGCGGCGCCGATGCCCGAGCTCGCGCCCGTCACCAGCGCCCGGCGGCGGGCCGCGTGCGCGCCCGCCGCGCCTGCCGGCACTTCCGAAGTGATATCCATGACGCTGAGATACCCTATAGCATGTGGCAGAACAGATTCAGGTGACCCGCTGCCGGCGGAATCCCCCCGCCCGACGCCGATGCGCCTGTTCTCGCTGGCACTGCCGGCGCCCCGCGATATAGCATCTAGCTCCCCGATCGAAACTCTGGATATATGCCTTCCCTCCGTCCCGTCGATTCGAAGAACCTCGCCGACCGCGTCGCCGACCAGCTTCGCGAGACGATCCAGAGCGGCGCCTACGCCCCCGGCGAGCGGCTGGTGGAGCGCAGACTCGCCGCCGAGCTGGGCGTCAGCCACATCCCGGTGCGCGAAGCGCTGACGCGGCTGATCGAAGAGGGCCTCGTCGAGCGGCTGCCGCGGCGTGGCTGCCGCGTCGCCGCGATCAACGCGAAGGAGCTGCGCGACCTGTCGCGGCTGCGCGTGCTGCTGGAGCAGTACGTCGCCGAGCGCGCGATCGAGAACTGGACCGATCAGGCCGAGCGCTCGCTGCGCGAGATCGTCACGCAGATGGAGGCGGCCGCCGACCGCGGCGACACCAGACGGCTCTCCAACCTCGACGCGCGCTTCCACGAGGAGCTGTGGGCGCTGACCGACGACGAGATCCTGATCGACCTCGTCGCGCAGCTGCGCGGACGCATCGGCGGCTTCCTGCGCGCCGCCACGACCGCGCTCGAGCCGGTCGCGCTGCGCGCCCACGCCAGCTCGCACGGCGAGCTGATCGACGCGCTCTCGGCGAGAAGAGTCGGGCCCGCCAAGCGCGCGATGGCGAGACACATCGAGGTCGCCGCCAAGCGCGTCAGCGACGCGCTCCCGCCCGAAGCCGGGTAGCGGCCGCACGGCGTCGCCCGGCCCGGCCTGGCGCGCCGCGCCCGGCGCCCGCTCAGCCGCCGAGCCGTCTGCGCATGACCTCGACCGCCTCGGCGTTGGCGTCGACGAGCACGTAGCGGCGGCCCAGCTCCCGCGCGACCGCGCCGAGCGTGCCGGAGCCGGCGAAGAAGTCGAGGCACCAGCCGTCCGGTCTGGAGGAGGCGGCGACCATCCGCCGCACGATCCCGGCCGGCTTCTGCGTCGGGTAGCCGGTCTTCTCGGCGCTGTTGGTCGGCACGATCGTGTGCCACCAGACGTCGGTCGGCCGTTTGCCGCGCGCCGCCTTCTCCGGCGTCACGAGGCCGGGGGCCATGTACGGCTCGCGGTCGACCGCCTCGGCGTCGAAGTGGTGGGCGCCGGGCGTCCGCACGTAGACGAGGATCGTGTCGTGCTTCGCCGGCCAGCGGGTTCTCGGCTTGGCGCCGTAGTCGTAGGCCCAGATGATCTCGTTGAGGAAGCAGTCGCGCCCGAACAGCTCGTCGAGCAGCAGCTTGCAGTAGTGCGCCTCGCGGTAGTCGATGTGGAAGTAGAGCGTGCCGTGCTCGGCCAGCAGCCGCCGCGCCTGCTCCAGGCGCGGGGCGAGGAAGCCGAGGTAGTCGCCGAACCTGTCCTCGTAGACGAGCGCCTGCAGCAGCTCCGAGCGATAGCGGCGGCCGCCGAAGCCGACGCGGTCGCCCTCGTCGTGCGGCGCCGTCGCGAGCGTGCGGCGCCGCTGCGGCCTGCCGGTGTTGAAGGGCGGGTCGATGTAGATCATGTCGAAGGCGCCGCCGGGCAGCCGTTCGAGCACGTCGAGGTTCTCGGCGTGGACGACGAGATCGTCGCCGTCCAGCTCGATCCGGTCGGGCAGCAGCTCGCTCGTCAGCACGCGCATGGCGCGCGAGACGGTACCCGGGCGCGACGACGGGCGCGGCGCACCTGCCGCGACGGTCACGGCGCGACCTCCGCCGGCAGGTGCTCGGGACGCCGCAGCTCGTACAGCCCGACCACCTCCGACAGCGGCAGCGAGAGGCCGGCGGCGACCGTCAGCAGCGTGCGGAAGGTGGGGTTGATCTCGCCGCGCTCGATCGCGCCGACGTAGTTGCGGTGGAGGCCCGAGTGGAAGCCGAGCTGCTCCTGCGAGAGCGCGCGGCGGGCGCGCAGCTCTCGCACTGCGCGCCCGAGCACCAGCTGCTCGACGCTCACCGCCGGGTCCTGAGTACGCTTGTCGCGCATGGGATGTAGGTCTCCTGTGCCGGGCCGGGGGCTGTTGCAGCAGCGCCCCGGCCGCTTTGTGGGTGGGGTGGGACGGCCACCATAGGCGGGGGCGCGGACGGGAAACGGCCCGAACACCCGTTCGGCGCGAGAGAATTTGCAAAGCGTGCAGATTTGTTGCAGATCGCGCGTGATCCGTGACGATTCGACGCCGGGCACGGCGGTCTGTCACGGTTGATGAGAGCCGTGCCGAGGACCTCTCGCCGTCGAACCTCCCCGTCTGCCCCGAGCCGCCTGCGGTTGCTGCTGGCCGTGCTCGTCGTCGCCGGCGGCGTCGCCTTCCTGCTGACCCAGCGCGGCTCCGGCGGTGACGGCGGCGGACCGGCCGCGCCGCTGCCGCAGGCCCGCGAGACGGTCAGCAGCGCCGGCGACCCGTTCGCCTTCGATCCCGCGCACGAGGACGACTACGCCGCCCGCGCCGCCGCCGGCAGCGCCCACGTGCTCTACGCCAAGAGCCCCGGCGGCGTGCTCGCGACCGCGCAGCGGGTCGCGCGGCTGCGGCCGCTGATCGACCAGGCGGCGCAGGCGGGAGCCGGCGGCGTCGACCCGGCGACGCTGGAGGCGATCGTCTTCCTCGAGAGCGCCGGCCGCCCGGTCGCGCGCGCCGGCAACGACCTCAGCGGCGCGGTCGGGCTGACGCAGATCCTCGCCGAGACCGCGACCGGCCTGCTGCGGATGCACGTCGACGTCGCCGCCAGCACCCGCCTGACGCGCAGACTGGCGCGTGTCCAGGCGCGCCCGGCGACACCCGCGCGCAGACGCCAGGCGGCGCGGCTGGAGGCGCGCCGCCGCCAGGTCGACGAGCGCTACGACCCGCGCAAGGCGCTCGCCGGCACCGTCCGCTACCTCGTCTTCGCGCGCGACCGCCTCGGCCGCGACGACCTCGCCGTCGTCAGCTACCACATGGGCGTCGGCAACCTCGAGCAGGCGCTCGCCGGCTACGGCGGCGACAGAGGCCAGGTCAGCTACGCGCGGCTGTTCTTCGACAGCAGCCCGACCCGCCACAGATCGGCCTGGGACCTGCTCGCAAGCCTCGGCGACGACTCCTCGCTCTACTACTGGAAGGTGCTGGCGGCGCGCGACCTGATGGCGCGCTGGCGCAGCGACCCGCGCGCGCTCGAGCGAACCGCCGAGCTGCAGACGCAGAAGGCGTCGAGCGAGAACCTGATGCATCCGCCCGACGGCGGCGAGGCGTTCGCCGACGGCGACGCGCTGCGCGCCGCCTACGCCGCCGGCAGACTCGTGCGGCTGCCGCGCAACGCGCGCCAGCTGGGCCTGCGGATCGATCCGCAGATGGGCGAGCTGGGCCCGCGCCTGGGCGAGCCGAGAGCGCTCTACCGCGGCCTGCGCCCGCCCGCGCTGCGCATGCTCGTCGAGCTGGCCGCCGGCACCCGCCGGATCTCCGGCGACGACGCGCCGCTGACGATCACCAGCACCGTCCGCGACCAGGGCTACCAGGAGCGGCTGGCGCGCGGCAACGCGGAGGCGACGCACGCCTTCTCGATCCACACGACCGGCTGGTCGTTCGACGTCCTGCGCAGCTACGCGAACGGCAGACAGGCGCGTGCCTTCCAGTTCATGCTCGACCGCCTGCAGGCGCTCGACCTGATCACCTGGGTGCGCGAGCCGGCGGCGATCCACGTCACCGTCGCCGGTGACGCGGACCGCCTGCTGAGATGAGCGGCTAGAGCAGGCCGCGGACCTTGTCGGCGACGGCCTCGGGGGTGATGCCGTACTCCGCCAGCATCACCTCGCCGGCCGCCGAGGCGCCGAATCTGTCGACCGAGACGGAGGCGTCGACCCAGCGCTCCCAGCCCATGTGGATGCCGGCCTCGACCGACACCTTCGGCTGGTTCGGCGGCAGCACGCTGTCGCGGTAGGCCTGGTCCTGCTGCTCGAACAGCTCCCAGCTCGGCATCGCGACGACGCGCGCCTTGACGCCGTCCTCGGCCAGCAGCTCGGCGGCGGCGATCGCGACCTGGACCTCCGAGCCGGTGCCGACGATCGTCGCGACCGCGTCGTCGACGTCGGCGAGCACGTAGGCGCCCTTGTCGAGCGCCTTCGCCGAGGGGTACGTGTTCGTGCGGTCGAGCACCGGCAGGTTCTGGCGCGAGAGGACCAGCAGGACCGGTCCCTCGACCTCCTCGTCGACCGCCACGCGCCACGCCTCGGCCGTCTCGGCCGCGTCGCTGGGGCGGATCACGGTCAGGTTCGGGATCGCCCGCAGCGCCGCTATGTGCTCGACCGGCTGATGCGTCGGGCCGTCCTCGCCGAGCGCGATCGAGTCGTGCGAGAAGACCCACAGCGTCGGCAGGTTCATGAGCGCCGACAGGCGGATCGCCGGGCGCATGTAGTCGGCGAACTGGAGGAAGGTCGCGCCGAGCGGGCGGACGATGCCGCCGTGCAGCGCCAGGCCGTTGACGGCCGCGCCCATCGCGTGCTCGCGGATGCCCCAGTAGACGTTGCGGTTGGCCTGCTCGCGGCTGTACGGCGCGTCGGCCTCGATGCCGGTCTTGACCGACTCGTTGAGGTCGGCCGAGCCGCCGACCTGCGTCGGCAGGAACGGCGCGATCGCCTGGATCGTCGTGTGCGAGGCGGCGCGCGTGGCGAGCTTCGGCTTGTCGGCCGGGTCGAACGTCGGCAGCGCCGCGTCGAGGCCGGGCAGCGGCTTGCCGGCCCAGGCGAGGTCCCACTCCTCGGCGCGCGTGGCGTCGGCGGCGCGCCAGGCATCGAAGCGCTCCTGCCACTCGGCCTGCAGCGCGGCACCGCGGTCGACGGCGCTGAACTGCTCGTAGACGCCGTCCGGGACGAAGAAGTGCTTGTCCGGATCCCAGCCGAGCACCTCCTTCGTCGCGCGCACCTCGTCCTCGCCGAGCGCGGCGCCGTGGGCGCCGGGCGTGCCGCCCTTGTTCGGGGCCGGGAAGCCGATCGTCGATCTGACGCGGATCAGCGACGGGCGGCCCGTCTCGTCCTGCGCGGCCTTGACGGCGGCGCGCAGCGCGGCGAGGTCGTTGACGTCGTCGACGTCCTGCGTGTGCCAGCCGTACGCGTCGAAGCGCTTGTTGACGTCCTCGGTGTCGAACGCGAGCGACGTTCTGCCGTCGATCGAGATGTGGTTGTGGTCGTAGAAGAAGATCAGCTGGCCGAGCCCGAGGTGGCCGGCGAGCGAGGCGGCCTCGGCGCTGACGCCCTCCATCAGGTCGCCGTCGGAGCAGATCCCGTAGGTGTGGTGGTTCTGCACCTCGCTGCCGTACTTCTCGCGCAGGAAGCGCTCCGCGAGCGCGAGGCCGACGGCGTTGGCGACGCCCTGGCCGAGCGGCCCGGTCGTGACCTCGACGCCGGCGGTGTGGTGGACCTCCGGGTGGCCGGGCGTGCGCGAGCCCCAGGTGCGGAAGTGTCTGATCTCCTCCAGCGTCAAGTCCGGGTAGCCGGACAGGTGGAGACAGGCGTAGAGCAGCATCGAGCCGTGGCCGGCCGACAGCACGAAGCGGTCGCGGTCGGGCCAGTGCGGGTCCTTCGGGTTGTGCCGCATCACCTCCGAGAAGAGGAGATAGCCGACCGGCGCCATGCCCATCGGCATGCCGGGGTGGCCGTTGCCTGCATGCTGAACCGCGTCCATCGCGAGCGTTCGGATGGTGTCGACGGCGAGCTGCTCGGAGGTGGACTGGGGCGCAGTGGTGGCCATGGTCATCCAGTGAGGTCGGCGCGGGCGAAATGACGGCGTGCGCAGTCAGCGCACGCACCAATCGAAGAGGGTAACCCGTGCGGCACCCCCCAATCGGCCTGGTTGGCAGCCGGACCGGCGCTCCAGCGCCGCCGGGGGGCTACGCTCCTGAACTCGGCAAAGCGAGATATGGGGCTTGGCGAGTCGATGACTACGGGGACGGGCGAGGTCGTGCGGACGCCGGACGAGCGCTTCGAGGCGCTGCCGGACTTCCCGTACGAACCGCGATATCGAGAGGTCGACGGGCTGCGGCTCGCGCACGTCGACGAGGGCGACGGGCGGCCGGTCGTGCTGCTGCACGGCGAGCCGACCTGGTCGTTCCTGTGGCGCCACGCGATCGCCGAGCTGACCGCGCGCGGTCACCGCGCGATCGCGCCCGACCACGCCGGCTTCGGCCGCTCCGACAAGCCGGTCGCGCTCGACTGGTACTCCTACGACCGCCACGTCGCGCTGACGGCGGAGCTGTTCGAGCGGCTCGACCTGCGCGACGTGACGCTGGTCGTGCACGACTGGGGCGGGCCGATCGGGCTGCGGCTCGCGGTCGAGCAGCCTGAGCGGGTCGGCCGGATCGTGATCACCGACACCGGCCTCTTCACCGGGCATCAGCAGATGACGCCCGCGTGGGAGGCGTTCCGCGACTTCGTCGCCGGCAGCGAGGACCTGCCGATCGGGATGCTCGTCCGCGGCGGCTGCAACGACGACCCCGGCGACGAGGTGATCGCCGCCTACGAGGCACCGTTCCCGACCGCCGCCGCGAAGGCCGGCGCGCGCGCCTTCCCGCTGCTGATCCCGCGCACGCCGCAGGAGCCGGGCGCCGCCGAGGGCCAGCGGACGCTCGACGCGCTCGCCGCCGACGAGCGCCCGAAGCTGCTGCTGTGGGCCGACTCCGACCCGGTCATCCCGCTTGCGACCGGCGAGCGCTTCGCCGCCGCGCTCGGCGGCGAGATCGCGCACGTGCTGCCGCAGGCCGGCCACTTCCTGCAGGAGGACCAGGGACCACTGCTCGGGCGGCTGATCGCGGAGTGGCTGGAGCAGCTCTGATGCGCGAGCAGCTCGCCGGGGCGGCGGGTGCGGGGGTCGCGCCGGCCGTCGACCCGGGCTTCGCGATCCGCTTCCTCGACGCCGGCAACGCGCTCCCGGGCGTGCGGGCGCTGAAGCCGCTGATGGTCGAGCAGCTGGCGCTGCGGCGCGGGCTCGACGTGCTCGAGCTGGGCTGCGGCGCAGGCGACGACGTGCGCTCGTTCGCGCGCCGCGTCGGCCCGGCCGGCCACGTGCTCGGGATCGACAGCGCGCCGGCGCTCGTCGCCGAGGCGACGCGCCGCTCGCAGGACCGCGAGCTGCCGGTCGTCTTCCGCGTCGGCGACGCGCTCGCGCTCGACCTCGCCGCTGCGAGCTTCGACCGCGTCCGCATCGAGCGGCTGCTGATGCACGTCGACGAGCCGCTGCAGGTGCTGCACGAGAGCGCGCGCGTGCTGCGGCCGGGCGGCCGCGTCGTCGTCTTCGACTTCGACTGGGACACGCTCGCGATCGACGGCGCCGACCGCGAGCTGACGCGGCGGATCGTCCGCTCCCACTGCGACGCGACCCCGAACGGGCGCGTCGGGCGCGCGCTGCCGCGGCTGCTCGGCGACGCCGGCTTCGAGGAGCTGACGACCGTCCCGCACGGCGTCGTGCTGCCGTACGACTTCTTCTCCTGGCTCGTCTCCAGCCACCTCGACGCCGCGCTCGCCGCCGGCGACTTCGAGCCCGACGAGCTGATCGCCTGGTGGGATCAGCTCGACCGCGCCCACGCCGGCGGCGGCTTCTTCGCCGCGCTGCTCGGCTTCGTCGCCAGCGGCACCAAACAGGCGCCGCGCGGGTAGGCTCGCGGCAGTGCCCTGGTTCGAGCACGACGGCAACCGCATCGCCTACGCCGAGCACGGCGAGGGTCCGCGCCCGCTCGTGCTGCTGCCCGGGCTGCTGTTCTCGCAGCGGATGCAGGAGCCGCTCGCGCAGACGCTCGCCGCGCGCGGCAACCGCGTGATCACGCTCGACCCGCTCGGTCACGGCGACTCCGATCGCCCGCGCGACATGTGGCGCTACTCGATGACGGCATTCGGCGGGCAGGTCGTCGGCCTGCTCGACCATCTCGGGATCGAGCAGGCGGTCGTCGGCGGCGCCTCGCTCGGCGCCAACGTCACGCTCGAGGTCGCGGCGGCCGCGCCGCAGCGGCTGCGCGGGATGGTGCTGGAGATGCCGGTGCTCGACAACGCGCTGCTCGGCTGCGCGATCTGCTTCACGCCGCTGATGGTGTCGCTGACCTTCGGCGAACCGGCGATGAAGCTGCTGCAGCGGGTCGCGCGCGTCGTGCCGCGACGGCCGCTGCCGCTCGTGCCGGAGATCCTGCTCGACTGGGTCTCGCAGGACCCGGGGCCGAGCGCGGCGGTGCTGCAGGGACTGTTCTTCGGCCGCATCGCGCCCCACCGCGACCTCCGCCGCGGCTTCACGACGCCGTCGCTCGTGATCGGCCACAAGCGCGACCCGATCCACCCCTTCTCCGACGCCGACGGGCTTGCCGCCGAGCTGCCGCAGGCGCGGCTGCTGAACGCCGACTCGATCTTCGAGCTGCGGACGCGGCCGCAGCGGCTGACGGCCGAGATCGGCGACTTCGTCGACGCCTGCTGGAAGCCGACGGCCGCACCGGGACCGACCGGCGCGAGCGCCGCCGCGACCGCGCCGCGCCCGCGCAGACGCCCGCGCGCCAGATCCGGCAGATCCCGCGCCAGAGCGCAGCCGCGCGCCAGCGCCTGACGGCGGCGCGGACGCCGCCGCGACGGGGTTCCCCGCGCTCTGCACGCGATCGTGCGGTGCGCAGCGTTCGAGCTGGGAACGTGTTGGGAGTCGTGATGCGTCGCATCGTCGTCTCCGTCATCGCCGCGCTGCTGGTCGCGCTCGCAGCCGCCGCGCCGTCGTTCGCCGCCGGCCCCGCCGACTTCGAGCAGCGGCTGCCCGCCGGCGTGCTCGCGCCCGCATCCGGCGCGGCCACCGCTGCCGCCGGCACCGAGGCCCGTGCGGACGCGTCGTCCGCGCTGCGCGTGAGCGCGCCGCTGCGCGCGCCGCGGCCGTTCCAGCTGCTCGGCCTGCGCTGGCGCGGCGGCGGCGAGGCGCACGTCGAGGTGCGCGTGCGGCGGCCCGGCAGGAGCTGGAGCCGCTGGGGCGAGATCCCTCACGCCGAGGACGCGCCGCCCGCCGCGCGGCGGGCCCGCGGCGAGCAGTCGTCCGGGCCGCTGTGGACCGGGCGCGCGCAGACCTACCAGCTGCGTGCCGCACGCCTGCCGCGCGACCTGCGGCTGCACTTCGTCTTCGTGCCGGCGGCGGCGAGCGCGCGGGTCGCGCAGGCGGAGCCGCCGCAGAGCGGGCCGTCCGACAGCGCCCGGCCGGCGATCGTGCCGCGCTCCGAGTGGGATCCGTCGAACGCCTGCCCGCCGCGCAGCGCGCCGAAGTACGGCCGCGTCGACCTCGGGATCGTCCACCACACCGAGTCGCTCAACAGCTACTCGCGCTCGGAGGCGGCGGCGGTCGTGCTCGGCATCTGCCGCTTCCACCGCAACGGCAACGGCTGGCTCGACATCGGCTACAACCTGCTCGTCGACCGCTTCGGGACCGTCTACGAGGGGCGCGCCGGCGGCGTCGAGCAGCCGGTGATCGGCGCACAGGCGGGCGGCTGGAACAGCGTCTCGACCGGCGTCGCGGTGATCGGCAGCTACACCCGCTCGCGGCCGCCGGCGGCGGCGCGCGCGGCGCTCGCGCAGGTGCTCGCGTGGAAGCTGTCGCTGGCGGGGATCCCGGCCGGCGGGACGATCGTCAAGCAGTCCTACGGCGGCGCCGAGAACCGCTGGCCGAGCGGCGCCGACGTGCGCCTCAACCGCGTCGCCGGCCACCGCGACGTCGACTCGACCGACTGCCCCGGCGGCGCGCTCTACGCGTGGCTGCCGCAGCTGCGGACCGAGGTCGCCTCACAGCTGACGATCGGCGCCGACCAGCTGACCAACAGCCCCGTCGGCGGGGTCGTCGCGGCCGGCGGGCCGGTCTCGCTGACCGGCCGGCTGACGCTGGCGGGCGGGCGCCGCCCGGTCGGCGCGCGGCTCACGCTGCAGCGCCGCGACGAGCCCGACGCCGAGTGGACCGACCTCGACACGCTCCGCACCGGCGGCGACGGGATCTGGTCGGCGGCGGTGCCGGTGACCGTCAACGGCGGCTTCCGCGTCGTCGCCGCCTCGGGCGTCGCCTCCCCGGCGGTCTCCGCGCAGGTCGCGGCGGGCGTGACGGCGCGCGTCGCGCCGCAGCTGCTGCGACCGGGCAGACGCGTCACCGTGAGCGGCACGACGACGCCGGCGAAGGCGCGTGTGACGGTGCTGATCGAGCGCCAGGCGCGCGACGGCGGTGCCTGGCGGCGGGTGCGGCGGCTGACGCTCGAGACCGTCGACGGCGCCTGGGAGAGCACGCTGCCGCTGCGCGCGCTCGGCCGCTACCGCGTGCTCGCGAGCAGCGCCGCGGACGACGTCAACGCCGCCGGCACCGCGCCGGTGCGGACCGCGCGGGTCGCGAAGCGCTAGCGGCCCGGCCAGGCCGCCGGGCGCGCCGGCTGCCGTGCGCCGGCCTCAGCGACCCCAGCCACCCGTCTCGCCCTTGTAGAGGCCGTCGCCTCTCAGCACGAGCCGCCAGGTGCGGGCGAGGATCCGCAGGTCGAGCTTGAGCGACTTGTGCTCGACGTACCAGAGGTCCAGCTCGATCCGCTCGCTCCACGGCAGCGCGGCGCGGCCGTTGACCTGCGCCCAGCCGGTCAGGCCCGGCTTGACCTTGAGGCGGCCGCGCTGGCGCTCGCTGTACTGGTCGACCTGGACCTGCACGGTCGGGCGCGGGCCGACGACCGACATCTCGCCGCGGACGACGTTCCAGAGGTTCGGCAGCTCGTCGAGCGAGGTGCGGCGCAGGAGGGCGCCCATCCGCGTGATGCGGTCGTCGCCCTGCTGCACGGCGAGGCCGGCGCCGGTGAACTCGGCCCCTCTCACCATCGTGCGCAGCTTGTAGATCTCGAACGACGCACCGTCCTTGCCGACGCGGCGCTGCTTGTAGATCGGGTGGCCGGGCGACTCGAGCCGGATCAGCAGCGCCGCGAGCGCGACCAGCGGCGCCGCCACGAGCGTGCCGATCCCGCCGATCAGCAGGTCGAGAGCGCGAGTCATCGCTGAAGCGTCCCGCGAGTTCCCGCCGCGATCGGCGCGTCGGCTCGCTGGCGTGGAACTCGCATGGCGAAGCCCGTCACCGCGTGCCCTCGGGCGGCTCCCAGCCGGCCTCGGTCGGCGCG
Organism: Conexibacter sp. CPCC 205762; assembly: GCF_030646155.1. Lineage (GTDB taxonomy): Bacteria > Actinomycetota > Thermoleophilia > Solirubrobacterales > Solirubrobacteraceae > Conexibacter. The sequence goes on from NZ_JAUTDN010000003.1 coordinate 343,643, forward strand.
CGCAGGACGTCGAAGAGGCCGGCGCCGAGCGCGGCGGTGCTCAGCACGTAGTAGCGCGCGACCAGCAGCGGCCGGGCGGGCACGGCTCTGGCGAGCGCGGCGGCGGCGAGGATCAGCAGCTGCGCGGCGAGCGCGAGCGCGTAGGGGCGGCCGCGGCGGGCGAGCACGACGCTCGTCGACAGCAGCGCGGCGTGCAGGAACGGCGTCGCGTAGCGCAGCAGGCGGTGGGAGGCGATCATCGTCCCGTAGAGCGGGCCGTAGCCGGTCGGGTCGAGCATCCCGCCGTGCAGGACGATCGGCCAGCCGTGGGTCATCATCCGCCGCTTGCGGGCGAACTCGCCCTCGATCGACGGGACCATCTTCTCGGTCGCGCGGGCGTCAGCGGCGTAGAGCGCGCGCCAGCCGCGCTTGACCATGTTGAACGGGAAGGAGAGGTCGTGGCCCATGATCGGGTCGACCTCGATGTACGCCTCTCTGCGGGTCGCGTAGATCGCGCCGTTGCCGCCGGTGACGGAGGCCAGCCGCGACTCGAGCCCGCGCAGCGCCATCTCGTAGCGCCAGTAGAGCCCTTCCTGGTTGGTGCCGCCCTCGTTGACGAAGGCGACCTGCCCGCAGACGTAGCCGACCTCGGGCGCGCCCTCGAACGGCGCGACGAGCTTGCGCAGCGCATCGGGCTGCCAGAAGGCGTTGGCGTCGGAGAAGGCGACGATCCGGCCGCGCGCGATCCGCACGCCGGCGTCCTGGGCGCGGATCTTGCCGCCGCGCGGCAGCTCCAGCACCGTGTCGGCGCCGGCGTCGCGCGCCCGCTGCGGGGTTGCGTCGGGCGAGCCGTCGCAGGCGACGACGATCTCCAGCCGGTCGGCCGGGTAGTCGAGCGCGCGCAGGTTGGCGACCTTCTCCGCGATCACCGACTCCTCCTGGTACGCCGCGACGATCACCGTGACGCTCGGCAGCGCCGCCTCGGCGCCCTCCGCGTCCCCGGCCGCCACCGGCGCCCCGACGCGGGCCTGCTTCGCCGGCAGCAGCTTCGCCAGCAGCGCCAGCAGCACCCCGTAGCCGAGCTGCGCGTAGACGACGAGCGCTCCACAGAGCCAGAAGACGATCTTCACGACAAGCACGGCCGGGAATTCTTGCGGACCGCGCCCGCCGCCGCTGTCACCCGCTCACCGGACCTGCCCCACCTCCGCTGGAATCCGTGCTGGCAGGTGCACGACCTCGATGTCGAGCGACTCCATCCGCAGGAACGCCTTGTCGCAGGTGACGACCGGCACCCCGAGCGTCTGCGCCGTCGCCGCGATCGTGACGACGCTCAGACCGAGGTCGGCGGCCTTCAAGCGCGCAACCACATCCGGCGCCCAACTGCGTGACACCGGTCTGTCGCGACGGCCGAGATAGGAAGCGTCGACGACGAGCAGTTCTCTCTCGCCGATGATCATGGCTCGGCCGTGCAGTACTCGTCGATGGCCGCCAGGAACGCCTCGTCCAGCTCGTCGGGCTCTCGGATCTCGATCGGGGGGCGCTCTCTGTCCCAGTTCTTGATGCCCTGCTCGCGGGCGAGGCGGTCGACGTAGGCCCACGTCTCGGGTGGGCAAGGGCGCCGGGGGCGGCCGTTGGTGAGGTATGTCTCGAATGTCTCCATGCCCACGATTCTGGGCATCGGAAACGGCAACGTCTACAGCCGTCGTGTTGTCACAGAAGCGACTGGTAGAGCGCGAGGGTGCGGCGGCCGATCTCGTCCCAGGAGTAGGTCGACGCTGCCGCCGCGCGGGCGGCGGCGGCGAGGCGGGCGCGGGCGGCGGGGTCGGCGAGCAGGCGGACGAGGGCGGCGTGGAGGGCCGGGGCGTCGCCGGGCGGGACCAGCTCGGCGGCGCCGGTCGCGGCGACCTCGGGGAAGCCGCCGACCTCGGTCAGCAGCAGCGGGCGGCCGAAGGCGAGCGCGGTGAAGAGGACGCCCGACTGGTCGATCTCGCGGTAGGGCAGGACGACGAGGTCGGCGCGCTGGAAGAAGGCGGGGATCTCGTCGTCGGCGACGAAGCGGGGGACGAAGCGGACGTTCGGCGGCGCGGCGGCGCGCAGCGGCGCGAGGTCGAGCTTCGGCAGGCCGACGACCCACAGCTCGGCGTCGTCGATCCCGCGCCACGCCTCCAGCAGCACGTCGACGCCCTTGTACGGCCGCAGCAGGCCGAACATCAGCACGATGGGCCGCTCACGCGGGACGGCGGCCAGCTCGGGCGGGAGCGGGCGCGGGGGGGCCGCCTCCGCGGCGGGGACGGAGGCGGCCAGGGCAGGAGCGGTGGCGGGAACGGTCTTCGGCACGAACAGGTCGAAGGCGCCGTGCGGGATCACGTGCACCTTCGCGGGGTCGATCCGCAGCTCCTCGCGCAGGCGGGCGGCGCCGTGCTGGGAGTGGACGACGACGGCGTCGACGCGCTCGTACAGCCGCCGCTGGGCGTCGAGCTGGCCGGGGCGGGGCTCGCGCGGGAGCACGTCGTGCGCGGTCAGCACGAGCGGCCGCCGGCGCCCGCGGACGGTCCGCGACGGCAGCAGGTGGACGTCGACCGGCTGGACGGAGAGCCACTGGAAGTGGACGACGTCGGCCGCGCGGGCGTGGCGCCGGTACCGAACCATGTCAGGGACGTGCTGTGCCAACTTGGCCAACATCCGGGCCCGCGAGCCGGCGGCGCCGGGCGCGATCCGATAGAACGACTCCGTGACCGTGTAGCCGTCCGCGCGCGGGACCGCTCCGTAGGCGAAGCGGCTGGTCACCAGCTCGACGTTCGCGCCGGCACGGGCAAGGGCGCCGGCGAGCGCATGGTCGTACGGCGGCGTGAAGGCCGACGGGTCGACGAGCTGGACACGCAGCGGCGACGAGGACATCCAGGCATCATCCACCACCACGCATGAGCATCGAAGTCTCCTACTGCATCGTCAACACCGAGCAGCGCGCGCTGCTGGAGCGCTGTCTCGACGCGATCGAGCGCGAGCAGCGCGAGCTGCCGTTCGCGACCGAGGTGCTGGTGCTCGACAACGCGTCGAGGGACGGATCGGTCGGGATGGCGCGGGCACATCCGGTCACGACCGAGCTGATCAGACGCGAGCAGCGGCGCGGCAAGGCCGAGAACGACTCGACGCTGATGCAGCGGGCGCGCGGCCGCTACTGCCTGCTGCTGAACGAGGACTCCGAGCTGATGCCGGGCGCGACGAGAGCGCTCCACGCCGCGCTCGACACGACCGAGAGAGCGGCGACCGCGGGCGCGATGCTGCTGCGTCCCGACGGCGGCCAATACCCGTCGGCGTGGCGCTTCCCGACGCCGACGACCGCCTTCTACGCCGCCGTCGGCCTGCACAGGCGGCTGACCGTCCAGAGCCGCGGCAGCGAGGTGCGCGAGGTCGACTGGGCGCAGTCGGCGGCGCTGCTGGTGCGGCGCGAGGCGGCGGCGCGGATCGGCTGGATGGACCCGGCCTTCTTCGTCTACTCCGACGAGGTCGACTTCTGCAAGCGGCTCCACGACGCCGGCTGGAAGAACCTCTACGTGCCGCAGGCCGAGGCGATCCACCACGAGCAGCTGTCGACCGGCAGCGTGCCGAGACGGCGGATCGTCGAGCTGTCGCGCAATCGCGAGCGCTACATGCGCAAGCACCACTCGCTGCCGTCGGCGTTGATCGTGCGCTGGCTGACGGCGTGGACCTACGCGCTGCGGGCGCTCGCCGCCTACGCGCTGCCGCGTCACGACCCGGCGCGCTACTGGCAGCACGTGCACGCGACGCTGCACCCGGACCGCGGCGAGGGCCTGCGCGAGGCGGCCGCCGACTACAACCGCGGCGGCCCGCGGCTGTGATCAACCGGCCTGGCGGCGTCGCCAAGCCGCGCCGCGCGCCAGCAACCTGACAAATCCGGTCGGGATAGATATCTTCGGTCGTCCCCTCGACCGAAGGAGCGCTTCATGTCCGTCACCGACGAGCTGCTCGCCAACAACGCGGCCTACGTCGACGCCTTCGACAAGGGTGACCTGCCGCTGCCGCCCGGCCGCAGAGTCGCGGTCGTCGCGTGCATGGACGCGCGCCTCAACGTCTACGGCGCGCTCGGCCTCAGCGAGGGCGACGCGCACGTCATCCGCAACGCCGGCGGCGTCGTCACCGACGACGAGATCCGCTCGCTGGCGATCTCGCAGCGGCTGCTGGGGACCGAGGAGATCATCCTCATCCATCACACCGACTGCGGCATGCTGACCTTCACCGACGACGCCTTCAAGCAGTCGATCCAGGAGGAGACCGGGATCAAGCCGGAGTGGGCGGCGGAGTCCTTCAGCGACGTCGACGCCGACGTGCGCCAGTCGATCGCGCGGATCCGGGCGTCGCCATTCATCCCCCGCAAGGAGTCGGTGCGCGGCTTCGTCTACGAGGTCGAGAGCGGGCGCCTGCGCGAGGTCGTCTGAGCTCCGGGCATCAGCGGGTCGGCGGCGGCGACGCGGCCCTTGCCGGCCCCCTTGGCGCGATAGAGGGCGGCGTCGGCGCGGATCGTCAGCTGGTCGAGGTCGACGTCGCCGCCGGCGGCGACCCAGCCGGCCGAGCAGCTCGCGCCCGGCGGCAGCGCCGCCCGCAGCCGCTCGACGACGACGTCCAGGTCCTCGCCGACGTTCGCGACCGCCAGCAGCGCGAACTCGTCGCCGCCGACGCGCGCGAGCAGGTCGCTCTCGCGCAGCTGCGCGCGCCAGTTGGCGGCGGTCGTGCGCAGCAGCTCGTCGCCGGCGGCGTGGCCGTAGGTGTCGTTGAAGCGCTTGAAGTCGTCGAGGTCGATCAGCGCGAGCGTCGCCGCGAGCCCGTGACGGGAGGCGCGCCGCAGGTCGCGCGCGGCCTGGTCCTGCCAGTGCCGGCGGTTGGCGAGGCCGGTCAGCGGATCGGTCCGCGCCTCGACGGCGAGCGTGGCGACGAGCGAGTCGCGTTCGAGCGCGATCGCGGCGTAGAGCGCGAGCAGCTCCAGCAGCCTCCAGAGCGAGGCCTCCGGCCGTCTGCGCGGCTGCGCCCAGCCGACGACGAGCACGCCGACGACGCTGCCCGAGTGACGGACCGGCTGGTGCAGGACGGCGCCGCTGCCGGTCGCCGCGACGAGCCGCTGGTCGAGCAGCGGGTCGGCGGCGGCGTCGGGCGAGAAGCGCGCGTCGCCGCTGGCGAAGGCGTGGCCGCTGCCGCTGCGCTCCAGCCCGATCGCCCCGCGCAGCACGCCCTGACAGAGCCCCTCGGCCGCGGTGATCCTGAGCGCGTCCTCATCGCGCTCGACGAGCGCCGTCCAGTCGGCCGCGGCGACACGCCGTGCGGCGTCGCAGATGGTCGCGCGGGGATCCGCGCCCGTCGCCAGCATGCGCGCCACCGCGAGCGCGTGGCCGAGTCCGTCCGCTTCCGTGCGATCCATCGTCTGCCGTCAGCTACGACGCGACGGCAGCAGGCGGATCACAGGTCTCACCATTGTTCGCAAAAGCTCACGCTCCTCGATCCGGTAGAAGCGCAGCGGGATCAGCAGCAGCGGCAGCAGAAAAAAGACGAACCCGCGCGCCAAAAGCCCTGCTATCCCGCTGGTCGGCAGCAGCAGCTCGCCGAGCGCGGCCCCGCCGCCGACGGCGAGCGCGATCTGCACGATCCGCCCCCATTCGAAGTCGACGCGGAAGAGATGGCGCGTGAGCAGTCGCATCACGATCAGCATCGCGACGTAGGCGCCGGCCAGCGCGAGGCCGGCGCCGGCGATCCCGAACGGCGGCGTCAGCACCAGCAGCAGCACGACGTTGACGACGAGGCCAACGCCAGCCGCGGGGAAGTTGCGCGTCGTCACCTCGGCGCGGCCGGCGATCACGACGAAGATCACGAACAGGCCGTAAAGCGCCCACCCGAGCGCCAGCCACGGGATCGCGACGTGCGCCTCGTAGAACTCCGGCGCCGCCAGCAGTCTCGTCAGCCAGCGGCCGAGCAGCAGCAGCCCCGCGACCGCCCAGCCGGTCAGCAGCAGGTAGTACGTCGCGACGAATGCGTAGAAGCGGGCCGCCTCGTCGTCGTCCTTGATCGAGTAGGCCAGCGGCGGCCACGAGTACTGGAAGGCGCGCACGACGAAGGCGACGACGCCGGCCAGCTTGACCGCGAGCGAGTAGACGCCGGCGGTCGCGGCGCCGTACTTGTGGAAGAGGTAGTAGCGGTCGACGAGGTTGAGCGCGTAGACGGAGGCGTCGGCCGGGACCGTCGGGAAGCCGAATCTGAGCAGCTCGCGCAGCGAGTGCAGCTGGGGGTGGTCGGCGCCGCCGCGGCGCGGGCGCAGGCGATGGCGCATCGTGAACCACAGCCCCAGCAGCACGACGGTCGTGGCGGCGTAGTTGCCGAGCAGCAGGCCGTAGGCGCCCTTGTCGCGGCCGACGACGAGGAAGACCGTCAGCGCGATCGTCAGCAGCACGTTCGAGAGCGTCGTCAGCGCGTACGCCCGCGCGCGCTCGTCGACGCGCAGCAGCGCGTAGCCCAGCTCCAGGTTGGTGAAGGCCCACAGGCCGAGCACCGCGACGCGGAAGACGCCGACGTCGCGGAAGCCGAGCACCAGCTCCGACAGCGGCGCGGCGGCGAGCGCGAGCGGGATCGCGACGACGGTCGTGGCGACGAGCAGGAAGCCGACCGCGCGGCGCGCGAGCGCGTCCCGCCGCTGCTGGTCCTCGTCGACGTAGTGGTAGCGCACGAGCGCCTCGCCGATCCCCAGCCGCACGAGGATCGAGACGAGCACGATCGCGGTCATCATCAGCTCGGCGACGCCGTAGCCGGCCTCGCTGACGTGGCGCGTGTAGATCGGCAGCAGCGCGACCGCGAAGACCTTCGAGACGATGTCGCCGACCTGGTACGCGACGGTCGTCGTCAACAGGCGCTTGAGCAAGCTGTGCACGGCGCTGGACGGTACTCGGTAGCGTCCTGGAGGCGCCATGACCGACCCTGCCGAGGAGCCGCTTGCGCTGCTGCTGCTGCCCGAGCCGCTGGAGCGCTTCGAGCACGCCGAGCACGCCCGCGACCTGCTGCGCGCCCCGCGTGTGCTCGCGCTCGAGCCGCCGCGGATGAGCTGGGGCCGGATCGCGCGGCTGCCGGACTCGCTCGCGCTCGGAATCGGCGTGCGCCAGGCGCGGCGGCTGAGGCTGCCCGGCCGCGTGCGCGTCGCGCTCGTCTACGACGCCGGCCAGCTCGCGCTCGCGCAGGGTCTGCAGCTGCGCTGGGAGGGGACCGAGCTGTGGCGCGCGGAGGCGGTCGTCGAGGCGACCGCGCAGGCCAGCTTCGCCTTCGCGCCGGCTGACGCCGCCGGCCTCGGCGATGACGCGACAGCCGACGCCTTCACCCGCAACGAGCCGCTGTGGGAGCGGCTCGAAGCGCTCGGGATCGCCGAATTCCGCGACTGAACGGGTCGAACACCACTCATCGGTGGTGGCGTGTCCATCCTGACCTGGACGACGTTGCGGCGTGCGCCAGAATGAGCAGTCATGGAGTCGCTGAAGGGCAAGCTGCTGCTTGCGTCGCCGACGCTGCAGGACCCGAATTTCGCGCGCACGGTCGTGCTCGTCGCCGAGCACAATGAGGACGGTGCGATGGGCCTCGTGCTCAACCGCCCCGCGACGACGACCGTCGCCGAGAGCGCACCCGAGCTGGAGGAGCTGGTCGAGGCCGAGGAGCCGATCTACATCGGCGGGCCGGTGCAGCCGTCGGCCGTGATCGTGCTCGCCACCTTCGACCAGCCCGATGCCGCCGGGCTGCTGGTCAGGGACGACGTCGGCTTCCTCTCGGCCGAGGCCGACTTCGCCACCTCGCGCGACGCGACGAGGCAGATGCGCGTCTTCGCCGGCCACGCCGGCTGGGGCCCCGGCCAGCTCGACGAGGAGCTGGAGAGAGAGGACTGGATCGTCGAGCCGCCGCTGACCGAGGAGCTGTTCAGCGACGAGGCCGAGGAGCTGTGGGTCGAGGTGCTGACGCGCAAGGGCGGCGCCTTCGCGCTGGTCGCGCGGATGCCGCTCGACCCGTCGGTCAACTGAGCCGCGCGGCTCAGCGCGCCAGCGCCGACCAGATCGACTGCACCAGCTGGACGCTGGAGCTGTCGCCGTCGGCGGCGAGCTGGGCGAGCTGCGGCAGGCCGGTGTGGACGGCGAAGCCGTCGCCCAGTCTCCAGGCGCCGATCACGGTCGTGTCGGCGTCGGGGCCGGCCTGGTCGGTGTACGTCGCCTCGGGGACGATCGAGGCGAGCGGCTCGTAGGCGTCGTAGCCGCTGAAGTAGCCGTTCGTCTCGCTCAGCACCGGGCCGGGCAGGAACGAGGTGAGCGCGAACGTCTCGCCGTCGGCGGCGGTCACGAGCGGCTGCTGCGGGCGGGCGCCGAGCGCGTCGGTCGGGAGCGGGCTGCCGGCGTGCGAGAGGACGCCGTCGGCGAGCCGCACGTTGCGGCGCAGCGCGTCGGTGCCGAGCGACCAGATGCGGCCGCCGGCCTCGACGCGTCTGCGCAGGTCACGCCGCAGCTGCGGCGTGACCCAGCGCGAGTCGCCGGCGAAGACCGCGGCGCGGTAGCCGTCGAGCGACGGGCCGACGCCGGCCGCGAGCGCGGCGTCGGTCGTGAGGTCGTAGCGCAGCAGGTTCGCGTCGAGGAAGCGCAGCAGCGCGCCCTCGTGGCCGGCGACCGTCGCCGGCATCCCCTTCGCGAGCGGCCGGCCGAGCCGCACGCTGCCGTCGCGGCCGGCGCCGTCGAGCACGTTCGGCATCCCGTCGCCGTCGTCGTCGACCGCGTTGAGGCCCTCCCACGTCAGCGCCGGCAGCACGACCAGCACACGCCGGTCGACCGGAGCCGAGACGACCAGCGGCACCTGCGTGCGGTGGGCTCTGGTCGCGATCGTCAGCACGTGCAGGCCGGCCTGGCCTCTCGGCGCCCGCAGCCGCAGTCTCGAGTCGTCGCCTCTGCCGCGCGCGAGCACCTGCGGCTCGCCCCAGCGGCGCAGCGCCCACGTGTATCTGCGCCCGCGCGCGTCGACGCGGACGGTCGTGACTCTGCCGGCCTGCACCGGCGTCAGCGGCGTCGCGGCGGCGAGGTAGCGGACGGTGACCCCGGCGCGGCCTCTGACCGCGCCCGATCTCGGTGGCAGCGCGGCCGGGAAGGTGCCGACGTTGCCGGCGCGGTCGGCGACCTCGAGGCCCATCAGGTACGTGCCGGCGGGCGCGGGCTCGCCGCCGATCGTGCCGTCCCACTCGACGCTCGGCTGGCGCGCTCTGATCTCGACCGTCTCGACGAGCCGCGCCGGCGTCACGTCGGTGCGCCAGACCTGCAGCGCGGCCTGGCGACCCTCGGTCCCTCTGATCGAGACGGTGACGGCGTCGAGGTCTCTCTGCGGCAGGAAGGCCGGCCCGGAGGACTCCTCCGGTCTGACGGCCGTCACGCGCGGCTTCGGCGGCTTCGTGTCGAGCGCGATGCGGATGTCCGGCAGGTCGGCGGTGCGACCCTGCCGCAGCAGCGCGACGCGGACCCGGTAGTAGCCGTCGGGCGCGCGTCTGCCGTCCTTCGTGCGGCCGTTCCAGGACCAGTGCTTGCGGACTCTGTAGGGCACGTGCTCGCCGTCGGCGATCGTCGCGACGATTCTGCCCTCGGCGTCGACGATCGAGATCTGCACGTCGTCGGCCTTCTGCAGCCAGAACGATATGCGCGCTCTGCGTGCTCTCGGCTTGTCTCTCGAGACGGGCGAGAAGACGACCGAGACGTCGGGCCGCACGATCAGCGGCGGCGAGGACTTCAGCTTCTGCGTGACGACGAACGCGCCGAGCGTCGCGACGACGAGCAGCGCGAAGACGATCCGGGCCGCACGCGTCACAGTCGCGGGGCGGATGCCCTACTGGAGGTCGGTGCCGACGACGACGACGACGTCGGCGGTGCAGGTGCCGCCCGAGTTGGCCGCGCAGGCCTGGTCGGTGGCGGGCTCCATCACCTCGGTCGCGTCGGCGGGCAGTCCGAGCGTTCTGGCGACCTCTCTCGCGGCGGCCTCTCTGCCGTCGCGGTAGTTCACCATCGTCGCGCTCGCCGTCGTCGTGCCGGCGTCGGCGACGATGCCGCCCTGCGGGTAGCCGGCCGCCGTCAGGTTCGCCATCACTCTGCCGGCGAGGCCGGTGAGGCCGGTGCCGTTGAGGACGGCGACGGAGATCGAGTCGTGCGCGGGAGCCGGCGTCTGCTGTCTCTGCGTCTGCGTTCTTCTCGTGGCCGCTCTTCTTCTCGCACCGCCCTCGGGCGTCTCGACGCGCGTCGCGGGCGTGTCGCTGCCGGTGTCGCGGATCGCGACGAACCAGACGGCGCCGGCGACGACGACCAGCGCCACGAGCGCGAGCAGGACCGCGGTCATGCGGCGACGGCCGTGCGGCGGCTCCTCCTCCGGCGGCAGCGCACGCGAGCCGCCGGCTGCGGCGCGCGCCGGCGCGGCCGACTGCGGGCGGGCGCCCGGACGTGAGGGGCGGCCGGCGGGCGCGGCGCCGCGACGCG
>NZ_JAUTDN010000030.1 GCF_030646155.1 Conexibacter sp. CPCC 205762
CGCTGCCGGCCGGCGCCGCGGCGGCGGCCGGCGCGGGCGGGGCGGGAGCCGGTGCGGGCGCGGGCGGCGGCGAGCGCCGTGCGGCCGGTGGCGGCAGCGGCAGCGGGGTTCTGCACGGCACGCGCGCCGACCAGGACAGCGGCACGAGCGCGCCGACCGCGACGCCCTACAGCGGCGGCACGCAGACCGGCGGCGGAACGACCGGCAACGGCGGCAACGGCGGCGGGACCGGCAGCAGCGGCGGGACCGGCGCCAACGGGGCCGACGGCGCGAACGGCGCCGAAGGCAGCCCCGGCGGCAGCGGCAACCCCGGCGCCGGCGACGCCGGCACCGGCAGCCCGGGCGCGAACGGCAGCCCCGGCGCCAACGGCAGCCCCGGCAGCCCCGGCAGCGGCGGCTCGGGCGGCAGCGGCAGCGGCTCGGGAACCGGCGGCGGGACCGGCACGGCCGGCACCAACGGCCTCGCAGGCGTCACCGGCGCCGTCGGCGACACCGTCGACGACACGACCAACAACCTCGGCGGCACCGTCGAGCAGACCGGCGGCACGCTCGACCAGACGGTCCAGGGCGTCACGAGACCGGTCGGCGACGTCGTCAACCAGGTGGCGCCGGGGCTGGGCGACACCGTCACGCAGACCGGCGGCGTCGTCGGCGGCGTCGTCAGAACGACGACCGACACCGTCGGCGGCGTGGTGAGAGGCACCGGCGGCCTCGTCGGCGGCCTGCTCGGCGGCAGCAGAGGCACCGCCGCCACGAGATAGCTGTGCGGGCGTCCGCGCGCGGGGGCGACGCCCTCGGCGCGCGGGCGGTGACGGCCGCGGGGGAGGGGTCGGGCGCCTCGCACCCCGGCGAGCCGGCATAATCACGGCCGCGATGGCCGCGACCCAACAGCTCTCCTACGTGCTCCCGCTCGGGAGCCGCGTCAACGACCTCGGACACCTCGAGATCGGCGGCTGCGACGCCGTCGAGCTGGCGCGCGAGTTCGGCACGCCGGCCTACGTCGTCGCCGAGGACGACATCCGCTCGCGGGCGCGCGCCTTCGTCGAGGCGCTCAGAGCCCGCCACGACGACTTCGACGTCCTCTTCGCCTCCAAGGCCTTCCCCTGCACCGCGGTCTACCGCGTGCTGGCGGAGGAGGGCCTCGTCTGCGACGTCGCCTCCGGCGGCGAGCTGCACCTGGCGCTGCGCGGCGGCTTCGACCCGAAGCGGATCTACCTGCACGGCAACGCGAAGTCGCTCGCCGAGCTGGAGCAGGCGATCGACGCCGGCGTCGGCCACGTCGTGCTCGACTCGTTCATGGACATCGAGCGGCTGGAGCGGATCGCGAGCGAGCGCGGCATCCGCCAGGCGGTGCTGGTCCGCGTCACGCCCGGCGTCAACGCCAGAACGCACGCGAAGATCTCGACCGGCCAGGCCGACTCGAAGTTCGGCTTCGGCCTCGACGACGCGAGGCTCGCGATCGAGCGGCTGCGCAGATCGCCGAGCCTCAACCTCGTCGGCCTGCACATGCACATCGGCTCGCAGCTGCTGAGCCTGGAGGCGTACCGCCCGGCGGTCGAGGCGCTCGCGTCGCTCGGCGACTTCCCGACGTACAACTTCGGCGGCGGCCTCGGCGTCGCCTACACGGCCGCGCAGCAGCCGCCGACGATCGAGCAGTACGTCGACACCAACGTCAGCGCGCTGCACGACCTGCTCGGAAGGGACAAGCGGATCCTGATCGAGCCGGGCCGCTCGCTCGTCGCCAACTCGACCGTCACGCTGTACACGGTCGAGACGATCAAGCGCAACGTCTCGACGTGGGTCGGCGTCGACGGCGGCATGTCCGACAACCTCCGCCCGATGCTCTACGGCTCGGTCTACGAGGCGTTCTTCGCCGACCGTCCCGCGCTCGCCGGTCAGGGGGAGCGAGCGCACGTCACCGGCAAGCACTGCGAGTCCGGCGACGTGATCGTGCGCGACGTGCCGCTGCACGAGCCGAAGGCGGGGGACGTGCTCGTCACCCCCGCGACCGGCGCCTACGGCCACGCGATGGCCAACAACTACAACGGGATCCCCCGACCGCCCGTGATCTTCTGCAAGGACGGCGACGCGCGTGTCGTCGTCCGGCGTGAGACCTACGACGATCTGGCTGCCCGTGACCTCTGAACCAGCTCCCTTCCGCATCGGCCTGCTCGGCTACGGCACCGTCGGTGCCGCCTTCGCCGAGCTGCTGCCCCAGCGTGCCGACCAGATCGCGCACGTGACCGGGCTCACGCCCGAGATCTCGGGCGTGCTGACGCGCTCCAGAGGCGACTTCGAGCAGATCCTCGCCGGCTCCGACCTGATCGCCGAGCTGATCGGCGGGATCGAGCCGGCGCGCGACTACGTGATCCGCGCGATGCGCGCCGGCAAGCACGTCGTCACCGCCAACAAGCAGCTGCTCGCGCAGCACGGCGAGGAGCTGTGGGCGATCGCCCGCGAGCAGAACGTGCAGCTGCGCTTCGAGGCGGCGGTCGCCGGCGTCGTGCCGGTCATCCGCGTGCTGCAGGAGTCGCTGGCGGCGGCGCACGTCGAGCGGATCCACGGGATCGTCAACGGCACCTCCAACTTCATCCTCAGCGAGATGGCCCGCACCGGCGCGCCGTACGCCGAGGTGCTGGCCGAGGCGCAGCGGCTCGGCTACGCCGAGGCCGACCCGTCCGAGGACGTCAACGGCAAGGACGCCGCCGCCAAGATGGCGATCATCGCGCGGCTCGCGTTCGACACGCCGGTCCACCTCGACCAGGTCGTCTACGAGGGGATCGAGCGGATCGGCCCCGACGACCTCGAGTACGCGAGGGACCTCGACCTCGGGCTGAAGCTGATCGGCACGGCCGAGCGCGTCGACGGCGGCATCTCCGTCCGCGTCCACCCGGCCTTCCTCTACGCGCGCCACCCGCTCGCCTCGATCGACGGCCCCTTCAACGCCGTCACGATCGAGTCGCCGTCGATCACCGAGATCACGATGTCGGGCCCCGGCGCCGGCGGCCCGCAGACGGCCAGCGCCGTCCTCGGCGACGTCATCAGCGCGATGATCCCGCCGGCCTCGACGCCGGAGACGAGCGCCAGGCTGGAGATCGTCTCCGACGTCGTCTCCTCCTTCTACCTGCACCTGGAGGTGCTCGACGAGCCGGGCGTGCTGTCGCGCATCACCGGCGTCCTCGGCGAGCACGGCATCTCCGTCAAGTCGGTCGTGCAGAAGGGGCTGGGCGACAACGCCCGCCTCGTCATGGTCGTCCATCCCGTCCTGGAGTCGCGCTTCTTCGCGGCCGTCGAGCAGATCGCGACGCTGGAGGCGCTGCGGACCGACCCGCGCGCGATCCGCGTCATCGAGGAGGAGTTCTCAGCATGAGCGTCGGCCTGATCGAGCGCTACCGCGACCGCCTGCCGTTCGCGGACGACGACCCGGTCGTCACCCTCGGCGAGGGCTCGACCCCGCTGATCCACGCGCCGACGCTGTCCGAGCGCGTCGGGGCCGAGGTGTGGCTCAAGTACGAGGGCCTCAACCCGACCGGCTCGTTCAAGGACCGCGGCATGACCTGCGCCGTCTCCGCCGCCGTCCGCGAGGGCGCCGAGGCGGTCATCTGCGCCTCGACCGGCAACACCTCCGCCAGCGCCGCCGCCTACGCCGCGCGCGCCGGCCTGCGCTGCGCCGTGATCGTGCCGGAGGGCAAGATCGCGACGGGCAAGCTGGCCCAGGCGCTGATGCACGGCGCGCGCGTGATCGCGCTCAACGGCAACTTCGACGAGGCGCTCAAGCTCGTGCGCGAGGTCGTCGACCGCCACCCGATCGCGCTCGTCAACTCGGTCAACAGATACCGCCTCGAAGGCCAGAAGACGGCCTCGTTCGAGATCATCGAGCAGCTCGCCTCGATCGACGCGCTCTGCATCCCGGTCGGCAACGCCGGCAACATCAGCGCGTACTGGAAGGGCTTCAACGAGGTCGGCCACAGACCGGCGATGTTCGGCTTCCAGGCCGCCGGCGCGGCGCCGCTGGTGAGCGGGGCGCCGGTCGCCAACCCGCAGACGATCGCGACCGCGATCCGGATCGGCAACCCGGCCCGCTGGGAGGAGGCGATGAACGCGATGACCTCCTCGCACGGCGCCGTCAGAGCCGTCACCGACGACCAGATCCTCGACGCGTACCGCTTCCTCGCCTCCAGAGAGGGCGTCTTCTGCGAGCCGGCCTCGGCCGCCTCGGTCGCCGGCCTGATGGTCCACGGCGCGGGCGACGCGCAGCGGATCGTCTGCGTCCTCACCGGCCACGGCCTCAAGGACCCCGACACCGCGCTCGACCAGGTCGGCGGCGTGCTGCCCTGCGAGCCGACGTTCGAAGCGGTCGAGCGCGCCGTCCTCGGCTAGATGCAGCGTCGCCGCGTCGTTCGCGTCCCCGCCTCGTCGGCCAACCTCGGGCCCGGCTTCGACGTGCTCGCGGCCGCGCTGTCGCTGCGGCTGGAGGTCGAGGTGGTGGAGACCGGCCAGTTCGCGATCGAGACCGACCTCGACATCGCGAGAGACCGCAGGAACCTGATCGTGCGCGCCTTCGAGCGGCTCCACCCCTCCGACGGCTTCAGCTTCCGGATCAGATCCGAGATACCGCTCTCCGGCGGGCTCGGCTCCTCCGCCGCCGCGATCGTCGCCGGCCTGACCGCCGCCGACCACCTCTTCGAGCTCGACGCCGACGTCTTCAAGCTCGCCTGCGAGATCGAGGGCCACCCCGACAACGTCGCCGCGGCGATCCACGGCGGCGTCGTCGTCTGCGCCGACGGCACGGTCACGCGGATCGAGCCGCCGACCGGGCTGGAGGGGCTGCTGGTCGTCCCGCACGAGGCCGTCCGCACCGCCGCCGCCCGCGCCGCGCTGCCGAAGCAGGTGCCGATGGCCGACGCCGTCCACAACGTCGCCCACGTCGCGCTGCTGACGCTCGGGCTGGCGCGCGGCGACTGGGACCTCGTCGGCCGCGGCCTCGACGACCGCCTGCACGAGCCGCACCGCGCCCACCTCTACCCGAAGTCGGCCGAGCTGGTGCAGGACGCGCGCAAGCTCGGCGCGCTCGGCGCGACGATCTCCGGCGCCGGCCCGACCGTGCTGGTCTGGAGCCACTACGAGCAGACCGCCGCCGTCGCCGAGGCGTTGCGCGAGCGCGCCGCCGGCTGGGCGCAGGTCCTCCGCGTCCCCTTCGAGACGCAGGGCGCGGACGTCGTCGAAGTCGTCTAGGCGCGGATCGTCACGAGCGTCCCGATCGGGACGGTGTCGACCGCTCTGCGGATCGCGTCGGTCGGGGCGCGCAGGCAGCCGGCGCTGGCGCGGGTGCCGATCGTCTGCGGCAGGTTGGTCGCGTGGATCGCGATCCGGTCGCCGCCGCCCCAGCCCTGCGGCGTCGAGGTCTGGTGGCCGCTGAGGGCGAGGATGCAGCAGCCGTAGGGGGATGAGCCCGATCCGGTCAGCAGCTTGTCGGTGACGGCGAAGCGGCCGGTCGGGGTCGGCGTCCCCTCGCCGCCGATCGCGACCGGGAAGCGCTGCACGATCTGCCCGTTGCGGCGCACCTCGACGCTGCGCCGGCTCAGCGAGACGTCGATCTGCCAGCGGTTGCGGTGGGCCTGGTAGCGGACCGCTGCGGAGATCCAGCCGACGCGGCCGTTGGGCAGCCGCGCGGTGACGACGCCGAGCCAGTCGCCGCGGACGGCGACGACCGGCAGCACGGTCGGTGAGTCGAACTCGCTTCTCGGGGTCAGTCGCCCGATCACCTTTCCGCCGGGCCGGTCGCGCAGCGCGGTGCTGCGCAGCAGGTGGATCGTCGGGCGCACGCTCGTGACCGCGCGCGCGGAGGCGGAGGCGTCGCGGCTGCCGGCCGGCGCGGGGGCGGCGGTGGCGGCCTGCGGCGCCGGCGCGGCCGCGCCTCCGACGGCATCGCGGTCGCGCGCGCCCGCTGAGGCGGCGGCGGGCTCCGGGGCCGACGCGGAAGCCGCCGGCGCGGTGGCGGTCGCGTTCGGCGCCATATCGCGCCCCTCAGGAGCGGCGGCCTGCGGCGCCGTCGCAGGCGGCGCCTGCACGGTCACCGTCCGCGGCGGGACGGCTGCGGCGGTCGGCTCGTCGCCGCCGCAGCCGGCGATCGCCGTCACCACGCAGGCGAGCACGGCCAGAAAAGCGGCGCGAACGGTCACCGACACAGCGTACGGCCCGTTCTGCGCGCGCTCGGAAGCGGGCGCTCAGGCGTCCGGCTTGTGGCCGTTGGAGGCCGCTTCGATCAGCGGCTTCAGTCTCCGCCGCGCGCCTCTCAGGTCGAGCCGCCGCAGCAGCTCGTCGGCGACCAGCAGGTAGTCGAGCCCGAGGTCGGGGCGGTAGTCGACGATCGACAGCGCCCGCTCGGCGGACTCGGCGTAGGCGATCGAGGAGCGGATCGTCTGCTCGACCAGCTTCTCGCCGAAGTGCTCTCTGAGCGAGTCGTACGCCTCGCGCGAGTGGCGCGTGCGCATGTCGGCGATGTTCAGCACGACGCCGAGCCACTCCAGCCCCGGGTTGAGGTTGTCGCGCGCCAGCTCGATCACCTCGAGCGCCTGCTCGACGCCCTGCATCGCGAAGTACTGCGCCTCCGCCGACAGCAGCGCCCAGTCGGCCGCGACGAGCGCGTTGACGGTCAGCAGCCCAAGCGCCGGCGGGCAGTCGATCAGGACGACGTCGTAGCCGTCGGTGACCTCTCTGAGCGCCTTTCTGAGCGTCAGCTCGCGGCCCATCTTGCCGCCGAGCGTCAGCTCCGCCTCGGCCAGGCCGAGGTTGGCGGGGAGGACGTCGTCGTGGATCGCGTCGGCGGCCTTGGCGCGGCCGGTCAGCACGTCGCCGACCGTCGGCTCGGCGGACGGGTCGACGTCGAGGTAGTCCGACAGGTTGCCCTGCGGATCGAGATCGACCGCGAGCGTCGCGAGACCGATCCGGCGGAAGACGTCCGTCAGCGTTCGCACCGTGGTCGTCTTGCCGGTGCCGCCCTTCTGGGAGAGGACCGCAATCGTGGTCGCCATCAGAGCCGCGCACTATAGACGCGGTCGCGGGCGACAGGCGCCGCCCGCGTGGGTCAGCTGTCTGACCTGTCAGCCGGCGAGCGCCTGCGGCGCCTGCAGCGCGCTGAACTCGCGCGTCCCCGTCACGGCCGGCACGTCGACGAACCAGAGGTGGTGCCTGCCGACGACCAGCTCGTCGCCGTCGCGCAGCGCGTGCCACTCGACCCGCTCGCTGTTGACGAAGACGCCGTTGAGCGAGCGGTCGTCGAGCACGCGCACGCCGTCGGCGCGGCGTACGACGAGCGCGTGGCGGCGCGAGACGGTTGGATCGTCGAAGCGCACGTCGGCGGCGAGGCTGCGGCCGATCCTTGTCCACTCGCGCGTCAGCTCGTGGACGACGGCCGCGCCGTCCTCCTGGTAGACGAGGTACTGACCGGCGTTCTCGATGCCGTCGCGGACGCCGCCGAGCCACTGCTCCGCCTCGACCTCCATCTGCTCGGGCACGCTCGCGGCGGAGACGCCGTGCGCGGTGAAGAGGGAGGCCCGTGCGTATTCGGTCCCGCCGCAGCTGGGGCAGGCGGGGAGGGCGTCGGCCGCGGCGAGCGAGACGACGTAGTCACATTCGACGCAACGAAACGTGCCGGTTCCGGCGAGGGTTCCCGAAGTAAGAGCCTGCATGGTCTTCGACCTCCGTTGCGTGGCCCGGAGCGGGGGCACCGGGCAAGCGGCACGCAAGTAACAAGTGTCACGAGCGAAGTATGGTTCAGGAGAGCGCCGTGGGGCGATCGCCTCGCGTTCTCTCCTACCCGTAGCAGGGCGGGCGAAACTTTATCCCCTATGCAGAGTTCCAGTGCGTCAGCATGCTGGCGTTCGGTCTGTCATGCAGGATTTCTGTCACGAGAGGGCGTCGGCCGCGGGAAGCCGAAAACAAGGGCATGCTCCGCATCTCGCAGTCCGCAGACCTCGAGCGCCAGCTGCTGCGACGCAGCGTCATGGCGCTCTCGGCCGGCCGCGACACCTGCGACGGCTGCCACCGCACCCCGCTCCAGGGCGAGCGCGTCCACCAGTACGAGGGCGGCCGCGTGCTGTGCGAGCTGTGCCGCGGCGAGCGCCGCGAGCAGCCGGTCGGCTCGCGCGTCGTCCACGGCGGCGAGCACGGCAACACCGTGCGCATCACCGACCAGCGTCCCGAGCGGACCGAGCGCGACCGCCGCGCCGCCCGCCGCCGCGCCGTCCGCGCCGCGTAGGGCGGGTTCTGGGGCCGGCCTCCCCGCGGGCGGGGGCGAGTCGTCCGCGCGCCCGCTGGCGTAGACTTGGCCGCGCTATGGAGCCTGTCACTGTCACCGCCTTCATCGCCCGTCCGCGCGAGGAGATCGTCGCCTATCTGAGCGACGTGGCGAACCACCCGGAGTTCAAGGACCACTTCCTCGAGGACTGGCACCTGCTGCGGGAGGACAGCGAAGGCACGGGCGCCGGCGCGCGCTTCCGCGTGAAGCTGCCGTTCAACCGCTTCAGCTGGGCCGACTACACGCTCGTCGAGGTCGCCCCGGGCCGCATCGTCGAGCGCGGCCGCAGCGGCAAGTTCAACCGCAACCGCACGGTCGGCATCTGGACGCTGACCGAGCAGCCCGGCGGTCAGACGCGCGTCGAGTACCGCTTCGAGTCCGAGAGCAACATGCCCAGCGACCGCCTGCGCGAGAGCCGCGGCTGGTGGAAGCGCAAGACGGCGAAGTCGCTCCGGCGCCTCCAGGCGATCCTGGAGGAGAACCGCGACCGCGGCCGTCGAGTGACGGTTGCCGGCCGCTAGTGCCTTGTCCGGTGGCGTCCGGCGTGTCCGGCGCCGTCATCGTCGTGGCTGGCAAGGACGCAGACCCGATGGAATGGCTCTGCCATTTCGAGGGTCGAGGACGCCGCCAGGCGCGGCGAGGACAAGCCCGACACGGCGAACGCTGCCGGACACGGCACGAGACGGATAGACTCCGCGACCGCTCATGACGAACAGACTTCTTCGAACCCCCCCGCTCGTCGGCGCCCTGCTGGTCGCGCTGTCGTTCGCAGCCTGCGGCTACAACGCCAGCGAACCCGTCACCAGAGGTGAGAACGAGTCGGTGAACGTGCAGGCCGGCGACCTGGTCTACCAGGTGCAGATCAGCCGCGCGCTCAACCCGTCGTCGGTCCAGGACAGCCAGTTCCTCGAGGGCGTCGCCCCGGCCGAGGCCGAGCTGAGACCTGAGGACCAGTTCTTCGGCGTCTGGATCCGCGCCGAGAACACGACCGACAACCCGCACCCGTCGGCCGACGACTTCAGACTGCTCGACGCCGCCGGCAACGAGTACGAGCCGATCGAGATCGAGGACACGAACCCCTTCAAGTACACGGCGAAGGTCGTGGAGAAGAAGTCGGGCAACGGCCAGCCGATCCTGCCGGACCCCAACAGCGCCGCCGGCGCCGGCCCGATCCAGGGCTCGCTGGTGCTGTTCAAGGTGCCGCACACGATCTACCAGAACGCTCCGGTCGAGTTCGAGATCACCCCGGAAGAGGGCCTCGTCTCCACCGTCCAGCTGGACATGTAGCGCTCGGTCCGCCGGCGCTTGTCCGGCGGGCAGATCGACACGCTTCGCAAAAGCCCCGGCCTCGGCTGGGGCTTTCGTCTATCTGATCCGCTGCAGCGCGGTGACGAGCACTTCGCGCGCGGCGGGGGCGGCGACCTCGCCGCCGGCGCCGGCCTCGGTGAACAGCACGCCGACCGCGACGCGCGGGTTGTCCTCGGGCGCGAACGAGACGAACCAGGCGTCGGTGTCCGGGATGTCGTCGGTGAGGTGGTCGGGCGTCTCCTCGCCGTCGGCCGGCGCGACCGTGCTGCGCAGCTCCGCGGTGCCGGTCTTGCCGGCGACCTTGACGCCGTCGATCTGCGCGGCGGTGCCGGTGCCCTCGGCGACGACCGCGTCCATCATCTTGCTGACCTCGCGCGCGACTCTCGGCGAGGTGACGCGCACGAATCTCGGTCTGGCGCCCAGCTGCAGCGTCGGCACCGGCCGCTTGCCGCCGTCGGCGATCGTCGCCGCCGCCAGCGTCATCTGCAGCGTCGTCGCCTGCACGAGGCCCTGGCCGATCGCGGTCGAGCCGACGTTGAGGTCGTCGCCCATGTCGGCCGGCTGGGGGATCGTCGAGACGGCCGAGCCGGGGATCCCGAGCGGCTGATTGAAGCCGAACCGCTCGGCGACGTCGAACAGCTTCTCCGGGCCCAGTCTCGCGCCCAGCGGCGCGAAGACCGAGTTGCAGGAGTGCGCGAACGACTGCACCAGCGTGCCGCCGCAGTACTCGCCGTTGGCGTTCTGGATCGGCACGCCCGACAGCAGCGCCTCGCTGACGACCGGGTACTGCGTCGTCGGCTTCGCGATGCCGGCCTCCAGCGCGCCGGTCAGCGTGATGATCTTGAAGGTCGAGCCGGGCGGCTGCAGGCCCGAGAAGGCGACGCCGGAGAGCGCGAGGATCTCGCCGTTGCGCGGGTCGATCGCGGCGATCCCGCCGTAGCGGCCGCCGAGGTTGGCGATCGCCGAGCGCTCGATCTCGGGGTCGATCGTCGTCTTGACGGCCGCGGCCGTCGCCGGCTCCGTTCTGGCCAGCACGCGCGAGCCGCCGAGCAGGCGGCCGCCGGGCGTGCCGGCGAGCTGCTGCTGGAAGATGCGCTCCAGCCCGGAGGCGCCGACGCGCGCGTCGTCGGGGTAGCCGAGCGCGCGGTAGACGGGCAGCTCCGCGGCCGGGATCTGCTGGAGGCCGCCGACGATCTGGCTGGCGACGTCGCTGATGTCGGAGGTGCGGTCGGCGCCCTTGGCGAGCACGGCGCCGTCGCGCGCCAGCAGCGAGGCGCGCTCCGGCATGCTCGTCTCGCGCGTGAGCGCCTCGCCGGGCTGCAGGTCGGGGAAGACGAGCGCTCTGCGCCAGGCGACACGGGCGTCGTCGCCGTCGCCGCTGGTCGGCACGTCGAGGATCCCCTGGATCGTGCCGAAGACGCGCGTGCGCACCGTCACCGGGACCGGCACGGTGTCGCCCTCGTTCGTTCTGATCTGGCCGACCGTCAGCGATCTCGTCGTCGCGGTCGTGGCAGCGTCGCGGTAGGCGAGCTGGAAGGCGTCGAGGCCGATCGCTCTTCTCGAACGCTCGTCGAGCAGCTCGTACATTCTTCTGTAGTCGTTGACGGCCCAGGCGGCGGCGAACTTCTCGGCCGTCTCGCGCGCGCCGCGGCCGGGATCGCGGCTGGCGAAGAAGCCGATCGCGAGCGCGATCACGGCGACGCCGCCGACGACGGGAAGCAGCCGGCGCAGCAGTCGACGACGCCGCTCTACGTCTGCGGCGCTGTATCGCGACGGACCGCCATGCCGCGCGCCCCCATACCGATGACCTGCCTCCACGTGCACGCGAGAGTAGATCATCCACGCGAAAACTGGAAACTCGCTATTTGCGGGGACGGGCGCGCGCGAGCGCCGACCCGTCATGATTTCGCCATACCGTGACCACGATCGACTGGGTCATCGCCGCGCTCGTCGCCCTCTTCGCCCTGTTCGGCTGGCAGCGCGGCTTCATCGTCGGCGCGCTGTCGCTGGCAGGCTTCGCGCTCGGCGCCGTGCTGGGCGCGCGCGTCGGCCCGCTGCTGCTGCCCGACGGCTCGCACTCGCCCTACGCGGCGCTGTTCGCGCTGGCCGGCGCGCTGCTGGTCGGCGGGCTGCTGTCGAGCGGGCTGGAGACGCTCGGCACGCAGCTGCGGCGCACGCTCAAGCTGCCCGGCCTCGGCGCGCTCGACGGCGCGCTCGGGGCGCTGCTGTCGGCCGCGCTGGCGCTCGGGCTGGTGTGGGTCGCCGGCGCCGTCGTGCTGCAGACGCCCGGGATCCGCGACCTGCGCGCCGACGTGCAGCGCTCGGCGGTGCTGAGACGGCTCAACGAGCTGCTGCCGCCGTCGGGCCCGATCCTCAACGCGCTCGCCCGCTTCGACCCGCTGCCGTCACTGCACGGGCCCGGCGCCGACGTGCCGCCGCCGTCGCGCGCGGTGCTGAACAGGCCCGGTGTGAAGGCGGCCGCGCCGAGCGTCGTGCGGATCCTCGGCAACGCCTGCGGCCTCGGCGTCGAGGGCTCCGGCTGGGTCGCCGGCGACGGGCTCGTCGTCACCAACGCCCACGTCGTCGCCGGCCAGAGCGACACGATCGTCCAGCGCGGCGGCACCGGCGCCTCGCTCGACGCGACGCTCGTGCACTTCGATCCCCACAACGACGTCGCGGTGCTGGCGGTGCCCGATCTCGGCCTGCCGGCGCTCGGGCTCGCGCCCGACCCGGCCAGCGGCACGGCGGGGGCGATCCTCGGCTACCCGCTCAACGGGCCGTTCGACGTGCGCGCCGCCCGCATCGGCGCCACCCGCACCGTCCTGTCCGACGACGCCTACGGCAACGGACCGGTGTCGCGCGCGCTGACGACGCTGCGCGGGAGAGTCCGCAGCGGCAACTCCGGCGGCCCGGTCGTCGACGCCTCCGGCCGCGTGCTGACGACCGTCTTCGCCGCGACCACCAGCGGCCGGCCCGGCGGCTACGGCGTGCCGAACGCGATCGTGCGCAGAGCGGTCGCCGACGGCAGCCGCGGCGTTGCCGTATCCAGCGGACCTTGTGCCCGATGACACTGGCGTCGCGGCGACGGAGAGCGCGAGCCGCTGCCCGGGGCGCTATGTTGCACGGCCCATGTCGAAGACGCTCGTCATCGCCGAGAAGCCCTCAGTCGGCAGAGACCTCTCCAGAGTCCTTTCGGGACCGTTCAGAAGAGGCGAGGGCTTTCTCGAAGGCCCCGACCACATCCTGACCTGGGCGGTCGGCCACCTCGTCCAGCTCGCGGAGCCCGACGAGTACGACGACAAGTACAAGAGATGGCGCATGGCCGATCTGCCGATCGTGCCGGAGAAGTTCAGACTCGTGGTGCGCGACGAGCGCTCGAGAAGACAGATGAACGTCGTCAAGCGCCAGCTCGGCCGCGACGACGTCAGCCTCGTCATCAACGCCTGCGACGCCGGCCGCGAGGGCGAGCTGATCTTCGCCTACCTGTACGAGAAGGCCGGCTCGAGACTGCCGGTGCAGCGGCTGTGGCTGTCGTCGATGACGCAGACCGCGATCAGAAACGCCTTCGGCCAGCTGCGCGACGGCGGCGAGATGCGCTCGCTCGAGGACGCGGCCCGCTCGCGCTCGGAGGCCGACTGGATCGTCGGCATGAACTCGACCCGCGCGGCGACGATCCGCCTGCGCTCGTCGTTCGACGGCGCTGTCTCGCTCGGCCGCGTGCAGACGCCGACGCTCGCGATCCTCGCCCGCCGCGAGGAGGAGATCCGCGCTTTCAGACCGGAGCCGTACTGGACCGTCGACGCCTCCTTCGCCGCCGCCGGCGAGCGGCTCTACGACGGCCGCTTCCACGTCGCCGCCGGCAGCGGCGACGGCAGAGGCCCGCGGATCGGCTCGGCCGAGTTCGCGGCCGCGGTCGTCGCGGCCTGCCGCGGCACGCAGGGCGTCATCACGAAGCTGGAGAAGAGAAAGCGCAGAGAGCGCGTCCCGCTCCTGTTCGACCTGACCTCGCTCCAGCGCGAGGCCAACTCGCGCTTCGGCTTCTCCGCCAGACGCACGCTCGCCGCCGCCCAGCGCCTCTACGAGGAGCACAAGGCGCTCACTTATCCGCGTACCGCCTCGCGCTACCTGCCGACGGACATGATCCCCGAGATCAAGCCGATCGCCGAGATCGTCGGCGAGCGCAGCGAGTACGCGGCCGGCGCCAGATACGTGCTGTCGCTCGACGTGCTGCCGCTCGCGCGCGTCGTCAACGACGCCAGAGTCACCGACCACCACGCGATCATCCCGACCAGAGCGCCGCACCCGGTCGACAAGATGAGCGACGACGACCGGCGCATCTACGACCTCGTCGCACGTCGCTTCCTGGCCGTCTTCCACCCCGACGCCGTGTTCGAGAACACCTCGGTCGAGACCGAGGTCGCCGGCCACGTCTTCCGCACCCGCGGCAAGGTGATGCTGGAGCCCGGCTGGCGCGGCGTCTACGGCGAGTCGGCCGACGTCGAGCCGAGAGAGGGCGAGGAGGACGAGGGCCGCGAGCAGCAGCTCCCGAGACTCGAGCAGGGCGAGCAGGTCGACACGCGCGACGTCCGCTCCGAGCAGAAGGAGACGAGACCGCCGCGGCGCTATTCAGAGGGCTCGCTGCTGGCCGCGATGGAGACCGCCGGCAGACTCGTCGACGACGAGGAGCTGCGCGAGGCGATGAAGGACTCCGGCATCGGCACGCCGGCGACCCGCGCCGCGATCATCGAGCGGCTGCTGCAGGTCGGCTACATCGAGCGCGACGGCCGCGCGCTGGTCGTCACCGAGAAGGGCGTCAACGTCATCAGACTGCTCGGCGAGCATCCGCTGACCTCGCCGTCGCTGACCGGCGACTGGGAGCACCGGCTCGCGAAGATCGAGCAGGGGACCGACTCGCGCAGAGCGTTCATGGGCGACATCGTCAAGTTCGCCGAGGGGACGATCACCGAGCTGGACGAGAAGCTCAGAGACGTGCGGATCCCGCGCGCCAACCTCGGTCCCTGCGCCGTCTGCGGCCACGACATCGTCGAGAACCGCAAGGGCTACTCGTGCTGGTCGCGCGAGGATCCGGGCTGCGGCTTCGTGATCTGGAAGGCGAAGGCCGGCAAGACGCTGAGCGCGGCGATCGTCAAGGAGCTGATCCGCACCGGCAGAACCGAGCGGCCCGTGACCGGCTTCAGAAGCCGCGCCGGCAGATCGTTCCGCTCGCGGCTGGCGCTGATGCAGACGCCCGAGGGCAGATGGCGCGTCGAGTTCGACGAGCCGTGGGCGCGCGAGGGCGCGAGACCGCCGGAGGCGGAGGTCGCCGAGGGCGAGGCCGCGACGACGAGAGCGGTCGCCGAGGCCGACAGCGGCAGACAGGCCGCCGTCGCCTGACGTCCTGCCGGCGTGATGTCGTGGGATGCGTGACGCGCGTCCCGACGACCCCGCGAGTTCCCGCTTCGGCGCCGCATGGGCACGCGCCGTCGTGGAACTCGCAATGCGAAGCACGATGCTGAAGCTGTTGACAGGTCCCGCCAACGCGGCCAAGGCCGGTGCCGCGCTCGGCACCTTCCGCGCGCGGCTGCGGCGCGACCCGTGGCTGGTCGTGCCGACCGCCGAGGACGTGCTCGCCTACGAGCGCGAGCTGGCGCACGACCTGCCGGTGCGGCGCGGCGGCCGCGTCGGCACCTTCAACGCCTTCGTGCGCGAGGTCGCGCTGCGGGCCGGCTACGTGCGGCGGACCGTCACCCCGCTGCAGCGCGAGCGGCTCGTCGCCGACGCGATCGCGCAGGCGCCGCTGGAGGCGCTGGCGCCGATCGCCTCCACGCGCGGCTTCCTGCACGCCGCCGGCGCCTTCACCGCCGAGCTGGAGCGGGCGCTGATCACGCCCCAGCGCTTCACCGCCGCCGTCCGCGCGCTGCCGCAGGCGCCGCCGACGCTGCACGAGGTCGCCGCGATCTACGACCGCTTCGCGCGCGCGCTGGAGCGCGCCGGGCGCGACGACGACGCGCTGTTCGCCTGGAGAGCGCTCGACGCGCTGCGCGCCCAGCCCGGCGCCTGGGGCGAGACGCCGGTGATCTTCTACGGCTTCGACGACCTGACGCGGATCGAGCGCGACGCGATCGAGACGATCGGCAAGGTCGCCGGCGCCGAGGTGCTCGTCGCGCTCACCTGGGAGCCCGGCCGCGAGGCGTTCGCCGGCCGCGCCGGCACCGTCCAGGAGCTGACCCAGATCGCCGACGAGGTCGAGGCGATGCCGGCGCTCGACGACTGGTACGACGACGCCGCGCGCACGCCGCTGCACGCACTCGAACGCGGCCTGTTCGAGCCGCAGCCGGCGCAGGCCGAGCCCGGCGACGCCGTCCGCCTGCTGGTCGCGGGCGGCGAGCGCGCCGAGCTGGAGCTGGTCGCGGCAGAGCTGCTGAGACTGCTGCGCGACGGCGTCCCCGGCGAGCAGATCGCGGTCGTGCTGCGCTCGCCGGCCCGCTCCGCCTCGCTCGTCGAGCAGCTGTTCGGCGCCTACGGCATCCCGCACGCGCTCGACTGGCGCGTGCCGTTCGCGCACACCGCGCTCGGCCGCGGCCTGCTGGCGCTGGCGCGCTGCGCGCTGCTGCCGGAGGAGGCGCGCCCGGCCGACCTGCTCGCCTACCTGCGCACGCCCGGCCGGCTGAGAAAGCTGGAGCTGGCCGACAAGCTCGAGCTGACCGTCCGCAGACGGGCGCTGCGCGACCTCGACGCCGCCCGCGCCGCCTGGGAGGAGGCGCCCGGCGGCTGGCCGCTGCGCGAGCTCGACCGCCTCCGCGGCGCCGCCGCCGACGGTCCCGCCGCGCTGCTGGGCGCGCTCGCGCGCGAGGCCCGCACGCTGTTCGTCGCCCCGCACCGCGGCGCCGCCCGCCAGCTCGACGCCGCCGAGGAGGCGGACGCGCGCGCGCTCGCGGCGCTGCTGAGAGCGGTCGAGGAGCTGCGCGAGCTGGTCGCCGCCGAGCCGCGCCGCGCCGGCGAGCTGCTGGCGCCGGCGGCGCTGCTGGCGACGCTGGCGGAGCTGGAGGTGGCGCTCGGCTCGCCGCCGCGCGCCGGCGCGGTGCTGGTCGCCGATCCGCTCGCGATCCGCGCGCGCCGCTTCGACACGGTGATCGTCTGCGGCCTGCAGGAGGGCGAGTTCCCGCGCCCGGCCCACCCCGAGCCGTTCCTGCCCGACGAGCTGCGGCGCGAGCTGAACATCGCCGCCGGGCTCGGCCTGCCGCCGCGCGAGGACGCGCTCGCCGACGAGCGATACCTCTTCTACGCGACCGTCTCGCGCCCGCGGCGGCGGCTGCTGCTGAGCACGCGCGACGCCGACGAGGACGGCAATCCCGCGCTGCCGTCGTTCTTCGTCGACGACGTGCGCGCCGTCCTGCCGGGCCTGCCGGAGACGCATCGGCCGCTGTCAGAGGTGACGTGGCCGCTGGCGCAGGCGCCGACCGCCGCCGAGCGCGCTCGCGCCGAGGCGCTCGCCGGCCCGCGCCTGCAGCCGCGCCCGATCGCCTCGCTCAGCGCCGCCGCGACCGCGCGCCTGCGCCAGCGCGAGGTGCTGAGCGCCGGGGCGCTGGAGAAGTACGCCCGCTGCCCGGTCCGCTGGTTCGTCGAGAGCGAGCTGCAGCCGGCCCGCTTCGAGCCCGACCCGGAGGCGATGACGCGCGGCTCCTGCATCCACGCCGTGCTGGAGCGGTCGCTGGCGTCGCTCGACTGGCCGCTGCCGCTGGACCGCTTCGCCGAGGTCGAGACGGTCGTGCGCGAGGCGGTCGCGGTCGAGTCGCCGAAGTGGGTCCTGGGCCGCGGCAGAGCGGCGCAGGCGGCCGCCGCGCACGAGATCGCCGCCGACGTGCTGCGGCTGCTGCGCCACGAGGCGGAGGCCGGCGGCGCCTTCAAGCCGGCGGAGCTGGAGCTGCAGTTCGGGATGGGGGAGGCGGGGCTGCCGGCGCTGGAGCTGCACTCGCTGGAGCAGCCGGGCGCGGAGCCGCTGCGGCTGCGCGGCGTGATCGACCGCGTCGACCTCGACCTCGCCGGCAGAGCGCTCGTGCGCGACTACAAGAGCGGCCGCCCCGGCAGAGGCTGGCCGGTCGCGCAGTGGAGAGCGGAGGACCAGCTGCAGGTCGCGCTCTACATGGTCGTCGTGCGCGAGCTGCTGAGACGGACGCCGGTCGGCGGCGTCTACCAGCCGCTGCGAGGCGAGAACCTGAGAGCGCGCGGGATCGTGCGCGAGGACGTCAACGCCGGCGTCGCCGTCGTCAAGACCGACCGCCGCTCCCAGCCCGACCTGGAGCAGGAGCTGGCCGCCGCCTCCGAGCGCGCCTGCCAGCTGTCGGTCCAGTTGCGCGCCGGCCGGCTCGTGCCGGCGCCCGACCGCTGCAGCCGCGACGGCTGCGCCTACCCCGGCATCTGCCGCGTGGTCGACGCGTGAGCGCGTCCGTCCCCTTCACGCGCGAGCAGCAGGCCGCGATCGACCATCGCGGCGGCCTGCTGCTGACCGCCAACGCCGGCTCCGGCAAGACCTCGGTGATGGCCGAGCGGTTCGTCCGCGCGGTCCGCGAGGACGGCGTCGACGTCGCGCGGATCCTCGCGATCACCTTCACCGAGAAGGCCGCCTCGGAGCTGAAGGAGCGCGTGCGGCGCCGCTTCGAGACGCTCGGCGATCCCGAGCGCGCACGCCAGACCGAGGGCGCCTGGGTCTCGACGATCCACGGCTTCTGCGCGCGGCTGCTGCGGACCCACCCGCTCGCGGCCGGGATCGACCCGCGCTTCGAGGTGCTCGACGAGAACGCCTCCAGAGCGCTCGCCGACGAGGCCTTCCAGGCCGCGCTCGACGCGCTCGCCGAGGAGCACGGCGAGCCGGCGCTCGACCTGATCGCCGCCTACCGCCCCGGCGACCTGCGCGAGGCGATCCTCGACCTGCACGGCGAGCTGCGCAGCCGCGGCCAGGAGCAGCCGAGCCTGCCCGAGCCGCAGCCGGCGCCGCTGGAGCCGGCGCGGGCGTCGCTGGCGATCGCGCGGATCGAGGCGGAGTCCGAGGTCGCCGGCGCGAAGGACGGCGCGACCGTCGACCGCGCGCGGCTGGCGCTGGCCGAGTGCGGCCTGCTGCTGGAGCGGCTCGCCGCCGCCCCGGCCGACGCGCCGCCGCCGCACCCGAGCGAGCTGGGGCAGTACGCGCTGCCGAGAAACGGCAGAGCGCTCGCCGGGCCCGGCTGCGAGGGCTACCGCGACGCGCTGAGCAGATACGCCGACGCCTGCGCCGACGCCCACGGGCTCGTCGTCCACGCGCTGCTCGACGCGCTGCTGCGCGGCTTCGCGAGCCGCTACGCGAGCGCGAAGGCCGCCGCCTCGGCGGTCGACTTCGAGGACCTGGAGCTGCGCGCCAACCGCCTGCTGCGCGAGCACGACGACCTGCGCGCCCGCTACGCCGAGCGGTTCGTGCACGTGATGGTCGACGAGTTCCAGGACACCAACCCGCTGCAGCTGGAGCTGCTGGAGCGGATCGCCGGCGACCGCCTCTTCACCGTCGGCGACGAGCTGCAGTCGATCTACGGCTTCCGCCACGCCGACGTCGAGCTGTTCCGGCGCCGCCGCGCGCAGCTCGCCGGCAGCGGCGGGACCGCGACGCTGGCGACCAACTTCCGCAGCCACGCGGAGATCCTGGAGACGCTCAACGTCGCCTTCGAACCGCGCTTCAGAGCCAGCTTCACGCCGCTCGTCCCCGGCCGCAGCGAGCCCGCGGACGCGCCGCCGGTCGCCGGGCCGCGGGTCGAGCTGATCGTCGTCGACAGCAGAGCCGACTGGAGCGAGAGCGGGCTCGTGCCGGAGGGGATGGCGGCTCCGGCGCCGCTGTGGCGGATCGCGGAGTCGCGCGTGCTCGCCACGCGCGTGCGGGAGCTGATCGACGGCGGCAGACGGCCGGGCGAGGTCGTGCTGCTGCTGCGCGCGACCGGCGACCTCGCCGTCTACGAGCGCGCGCTGACCGACCTCGCGATCCCGACCTACGTGATCGGCGGGCGCGGCTACTGGTCCCAGCAGCAGGTGCGCGACCTGATCGCCTACCTCGGCGCGCTCGCCAACCCGCGTGACGGCGTCGCGCTGCAGACGCTGCTCGCCTCGCCGCTCGTCGGCCTCTCCAGCGACGCGCTCGTGCAGGTCGTCGCGACCGCGCGTGCGCTCAAGCGCGACGACGAGGCCGACCCGTGGTGGGTGCTGATCGAGTCGACGCAGCTGCTCGACGCGCTCGCCGACGAGGACCGCGCGCGCGTGCTGCGGCTGCGCGAGTGGCTGCCGGGCGAGCGCGTGACGGCGCCACGCCACTCGCTGGAGACGCTGCTGGACCGCGTGCTCCACCACACCCGCTACGACCTCGAGCTGCTGCGGCTGCCGGGCGGCGCGCGGCGGCTGGCGAACGTGCGCAAGCTGATGCGGCTGGCGCGCGAGTACGAGGTCGACCACGGCCGTGACCTGCGCGGCTTCGTCGACCTCGTGATGCAGCTCGGCGGCGGCCTCGACGGCTCCAGAGAGCAGGACCGCGAGAGCGAGGCGCCGGTCGAGGGCGAGGCGCTCGACGCCGTCCGCCTGATGACGATCCACCGCGCGAAGGGGCTGGAGTTCCCGGTCGTCTGCGTCGCCGACCTGGGGCGCGGCTCGCCGTTCGCGGGGGACGTCGTGCGCGTCGGCAGAGACGGCCGCGTCGGCCTCAAGCTGCGCTCGCTCGACGGCGGCAGGCCGCATCCGGCGTTCGCGTACAGAGCGATCGGCGACGCCCGCGCCCGCGCCGACGCCGACGAGGAGGCGCGGCTGTTCTACGTCGCGATGACCCGCGCCCGCGAGCAGCTGATCCTCTCCGGCGGGATCGCGACCGAGCCGTGGCCCGAGTGGAGAGCCGGCGTCCCGCCGCTGACCTGGATCGGCCCCGCGTTCGTGCCCGAGATCGCGAGACTGGCCGCCCCCGACGCCGACGACCCCGCCGGCGTCGCCGAGGTCGGTCCGGGCCTGCACGTCGCCTGGAGCGTCACCCGCCCCGCGACCCTCCCGCCGCCGCCCGCGCCCGCCGAGTCTGCCGAAGTCTGCGGCTCTGCCCCTCCGCTGGAGGGCGAGAGCCGCAGACTCCCCGCCGAGCCGGCGCCGGCCGCGCTGCCGGCGGCGCCGGTCGGGGCGCTCTCCTACACGGCGCTGGAGCTGCACGCGCGCTGCGGCTACCGCTTCTACCTGGAGCGCGTGCTGAGGCTGCCGGCCGCCGACGACCCGTGGATCCGCGGCGGTGGCGGCGCGGGAGGCGGCGGAGGCGGCGGCCTGCAGGCGACCACGCGCGGCACGATCGTCCATGCGCTGCTGGAGCAGATCGACCTCGTGCGGGCGCAGCCGCCGGACGCCGACGCGGTCCGCCGCGCCGCGCTGCGGGTCGCGGGCGTCGAGCCCGCGCGCCAGGAGCTGGACGCGATCCGCGCGCTCGTCGTCAGATTCCTCGCCAGCCCGCTGCGCGAGCGGCTCGCGCAGGCGAGAGAGCTGCGCCGCGAGCAGCCGTTCGCGTTCGAGCTGGGCGGCCTGCCGCTGGTCGGCGTCTTCGACGTGATCGCGAGAGAGGGGATCCGGACGCTCGTCGTCGACTGGAAGTCCGACCGCCTCGGCGGCGCCGACCCCGAGCAGCTCGTGAGGGAGTCGTACGGGATCCAGCGCGCCGCCTACTCGCTCGCGGCGCTGATGGACGGCGCGGCCGAGGTCGAGCTGGTCCACTGCTTCCTCGAACGGCCCGAGGCGCCGGTCGCGGCGACCTTCCGCCGGCAGGACGTCCCCGCGCTGGAGCGGGAGCTGGAGGCGCGCGCCGAGCGCGTGCTGCGGCGCGACTTCCCGGTCGCGCCCGAGCCCGGCCCGCGCCTCTGCGACGGCTGCCCCGGCCGCGGCTCGCTCTGCTCGTGGCCGCTGGAGCTCACGCAGGGCGCGGCCCGCGAGGGCCAGCTGTTCTAGCGGCCCTGCCCGCGGACGCCGCGCCGGCGCCCGCGCCGTCTACGCGGCGCGCCCGCGCCGTCTACGCCGCGTCGCCGGCCGGCGCGAAGGCGGCGTAGGCCTGCTTCTCGTCGTCGCGCAGCTTGCGTGAGGAGCGCGCCTCGCGGTCCCAGCCGACGAGCACCGAGACGCCCTCGGCGGCGACCTCGCCGTCGGGCCGCAGCAGCCGCTGCGCCAGCCGCACGCTGGAGCTCCCGACCCGCTCGACGGACGTCTCGACGACGACCTCGCGCGTCGGCACCGGCACCTCGCGGCGGTAGTCCAGCTCGACGTGCGCCAGCACGTATTCGTTGGAGTCGCTCGCGAGCTGCGTCAGCAGCGCGATCCGGCCCTGCTCCAGCAGCTCGTGGTAGACGGCCTGGTTGAGGTGGCCGAGCACGTCGAAGTCGTTCAAGCGCAGCTGCAGGCTGACCCGCACCGCACTGCCGTTCCCATCGCTCATCGGCCGCACGATAGCGGCGCCCGGCACGCGTCCACCCCGGCCGGAAGCTAGTGTGCGCGCCCGTGCGCACCGTCGCCGCCACCCGCTACGTCACCCCGCTGCGCGAGGGCGGCTCGCTGCCGGCGCTGGTCGAGGCCGACGACGACGGGCTCTACGTCGTCAAGCTGCGCGGCGCCGGCCAGGGCCCGAAGGCGCTCGCCGCCGAGCTGATCGTCGGCGAGCTGGCGCGGGCGCTCGCGCTGCCGGTGCCGGAGCTGGTCTACGTCGAGCTGGACCCGCACCTGCCCGACGCCGAGCCCGACCCGGAGATCCAGGAGCTGCTGCAGGCGAGCGCCGGCCGCAACGTCGGGCTCGACTTCCTGCCGCGCGCGCTGCCGTACAACCCGGCGCTGGAGGACTTCCCCGTCGACCCGGAGCTGGCGGCGGCGATCGTCTGGCTCGACGCCTACAGCGAGAACGTCGACCGCACGCCGCGCAACCCGAATCTGATGACCTGGCACGGGAGACTGTGGCTGATCGACCACGGCGCCGCGCTCTACAAGCAGCACGCCGGGCTCGACCCGCAGAAGGCCGGCAGCGCCTTCCCCGCGATCCGCGACCACGTGCTGCTGCCGCTCGCCGGCTCGATCGAGCAGGCCGACGCGCGCCTGGCGCCGCTCGTCACGCGCGAGCTGCTGGAGCGGCTCGTCGGCCTCGTGCCGCCCGAGTGGCTCGGCGACGGCGGGGCGCAGGCGTACGTCGGCTACCTGGAGGCGCGCCTGCGCGAGCGGCGGGCGTTCGTCGCAGAGGCGGAGCAGGCGCGCAATGGGTGAGCGCGAGCCGCGCACACCCGCGCCGGCCACGCCCGCGCCCGCCGCGCGCGAGCCGCGCGAGGTCTTCCAGTACGCGATCCTGCGCGCCGTGCCGTCGCTGCCGCGCGGCGAGGCGCTCAACGTCGGCGTCGTCGTCCACAGCCGCCGCCACCGCTTCCTCGGCGCCCGCACGCAGGCCGACGCCGCCCGCCTGCACGCGCTCGACCCGGCCCTCGACGTCGACGCGCTCGCCCGCCACCTGCGCGCCGTCGAGCGGATCGCGGCGGGTGACGAGAGCGCCGGCGCGGTCGCGCGGATGGACCGCTCGGACCGCTTCGGCTGGCTGACCGCGCCCTCCAGCGCGCTCGTGCAGCCGTCGCCGGTCCACACCGGCCTCTGCGGCGACCCGCAGCAGACGCTCGACAGGCTGTTCGCCGCGCTGGTCGCGCCGCCGGCCGGCTGACCGCCCGCGCGTCCGTTTCGCCCGCAACGGGAACGCTCTCAGCGTACCCGCGCATCCCGCGCGGGCGCGGATCGCAAGGAGGGCCGCATGATCGGCGCCATCATCCTCGGCATCGTCGCGGGCTATCTCGGCAAGTGGCTGATGCCCGGCGACGACCACGAGCCGCAGGGCTTCATCGCGACGACGCTGCTCGGGCTGGTCGGAGCGCTCGCCGGCTTCTTCGTCTTCACGGAGCTGCTCGGCATCGGCGACGACAAGATCTTCGACCTCGGCGGCCTGATAGGCGCCGTCATCGGCGTGATGCTCGTGCTGTTCCTCTACCGCATGGTCGCCTCGCGCCGCGAGGGCCGTGGCGGCGCGCGTCCGGTCTAGCCCTTGGAGGACTCGACCAGCCGATCGCGCAGCAGCGTGAAGCCGAGCCCGGCGGAGACGACCGTCAGCAGCTGACGGGCGTCGTCGTCGAGCTCGGTCGGCTCGTCGAAGACCAGCAGCAGCATCCCCAGCGTCTCGCCGACGACAGTGATCGGGACGGCGAGGCTGTGGAGCCCGCCGGGCGCGCCGAAGGCGCCGCCGGCGGCGGGGGAGAGCCAGCCGGGCTGGCCGGCCTGCATCAGCGCGGTCAGGTCGGCGTAGCCGGTGACCGTCACCATCCGCGGCCCCAGCAGCGCGCGGCTGGAGCTGCCGAGCGCCAGCTCGCCGGCCATGTAGACGGCGATCCCGGCGTCGACCGCCGACAGTCTGCGCACGAGCGTGTCGGCCGTGGTCGCCAGCACCGCGTCGCCGGCCTCGTGCTGAAAGCGCTCCGCCAGCGCCGCCGCCAGCGCCAGCCATCTCTCCTGGCGCTGCTCGCGCCGTCGCAGCGCTCTCAGCTCGCGCCGCGTCTCGACCAGCTCACGGCGGGTGCGGCGGTCCTGCGCACGGTCGATCCCGACGAGCGCGACCGTCGGCGGCTCGCCGTCGCGTATCGGCAGCCGCCAGGCGAGCGAGCGAGCGCGGTCGCTGCCGCCGTTCCAGGCCGGGTGGGCGCATTCGAGCGCGGGCGCGTTGGAGGAGAAGAGCGTCTTGAGCGTCCGTTCGAGGTCGCTGCCGGCGAACCACGGCAGCCCGTCGAGCGGCTGGCCGGCGGCGTCGTCGGCGGGGAAGGCGCGCAGCGGCCCATTCGCCCACAGGACCTGCAGCGGCGTCGGCCCGGCGACGATCAGCGTCGGCGTCGGGGCGTGCTCGACGACGGCGGCGAGCGTCGCGTCGGCGACGGCCGGCGTCTCGGCGACGACGCCGGAGGCCTCGATCGCGCGCGCGAGCGGCACACCCTGCTCGGCGGCACGGCGGACGGCGACGACACGGGCGGCGTCGGTCAGCGCGTAACGGCGCGGCCCGTCGCCGCTGCGGCGCGGCAGCGGGAAGCCGAAGCGGCGCTCCCAGGTGCGCAGCCGCTCGCGCGAGACGCCGGTGAGGGACGCGAACTCGGTTGCGGCAATCGTCTGTCCACTCTTGTCCACCCTAGGGTTGTAGCGCACCGGACGCCTGTTCACCACTGACCGGGTCTGCCCACCTTGTCATGCCCTCCGAGCGCGCGAGCATGGCCATCAAGGACTGGGCACCCGACGAAGGAGGCGCAACCCGTGTCCGCAACGGCTGTTCGCCCGAGGGTTGACGTTGCCGCATGCGACGAGCGTGAGCTGCTCCGCCGCTGGCACGAAGACGGCGACGAGCGTGCGCGGCAGGCGCTGATCGAGCGGATGATGCCGCTCGTCCGCTCGCTCGCTCGGCGCTATGCGAATCGCGGGGAACCGCTCGACGACCTCGAACAGGTCGGCTGCGTCGGGCTCATCAAAGCTGTCGATCGCTTTGATCTTTCCCGCGAGCTGCGTTTTTCCACCTTCGCGGTGCCGACGATCCTCGGCGAGATCAAGCGCCACTTCCGTGACCGCGCCTGGTCGGTGCGCGTCTCGCGCGGCCTCCAGGAGCTGAGCGCGAGAGTCACCCGGGAGGCCGATCGGCTGTCGACCAAGCTCGGCCGCTCGCCCACGATCGAGGACCTCGCGGAGGCGACCAACTCGACCCCCGAGCAGGTGCTCGAGGCGCTCCAGGGCGCGCAGGCGTACAGCACCGTGCCGCTGGAGGAGCCGCTCGGCGACGACGGCGAGCCGGTCGCGCGGATCGGCTCCGAGGACCCGGAGTTCGAGCTGGCGGAGGAGCGCATCGAGCTGAGCCGCGGCCTCCACGTGCTGAGCGAGCGCGAGCGGCGGATCGTGCTGCTGCGCTTCTTCGCCGGCCTCACGCAGCGCGAGATCGCGGAGCGGGTCGGCATCTCGCAGATGCATGTCTCGCGGCTGCTGCGGCGCTCGCTGGAGCGGATGGGCGAGACGATGTCGCCCCCGCCGCCGGCGGGGAGATGACGTGCAACCCCGCGCCCACCGCTTGATCGGCGGGGCGCGGGGGTAGAGGATCGTTCCCATGCCACGCGCGATCTGGAGCGGCGCGATCAGCTTCGGGCTCGTCAACGTGCCCGTCAAGCTGTACAGCGCCACCTCGCCGAAGTCGGTCCGCTTCAACCAGCTGCACGCCGCCGACGGCGGGCGGCTGAAGCAGAAGCGCGTCTGCTCGATCGACGGCGAAGAGGTCCCGTACGACCAGATCGTCAAGGGCTACGAGGTCTCGCCCGACCGCTACGTGACGGTCACGCAGGAGGAGCTCGACGCGCTCGACACGCGCGCGACGAAGACGATCGACATCGAGGAGTTCGTCGACCTCGTCGAGATCGACCCGGTCTACTACGAGAGCGCTTACCACGTCGCTCCGAGCACCGGCGGCGCGAAGGCGTACCGGCTGCTGCTGAGCGCGATGGAGGAGGCCGGCAAGGTCGCGATCGCGCGCTTCGTGCTGCGCAGCCGCCAGCAGCTGTGCGCGCTGCGCCCCGCCGACGGCGTGCTGACGCTGTCGACGATGCTCTATGGCGACGAGGTCAACTCGCCCGAGCGGCTCGACGAGCTGGAGGCGCTCGGCGACGTCGAGGCGAACGAGCGCGAGGTCGCGATGGCGCGCCAGCTGATCGAGTCGCTGGCGGCGCCGTTCGAGCCGGGGAAGTTCAGAGACGCCTACCGCGAGCGCGTGCTGGAGCTGATCGAGCGCAAGGCCGCCGGCGAGGAGATCGCGATCCAGCCGGCCGCCGAGGAGCCGGCCGAGGTGCCCGACCTGATGGCGGCGCTGGAGGCGAGCCTGCAGACCGTGCGCGGCGAAGGCGACACCGCCGCGCCGGCCGCCGCCGCGCCGAGAAGACGCGCGCGCAGAGCGCCGGCAAGAGCCAGAGCAAAGGCGAGAGCGGCAAAATAGTCCTGCATCGTGTGACTTTCCGCGTCACATGGTGTTTACGCTTTCTCAACTCCGTCGCATGGAACGCGGCGGAACCTCCAGCTCATGAGCCCGCTCATCGCACCCGTCGCGGATCCGGCCCCGCCGGCGCACCTGCGCTCGCTCCGCGTGACGCTCGCCGACGGCGCGCAGACGACCGTCCACGTCGCCGCCCACCAGCTCGCCAGCACGCGCGTGCGCGTCGTGCGGCTGACGCGACCGGAGCAGCTCGCCAGCTGGTGCGCCCGCACCGGCACCGAGGAGGCGATCGTCGGCGGCTTCTTCGTGCGCCCGCACGGCCGCCCGCTGGGCGAGGTCCGCACGCATGGGATCGCGCGTGAGAGCACGCCCTTCCTGGCGCCGTGGCACAAGATCCGCGCGTCGCTGCACGTCGACCGCGGCAGCGTCGCGATCGGCCCGCGCGACAGCTTCTGCACCGCGCCCCGCGGCGACCTGCTGCAGGCCGGGCCGCTGCTCGTCCACCACGGCAAGCCGGCCGTCCACGCCGGCACCGACCCGGAGGGCTTCTCGGCCGGCGCGGAGCAGTTCGACTCCGACATCAGCGACGGCCGCCATCCGCGCGCGGCGATCGCGCTCGCCGGCGAGACGCTGCTGGCGGTCGCCTGCGACGGCCGCGCCGACGACGAGGCCGGGCTGACGCTCGACGAGCTGGCGGCGACGCTGGTCGACCTCGGCGCGCAGCAGGCGATGAACCTCGACGGCGGCGGCTCGACCTCGCTCGTCTGCGGCGGCACGCTGCGCAACATCCCGCGCGGCAACTACGACACCGTCGTCCCGGGCGGCCGCTCGATCTCGACGGCGATCGCCTTCGCGCCCCGCTGACACGGCTGACACCCGGCGCCGTCGCGGTCCGCGCCCGCCGGCGCCCCGCCCCCGCCGGCGCCCCGCCCCCGCCGGCGCCCCGCGCCCGCCGGCGCCTCGCCTGCCTCGCGCGCGCCGATTCGCGCGGCGCGCGCCCCCGCGCGCAACTAGCCGGTTGCACGAGCGCCCGCGGGCCCGGAATCCCGCTGCTAGCGTCGAACGGGTGCTGGACCAAGATTCCGACGACTCGCGCCGCCGCGCCCTCATCGGCGTCGCCTTCTTCCCGCGCGGCGGCTCCGCCCACGTGATCCGCGCGCTCGCCGGCGCGCTGCCCGCGCACGGCTGGGAGACGACCGTCGTCAGCGGCTCGCAGCCCGGCGCCGGCGACGCCGAGCAGTTCTACGCCGGTCTCGACGTGCGCGCGGTGCCGGTCGCCGAGCGCGGCCTGCTCGCCTCCTACGAGGATCGCCCCGACGCGCCCGACCGCGTCTTCGCCGACCTCGGCGACGCCGCCTTCGAGCGGCAGGTGACCGCCTGGGCCGGCGCCCTGGAGCAGGCCGGCGCGGCTGAGGCCGACGTCCTCCACCTGCACCACCTGACGCCGCTGCACGCGGCGGCGGAGCGCGTCGCGCCGGACGTGCCGGTCGTCGGCCACCTGCACGGCACCGAGCTGCTGATGCTGGAGCGGATCGCGGCCGGCGCGCCGCCGAGCTGGCGCCACGCCGACGCGTGGGCCGAGCGGATGCGCGCGTGGGCCGACCGCTGCGCGCTCACGATCGTGCTGACCGAGCGCCAGAAGGAGCGCGTCGCCGCGCTGCTCGAGCTCCCGCCCGAGCGCTGCGTCGCGGTCCCCAACGGCGTCGACGCGGCGCAGTTCGCGCCCGCGCCGGTCGACCGCCGCGCCCACTGGCGCAGGCTGCTGGTGGAGCGGCCGCGCGGCTGGCGCCCCGGCGGTCACGAGGGCTCGGTCGCCTACGAGGTCGGCGATCTGACCGCCTTCGAGGGCGACGGCCCGGTGCTGCTGTACGTCGGCCGCTTCACCGAGGTCAAGCGCGTCGGCCTGCTGATCCGGGCGTTCGCGCGCGCCCAGCGCAACTGGGACGTGCGCGTCCCGCTCGTGATCGTCGGCGGTCATCCCGGCGAGTGGGAGGGCGAGCATCCGTGGGAGGCGATCCGCGCCAGCGGCGCCCGCGACGTCTTCCTGGCCGGCTGGCAGCACCACCACGAGCTGCCGCAGATCCTCAACGCCGCCGACGCGCTGATCCTGCCGTCGGTGCGCGAGCAGTTCGGCTCGGTGCTGGTCGAGGCGATGGCCTGCGGGCTGCCGCCGGTGGCCGCCGACGCGCTCGGTCCGGCCGAGATCGTGCGGCCGGGGGAGACCGGTTGGCTGGTCGAACCGGACGACGAAGGGGCTTTGGTCAACGCGTTGACAGAAGTCGTCGAGAAGCCGGCAGAACGCCGACGGCGCGGGGCGAAAGCACGGATCGACGCGGTCGCGCGTTTCGGTCGCGACGCAGCGGCAGCGCGAGTTGCGGCAACATATGCGGCGGCGGTCAGCGCGGACGCGCCTCCGAGCGGGGCTCCGGCAGTCGCTTCGAGCTGACCCACATATCACGAATTTCCTGCTGGTGGAGCGCTGCCGGGGGTCGGCCCGCTGGTACCCTGTGGCCTCTTCTCAGTGTTCGCGACGCCCGCCGGGACACAGGATTCATGCGCACGATCAAGCCGCCAAAGGCCGCTGGCCTCTACCACCCCTCACATGAGCACGACGCCTGTGGTGTCGCGTTCGTAGCCAAGATCACGGGTGATGCCGACCACGGCGTCGTCGGTCGCGCGCTCTACGCGCTCGAGAACCTCGAGCACCGTGGCGCCGCCGGCGCGGACCCGACGACCGGCGACGGCGCGGGCATCCTGCTGCAGCTGCCCGACGAGTTCTTCCGCGCCGTCGTGCCGTTCCCGCTCCCGGAGAAGGGCCGCTTCGCCGTCGGCGTGCTGTTCCTGCCGCAGGAGCAGGAGGCGCAGGAGCGGATCGTCGCGCTCGTCGACCAGACGATCGCCGACGAGGGCCAGAGAGTCCTCGGCTGGCGCGACGTGCCGGTCGACGAGGCGTTCGTCGGCGTCACCGCCGGCGCCGCCGCGCCGCTGATCCGCCAGGTCTTCGTCGGCGCCGCCGACGAGCTGCCCGACCAGCTCGCCTTCGAGCGCAAGCTGTACGTGATCCGCCGCCTGATCGAGAAGGGCGCCGGCCCGGAGCTGGCGATCCCGTCGTTCTCCTCGCGCACGGTCGTCTACAAGGGCATGCTGACCGCGCCGCAGATGTCGGGCTACTACCCCGACCTCAAGGACGAGCGGATGGTCACGCGCCTGGCGCTCGTCCACTCGCGCTTCTCGACCAACACCTTCCCGTCGTGGGAGCTGGCGCATCCGTACCGGATGCTCGCCCACAACGGCGAGATCAACACGCTGCGCGGCAACATCAACTGGATGCGCGCGCGTGAGTCGCAGCTGCTCTCGGACCACTTCGGCGACGACCTCGACAAGATCATGCCGGTCGTGCGCGAGGGCGGGTCGGACTCCGCGACCTTCGACAACGTGCTCGAGCTGCTCGTGCTCGACGGCCGCCCGATCACCCACGCGGTGATGATGATGGTGCCGGAGGCCTACCGCGACAACGCGGAGCTGCCGCCGGCCGTGCGCGGCTTCTACGACTATCACTCGTGCGTGATGGAGCCGTGGGACGGCCCCGCCGCGATCTGCTTCACCGACGGCACCCAGGTCGGCGCGACGCTCGACCGCAACGGCCTGCGCCCCGGCCGCTGGGTCCAGACGACCG
This sequence comes from Conexibacter sp. CPCC 205762, assembly GCF_030646155.1. Taxonomy (GTDB): domain Bacteria; phylum Actinomycetota; class Thermoleophilia; order Solirubrobacterales; family Solirubrobacteraceae; genus Conexibacter. The sequence goes on from NZ_JAUTDN010000030.1 coordinate 30,328, forward strand.
ACGGCTACGTCGTGCTCGCGTCCGAGACCGGCGTGATCAAGGCGAAGCCGAACGAGATCGTCCGCAAGGGCCGCCTGCAGCCGGGCAAGGTCTTCCTCGTCGACCTCGAGCAGGGCCGCATCGTCGAGGACGAGGAGGTCAAGGCGAGAATCGCCGGCCAGCGTCCCTACGGCGAGTGGTACGCCGAGCGCGTCGTCCACATCGACGACCTGCCCGAGCGCGCCCCGCGCGCGCCCCGCGTCGAGCCGCTGCGCAGCAAGCAGCTCGCCTTCGGCTACTCGCAGGAGGACCTGCGGATCACGATCGCGCCGATGGCGGTCAGCGGCGAGGAGCCGACCGCCTCGATGGGCAACGACGCCGCGCTGGCCGTCCTCTCCGACCGCCAGCCGCCGCTGTTCTCGTACTTCAAGCAGCTGTTCGCGCAGGTCACCAACCCGCCGATCGACCCGATCCGCGAGAAGGTCGTGATGTCGCTGGCGACCTCGGTCGGCGCCGAGGTCAACCTGCTCGACGAGAGCCCGGCGCACGCGCACCAGCTGTTCATGAAGCAGCCGATCCTGCGCAACCACGAGCTGGAGAAGCTGCGGCAGGTCTCGCACGACATATTCCACGCCGCCACGATCGACCTCACCTGGCCGGTCGAGCAGGGCCCGGACGGCATGGAGCGCCGCCTCAGAGCGATCTGCGACGAGGCCTCGACCTGGATCGAGCGCGGCGCCAACATCGTGATCCTGTCGGACCGCAACCTCGGCGCCGAGCGCGTCGCGATCCCGTCGCTGCTGGCGGTCGCCGCGGTCCACCACCACCTCGTCCGCGCCGGCACGCGCCTGCGCTGCGGGCTCGTGATCGAGAGCGGCGAGCCGCGCGAGATCCACCACATGGCGACGCTGATCGGCTACGGCGCGGCCGCGATCAACCCGTACCTGATGTTCGAGTCGCTCGACGAGCTGGCCGACCACGGCCGCCTGCCGATCGACCTCGACCGCGAGACGGCCGAGCAGCGGATCGTGAGAGCGATCGGCAGAGGCCTGCTGAAGACCTTCTCGAAGATGGGCATCTCGACGATCCAGTCGTACTGCGGCGCGCAGATCTTCGAGGCCGTCGGGCTCGAGCCGAGACTGGTCGAGACCTACTTCACCGGCACCTCGTCGCGGATCGGCGGCATCGGCATGGACGTGCTCGCGAGAGAGGCGCTCGAGCGCCACTTCCGCGCGTACCCGCGCACCGGCCGCGAGACGCTGCCGGTCGGCGGCGTGCTGCAGTGGCGCCGCAACGGCGAGCGTCACATCTGGAACCCGGACACGATCGCGCTGCTCCAGCACGCGGTCAGAGCCGAGGACGGCAAGGCCGGCCAGACCTACGACGACTTCGCCCGCGCCGTCAACGACGAGGCGGCCCGCAAGGCGTCGCTGCGCGGTCTGATGAAGCTGAAGACGCTCGCCGAGCCGATCCCGCTCGACGAGGTCGAGTCGGCCGAGGAGATCGTCAAGCGCTTCTCGACCGGCGCGATGTCGCTCGGCGCGATCTCGCGCGAGTCGCACGAGGCGCTCGCGGTCGCGATGAACCGCATCGGCGGCAGATCGAACACCGGCGAGGGCGGCGAGGACCCCAGCCGCTTCGCCCCGGACGAGAACGGCGACAACCGCCGCTCGGCGATCAAGCAGATCGCCTCCGGCCGCTTCGGCGTGACGCCGCATTACCTCGTCAACGCCGACCAGCTGCAGATCAAGATGGCGCAGGGCGCCAAGCCCGGCGAGGGCGGTCAGCTGCCCGGCCACAAGGTCGACGGCTACATCGCCAACCTGCGCCACTCGACGCCCGGCGTCGGCCTGATCTCGCCGCCGCCGCACCACGACATCTACTCGATCGAGGATCTCAAGCAGCTGATCTACGACCTGCGCTGCTCCAACCCGGAGGCGTCGGTCTCGGTCAAGCTCGTCTCGGAGGTCGGCGTCGGCACGGTCGCCGCGGGCGTCGCGAAGGCGCACGCCGACCACATCGTCGTCTCCGGCCACGACGGCGGCACCGGCGCCTCACCGGCGTCGTCGATCCAGGCCGCCGGCACGCCGTGGGAGATCGGCCTCGCCGAGACGCAGCAGACGCTGCTGCTGAACGACCTGCGCTCGCGCGTCGTCGTCCAGGCCGACGGGCAGATGAAGACCGGCCGCGACGTCGTCGTCGCCGCGCTGCTGGGCGCCGACGAGGTCGGCTTCTCGACCGCGCCGCTGATCGCGATGGGCTGCATCATGATGCGCGTCTGCCACCTGAACACGTGTCCGGTCGGCATCGCGACGCAGAACCCGGAGCTGCGCGCCCGCTTCCAGGGCACGCCCGACCACGTCGTCAAGTACCTCTTCTTCGTCGCCGAGGAGACGCGCCAGCTGATGGCGTCGATCGGCGTCCGCAGCTTCGCCGAGATGATCGGCCGCACCGACCTGTTGGAGATGGACGGCGCGATCGACCACTGGAAGGCGCGCGGGGTCGACCTCAGCGCCGTCTTCGCGATGCCGGAGCTGCCCGAGGGCACGCCGCTGCACCAGACGATCAGCCAGGAGCCGGTCCTCACCGACGCGCTCGACTGGACGCTGGTCGAGGGCGCGGAGCCGGCGATCGCGCGCGGCGAGAAGGTCGTGCTGGAGGCGGAGGTCCGCAACGTCGACCGCACCGTCGGCGGCATCCTCTCCAGCCGCGTCGCCAAGCAGCTCGGCCCGGACGGCCTGCCCGAGGGCACGATCGAGGTCGCGCTCAGCGGCTCCGCCGGCCAGAGCTTCGGCGCCTGGCTGATGCCCGGCGTCAGCTTCACGCTCACGGGCGAGACGAACGACTACACCGGCAAGGGCCTCGCCGGCGGCGTGCTGACCGTGCGCCCGCCCGCCGACGCCGCCTACGACCTCGAGAGATCGCCGATCGTCGGCAACACCGTGCTGTACGGCGCCACCCGCGGCCGCGCCTTCTTCCGCGGCCTCGCGGGCGAGCGCTTCGGCGTCCGCAACTCCGGTGCCCACGCGGTCGTCGAGGGCGTCGGCGACCACGGCTGCGAGTACATGACCGGCGGTCGCGTCGTCGTGCTCGGCCCGACCGGCCGCAACTTCGCCGCCGGCATGTCCGGCGGCGTCGCGTACGTCTACGACGAGCACCACCGTTTCGCCGCGCTTTGCAACCCGGAGCTGGTGGAGCTGGAGCAGCTCGACGAGGACGACGAGATCGAGCTGAAGGACCTCGTCGCGGAGCACGCGGCGCGCACCGGCTCGCAGATCGCGCAGCGGATCCTCGACGACTGGGAGAACGCCTCCCAGCGCTTCGTCAAGGTGATGCCGCGCGACTACAAGCGCGCGCTCGCCGAGAGAGCTGCGCGTGAGCAGACCGCGACCGGCGTCGCGGCCGAAGCCTGAGAAGGACACGGACATGGGTGAGCTTGGCGGTTTCCTGAGAATCCAGCGTGTCGGCTTCGACAAACGCGACCCCGAGAAGCGGGTCAACGACTACGACCAGTACTTCCAGCTCCAGCCGGAGGAGCAGCTCAAGCAGCAGGGCGCGCGCTGCATGGACTGCGGCATCCCCTTCTGCCACGAGGGCTGCCCGCTCGGGAACCTGATCCCGGACTGGAACGACCTCGTCTTCCGCGACCGCTGGCAGGACGCGATCGTCCAGCTGCACGCGACCAACAACTTCCCCGAGTTCACGGGCCGGATCTGCCCGGCGCCGTGCGAGTCGGCGTGCGTCCTGGCCGTCAACGACGACCCGGTCACGATCGAGCAGGTCGAGCTGTCGATCGTCGAGCGCGCCTACGAAGAGGGCTGGATCGTCCCCGAGCCGCCGGACCGCCGCACCGGCAAGACGGTCGGCGTCGTCGGCTCCGGCCCGGCCGGCCTCGCGGTCGCCGCGGAGCTGAACAAGTCGGGCCACTTCGTGACCGTCTACGAGCGCGACGAGGGTCCAGGCGGCCTGATGCGCTTCGGCGTGCCGGACGCGAAGCTGCCGAAGTCGGTGATCGACCGCCGCGTCGCGATCCTCAGAGCCGAGGGCATCAGATTCGAGTACGGCGTCGACGTCGGCAACGACGTGACGGCGGAGGAGCTGCGCGACCGCCACGACGCCGTCGTCGTCGCGATCGGCTCGCGCATCCCGCGCGACGTCGAGGCGCCCGGCCGCGAGCTGGCCGGCATCCACCCGGCGATGGACTACCTCTACCAGCGCAACCGCTGGGTCGCCAGACAGGAAGGGCGTCCCTCGCGCGACCCCGCGCCCGGCGAGGAGATCGTCGCGGCCGGCAAGCACGTGATCGTGATCGGCGGCGGCGACACCGGGATGGACTGCATCTCGAACGCCAACCGCGAGGGCGCCGCCAGCGCGCGCATCCTCGACGTGTACCAGGAGCTGCCGGAGGGCGGGCGCGACGAGCGCACGCCGTGGCCGCTGCCGCCGAAGCGGACCGAGACGACCTACGCGCTCGAAGAGGGCGGCGAGCGCCGCTGGGGCACCGAGGTCTACGGCTTCTCGGGCGAGGACGGCAAGGTCACGCACGTCCACGCGCGCAAGGTCGTCGGCTCCTCCTCGCGCGACCTGAGAGTGGTCGAGGGCAGCGAGTACACGCTGCCGGCCGACCTCGTGCTGTTCGCGATCGGCTTCACGCATCCCGAGCACGCCGGCCTCGTCGAGCAGCTCGAGCTCGAGCGCGACCCGCGCGGCAACGTCAAGACGATGAAGACCTACCGCACCAACGTCGACGGCGTCTACGCCTGCGGCGACGCGCGCATCGGCCAGTCGCTGGTCGTGACCGCGATCGCGGAGGGGCGCAAGTGCGCGCGCATCGTCAATCGCGACCTCGGCGGCTCGCCGATGGACGCGGACCGCGAGAAGCTGGCGATCGGCGCCTGGGACGGCGAGATCGACCACACGCTGCGCCACGAGGCCGACGTCGCCGGCAACGTCCGCCTCGGCGACGACTTCTTCAGCGGGCCTGGTGGCCCGATCTGACACCCTGTCAAGGTAAGCTGCACGCGGCAGGGCGCTTGACGTTCTGCTGCGCCGGAATCGTCTCCCCCACGATTGCCGGCAGCGGAGGGCCCGGATGTTTTCGGGCCCTTCCGCATATCCTGGGTCAAGATGCTCGTCACCGCCTCGCTCGGCAGCGATATCAGTCGCTTCTTCGACTCGGTCGGTGAGTTCCTCGGGAACCTGGCCGGGCTGAACTGGCTCGCGCTGCTGCTGGCGCTCATCTGCTATTTCGCCTACCTGACGCTGCGCTCGCGCGCGCTCTTCAACGCCGTCCAGGCGGCCTTCCCGAGCGAGCCCGTGCGCTGGCGCGACATCTGGGGGGCGTACGTCTCCGGCGTCGGCATCAACCAGGTCTTCCCGCTCGGCGGCGGCACGATCGTCCAGTACTTCCTGACGCGGATCTCGATACCGAACTCGTCCTACCCGGCGATCGTCGCCGCGCTCTGGACCGGGCTCGTGTTCGACTACGCCGTCAACATCGTGATCCTGCTGTTCGCCTTCACGCAGGGCGTCTTCCCGAAGCCGCCGGACTTCTCCAAGCTGCCGGCGTTCGACCTCGCCTTCTTCGCCTCGCACCCGCGCTTCACGCTCTTCTTCCTGACCGCGCTGGGGATCGGCGTGCTGGTCGCGTTCGCGCTGCTGTCGGCGAGAGTGAAGGCGTTCTGGGCGCGCGTCCGGCAGGGCTTCACGATCCTCAGAGACCGCCGCCGCTACCTGCGCGAGATGGTCACCTGGCAGTCGGCGGCGTGGATCGCGCGCTTCTTCACCTACTGGTTCCTGCTCGACGCCTTCCACATCGGCGGCGGGGTCAGAAACGCGCTGCTGGTGCTCGGCGTCCAGGTCGTCGCGATGCTGATGCCGTTCACGCCCGGCGGCGCCGGCGTGCAGCAGGCGCTGCTGCTGACCGTCTTCGCGGGCGCGGCGACGGGGGCGGAGGTCGCCGCCTTCTCGGTCGGCCAGCAGATCGCGCTGGCGGCCGGCGCGGCGGCGATGGCGTTCGGCGCGCTCGCGATGATCTTCAGATTCCGCTCGTTCAAGGAAGTGATCAGAGCGGGCAAGGAGCACCGCAAGCAGGGCGACGCACCGCCGCCGATCGACGCGACCGCTCGAACTTGACGCTGGCCGTCTGGCCAGTCTAGGGTGACGCCCCTGTCACTTTTGAGGAGAGAGGGAGACGTTCGCGATGGCTGCCCTTCCGTCGGTCTGCATCATCGGTGCCGGTTCCTCCGGCATCGCCGCCGCGAAGGCGCTGCACGAACGCGGCATCCCGTTCGACTGCTTCGAGAAGTCCGACCGCGTCGGCGGCAACTGGGTCTTCGGCAACAAGAACGGCATGTCGGCCGCCTACCGCTCGCTGCACATCAACACCTCGCGCGAGCGGATGGAGTTCAGCGACTTCCCGATGCCCGCGTGGTATCCCGACTTCCCGCACCACTCGCACATCGCCTCCTACTTCGACCTCTACGTCGACCACTTCGGCTTCCGCGACAGGATCGCCTTCGAGACCGGCGTCGAGCGGGCCGAGCGCGGCGCCGACGGCGCCTGGACGGTCACGCTCGACACGGGTGAACAGCGCCGCTACGACGCGCTCGTCGTCGCCAACGGCCACCACTGGGATCCGCGCTGGCCCGAGCCGGCCTACCCCGGCAGCTTCGACGGCGCGCAGACGCACGCGCACCACTACGTCGACAACAAGCCGTTCGAGGGCAGACGCGTGCTCGTCGTCGGGATCGGCAACAGCGCGATGGACATCGCCGTCGAGTCGAGCTTCGTCTCCGAGCGGACCTTCCTGTCGGCGCGCCGCGGCGCCTACGTGCTGCCGAAGTACATCTTCGGCCGGCCGCTGGACCAGATCGGCGTCAACAGACTGACCGGCGCGGTGCCGTGGGCGATCCGCCAGCGGTTCCTCGCGGCGATGTACAAGGTCGGCGTCGGCAACGTCGAGGACTACGGCCTGCCGAAGCCCGACCACGGCCTCGGCGAGGCCCACCCGACGATCTCGGCCGACTTCCTCAACCGCCTCGCGCACGGCGAGATGGCCTACAAGCCGGGGATCGCGTCGCTGGCCGGCGAGCGCGTGCTGTTCGAGGACGGCAGCGAGGAGGAGATCGACGCGATCGTCTGGTGCACCGGCTACAGAGTCACCTTCCCGTTCTTCGACGAGGGGCTGATCAGCGCGCCCGGCAACGACCTGCCGCTGTTCCGGCGCGTCTTTCACCCGGCGATCGACGACGTCTTCTTCGTCGGCCTGCTGCAGCCGCTCGGCGCGATCATGCCGCTGTCGGAGGCGCAGGGGCAGTGGATCGCCGCCTACCTGCGCGGCGAGTACGCGCTGCCCGACCCGGCCGCGCTGGCGGCCGACGTCGAGGCGGAGCGGCGCAAGATGTTCAAGCGCTACGTCGCCTCCAAGCGCCACACGATGCAGGTCGACTTCGACACCTACCTCCATGACCTGCGGCGCGAGCGCAAGGCCGGCGCGCGGCGGATGCGCGAGCGCGGCTTCGCGCTGCCGGTGCCGGCGCGGGCTGGAGCCGAGGCGCCGGCCTCGTGACCGGCGCGGCGGTCGGCAAGCGCGAGCGGACGAAGGCGCAGAACCGCACGGCGATCCTCGACGCCGCCTGCGCGGTCTTCGCCGAGCAGGGCTTCGACGGCGCCTCGATCCGCGACGTGATCCGTCGCACCGGGCTCGCCTCCGGCACCTTTTACAACTACTTCCCGGACAAGACCTCGGTCTTCCAGGCGGTGCTGGAGGAGCGCACGGTCGAGCTGCGGCGGAGACTGCGCGAGGTGCGCCAGGTCGAGACGACGCTCGACGCGATCGTGCTGGAGGGCTTCCGCGTCTACTTCCACTTCATCGTCGAGGACCGGCCGCTGTTCGAGCTGCTGCGGCGCAACGCCGGCACGGTCTCGACGATGCTCGACACGCCCGCGCTGCAGGACGGGATCTATGAGCTGTTCGAGGATCTCAGCTCGCTCGCGGCCCGCATCGGCGTCGCGCCGACGATCGACCTCGACTACCTCTCGGCGGCGATGGGCGGGGTCGCGTTCGAGCTGGGAATCAGGCTGGTCGAGCAGCCGCAGCCGGACGTCGAGCGGACCGCGCGCTTCGCCTCGGAGCTGTTCCTGGGCGGAATCGCGCGCTTGGCAACAGGAGGGTGACAGCAAGGTGGTGCGGGGCCTTCTATATTGATCCCCGCTTTGCCGTCGTTCTGCCGCCATAACCGCTTCGCGAACAACTGCCCGATCTGCTCTCGCGAGCAGGCCGAGAAGGCCGCCCCGCGCCAGACCGGGGTCAGAAGCAGCGGCGGCCACGTCACGCGCAACCCGCGCACGACGAGCAGAACCACGCGCAGCCGCTCGACCAACGACCTCAGAGTCCGCCGCATCGCGCGCGCGGGCGCCGACGGCTACGGCTCGCAGCTGGTGCCCGGCATCAGAGCGACCGCCGACGCCGAGCGGCTCGCCGAGGAGCTCGGCTTCGCCTCCGGCCGCCTCGCCTCGCTCGCCGTCGCGCCGACCGGCCTCTACGCGGAGGTCGCCTCGCTCGGCGCCGCCGGCGACTACGAGGAGGCGACCTGGCTCGCCTTCCTGATCGCCTACGTCGGCCCGCTCGACGGCGAGGACCCGTGGGCCGGCATCAGCGCCGCCCGCACGAGCTGGGCCTCCGGCGAGCTGCCCGACCTGACCGACGTCCCGCTCGGCCCGCGCACCTCGCACGCGAAGGCGAGAGGGACGACGACGATCGAGGCCTACCGCGCCTGGATCGTGCGCTCCGGCACGCAGCAGAGAGCGTTCGAGGGCGAGCCCTCGTGGACGCCCGCGCGGCGCTTCCAGCGCGTCTTCGAGCGGCTGGCGCTGAAGGGCTTCTCGCGTGACGCACGCTACGACCTGCTGGTGACGCTCGGCCGCCTCGGCCTCTACGAGCTGAGCGGGCCGTCGCTGTACGTCGGCGGCGACGACGAGACGACGGTCGCCGCCAAGCGCGTCTTCGGCATCGGCGACACGCTGCTGCTGGAGAGACGCGCCGCCGACCTCGCCGAGGCCGCCGAGCTGCCGATCGAGGTGCTCGACGTCGGCCTCTGGAACTGGGCCCGCCCGCCGGCGCGCCCGCTCGTCCCCGGTGGCCGCGCCACGCTCGGCGCTCCCGCCAGCGAGCCCGACGCCGACGCGTACACGCGCGCGGCCTCCGCGCTCGGGCTCTAGCCCGCGCCTCGACATAACACCGTAATAGCGGGCGTACATACGTCCGTAAACAGGGGTGTTTAACACGCTCTTTGCGGCATTTCTCTAGTCAGGATGGGGAGAAAACGCCGCTGTTCTGCCTCCTGCGGCCGATGACTGCGGCTGTGCGAGATGGCGCCGACGCGCCAGTTCGCCGCCGACAACAGGGAGGTCGCGGATGGGACGGTCGCCGGTCCGGCATGGGAGCGATGCCGGAGAGGAGCAGGTGCTGGCGCTGGTGCGCGAGCACGCGGGGGAGCTGCTGCGCCTGGCGCGGCGCTTCTCGATCTGCGCTGAGGACGCACAGGACGCGTATCAGCGAACGCTCGAGAAGCTCGTGCGGCGGATGCGCCACGAGCCGCCGGAGAACGCCGTCAACTGGGTCAAGACGGTCCTGCGCCACGAGGCGATGGCGATCCGCGCCGAGCGCGAGCAGACGATCGGCGCGTTCGACGGCGATCGCCACCGTGACGAGGACTCCGTCGACCCGGCCGATCGCGTCGAGCGCTTCGAGCGTCTGGCGCACACGGCGGAGGCGCTGCGCGGCCTCAAGCCGCAGGAGATGACGGCGCTGGCGCTGCGCGCCGAGGGGCTGTCGTACAAGGAGATCTGCGCCCGCACGGGCTGGACGTACACGAGAACGAACCGCACGATCAACGAGGGCCGGCGGGCGCTGCTGGCGCGTCTGTCCGCGATCGAGTCGGGCGCGGAGTGCGCGCGCTGGTTCCCGCTGCTGTCGCTGCTGGCCGACGGCGAGGCGACCGCGAGAGAGCTGTCGGAGCTGCGCCCGCACCTGCGCTCCTGTCCCGCCTGCCGCGCGACCCTGCGCGGCATCCACGCGGCGCCGGGTCAGGTGGCCGCGCTGCTGCCGGCGGCGGCGCTGCCCGCGCTCGCCACGGCTGGGGCGGCCGGCGGCGGCTTGGGGTTCGGTCGTCACCTGGAGGCGCTGGCGCAGAGCTTCGCCGAGCGCGCGAACACGACCGTCCTGCGCTTCCACAGCGTGATCGACACGGTGCCCGGCACGAAGCTCGCGGCGGTCGCGGCCTCGACCGTCGCCGTGGCCGGAGGCGGAGCCGCGATCGAGCAGGCCGCGACGGCCGGCTCCGGTGCATCGGCGGCCGCCGGCGCACCGTCTGTCACGGTCGCCTCCGGCCCGTCACCGACCGCCTCCGCGACCCCGATCGCCGCCCCGCTGTCCGCCACCGCACCCACCGCCCCGGGTCCTGCGTCGCCGGTCGGTCCGGCGCCCGCCGCGACCCCGTCGCCGGCCGCAGCGCAGCCCGCGACCGGCCCGCTCGCCGAGTTCGCCCTCGAACCGCTCGCCGCGCCGCCGCGCGCGTCAAGCGCAGCATTCGCGGCCTCGTCGCTGCTCCCCGCCGCGGCCTTCTCAGCCGAGACGCAGCCCGGCGACCCCACCGCGCCGGCCAGCGGCCGCGATGCGCCTCTCCGCGACGCCGCCACGCCCGCCGGCAGCGCCGGCGGTGCCGCCAACGCCCGCCGACCCGGCAACGACACCGACCCCGCCACCCCGAGCCCCACAGCAGGCCGCAAGCAGGCCGCCAGCGGCTCCCGGGACCCCCAAGGCACGGCCACAAGCCCCACCGCCGCTCAGACCCCCGGCGAGCCCCCGGAGTTCACCTCCAGCACCGCTCCGCCGCCAGCCGCACCGAAGCCGGCCTTCTCCCAGCCCCATCAACCCGCCGTCGCCGACGGCGCCGAGTTCGCAACCCCATGACACCCACAACCCCACGAGGTCACAAGATGCGCAAACAGATCCCCCTGGCCCTCACGGCCCTCCTCGCCCTGCTCCTCCTCCTCACCACCACCCCCGCCAGAGCAGGCACCTACACCGTCTACAGCTGCAGAACCCCCTCCGGCACATGGGTAGGAGCCGAAGGCTGGACGCGCGCGGTTTCGGAGCCGGTTCAAGGAGTCGATCGTGGGACTGCCGTGCTTTGTCCCGCCACGGATCCGAGACTGCAACTCCGATTTGGGGACCCACAACTCCCAGTTGACGAGGGCACGGCGATCGAACTTGGGTTCGTGGCTCCTCTCTCGACAAGCATCGCGTCGGTGTCGCTGGTCCGGTCCTACATCGTGGACTGGCCGTTTCTCGCGGATGTCTTTGAGCGACCGTACGTCTACGACGCTTGGCATGACGATGACGAATGGGAGCGTCATATGAGTTCGTCTGGAGTGCGGGCTGCAAGCGATCCGTCAGACACTGAGCTGAGAGCCGCCGGCCAGAGATGGAACTCGATACGCCTTCGCCTGACGTGTTGGAGCCTCTGGGGTGCTCTCAACTGCGGGCCGGGTCGGGCTTCGCTCACCGTGCCTCGCGCGGAGCTTCAGCTGACCGATACGGGCCTTCCATGGGTGGCGAGCCTCTGCTGCGATGCAGTCGCGCGGGGGATGCTCGATGTCGGCTTTACCGCGCAAGACCTTCAAAGCGGCGTCTACCGCGCGAGGTTCGAGTTGGACAACCGGGTCATCGAGGAGAGAGCGGTCGACGCTAACAATGGCTTTTGCGCCGACGTTGAGCCCGGCAACGACAATCGCTACGAATTCGCTTCTCCTGATCCGTGCGCCGCAAATGTCGATAGTCAGTTTTCATACGACACACGCAGACTTAGAGACGGCTCTCACACCTGGAGACTCAGCGTCGAAGACGCGGCTGGAAATCGCTCGAGCGTGATTGAGCGAGCGGTCACCACCCACAACGCGCCGGTTTCGGTCGAGGCTCCTTCGGTTGTTGGTGTGGAAGGGCTGGGGGAGGGGGTGCGGGTTGATGTTGGGCAGTGGGACGGCGCGGTGACTGGGTACGGCTACCGGTGGCTGCGGTGCGATCGGGCGGGTGGCGGGTGCGTTGCGATCCTCGGTGCGGATGGGGCGGAGTATCGGCTTGTGGCTGCGGACGTCTACCACCGGATCGTGGTGGAGGTGACTGCTGGCAATGGCAGCGGGTCGGCGACGGCGCGTTCTGATGCCAGCGGGATGATCGCGGATGGGGACGGCGCCACCAGCCCGGGTGAGCCGACCGGCAGAGAGCCGCAGCCGGGTGGGAGAAGCGGTGGGGATGACGACGGGGAGGGCGACGGCCCCGGGGCGAGAGCGACCGGGACTGGCGCGGGCGGCGGGGTCGCAGGGATCCCGAGCCTGCAGAACCCGCTCGGCGAGCGGCCCGGCCGCGCTGCGAACGGGAGAGGGGCGACTGCGAAGGCGCGGCTGACGCTCGGAGTGCGCGGCAGCGGCGGGCGGATCGTGCGGCGGGCGCTTGGCTCGCGGACGCGCAGGTGGACGGTCGCCGGGCGGCTGGTGAACGCTGCAGGCAAGCCGATCGCCGGTGCGCGCGTCAACGTGCTGCAGCGCGTCAGCGGGCGGCGCTGGGTCGCGCGCAAGGGGCTCGTGCGCACCCGCGCGAACGGTCGCTTCAGCGCGACCCTCCCGGCCGGGCCGAGTCGCTCCGTCAGAGTGACCTACTTCCCGTTCGGCGACAGCGACGCGTTCCGCGCCTCCAACACCGTCGCGATCGACGTGCTCGCGCCGCTCACGATCACCACCGACCGGCGCGTGATCGCCGGCAAGCGGATCGTGACGATACGCGGCAGCGCCGGCGGCGGGTCGATCCCGCGCGGCGGGCTGCTCGTCACGCTTCAGGGCTACCAGTCCGGATACGGGTGGCGGACGTTCAAGACGCTGCGGACCAACGGGCGCGGGCGCTGGCACGCCAGCTACCGCTTCCGCGCCACCAACGGGCGGTTCGCCTTCCGCGCGCTCGTGCCGCGTCAGGGCAGCTATCCGTACGCGACCACGATCTCGCGGCCGGTCGCGGTCACCGTGCGCTGACGCGAGGGGCGGCGGTCGGCGGCGACGGGAGACGATCCCGTCGCCGCCGTGCCGTCAACCTGCGGACCGCGCGCGTTCGCGCGCGATGATCCCCTCGACGATCTCCGGCTCAAGCCGCGTGATGCGGATGATCCGCTCGGTCGAGAAGCCGGCGCGGCTGGCCACCGCGATCCGCCGCTCGAGCGCGCCCATCGCGGCGCGCACGCCGCCGAGGCCGTCGAGGTCGAAGCGCAGCTTCGGCCTGTCGGGACCGTGATAGTCGATCACCGCCTCCGCCGCTCCGTAGAAGTCGAGCGCCGATCTGAACAGTCCGCGCTCGAGCATCGAGGCCACCGCCGACTCACCGTCGTCGATCGCTGCCTCGGTCTCTCCCTGCGTCGTCACGACTCGCATCTGCACCTCCGTCGCGCACGGCGAGAACCGCGCGTCCCGAACGCCGGCGATCCCCCGCGATCACCTGGCGCTGCCGCTGAATCTGCTGCACCCGCACAGCCCGGCGACTTCGTGTACGCCGGTATTCCTCATGTTGGCAGCCTCGGGCTTACGACGCAAACGTCGTAAAACCAGTTGATCGCGGGCAGTGTCGCGCTAGTCCGCGGGGTCCGCGGGCTCGGCCGGCGGCAGGGCGGCGATCGACTCGGCGCGGGCGAACAGCTCGGAGCAGAGGAGATCGAGACCCGAGACCAGGCGCAGTAGCGTCCTGGCGGTCGGATTGCCGATCCCGGCTTCGAGCTCCCAGATCCTTCGCTGGGGTACGCCTGTGCGCAGCGAGACGGCCTCCTGTGTCAGGTCGAGTTCGTCGCGACGCTCCCGCAGCGCTCGTCCGAGCGCGCGCAGAAAGGGGGTGGCATCCGGCACCGCGCCACCCTCCGCTGCGGGTGGATGTTCTGCAACGACATTTACGTCGTGGGTAGCGATCGTGACGATTCTCACAGGTGTGACATTTTGCCGTCTGCACCGGCCCGTACAGTCCTGCACGATCTTGTTCTTCTTGTTCCTCGATCTGTGACGACGCCGGGAGCCCCGATGTCCCTCTGTTTCATCGAGCCTCAGAATGCCATTCGCGTGATTGCCAACTCCGTGGGCCGGGAGGCGCGTCGGCAGCTGCTGGGCGAGGTGGTTCGGGCGTGGGTGGACGAGATTCCCGATGCGGATCTCGACTCGCACTACGCCAAGGCCGTCGCCGATCTCGATGAGCACGACCTGTCGATGCTCGCCGCCTGGCACGCCTCGCTCGAGGTCGGTCACCCGATCGCGAACAAGGAGTTCCTCGTCAACCTCTTCCCGTCGCTCGGCGAGAACCGTCGCGAGGCGCTGAAGATCGCCGCCGGCTTCCGCGGCGAGGAGGCGTTCGACGCCGGTGTCGCCGAGGAGCAGTCGCTGGAGATGGTGCTGCCGTTCCTGTCGGAGCAGCGCTGCCGCGAGCTCGCGCAGGAATGCGTCGAGCTGTACTGCTGGGACCGGCTCGGCTCCGAGAACTGAGCGCGCCGCCCGCGTGAGGCGGGCGCTCGCGTCAGGAGGATGAGTCGCGCGCCGGGCCCAGGCAGGGGCCGCGGGCGTCAGGCCGCGGCCGGGGGAGACCCGCCGTCGAGCACTGACTCGACCTCGGCGATCGCCTGCTCGTTGCTCTGGAAATGGACCGCGTTCATGCCGAGCGCGCGGGCCGCGTCGCAGTTGACCTCGAGGTCGTCGATGAAGACCGTCGCCGCCGCCTCGACGCCGAGTCTCTCCAGCAGCAGCTGGTAGATCTCTGGCTCCGGCTTGCGCATGCCGACGAACGCCGAGTCGATCACCAGCTCGAAGATCTCGTCGATCGGCAGCATCGCACGCCAGCGGGCCTCCCACTCGCGCACGTTGTTGGTGAGGATCGCCATCCGGTAGCCGCGGCCCCGCAGGTCGCGCATGAAGTCGATCAGCTGCGCGTTCGGATGCAGCGCGGCGAACAGTCTCTCGCCGAACCCGTGCAGCGTCACCTCGCGGCCGAGCACGTCGCGCATGCCGGCGTCGAGCTGGCGCACGAACTCGGCCTCGCTGATCGCGCCGCGCTCGAGCTCGAACAGCGGCTGCGCGCCCGCCAGCTCGGCCGCGCGCGCCATGCCGGCGCCGAACTGCTCCCAGGGGATCCCGCTCTCCTCCTGGACGGCGGCGAAGGCCTGCATCAGCGGCGTCGTCAGGACGCCGCCGAAGTCGGAGACGACGACCTCGACGCGGCTCATCTGCGCCGCAGCACGTCGTAGCGGCCGACGCCCTGCGCGCCTTCCATCCGCCAGCGGAAGAAGGAGCAGTCGAGCCGCAGCTCGCCGAGGTCGAAGGTCGTCCCGCAGACGACCTCGCCGGCGCCGCGCAGCGGCCCCTGCTCGCCTTCCTCGTCGACCCACAGCTCGAGCCCGGCGCGCAGCTGGCGCCCGCCGCCGTCGAGCGTCGTCGAGAGGCGCGGGTCGTCGATCGGCTGCGGCGCCTCCAGCAGCCAGGCGCTGACGACCTCGTCCTCGTGGCCCTCGACGCCGCGCGGGCGGACCGAGGCGAGCGCGACGCCGCGCTCGTCGTCGAGCCAGACGCCGAGCGTGCGCGACAGCTCCAGCTGCGTCCAGTCGGGCGCGCCCCAGGTGTGGCCGCGCTGGCCGAGGCAGTCGATCTTGAAGGTGCGCTCGCCGACGGTGACCGTCCCGCGCACGCGGCAGAGCTGCTCGTAGCCGTTGAGCGCCGCGGCGCTGGCGGCGATCTCGTCGCGGCCGAC
This sequence comes from Conexibacter sp. CPCC 205762, assembly GCF_030646155.1. Lineage (GTDB taxonomy): Bacteria > Actinomycetota > Thermoleophilia > Solirubrobacterales > Solirubrobacteraceae > Conexibacter. Next base: position 46,130 of record NZ_JAUTDN010000030.1, read on the forward strand.
CTCGGCCGCGGGCGCGAGCGCTTCGAAGGTCAGCTCGAAGCCGCCGCCGTCGCCGTCGTGGGAGACGCTCCAGCGCTGCAGCGGCTCGACCAGCTCGGCGGTCGCGTCGCCGGCCTCGACGCGCGCCCAGTCGAGCGCAGGCGCCTCGACGGCACCGGAGGAGGCGACGTCGACGACCTCACCGTCGTGGAACAGCATCACGATCGAGGTCGCGCGCGGCGGATCGCCCGCGACGAGCCCGAAGCGGGCGCTGCCGTAGAGGCCGTTCGCGGCGTCGCCGAAGGCGTACGTGACCGCGTCGCCGAAGCCCTCGCCCTCGGCGGGGCGGGGCGATTCCTGTTCTGGGCCGATCATCCGCGCAGCTGGGGGCCGGCGCCGTCGACGTCTCTTGCGGTGGAGTCCACGTCGTAATCCTGCCGTGCGCGGCCGCGCGATGCTCCGCCGATGCTCGCGGCCGCCATCAGCATCCGCCCGCGCGCGCCGCTCAGCAGCAGCTTGCGGGTCAGCACGCGGGTCGGCGGCAGCAGCAGGAAGATGCCGAAGACGTCGCTGATGAAGCCGGGCACGATCAGCAGCGCGCTGCCGAAGACGACGAGCGTGCCGTCGACGACCTCGCGCGTCGGCGCGCGGCCGGCGGAGACGGCGCTGCGGAAGCGGCGCCAGGCGAGCCGGCCCTGCGAGCGCAGCAGCACCGTGCCGAGGATCGAGGAGGCGAACAGCAGGGCGATCGTCGGCAGCGCGCCGATCGCCTGGCCGACCTGGATGATCACGTACAGCTCCGCGATCGGTACCAGGATCAGCAACAGCAGGAGCAAGATGAACATCGTGCTCTGAGAGTACCCGCCGCTCGTCGTCGGCACGATGGGGATGGCCGTACGACGCCGCGTGGTCGCGCTCGTGGCGAGGAGCGCGGTGCGCGCTAGGCGTGCGCGACGCGCAGGCGCGGCCGCGGGCGGATCGCGTGCGCCGAGATGTCGACGTCCCTGCTCGCCGTCGCGCGCTCGACGTGCACGCCGTCGATCCGGTCGAGGCCGACCAGCTCGATCAGCGCGACGATCTGCGGCTGCGCGTTGCGCAGCGCGACGGTGCGGCCCTGCGCGCGCAGGCGGCGGGCGAGCATGACGAAGTCGAGCATCAGCGAGGCGTCCGCCCACGTCAGCTCGGTCAGGTCGATGACGACATCGGCCGGGGCCTTGATCGCCCGGGCCAGCGCCGGACGGCGGCGGGCCTGGGTCAACCGGTCCTCGTCCCCCGAGCAGCGCAGCGTGGGCGGGTGTTCGGCGTAGTCGACGATGCGCGCGAACCTAACGAAACCTTCATGGTCTGCGCAAGCCCGATGAGGCCTTTCTCACGTTTGCCGATCACCCTTTGGGGCCGCCTCGGAAAGGGCGGATTTCCGGCGCGTTCCGATGGGCCGGGGGAGCGCGGGCGGGCCGCTAGACTGGTCTGCGTGCCGACCACGATCGAAGAAGTCAACGACGCGCTGTCCAACGTCATCGACCCGGAGCTGGGCCTCGACTTCGTCGAGCTCGGGCTCGTCTACGGCGTCGAGATCGACGGTGAGACGGTCAACATCACGTTCACGCTGACGACGCCGGCGTGCCCGATCGGACCGCAGGTGAGCGAGCAGATGGTCGAGTTCGTCGGCGAACTGGACGAGGTCGAGCAGGTGAACCCGAAGATGGTGTTCGATCCGCCGTGGTCTCCGGACAAGATGTCCGAAGATGCGAAGTTCGCCCTGGGCTTCTAGCCCACTCGTCCTCGGACTGCTGCTGACAGCCGGCGCCGCACTGGCGCCGGTCTCCGCGCAGGCGGCCGGAAGCGCCGCCGCCGTGCCGACCGGGCGCCTGCTTGTGCTGACCGACCGCCACGCCGGCGCGGCGAGCGCGCCCGTCGCGATCGCCGCTGCTGGCGTGCAGGCCGACGGCCGCCCGCTGCCGCAGATCGGGCTCGTCGCCGTCCGCCCGCGGGCGGGGGAGAGCGCCGCGCAGGCCGCACGCCGGCTCGCCGCCCTGCCCGGCGTCGCCGCCGTCGAGCCCGAACGCCGGATGCGCCTGCGCGCCGTCGCGCCGCCGAGCGAGTCTGACGGCGGCACGCGCCTGCGCGCCGTCGGGCCGCCGAGCGAGTCTGACGGCGGCACGCGCCCGCGCGCCGTCGGGCCGCCGAGCGAATCTGACGGCGACACGCGCCTGCGCGCCGTCGCGCCGCCGCTGCCGGACGACCCGGCGCTGACGCTGCCCGAGCCGGCCGCCGGCACGGCCGGCTCACCGCTCCCAGCCGGCACGCCGCTGCAGTGGCCGCTGCTGCGCGAGCGCTTCCCGCGCGCCTGGCAGCTGGTCGACGGCTCGAAGGCGCTCGTCGGCGTGATCGACACCGGCGTCGACGCCTCCCATCCGGAGCTGGCGCCGCAGATCGCGCGGCTGGTCGACCAGCGAGAGGAGCCCTCCGACGGATCCGCCGGCAGCGACGAGGAGGGCCACGGGACGCACGTCGCCTCGCTCGCCTGCGCCGCCACCGGCAACGCGACCGGGATCGCCGGCGCCGGCGACGGCTGCCGGCTCGTGGTCGAGAAGACCGACCTCAGCGACGGCTCGATCGCGGCCGCGATCGTCGACGCGACCGATCACGGCGTGCACGCGATCAACATGAGCTTCGGCGACGACGGCAGCCGGCCGGCGAGCGCGACGATCAGACGCGCGCTGCGCTACGCCGCCAATCGCGACGTCGTGCTCGTCGCGGCCGCCGCCGACGAGCCGCTGCAGGAGCAGGGCGACCCCGCCAACGTGCTGCAGCCGACCGGCAGCGGCAAGGACCTCGACGCCGGCAGCGGCCTCAGCGTCACGACCGCCGAGTGGGACGGCCGCCGCGCGCCGTTCGCCGGCTACGGCTCGCAGATCTCGCTCGCCGCCTACGGCACGGCCGGTGGCGCCGGCGCGACGCCGCGCGGCGTGATCGGCGCCTTCCCGGCACAGCCGACCCCGTTCGAGGTCGGCACGCGTCCCTGCGGCTGCCGCGCCACGATCGCCGGCGACACCCGTTACGGCTACCTCGCCGGCACCTCGATGGCGGCGCCGCAGGTGGCGGCCGCGGCGGCGCTCGTACGCGTCCTCAACCCCGACCTCTCCGGCCGCGCCGTCGTGCGGCTGCTGAAGCGAACGGCGCGGCGGCCGGCCGGGCGCGGCTGGAACGACCAGCTCGGCTGGGGGATCCTCGACGCGGGCGCCGCGCTGGAGGCGGCCCGCGACAGCGACGCGCGCGCTCCCCGCACGCGCCTGACCGCGACCGCCGCGAGACCCGCGGGGACGATCGCGCTGCGCTGGCGCGCGACCGACTCCGGCCCGCCGACCGTCCGTGTCAGCGGCGTCAGATCGGTCGCGCTGACGCTGGTGCGGCTGCGCGACCACAGGGTGCAGCGGCGGATAGCGCTGCGGGCGAAGGTGACGGCCTTCCGGCTGCGCGGCGAGCCGGGCGCGCGCTACGGCCTCTACGCGCAATCGCTCGACCGCGCCGGCAACCGCGAGCCGCGCCCGCGCCGCTACGACGCCGTCGTGCGCGCGCCGCGCTAGGAGCGGCGACCACGCCGTCGGCCGCCGCTGAGCCGCGTCAGGAGCCTCTGCCGCTGCCGTTGCGCGAGGACGGCCGCCTCCGCGCGCGCATCGCCGCGCCCGGTCCGTCCGTTCGCGAGACCGGCCCGCGCGGGAGCAGCTGCGGCTCGGCGGTGCCGTTCTCGGAGGGGGCGGAGACCGTCGCCACCGGCTCGCGCGACCTGCGCGCGGGCGCTCTGCGCGTTCTCGCGGCGGCGGCGCGTCTGCGTCTCGGGGCTCTCTCGGCTCTCGCGGGAGCGGTCCCGTTCGCGGACGGGGCTCTCGCCGGAGCCGGAGCCGGCGCCGACGACGCCGCGCTGACCGTCGCGCGGGCGCCGGCCGCGCGCGCCTCCTTCGCCTGCGCGGCGCGCTTCAGCTCCGCCAGCCCGTCGGCTATCCCGTCGGCGATCACGTCGATGTCGGGCAGGTTGTCGTAGTCGCCGAGCAGGCCGAAGTTGACTCTGCCGTTGTACGACATGATCGCGATCGCCAGCGAATGGTTCTTCGGCAGGAACGCGACGGGGAAGAGGTCCTGCAGCTCGCGGCCGAGCACGTAGAGCGGGAACTGCGGGCCCGGCACGTTCGTCGTCAGCAGGTTGAAGAGGCGGGTCGAGAACTGGATCCGCGACGCCTGCGCGAGCACCGTCGGCGGCGCCAGCTGCTGCACGTCGGCGAGCACTCTCGCGCCGACCGCCTGCTTGGACTCCTTCAGCCCGTCCATCGCCTCCTTGACGAAGCGCAGCCGCGCGACCGGGTCCTTGATGTAGACGGGCAGCGGCCCGCGCATCAGCACGATCTGGTTGCCGAGCTGGTGTCTCTGGCCCTCGGCGCGGATCGAGACCGGCACGAGCGCGCGCAACTCCAGCCCCTCGGTCCGCATCCCGCGCGAGCGCAGCCATCTGCCGAGCGCGCCCGAGATCAGCGCAAGCACGACGTCGTTGACGGTCGCGTTGAAGGCGCCCTTGACGTAGCGGAAGTCGGCCAGCTCGTTGCGCACGATCGCGTAGCGGCGGTGCGGGCCGATCGGCACGTTCAGCGGCGTGTCGGGCGCCGGGTTGAGGCCGGCCCAGACGATCTCGCCGATCCCCTCCGACGCCTCCCGCAGCGCCTCGACGGCGCCGCTGGGATTGGTCGCGGCGGCGAGCGCCTTGGAGGCGATGTCGATGCCGGTCTTGACGAGCCCGGCGACGCCGGCGGCGACCATCTCGGCGCTCGTCGGCTCCGGCTTCGGCTGCCACGGCGTCGCCTCGGGGTCGAGTCTCGGCGGGACCGGCTGGAGGTCGAACAGGACCGTCGCGAGGTCGACGCCGGAGACGCCGTCGACGAGCGCGTGATGGGTCTTGAAGATCAGCGCGAAGCGGTTGTCCTCGAGGCCCTCGACGAACCAGCACTCCCACAGCGGCTTGGAGCGGTCGAGCTGCTGCGAGCCGATCCGCGCCGCCAGCCGGTAGAGCTGCTGCTCGCTGCCGGGCGCCGGCAGCGCGCTGTGACGGACGTGGTACTCGAGGTTGAAGGTCGGGTCGTCGACCCACAGCGGCCGGCCGCTGTCGAGCGGCGGGTAGGCGAGCTTCTGGCGATACCGGGGGACGAACTGCAGCCGGCCGCGGATGTGATCGAGGACGGCCGCGAACGGCGGCGGCGGACCCTCGAAGATCGTGACCGCGCCGATGTGCATGTGCGACGCCGCGTCTTCCTGATGCAGGAAAGACGCATCTACGGCGGTCAGTCGATCGAGGTGTTCCTGCGCCACGCTTCAGTGCCTCCCCAGCAGCTACCAACAGTGGTCGGATTTTCAAGCGTATAGCCGGAACTCCTCCAAGGCGAACGCCACGTCGGCCGAACGCCTGCCAAGCTGTGCCGATGGCGACGCGCGGACTCGGCTGGGCACTGCTGCCCGTCTTCCTCTGCGGCGCGATCGGGATCGGCGCTGCGATCGTCCTCGCCGGCTCCGGCGGCTCGGTCGACATCCCCGGCACGCCGGTCGCGACCGCGAACCGCTTCGACGGCGCGCGCGCTCACGCGCTCGTCGCCAGACAGGTCGCCCACGGCCAGCGCCCGGCCGGCTCCGCCGCCTCGCGCAGGCTGGCCGCGTGGCTGCGCACGCAGCTGCCCGGCGGCCGCTTCGAGCAGGTCCCCGGCGGGCTGCGCAACATCGTCGGCACGCTCCCCGGCAGCAGACCGGCGATCGTCGTCAGCGCCCACTACGACACGAAGGTGCTGCCGGGCGAGAGAGGCTTCCAGGGCGCCAACGACGGCGCCGCCGGCACCGCGGTCGTGCTGGAGCTGGCGCGCGTGCTGAGAACGATCAGACGGCCGGCCGGCGCGCCCGAGCTGCGCTTCGTGCTGTTCGACGGCGAGGAGTCACCGGACGACGACGCCGACTTCTACGCGACCGGCCTGCGCGGCAGCAAGGCGTACGCGCGCCGTCACGCGCGCGACCTGGGCGCCGTCGTCAACGTCGACTTCGTCGGCCAGAGAGGGCTGCGGCTGGAGCGCGAGCAGGGCTCGGACCCGGCCGCCTGGGAGCGGCTGCGCGACGCGGCCGCGCGCGTCGGCGTCGTGCGCGTCTTCCCCGGCAAGACGCGCAGCGAGATCCTCGACGACCACACGCCGTTCGCACGCGCGGGCGTGACCGCGATCGACCTGATCGACTTCGACTACGCCTGCTTCCACGACAGCTGCGACCGCCTCGACCAGGTCGAGGAGCCGAGCCTCGACGCGACGGGCGAGGCGCTCGTCGAGCTGCTGCGTCAGAAGACGCCGATCCGCTTCGGCGGCCAGTAGGTCGCGAAGGCGGTGCCGATCAGCCAGTCCTTCGGGACCGGCCCCCAGTAGCGGCTGTCGTCGGAGGCGCCGCGGTTGTCGCCCATCATGTAGAAGCTGCCCTGGGGCACGGTTATCGTGCCGGGGAAGCTGCAGCCGAAGCCGTCGCCGCACTCGTTGACGAACGTCTCTCTCTGCAGTCTGCCGTTGCGGATCACGTGTCCGTCGCGGATCGCGATCGTGTCGCCGCCGGTGCCGACGACGCGCTTGATGAAGGTCTGCTTCGACTCCTCGGGAGTCGCGACCGAGCAGGGCTTGGCGCTGCTGCCGCCCTCGTCGGCCGCGCCGCAGCGGGCGGGCTGGATGTCGGCGCCGGCAGGCGGGTGGAAGACGACGATGTCGCCGACCTTCGGATCGCCGAAGCGCATCCCGATGCGGTTGACGAGCACGCGCTGCCCGATGTCGAGCGTCGGCTCCATCGAGCCGCTCGGGATCCGGTACGTCTTTATGAAGAACGCCTGGATCAGGAAGGCGAGCAGCAGGGCGACGATGACGATCCCGACAAGCTCGACGAACTTGTTGGTTCCCTTCTGCTCCTGCTTCGGCGAGAGCCCCCCGGCGTCGTTGCGAACCATCTCGGCCATGAGGCCACCGTAGAGGGTTGCCTACACTGTGTCGAGTCACATGCGTCCTACGCCCGAAAAACTTCTGCTCGCCTCCCCCCGCGGTTACTGCGCGGGCGTCGACCGAGCCGTCCAGACCGTCGAGCGCGCGCTCGACTTCCACGGTGCGCCCGTCTACGTGCGCAAGGAGATCGTCCACAACAAGCACGTGGTCGAACAGCTGCGCTCGCGCGGCGCGATCTTCGTCGACGACGAGTCGGAGGTCCCCGAGGGCTCGACCGTCGTCTTCTCCGCCCACGGCGTCGCTCCGAGCGTCCACGAGAACTCGGCCAAGCGCGGCCTGCAGACGATCGACGCGACCTGCCCGCTGGTGACGAAGGTCCACCGCGAGGCGGTCAGATTCGCCGCCGACGACTACACGATCGTGCTGATCGGCCACGCCGGGCACGAGGAGGTCGAGGGCACGATGGGCGAGGCGCCCGACCACATCGTGCTCGTCGAGACCGAAGAGGACGTCGACACGCTCGAGATCGCCGACGCCGACAAGGTCGCCTACATCTCGCAGACGACGCTGTCGGTCGACGAGACGAGGGCGATCATCGCGCGTCTGCGCGAGAAGTTCCCCAACATCACCGGGCCGCGCACCGACGACATCTGTTACGCGACGACCAACCGCCAGGCGGCCGTCAAGCAGCTCGCGAGAGCGTGCGACCTGGTGCTCGTGATCGGCTCGCAGAACTCCTCCAACTCGCGCCGCCTGGTCGACGTCACGCGTGACCTCGGCACCGACTCGTACCTGATCGACCACGAGGGTCAGGTCGACGAGGCGTGGCTGGAGGGCAAGCGCGTCGTCGGCATCACCTCCGGCGCGAGCGCGCCCGAGGAGCTGGTGCAGCGGCTGGTCGAGTTCTTCAGAGCGCGCGGCACCGCGTCGGTCGAGGAGCTCGAGGTCGTCAAGGAGGACGTCCGCTTCATGCTGCCGAAGCCGATCCGCCAGGCGATGGCGGCGCAGTCGGCCTAGCAGCCGCCGGCGCGGGCTCACGGGCGCGAGGGGACGCACGCCTGCCGGCCACGCTCGTCATCTCCGATCTGCACCTCGGCGCGGCCGACGGCCGTGACCTGCTGCGGCAGGAGGCGCTGTTCGAGCCGCTGCGCGCGGCGCTGGCGCGCGAGCGGATCGAGCGCGTCGTGCTGCTGGGCGACGCGATCGAGCTGCGGCAGGGTCCGCTGCGCGACGCCTTCGCAGTCGCGCGGCCGTTCTTCGAGCGGCTCGGCGCGGCGCTCGGCGGCGACGGCGAGGTCGTGCTCGTGCCCGGCAACCACGACCACCAGCTGGTCGCGCCGTGGCTGGAGCGCCTCCGCCGCGACACCGCCCCGCCGCCGCTGGGGCTGGAGCAGCGGGCGAGCTGGGAGCCGGGCGACGCCGTCGCCGCGCTGGCCGATCGGCTCGCGCCCGCGCGGCTGACGCTCGCCTACCCGGGCATCTGGCTGCGCGACGACGTCTACGCGCTGCATGGCCACTACCTCGACCGTCACACGACGGTGCCGACCTTCGAGCGGCTGTCGGCCGGCGCGATGGGGCGGATCGTCGGCCGTCCGTCGCTGCGCGACGCGACGCCCGACGACTACGAGGCGGCGCTGGCACCGATCTACGCCTGGTCGTACTCGCTCGCGCAGCAGTCGCGCCGCGGCGGCGGCACGCCGCGCGGCACGCAGGGCGTGTCGGTCAGAGTCTGGGACGCGATCGCCGGCGACGGCCACAAGCCGCTGCGGCGGCGGGCGCTCGGCGCGCTCTTCCCGCTCGGCGTCGCGGCCGTCAACCGCGCCGGCCTCGGCCCGGTCAGAGCCGACGTCTCAGGGCCGGCGCTCGGCGTCGCCGGGACGCGCGCGATGGGCGCCGCCGTCGAGGCGCTCGGAATCGAGGCCAGACACGTGCTGTTCGGCCACACCCACCGCAGCGGCCCGCTGCCGGGCGACGACCTCGCCGTCTGGCACGCGGCCGGCGGGATCGCGCTGCACAACACCGGCACGTGGGTCTTCGAGCGCCACTTCCTGACGAGAACGCCGGGGGAGAGCCCCTACTGGCCCGGCCGCGCGATCGTCGTCGGCGCCGAGCCGGGAACGCCGCCGCGGCGGCTGGACCTGCTCGGCGACCGCTCCTGGGACGAGCTGTCCGCCTAGGCGGACGCGATCCCGGGCGTGAAGCAGACGGCCTCGCAGGTGACGCCGTCGCCGACCTCGAGCTCGAGCACGCCGGTCGTGTGGTGCTCGTGCGAGACCAGCTGGTAGCAGCCGGGATGGGCGACGACGATCTGCTGGCCGTTGGCGCGCACGCTGCCGCTGCCGCTCAGCACCGCCCAGACGCCGCCGGCCTCGTACGGGCCCGACCACTCGCCCTGCTGGTCAGCCGTCTGCGCCGGCAGCAGCAGGCCCGGCTCGTCCTCGGGACGGACCGGTGGGACCGGCTCCTGCTCGATCCCCAACAGCTCCTGGATCGCCAGCTCGGTCTCGACGTAGCCTCCCTCGCCGATGTGGACCTCGAACAGTCTGCTGCTGTCGTCCCACAGGTAGCGGCTGGGCCAGCCGTCGATCCCGTAGGACTCAGCCGCCTTCAGCTCGCCGTCGATCAGGACCGGATATTCGATCCCCAGCCGCGCGACGGCGGCGCGGATCGCGTCCGGGTCGGCGGAGGCCTGGAAGCCGGCGGCGTGGATGCCGACGACGCGCAGGCCGGCCTCGGCGTAGCGCTCGTGCCACGCCTTCAGGTACGGCAGCGTGCGCAGCGAGTTGACGCGGCAGAAATCCCAGAACTCGACGAGCACGGGATGGCCCTGCTCCTTGTCCATCCGCAGCATCGCGACGTTGACCCATCTCGACGGGGCGGGGAAGGCGGGGGCGAGGATCTGGGCTTCGTCTGGCAGGCGCATGAGGCGGGAAGGGTATCGCCGCGTAGAATCGCGAGCTCCGCCGACCGCCGCTCGCGGCCGGCCCAGACCATGACCGCGTCCCGTCCGCTCCGCCTGCTCGCCGCGCCCGCGCTCGCCGCGACGGCGCTGCTCGCGCTGCTGCCCGCCAGCGCCTCCGCGCACGGCCTCGTCGGCAAGGCCGACCTGCCGCTGCCGACCTGGCTGTTCGCATGGGCGGCGGCGATCGTGCTGGTGATCTCGTTCGCCGCGCTCGGCCTGCTGTGGCCGCAGCCGCGGCTGCAGAGACCGCGCGAGCGGCGGCTGCTGGCGCTGGGCGCGTGGGCCGACGTGCTGCTCGGCGCGGTCGGGCTCGCGATCTTCGCGCTGACGGTCTACGCCGGCTTCGCCGGCACCGCCGTGCCGACCGCCAACTTCGCGCCGACGACCGTCTACGTCGTCTTCTGGGTCGGCCTCGTCGTCGCCTCGATGCTGTTCGGCGACGTCTTCCGGCTGCTGAGCCCGTGGCGGGCGCTCGCGCGCGCGGCGGCCTGGCTGGCGGGCCGGCTGCGGCGCGGCGGGGCGGAGGCGGTGCCGGAGGCGCTGGCGTGGCCGCGGCTGCTGGGGCAGTGGCCGGCGGTCGTCACGATCGCCGCCTTCGCCTGGCTGGAGCTGGTCTCGGTCGACCGCGACGACCCGCAGCTGCTGGCGATCCTCGCGCTCGTCTACGGCGCGATCCAGCTGATCGGGATGAGCGTCTGGGGGATCGAGGCGTGGAGCCGCAACGGCGACGGCTTCGGCGCCTTCTTCGGCCTCTTCGCGCGCATCGCGCCGTTGACGCGCAGAGCCGGCGCGCTGTGGCTGCGACGCCCGCTCGACGGGCTGCCGTCGCTGCCGGTGCTGCCGGGGACGGTGGCGCTGCTGTGCGTGATGATCGGCTCGACGACCTTCGACGGCGCCTCCGGCGGGCCGCTCTGGACCGATCTGGCGCCGCACCTCCAGAGCGTCTTCGAGGACCTCGGGATGAGCGCGACCGGTGCCGGCGAGGCGGCCTTCACGGTCGGCCTGCTGGCCTGCTTCCTGCTCGTCGCGCTCGTCTTCCGGCTCGGGATCCTCGGGATGCGCACGGTCGACCGCGAGCGCAGCGCCGGCGAGCTGGCGGCCGCCTTCGTCCACACGCTCGTGCCGATCGCGCTCGCCTACGCGCTCGCGCACTACGCCTCGCTGCTGATCTACCAGGGCCAGGCGTACGGCTACCTGCTGTCGGATCCGCTCGGCAACGGCTCCGACCTGCTCGGCACCGCTTCCTGGACGATCGACTACACGGTGATCTCCGCGACCGGGATCTGGTATCTCCAGGTGGTCGTGATCGTGCTCGGACACATCGGTGCGCTCGTGCTGGCGCACGACCGCGCGCTCGCCCTCTACCGTGGCGGCCGTGCGGCGATCCGCTCCCAGATCTGGATGCTCACGGTGATGGTCGCCTTCACCTGCCTCGCGCTGTGGCTGATCTCGGCGGCCAACCAATGACCGTCTTCGCCCACATCGGCCACTGGTACGTGTCGATCATCTACGCCGCGCCGGCTCTGCTGCTGGCCGGCGCGCTCGCCGTCAGCACGCTCCGCCAGCGCAGACGCGACGCGGCCAGAAGAGCCGCCGCCGCGAGAAACGCTTCCACCTGAGTCAGAGAAACCCGTACAGTTGTCCGGATACGGACTTCTGTCACGAACTCGACGCATCGCTGGCACGGGGCGACGTGTTCGAACACAGATTCCCTACGTCCCATCCGCACCGCAGTACCCATAGGAGGAGTGCATGTCGTTTCCACGTTGGCGGACCCTCGCGGGGGTCTCGCTGGCCGCGATCGGCCTCACCGCTGCCACGGCACAGGCCGGTGAGCCGACGGACATGGTCCAGAAGCTGGACGTGAAGATCACGCCCGGCAAGTCCGGCACGGCGAAGAAGCCGAAGCCGGCCGCGATCAACGTCGTGATCCAGAGCCCGACCGAGAACCCGGCGACGAGCGACACGGTCGTCGTCAAGTTCGCCAAGGGCGTGACGTTCAACAACAGAGCGTTCCCGACCTGCTCCCCGGCGACGATCAAGGCGACGAGATCGCTGTCGAGCTGCCCGAAGGGCTCGATCGTCGGCAGAGGCACCGCGAGAGCGCTCGGCCTCGTCAACTCGACGCGCGTCAACTCGACGCTGAAGGTGACCGCGGTCAACAGCCCCGGCAACTCGCTCCAGCTGTTCGTCGAGACGACCGTCCCGATCGACATCGCCGCGCCGATCAGCGGCAAGCTGGTCAAGTCGAAGGGCGACTACGGCTGGCAGCTGAACGTCAAGATCCCGGACGAGCTGCAGGAGGTCATCCCGCCGATCGCGTGGGCGCCGCTGACCTACTTCCAGGTCAAGGTCCAGGCGACGACGACGGTCAAGAGAGGCAAGAGAACCGTCAAGGTGCCGTACGTCGCGACGACGAGCTGCCCCAAGGGCGGCTGGCCGTTCGCGGCCGACTTCACCTTCGACCAGGGCGCGCCGTTCATCAGCGGCCCGGTCTCGGCGACCTCGCCGAACTCGAAGTGCAGCTGAGCCTGACCAGATAGACGTGGACGAGGGCGGCCCGCGGGCCGCCCTCCTGCGTTCTAGGCGCCGAGCCGCTTGAGGTCGGCGGCGAGGCCCTCGGAGGTCAGCTGGCTGGTGAGGAAGCCGACCCGCTGTCTGCCGTCGGCGTCGATCACGACGGTCGAGGCGGAGTGCTCGAAGCCCTCGCCCTGCGGCTGGATCCCGTACGCCTGCCAGATCGGCTCCAGCTGCGCGCGCGTCCCGGTCAGGAAGCGCATGCGGCCGTTCATTCTCTGCTTCACGAGGAAGTTGTCGATGTGGAAGCGCGTGTCGTTTCTGGGGTCGACGCTGACCGCCAGCACCGGCACCGCGCGGCCGAGGTCGTCGATCGCCCCGCGGATCTGCTGCGCTGTCAGCGGGCAGGTGTCCTCGCAGGTCGAGTACATGAAGGTCAGCACGAACGGTCTGCCGCGGTATTCGCGCATCGTCGCGAGCCTGCCGTCCTGGTCTCTCAGGTCGAGCTCGGGGACCGGCGCGCCGGGCGGGCGGACCGCGCCGTGGAAGCCGGTCGGGTCGGCGCTGGCGCTCGTCGGGCTGGTGCTGTCGCCGTTGCCGAGGAGGACGATCGCGGCGAGTGCGACGACGACGATCGCGGTGGTGACGAGGGCGGTGAGGCGCAGACGGGCGGGCACGACTCCCGAGAGGCTACCGGGCCGCTATCCTTTCTGAAGTGACCGAATCCCGACCCAGTTTGAGGAGATTTCTCGGATGAGTCCCTCCGGAGCGGAGCTGCTCCGCACCATCAAGAGCCAGATCCAAGAGGTGGATCCCGCGGCCGTGCACGAGCAGCTCGGCAACGGCACGGTACTGATCGACGTGCGCGAGAACGAGGAGTTCTCGGTCGCCCACCTGCCCGGCGCCAGACACGTCCCGCGCGCGTACCTGGAGTCGCGGATCGACGGCGTCGTGCCCGACCGCGACGCCCACATCGTCCTCTACTGCGCCTCCGGCAACCGCTCCGCCTACGCGGCGCGCACGCTCAGCGAGGACCTCGGCTACACCGACGTCTCGTCGATGACCGGCGGCATCACGCTGTGGAAGGACCGCGGCTACGAGGTGACGGTCCCGCGCACGCTCACGCCCGAGCAGCGCGACCGCTACTCGCGCCACCTGCTGCTGCCCGAGGTCGGCGTCGAGGGCCAGCTGAAGCTGCTCGACGCGAGAGTGCTGCTGCTCGGCGCCGGCGGCCTCGGCGCGCCGACCGCGCTCTACCTCGCGGCGGCCGGCGTCGGCACGCTCGGCATCGTCGACAACGACACGGTCGACCTGTCGAACCTGCAGCGCCAGGTGATCCACACGCAGGACCGCGTCGGCGAGCCGAAGGTCGACTCGGCCGAGGCGACGATCGCGAACCTCAACTCGGACGTCAGAGTCGTCAAGTACCCGGTCCGGCTCGACGCCTCCAACGTGATGGAGATCGTCGAGGGCTACGACATCATCGTCGACGGCCTCGACAACTTCCCCACGCGCTACCTGATCAACGACGTCTCGGTGCGGCTCAACATCCCGGTCGTGTCGGCCTCGATCCTCGGCTTCGACGGCCAGCTGTCGGTCTTCAAGCCGTTCGACGGCCCCTGCTACCGCTGCCTCTACCCGACCCCGCCGCCGGCCGAGCTGGCGCCCTCCTGCGGCGCCAACGGCGTCCTCGGCGTGCTGCCGGGCACGATGGGCCTGCTGCAGGCGACCGAGGTCGTCAAGCTGATCCTCGAGGAGGGCGAGCCGCTGATCGGCCGCCTGCTGCTGTACGAGGCGCTCGGCGCGACCTTCACCGAGCTGAAGGTGCGGCGCGACCCGGACTGCCCGATCTGCTCGCGCGACCCCGAGTCGATCAGCGACGACGAGATGGGCGTGTTCCCCGATTACGAGGCGTTCTGCGCCGCGGCCGGTTAGGGTGGTCTGACTATGGCAACCGTGAAGATCCCACCGGTCCTGCGTCCGTCGGTCGGCGGCGAGAAGACCGTCAGCGCCGACGGCTCGAACGTCGGTGAGGTGCTCAACGCGCTGGCGAGCGCGCACCCGCAGACCCAGTCGCAGCTGTTCGCCGCCGACGGCGAGCTGAACCGCTACGTCAACGTCTACCTCAACGACGAGGACGTGCGCGTGCTCGACGGCCTCTCGACGGCCGTCGGCGAGGGCGACACGCTCGTGATCCTGCCGGCGATGGCCGGCGGCGCCTGAGCAAGCAGTTTTGTGGTCCGGGCACCTGACGGGTGCCCGGATCCCGCTTGCCCTGCGCCGCTACACTCCGTGAAGCAATGGCTTCTGAACGCCTTGAGAACAAGCCCTGCGGCGGTCGCTACGGCGACATCGTCCAGGCGATCGGCAACACGCCGCTCGTCGAGCTGAAGCGCCTCTCGCCGAAGCCCGGCGTGCGCATCTGGGCGAAGCTGGAGTCCAGCAACCCGACCGGCTCCGTCAAGGACCGCGTCGCCCGCTCGCTGATCGAGGACGCGGAGGCCAGAGGGGCGATCAAGCCCGGCCAGACGATCCTCGAGCCGACCTCCGGCAACACCGGCATCTCGCTCGCGATGATCTGCAAGCGCAAGGGCTACAGACTCAAGGTCGTGATGCCCGACAACGTCACGCCGGAACGCACCCAGCTGCTGCAGATGTACGGCGCCGAGATCGTCTACTCGGACGGCTCGAAGGGCTCCAACGGCGCCGTCGAGCTGGCGCTCAGAATGGCTGAGGACGACTCCAGCTACTACATGCCGTACCAGTACGGCAACATCGCCAACCCGAACGCCCACTACAACGGGACGGCGCTGGAGATCCTCGAGGAGCTGGACGAGATCAGCGCCTTCGTCGCCGGTCTCGGCACCGGCGGCACGCTGATGGGCAACGCGCGCCGCTTCAAGGAGGCGCTCGGCGACACGATCAAGATCGTCGCCGCGGAGCCGATGCAGGGCGAGCCCGTGCAGGGCCTGCGCTCGCTCGACGACGGCTTCATCCCGCCGATCATCGACCTGTCGCTGCTGGACCGGAAGATCTTCGTCACCAACCGCGACGCGATCGTCTGGACGCGCAAGCTGCTCGACGAGGAGGGCATCTTCGCCGGTGTCTCCTCGGGCGCGATCGCCCGTGTGGCGGTCCGCATCGCGGGCGAGCTGGACGAGGGCAACGTCGTCTTCATCGTCGCCGACGACGGCTGGAAGTACCTCTCCTCCGGGATCTACACCCTGCCGGTCGACGAGGTCGCGAACCTCGACTCGACCGTCTGGTGGTAGACGACCCGTCGCGAAGGAGCTTTCTGCGCGGGGCCGCACGCGGCCTCGCGGCAGTGCCGGCGGCCGGACTGCTCGCCGCCGGCTGCGGTGGCAACGGCGACGACGGCGACGGCTTCGCGACGACGCCGCCCGGCCGCCTGCCGGCCGGCGGCGGTGACGACGCCGACGTCGACCTGCTCAACGGCGCGCTCGCGGCCGAGCACCGGCTGGTCGCCGCCTACCTCTCCGGCCTGCCGCTGCTGGAGGGCCGCGCGCTCGCCGACGGCGAGCTGTTCCTGTCGCACGAGCGCGCGCACGTCAGACGGCTGCGCGAGCTGGTCGGCAGCGCCGGCGGGACGCCGGTCGGGCCGCGCCCCAGCTACGACTTCGGCCTGCCCGGCAACGGCCGCGACATCCTCAGGTCGCTGGAGTCGCTGGAGCAGCAGACGATCGCCGTCTACCTGCAGGTCGTGCCGCGCGTCGCCGACCCGCTGCTGCGCGCGACGATCGCCTCGATCGCCGCCTGCGAGGCCGAGCACGCCTCCTGCCTGCTGGAGCGGCTCGGCCGCTGGCCGCTGCCGACCGCGTTCGTGACGGGCGGCAGTTGAGATGGACGCCAGGCTCAGCCGGCGGGCGCTGCTGGCGGGCGCGAGCGGGGGAGCGGCGCTGGCGCTCGTGGGCACGGGCGCGGTCGGCGGGGTCGGCATCGCGCGGGCGCAGGCCGGCAGCGACGCCGAGATCCTGACGCGCGCGCTGACGCTGGAGCAGGTCGTGATCGCCAGCTACGGCGCCGCGCTGCGCGACGGGCCGGGCGAGCCGCGACTGCACACGCTGCTGAGACGGCTGCGGCGCCAGGAGCGCGAACACGCCGACGTGCTCGCGAGCGAGCTCGACACGCTCGGCGTCAGAGCGCCGGCCGTGCCGGGCGACGACGCCGCGCTGGCGAGAGCGCGGGCGGCGCAGGGGCTGCGCCATCCGCTCGACCAGATCGTCACCGCGAGCGACGTCGCGCGCTTCGCGGTCGAGCTGGAGAACGCTCAGATCACGCTCTACCTGGAGGCCGTGCGCGAGCTGGGCGCGCCGAGGCTGCTGACGCTCGCGGCCCAGATCATGGCGGCCGAGGGACAGCACGCGACCGTCCTGCGCGGGCTGCTGAGCGAGCTGCCGGAGATCGTCGTGCCGAGCCCGTTCGAGACCGGAGACGCCGCGATTCCCTGACGACCCGGTGATCCGAGCTGGCTGGATCGCCGCATCACGAGTAGCATGACTGCAACCCATCCGCACCGCCCGTCCGCGTCGTAGCCGTCATCAGCGGCGGCGGATGGCCCGCTACAAGGAGCCGAGACCCCACATGTTCTCTCAGATCGGACCGATGGAGATCATCCTCGTCCTCGTCATCGCGCTCATCATCCTGGGCCCGAAGAAGCTGCCCGAGGCTGGCAAGTCGATCGGCAAGGGCATGCGCGAGTTCAAGGACTCCCTCGCCGGCACCGACAAGGACGACGACGAGCGCGAGCTCACCGCCGTCCGCAGCGAGTCGCGCGAGCGCGACGCCGCGTAGTTCCCGCACCTTCTCTGCGGAACAGCTCAAGCTTGGTAGATTCGCGGGCGATGAAGATCGCCCGCGAACTCTACGATCAGCTGATCGCCCACGCCCGTGCCGACGCGCCGAACGAGTGCTGCGGCATGATCGCGTCAGCCGACGGCGCCGCCGTCAGAATCTTCCAGGCCGAGAACCTCGCGGCCAGCCCGCTGCGGTACGAGATCGACGGCCGCGAGCAGCTGAGGATCCTCGACGCGATCGAGGACGCCGGCCACGAGCTGGGCGCGATCTACCACTCGCACACGCGCACGGTCCCCGAGCCGTCGCAGACCGACATCAACCTCGCCTTCTATCCCGACTCGCTCTACGTGATCGTCGGCCTGAAGGACGCCGAGCCCGACGTGCGCGCCTGGCGCATCGTCGACGGCGCGGTCAGCGAGGCCGAGCTGAGGATCGTCGAGTAGCGCGATGACCCTGCCGCGCGACGACACTGCCGGCAAGGTCAACCCCGAGTACGCGCGCGGCGAGCTGGTGCGCGTGCTCGGCGTCAGAAACCAGATAGAGGGCGAGTTCATCCAGGGCCTGCTGCTGGAGGAGGGCGTGCCCTCGATACTGCGGCGCTCGATGGGCTTCGACGTGCCCGACTTCCTCGCCTCCGGCCCGCGCGACGTGATGGTGCCGCGCTCCGGCGTCTCGGCCACGCGCGACGTGCTGCTGCAGGCCCACCTGCTGCCCGACGCCGCTCCAGCCGGCCCGTCGCCGACGAAGCTGTTCGCGGTGATCCTGCTGGTGCTCGCGGTCGTCGCGGCGCTGATCTACGCGGCCGACGCGATCTTCTAGTCAGCGGCGCCTGCGCGAGGGGTTCGCGCCGCCGAGGTCGGCGAGGCGCGCGAGGTGCGCACGCCAGGCGCCCTCGGTATGGACCAGCTCGCGGTGGCCGAAGGCGTCGTAGAGCGCCTTCTCCGGCCCCTCGGGGTCGAGGTAGCAGGCGAGCCGCATCGCGGCCTCCGGGCCCTCCTCGCGTGCGAGCAGGTCGAGCACGGTGCCGCCGAGCAGGGCCGCGTCGCGCAGGCTCGGCGGGAACGACGGCCGGCCGCCCTCGCGCAGCCGCCGCGCGATCGCCGGCCGCGCATGCTCGACCTGGCCCGCGAAGAAGCGCGCCGCGCCCTCGACCAGCCATGCCCAGCGCACGCGCTGGAGCAGCGCGGGCGGCGTCGCCGGCGGCGGCAGGCGGCGGTTGTTGGCGCCGACGACGAGCCGCGCGTAGAGCACGTCAGGGGCGCGCTGCAGCATCTCGCGCGAGCCGTCGACCCCGGTCGCCCGCTGCGACAGCGTGCTCGGGCCGAGCACGTGGATCGTGTTGGCCGTCACCGAGCCGACGACGTAGCGGCGCGCGGCGGGCGCCGTCAGCAGCCGCTCGAACGGCACCAGCGGGTGGGCCAGGTCGAGCAGCCACGGCGATCTGTGGAAGACGACGGTGACGTCGGGGACAGTTCTCGGGAACAGCACGTCGAGCCGCGCGCGGGTGCGCTCCAGCGAGTCGAGCATGCGGGCGGCGTCGTCCGCGTCCGCCGTCTCGTGGCGGGCGCGGAAGGAGGCCGAGAAGGTCTCGTCCCAAGCCATCGGGGAGGGGATGATCGCACGATCGGACCCCGCTCACGCGGCGTCAGATCAGACCGGCCGCGGCGTCGCGCTCGAAGTCCAGCTCGGTGCGGATCCCGAGGCCGGAGAGGATCTCCTGCGCCGCCTCCATCGAGGGCGCCTCCAGCACGGCGCGGGCGCAGCGCGCGGCCGTCGCGATCGCGGCGGCGGGGTCGAAGAAGAAGGTGAGGCCGCCCGCGGGCGTGCGGATCACGGTGCGGCGGCCGTCGCGGATCGGCTGCGGACCCCAGGCGCCGCGGGCGCAGGCGACCGCCTGTGCGCTCGCCTCCGTCGGGACTGCCGCGACCGCCGTGTCGAGCCGCTGCAGCGACTGCTGGCCGAGGCCCCAGACGCCGAGCATGCCGCCGGCGGCGGCGACCTCGGCGATCCGCTCCTGCACCTCGTCGGGCGTCAGCTCGGCGTCGCAGCCGGCGCCGAAGAGCGCGGCGACGGTCTCGATGCCGCGCGCGTTCAGCAGCGGCGCGGCCGCCAGCATGACGGCGTCGCAGAGCGGGCTCGCCAGCCCCGGCTCGTGGCCGTGCGCGAGCACGTCGCCGCCGACGTCGACGAGCACGACGAGGTCGCACTCCAGCCGTCTGACGGCGGCGGCGATGCCGTCGGCGATCGCGGCCGGGCCGGGGTTGGGGTCGATCAGCGCGACCCACGCCCCGGTCAGCGCGGCCATCCGCGACTCGGCGAAGAGGAAGCCGCCGGGGCCGCTCGTCTGCGGCCCGGCCAGCGCGGCGGCGGGGTGGAGCACCTCGGCGTCGCGCAGCTCGTCGATGCTGCGCGCGCCGGGAAGCGGATCGATCGGCCGCCGCTCCCAGGTGACGCCGCCGAGGACGGCGTCACCGCCGAGCGCACGTGCGCACTCCGCGACGGCGAGCGCGCCGACGACGTCACCGCCGCCGCCGATCCCGATCGCGAGGGCCCGGCGGCCAGCGAGCAACTGCTCGATGCCGGCGGCCGGCGCCTCGTCGCGAGGGGTCACTGCGGGATGCTGCGGGCTAGACGAGGGCCGGAACGCGGCCGCCGACGATCGCGCGGATCTCCTCGGAGGCGCGCTCGAACTCGTCGTCGGAGAGGACCGGTGTGCCCTCGAACGGGAGATCGCGGGTGATCTCCAGCCAGGAGCGACATCCGCCGTAGTCGTCGCGGACCTTGACCGTGACGGGGCGGGGGATGCGGTACGTGCGCAGCAGCACGACGTGGAGCGGATGACGGCGCTTCCAGTCGAGCCGCTTCTCCGCGTAGTCGGGCGTCCACACGTAGAACGGCGACAGCGCGTCGACCGCGCGGCGGTCGGTGATCGTCCAGTGGTCGGCGACCTCGGCCCACGCACGAATCCTCACGCGATCGGGCTGCGGGATGTCGCCGTCACGCGTCAGCGCGTGCGGCGGCGGCTCGCCTTCGGGCCAGACGCCCTCTTCGAGCGCACGCGCCATCTCGGGCTGGTGAGACTCACGAACGAGGTCGCGGCGCTGGTGGTCGAACGTCGGGTAGAGGAAGAACCGCTCGTGGTCGAGCTTGAAGTGCTTCTCTTGTTCGCGGATGCCGCCCTTGCGCAGTGTTACGAGTTGCTCGCCTTCGGCGAGCGCGCGCACAGTCACGGCCCATTCTTTGAAAGCAATCGGCATAGTTCCGGGGGAGGGGAGAGGATGCGTATATGCCCGTTTGCGCGAAGATGCAACATTTCACGCCGGGAACTCCATTCTAGGGAAACCCCTGGGATTTCCCAAATTTCCCTGCTAATTCGCGCTTTTTCACGAGTCTTTCGCAACCTGCCTAAACGTTTTCCCTAACGCATTCAGGCGCCTGCGCGCTGACCGTCCGGGGTCCGGTGCGTCGCGTGCTGGTGCGGAGACGGTCCGCGGGCGGGCGGCGGGACGCGCGCGAGACGGCTCAGGCGGCGCCGTGGCCGCCGCCGCCGGGCGTCTCGACCCGCAGCCGGGAACCGGGGTCCAGACGGCCGCGCGCCTTGGCAGCGACTTCTTCACCGTCGAGCAGGTTGCGGCCGCGCGCGCCGGGCTCGCCGCCGTCGGCGCCGGGCGGCGCGTGCCGGCGCCGCTCGCTGATCAGCGACCAGGTCATCGGCGCCAGCGCCTCCAGCTCGCGCACGATCCCGTCGCCGCCGCCGTGCGCGCCCGCGCCGCCGGAGCCGCGCCGCAGCCCGTACTCGACGACGCGCAGCGGAAACTCCAGCTCCAGCGCCTCGACCGGCGTGTTGAGCGTGTTCGACATCGCGACGTGGACGGCGCTCGGCCCGTCGGCGTCCGGGCAGGCGCCCTGGCCGCCGCCGAGCGTCTCGTAATAGGTGAAGTCGTCGTTGCCGAGCGTCAGGTTGTTCATCGTCCCCTGGCCGAGCGCGCGGCCGAAGGCGGCCAGCACGAGATCGGCGACGCGCGAGGAGGTCTCGACGTTGCCGGCGACGACCGCGTGCGGCGGCGTCGCGTTCAGCAGCGAGCCCTGCGGCGCGATCACCTCGATCGGGCGGTAGGCGCCGGCGCTCGGCGGGATGTCGGGGTCGGTCAGCACCCGCACCGCGAAGTAGCAGGCCGAGCGCGTGACGGCGAGCGGGCAGTTGAGGTTGCCGTCGTGCTCGGCGGCGCTGCCGGAGAAGTCGAGCACGAGCCGGTCGCCGTCGACGGTCGCGCGCAGCCGCAGCGGCACGTCGCCCTCGATCCCTTCGAGCACGTCCTGCGCCTCGCGCACGCCGTCGGGCAGCTCCGCGATGCAGGCGCGCGCCCGCCGCTCGGCGTAGTCGAGCACCTCGGTCATCGCCTGTCTGAGCGTCGCGACGCCGGTCGCGCGTGCCAGCTCGGCGAGCCGCAGCGCGCCGGCGCGGTTGGCGGCCAGCTGGGCGCGCAGGTCGGCGCGGCGCTGGTCGGGCTGGCGCATCTGCGCGACGAGCCGGTCGATCGCCGCGTCGTCGAGCGGCTGCGGCGCGATCACGACGCCCTCGTCGGCGAGCGTGCTGCTGTCAGCCGGCATCGAGCCCGGCGTCGGGCCGCCGACGTCGGCGTGGTGGGCGCGGTTGGCGGCGAAGCCGAGCAGCGCGCCCGCGCCCGCCGCGCCCGCGCCCGCCTCGACCGCGCCCGCTCCGCCCGCGCCTTCGCCCGCGCCCGCGGCGTCGAGCCCGTCGTTCGCGTAGACCGGCGTGATCACCGTGATGTCGGGCAGGTGGGTGCCGCCGCGGTAGGGGTCGTTGAGGACCCACGAGCGGCCCGGCGCGTGCTGCTCGCCGAGCACCGCCGCGACCGCCGCCGGCATCGCGCCGAGGTGGACCGGGATGTGCTCGGCCTGCATCACCATCTCGCCGGCCGGGTCGAACAGCGCCGTCGAGGCGTCGCGCCGCTCCTTGATGTTGGCCGAGTGGGCGGAGCGGATCAGCACCGCGCCCATCTCCTCGCAGGTCGCCCGCAGCGCGCCGACGACGACCTGCAGCTGGACCGGGTCGAGTGCGCTCATGCGGCCACCTCACGCGTCAGCTCCACGCCGCCGCTCTCCAGCACGACGCCGCGCCAGCCGGCCGGCACCAGCAGCGTCGACTCCGGCAGCTCGCAGACGGCCGGGCCGCGCAGCTCCAGTCCCGGCGGCAGCGCCCCGCGCCAGACGTCGAGCGCGACCTGCTCGCCGTCGAGCCGCGCCTCGCGGCGGCCGGGCACGGGCGGCGCCGCGTCGTCGGGCAGGGGGCGCGGCAGGCGCGCGCCGTCGGCGGCCGGGCTGGCCACGAGCGCGCGCACGCGCACCGTCACCAGCTCGATCTGCTGCGCCGCGTCGCGGTAGCCGTAGCGGCGCTCGTGCGCCTGCTCGAACGCCTCGCGCAGCGCGGCCGGCGTCGGCTGCGGCGGGCCGTCGACCGTCAGCTCGAACGCCTGGCCGCGGTAGCGCAGCGCGTAGCTCGCGGCGATCTCCGCGTCGGCCTCGCCGAGTGCCGCGCGCGCCTGTCGCGCCAGCGCCGCGACGTCGGCCGCGACCGCCTCCGCCGTCAGCGCCTCGCCGCTGCGCAGCACGCTGCGCTGGGCGTCGCGGCGGCGCGGCGCGACGACGAGGCCGAAGGCGGCCAGCACGCCGGAGGCGCGCGGCGCGAGCACGCGGTCGATTCCCAGCTCGTCGGCGATCGCGGCGGCATGCAGCGGGCCGGCGCCGCCGAAGGCGACGAGCGCGTGATCGCGCGGGTCGATTCCGCGCTCGACCGTCACGACCCGCAGCGCGCGCGTCATCTCCGCGTTGGCGACGCGCACGATCCCCTCGGCGCAGGCGAGCGGCGCGATCCCCAGCTCCTCCGCGAGCCGCGTGACGGCGGCACGGGCGGCGCCGAGGTCGAGCGCGACCGTCTCCGACAGCGGCGCGTCCGGCGGCAGGTAGCCGAGCAGCAGGTTGGCGTCGGTGACGGTCGGCAGCTCGCCGCCGCGGCCGTAGCAGGCGGGGCCGGGCTGCGCGCCCGCCGACTGCGGGCCGACGCGCAGCGCGCCGCCGGCGTCGCGCCAGGCGATCGAGCCGCCGCCGGCGCCGACGGTGTGGACGTCGAGCGTCGGCAGCGCGATCGGGCGGCCGGCGATCCTGCCCGCGGCGCTCTCGGCGACGGCGCCGTCGTGGACGACGCAGACGTCGCAGGAGGTCCCGCCCATGTCGAAGCAGAGTGCGCGCTCGACGCGCGCGTCGGCGGCTGCGAAGGCCGCGCCCTCGGCGCCGCCGGCAGGCCCGGAGAGGACGGTCCAGGCGGCGTGGCCGGCGGCCGCGCCGAGGTCGATCAGGCCGCCGTTGGACTGCATGATCGCCGGCTCCGGCAGGCCTGCCGCGGCGGCGCGCTCGGCGAGCCGGCGCAGATAGCGGCCGACCAGCGGCGACAGCGCCGCGTCGATCTCGGTCGTCGCCGCGCGCTCGTACTCGCGGAAGGTGCCGACGACCTCGTGCGAGAGCGAGACGTGCGCCTGCGGCAGCGCGGCGACGAGCGCCTCGCGCAGCGCCAGCTCGTGCTCGGGGTGGCGGTAGGCGTGCAGCAGCGTGACCGCGACCGCCTCCGGCTCGGCCGCGGCGACGCGGCGCGCCAGCGCGGCGGCGTCGTCGCGCGCGAGCGGGCGCAGCGGGCCGTCCGGCGTCATCCGCTCCGGCGCCTCGAAGCGCAGCGCGGGCGGGACCAGCGGGGCCGGATGGGCGGCGCAGAGGCGGTAGAGGTCGGCGCGCGCCTGGCGGCCGAGCTCGACGACGTCGGCGAAGCCGGCGGTCGCGATCAGCGCGGTGCGGGCCGATCTGCCCTCCAGCAGCGCGTTCGTGGCGACCGTCATGCCGTGGGCGAAGACGGTCACGTCGGCGGCGCCGCGTCCGGCGCGATCGAGCACGGCGGTGACGGCGGCCATCACGCCGCGCGACTGGTCCTCCGGCGTCGTCGGCGACTTGGCCGTCACGAGCAGCCCGTCCCCGAACAGGACGGCGTCCGTGAAGGTTCCGCCGACGTCGACTCCCAGCAGCATCGCGCCGCGCACGCTATCCGGCGCGGCGCCGTGCTGTCGTCAGGCGGTGGATCAGGCTGCGGCCAGCGCGGCTTCGCGCTCGCCGGCCAGTGCGGCGGCGGCCTCGCGCTCGGCGATCTCGGTCTCGGCGAGATGCTGATGCGACGGGCAGTAGCCGTTGTGCGGCAGCGGCATGCGCTGGCAGGGGGTGCCCTTGCGGGTAGTCGCCCTACATTGCAGCGGGTTCCCGGCGAGGTCGTAACCAGTCATCGGCTGGCGCGACAGGAACTCGTCCGCGCACGCGATGTAACGGTCGATGACGTGGAATATCCGCGCCTGCGCCGACATCGGGAAATACGGGCGGATGTCGTGGAACAACGTGCGAGCGGGCCTCGCAAAGTAGTGCCGGTCGGTCGCGAGCCGCTCGATCGCGGACTCGCAGGCCTTCAGCACCCGCTCATGGTTGTTGATGGTGCCCGCTGTGGTCGGGCCCTCGACGATCTCGCTCGCAAGTTCGCGGTAGATCGCTCGACTGAAGCGATACATGACGCCAATCTCTCCTTCTCGGTCCCCGTGCCGAACTCCTCGTTGGCAGGCGTGAGCATCCCACCGCCTTGTGAAGCTCAGGCCATGGAACTATTAACCGCGTGTTAACTCGGAACGTTTGCGTTCGCTTGACGCGGCGTCAGGAGCGCGACGCTGAACGCGCGCGTTCGTCTGCATGTGTGACAGGGGATGTCAGCGCCAGAACACAAGCGACGGCGCACCGTCGCTCGTGACGACGGTGTGGTGGCCGTCGAGTGCCGTGTCGACCGTCGGGAAGTCGCGCCGCTGGTGGGCGCCGCGGCTCTCCTCGCGCGCCAGCGCGCTCGCCGCGACCAGCCGCACGATCGGGTGCGGATCGTCGAGCAGCCGGCGCAGGCCGGCGGCGTCGCGCTCGATCCCCGCGTCGCGCCACAGCGCCGCGCGGCTCTCCGCCGTCAGTCTCGGCGGGGGAGTGGAGGCGGGCGCCTGCGGCAGCGCCGTCAGCGCCGGCTCGTCGAGCGCCGCCAGCGCCGCGCGGCGGCCGAAGACGAAGCACTCGCTGAGCGAGTTGGAGGCGAGCCGGTTGGCGCCGTGGAGGCCGGTGCAGGCGCACTCGCCGACGGCGTAGAGCGCCGGCAGCGACGAGCGGCCGTCGAGGTCGGTCGCGATCCCGCCCATCATGTAGTGGGCGGCCGGGGCGACCGGGATCAGATCTCTGGCCGGGTCGAGCCCCGCTCTGCGCAGCACCGAGACGACGTTCGGGAAATGCTCCGGGTCGACCGCGCGCATGTCGAGCGAGACCGAGTCGGCGCCGCTCTCGAGCATCGTGCGCGCGACCGCGCGCGAGACCTCGTCGCGCGGCAGCAGCTCGTCGACGAAGCGCTCGCCGCCGGCGTCGAGCAGCAGCGCGCCCTCGCCGCGGACCGCCTCGGTGACGAGGAACGAGTCGGCCCCGTCGATGCCCGCGACCGCCGTCGGGTGGAACTGGACCATCTCCAGGTCGGCGAGCGCGGCGCCGGCCCGCTGCGCCAGCAGCAGCCCGCTTCCGGTCGAGCCGACAGGGTTGGTCGAGCGCGCCCACAGCGCCGCGGCGCCGCCGGTCGCCAGCACGACCGCGCGCGCGAGCACGAGCCGCCCGTCGCGCAGGCGCACGCCTGCGGCGCGGCCGTCGACCTGCAGCACCGCCGTCGCGGCGCAGTCCTCCAGCACCAGGATGCGCTCGTCCTCGGCCGCGAGCGCCGCCAGCTGACGTGAGACGCGGCGGCCGGTCGCGGAGCCGCCGGCGTGGACGATCCGGCGCACGCTGTGCCCGCCCTCCAGGCCGAGCGCGAGGCGGCCGCGGCGGTCGGCGTCGAACTGGACGCCGAGCCGCGCGAGGTCCTTCACCATCGCCGGCGCCTCGTTCGTGAGCGCCTCGGCGGCGCTGCGGCGGACGGTGCCGCGGCCGGTCACGAGCGTGTCGTGCAGATGCCGCTCGGGGCTGTCGTCGATCGCCAACGCTGCGGCGAGGCCGCCCTGCGCCCAGTACGACGACGACTCGGCCAGCGGCGTGGCGGAGACGAGCGCGACGCGCGCGCCCGCGGAGGCGGCGGTGAGAGCTGTGTACAGCCCGGCTCCTCCCGCTCCTACGACGGCGAGATCGGCCTCGATCGTGACGGGTCGTTCCATGCGAGGGGGCCAGTACGGTACTCGCATGTCGTCTCCGGTCTATCTCTCGCACCCCTCGTCGCTCCTGCACGACACCGGCGAGCACCCCGAGCGAGCCTCCCGGATCGTCGCGATCGAGCGCGAGCTGGAGCGCCACGACTGGTTCGGGATGGAGCGCGTGCAGGCGCCGCGCGTCGCCGAATCGGCGCTGTCGGCGATCCACCCGGTCCGCTACATCCGCGCGATCGACGAGCTGTGCGCCGCCGGCGGCGGCCAGATCGACGCCGACACGTTCGTCGTCGAGGCCTCCTACGAGGCGGCGCTGCGGGCGGCCGGCGGCGCCGTCGAGCTGGTCGACCGGCTGCTGACCGGCGTCAACCCGACCGGCTTCAGCGCGCTGCGACCGCCCGGCCACCACGCCGAGGCGGCGAGGGCGATGGGCTTCTGCCTGTTCGACAACGTCGCCGTCGCGGCTCAGCGGGCGCTCGACGAGCACGGCCTCGAGCGCGTGCTCGTGCTCGACTGGGACGTCCACCACGGCAACGGCACCAACGACATCTTCCACGCGAGCGACAGAGTCCTGTTCGTCTCGATCCACCAGCTGCCGCTCTACCCCGGCACCGGGCCGGCGGGCGACGTCGGCAGCGGCGCGGGGACCGGCTACACGGTCAACCTGCCGGTCGGGCCGGGCAGCGGCGACGCGACCTACCTGTCGCTGCTGGAGCACGTCGTCACGCCGCTGGCGCGCGCCTACGCGCCGCAGCTGATCCTGATCTCGGCCGGCTTCGACGCCCACCGCGAGGATCCGCTCGCGCAGATCGCGCTGACCGACGCCGGCTTCGCGGCGATGACCGCGATCGTGCGGCGGCTGGCGGCCGAGCTGGAGGTGCCGCTCGGCGGCGTGCTGGAGGGCGGCTACGCGCTCGACGCGCTCGCTCGCTCGACGGCGGCGACGCTGCAGGTGCTGACCGCTGCATCGGTGCCGGCGGCGCCCGGCGACGTGCCGCTGGCGCGCGAGGCGGCGGTCGCGCTGGAGCGGCTGGCGCAGCGCTGGCCGCAGCTGAGCGTGCCGGCGCGCTGAGGGTGGCGGCGCCGCTGCCGATGCGGTGATGCGATGCGCGTGAAGTTGCTGTCGATAAACCGCAGCAACTTCACGCGGCTCGGCTCGGCTCGGCTCGGGCGGGCGCTCTATCTGACGCCGGCGGTGCTGTCGTCCGGCGTCACGGGCGCGTTCGGCTGCGCCTGCGAGCCCGGCGACGGGGTCGCGCCGCCGTCGGCGGCGTCACCGGGCATGCCGGTCGCTCCGGGCGAGCCGGGGGCCGGGGTCGTCGCCGCGCCCGGGGTGGTGGCGGCGCCGGGCGTCGTGGTCGCGCCTGGCGTCGTCGTGCCCGGGACGGCCGCGCCGGGCGTCGTCGCCGGCGGCGTCTCCGGCGTGACGGCCGGGGCCTCCGGCGTCGCCGCGGCCGGCGGCAGGATCGTCGTGACGGTCGCCGGCGTCGGCGGCGCCTGCTGCTCGTCGAGCAGGACCACGAGCGTGAAGGCGATCGCCGCCGCGACGAGCGCGAGCACGACGACCGAGACGGCGATCGGCAGCTTCCAGCCCGGCGGCGGGTCGATCCGAGTGCGCGCGGCGAGCCCGCACTCCAGGCACCACTCCTGATCGTCGCGGAGCCCGTTGCCGCAGCGCGGGCAGAGGGTGGCGCCGGGCGTCGTCGGCGACGGCCGCGTCGCGCTCACTGCGGCGGGGGCGGCTCGGTCGGCGCGGGCGGGGCGGCGGGAGTCGGCGCGGCGGCCGGGCCCGAGGAGGCGGCCGGCGCCGGCGGCGCGGTCGGATCGGTGGCCGGCGGCGGCGTCGGCGCGACCTGCGCCGGCTGGCCGGTGGCGAGATGGGCGGCCGGCGGGCCGGGCAAGTCGGAGGCCAA
>NZ_JAUTDN010000031.1 GCF_030646155.1 Conexibacter sp. CPCC 205762
CGGGCGGGCGCGGTGCGGCGCCGGCCGGGCGCGGCGCGGCGGCCTCGCTCGACGCGGTCGCGTGCGCGGTCAGCAGCAGCACGCCGTACGCGGCGGTCGGGGGCAGCAGGCCGTCGTCGAGCAGGGCGGCGGCGGCCGCGGCGGGGTCGCCGTCGCGGCGGCCGACCAGCTGGGCGAGCAGCTCGCGTTCGCGT
Organism: Conexibacter sp. CPCC 205762; assembly: GCF_030646155.1. Lineage (GTDB taxonomy): Bacteria > Actinomycetota > Thermoleophilia > Solirubrobacterales > Solirubrobacteraceae > Conexibacter. Next base: position 195 of record NZ_JAUTDN010000031.1, read on the forward strand.
TCGCGCTCGCCGTGCTCCAGCCGGCGCAGGCGGAACAGCTCGACGCCGATGTCGTGCGCGGCCTCGACGGCGGTTGCCAGCTCAGGGTCGCTGAGCGCGGCCGGCTCGTCGATCAGCCACAGGTAGCCGAGCAGCGTGCCGTCGAAGCGGACCGGGACGCAGACGCGAGCGCCCATGCCGAGGTCGCCGTTGGCGGGGACGCGGACGACGCCGTCGGCCTCCGCCAGCCCGCGCGACTCCAGCCAGCGGGTCACCTCCGGCGGCGCGGCGCGCTGCAGGATCGAGTCGCGCCGGACGCGATCGACCTCGCCGACGTGCGAGGAGTAGGCGAGCGAGCGGAAGCGCCGGTCGTCGAGCCCGACCGGCCGCTCCAGCTCGGCGGCGAGCGCGTCGACGAGGCCGAGCAGCTCGTTCATCGGACCGCGTCCTCGCCCGCGTCGCGCGCCGATGCCGCCGCGTCCCCTGCCGAGCGGGCGGCGACCAGGGCGGGATGCTCGACCATCTCGACCGCGGCGGAGCCGGGCTCGATCATCGGGTAGAGGATCTCGCCGAGTGCGACGTGCACGTCGAGCACGGCGGCGCGGCCGCAGGCGAGCGCGGCGTCGAGCGCCGGCAGCAGCTCGGCCTCGCTGCGGACCGTCCAGGCGGCGGCGCCGAAGCCGCGCGCGACGGCGGCGCAGTCGGTCGGTCTGGAGAGGTCGACGTGCGAGCGGCGCGACTCGTAGAACTGCTGCTGCCACTGGTCGACCATGCCGAGCACCTGGTTGTTCAGGATCACGATCAGCACCGGCAGCTCCGCGACGACCGCGGTCGCCAGCTCCTGCGCGGTCATCTGGAACGAGCCATCGCCGTCGACGCAGACGACCGCTGCGCCAGGCCGCGCCGCCTTCGCCCCGACCGCGGCTGGGGTGCCGAACCCCATCGTCCCGTGACCGCCCGAGGTGCAGAACGAACGTGTTCTCTCGCAGGCGAGGTATTGCATCGCCCACATCTGGTGCTGGCCGACGCCGGTCGTCCAGATGACGTCCTCGTGGCGCGCGTGGAGCGTGTCGCTGAGCAGCTCCAGCACCCGCTGCGGCTTCGGCGCCAGCTCGCGCGGCGCTTGCTCGTAGTGGAGCGGATGGCGCCGCTTCCACACGTCGACCTGCGTCAGCCAGGCGTTCGCGCCAGCATCTGCGGCAGCCGCGCCAGCATCTGCAACAGCCGAGCCGCGATCTGCGGCATCCGCGCCGGTGGGTGCGGCGATTGCGCCAGCGGGTGCGGCATCCGCGCCGGCCGGCGCGGCGACTGCGCCGGCGATCGCGGCGAGGGTGGCGCGGAGGGAGCCGACGATCGCGACGTCGGCGCGGCGGATCTTCGAGATCTCGCGCGGGTCGGCGTCGAGGTGGACGATCGCGGCGCCGGGGGCGAAGGCGTCGAGACGGCCGGTGACGCGGTCGTCGAAGCGAGCGCCGGCGGCGATCACGAGGTCGGCCTCGTTGAGCGTCAGGTTGGCGTGCTTGTGGCCGTGCATGCCGGGCGTGCCGGCCCACAGCGGGTGCGACTCCGGCAGCGCGCCCTTCGCCATCAGCGTCGTCACGACCGGGATCCGCGCCCGCTCCGCCAGCGCCCGCAGCTCGGCCGTCGCGTCGGCGTTGACGACGCCGCCGCCGGCGTACAGCACCGGGCGCCGCGCGTCCGCGATCAGCCCGGCGATCCGCGTCAGCGGTACCGCGCCCGGCTCCGGCTCGGGATCGCGTGAGCGAGGGGCGGCGTCATCGCGTGGGGCGGCGCCGGTGCGCGGCGCCGCGGCGGCACCCGTGCGCGAGGCGGCGGCGCGCGGCCCGGTGGCGCGCGCCGCGGCGGCGCTGTCGTTCGCACGGCCGGGCGCGACGTACTCGCACAGCGCCTCCTGCACATCGCGCGGGATGTCGACCAGCACGGGGCCGGGGCGGCCGGAGCGGGCGAGGCGGAAGGCGGCGTGAATCGTTGCGGCCAGCTCGCGCACGTCGCGGACCTGCCAGGCGCGCTTCACCAGCGGGCCGGCGACCGCGACGATGTCGCACTCCTGGAAGGCGTCGGTGCCGATCAGCTGCTGGCGCACCTGGCCGGTGACGCAGACCAACGGCGTCGAGTCCATCCGCGCGTTCGCGAGCGGCGTGACGAGGTTGGTCGCGCCCGGGCCCGAGGTCGCGAGCGCAACGCCGACCTCGCCCGACGCGCGCGCGTAGCCCTCGGCCATGTGGCCGGCGCCCTGCTCGTGCCGCGCGAGCACGTGACGGACGGTCGTGCCACGTGCGATCGCGTCGTAGAGCGGCAGGATCGCGCCGCCGGGCATGCCGAAGCAGACCTCGACGCCCTCCGCCTCGAAGGCGCGCAGGACGACGTCGGCGCCGTTGGCGGGGCGTACGTCGGTGGGGGCCGCGTCGGACGCGGCGGACGGCATGACGGTCATCGTGACCTCTGGTCGCGGAACGATTTCGGGCTGGCCAGCGGGTCGCCGGCGGCGAGGCTCACGCCGGCGTCGGGGCGGCCGGCGATGCCGCGCGCAGTGCGCGAGGCGGGCTTGAGGAGGCGTGACGAGACGCTGGCGACCGATTCCCCTAGCGGGGAATGCGCGCGCGGATCGCGATCGGCGCGAAGACGCTCGTGCGGGGCGCACGAGGGTCGATCGACCGCGGGCGGGAGCTGGAGCTGTGCTGAGCCACGGCGGTCATGCGCCGATCGTACGCCGCGGGCCAATTGAGCAGACGCGACAACTGTCGCGTCGTCACCGTGAGCGACGCAATTCCCTGTCGCAGTAGGCAAACAGAAAAACATTACGGTGCGTGAATCGACGCGACTGTGCCGGCAGTCACACATTGCCTTGACATCTCCACGGGGCGAGAAGATACTCGCCTTCGGATCCTGTATCCAGGATCCAATATCCGATCTGGGCACGCCGGCAGCGGTGCGTCCGGGGAAGGCGGCGCCGCCCGCGTGGGGCGCCTGAAGGGACCGGCGCCGAGGAGAGACGGCGCCGGGTAGGACTCCTGAAGTACGCCCCCCGCTTCGAAAGGACCCCGTGACCGAACAGCAGTCGACCGCGATCGCCTGGCGAGGACGGGTGCGGCTCGTGGACGAGGTCGCGGACGTCATCCGCGAGCGGATCTACGCGGGCACCTACGCGCCCGACGTGCCGCTGCGGCAGGAGCAGCTCGCGGCCGACCTGAACATCTCGCGCACGCCGCTGCGCGAGGCGCTGCGGATGCTGGAGACGGAGGGCCTCGTCAAGAACGAGCCCGGTCGCGGCGTCCGCGTCGTCTCGGTCGACGCGCCCACGCTGCTCGCCGGCTACGAGCTGCGCGAGGTGCTCGACGGGCTCGCCGCGCGGCTCTCGGCGCGGCACGCCACGCAGGAGGACCTCGACGTGCTCGAGGGCCACATCACGATCCAGCGCTCAGCGCTGGAGCAATCGGACGTCGGCGCCTACACGCGCGCCAACGTCGCCTTCCACGCCGCGATCGTCGCGATCGCCGGCAACGAGTTCCTCGCGGGCCAGCTCTCATTGATCCCGCTGACGGCCCAGGTCTTCACCCCCGCCCGGCGGATCGAGATGGTGCGCGCACGCGCCTCGGTCACCGAGCACGAGCGGATCGTCGCCGCGATCGCGGCGGGCGCGGAAGGAGACGCGGAAGCGGCCGCGCGCGCCCACATCCAGGTGACGATCGACCAGCTCAAGCGCAGCATCGCCGACGCCCCCGCCTGACCGAGCCGCACGAAACCGCACCACCGCTCACCGCACCCCGTTCCTCCCCGCACTCGCACCGCAGACCCAACGCTCCCCCGATGAAAGCCGGTACCCCGACCATGAGCGCCCTCCTCGTCGCCAGCGACATTGGCGGCACTTTCACCGACACGGTCACGATCGACGCCGACGGCGAGATCGGCCGCTACAAGGCGCCGACCGTCCCCGACGATCCGGCCCAGGGCGTGCTCGCCACGCTCGAGCTGGCGGCGAGCGAGCGCGGTCAGCAGCTCGACGAGCTGCTGCGGAGCATCACGCTGTTCGCGCACGGCACGACCGTCGCCACGAACGCGATGCTGGAGGGCAAGCGGGCGCCGGTTGGGCTGATCCAGACGCGCGGCTTCGGCGACACGGTGCCGATCATGCGCGGCTTCAAGTCGCTCGGCCTCGACGAGGACGCGGTCAAGAGCTTCCGCTCGCTGGTCAAGCAGGAGCTGGTCGTGCCGAAGCGGCTGATCGGCGAGGTGACCGAGCGCGTCGACTACAGAGGCCGCGTGATCACGCCGCTGGACGAGGCGGACGTGCGCGCGACCGTCCGCACGCTCAAGCAGCAGGGCGCCGAGACGTTCGCGGTCTCGCTGCTGTGGTCGTTCAAGAACGACAGCCACGAGCGCCGCGTCGCGCAGATCATCGAGGAGGAGGTCCCGGGCGCGCTGATCAGCCTCTCCTCCTCCCTCCTCCCCCGCCTCGGCGAGTACAAGCGCGCCGTCACGACGACGCTCAACGCGAGCCTGCGCCCCGTCCTGCGCAGAGCGGTCCGCAGCCTCGACGCGCGCCTGCGCGACGGCGGCCTCGACACCGAGCCGCTGCTGATGCAGTCGGGCGGCGGCCTCACGCCGATCTCCGAGATCGACGACCGCGCCGCCGCGACGGTCATGTCGGGCCCCGTCGGCGGCGTCGTCGCCTGCCAGTTCTACGGCGGCCTGCACGAGCAGAAGAACATCGTCGCGACCGACATGGGCGGCACCAGCTTCGAGGTCGGCCTGATCCTCGACGGCGAGGCGCACATCGCCAACTCCACCTGGGTCGGCCGCCACGAGATCGCGCTGCCGAGCGTGAGCGTCAGAACGGTCGGCGCCGGCTCCGGCTCGATCGCGAGCGTCGTCAACGGCGCGCTGAAGGTCGGCCCCGAGTCGGCCGGCGCCGTCCCCGGCTCGGCCTGTTACGGCCGCGGCGGCACGCGCCCGACGGTCGCCGACGCCGACGCCGTGCTCGGCTACCTCAACCCCGACAACTTCCTCGGCGGCCGCCTCACGCTCGACGTCGAGGCCGCGCGCGAGGCGATCCGCATCCACGTCGCCGAGCCGCTGGGCATGAGCGTCGAGGAGGCGGCGGAGGGGATCAAGACGATCGTCGACGCGCGCATGGCCGACCTGATCCGCGCCGCGACGATCAAACAGGGCTACGACCCGTCGGACTTCACGCTCTACGCCTACGGCGGCGCCGGCCCGACGCACGCCGCCTCCTACGGCCGCGAGCTGGGCATCGACGAGGTCGTCGTGCCGCTGACGGCGTCGGTCCACTCGGCCTTCGGCGTCGCCGCCGCGGACCTGATCCACACCGAGGAGATCTCCGACCCGATCCTCTCGCCCCCGGGCACCAGCGACCACGCCGCGGCGCTCGACCCGGCCGCCGTCGCCGCCCGCTTCGACCGCCTGACCGAGGCCGTCTACGCGGGCATGGAGCGGGCCGGCGCCAAGCATCGCGACCACGTCCGCCTGACGCGCTCGGTCGAGATGCGCTTCCGCTTCCAGATCAACGAGCTGACGGTGCCGGTCCCCAGCGGGCCGATCGACGCCGACGCGATCCGCGCGCTCGTGCGCCGCTTCATCGACAGCTACGAGGCCCGCTTCGGCGAGGGCTCGGCGTTCGAGGCGGCCGGGATCGAGATGACGACCTTCCGCGTCGTCGGCCGCAGCGCCGCGGCGAGACCGCAGCTGCGGGCCTTCGAGGGCACCGCCTCCAACGGCGCCGGCCCGCAGTCGAGCAGCCGCAGAGTGTTCGCCCACGGCGAGTGGCAGGACGCGACCGTCCTGCGCCACGAGGCGCTCAAGCCCGGCCTGGAGATCGACGGTCTCGCGATCGTCGAGATGAAGGACACGACGATCGTGATCGGCCCCGGCCAGCGCGGCACGGTCGACACGCACGGCTCCCTCGTCATCACGCTCGCACGCTGAATCCGGAGATCTGACCCATGAGCTCAATCGAGATCCCCCGCAAGGTCGACCCGATCACCGCCGAGGTGATCCGCCACCGCCTCTGGTCGATCAACGAGGAGGGCTCGCAGACGATGACGCACGTCTCGGGCTCCCCGGTCGTGCACGCGACCGACTACAACTTCGGCATCTACGCCGCCGACGGCGAGATGGCCGTGATCGGCGTCTACCTGCTGGTGCCGATCTACACCGGCTACATGGCGATCCAGGAGTTCCTGAACGGCTTCGACGACATCGCCGAGGGCGACGTCTTCATCGTCAACGACCCCTACAGAGCGGCCGAGCACCAGAACGACGTGCAGTTCTGCGCGCCCTTCTTCCACGACGGCGAGCTGATCGCCTGGATCGGCTGCATGGCCCACCAGGTCGACCTCGGCGGCATGGACGCCGGCTCCTGGTGCCCGACCGCGACCGACGTCTTCCAGGAGGGTCTGATGATCCCCCCGGGCCGGATCGTGCGGAAGGGCCAGGTCAACAGAGAGCTGTGGGACATCGTCGTCGCCAACTCGCGCATGCCCTCGGTCGTCTCCAACGACTTCACCGCCTTCCTCGCCGGCCTGAAGGTCTCCGGCGAGCGTCTCACCGAGCTGTGCGCCCGCTACGGCGGCGAGACCGTCAAGGCGGTCATGTCGCAGTCGATCGAGGGCTCTGAGCGAGGCCTGCGCGAGCTGCTGGAGACGCTCCCCGACGGCACCTTCGAGCACACCTCGTACCTCGACCGGCCCAACACGCAGGGCGGCGACGGCGACGAGCTGGTGACGATCAACTGCAAGCTGACCAAGCGCGGCGACGAGCTGATCTTCGACTACGACGGCTCCGACGAGCAGTCGCCCGCCTACGGCATGGCGACCCGCGCCGGCACCGTCGGCGCGGTCGCGACGCTGATGCTGTGCCTGTTCGGCTCCGAGCTGCAGTGGAACCACGGCCTGATGCGGCCGGTCACGGTGAAGGCGCGCGACGGCCTCTGCGTCACCGCGCAGCCGCCGATGCCGGTCTCCGGCGGCGCCGCCGGCGCCAACTGGGTCGCGATGAACGCGGCCGCCGGCTGCATCGCGAAGATGGTCTCGTTCTCCGACCGCTACAAGGGCCTCGCGTTCGGCCCCGGCGACGGCTCGTGGCAGCTCGGCCAGTTCGGCGGCCTCAACCAGTACGGCGAGCCGTTCGCGGCGATGTACATGGACTCGCTGCTGTGGGGCGGGCCCGCCTTCGCCGACCGCGACGGCGTCGACTCCGGCGGCGCGATGGTGATCCTCGGCGGCGGCACGCAGGACGTCGAGCAGCACGAGGTCGGCCAGCCGCTGCTGTACCTGTGGCGGCGCGAGGTCGCCGACTCCGGCGGCGCCGGCCGCAACCGCGGCGGCAACGGGATCGAGTTCGCGCTCGTCCCCTACGACACCGGCGAGGTCTCGGGCGTGCTCGCCACGCACGGCACCGCGCTGCCCAACCGCACCGGCATCTTCGGCGGCTACCCGGGCTCGGTCGCCCGCTACGAGGCCGTCAGAGGCGTCGACGCGCTCGCCGAGCTGAAAGCCGGGCGGGCGATCGTCTCGCTCGAGCAGGCCGGCGGCGAGCACGTGATCCTGCCGGGCGTCACCGCCGGCGCGGTCATCAAGGAGGGCGAGATCGTCAACGTCCGCCTGCAGAACGGCGGCGGCTACGGCGACCCGCTCGACCGCGCGCCCGAGCGCGTCCTCGCGGACCTGCTCGACGGCGCCGTCTCGCCCGCGACCGCGCGCGACGTCTACGGCGTCGTCGCCGACGGCGAGCAGGTCGACGCCGCCGCGACGGAGGCCCGCCGCAGAGAGATCCGCGACGCGCGCCTGGCGGCGATGGAGCCGCCGAGCGCCGCGTCGGAGGAGGAGGCCGACGCCGCCGAGGGCGTCGGCGAGGTCGCGTGGGGCGACTCGCTCCGCTTCGAGCAGCGCGACGGCCGCGCGGTCGCCGACTGCGCCCACTGCGGCCACCAGCTCGGCCCGGTCGGCGGCGACTGGCGCAAGCGCGCCGGCCGCGTGACGCTCGGAGCCGCGCAGGTCAACCCGCTGATCACCGTGCACGAGCAGTTGGTCGTGCACCAGTACGTCTGTCCCTCGTGCGCGGCGTCGTTGTGGGTCGACGTCGAGCCGCAGGACGGCTCGCTGTGGCAGGACTTCGCTCTGAGAGCAGCCACGGCTTAATTCACGCGCCCCGCGAGGGGCTCAGGAGGAGAGAGATGTCACAACGCAGTGGTGCACTGCTCGCGGCGCTGGCCGCGGGCATGCTCGCCCTTGCCGGTTGCGGCTCCAGCGACGACAACTCGTCGTCGAGCAGCAGCGCCGGCGACAGCGGCAGCTCGACGAGCGCGAGCAGCAGCGGTGGCGAGAGCAAGAGCGGCGGCGGTCCCTACAAGATCGTCCTCAGCAACAACTACATGGGCAACGAGTGGCGCCCGCAGATGGTCAACGTCGCGAGATTCGTCGCGGACAGAATGAGCGACAAGGTCGACCTCGACGTGCGCATCTCCGACGCGACGCCGGCCGCGCAGATCCAGTCGCTGCAGTCGGTGATCCGCCAGAGACCGGACGCGATCATGATCGACGCCGCCTCGCAGACGGCGCTCAACCCGGTGCTGGAGCAGGCCTGCAAGCAGGGGATCCTCGTCTTCTCCTTCGACCAGGTCGTCTCGGCCGACTGCGCCTACAAGCGGCCGCAGGACTACGAGGCGCAGGCGACCGACGCCGTCAACTGGCTCGGCACGCAGCTGAGAGGCAGAGGCAAGATCCTGATGGACACCGGCCTCGCGGGCATCCCGCTGTCGGAGACGTACGTCAGAGTCTGGAGACAGGTGCTCGCGGACAGATACCCGGGCATCGAGGTCGTCGGCACGTTCGAGTCGCAGTACGCGCCGGGCCCGGAGCTGCAGGGCGTCTCCGCCCAGCTCGCGCGCAACCCGCAGATCGACGGCATCCTCTCGGGCGCGTACATCGCCTCCGACATCAAGGCGCTGGAGCAGGCCGGCCGGCCGATGGTCCCGATGACGGGCCTCGACTTCAACGGCGGCCAGAAGCAGTGCGAGGCGAGAAGACTGAAGTGCTTCTTCATCGGCGCGCCGGCGTTCGTCTCCGGGATGGCGATCGAGCGGATCGTCAGAGTCCTCGACGGCGGCGAGCAGCCCAGAGACGAGATCTACTGGGACACCAACTACGTCTCCGCCGCCGGTGACATCGACTTCGGCGCGACGCAGAGAGTCGAGCCGCTGAAGGACGGCGAGAACTACTACGCCGACGGCTCCGACTCGCTCGTGACGCCGATCACGTACGGCGACTGGGACATAACCGCCGAGGACGTGCTGGCGAAATGAGCGAAGCGCTGGAGATCACCGGCCTGCGCAAGAGCTACGGCCCCGTCGAGGTCTTGCGCGGCGTCGACCTGCATGCGCGCGCCGGTGAGATCCACGCGCTGCTGGGCGAGAACGGCGCCGGCAAGTCGACGCTGATCAAGGTCCTCTCGGGCGTGACCGGAGCCGGTGCCGGCACGGTCACGCTCGGGGGCCGCAGGCTGACGCTCGGCCGCCCGACCGCCTCGACGGCGGCGGGCGTGCGGACCGTCTTCCAGGAGCTGTCGACGATCCCGCAGCTGACCGTCGCCGAGAACCTGCTGTACGGCGCCGAGCCGCTGACGCCCTGGGGGCTGGTCAGCGGGCGGCGCCTGCGGGCGCAGGCACGCGAGCTGCTCGCTCGCTACGGCCTCGCCCGCATCGACGTGACGCGCCCGCTCGGCGAGCTTGCGCTCGGCGACCGCCAGCTGCTGGAGGTCGTCAAGGCGCTGCGCGAGCAGCCGAAGGTGCTGGTGCTCGACGAGGCGACCTCCGCCTTGTCGAGCGAGGACTCCGCCTGGGTGCTGGAGCAGGGCCGCCGCGCCGCCGACAACGGCGCGGTCGTGCTGCTGATCACCCACCGGCTCGCGGAGATGCGGGCGCATGCGGAGCGGCTGACCGTGCTGCGCGGCGGCGAGAGCGTGCTGTCCGGCGCGACCGCCGACTTCACTGACGACGAGCTGATCGTCGGGATGCTCGGGCGGCGGCTGGAGGTCCTCTACCCGCAGCGCAGCGGGGCGCCGGGCGACGCGTTGCTGGAGGCGAGCGGGCTCGCCGTCGGCGACCGCATCGGCCCGCTCGACCTGACCGTCCGCAGAGGCGAGGTGCTCGGCATCGGCGGCCTGCAGGGCCAGGGGCAGCGCGAGCTGCTGATGGCGCTCGGCGGGGCGTGCGGGTCGCGCGGGAGCGTGCGCCTGAGCGGCTCGCCGTACGCGGCCAGCTCGCCGAAGGCCGCGCTCGCGGCCGGCGTCGCGCTCGTGCCCGAGGACCGCCAGCGGGAGGGCCTCTTCCTCCAGCAGCAGGTCCGCGACAACATCACGATCGCCTCGCTGCGGGCGCTGACGCGGCCCGGCGGGCTGCTCGACGCCGGCAAGGCCGAGGCCGCCGCGCGCGAGCAGGCCGTGCAGGTCGGCGTCGCGACCGATCGCCTCGGCACCGTCGTCTCGGCGCTGTCCGGCGGCAACCAGCAGAAGGTCGTGCTCGGCAAGGCGCTGCTGGCGAGACCGTCGGTGCTGCTGCTGCACGACTGCACGCGCGGCGTCGACGTCGGCACCAAGGCCGACATCTTCGCGCTGATCGCGGAGCTGGCCGACCGCGGCGTCGCCGTCGTCTTCTACTCCAGCGACCTGTCGGAGCTGGTCCACGTCTGCGACCGCGTCGCGGTGATGGCCGAAGGCCGGATCGTCGGCGAGGTCGCCGCTGACGCGCTGACCGAGCAGGCGATCCTGCGGCTCGCGGTCGGCGTCACCCCCACCCGCACGGAGGTCGCCGCATGAGCACCGCCTCTCCCCCCTTGGAGCGCGCGCCGCGCGGCGCGCGCCTGTCGCTGCCGCGGATCCCGCTCGGGACCGCCGCGACCGCGCTGCTGCTGCTCGTGCTGTTCGTCGTCGACCTCAACGTCCAGCCGGGCCTGTGGGACGTCGACCAGCTCGGCATGCTCGTGCAGACCGCGCTGCCGCTCGTCTTCGTCGCCGCCGCGCAGACGCTCGCGCTGCTGGTGCGCGGGATCGACCTCTCCGTCGGAGGCGTCTTCGCGATCGCGAACACGATGACCGCCGTCTGGGTCGGCGCCGACGGCGGCTGGCTGATGCTGATCGCAGTGTTGGCCGTCGGCCTCGCCGCGGGCGCGGTCAACGGCCTGCTGATCTCGTACCTGAACTTCCAGCCGTTCATCGCGACGCTCGGCACCTGGACCGCCTACTCCGGCATCGCGCTGATGATCCTGTCGACCGACGGCGGGATGGTCCCGACGGTGCTGAGCGACATGCTCTACGCGAGCTGGCTCGGGATCCCGTCGTCGTTCTGGATCGTGCTGATCGCCTTCCTGCTGTGGCGGATCCTGCGCGCCAGCCGCTTCGGCCACCAGCTGCTCGCGGTCGGCGACGACGAGGAGCGCGCGCGCCTCAACGGCACGCCGGTCAGACGCGTGCGGCTGCTCGTCTACGCGCTCGCCGGCGCCTGCGCCGCGGCCGGCGGGATCATGCTCGCCGGCGTCACCTCGACCGGCTCGCCGACCTCGGGCGACGGCTACATCCTGCTGTCGATCTCCGCCGTCGTGATCGGCGGCACCAGTCTCGCCGGCGGCAGAGGCGGCTTCGGCCTCTCGCTGATGGGCGTCTTCTCGCTGACGCTGATCAGCGACATCGTCACCGGCGCCAACCTCGACGTGTGGGTCTCCGTCGCCGCCTCGGCAGTGCTGCTGCTGGTGATGGTGACGATCCGCGCGCTCGCCGACCGCCGCACGGCAAGGAGCGCAGCATGAGCCGCCTGCGCGGACACGTCTCCGTCTCGACCGCATCGGCCTTCGGGCTGTGCGCGGTCCTGTTCCTGATCGCGACGATCCACTCGTCCGGCTTCGCCAGCGGCGGCAACGTCCGCCAGCTGCTCGTCTTCTCCGCCTTCATCGGCTTCGCCGCGCTCGGCCAGACGGTCGTCGTGCTCAGCGGCGGGCTCGACCTGTCGGTGCCGTGGCTGATGGCCTTCGGCGGGATCCAGCTGTCGCACTGGGCCGGCGACGGGATGCCGGGCGGGGTCGCGATCGCGCTGGTCGTGCTGGCCGGCGCGGCGATCGGCCTCGTCAACGGCGTCGGCGTCGCCTGGCTGCGGCTGCCGCCGATCATCATGACGCTCGCGATGGGCGGCCTCGTGCAGGCCTACCTGCTGTCGCTCGGCGTGCTCAACACGGGCGGCTCGGGCGTCCCCCACGCCGCCGAGGCGGCCGCCTCGGACCGGATCGGGCCGATACCGGTCGTCGCGCTGGTGTGGCTCGTCGTCGCGATCGGGATCGGGATCGTGCTGGCGCGCAGCGCCGCCGGCCGCCGCGTCTACGCGGTCGGCGCCAACGACGAGGTCGCGCGCCTCTCCGGCATCGACGTCGGCCGCGTGCGGCTGGCGGCCTACGCCCTGTCGGGCGCATCGGCGGCCTTCGCCGGCGTCATCCTGGCGGGATACGTCGGCTCGACCTACCTCGACATCGGCGCCCCGTACCTGTTCGCCTCGATCGCCGCCGTGATCGTCGGCGGCGCGTCGATCATGGGCGGACGGGGCACCTACTGGGGGACGGTCGCGGGCGCTCTCACGCTCACCGTCCTGTCCGCCATGCTGCCCCTCTTCCACCTGAGCGACGCCGGCCTGAAGGTCGTCTACGGCGTCGTGATCCTGGCCGGCGTCTGGCTCTCGCAGTCGGGCGGCGCGCTCGTCGCGCGGCTGCGCCAGCGCTCCTCCTCTCCCACCCCCGCATCGCCTGAGGTGAAGTCCGTTGAACCCTGACACCGTCTCCCCCGCCGCGCGGCCCGTGCCGCGCGGCGTCCCCGGCCGCCTCGACGGCCGCGTCGCGATCGTCACCGGCGCCGGCTCCGGCATCGGCCGCGCGACCGCGCTGCGGCTCGCCGCCGAGGGCGCCTCCGTCGTCGCCTCCGACCTGTCCGCCGACGCCGCCGCCGAGACGGCCGCGCTGATCGGCGACAGCGCGCTCTCGTGCCAGGCCGACGTGACCGACGGCGAGGCCGTCGAGCGGCTGGTCGCGACGACCGTCGCGACCTTCGGCGGCGTCGACGTCTTTCACAACAACGCCGGGATGGCGCAGGCGGCCAAGCCGCTCGGCGACGTCGCGCGCGCCGAGTGGGATCGCCTGATCGCGGTCAATCTGACGGCCTTCTTCGTCGGCGCCCAGGCGGTCGCGCCGGCGATGCGGGCGCGCGGCGGCGGCTCGATCGTCGTCACCGCGTCGACCTCCGCCGTCCACCCGCGCGCCGGGCTGAGCGCCTACGCGGCGGCGAAGAGCGGGGTGCTCGGGCTCACGCGCGCGCTGGCGCTGGAGCTGGCGGCCGACCAGATCCGCGTCAACGCGATCAACCCGGTCGCGGTCAGAACGCCGATGCTGAGCGAGTTCAGACTCGCGGCCGACGAGGAGCTGTTCGACAAGCTCGCGACGACGATCCCGCTCGGGACGGCGATCGACGCCGAGGACGTCGCGGCCGCGGTCGCCTACCTCGCCTCCGACGACGCCCGCTACGTGACCGGGATCGCTTTGAACGTCGACGGCGGGCGGGACCTGTGAGCGCCCTGTCGGAGCAGTTCGACGTCGTCGACCCGGCCACGCGGCAGCCGTTCGCGTCGTTGAAGGAGTTCACCGCCGCCGAGGTCGACGCGGTCGTGCGGGCCGCGTGGGAGGCGCAGCGCTCCTCCGCCGACTGGCGCGTGCCGGTCAAGCGCGGGTCGGCGCTGCTGCGCCTGGCGCGGCTGATCGAGCGCGACGGCGAGCGGCTCGCGCAGCTGGAGATGCGCGACACCGGCAAGCCGCTCGCGCAGGCGCGCGGCGACGTCGCCGTGACCGTCCGCTACCTGGAGTTCTACGCCGGCGCGGCCGACAAGCTCGAAGGCCGGCAGATCCCGCTCGGGCCGGACACGATCGACTACACCGTGCGCGAGCCGTGGGGCGTCTGCGGCCAGGTGATCCCCTGGAACTATCCGCTGCAGATGATCACGCGCGTCGCCGCACCGGCGCTGGCGGTCGGCAACGCGGTCGTCGTCAAGCCGTCCGAGCTGGCGTCGCAGACGCCGCTGGAGTGGGCGCGGCTGGCGGTCGAAGCGGGCGTGCCCGAAGGCATGGTCGGGATCGTCACCGGGCACGGCGCCGCCGGGGCCGCGGTCGTCGAGCACCCGCTGGTGTCGCACGTGACCTTCGTCGGCTCGGCCGCGACCGGCTCGCGCGTCGCGCACGCCTGCGCCGACCGGCTCGTGCCGGTCGAGCTGGAGCTGGGCGGCAAGTCGCCGAACGTCGTCTTCGCCGACGCCGACCTCGACAGAGCGGTGCCGGCGATCGTGAAGTCGCTGATCCAGAACGCCGGGCAGTCGTGCTCGGCCGGCTCGCGGCTGCTCGTGCACGCTTCCATCGCCGACGAGCTGGTCGAGCGGGTGGGCGATGCGATGCGCGCCCTGCGGATCGGGCCGGGTGCTGACGATCCCGACCTCGGCCCGCTGGTCGCCGAGCGCCAGCTCGACAACGCGCTGCGGATGCTCGACACGGCGCGCTCCGAGGGCGCCTCGGTGGTGAGCGGCGGGGCGCGGCCGGCCGGCTTCGAGGACGGCTGGTACCTCGAGCCGACGCTCGTGACCGGCGTCGCGCCGGGGATGGAGCTGTTCCGCGAGGAGGTCTTCGGGCCGGTGCTGGCGACGACCGTCTTCGAGTCCGACGAGGAGGCGATCGCTTTGGCGAACGACTCGCCGTACGGCCTCGTCGCCGGCGTCTGGACGCGCGACCTCTCGCGCGCCCACCGCGTCGCGGGCGCCGTCCAGGCCGGGCAGGTGTTCGTCAACTCCTACGGCGTCGCCGGCGGCGTCGAGATCCCGTTCGGCGGCATGAAGCGTTCCGGCTACGGACGCGGCAAGGGGATGGACGCGATGTACGCGTACACCCAGGTCAAGAACGTGTGCATCGCGCTCTGAGATGGGCTGGAGGCTGTGATGGAGGCAGGTAGAACGCTGCGCGTCGCGGTGATCCGCGGCGACGGCATCGGCCCGGAGGTCGTCGCGGCGGCGCTGCCGGCGATCTGCGACGCGGCCGCGCACGACGGCGTCGCGGTCGTCTGCGAGGAGCTGGACTGGGGCGGCGAGCGGCTGCTGCGGACCGGCGCCGCGATGCCGCCGGACGCGCTGGACCTCGTCCGCGCCCACGACGCGATCCTGTTCGGCGCGATCGGCCACCCGCAGATCGACCCGGCCGAGTCGGTCTGGTCGCTGGTGCTGCCGCTGCGCAAGGGGCTGGAGCTGTACGCCAACCTGCGCCCGGTCGTCGGCTGGGACGGGCTCTGGTCGCCGGCGCGCGAGGGTGTCGAGGTCGACTTCCTCGTCGTGCGCGAGAACACCGAGGGCGAGTACAGCGGGATCGGCGGCCGCGCCCACGCCGGCACGCCGCTGGAGGTCGCGACCGAGGTCGCCGTCCACTCGCGGCCTGCGATCGAGCGGATCGCGCGCTGCGCGTTCCTGCATGCGCGCGAGCGGGGCCAGCTGCTGACGCTGGCGACGAAGTCGAACGTCAACCGCCATGGCTACGGCCTCTGGGACGAGGTCGTCTTCGAGCTGGGCGCGCGCGAGTTCCCGGACGTGGCGCTGGAGAAGAACTACGTCGACGCGCTGGCGACGCGGATGGTCGCGCGGCCGGAGTCGCTCGGCGTCGTGCTGGCCGGCAACCTCTTCGGCGACATCCTCTCCGACCTCGGCGCCCCCTTTGCCGGCGGGCTCGGGATGGTGCCGTCGGCCAACGTCGCCCCGGGCCTCGACGTGCCGGGCTTCTTCGAGCCGGTCCACGGCTCCGCGCCCGACATCGCCGGCAAGGGCGTCGCCAACCCGTTGGCGACGGTGCTGAGCGGCGCGATGCTGCTGCGCGAGAACGGCTGCCCCGCCGGCGCCGGCGCGCTGGAGACGGCCGTCGCCGCGGCGATCCGCGACGGCGCCGTCACCGCCGACCTCGGCGGCCGCGCCACCACCGCTGAGGCCGGCGAGGCCGTCCGCGCCGCCCTCCCCGCCGCCGTCACCCCCTGAGGCGGCCGGAGCCCCGGTCGTTTGCTGTCGATAGACGACAGCAAACGACCGGGGATGCCCTCGTCAGCTCAGCGGTAGCGCAGGTGGTAGCGACCGTTGCGGTCGCGGTTGGAGCACGAGTAGCCGTAGCGGTTGTAGTCGCGCTCATACGCCCGCGCGCAGAACTGCCCGGCCGCGATGCATCTCGACTGCCCGCCGATCGTCGCGCGCTTGCAGGCGATCTGCGCCTGCGGCGCATCGTTGCCGGCGAGCACGCTCGACGGCGTCGCCGCGCCGAACGCGAGCGTCGCGGCAGCCGCCGCGGCAAGAAGCTTCTTCACCCTGTCCCCTTTTCCCTGGTCTGACTGACGCGGGTCACTGTACCCTCCACCACCGATGGCCGGGATCGGAGTGCTGCGTGAGGGTCCGCTCCATGCGGCGGTGAAGGAGCTGCTGGCGGTGCCGGGGGACGTCGCCGAGGTGAGGGTCGGCAGATGGGTGATCGACCTGGTGCGGGCCGACGGGGAGCTGGTCGAGGTGCAGACCGGCGGCTTCGGGCCGCTGGCGCCGAAGCTCGACGGGCTGCTCGACGACCATCGCGTGCGGATCGTCCACCCGGTCGCGGCGGAGCGGCGGATCGTGCGGGTCGGGGAGGGCGGCGAGGTGCTGTCGGCGCGCAGATCGCCGCGGCGGGCGACGGTCGTGGAGATCTTCGACAAGCTCGTCACGTTCCCGTCGCTGCTCGCGCATCCGAACCTCACGATCGAGGTGCTGCTGACGCGTGAGGACCACATCCGCGGCCCGGAGCCGATCAGACGCCGCCGGCGCACGCGCGATCCGGGGCAGCGGCGGCTGGTCGACGTGATCGAGCGGGTCGAGCTGCGGCAGCCGGCCGACGTGCTGAGCGCGCTGCCGCCGCTCCCCGGCGAGCCGTTCACGACGCGCGAGCTGGCGAGCGCGCTGCGCTGCCCGACGATGCTCGCGCAGCGGACCGTCTACTGCCTCAAGCTGATGGAGCTGGTCGAGCCGGCCGGCAAGCGCGGCCGCGCGCCGCTGCACCGGCTCGTCTGACCCGCAAGCGTCCGCGCGCCCGCCCCGCGCCACGGGTGATCGCTGCCGCCGCGCAAACGGGGATACTCAGCAGCGTGAGCGAGGAGAGCGAGCCTGGTCGTGTGCCTGAACGCAACGTGCTCGGGAGCGATCTGGAACCGTGCGGGACGGATCCGCTGACCGGCTTCTATCGCGACGGCTGCTGCACGACCGGTCGCGACGACCTCGGCTCGCACACGATCTGCGCCGTCGTCACAGCCGATTTCCTCGACCACCAGGCGTCGATCGGCAACGACCTGCGCACCGCCGTCCCGGCCTACCGCTTCCCCGGCCTCAGACCGGGCGACCGCTGGTGCGTCACCGCCGCCAACTGGCTGCGCGCCCACGCCGACGGCGCCGCCGCCTTCGTCGTGCTCGCCTCGACGCACGAGCGGGCGCTGGAGATCGTCCCGCTGCACGCGCTGCGCGAGCACGCCGTCGACGTGCCCGCGGACGCGAGCAGCTTGCTCGACTGAGCCGCCGCCGCGCTCAGCGCAGCCCGGCGTCGACGAGCCACTGCCACGCCTGCGCCTGGTCGACGACCGCGACGCCGAGTCTCGCCGCCTTGTCGGTCTTCGCGGCGCCGACGTCGGCGCCGGCGATCAGGTAGGTCGTCGCTCTGGAGACCGACGAGGCGGAGGTCGCGCCGGCCTGCTCCAGCAGGCGGACCAACGCCGGGCGCGGGACCTTCTGGCCCGAGTCGGGATCGGAGAAGCCGCCGGTGACGACGACCGTCGCGCCCTTCAACGGCGTCTCGGCCGCCTCGGCGACGTCGACCGGCCTGTCCTCCTCGCGCACGTCGAGGGAGACGCCGGCCGCGCGCAGCGCCGCGATCTCGGCGCGGACCTCCTCGCGCGCGAAGTAGGCCACGAGCGACGCGGCGACCTTCGGGCCGATGTCGCGGATCGCCTCCAGCTGCTCGGCGCTCGCCTCCGCGATCTGCTCGATCCGCTCGAAGCCCGCCAGGCAGAGCCGCTTCGCGACGCCCTCCGACGCCATCGGGATCGCGAGCCCGATCAGCGCCCGCCGCAGCCCGAGGCCGCGCGATCCGTCGATCCCGGCGACGAACGCGGCGGCCGAGGTCTCGCCCATCCGCTCGTACTCGATCAGTCTCTCGGCGGTGATCGCGTAGAAGTCCGACGGCCGCTCCAGCACGCCGTCGTCGGCGAGCTTCTCGATCCAGGTCGTGCCGACGCCCTCCATGTCGGCGGCGTGGCGCGAGGCCCAGTGGATCAGCCGCCGCACCGCCTGCGCCGGGCACTGCAGGTTCTCGCACCACAGCTCCTCGCCGGTCCCCTTCACGACCAGCTCGGTGCCGCACGACGGGCAGTCGGCCGGGAACTCGATCTCCTGCTCCTCGCCCGTCCGTCTGTCGGCGAGCGAGCCGGCGATGAACGGGATCACGTCGCCGCGGCGCATGATCCGGACGGTGTCGCCGACGCGGATGTCGCGCTCGCGCACGAGCCGCGGGTTGTGCAGCGAGGCGAACGTGACGGTCGTGCCGCCGACGAAGACCGGCTCGACCTCGGCGCGCGGCACGACGCGGCCGATCTTGCCGACCGGGAAGGTGACGCGCAGCAGTCTCGTCGTGCGCTCCTCGGCCGGGTACTTCCAGGCGAGCGCGCCGCGCGGGGCGGCGGCGTTGGCGCCGGCCGCCTCGAAGGCGCGCAGCGCGGCCAGCCGGACGACCGCGCCGTCGATGTCGAAGTCGTATCTGTCGCGGCGCGAGGCGATCACCGCGATCGCGCCGCGGACGCCGCCGGCGTCGGCCGCCTCCAGCACGTCCGGCAGCTCGAAGCCGAGCGCGCCCATCTTCCTGAAGACGTCGCCGCCGTCGTCCTCGGCCCCCTCGACGAACATGTCGAAGGCGCGGAAGCGCAGCGTGCGGCCGTTCTCGACGCACGCCTGCGGCGACTTGTGGACGAGCGTACCCGCCGCCGCGTTGCGCGGGTTGACGAGCGGTCTGTCCGGGTGCGTGTCGTTGTAGGCGTCGAAGACCGAGCGCAGCATCACCGCCTCGCCGCGGACCTCGACGCGGCCGGGCGCGTCGATGCTGAGCGGCACGCCGAGCACGACCAAGCGCGCCTTCTCGGTCACGCGCTCGCCGTCGCGGCCGTCGCCGCGCGTGGCGACGTACTCCAGCGCGCCGTCCTGGTAGGCGAACGCGAGGCTGATGCCGTCGAGCTTCGGCGTGACGCGGAATGTCTGGCCGGGGAAGCGGGCGCAGAAGGCGTCGAGCTGCTCGTCGGTCGTCGCCTTCTCCAGCGACAGCATCGGCCGGCTGTGGCGGATCGTCTGCCCGGCGACCAGCTCAGGCGCCCACGGCCGCTCCAGCGGGTTGTCGTCGAGGACCAGCTCCGGGTTGGCGTCGAGCAGCTCCTGCAGCGCCCGCTCGAGCGCGTCGTAGTCGGCGTCCGGGATCTCCGGGACGGCCTTCGCGTAGAGCGCCCGGTGGTGCTCGATCTGCGCGACGAGGTCGCGCGCCTGCTGCTCGACGTCAGTGGACACGCCGGGAAGATAGGTCATGCAGACGCAGACCGCCTCCCGGCGCGGAACTCATCGCGCGACGTCGCGCAGCGACACCAGCCGCCCGGCGATCAGCGTCGCCAGCACCGTCGCCGCGAGGATCGTCGAGGCGAGCGCGTTGATCGCCGGCGTCACGCCCGTGCGCAGGCCGCCGAAGATCACGACCGGGACCGTCTGGTCGCCGCCGTTGACGAACAGGCTGATGATGAACTCGTCGGCCGAGGTCGCGATCGACAGCAGCGCCGCCGAGACGATCGCCGGCGCGATCAGCGGCAGCAGCACGCGCGCGAACGCCTGCGGGCCGCTCGCGCCGAGGTCGCGCGCGGCCTCCAGCATCGACAGGTCGAGGTTCTGCAGCCGCGCGCCGATCAGCGCGATCACGAGCGGCAGCGTCACGATGATGTGGCCGACGATCACCGCCTGCAGCGACAGCTCGAAGCCGATGCGGGTGAAGAACGACAGCAGCGCGACGCCGATGAACAGCGCTGGCACGACCATCGGGACGACGAAGAAGCCGGCCAGCACGGCGGTGATCCGGCGCGGCAGCCGCACCAGCGCGAGCGCCGCGGCGGTGCCGGCGACGACCGAGCAGGAGGCGCTGATGAGCGCGACCTGGAGGCTGTTGCGGAGCGCGTCGGTGTACTCGACGTTGGTGAAGATCTCGCGATACCAGGACAGCGTCAGGCCCTTGATCGGCGGGCCGGCCGCGGCCGAGTCGTTGAACGAGAACAGCACGACGCAGACGACCGGCGCGAACAGGAACGTCAGCAGCGCGCCGACGAACAGCCACGCGAGGATCGGCGGACGTCTCATCGCAGCACCTTTCCGCCGACGAAGCGGACGATCCCGATGATCGTCAGCGACACCAGCAGCGTCGTGAACGCGAGCGCGGCGCCGCGCGGGAAGTTGTAGTCGGTCTGGAAGGTGTCGGTGATGACGACGCCGACCATCGTGCCGTTGGCGCCGCCGACCAGCTGCGGGACGACGTAGTCGCCGGCCGCCGCCAGGAACGCGAGCGCCCACGAGAAGAAGATCCCGGGCCAGGCGAGCGGCGCGGTCACGCGCCAGAAGGTCCCCCAGCTGCCGCAGCCGAGGTCGCGCGCCGCCTCGATCTCCGCGTCTCTGACGTTCTGCAGCGCTGCGTAGACCGGCAGCACCGCGAGCGGGATCAGGAAGTTGGCGAGCACGACGATCGCGGCGCCGCGGTTGAACAGCAGGAACGACAGCGGCTCGCTCGTGATCCCGAGCCCTCTCAGCGCCGAGTTGACGATCCCGGAGTCGCCCAGCAGCGTCCGCCAGGCGTAGACCCGCACGAGGTAGCCGCTGAACATCGCGATCACGACCGCGAACAGCAGCGGCTCCTGCCAGCGCCGCAGCTTGAAGCGCAGCGTGTGCGCGAAGGCGAACGCGAGCCCGGCCGACAGCAGCGAGGCGCCGCCGGCGATCTTGATCGTGTTCCACAGCAGGCGGCGGTAGGAGTCGTCGGTCAGCGCCTGCTTGTAGGCGTCGAGATTCCACTCCGCGACGATCTCGTAGTCTCTGACGCGCCACAGCGAGTAGAGGAAGAAGACGACCAGCGGCGCCAGCAGGAAGAAGGCGACGAAGGCCGTCGCGGGGCCGACCTGGAGGCCGAGCGCGAGCGCTCTGCGCCCGCCGGCGCCGAGTCGCCGCCGCCCGCCCGGCCCCTGCCCGCGCCGCCCGCCGCGCGCGGCCGTCGCGCCGGGGCGCGCCTCGGTGACGCTCATGCGGGCGCCCCGTCGGGCGGCAGGACGCGCGTCGCGGCGGCGCCGAAGCAGGCCAGCACGCGCTCGCCCTCGGCGATCCCGTCGGCCTCCGCGCGCGACAGCTCGGCCGTCAGCACGACCTCCTCGGCGACGCGCACGTGCGCGCGCACGAGGTTGCCGAGGAAGACGATCCGCTCGACCGTCCCCGGCAGGCCGTTCTCGGCCTCGCCGGCCGCCTGGCCGGGCCGCTGCAGCGCGATCCGCTCGGGCCGGATCGAGACGATCGCCGGGCCGGCCGCGGGCGTCGTGGCGCCGGGCGCGACGTGCAGCACGCCGGCCTCGGTCGTGACCGTCGCGAGCGCGCCGACGTGGCCGTCGACGACGCCGTCGAGCAGGTTCGCCTCGCCGACGAAGTCGGAGACGAAGACGTTCGCCGGCTGGTCGTAGACCTCGCGCGGCGAGCCGCCCTGGACGATCCGCCCGCCGTTCATCAGCACGATCCGGTCGGACATCGTCAGCGCCTCCTCCTGGTCGTGCGTGACGAACACGAAGGTCGTGCCGAGCTGCTCCTGGATCCGCCGCAGCTCCAGCTGCATCGTCTTGCGCAGCTTCAGGTCGAGCGCCGCCAGCGGCTCGTCGAGCAGCAGCACCTCGGGGCGGCCGACGAGCGCGCGCGCCAGCGCGACGCGCTGCGACTGGCCGCCGGAGAGCTGCGTCGCCTTGCGCTCCTCGACGCCGGAGAGGCGCACCAGCTCGAGCATCTCGCGGACGCGCTCGGCGCGCTCGCGCTTGGGCACTCTCGCGATCGCGAGCGGGAAGGCGATGTTGTCGAAGACGCTCTTGTGCGGGAACAGCGCGTAGCTCTGGAAGACCGTGTTGACGTTGCGCTTGTTCGGCGGCAGCGCGTCGACCGTCTCGCCGTTGATCGCGACCGTGCCGGCGTCCTGCGTCTCGAAGCCGCCGATGATCCGCAGCAGCGTCGTCTTGCCGCAGCCGCTGGGGCCGAGCAGGGAGATGAACTGGCCGCGCTCGACGTGCAGCGAGCAGCCGGCGAGCGCGCTGTAGGAGCCGAAGCTCTTGCGCACGTCGTCGATCGCGATCGCCGGCGCGCCCGCGGCCGCCGGGATGCTCCCGGCGGCCGTCTCGCGCTCTTCCACGACGGTGTTCACGCGGCCGCTATGCGGGCCCATGCGTCGTTCCAGTCGGTCGGGGTGGTGAAGCCCTTGTCGGGCTGCGGGTACTGGAAGATCGGGGCCGCCCCGCCGCCGATGTTGTCGCCTCTGTAGCCGTAGAGCGCGACGTTGGAGCTGTCGACTCTCGCGATCGCGGCCTCGTTGACGGTCGCGTTGCCGGAGGAGTCGGCCATCGCGGTCTGCGCCGCGGTGCTGAGCATGAAGTCGATCAGCGCGTAGGTCGCGTCGAGGTTCGGCGCGTCTCTGGCGATCACGTACGTGTCGATCCAGGTCGAGCCGCCGTCGCTCGGGATGATCGACTTGGCCTCGTCGGCGTTGCGCTGGTTGACGAGCGCCGAGGTGCCGAACCAGGTGCCGCTGCCGGTCACCCAGATGTCGCCGGTCGACAGCAGCTGCGCCATGTCGGACGGGTCGCCGGTGATCGTGCGGACCTGCGTCTTCTTCAGCTTGATGACGTAGTCGGTGACCTCGGCCAGCTGCGGCTTGGTCAGCGTCGTCATGTCGTAGCCGAGCACCGCCGGCCAGATCTCGAACGTCGGCCCGGGACCCTCCGGCAGCAGCACCTTGCCCTTCAGCTCCGGCCGCAGGATGTCTCTCCACGAGGTCGGCGCGGTCTTCAGCTTGGTCGTGTTGTAGACCATCCCGTCGAAGCCCCACGCGACCGGGATCGCGTACGCCTTGCCGTCGACGGTGCCGGCGGTTCTGATCGCGTCCTTCATCGCCGGGACCATCAGGTCGGCGTTTCTGAGCCGGTCGAAGTCGATCGGCTGCAGCAGACCGGCGCGCACGAGCTGCTCGGTGTAGGCGATGTTCGGCGTCGCGAGGTCGATCTTGCCGAGGCCGCCGGCCTTCAGGCGCGAGAAGATCTCCTCGTTGGTCGCCAGCCGCTGGTTGGCGATCTTGACGCCGTGTCTGCCGGTGAACGGTCTCAGCACGCCGGCGTCGAGGTAGCTGCCCCACGCCATCGCCGTGACCGTCCCGCCGATCTCACCGCTGCCGCCGCTGCCGCCGCTCGCGCCGCTGTCGGCGTCCGACGAGCCGCACGCCGACAGCAGGCTGCCGCCGAGTCCCGCGGCAAGGGCAGTACCGCCGATCCGGCGGACGAACTGACGCCGGTCGAGCTTTGTCTCCATGGGCACCCACGCTCTCCTTTACGACTGGTCCGTGACCACTGTCACGGTCAATGTAATCGTTATCATAGCCCGAGCGCAAGGGGCGGTTGTTGTCCAGATGGATAAGAAACCGACTAGCGACGCAGACAGCACTTCTCGGATGTACGCTTCACTGCAATGGATACCAACGATCAGGGCTCGTCTGCGGCCGCGCCCCGTCCGACGGTGCAAGATGTCGCGCGGGCGCTCGGTGTCTCCACAGCGACGGTCTCGCGCGCGCTGAGCGGCAGCCCCAACGTCAGCACGGCCACGCGCGAGAAGGTGATGCGCGGTGCCGCCCAGCTCGGCTACCAGCCGAACGTGCTCGCCCGCGCGCTGCGCCAGGAGCGCAGCTCGCTCGTCGGGCTCGTCGTCCCCGACGTCCGCTCGGACTTCTTCGCCGCCGCCTCGTCGGTGCTGCAGCGGGCGCTGGAGGAGCACGGCTTCCGCCTGATCCTCGGCATCACCGGCGACGACCCCGACGCCGACCGCGACTATCTCGTGACGCTGCTGCAGCACCGCGCCGAGGGGATCGTCCACGTCCCCTGCACCGACGAGGGCGCCGCGCCGCTGCTCGGCGGCGTGCCGACCCCTCCCCCGGTCGTCGAGTTCCTGCGCCAGTCGAGATCGAACGTCGCCGACACGGTCGTCTCCAACGAGCGCGAGGGCGCGCGTCAGCTGGCCGAGCACCTGATCGCCTTCGGCCACCGCCGCCTCGCCGTGCTCGCCGGGCCGGACCGCTTCAGCACCACGCGCGACCGCGTCGGCGGCTTCGTCGACGGCGCCGACGCGCACGGGCTGGAGGTCGAGGTCCGCTACGGCCTCTACGACCACGACTGGACCCATCGCGAGACGCTGACGCTGATGGCGGGCGACGCCGAGACGCGGCCGACGGCGCTGTTCGCGGCCGGCAACCGGCTCGTCTCGGGTGCGCTGCAGGCGCTCTCGGAGCTGGGCCTGCGGGTCCCGGCCGACGTCTCGCTGGTCGGCGCCGACGACCCCGACTGGTTCCGCGGCTGCACTCCCTCGGTCACGACCTTCGCCGCGCCGCTGGAGCAGATGGGCCTCGTCGCCGCGCAGACGCTGCTGGGCCGGATGCGGCCGAAGGGCAGACAGCCGCGCGTCGGCCCGATCCACGCGCTGCTCGGCGGCCAGCTGATCGTGCGCGGATCGAGCGGGCCGCCGGCGGCGGGCGCGTAGCGCGCTCGCGCGCCGCGCCCGAGCCCGCCCGCCCGCCCCGCCTCAGGAGGCGATCGCGCCGCGCAGGTTCAGCAGGTCGAGCGTCAGCTCGCCGGCGCGCAGCCGCGTCTTCATCTGCTCCTCCGCCTGCCAGCGTCTGAGCGCGCCGGCGTGGGCGGCGGCGACGTCGGCGGGGTCGACCGCGACGACGCCGTCGTCGTCGGCGACGATCCAGGAGCCGCGCTCGACGCGCGCCCCGGCGCAGACGATCGGCTCGCCGACCGTCCCCGGCGAGCGCTTCTCGGCGCCGCGCATCGCGACCCCGGTCGACCACACCGGCAGTCCCAGCTCGGCGACCTCGGCGACGTCGCGGACGCCGCCGTCGACGACGATCGCGACGACGCCGCGCGCGAGCGCGGCGACCGCCAGCACGTCGCCGAGGTGGCCGACGAGGATCCCGCCGCCGTCGACCATCAGCACGTCGCCGGGCTCGGCGACCGCGACCGCGCGGTGGACGGCGAGGTTGTCGCCGGGCGCGCAGCGCAGCGGCAGCGCGCGGCCGGCGACGATCCCGAAGCCCTGCGTCGTCGGCCGCACCTGCGGCGCCAGCGCGCCGCGGCGGCCGTTGGCCTCGTAGACGGTCGCGGCGCCGAGGTCGGGCGGCAGCGCCGGCAGCTCAGGCGTCATCGGGCAGCTCCTCCATCAGCTCGACGCAGATCCCGGGGAGCGGCTCCAGGAACGCGATCCGGCGGCGGCCGAAGCTGCCGCGGATCTCCTCCGGGCCCCACAGCAGCGCCTCGCTCCAGCCCCTGTCGGCGAGCGTCGCCGCGAGGTCGTCGACGAGGTAGGAGACGTGCAGCCAGCCGGGCTTCGACGGCTGCGGCCGGGCGCTGTCGTGGATCGCCGACTCGAACAGGTTCAGGCGCGTGTCGCCGACGGCCAGCTCGGCGAAGCGCTCGTCGTCGCCGAGCGAGTGGACGGTCGTCAGCTCGATCCCGGGGAGCGCGCCGAGCAGGGCGATCGCGGCATCGAGCTGCTCGACCTTGGCGGCGAGGTTCACGAGGCGCATGCGTCGGCCTCCTCGGTCTCCGCGCTGAACTCGAGCGTCTCGAAGAACGACGGCGGCAGCGCGGTGTCGGCGAGCGCGGCGATCGCGCGGTCGACGTGCCACTGGCCGCGCGCGACGGTGAAGACGCCGTGACCGGGCAGCAGCGCGTCGACCCCGAGGCCCTGCAGCCGCAGGATGTCGCGGCGGTAGTCGTCGAGCGAGCAGCCGGGCAGGTTGACGATCCCGATCCGGCCGAGGTGGAAGAGCGCGTCGCCGGTCAGCAGCGCGCGGCGGCCGCCGACGTCGACCTGGAAGCACATCGAGTCGGGCGTGTGGCCGGCGGTCGCGATCGTCTCCAGCGTGAGGCCGCCGGCGCGCAGCCGCTCGCCGTGGCCGAGCACGCGGTCGGCCGCGAAGGTCGGGAAGCTCCAGCCGGGCGGGTACATCCCGATCGCGACGTTGCGCGGGATGCCGGGGTCGGTGCCGCGCGCGAGCACGTCCTGCGCGCCGTCGGGGACCCACAGCTCGCAGCCGTAGCGCTCGCGGAAGGCGACGCAGCCGGCGGTGTGACCGTCGTGGTAGTGGGTCACGAGCACGGCGGAGATCCGCTGCGGGTCGAAGCCGTCGGCGCGGATGTTGCGCTCGATCGCGTCGACGTCGAGGCCGCGGCCGGGGTCGACGAGCAGCAGCTCCCCGTCCTCGCCGCCGTCCAGCAGCCAGGTGTTGCAGTCGAAGCGGTGCGAGAGCGCGAACTGCTCGCTGCCGACGAGGTGGACGCCGTCGAACAGCTTCACGCCGCACCGCCGCCGAAGAGGCGCTTGCGCAGGATCACGCTGTCGGCCGGCAGGTCCAGCTCGCGCACGCCCGCGGCGCCGCGCCGGTAGACAGGGTCGGCAGGATCGAGCGGCAGCGCGATCGGCCCGCCCAGCGCGGCCGATCTGTAGGCGGCGAGGGCGATCTCGAGGTCGGCGCGGCCGTCGGCGGCGGTCACGCCCGGTCTGCCGTCGAGCTGGCCGAGGAAGGTCTCGATCGCGCCGCGGTAGTACCAGTCGAACGGGTCGCGCGTCCAGTCCAGCTCGTGCAGCGTCTCGTCGCGGCGATCGGTCATGTGGCCGACGGCGCGGGCGACGTTGTGGGGCGCGCTGATGCCGCCCTCGTGGACGATCTTCAGCACGCCGTGGGAGCCGAAGACGGTGACGTCGCCGGTCGAGCCGCCGCCCCAGGTGAGGTCGACGGTCGCGTAGGCCCCGTCGGCCGTCTCCAGCCGCATCGAGACGCGGTCCTCGACGTCGCCGGCCTGCACGTCGACGCGGTCGATCGTGGCGCTGACGCGGACGATCTCGGCGCCCCCGAGCAGGCCGCGGGCGAGGTAGATCGCGTGGATCCCGTAGTCGATCGTGATGCCGCCGCCGGCGACCTCGGAGCGCAGCCGCCAGCTCTTCGCGTTCGCGCCGGTCGTGTCGGGTGCGAAGACGCCGATCGCGCTGACGCGGGCGAAGCTCGGCCGCCCGATCGCGCCCTGCTCGACCAGCTCGCGCATCTTCGCGTGCGAGGGGAAGTGGGCGAAGTTGCGGAAGACGCCGATCGGCGTGCCGCTCCGCTCCGAGGCGGCGACGATCCGATCGGCCTCCTCCAGCGACATCGCCAGCGGCTTGTCGCAGGCGGCGGCGACGCCGGCCTCGGCGGCGGCGACCAGCAGGTCGGCGTGCGTGTGGTGCGGCGTCGAGACGTCGACCGCGTCGACGAGGCCGGAGCGCAGCAGCTCGTACGGGTCGGCGAAGCAGCGCTCGGCCGGGATGCCCAGCTCCCGCTGCGCCCGCTCGCGCGCAGCCGGCGACGGGTCGGCGACGGCGACCAGCTCGATCCCGTCGATCGCGGCGTACGAGGGCAGCTTCAGGTCCCACGCCGCAAAGCCGAGCCCGATCAGCCCGATGCGACGGATGTAATCGTTTGCACTCACAGTTCTGATCCTAGCGGTCGGGGGTGGTGGTGTCGAGGTCTGGGGCGGTTGGCGCGATTCGCGGCGCGGCTTGCGCGGTTGTCGGCGCGGCTTGCGCGGTTGTCGGCGCGGCTTGCGCGGTTGTCGGCGCGGCTTGCGCGGTTGCCGGCGCGGCTTGCGCAGGTGCGGGCGCGGCTTGCGCAGGTGGCGGCGCGGCTGGCGCGGTCGCGGCGAGGCGGCCGTGGGCGGCGAGCAGGTCGCGGACGCGGTCGTGCGGGAGCGCGGGGATCGTCAGGCCGCCCTTGCCGGTCATCGTGCGGTTGGCGACGAGCGCGTTGAGGACGGCCTCCTCGACCGCCTGCACGGTCGCGGCGTAGAAGCGGTCGAGCGCGTGCCACTGGAGAAAGTCGAGCCGCCCGCCGGCGGGCTCCTGCGTCCGCGGCGCGCCGCGGCGGAAGGCACCCGCGTTCGCGGTCGAGAACGCGAGCGCGAGGTCGCCGGACCAGTGCGAGCCGCACGTCCCGCTCCGCCCCAGCCCCAGCGCCGCCCGCCGCGCCAGCGCCGTGCACTGGTGCGGCAGCAGCGGCGCGTCGGTCGCGACGATCACGATCACCGATCCGGCGCCGTGGGGGACGCCGTCGGCGGGGCTGGGCGCGGACGTCGGGGCGCCAGGCGCGGCGGGCGCCGTCGGGGCGCCAGGCGCAGCGGCGGAGGCGGCGGCCGGCGTGCCGAAGGCGGGCGCCGTCGGCGCGGTGGAGGCGGCGGGCGGGACGGCGCCGTGGGCGACGAGCGCGTCGCCCAGCTCCCGGCCCACCGGCACCCCGGCGACGAGCAGCTCGTCCGGGGCACCGAAGTTCGCCTGCACGTAGGCGCCGACGACGTGCTCGGCGCCGTCGACCTCGACCAGGCGCGAGGCGCTGCCCGCGCCGCCCTTGAAGCCGTAGGCGACCATGCCGGTGCCGCCGCCGACCGAGCCCTCCTCGATCGCGCCGCCGCGGGCGTCGTCGAGCGCGGCGTGGACCACGGCCTCGGTCACCGCGCCCGCGTCGAGCGCGTTGAGGCGGCCGTCCCACGTCTCGGCCGCGATCGGCAGCAGCCACAGCTCGGCCAGCTCCGGTGCGTGCTCGGCGACCCAGGAGATCGTCGCCGCGTGTGCGGTCCCGACGGCGTGGGTGCTCGTGAGCGTGATCGGCAGCGCGCAGGTGCCCGACTCGGCGACCCAGGCCGTGCCGGTCATCTCGCCGTTGCCGTTGAGCGCGAAGCAGCCCGCCGCGCAGGGGTCGCCGGGCGCGGAGCGACCGCGCGGATGGATCGCCGTCACGCCGGTGCGGACGTCGTCGCCGGCGATCACGGTCGCGTGGCCGAGCTCGAGGCCGGCGACGTCGGTGATCGCGTTCAGCGGGCCCGGCCGGCCGTCGAACGGGATCCCGAGCGCGCGGGCGCGCGGGAGCCCGGCGGGCGTGCGGAGCTGCGGGTCAGTCATGCGGGAGCGCCTCCAGCGCGGGCGCGCGCCGGAAGCGCAACGCGGTGATGGTCACGACGGCGTTGGTGACGATGCCGATCGCGTTGGCGAGCACGACGACGAGGTCGCCGCGGGCGAGGCCGTACGCGAGCCAGACCCCGGAGCCGAAGGTCGCGAACGCGAACAGCTCGATCGCGATCTCGTCGGAGCGGCGCAACAGCAGCAGCCGTCTCAGCTGCGTCAGCGGCATCAGCGCCATCGCAACGCCCGTGCACGTCACCAGCGCCGTGATCAGGCCGGCGGCGCCGATCGTCGCCGTGATGTAATCGTTTACGTGCACACTTTCACGGTAGCGATCCAGACGGCGAGATGCGAGGCGGCCGCGAGCGCGCAGGCCGAAGCGCGACGCGCGGAGGCGCGAACGCGAGGCGCGGAGGCGCGAACGCGAGGCGGCAGCGCAGGCGCGATGCGGGACGATGGGGCGATGACGACGCTGCACGTCGAGCGCCGCGGCGCGGGCGCGCCGCTGCTGCTGATCAGCGGCCACGGCGGCACGACCGCCTCCTGGCCGGAGCCGTTCCTGACGGCGCTCGCGCGGGAGTTCGACTGCATCGCCTACGACCACCGCTCGATCGGCGCCTCCCCCTCCCTCCCCGGCCCCTTCACGCTCGCCGACCTCGCCGACGACGCCGCGGAGCTGCTGGACGAGCTGGGCCTCGCCGACGCCCACGTCTTCGGCCCCTCGATGGGCGGGATGGTCGCGCAGCAGCTGGCGCTGCGGCATCCGCGGCGGATCCGCACGCTCGCGCTCGGCTGCACCTACTGCGGCGGCCCCGGCGCCGCGCTCGTCTCCCAGCAGGAGTGGCAGCCGGTCGCCGACGCGATCGCCGCCGGCGACACGGAGGCGCGACTGCGCGCCACGTGGGAGCTGGGCTTCTCACCCGCCCATCGCGCCGACCCGGCGCGCTTCGACGCCTACCGCGCAGCGGCTGCGGCGCACCGGCCGAGCACCCGTGACGTCGAGACCTTCCTCGCGCAGGACCGCGCGATCGACGCCTTCGACGTGCAGGCCCAGCTGCCGCGGATCGCCGCGCCGACGCTCGTGATCCACGGCGACGCCGACCGCATGATCCCGCTCGCGAACGGCAGGCTGATCGCGTCGCGGATCCCAGGCGCGCGGCTGACCGTCCTCGCGGACGTCGGGCACGACTTCTGCAGCGAGCAGCCGGCGGCGAGCGCCGCCCTGCTGCGCGGCCACGCGCGCGGGTGAGCGAGCGGCGCGCGCGACTGTGCGAACCCCGCCCTACGCGCGCGCCGCCCAGGCGAAGCCGCGACGGATGAACTGCGCGACCGAGGGGTGGTCGAGGTCGGCCGGGTCGTGGCCGAGCGAGCAGTAGAAGACCCTGCCCGCGCCGAAGCCCTTCGTGTAGACGACCGGGATCTTCGCCCCAGCCGCCCACGGCACCAGCTCGGCGTCGATCGTCGTCGAGGCGAGCACGCGCACCGCCGGGTCGACGTGCAGGTAATACAGCTCCGAGGTGAACTCGAACGCCTCGACGCCGGCGACGATCGGGTCGCCGGGCACGTCGACCTCGACGCGATACGGCGTGAAGCCGCCCGGCTCGGCGACGAACTGCGAGCCGAGCACGTACTGGTAGACGACGCTGGAGCGGAACGAGTCGGCGCTCCCGTGCCAGGCGCCGAGGCCGCTGCCGGCCCGCACCGCCTCGCGCAGGTTGACCTCCTGCGTTCTCGTCAGCGAGCCGAGCGCCCACTGCGCGCTGATCAGGTCGTACTGACGCAGCCGCTCGAAATCCTCGAAGACGGCGACGTCGTCGGCGAGCGTCGCCTCGATCCCCTCCGCCTCCAGCAGCGCCGCGACCTTCTCGGCCCCCTCCTGCGGCTTGTGGCCGGGCCAGCCGCCCCACACGATCAGCGCGCTGCGGCTCATCGCGCCACCTCGCTCACGCGCGTCGAGGAGAGCGAGGAACTGGCGAGGGTGGCGCGGCGCCCACGGCGCGCGGCGGCTGCGATCGTCTGCATCGCACGATTGTAATCGATTGCAAGCGTGCGGTACAACGACCGGCAGGTCGTCCGGCGCGTCAGGAGCCCGGCCCGCGCGCCTGCTCGCGCCAGTGCTCGGGCAGGTCCGGGTGCTCGGCGAAGGCGAGCGCGTCGTCGGCGCCGGCGGCGGCGATCGCGTCCCAGACCTGCGTCAGCGCGTCGTCGAAGGAGACGGCCTCCAGCGAGATCTCGACGATGCCGACATCGTCCGGTCTGCCGACGGTCGCGCCCGGCAGCGCGGCGGCGATCCGGTCGAGCGCCTCGGAGACGGCCTCGCGCGGGTTGACGACGTAGAGCGCGACCCGCTGCGCGCTGTTGTCAGAATCGGCCATGCGATGACCGTACCCCGCCGCGCAAGCACCAAGCCAGCCGCCGCCGCGTCACCCGCGGGGGCGCCGGGCGGCGCCGACCCGTCACCCGCCGGGGCGCCATGCGGCGCCGTCGCGGGCGGCCTGCTGCTGCCGACCCCGCACGGCCCCGCCCGCGCCCACCTCCATCTGCCGGCCGCCGCGCCGCGGTTCGCGCTCGTGCTCGGCCACGGCGCCGGCGGCGGCGTCGCGGCGCCCGACCTCGTCGCCGTCACCGCGGCGCTGGTGGAAGACGGCGCGGCGGTCGCGCTGGTCGAGCAGCCCTACCGCGTCGCGGGGCGCAGAAGCGCCGCCCCGGCGAGACAGCTCGACGTCGCCTGGGAGGCGGTCGTCGCGCAGCTGCGCGCGGGGCCGCTCGCCGGCCTGGCGCTGGTGACCGGCGGGCGCTCCTCCGGCGCTCGCGTCGCCTGCCGCACCGCGCTCGCCGTGCAGGCAGCGGGCGTCCTCTGCCTCGCCTTCCCGCTGCAGCCGCCGGCGCGCAGAGACGGCAGCGTGCCGCCCGACCGCCTGCCCGAGCTGAAGCAGGCGGGCGTGCCGGTGCTGGTCGTGCAGGGCGAGAGAGACCGCTTCGGGATGCCGCCGAGAGCGCGCGGGCGGACGATCTCGGTCGTCAGAGGCGATCACGCGCTGCGCGGCGACAGAGCGGCGATCGTCGCCGCCGTGCGCGGCTGGCTGCGCCGGCTCAGACTCTGACGACCGGCATCCGCGGCATGCCGGGGCGCAGGTCGATGTCGAACTCGCGGATCGAGCCGTCGTCGTCGACGAAGCGCACGCGCGGCTGGTAGGGCCGCGACGGGTCGACGGCCGCCACGACGCCTCTGCTGCCGTCCTCCAACGTCAGCTCGTGCCCGGCCGGGTACGGCATCACGAGCTGGCGGAAGGTCGAGACGATCGTCGGGTCGAAGGCGGTGCCGGAGCCCTCCTGCACGACCTCGACGCCGACGTGCGCCGGCCGCGCCGGCTTGTACGGCCGCTCCGAGCGGACCGCGTCGTAGACGTCGGCGACGGCGGCGATCCGCGCCAGCTCCGAGATCCGCCGGCCGGCGATCCCGCGCGGATAGCCTCTGCCGTCCCAGCGCTCGTGGTGGAAGCGCACGACCGAGATCGCCAGCATCGACGTCGTCGTGTGGTTGAGCATCGCGGCGCCGTACTCGGGGTGGCGCTTGATCATCTCCCACTCGCGCGCGTCGAGTCTGCCGGGCTTGTCGAGCACGTCGCGCGGGATCGCGAGCTTGCCGATGTCGTGCACGAGCAGGCCGAAGCCGAGCTGCGTCATCCGCTGCGGGATGCGGTCGTAGCGCTGGCGGCCGCGATGGTCGGTCCAGCCGTGCTCGCGCCAGTGGCGCGCGGCGATCAGCAGGCCGAGCGTGGTGACGCGGACCGAGTGCTCGTGCGTGTACGCGTCGGCTGTGCGCATCTCCGAGAGCGCGAAGACGGCCTCGGGCAGGCCGGAGATCTCGTGCGCGATCGAGGCGGCGACGTCTCTCAGCCGCTCGACGTCGCGGCTGTCGAGCTGCTGGCCGGAGGCCAGTCTCTCG
Organism: Conexibacter sp. CPCC 205762; assembly: GCF_030646155.1. Classification (GTDB taxonomy): domain Bacteria; phylum Actinomycetota; class Thermoleophilia; order Solirubrobacterales; family Solirubrobacteraceae; genus Conexibacter. The sequence goes on from NZ_JAUTDN010000031.1 coordinate 33,551, forward strand.
CGCGCCTGGGCCAAGGTCGCGGTGACCTCCTGCTCGGCGCGGTCGCGCGTCTCGGGGTTGAGCGCCTCCAGCGGCTCGATGCCGTCGCCCAGCTCGTCGTCGACCCAGACGGCGGCGACCCCGAGCGCGCGCAGGCGGCGGCACATCGACTGCGTCAGCAGCGTGCCCGACAGCAGCAGCGGCGCGGTCCCGACCGGACCCGAGCGGACCTCGCGCGCGACGCGCGTGCCTGGCTTGAGGTGGCGTGAGGAGACGAGCCGCATCAGCCGGATTCTGTCAGTTGATGCCAGTTTTGACTGTTCTGCATGGGCGGCTGCATCGCTGGTCAGTCGAGCGTGAGGCGGCGGCGCACGACGTCGCCGACCTCGATCCGGTGGGGAGCGGCGTAGTAGTCGAAGCGGCTGACCTTGATGCCGTGGATGCCGAGCGCCGCGAGCAGGTCGTCGGCGGCGCTGCCGTCGATGAAGCCGAGCAGGTCGGCCGTGGCCGAACGGTGGGTCGGGACCGCGTGCGGCCCGGACGGCTGGCCGGTGAAGCGCTGCCTGCCGCTGCCGGCGTCGACCTCCGCGAACGCGACGCAGGTGAGCAGGACGACCTCGCCGGCGCGCCAGGCGTCCAGCTCCTGCCTCGCCTCAGGGGTCAGCACGCCGATCTTGTCGACGAAGGCGCCGACGGGATCCGCAGGTTCCTCGAACAGCGTCCCGGTCGCGTGCACGCGCGCCGTCCCTTTCGTGTGGGCCTCGAAGTTGCGCACTCTTTCTCCGGGTTAGATCGACCGCGATCGCCCAGCGTTGAGGCCGGTCCTGCGTTAGCGTCGAGATCGTGAACGCGATCGACCATCTGGAACGGGTCGCGGCGCGTGACGCCGGGCGCGGGATCGGGCCGCTGGCGCAGGCGGCCGCGGGCGGTCTGCGCGCCGCCGCGACAGGGATCGCGGCTGTTTCGGCGCCGTCGCTCGCGTTCGTGACCGGCTGCTTCGTCGTCCGCTCCGAGCCGCCCGCGCCGGAGACCGACGGCCCGGTCGGAGCCGCGCTCGCGGCGGCCGCGTTCGCGCGGATCGGCATCGAGGCGCGGCTGGTGACCGACGCGCGCTGCGCGGCGGTGGTGCGCGCGTGCGCCCCCGACCTCCCGCTGCATGTCGGCGACGAACCCGATCCCCTCGAGGAGGAGCTGGCGGCGGCCGGCGTGACGCACGTCGTCTTCGTCGAGCGGCTGGGGCCGGCGGCCGACGGCGTCGTGCGCAACATGCGCGGCGACGATGTCAGCGCGGTGACGCCGCCGCTGCACCGGCTCGCCGACGGTCCGTGGGCGACGATCGCGATCGGCGACGGCGGCAACGAGGTCGGCATGGGCGCCCTCCCGCCGCCGCTCGTCGCCGCGACGGTCGCCCACGGCGAGCGGATCCACTGCGCCGTCGCCTGCGACGCGCTGATCGTCGCCGGCGTCTCCAACTGGGGCGCGATCGCGCTCGCGCACGCCGTCGCGCTGCTCATCGCAGGCGCGGATGCCGCGGATCGCGGCGCGGCTGTTGCAGATCGCGGCGCATCTGTTGCAACTCGCGGCGCGGATGCGGCGCGCGCGTGCCTCTCCCCTGCTGCGCACGACGCCGTCCTCGCCGCCGCCGTCGCGGCCGGAGCGGTCGACGGCGTGCTGGGCAGACCGGTCGCGTCGGTCGACGGCGTCGACCCCGCCGTGCAGCACGAGATCCTGCTCGCGCTCGCCGCAGCCCGCTGACGCGCGCCGATCGCGCTGGAGCCAGCTCGCGGCGCGCGGTACGGTCCGCTCCATGGCCTTCGTCCCGCCTGCCCGGCACCTGCTGCGCGCCAAGGACCTCGCCGACGCCCGTTACGCGGAGCCGCTCGGCGTCGACGACCTCGCGCGCGCGGCCGGGCTGTCGCGGGCGCACTTCAGCCGCGAGTTCCGGCGCGCCTTCGGCGACTCGCCGCACGCCTACCTGCTGACCCGCCGGCTCGAGCGCGCCGCGGCGCTGCTGCGCACGACCGACAGGTCGGTCGCGGAGGTCTGCTTCGCGGTCGGGCTGCAGAGCGTCGGCTCCTTCACGACCAGCTTCACGCGCACGTTCGGCAGATCGCCGACCGCCTACCGCGCGACCTTCCCGCCCGCCTCGCTGCAGGCGCGCGTGCCGATGTGCGTCTGGCGCGCCTACAGCCGGCCGAGCCCGAGACAGCACGTTTCGAGAAGACAGCCGGGCGCCGCCGCTTCAGCATGACGGGCACCGCTTCGCCCGACCGCCTGAGGAGGCAACACCGATGATGCAGATCGCCAACGCGCAGCTGTGGGTGCACGACCAGGAGGAGGCGCTCGCCTTCTACACCGAGAAGCTCGGCTGGGAGGTGAAGGCCGACGTGACGCTGGCCGAGATGGCCGACTTCCGCTGGCTCGCCGTCGGCCCCGCCGGCCAGGACGGCACCTCCGTCGTGCTGATGGCGATCCCCGGCCAGCCGGTGATGGACGACGCCTCCAGAGCGCAGGTCGAGGAGCTGATGGGCAAGGGCTTCGCCGGCTCGATCTTCCTCACGACCGACGACGTCCGCGCCGACTACGAGCAGCTGAAGGCGCGCGGCGTCGAGTTCAGCGAGCCGCCGGAGGAGCGCCCGTACGGGATCGACTGCGGCTTCCGCGACCCCTCAGGCAACAACTTCCGCCTCTCGCAGCTCGTCGAGCTGCCCGTCTGAGCGGCGTCCAGCGCAGCGCGGCGGCTGCGCGACGACGAGCAGCCGCCGCGTACGATGACGCGCACATGCCGAGAACGTCCCTCCTCGCCGCCGCCGCAGCGCTGCTGCTGGCGCTGCCGGCCACCGCCATCGCCGCCGATCCACTGCCCGTCGGGAAGGCGCAGGGCGTGCGCGTGACCGGCGCCCGCACCGGAGTCGTCTTCCACTTCGGCCCCGGCGCCGCATCGCTCCGTCGCGAGGTCGCCGGCAGACGCGTCGCGGTCAGCTGCACGGCGCTCCCGCGCGACGAGGACAAGCTCGGCGTCGTGCCCGGCGGCAGCAGCGGCGGCACATACGTGCGCGTCGCGCGCAGACGCGCCCCGCTGCGCACGGGCATGGTCGAGCCGACCGCCGACTACTGCTCGCTCGGTCTGCCGGGGAAGTCGCCGCTCGTCTCGGTCCCGCTGACGCAGGCCGGCGCGATCGTCCTCGACGAGCGCGAGAAGGCGTCGATGTTGCTGTCGCTGCAGCTGATCGCCGGCACGATCGGCGACCGCGTCACGCCCTCCGCCTACCCGACGCCGGCCCGCTTCGTCGCCAGCAGAGAGGCGCGCTCGCTGACCGCCGGCGGGTACCCGATCGTCGCGCTCGCCGCGCCGACCGACACGCCGCAGGGCCGCAGAGCGTTCGGCTACTGGAGCGACGGCGGACGCAGCGCCGCGTTCGTGACGCTGTCGGCGAGCGGCAGACGGCTCTACCTCCAGGTCGGCCCCGACGCCGCGCTCAGCACCAACATCGCCGGCGCGATCTTCGGAGCGGAGGACTAGATGGCCGCGCGACGGCTCACGCTCGCGGCGGCGCTCACCGCGCTCGCGCTCGCGGCGCCCGCAGTCGCAGACGCCAAGCCGCTGCCGGTCGGCAGCGCCGACGGCGTCCGGATCGAGCAGCATCGCACCGGGACGACGATCGTCTTCACGAGACGAGCCGACCGGCTGTGGCGCCAAGTCGCCGGGCAGACGGTCGAGCTGAGCTGCATGCGGCTCAGCGACACCGGCGTCGGGCTCGTCACCGAGGGCGGCTTCGGCTACAGCTTCAAGGTGCCCAAGCGGCGCCAGCCGCTGCGGCCCGGGATGCTCAGTCCGCCGCTGGGCGACTGGTGCACCGTCTCGCTCGTCTTCGAGCACCCGCGAACGCTGCGGTTCGAGACGCTCGTCGCCGTCCCACTGACGCAGGCCGGCGCCGTCGTGCTCGACGAGCGCGAGCAGGCGGGCTGGATGAGCGCCGTGCTCGCGATCGCCAGCAGCGTCACGAACGGCGCCAGACCGGCCGGCTACCCGACGCCGGCCCGGCTGACGACCGGCCGCTGGGCGAAGGCGATCAGACGCGACGGCTACCGCATCACGGCGCTCGCCGCCGCGACCGACACGCCGCCGCCCGGCCGTGTCGGCTACTGGAGCGACGGCGCCCAGCGCGCGACCGTCGTCACGCTCTCGGGCAGCGGCCGCCGCCTCTTCATCGAGGTCGGCCCTGACGACGCGCTCAGCACGAACGTCGCCAGGGCGATCCTCAACCTCGCCGGCTAGCTACCAGGTCACTGGACGACCCGCGGCGGGTCGCCGGCGCCGACCGCGTCCTCGCCGCCGACCGCGTTGGCGGCGATCACGCGGCTGAACCACTTCGCGCTCGCCTTCGGGATCCGCTCCTGCGTGCGGTAGTCGACGTAGACGAGGCCGAACCGCTTCGAGTAGCCGAGCGCCCACTCGAAGTTGTCCATCAGCGACCAGACGAAGTAGCCGCGCACGTCGGCGCCCTGCTCGATCGCCTGCGCGGTCGCGCGGAAGTGGCCGTCGAGGAAGGCGATCCGCTCGACGTCGTCGACCTCGCCCTCGGGGTCGACGTAGTCGGCGAAGGCGGCGCCGTTCTCGGTCACGTACAGCGGCAGGTCGGTGTAGTCGGTCGCGACCCGCACCAGCACCTCGCGCAGCCCGTCGGGGTGGATGCCGATCTCGCCGTCGGTCAGCGGGCCGGCGTCGGGCTCCTTGACCCAGCCGCGCGGGTCGTCCGCCGACGGCGAGACGAAGTGGCGCTCGTAGAAGTTGACGCCGAGGTAGTCGAGCGGCTGCCCGATCGCGGCGAGGTCGCCCTCCTGCACGAACTCCATCGCGGTCGCGACGCTCTGCAGCTCGACCATGTCCTGCGGGTAGGCGCCCTTGAAGAGCGGGTCGAGGAACCAGCGGTTCTCGCGCCCGTCGACCCGCCGCGCGGCCTCCAGCGCCGCCGGGTCGTCGCTCGACGGCCACGCCGACGAGAGGTTGAGCGTGATCCCGACCTGGCCGCTGACGCCCGCCCCGCGCAGCGCGGAGACCGCCCGCCCGTGGCCGAGCAGCAGGTGGTGGGAGGCGGCGACGCCCGCCGCCAGGCTCTGCACGCCCGGCGCGTGGCGCCCCTCCATGTAGCCGAGGAACGACGAGCAGTACGGCTCGTTCAGCGTCACCCAGAACGGCACGTCGTCCTTGAAGACGCGCGCGATCTGCTCGCTGTACTCGCCGAACCGCTCCGCGGTCGAGCGGACGGCCCAGCCGCCCTCCTCCTGCAGGTCCTGCGGCAGGTCCCAGTGGTAGAGCGTCACCATCGGCGTGACGCCGCGCTGCTGCAGCCCGTCGAGCAGCCGCTTGTAGTGGTCGACGACGTGCTGGACGAGCGGACCGCGGCCGTTGGGCTGGATCCGCGGCCAGGCGAACGACAGCCGGTAGCCGCCGAGCCCGAGCGAGGCGACGAGGTCGAGGTCCTGCTCCCAGCGGTGGTAGTGGTCGCAGGCGATGTCGCCGGTGTCGCCGTGATGGACCTTGCCCGGCGTGCGGGCGAAGACGTCCCAGATCGACGGCGTGCGGCCGCCCTCCTGCGCGGCCCCTTCGATCTGGTAGGCCGCGGTCGCGGCGCCCCACAGGAAGCCGTCCGGGAAGTTGACAGTGCTCATGTCCTGGTTTTCTCCTACGCGCCCCGCGCGGCGCGCCGGCGCCGGCTGATCGCATCGATGCTCACAGCCGCCACGAGAATCGCTCCCGTGGCGATGTCCTTCGTGCTCGACGGCTTGCCGAGCAGGTCGAGTCCGTTCTCCACGCTCGCGATCACGAGCGCGCCGAGCAGCGCCTGGTAGACGCGCCCCTGGCCGCCGAAGAGGCTGGCGCCGCCGATCACCGCGGCCGCGATCGCCTCCAGCAGCAGCGTGCCGCCGCCGGTCCCGGTCGAGACCGCGAACTGGCGCGAGACGGCGATCAGGCCCGCGACGGCCGCGAGGCCCGCGGCGAGCGCGAACACCAGCACGCGGATCTGGTCGACGCGCACGCCCGCGCGCCGCGCCGCCTCTCTGTCGCCGCCGATCGCGAACAGGTGACGGCCGAGCTGGGTGCGGGTCGTCAGCGCGCCGAGCGCGACCGAGATCCCGATCAGCACGACGAGCAGCCACGGCACGCCGAAGTAGCCGTCGAGGTAGGCGACGACGAGCGCGCCGAAGGCCGCCGGCGCCAGACAGGCGGCGACGTCGTGCGACAGCGGGCGCGTCGTCAGCGACAGCCGCGTGCGCGCGCGGCGCCGCAGCGCGACGTCGGCCCACCAGCCCGCGACGGCGACGACCAGCAGCAGCCAGGCGAGCCAGCTCGGCAGGTAGCTGTTGGCGATCCCGCGCACGAACTCGTCCTCGACGCGCAGCTCGCCGGCGTTGCCGAGCAGCGTCAGCTGGACGCCCTGCCAGGCGAGGAAGCCGCCGAGCGTGACGACGAACGACGGCACGCCGACCAGCACCGAGATGCCGCCCTGCAGCAGCCCGGCGGCGGCGCCGACCGCGATCGCGAAGGCGATCGCCGCCCACGTCGGCCAGCCGTGGTTGGTCAGCAGCACCGCCACGACCGCCGCGCACATGCCGGCGAGCGTGCCGAGCGAGAGGTCGATCTCGCCGATCAGCAGCACCAGCACGACGCCGAGCGACAGCATCCCCACGACCCCGACCTGGAGGACGAGGTTGGAGAGGTTGCGCGCGGTCAGGAAGTTCTCGTTCAGCAGCTGGAAGACGAGCCAGATCAGCGCCAGGCCGATCAGGACCGGGACCGGCCCCCAGTCGGCGTCGCGCGCCGCGCCGAGGCGGGCCGCCAGACCGAGGCGGGCGCCGTCGCGTCCCGGGGCGTCTGCCCTCACGGCGCTCATGATGCCTTCGCCCCGGACAGCAGCCGCCCGCCGGTGATCGCCGCGACGACGTCGTCGGGCTCGCTCTCGGCGCGCACGAACGTGCCGGCGTTTCTGCCCAGCCGCAGGACCGCGATCCGGTCGGCGACGCGGAAGACGTCGGAGAGGTTGTGCGAGATCACGATCACGCCCAGCCCGCGCTCGGCGAGCGACCGCACGAGCCCGAGCACCATGTCGGTCTGCTCGACGCCGAGCGCGGCGGTCGGCTCGTCGAGCAGCACGAGCTTGGAGCCCCACAGCACCGCGCGCGCGACCGCGACCGCCTGCCGCTGGCCGCCCGACAGCCCCGACACGGGGCGCCGGACGTCGCGCAGCGTCGTCACCGACAGCTCCGCCAGCACCTCGCGCGTGCGCTGCTCCATCGCCGCGTTGGAGAGCCGCCGCAGCCGCCCGGCCAGCGGCGCCTTGACCTGCTCGCGGCCGAGGAAGAGGTTGGCGACGACGTCGAGGTTGTCGCAGATCGCGAGGTCCTGGTAGACGGTCGCGATCCCCAGCTCGGCGGCGGCCTGAGGCCCGCTGACGCGGACCTCGTCGCCTTCGAACAGGATCCGGCCCTCGTCGGCCGTGTGGGCGCCGGCGATCGTCTTCACGAGCGTCGACTTGCCGGCGCCGTTGTCACCGACGAGGGCGAGCACCTCGCCCCGCCGGACCTCCAGGTCGACGCCGTTCAACGCGTGAACGGCGCCGTAGGACTTGCGGATCCCCTCCAGTCTCAGGAGGGGCGCTGAATTCACTGCGGGCATCTCGCCGCCGCCTTGCCCGTGCAGACTCTCTCCGGCGTCGTGAAGCCGTCGGCGAAGACGGTGTCGACGATGTTGTCCTTCGTCACGACGACCGGGTCGAGCAGGATCGACGGCACGTCGCCGGCGCCGTTGTCGGTCGTGCCGGTCGCCAGCGCTCTCGCCTCGTCGGCCTTGCCGGTGCCGAGCGCGACGGCGACTCTGGCGGCCGCCTCGGCCTCGGCCTTGATCGCCTTGTAGACCGACATCGTCTGCTGGCCGAGCAGGATCCGCTGGAGCCCGGCGTCGGTCGCGTCCTGGCCGGTGACGAGCACTCTGCCGGTCAGCCCGCGCGGCTCCAGCGCGTTGACGACGCCGCCGGCGAGGCCGTCGTTGGCGGCGATCACGCCGTCGACCTGGTCGTTGAGGCGGGTCAGCGCCTGCTCCATCAGCGTGCGACCCTTCTGCGGGTCGAACTGCTGCGCGTCGCCCTCGTACCCGAGTCTGAGCGTGCCGTCTCTGATCAGCGGGTCGAGCGCTCTGTGCGCGCCGGCCTTGAACTGGCGGCCGGGCGCGATCGACTGGTCGCCGTTGATGAACGCGACGGTCGAGCCCTCTCTCAGCTCTCTCGCGAGGAACTCGCCCTGCAGCTGGCCGACGATCTCGTTGTCGAACGAGACGTAGAAGTCGGCGTGGCCGTCGGTGATCAGGCCGTCGTAGGAGACGACCGGGATTCTCGCCTGCTGCGCCTTGTCGGAGATCGCCGCGCCGGCCGCCTCGTCCAGCGGCGAGACGACGATCACGTCGGCGCCGTTGGTGATCGCGGACTCGGTCTGCGTCACCTGCCGCGCCGAGTCGCCCTCGGCGTTGTTGGCGATCACCTCGGCGCCCGGGGCGATCTCCTGCACCGCTCTCTCGAACAGCGGCTTGTCCTGGTTCTCGAAGCGGTCGGCGCAGGTCGAGCAGGGCATCAGGAAGGCGATCTTGAGGCCCTTCCCGCTCTGCCCGCCGGACTCGCCGCCCGTCGTGCTCGCCGTCGTCGCGCTGCCACTGCCCGTGCTCTCGTCGTCCGACGAGGAACCGCAGGCGGCCAGGCCGCCGCCCATCAATGCCGTCGTGGCGACCAACGCCACGACCGATCGCAGGTGCTTCACCGTGCGTCCTCTCCTCCGTGGGTGTGTCTGGGGGTGCTGCGGGGTGCGTCAGGGTGCTGCGAGCGCCGCCCGCTGCCCGCCTGCGGCGAAGAAGCGGTCGACGATCATCGTCGCCGCCCCGAGCGCGACCGCATCGGGGCCGAGGCGACAGAGGTCGAGCGTCAGCTGCTCGAACGGCGGTCTCAGCGCGCGCCCGCCGGCCTGCTCCGCCACCAGCGGAAGCAGCAGCGGACCGAGCCGCAGCCCGACCCAGCCGCCGACGACGACGCGGTCGGGGTTGATCAGGTTGACGAGGTCCGAGACCCCGGCGCCGAGGTAACGGGCGGTCTCGCGCAGGACGCCGAGCGCGCGCTCGTCCCCCGCCTCCGCCGCGACCGCCAGCCGCTCGATCGCCGCCTCGTCGCCGTGACCGCCGGCCGGCTCGCCGCCGTCCCCTCCGGCGGCCAGCCAGCGGCGTGCGATCGCCGGCGCCCCGACGTAGGCCTCGAGGCAGCCGTGCGCGCCGCAGCGGCACGGGTCGCCGTCGAGCACCAACGTCGTGTGGCCCCACTCGCCGGCGGACGCGCTCGCCCCGCGGTAGACCGCTCCGTGCTGCAGGAACGACGCCCCGACGCCGGTCCCGATCAGGCAGACCATCACGTCCTGGTCCTCGCCGGCGGCACCGAACCACGCCTCCGCCGTCCCCAGCGCCTTCGCGCCGTTGGAGACGAACGACGGCAGCCCGGTCCGCTCGGCCAGCAGCGTCGCCAGCGGCACGCCCTCCCAGCCGATGCTGGGTGCGTGCACGAGCGTCGTGCCGCTGCTGTCCTCGACGATGCCGGGGACGCCGACGCCGAGCCCGAGCACGCGCTCGCGCTCGACGCCGGCGCCGTCCAGCAGCCGCTGCACGCCGTCGGCGACGAGGTCGGCGATCGCCTCCGCCCGCTGGTCGTCGGCGCCGACCGGCAGCTCGACCTCGGCGGTGCGCTGCAGCGCCAGGTCGAACAGCTCCAGCCGCACCGCCGTCTCGCCGAGGTCGATCCCGACGATCGCGCCGTAGCGCGGGTTGATGCCGGTCAACGAGGCCGGACGGCCGCCGTTGGAGGGGAGCTGCCCGGCCTCGCCGAGCACCCCCTCCTCCAGCAGCTGCCCGACGACGTTGGCCGCGGTCGCGGCGCTGACGCCCGCGCGGACGGCGATGTCCTGCCGGCTGATCGGCCCCTCGCGGCGGAGCGTGTAGAGCACGCTCGCGCGGTTCGCGAGACGGACGTCACGGGTTGTCCTGCGGGTCACCGCCATCCTCCTGCGCTCAGCTCGTGGGGACGAGCTGCCACTCCTGGTTGGGCTCGCCCGTGAAGGTCGCCCACTGCTGGATCTGGGTGTCCTCCTCGAGTCTGCCGTCGGTCAGGTCGAGCGACTTGCCGGAGCCGCGGTTGACGATCCGGTAGTAGCCGGAGGTCGCGGCCGTGATCGACCACTGCTGGTAGACGTTCCCTGACCCCGTGACGGCCCACTGCTGCATCTTCCCGCCGTCGGCGGTCGAGCTGCCGTTGTCGAGCCCGAGGCCGCTGTTGCGGTTGATCAGGTTGTAGTAGCCGCTGCCGATGTCGACGAGTCTCCACTGCTGGTCGTAGTCGGAGTTGTCGAGCCACTGGACGATTCTCGCGCCGTTGGCCGTCGAGGCGCCGGAGACGCCGAACGGCTTGCCGCTGGTGCGGCTGACGAACTTGAAGATCCGCCCGTTGGCCGGCGTCGCCGGCAGCGACGTGGCGGCCGGGATCGTCCCGCGGAAGGTCGCTGTCGCGCGCGACCCGAGCGTGTAGCTGAACGACCCTCTGCCGTTCCAGCTGACCGTGAACGCGGTCGATGTCGTGTTGGTGTTGTGCGCGACGAGCACCTCCTGGCCGCTCGGGTCCTTGAACGCGGCCGTGACGATCCCGTGCGCGTCGACGGTCGAGCCGATGTGTCTCGATCCGACCGGGACGAACTTCGAGATCTGCCCGAGCTGGAAGTAGCTGTTGCGCAGCGTCACCGCGCTCGTGCTCGGGTCGATCGTGATCAGGCCGACGCAGCTTCTGCAGCCGCCGAGGGTCGGGCCGGCGCTCGGGTCGAGCGCGATGTTCCACGTGATCGCGCCCTCAGCCCAGTTCTGGACCGACTTCAGCGCCATGTCGGCGGTGCCGTATCTGATGATGTCGGTCGGACCGGTGTCCGACGAGCACTCGGTCTCGAAGATGCTCTTCGTCGGGAAGAGGTTGTGGATCTTCGTCATCGCCGCCGGATCCGACGGGTTGTCGTAGCAGTGCCACGCCGTGCCGTCGAAGCTGCTCGCGTTGGCGTTCAGCAGCGCGAGCGGGTTGGCGAAGAACTCCCAGTTGTGGTCGAAGCCGAGGATCTGCTTCGACAGGCCCGCTCTCGTCAGCGTCGGGCGCAGGTAGTTGGCGACCCACGAGCCCTCGGCCGCCGGCGTCCAGCTCATGCCGGGGTAGTCGGTCGGGCAGTAGCCGGGCTCGTTCTGCGGCGTGACCGCCCAGATCGGGATCCCGTTGCTCTCGTACGCTCTGATCCAGCTCGCGAAGTAGTCGGCCCAGTCCTGGTAGTTGGCCGCGTTGAGCGTGCTGTTGACGCCGCCGGTGTTGCAGATCATCGAGCCGTTGGACTTCATCCAGCCGGGCGCGCTCCAGGGGCTGGCGACGATCTTCAGGTTCGGGTTGATCGCGAGCGCGTCTCTGATCATCGGGATGATCCGCCCGGTGTCCTGGCTGGTCAGCGCGAAGGCGCTGCCGGAGCTGTCGCGCGAGGTCCAGTGTCTCGTCGCGGCGGTGAAGTCCGACGACGTCATCGGCACGCGCCAGAACTGGAAGCCGACGCCGTCGGCCGCGCTCGTGGCGAAGATCTTGTTCATCAGCGTCGAGTACGCCGACGGGTTCGACGTCTTCAGTCTCGCCAGCAGGTACGCCGACGAGTCGGTGAACGAGGCGCCGAAGCCGCCGCTGATCGTCTGCGTCACCTTGCTGTCGTCGACCTCGACGTTGATCGTGCCGCGCGCGGCGCTGCCGAGCGTGACGTTGGGCTGCGCCGTCAGCCCGCTGCTGCCGCTTCCCGGCGTCTGCCACACGTTCAGCGTCTCGCCGACCGCGAGCGCTGAGCTGGGTACTGCTCCGAGCGCGACCGTCGCTCCGACTGCAAGCAGGGCCGCGCGACAGGCGCTGGTGAGCCTGTTCCGCTCCATCTCTCCTCCAACCTCGCTGGAACAACCCTTCGGACGGGACTTAACCTAAGAGCTAGAAGAAGTCCCTGTCAAGGGTCCGGGTACGGTTTCCTGCGAACCCTGCAGCGAGGAGAGCGGATGAGCATCGAGGAGACGGTCGGCAGCGCGCGGCGGCAGTCGCTGGCGGACCTGCTGCGGCGCTCCGCGGCCCGCCATCCGGCGCGCGTCGCGGTCTCGGAGGGCGCGCGGGCGCGGACCTTCGCCGAGCTCGACGCCGACGCCTCGCGGATCGCGCAGGCGCTGCACGCGCGCGGTGTGGGCGCAGGCGACCGCGTCGCGCTGCTGGCGCGCAACTGCCTCGACTACGTCCAGGCGATCTTCGGCGTCGCACGCGCCGGCGCCGTGCTGGTGCCGGTCAACTTCATGCTGGGCGGGCGGGAGGCCGGCTACGTGCTCGGGCATTCGAGAGCGGTCGCGCTGATCGCGCAGGAGGCGCTGGTCGGGGTCGCCGAGGAGGCGCTGGCGACCCGCGCGGAGGCCGCTCCCGCGTCCGGCGCGGAGGCCTCCCCCGCGATGCGCGCCCGCGTCGTCATCGGCGACGGCGAGCCGGCGGAGGGCTGGGAGCCGTTCTCCGCGCTGCTCGCGCACGACGACGCGCGCGATCCGCAGGTGCCGCTGGCGCCCGACGCGCCGGCGCAGGTCCTCTACACCTCCGGCACCGAGTCGCGGCCGAAGGGCGCGGTCCTCTCGCACGACGCGCTGATCGCGCAGTACGCCTCGTGCGTGATCGACGGCGGCATGAGCGGCGACGACGTCGAGCTGCACGCGCTGCCGCTGTTCCACTGCGCCCAGCAGCACTGCTTCCTCGTGCCGGACGTGTGGCTCGGCGCGCGCAGCATCATCCTCCCCGGCCCCGACCCGGCGACCGTGCTGGAGCGGATCGAGGCCGACGGGGTCACGAAGCTGTTCGCGCCGCCGACCGTCTGGATCTCGCTGCTGCGCCACCCCGACTTCGACCGCCGCGACCTCTCCTCGCTGCGCAAGGGCTACTACGGCGCCGCGATCATGCCGGTCGAGGTGCTGCGCGAGCTGGGCGAGCGGCTGCCGCAGGTGCGGCTGTGGAACTTCTACGGGCAGACCGAGATGGCGCCGGTCGCCGTGATGCTGCAGCCCGAGGACCAGATCCGCAAGGCCGGCTCGGCGGGGCGCGCGGCGTTGAACGTCGAGACGCGCGTGATCCGGCCGGACGGGAGCGACTGCGCGGCTGGCGAGATCGGCGAGATCGTCCATCGCAGCCCGCACGCGATCCTCGGGTACCTCGACGACCCGGACAAGACGGCAGCGGCGTTCGCCGGCGGCTGGTTCCACTCCGGCGACCTCGGCACGCTCGACGACGAGGGCTACCTGACCGTCGTCGACCGCATCAAGGACATGATCAAGACGGGCGGCGAGAACGTCGCGAGTCGCGAGGTCGAGGAGGCGCTGTACGAGCACGACGCGGTCGCCGAGGTCGCGGTCGTCGGCGTGCCGCACCCGGTCTGGATCGAGGCGGTCGTCGCGATCGCGGTCCCGAGAGCGGGCGCCGCGCTCGACGCCGACGCGCTGATCGCCCACGCGCGCGAGCGGCTGGCGCCGTTCAAGGTGCCGAAGGCGGTAGCGGTCGTCGACGCGCTGCCGAAGAACCCGAGCGGCAAGCTGCTGAAGCGAGACCTGCGCGAGCAGTACGCCGCGCTGGCGGACGAGATCGCGCGCTAGTGGCGGCGCCGACGCCGGACGCGGGCGTGCCGGACGCTGGGCGGGCGCTGCGCGTCCTGCTCGCCGACGACGAGCCGCTGCTGCGGGCAGGGCTGGCGCAGCTGCTCGCGGACGCGGGGATCGAGGTCGTGGCGCAGATCGGCTCCGCGGACGAGATCGCCGCCGCCGTCGCCGCGCACGCGCCCGACGTCGCCGTGATCGACATCCAGATGCCGCCCGGCGGGAGCGACGACGGCCTGCGCGCGGCGATCGCGCTGCGCCGCTCCGGCGCGCCGACGCGCGTGCTGGTGCTGTCGAACTTCCTCGAGGAGCGCTACCCGCTGGAGCTGATCGGCGACGACGCCAGCGGCGTCGGCTACCTGCTGAAGACGCGCGTCGCCGACGCGGGCGCGCTGGTGGAGGCGCTGCGGCGGGTCGCGGCCGGCGGCTCCGCGCTCGACCCGGAGGTGGTCGCGCGGATGGTCGGCCGGCGCCGCCCGGCCGACCCGCTGCAGACGCTGACGCCGCGCGAGCGCGAGGTGCTGACGGGGATGGCCGAGGGCCTCTCCAACCGCGGCATCGCCGACGCGCTCGGGGTGTCGGAGGCGGCGGTCGAGAAGCACGTCACGCGCCTCTTCGGCAAGCTCGGCCTCAGCCGCCAGCCGGATCGTCACCGGCGCGTGCAGGCGGTGCTGGCGCTGCTGCGGCCGTGAGCGGCAGGCGGGCTTCGAGGACGGTGCCGGGCGCGCCCCCGCCAGCGTCAGCCGCGAAGCCGGACGCGCCAGCATCAGCCGCGAAGCCGGGCGCGCTCGCGCGAGGCGGCGCGCCCTCCCTCAGCGCGAGCCGCCCGCCGAGCGCCTCGACCCGATCGCGCAGACCCGCCAGCCCGCGGCCGGGCGCGGGCGTCGCGCCGCCGCGGCCGTCGTCGGCGACGGTCACGACCAGCTCGCCGCCGTCGTCGGTCACGCGCACGCTGGCGGCCTCGGCGGCAGCGTGCTTGACGACGTTCGTGAGCGCCTCGGCGATCGTGTAGTAGGCCGCCGCCTCGACCGCCGCCGGCCAGCGCCGCTCGGGGATCTCCAGCGTGACGACCAGCGGCAGCGGCCCCGTCAGCGACTCGACCGCCGCCGCCACGCCGCGGTTGGTGAGGATCTGCGGATGCAGCCCCGAGCCGAGGTCGCGCAGCTCCGCGATCGCGCCCTGCGTCTCGCGCGCGGCCGCCTCGATCAGCGCCGCGACCTCGCCGCGATCGCCGCCCGCCTCCCCGCCGCCCGCGCCCGCCTCGCCCCGGCTCGCGAGTGCCTCTCCGCCGCCAGCCGGCTCAGCGCCCGCCGCGGCGCGATCCGCCGCCCGCCGCAGCGCCAGCAGGATCCCGATCAGCCGCTGCTGGGCGCCGTCGTGGAGGTCGCGGACGAGCCGGCGGCGCTCGGCGTCGGCCGCCTCGACGATCCGCGCGCGGGAGGCGTGCAGCTCCTCCGCTCGCGCCCGCGCGACCGCCTCGCGCCGCAGCGCCTCCTCCGCCTCCAGCTGCGCCGTCACGTCGCGGAAGACCACGACCGCACCGCGCCCGCCGGCCGTCGCCAGCGGCGCGGAGGAGTACGCGACGCGGAAGCTCGAGCCGTCGCGGCGCCAGAAGACGTCGTCCTCGGCGCGCACGGTCTCGCCGCTCGTGCGCGGCCGCAGCAGCGGGCAGTCCTCCTCTGGGAAGGGCGTCCCGTCGCCGTGATGGTGGTGGATCGTCGCGTGGCTGGGGCGGCCGAGCAGCGCCTCCCCCGGCCAGCCGAGCAGCTCCAGCGCGGCCGGGTTGGCGAACTCGACGCGGCCCTCGTGGTCGACGACGTAGACCGCGTCGGCGATGCTGTCGAGCAGCAGGCCGAGCAGCTCCGGCGGCGCGCTTCTCATGAGGCCCGCAGCCGCGTCAGGACCGCCATCACGCGACGGTGCTCGCCGGCCTCCTCGCCGAGGCCGAGCTTGTCGAAGACGCGCGTCGCGTGCTTGTCGACGGCCGCCGGGGTGATCTGCAGCAGCGCCGCGATGCCGCGGTTGGACTTGCCCTCGGCCATCAGCGTCAGCACCTCCCGCTCGCGCGGCGTCAGCTCCGCCAGCGGGTCGTCAGCGCGGCGGCGGCCGACGATCCGCGCGACGACCTCGGGGTCGAGCGCCGAGCCGCCCGCTGCGACCCGCTCGATCGCCTCGACCAGCGCGCCGACGTCGGCGACGCGATCCTTCAGCAGGTAGCCGACGCCGCTCGCGTCGTCGCCGATCAGGTCGAGCGCGTAGCGCTCCTCGAGGAACTGCGACAGCACGACGACGCTCGTGCCGGGCAGCGTCGCGCGGATCTCGCGCGCGGCGCGGAGGCCGTCGTCGGTCCCGTCGGGCGGCATCTGCACGTCGACGAGCGCCACGTCGGGCCGGTGGGCGCGCGCCTTGCGCAGCAGCTCCTCGGCGTCGCCGGCCTCGGCGACGACCTCGATCCCCGCGTCCTCCAGCAGCCGCGCGACGCCCTGGCGCAGCAGCGCGTTGTCGTCGGCGACGAGCACCCGGAGCGGAGCCATGGGCCGCACCCTACCGCCGCCCGCCTCGCGCCCGCCGACGCCCCGCGCGATGTCGGGTTTTCCCGACAGCGGCTGTCCGATCGCGCCCCTGTCCGCGCCCGCGCGCGACTGCGACGCTCGACGCACACTCCAACGAGGAGCCCAGCGATGCCGAACCAGACCCCGGCCAGAGAGCCGACCAGCCCGCTGCTGGTGACCGTCCGCTACGTGCTGCCGATCGCCGTCGTCGTGGCCGGCCTGATCTTCTTCCTGACCGACCCGACCGTCCGCAACTTCGAGGGCCCCGCCGCCCTGATCGGCGCCGGCCTCAGCGTGCTGCTGCTGAACGTCCTCCACCGCGCCGGCGTCCGCGGCGACGTCGACCGCGACCGTGAGGCCGCGGCCCGCAGCTACTTCGACGCCCACGGCCACTGGCCCGACGAGGCGCGTCAGGCCGGCGGCATGTCCAAGTAGACGGTCTTCGTCTCGGTGAAGAACGAGACGGCCGCCTTGCCCTGCTCGCGCGAGCCGGAGCTGGAGTCCTTCGTGCCGCCGAACGGCGCCTGCGGCTCGGCGCCGGCGGTCTCGGAGTTGACGTGGACCATGCCGGCCTCGACCTCGCGCACGAACGCGAAGGCGCGCGCGACGTCGCGCGTGAAGATCGACGCCGACAGCCCGTAGGGCGTGCCGTTGGCGACCTCGACCGCCTGCTCCAGCGAGTCGACGGGGATGATCCCGACGACCGGGCCGAAGACCTCCTCCTGCCCGAGCCGCGAGGCCGGGTCGACACCGCCGTAGACGGTCGGCGCGACGAACCAGCCGTCGCCGGCCGGCTGGCCGGCACGGCCGCCCGCGAGCAGCTCGTGGCCCTCGTCAGAGGCGATGTCGAGGTAGCCGAGCACCTTCTGCTGCTGCGGCTGCGAGACGACCGGGCCGATCTGCGTCCCCTCCGCGAGCGGGTCGCCGACGCGCAGCGCCGCCGCGCGCTCGGCCAGCCGGGCGGTGAACGCCTCGCGGATCCCCGGCAGCACGAGCGCGCGGCTGGTCGCCGTGCACTTCTGGCCGGTCGACCACATCGCGCCTCTGAGCGTCTGCTCGACCGCCTGGTCGAGGTCGGCGTCGTCGAGCACGATCACCGGGTTCTTGCCGCCCAGCTCCAGCTGCACCTTGACGCCGCGGCCGACGACCGCCTGCTGGATCGCGCGGCCGGTGCCGGTCGAGCCGGTGAAGGTCAGCGCCGCGATCCGCTCGTCGCCGGTGACGGCGTCGCCGATCGCGGCCGGCAGGCCGTGGACGAGGTTGAGCACGCCGGCCGGCAGGCCGGCCTCGTGCAGCACCTCGGCGACGCGGATCGCGCACAGCGGCGTCAGCTCCGACGGCTTCCACACGACCGTGTTGCCGAACGCGAGCGCCGGCGCGATCTTCCAGACCGGGATCGCGACCGGGAAGTTCCACGGCGTGATCACGGAGACGACGCCGAGCGGGACGCGCTCGGACCAGAGGAAGGTCGTCGCGCCCGCCGACGGCAGCACGTCGCCGACCGGCTGCGACGCCTCGCCGGCGAACCAGCGCAGGATCTGCGCGGCGCGCGTCACCTCGCCGCGGCCCTCGGCGAGCGTCTTGCCCTCCTCGCGCGACAGCTCCGCTCCGAGCGAGTCGACGCGCGCGAACAGCAGCGCGGCCGCTCTGAAGAGGATCTCCCCGCGCGCCGGGCCGGGCGTGCGGCGCCAGCCGGGCGCGGCAGCCGCGGCGGCGTCGTAGGCCTCGCGCACCTCGGCCGCGGTCGCGCCCTGCAGCCGCACGACCGCCTCGCTCGGGCGCGCCGGGTTGAAGCGCTCCAGCAGCTCCCCGCCGCCGTGCCTCCACTCGCCGCCGATCAGGACTCCACGGACGGTCGGGTCGGATGCGGTCATCGGAACTGCTCCTCCTGCACTCGGGACGGCTGACGGCTGAGCGGCGGACGCTACTCGACCACGATCCGGCCGCGCATCCCGGGGTGCAGCGAGCAGGCGTAGGCGAGCGTGCCGGCCGCTGCGGGCGCCTCCGTCGACCACTCCTCGCCGCCTCTGACGAGCGGCGATCCGATCCCCTCGGCGACGACGTCGTGCGGGACCTCGCCGTCGTTGCGCCAGCGGATCTCCTGGCCGGGCGCGACGGTGATCTCGGCCGGCGCGAAGGTCAGGTCGTCGCGCATCTCGACCGCGACCCCTCCGCTCTGCTCGCCGCCGCCACATCCCCCGAGCGCGACTGCGGTCACGACCAAAGCCGACTTGAGGATCGTGGCGCATTTGTTTTTTGGCATGCCTCAAATATGATTCACTTCCGCCTCATGCACAAGACCACGCGACGATCGCTGCTGTCCACAGCCGGCCTCTCCGCAGCCGGCCTCGTCGCTGCGAAGAGCGTCGGCGCGGCCGCGCATCAGCACGGGGCGAGCGCGCCTGCGCAGGGCCCCGCCCACGCCCACGGCGGCGGCGCCAACGGCCCCAGCTTCCGCGCCGGCGGCGCCGTCGACAACGCGCTCAACGGCTTCGACCCGACCGAGCTGCTGCGCGACTTCGACTGGGGCAGAACGACGCGCCTGCCGTCGGGCCGCGTGCTGCGCGAGTGGACGATCCACGCGCTCGACAAGGAGATCGAGGTCGCGCCCGGCGTCTCCTTCCCGGCCTGGACCTTCAACGGCCGCGTGCCCGGCCCGACGCTGCGCTGCCGCGAGGGCGAGCGGCTGCGGATCGAGTTCGTCAACGGCTCCGCCCACCCGCACACGATGCACTTCCACGGCATCCACCCGTCCGACATGGACGGCGTCCCCGGCCAGGGCGCGGGCCTGGTCGAGCCCGGCATGCGGACCGTCTACGAGTTCGACGCCGAGCCGTTCGGCCTCCACCTCTACCACTGCCACGCCGCGCCGCTGGCGGAGCACATCGCGCGCGGCATGTTCGGCACGTTCATCGTCGACCCGAGAGCCGGCCGGCCGGAAGCCGACGAGCTGGTGATGGTGCAGGCCGGCTGGAACACGACCTTCGACGCGGAGGGCAACCAGCTCTACCACGTCAACGGGATCCCCTTCTGCTACATGCACGAGCCGGTCAGGGTCAGACGCGGCGAGCTGGTGCGGATCTACCTCTCCAACCTGCTCGAGTACGACCCGGTCAACTCGTTCCACCTGCACGGGAACTTCTTCCAGCACTTCCCGACGGGCACGAGCCTGACCCCGATCGAGTTCACCGACACGATCGCGCAGGTGCAGGGCCAGCGCGGGATCCTCGAGATGAGATTTCCGCACCTCGGCCAGTTCATGTTCCACGCCCACAAGAGCGAGTTCGCCGAGCTCGGCTGGATGGGCCTGTTCGAGGTGGTCGCATGAGCGCCGCCGCCCCTGCTCCGGCGGCGCCGCGCGGGCGGGCCCCCGTCTGGCTGCTGGCGGTCGCGATCGTCGCCGTGATCGGCGGCGTGCTGGCCGTGCTGGCGCTCGCCGGCGGCGACACGCTGCCCGAGCGCAGAGGGCCGCCGGTGGAGGAGCTGGCGGTCGAGCGCACGGTCCTGAAGCCGGGCACGATCGAGCTGACGCTGCGCAACACCGGCCCCGACGCGGTCGCGGTCGCGCAGGTGTCGGTCAACGACGCCTTCGTCGACTTCGAGCGCAGCACGAGCGAGATCGGCCGCCTCGGCAGCGCCAAGCTGACGATCGACTACCCGTGGCAGGAGGGCTCGCCGTACGCGATCAACCTGCTGACCTCGACCGGCGCGGTGATCCCCGCGGCGGTCGCCGCCGCCGTCGAGACGCCCGCCGACGACGGCTCGTTCTTCGCGCTGATGGCGCTGCTGGGGCTCTACGTCGGCGTCATCCCGGTCACGCTCGGGATGCTGTTCCTGCCGCTGCTGCGGCGCTCGGGGCCGGCCTGGACGCAGGTGCTGATCGCCTTCACCGTCGGCCTGCTCGCCTTCCTCGTCGTCGACGGCGCGCTGGAGGCGTTCGAGGCCGGCGGCGCGAGCGGCGGCGCCTTCGGCGGGCCGGAGCTGCTGTTCCTCGGCGCGGGGCTGTCGTTCCTCGTGCTGAGCGGGCTCGACGCGTGGACGAAGCGGCGGCGCGCGGGCGCCGCGGCCGGCGGCGCCTCCCCCGCGCGGCTGGCGCTGCTGATCGCGGTCGGGATCGGCCTGCACAACTTCGGCGAGGGGCTCGCGATCGGCTCCGCCTACGCGCTCGGGGCGCTCGCGCTCGGCGCCTTCCTCGTCGTCGGCTTCGCGCTCCACAACACGACCGAGGGACTCGCGATCGTGACCCCGTTCGCGGGCGGCAGATCGCCGTCGCCGCTGCTGCTGGTCGGGCTCGGCGTCGTCGCCGGCGCGCCCGCGATCCTCGGCGCGGTGATCGGCGCGACCGTCGGCAACGCCGAGCTGTCGTCGTTCCTGCTCGGGATCGGCGTCGGCGCGATCGTCCAGGTGGTCGTCCAGCTCGCGCCGGCGATGCGCGACGCGGACGGCAGACTGCTGCACCCGCGCGCCGCCGCCGGGGTCGCGGCGGGCGCGCTGGCGCTGTACGGGACGAGCCTGCTGGTCGCCGCCTAGCGGGCCGCGACGGGGACGGGCAGCTTCTGCCCGTCCTCCGGCGTGACGAGGATCGCGCCCTCGCCGGTCGCGTACGCCTCCTCGCCGTGCTGGACGATGTCCATCCCGATCGCCTCCTCGCGCTCGCTCGCGCGCAGCGGCATCAGCTTGCCGAGCACGATCAGCAGCACGTACGTGACGCCGAAGGCGTAGGCCGGCGTCGCGACCGCCGCGATCAGCTGCCACAGCAGCTGCTTCGCGTCGCCGTGGAGCAGCCCGTCGCCGACGCCGTTCCAGGCCTCGCTCGCGACCAGCCCGAGGAAGACGATCCCGAACAGGCCGGCGGTGCCGTGCGCGGCGAGCACGTCGAGCGTCTCGTCGACGCGCGTGCGCGTGCGCCAGACGATCAGGAAGTACGACGGCAGCGCCGCCAGCGCGCCGAGCGCCATCGCCCAGCCGGGCGAGATGTAGCCGCCGGCCGGCGTGATCGCGACGCAGCCGACGACCATCGCCGTCGCCGCGCCGATCGCCGTCACGTGACGTCCGCGGATCAGGTCGAGCAGCATCCAGACGACGAGCGTGCAGGCCGGCGTCAGCAGCGTGTTGACGAACGCGAGCACCGACGCGTCGCCGACGCCGAAGCCGGAGCCGCCGTTGAAGCCGAACCAGCCGAACCACAGCAGGCCCGCGCCGACGAGCACGTAGACGGCGTTGTGCGGCAGCAGCGCCTGGCGGCCGTAGTCCTTGCGCGCGCCGACGACGAGCGCCGCCGCCAGCGCCGAGAAGCCGGAGCCCATCTCGACCGGCACGCCGCCGGCGAAGTCGAGCGTGCCGTTGGCCTGCAGCCAGCCGCCGCCGAACGCCCAGTGCGCGAGCACGGCGTAGACGAGGATCGACCACAGCGCCGCGAACAGCAGGAACGGCGCGAACCGCATCCGCTCGACGACGGCGCCGGAGACGAGCGCGACGGTGACGATGCAGAAGGTCGCCTGGAAGGCGAAGAAGAGCAGCCCGGGGATCTGCGTGCCGGGATGGGCGGCGAAGCCGACGCCGCTGAGGAAGGCGTGATGGAGGCCGCCGACGAAGCCGTTGCCGTCGTCGAACGCGAGGCTGTAGCCGATCGCCGCCCAGCAGACGGTCGCGACGCCCATCGCGCCCGCGCACATCATGAACGTGTTGAGCGTGTTCTTCGAGCGCACGAGGCCGCCGTAGAAGAGCCCGAGCGCCGGCGTCATCATCAGCACGAGCGCCGTCGCGACCAGCATCCAGGCGGTGTCGGCGGGGTCGATCCCGGCCGCCGCGAGCGGGACGCTCACTTGTCCACCGGCGTGACGGCCGAGACGTCGGTCTCGCCGGTGCGGATGCGGACGACCCGCTCCAGCGGCACGACGAAGACCTTGCCGTCGCCGACCTCGCCGGTCCTGCCGCCCTCGCAGAGCGCGTCGATCGTCTGGTCGACGAAGTCGTCGGAGACGGCGATCTCGAACCGCACCTTCTCCGACAGCCCCACCTTGACGGTCGTGCCGCGGTAGGTCTCGACCCGCTCCAGCTCGCCGCCGTGGCCCTGCACGCGGCTCATCGAGACGCCGCGCACCTCGGCGCGATAGAGCGCTTCCAGGACATCGTTCGCCTTCTCAGGGCGCACGACCCCGATCACCAGCTTCATCGTCTCTCCTGTCCCCGTTTTCCGGGGCGTGAAGCTAGCGACCGGGGATGGCGGTGGGCGCCGGTCAGGCGGCGGCGTGCGCCTCCTGCAGCTGCTCGGGCGCCGGCTCGATCTGCCGCGACAGCAGCCCGATGCCGACGTTGACGACGGCCAGCAGCGCGGCGATCAGCAGGCCGCGGTGGTAGGCGTCGACGAGCGCGGCGTGCTGGCTGGCGCCGGCCGCGAGCGCGTCGGAGGCGCGCGAGTTGGCGAGCGTCGTGACGACCGCGAGGCCGAGCGCGCCGCCGACCTGGAAGGCGGCGGTGACGACGCCGGAGGCGGCGCCGGCCTCCTCGTGGCGGACCTCGGAGATCGCGGCGATCTGGTTCGCGACGCCGACGCCGGTGATGCCGGCGCCGAACAGCACGAAGCCGGGCAGCAGGTCGGTCGCGTAGGCGGCGTCGCCGCCGGCGCGGGCGAGCAGCAGCAGGCCGGCGGCGCTCAGCAGCGCGCCGCCGACGTGGACCGGACGGGTGCCGATCCGCGTCACCAGCGTCGAGGCGATCGTCGCGCCGGCGACGGCGGCGATCCCCATCGGCAGGAAGTGCAGGCCGGCGTCGAGCGCGGAGTCGCCGCGCACCTGCTGCAGGAAGATCGCGGTCAGGAAGAACATCGCGAGGAAGGCGGCGCCGTTGAGCGCGAGCGCCGGCGAGGCGCTGCGCAGGCTGGGGATGCGGAAGAGGCGCAGCGGGACCAGCGGCGCGCTGCTGCGCGCCTCGACGGCGATGAAGCCGGCCAGCAGGGCCGCGGCGGCGGCGAACAGGCCGAGCACCTCGGCGCTGCCGAAGCCGAGCGGCTCGGCGCGGATCACGCCGTAGACGAGCGCCAGCAGGCCGCCGGTGCCGAGCACTGCGCCGGCGGCGTCGAACTCGCGGCGGGCGCCGGGCGCGCGCTCGACGCGCGACTCGGCGACCAGCAGCGGCGTCGCCGCCATCAGCAGCACGCCGATCGGGACGTTGACGAAGAAGACGGCCTCCCAGCCGAGCGCGTCGACGAGCACGCCGCCGGCGATCACGCCGAGCGTGCCGCCGAGGCCGGCGAGCGCGCCCCAGAGGCCGAGCGCGATGTTGCGCTCGCGGCCGTGCGGGAAGGTGACGGTGAGGATCGAGAGCGCGGCCGGCGACAGCAGCGCGCCGCCGAGGCCCTGCACGGCGCGCGCCGCGATCAGCGCGCCCGGTGACGGCGCCAGGCCGGCGGCGAGCGAGCTGACGGTGAACAGCCCGAGGCCGGCGAGGAAGACGGAGCGGCGGCCGAGCAGGTCGGCGGCCCGTCCACCGAGCAGCAGGAAGCCGCCGAACGTGAGCGTGTAGGCGCTGACGACCCACGTGAGGTCCTCGGAGCTGAAGCCGAGGCTGCGCTGGATGTCGGGCAGCGCGACGTTCACGATCGTCACGTCGAGGACGACCATGAACTGCGCGAGCGCGAGCACGGCGAGGACTGCCCAGCGATTGGGCGCGAAGCGAGACATGAGAGAGATCCCTGAATCGTTTGACGACTGAATCATTCGGTGGCCGACCGTACCACGGGACGCGATATGATTCAACGCGTGAACGATTCGATCGCCGAAGAGAACTGCTTCCCGGCGCTCGCCTCCGTGCCGCATTGCGCGAGAGGCAGCCTCGGCCTGCTGCTGTCGTTCCTCGGCAGCGCGATCACCGAGACCGCCGACGGCCAGCTTGCCGCGGCCCAGCTCAACGGCCGCGAGTACTCGATCCTGTCGATCCTCGAGACCGACGGGCCCGGGTCGCAGGCGGAGCTGGCAAGACTGCTCGGCAAGGTCCCGGCGATGGTCGTGATGGCCGTCGACGCGCTGGAGGAGCGCGGCTTCGTCGCGCGCGAGCGCGACCCCGGCGACCGCCGCCGCACGAGAGTCGTGCTGACCGCTGCCGGCCGCGCGGCGCTCGCCCGCGGCCACGAGATCGCCGACGAGACGGTCGCAGGAGCGCTCCCCGGCCTCTCCGCCGAGGAGCGCGGTCAGCTGCACGCGCTGCTCCAGCGCGGGCTCTGGCCTTCCGCGACGTAGCCCCCGCGCGCCGCGCGCCGAAGTCTGCGGCGCAGTACATCGGGTGGATGTACTCCGCCGCAGACTTCCCGCGCGTCAGGCGTCGTCGGGCAGGCGGCGCAGCTCGCGCAGCAGCTTCGTGAGGCTGTCGAGGTAGGGCGGCGGCGGGTCGGCGAGCGCGTAGCCGCCGCCGCGCCGCTCCAGCAGGCCGATCTCGACGAAGCCGGCGACGTGCTCGTCGATGCCGCCGTGCGGGCTGACGCCGGCGGCGCGCGCGAGCCGCGCCTTTGACCACGACTCCCCCGGCCCCTCGGCCAGCAGCGCCTCGATCGCGATCCGCCGCGGCCGCGAGCCGAACAGCCAGTCGCGCCGCGTCAGCACCTTCGCGCCGCGTCTGCGGGCTCTTGCCGCTGGCTTCCGCCTCGCGCCAACGCCGGGCGCCGGTCCGCCCGATGCCGCTCTCCCCTGCCGCGCGTTTTTCCGTCCGCCCTCCATGTAGAATTAATTTCTATCATGAGCCTGCGCTACGACGAGATCGAGATCGACCGACGCCCGCCGCTGCGGGCGCTCGACGGCGGCCGCGAGACGGCCCTGGACGGCCCCATGCCCGAGGTCAGAATCAGCCGCGCCGCGACCCGCGCCGGCGACCGCCACGACCCGTGGACGTTCGTCGCCTCCCCCGCGCTGCGGCAGCTCGCCGACGCCGCGGCCGCGGCCGGCGTCGACTTCGAGCTGGCGATGCGGATCGTCATCGAGGGCACGCTGGCCGAGTGGGAGCTGCGCAGCGCCGGCGTCGACCCGGTCGTGCTCGACAGCGTCGCCGCGCAGGCCTGCGCCGGCGCCCAGCTCGACGAAGCCGCCCGCGCCTACCTGCGCCGCCTGACCGCCGGCCGCGGCGCGGTCGCTCCGCGCTTCGGCGCCGCTCCGCGCGACGCCGACGCGCGCTTCGACGCCGACGCGACCGCGCCCTTCGACGCCGATGCCGCGCCGCGCGACGCCTTCGACGCCGCCCCGCGCCGCGCCGCGCACGCCGACGCGCCGGCCGTGACGGTCGGGCTGCCGGTGCGGCTGAGCGGGCGGCTGCTGCGCGTCGACCTCGACGCGCTGATCGCCTCTGCCGACATCGAGCGCGCGCTCGCGTGGGAGGTCGCCGCCCTGCTCGACGGCCGCACGATCAGCGAATGGGCGCCGATCGTCGCCCTCCGCGCCGGCGCGCTTCAGATCGCCAGCGTCTGAGCGCCGCCGATCTCACGCCTCACTTCGGCGCCGCGGGCCGATCCCCGTGAAGTTGCTGGTCTCACAGACCCGCAACTTCACGGGGATCGACGCCAGCGCGTGCGAAGAGCGGGCCTCAGGCGCCGGCGCGGCGGTCGTGCGCGGTGAGCTCCAGGCGCCGGCGCGGCGGTCTGCGCGGTGAGCTTCAAGGCGCCGGCGCGGCGGTCGTGCGCGGTGAGCTTCAGGCGCCGGCGCGGCGGTCGTGCGCGGTGAGCTTCAGGCGCCGGCGCTGAGGCCCGGCGCGGCGGCGGCGGTGCGGAGGTCGCGGGCCGTGGCGGCGACGGCTGACCAGGCGGGCGGGAGCGGCGGCAGGGCGAGGCGGGCGCGGGTGGCGTTGGCGCGCTCGACGCGGGCGGCGAGGCGGGTCTCGTCGAGCAACGGCGCGAGCCGCGTCGCGTCGCGCGCCTCAGCCGCGAGGCAGGCGAGGTTGTGGCGAAGCGTCGCGCGCCGGCCGCGCGGCGGCTCGTAGGCCAGGTGCTCCCCGCAGCGGCAGGGATGCGCGGCGAACAGCCACTCGCGCGCCTCCTCGCCGGCCGCGCCGTGCGGCGCGCTGCCGAGGATCGCGGGATGGAAGACCGGCACGCCGATCCCGACCACGCCGTCGGAGCCGGCGGCGTCGGGCGGGAAGGTCGGCTGCGCCCCGTCAGCGCCCGCGCAGGTCGCCGCGACCCCGCTCGCCAGCAGCGCCGCATGCCACGCCCCCGCACCCGCCACGACGACCGGCCGTCCGCCCGCCCCCGCCGCAGCGCCAAAACCGCCGCCCGCGCTCGCCGCAGCGCCAAAACCGCCGCCCGCGCTCGCCGCAGCGCCGAAACCGCCGCCCGCGCCGCCGATGCCCGCGCTTGCCGCTCCGCTGAAGCCACCGGGCGCGGGCGCGGCCTGCAGGCCGAGCGCAAGCGTGGTGATCGCCTCGGCGACGCGGGGGCTGGTGCGGGTGGCGTCGTCGTCGAGCAGGACGAGCCAGAAGCCGTCGACCGGGAGGGCGCTGTAGCGGGCGAGCAGCTCGGGCACCGCCTCGGGCAGGTGACGGGCGCGCACGGCGATGGTGGCATACAGCTCGCGCGGCGGATCGTCGGGGCGCTGGGGCGGCGGGCGCCAGCCCTGGCGCTCGTGCCATGCGGCGATCGTCGCCGACGCCAGCAGCAGGTCGTTCGCGCGCCCGATCCCGCCCTCGCGCTCGAAGACGTGGGCGGGCGTCGTCGCAAGCGTCGCGCCGGCCGCGAGCTGGGCGTCGAGGACCGCGTCGGCGTAGTCGGCGGCCGCGCCCGCGGAGAGCGCGCCGGCCTCCAGCTCGAGCGCTTCCGGCTGCGCGTAGGGCAGCGCCGCGAAGGCCGCGCCACGCCGCTCCGGCGGCAGCTGGTTGCGCCACGCCTGCGGCGCCAGCGCGATGCCCATCTCCGCGCGGCGAGTGACGTCGATCGCCCCCTCTCTGACGCTGCTGTGCAGCGGCAGCGCGAGCGTCCCGGCGACGTCGCGCGGGAGCAGGGCCGCGTCGAGGCCGGCGGCGGACCACAGCACGAGCGAGCGCCGCTCGGTGCAGGGGTGCCGTGGTGCTGGGCTGTCGCGACCGTCGCCCATCGGACTGCCAAATGTGACAGCAGCGCCGGACACCGTCGAGCCCCGCGGCGCGCCGCCCACCGCGGCGTGGCAGCGCGAAGGCGTGGCTCAGCCGCTCGCCGCGGCCGCCTCGGCCAGGTAGTCGTCGGAGAAGTCGACGCGGAACTCGGCCCACAGCGGGAGGTGGTCGGACATCTGGTAGGTCCGCCACTCTCTGAACGATCCGATCCCCTGCTGGACCGCTCTGTAGGCGTCCGCGTCGGCGTCGGTGAAGACGTATCTGTAGTAGTCGAAGGTGCCGCCGGCGCCGGTCGCGGCGAAGCGTCTCGGCTGGGCCCGGTAGGCGATCTGGTCGTACTTGCGGTTCTGCAGCGCGTTCGATCCCTTCAGCGCGCGGATGCCGTCGGGGACGGTGAAGCCGCCGTCCTCGGTCAGCACTCTGAACGTCTTCGACTGCTCGTCGAAGATGTTGAAGTCGCCGAGCAAGATGAAGTTGTCGATCGGCGGCGCGGCGTCGGCCGAGTCCGACGGTCTGCTCGACGCCGGCTCGGTCCGTCTGCGCAGGAACGTCGTGATCTGGCGGATCTCCTCGACGCGCTGCGGCGGCTCGGCCTTGTCGTCGCCCCAGAGGATGTGGACCGTCGTCAGCACGAACGACGTCCAGCCGACCTGGAAGCCGGCCATCAGCGGCGTGCGCGCGATCTGCGTGACCGGCACCGTCTCGCCTCTCACTCTCACCGGCGGCAGCACCAGCTCGCCGGCCAGCCCGTTGAAGCGGACCTTGCGGCGGTCGTAGAGGAAGGCGAGCCGCTCGCTGTTGCCGGCCGTGCCCGCGGTCACGTCCGAGACGATGTAGTCCCACTGGTCGCTCAGCCGCGCCATCAGCCGTCTCAGCGCGCGCAGATCCTCGCGCACCTCCTGGATCGCGACGAGGTCGAAGCGGCTGACGATCTCGGCGATGTAGGCGTAGCTCTCCTCCAGCCGCGCGCCGCCCTTCGGCGAGTCGAACTCGCGCAGGTTCCAGGAGCCGAGCACGAGCGTGCCGGGCGTCCGCGGCGGCGGCGCGCCGGGCTCCTCGCGCAGGCCTCTGCGGAGCGCCTGCAGGCGGGCGATCGCGCGCGTGCGCGCAGCGTCGTCAGCAGCCCACTCGGGCACCGCCCCGACGCCCGGTACCAGGTCCCAGTAGCGGGGCATCGCGCGGCATCGTACGCGAGCCGCGCGTCCGTAAAACGAAATTCAGGAGTGTCGATGCGCCGGCTCAGCGCCAGAGCTGTCGCAGCAGCTCGTCGGCGCTGTCCTGCAGCGGCGTCAGCAGCTCGCGCACGCCGGCCAGCCCGGCGCGCAGCTCGGGGTCGCCGACCTCGACCGGCAGCAGCGAGTCCTGCAGGTCGGCGATCGTGTCGTCGGCGGCGCCGACCTCTTCGGCCGCCTCCTCGACGAGGCTGCGCGACCCGTGCCAGGCCGCCGGCGGAGGCGGCTGCGTGAACGTGCGCGCGGGCAGCCCGGCGCGCGTCGCGAAGTCGCTGTGGGTGCGCCGCAGCCTGCCGTAGGCGCCCTGCACGGGCCGGAACAGCAGCGCTTCGAGCTGGTCCCCGCGCGACTCGTCCAGCTCCTCGTAGGCGACGCCGAGCAGCGCGAGCGCCTGCCCCAGCCGCTCGACCGCTTCGGCGACCGTGTCGAGCAGCTGCTGCCGCCCCTCCGCTGTCGTGTAGGCCATGTTGCACAGGGTACGGAGTGGCGGAGCGAGACAGCGGGTAGCGGATGAAGCCTGATGCCGGCCATCCCCCGCACCCGCCGCGCCGACACGACCAAGCCCGGGATCGCGCGCGTCAGACGCGGGCGCGGCTTCAGCTACCGCGATCCGCACGGCGAGCCCGTCGAGGACCCCGCGACGATCGCGCGGATCGGCCAGCTCGCGGTCCCGCCAGCCTGGAGCGAGGTGTGGATCAGCGTCGACCCGCTCGGTCACATCCAGGCGACCGGGATCGACGCGGCCGGCCGCAAGCAGTACCGCTACCACGACGCCTGGCGCGCCCGCCGCGACGCCGCCAAGTTCGACGCGATGCTCGACTTCGCGCGGCTGCTGCCGCGGCTGCGGCGGCGGGTCGCGCGCGACCTCGGCGGCGACGGGCTCGAACGCGACCGGATCGCCGCCTGCGCGGTGCGGCTGCTCGACCTCGGCTTCTTCCGCATCGGCAGCGAGGACTACGCCGAGCAGAACGGCACCTACGGGCTGACGACGCTGCGCAGAGAGCACGTGCGCGTGCGCGCGGCCGCGGTCGTCTTCGACTACCCGGCCAAGCACGGCCTGCGGCGGGTGCAGGAGATCGCCGAGCCGACCGTGCGCGACCTCGTCTGCACGCTCAAGCGGCGCCGCGGCGGCGGCGAGGAGCTGCTCGCCTTCAAGCGCTCCGGCCGCTGGGCCGACCTGAAGGCGGAGGACGTCAACGCGTACCTGAAGGACGCGACCGGCGGCGACGTCAGCGCGAAGGACTTCCGCACCTGGAACGCGACCGCGCTGTGCGCGCTCGTGCTCGCGCGGCGGGCGGCTGAGGCCGGCCCGAGAGCGTCGCGCAAGCGGATCGCGACGGCGGCGATCAGAGAGGTCGCCGGCTACCTCGGCAACACGCCCGCGGTCTGCCGCAGATCGTACGTCGACCCGCGTGTGCTGGACCGCTTCGCCGCCGGCCAGACGATCGCGCCGACGCTGGCGCGCGGGCTCGAGCCGCCGCCGGCCGCGAGCGAGGACGCGGCGCAGCCGGTCGACCAGCGCTCCGTCAGCGAGCAGGTGCGGCGCGCGGTGCTCGACCTGATCGGGTAGCCGCGGCGCTCATCTGCCCGCCGGGTCGACCAGCACGAGCGTGCCGTCGGGCAGCTGGTAGACCTGGCCGACCGCTCTGCCTCTGCCGGACGCGGTTCTTCTCGACGACGGCGCTCTCACCGTCGTTCTCGCCCCGGCCGCGTCGTCTCTTCTCGTGGACGACGGCAGTGCTCTGCTCATCCCGAGGCCGGCGATCAGGAAGGCGACCGCGAGCACCATGCCGACGTCGAACAGGTTGACCAGCCCGTCGAGCGGGTCGCCGCCGTCGGCGTCGAGCTGGCCGTGGCGGCCGAGGCCGACGCGTCTCATGCCGCGCGCTCCCCGACCGCGGCGGTGACGCGCTGGTGCGGCGGCGCCTGCGGCGCGAACGCCGCGACCGCGCGCTCCAGCGCCGCAAGGTCCTCGGTGTAGACGCGCGTGCGGTAGAGCGTCAGCGCGAAGGCGCCGGTGCCGATCACGATCCCCACGACCGTCGCCGCGAAGGCGATCTGAAGGTCGCCTGCGAGCTGCTCGAAGTCGCCGTCGCCGAGCGCCGCGAGGCCCGGAGCGAGCGGGATCAGCGTCCCCATCAGCCCCAGCGCCGGGCCGGCGCGGACGAGCATCCGCGTGTGGTCGAGCCGCCGCTGGATCCGCAGCTCGTAGTCGGCGAGCGCGTGCTCGACGCCGTCGCGGCCGCCGTCGGAGACGGCCGCCGCGAGGTCGACGACGGTCCGCTCGGCGAGCGTCCCCGGCGCCGCGCGCGCGATCCGCGGCGCCTGCGCCGGCGCCGCCAGCGCCCGCCGCGCGATCTCCTGCAGCCCGGGGTTGGAGGGCCGGATCCGCCGCCAGCCCTCGGTCAGCACCTTGCCCAGCTCCAGCACGAGCAGCGCCAGCAGCACGACCGCGACCGCGTGGACGACGCCCTGCAGGCCGCCGGTCAGCCCGGCGAGCGCCTGCCCGAACGGGTCCTCGCCGCTCGCCAGCGGCAGCGCGAGAGCCGGCGCCGCCGGCGTCATCTGGCCGCCCCCGGCTTGAAGACGCCCTCGAAGTGCCAGCGGCCGGTGAAGTCGTTGAACGGCCCGCCGACGATCTGACTCGACCAGGTGATCGCGTATCTGCGCGTCTTCGCGTCGTACGTCCCGCGAATCGGCGTCGTCTTGCCGGGCAGCTTGCCGTTGGGCTTCGGCGTCCCCTGGTTGAAGTAGATCGAGTTCCACGAGGCGGTGAAGCTGCGCAGGTCGCCGGTCAGCGTTCGGCCGTTCGCCCAGATCGCGGGCAGGACGGCGATCGCGGCGCCGCTCTGCTTGTCGACGTCGGCGGTCGAGAGGCTGAACTTGATGCCTGCGAACGGCAGCGGTCTGACGATCCGGTTGGCGAGCGCGAAGCCGTTGGGCGCGAACGCCGGCGTCGGCTGCGGCTGCCAGCCGCCGGTCCGGATCCCCTTGTCGATCCCAGGCGTGAAGAGCGTGTAGGTCTTGTCCTTCGCGCGCGAATCGGAGTTCTCGAAGAACGGCCCCTTCACGAGCGGATCGCCGTTGGGGTAGGTCATGCGGAAGTAGGAGCCGCTGACGACCGCTCTCCGCTTGCCCTTCGCAGGCGCGTATCTGCCGGGCGCGATCTGGAACGTGCCGACGAGCGCGGTTCTCGCGGCCTGCGCGGCGGCGGCCGGAAGGGCGGCGATCAGACCGCCACCGGCGAGCGCGAGGACGGCGGCGCTGAGACGTCGAGACATGGGAGCTCCTCTTCGGGATCGGGTTCGGTTGGCGGCGTCGGGCGGCGGCCGGCGAGCAGGCCGAGCGCGATCACGAGCAGGCCCGGCACGACGAACAGCCACGGGAAGAGCGGGAACGGCGGCAGCGCGGCGACGGCGCGGTAGCGGCCGACGTTGTCGCTCATCACGCCGATCATCGGCGTCATGTCGTTGAGGATCCGCGTCCAGCGCCGCTGCAGCCGCATCGCCGCCGGCAGCTCCGCTCGCAGTCTCGCCTCGCTCCAGCCGCGCGCCCGCAGCCGCGGCACCAGCTCGGTGCGGATCGTGCCCTGGCCGACGGCGATCGTGCCGAAGTGGCCCTGCACGGTCTGAACGGTTCTGCGCGTCTCCAGCGTCTTGAACGCGTCGACCATGCGACCGCCCTGGGGCGCGCGCGTGAACATCTGGAAGACGACCGGCGCGAGCACGAGGCCGACGCCGAGCGCGATCGTCGCCCGCCGCAGCGGGATCCAGCTCGCCGGACGGCGGCGGCCGAGCAGCAGGCCGGCGAGCGCCAACAGCACCAGCAGCGCGCCCGGGACGAGGAAGAACCAGGGGAAGAGCGTGAACGACGGCAGCGCCGCGACGGCATCGTAGTTCTGGCGGTTGGCGGCGATCGTCCCGAGCAGCCCGTCGAACGTTCTTCTGACCGCCGGCCACTGCTGCGAGAAGAGCGCGACCTGCGGCGATCTGGTCAGGAACTGCTGCTGGCGCTGCCGCGGGTCCTTCGTCGCGGGGACGAAGAGCGCGGGCGCGACCGTCAGCGCCTCCTGCGCGTAGGCGTCGACCTCGCGGATGTTGCGCTGGAAGCCCTCGATCCGCTCGGCGGTCATGTAGGGGGCGAAGGCATCGACCATCTTGGCGCCCTGCGGCGCGCGCGCGAACATCTGCGTCGCGAACGGCAGCGCGATCAGCGCCGCGCCGACCGCGAGCGCCAGCAGCAGCGGCCAGCGCCGCCGCGCGACCAGCCGGCGGCCGCTGGCGGCGTCGCGCACGTGCACGCCGGCGGCCGCCGCCGCGCCGCGCGTGAACGGGCGCGCGGCGCGCTGCGCGGCGACGATCGCCTCGGTCGGCAGCGGCCGCGCGCCGCTGGGGCGCGGCCGCAGCCGTTCGAGCGCGATGCCGGCGAGCAGCAGCAGGCCGAGCAGCCCGCCGACGGCGAGCGTCGCACGTTGTCTGTTCGTCAGGCCGCTGTCGTCGGCGCCTCTTCTCGTTCTCAGCGCCGGCCCGCCGGCCGCTCTGACGACGTCGCCGGTCACCTCCTCGCCGCCGTCGGCCGGCGTCTCGGCCGCCGCTCTTCTCTCCCCCGCTCCCGCCCGTCTGCCGCCCCGCTCACGTCTGTCGCCGCGCTCGCCGCTGCCGCCGTCGCCGCCGCCCGCGGTCGCTCTCTCGAAGGCGCCCGGGTCGGCGCGGCCGCTCGCGCCCGCGCTGCCGCTCGACGCACCTTCGTCGGAGCTGCCGCTGCTCTCGCGCTTCTGCGATGTGTCGTGCAGTCTTCGCTCGGCCGCGCGGCGCTTCGCGTCGGCCCGTCTGCGGGCGGCGTCGGGGCCGCCGCTGGTGCTCTTGACCGGCGCCAGCCGGAAGGAGAGGCCGTCGAAGGCCGGGAACGCCTGCGCCGTCTCGACGACCGACGGCGGCACCTGGCTGTACTGGCCGCCCTTCGAGGTGAGGCCGCCGCTCGTCTGCTGCTGGTAGTCGGTCAGCCCCTGCGCGAGCGTCTTGCCGGTCTGCGTGCGGATCGGCGGCACGCCGAAGGCGGCGACCGCCTGGATCGCGTACGCGGTCGCGGAGACCGAGCCGGCGGCGGAGGCCTTGTCGAGCCGCGTCGACTCGGCCAGCGCGCCGTCGTTGATCTGCGCCGCGCGCAGGTAGTCGAAGCCGCTGCGCACCTGCGGCGCGTCGCGGTCGGCGACGCCGGTCGCGGCGAGCGCCTGCAGCACGACCGCGGTCGAGCTTGAGTCGGCGTTGCCGTCCGGTCCCCAGGCGCCGTCGGAGGTCGTCGCGGTCAGCAGCGACTGCGCCGCCGCGCGCGCCTTCGCGCGGGCGCTGCCGCTGTCGGCCGACAGCAGCCCGAAGATCGCGAAGGCGGCGCCGCGCGGGTCGGCGCGGACGGCGCTCTCGCTCAGCCGCGCCTCGATCTTCTCCAGCGGGTGGCCGAAGGCGCTCGCGCCCAGTCTGCTCGTGTTCTGCACGAGCGCGAGCAGGCCGAGCTGCTCCAGCGAGCCGTAGGCGCCGAGGTGGCCGACGAGCCACTGCTCGGCGCTGCGGCCGTTCTTGAGGAACTCGTCGCGCGGGTGCTTGCCGGCCGCCAGCAGCGCGACCGACGCCCACAGCGTCGCGTCGGCGTCGGAGGCGCCGCCCTTCTTCGCGCCGAAGCCGCCGTCGCTGTTCTGCGCGTCCTCGATGAAGCCGACGGCGCGCGAGGCGCTGCCGGCGGCGTGCGCGGCCGGCGCGCCGGCGAGCAGCGGCGCGGCGACGAGCGCGAGCAGCAGCGCGACCGCCAGCGCGACGCGGCGGCCCGATGTGGCAGGTGCGGTCACGGCCTCAGGGGGCGGCGGACGCTCTGCGGGCCCAGATGTCGTTGCACGCCTCGCAGACCTCCTGCGGGATCACGCCGGCGCGGATCAGCAGCGCGAACGCCTGGCAGCCGAGGCAGAGGCCGGCGAACGCCTCCAGGCTCGCGGCGACGACGAGCGCCGCGATCACGACGTAGCCGGCGGTCTCGAGCCCGAGCAGGAACAGCACGCCGGCGCTGGCCGAGAAGACCAGCCCGATCGTCTGCGCGAACCGCTTCGGCGGGCCGGGCACGAGCTTCGCTCTGAACGGCAGCCGCGGCACGATCAGCCTGCTCGCGACGAGCGCGAGCGGGCTGAAGCGCGGGCCCGACAGCACCCGCAGCAGGAAGCCGGCCGCGAGCACAGCGCTCAGCCACGGCAGCTGCAGCAGCACCGTCGCCAGCCCCAGCAGCACGACGCCGGCGGCGACGGTGCGCGCCATCACCTCGTTGACGGGGTTGGGGAACGACACGAGCGAAGCGAGTCCGGTTGGCTGACGCGACACGTGAACGGCTCCTGGCGACGTGGGTGCGAGAACGGCTCGAAAAACAATACTAGTTTGTCTACCGATTTTGT
The DNA here is from genome assembly GCF_030646155.1 of Conexibacter sp. CPCC 205762. GTDB lineage: Bacteria > Actinomycetota > Thermoleophilia > Solirubrobacterales > Solirubrobacteraceae > Conexibacter. The sequence continues at coordinate 68,564 of NZ_JAUTDN010000031.1, forward strand.
CGACTTTAACGGACGACCCGCACGGTGACGACGCGAGCGACCGTCTTCGAGCCGAGCTTCAGCCGCACCGTGACGCGATGTGTCCCGAGCCGCGCTCGCGCGCCGACGCGCAACGGCACCGTCACCGTCGCCCGCCCGCCGGCCGCGACCGCCTTCACCGCGACGACCGCCGCCTTGGCGCGCAGCGCCTTCGGCGCCGTCAGCGACGCCGACGTCTTCGCCAGCCGGCCGCCGGTGCCGTTGCGCAGCGTGAAGCGCAGCGCGGCGGTGCGCCCGCGCCTGACCTTCACCGACGCCGCCTTCGCGGCGAACGTGACGACGCCGTTTCTGCCGGCGGCGCCTCTCGCGCCGATCGGGCCGGCGGGTCCTGCAGGGCCGGCGGGACCGGCGGCACCCGGCGCCCCCGGCTCGCCCTTCTCCCCCGGCACGTTGCCGGCCGGCTCGGTGCCGACGCCGGAGAGCGCGGCGGTCAGCGTCTCGCCCTCGGCGCTGACCGTCAGCGTCGCGGTGCGCTCCCCCACCCCGCTCGGGACGAACCGCAGCTCGACGCCGAGCGCGTGCTCGATGCCCGGCTGCAGCGTCGCCGGGAAGGCGTCGATCGACTCGTCGTCGATCGTCCGGTCGACGACGAGGAAGTCCTTCGCGTTCGGTCCGCTCAGCCTGATCCGCGTGATCGTCGAGGGGTCGTCCTGCGAGCGGAAGGCGATCGTCTTCGGCGCCGTCACGCTGCCGACGGGGTTGGCGAAGAAGCCGAGCTGGTCGGCGCTGACGAAGCGCAGCGTCGGCGCGGTGCTCGCGAGCTGCTGGCTGGCGTAGGTGCCGACGCCGATGAAGCCGGCCCGCTTCAGCGTGCCGACCCGCTGCGGCACCTCGGTCGAGGTCTGCGAGCCGTCGGTCGCGCCCGGCGCTCCGCTGTACGGGACGGCGAACTCGTATCTGGCCGGCGCGGCGCCGAAGCCGAGCTGGCCGTTCGTTCCGTAGCCCCACGCGAAGACGCGGCCGGGCGAGCTGCCGCCGCTGATCGCATAGGTCGTGCCGCCGGCCGCGACGAGCTGCGTGAACGGCGGGTAGTTGGCCGGATGCGCCGCCTTCGCGAGCGGCGCGGTCGGGACGAGCACGTTGGCGTCGGAGCCGATGCCGAGGCCGAGGTTGCCGGGCGCGTCGTAGCCCCATGCCTTGAAGCTGCCGTCGTCATAGAGCGCGAAGCTCTCGCTGTCGCCGGCGGCGACCGCGAGCGGGTGCGCGGCGGCCGGGGCGGCCGGCGCGATGATCTGCACCGGCGCGTCGCGGTTGGAGGTCGTCGCGCCCTGCCCGAGCTGGCCGTAGTCGTCGTTGCCCCAGCCCCAGACGCTGCCGTCGGCGAGCACGACGAGCGCGTGCGTCAGCCCGGCGGCGATCGCGACCGCTCTCGCCGGCAGGGTGACCGCTCTCGGCGTGCCGGTCTGGCCGGCGGCGACGGCGGCGGCGCTGCCGAGCGTGTTCGCCTGCCCCCACGCCCAGACGCTGCCGTCGCCCTTCAGCGCGAGGCTGAGCCCGCCGCCGGCCGCGACGGCGCTGACGTCGCTGAGGCCGGCGATCGCCGTCGGCGTCGTCACGACGCTGCCGGGCGCGGCGCCGGCGGCACCCGTGGCGTTGGCGCCGAAGCCGGCGACGGTGCCGTCGGCGCGCACGATCAGCGTCGCCTCGGCGGCGGCCGCGACCGCTCTGGCGCCCTCCGTGCCGGGGATCGGCGTGAAGGGGATCCGCGATCTCTCGCCGCCGAGCCCGAGCTGCCCGCTGCCGGCCGCCTGGACGCCCGCGGGCGTCAGCACGTACGTCGCGTCGGTGCCGATCGCGGCCGCGGTCGCGCCGGCCAGCGCCGGCAGCGGCGTCGGCGCGATCGCGCCGCCGGACGGCAGCCCGAACGGCTCGGGCGCGCCCCAGCCGACGACGGTGAGGGCGTCGTCCGCGTGCGCGGCGGGAGCGGCGGACGCGGCGAGCGCGAGCGCCGTCAGCACGACGGTGAGCGAGGAACGGCGCGGCAGGGTCTTCAGAGGCATCTGCGGGTCTTCCTGGTCGGAGCGTGGACGGATGCTGCGGGCCGCGAGGTCCCCCTCCCTCGCGGCCCGCGTGGTCCGGCGGCCTAGTTGAGGACGCCGACGAGCTGGAACTTCGCCTGGTAGGCCTCGAAGCCCGGCGCGTACGGCGACGCCAGGTCGGTGTTCCAGTTGAGCGTGATCGTGGCTCTGCCGCTTCTGGTGGCGTCGCCGGTGATCGAGCCGGTCAGCGGGGCGATCCGCCCGGTCGCGGCGCTGGAGCCGGTGCCGACGTAGTAGTCGTTGCCGCCGTAGCTGACCCACAGGCCGGACAGGTCGCCTCTGACGAGGCTGCGCGTGCCAGCGCTGCTGGCGCTGCCGGAGAACGTCAGCGACGGCGTCCAGCCCGGGTTCGACGTCGGCGTCGCCGCTCTCGTCTGGAGCGTGAACGGGACGGTGTTGAACGGGTCGGTCAGGTTGCCGACGATGTTGGTCGTGACTCTGCCGAGCGCCAGGCCGGCCGCGCTGCCGCCGCCGCTGTTGCCCTTCCGGATCACCGTGAAGAGGCCGGACGGCGTGCCCGACCAGGTCGTCGAGGGGTTCTGGAAGTAATTCGGCGTGGCGGTGTTGTCGTCGGTCGGGAGGCTGACCCACGAGTTGGCCGGCGGGTTGCCGCTGGTCGCGCCGTCGGTCAGCTGGATCGTGCCGCTGGAGAGCGTGAAGTCGGCGTTCGCGGCACCCGCGAGCGAGCCGAGGCCGGCGACGGCGAGCGCCGCGGCGACGACGGCACGGCGGGCGTGCGCGCGGCGCACGCTGCGGGACGGTGTGGTACTCATTGGTGATCCCCCTTGTGGGATGGAATTTGCGCGCACGCCTGTTACGTGCGCGTCCTGCTGGTCCTCGCCCCGCGGCCTCCACGCCGCGGGGCGAAGTCGTTCGAGGGCGTCATCCCGCCGGGACGAACGTGCCCTCCAAGTGCCATCGGCCGGTGTAGGTGTCGAACGGGCCGCCGACGATCAGGCTCTGCCAGTCGAGCGTGTAGCGGCTGCTCGCGGCGTCGTAGCTGCCGCTGATCGCGACCGTCCCGGCCGCTCTGTCGAGCGCCGGCACGATCCCGGGCAGGCCCGCGTAGGAGCCGTCGGGCTTCGGCGCGCCCTGGTTGAACGACTGGCCGTTCCACTGCGCCGCCCAGGCGGTCGTCTGGCCGCTCAGGCGGCCGTCCTTGACCGCGATCTGCGGCAGCGGATCGGCCTGCCCGGTCTGCGGGTCAGTCGCGTCGGAGACGATGCTGAAGTGCACGCCGAAGAAGGTCTGCGGCTGCGTGACGCGGGCCGCGAGCGCGTTGCCGGTCGGGCTGCCGTCAGGGTTTCTTCTCGCGAACGCGGGCGACGGCGGCGGCTGGAAGGCGACCGTGCTGAGGCCGCCGTCGCTGCCGGGCCGCAGCGGCGTGTAGGTCGTGTCGAGCAACGGCGAGTCGCCGTTGGGCAGCGGCGAGAAGGCGGCGCCGCCGAGCATGCGAAACCACGAGCCGCTGAGTCTGCCGCTGGTCGCCTGCGCGCCCGCGTCGAGCTTGAAGAGGCCCTTCAGCGGGGTCGCGCCCGCGGGCGTCGGCGACGGGTCGGCCGGCGTGGCCGGGCCGGCGCCGGGGGCGGGCGTGGTGGTCGTGCCGCCGCCGGGGGTCGTCGTGCCGCCGGTTCTGGTCGCCTTGGTCGTGAGCGTGCGGGCGAGCGCCTTGCCGGAGGCCCTGCCGGCGATCGTGACGCGAGCGGAGAGCGCCAGCCGGCCGGTCAGCTTCGTCGTGCGGGTCAGCTTGAAGGCGCGCTTGGCGTCGAGCTTGACGCTGAACCGCTCGCGCTTGCGCCTGGCGTCGGTGAGCGTGAACGCGACGCGCGTGCGCGCTCGCTGCCCGGCCTTGCCGCGCGGCAGCGTGACGCGGCCCGCGAGCGTCAGCTTCTGCCCGCTCGCCTTCGCCTGCGTGAGCGTGAGCTTGGCGGGCGCGCTTGCGACAGCCGGCGTGGCCACGGCGAGCGCGGCGAGCAGGACGAGCGGTACGACGCTTCGCACGAGACGACCCCTGACATCGATGACGGATGGCGAGCCGGCCGCTGCGGCCCGCGTCAGTTCTGGCGCGTTCCGCGCGGTCCGTGGTCAGCGGCCGGCTCGAAAAACAACCTTATATTCTCGATCGGAGTTGTCAAGATTAAAATGAGCGCACGCCTTCGGGGCGCGGCGGGCGGCGGCGCGGCCGGCGGCGGGCGGCGGCGTCGCGGCGGGCGGCCGGCGGCGG
>NZ_JAUTDN010000032.1 GCF_030646155.1 Conexibacter sp. CPCC 205762
ACCTCGAGGTCCTGCGCGACCACCCGCTCACCACCCGCCGCTACTACCGGCGGATCGACTACTAGGACGCGCCCGGCGGCGCGGCGCGATCCTCAGCGGGTGAAGCCGAGGATCAGCTGCGCCGCCTCCAGCGGCACGTCGAGCTGGGGGCAGTGGCCGACACCGTCCAGCTCGACCCAGTCGGCCTGCGGCAGCCCCTCGCGGTAGCGGGCGGCCGCCGTCGGCCAGGCGAGGATCTTGTCCTCGTGGCCCCAGACGATCCGCAGCGGGCAGGCGATCCGCGACTGGTCCAGCGGCCAGCCGCCCGCGCGCGCCAGCTCGATCAGCGGCGCGACCGCGTCGCAGGCGTCGACGCCGCGGATCATGTGCGCGACCAGCTCGGCCGGCACGTGCTGCCAGTGCTCGGCGACGAGCGCGAGCGCCTGGCGGCGGCCGTCCTCGGTCGCCGCGATCGCGTCGGCGTGCGGCGCGATCTGCGCCAGCAGCGCCTTCATCTCGGTGAAGTGGTCGAGCGTCGCGAGGTAGGAGTCGTCGCCCTCGGCCCAGCCGCCGGCCGGCGCCAGCGCGACCGCGGTGCGCGCCCGGCCGCGCGCGGCCAGCTCCAGCGTCAGCCAGCCGCCGAGCGAGTTGCCGACGATGTGCGCCGTCTCCCAGCCGGCCTCGTCCATCAGCCGCTCGACGGCATCGGCGGCGAAGTCGATCGTCAGCGGCTGCGGCAGCGGCGGCCCGCCTGCGTGGCCGGGCAGCGCCGGCGCCAGCACCTCGTGCTGCGCCTCCAGCGCCGGCAGCACCAGCTCCCAGGTGCGCCACGTGTCGGTGAAGCCGTGGAGGGCGACCAGCGGCTCACCGCTGCCGCCGCGATGGAACGGGGTGAAGGCCATCGCGGCAGCGTAGTCGAGCGCGGCGGCCTAGCCCTCCGGCGCGAACGAGTCGCGCAGCGCCTGCTCGTCGCTCGCGGACAGGTTCGTCTGGATCAGCTCCGCATGCGTGCCCTGGAAGGCGTCGCGGACGCGGTCGACGACGGCGCCGGAGGTGAGCACGAAGAGGGCCGATCTGCCCGGTCTGATCTCGGCGCGGACTCTCTCGATGAAGTCCTTGTCGATGCCGACGTTGGCGAGCGAGCCGCCGAGCGCGCCAGCCGCCGCCCCGACCGCCAGCCCCAGCAGCGGCACGAAGAAGATCAAGCCGAAGAGGAAGCCCCAGAAGGCGCCGCCGAGCGCGCCCTCGCCGGTCAGGTCGGCGAGGTGGCGGGTCTTCGGCTTCTTCCTGCCCTCCTCCCACGTGACGGTGGCGGCGTCGTGGAGTTGGATCAGCTCCTGCTTCTGCAGCTGCTGCAACGTCGCGACGGCGCCCTCGGCGCCGGCGGCGGTGTCGAATCTCCAGACGGAGAGGGTGGCCATGTGACGGTCCTTTCGATCGTGACGACCGCGCGAGGCTCGCTGCCAGCGGGGTGACACCGCCTCACCCGGGGTGGGTGAGGCGCGCCGCCTCAGCCCTCGTGGGTGACGTCCAGCGTGCCGGTCACGAGCGTCTCGCTGGAGCCGGAGAAGCAGCCGACGCCGACCTCGTACTCCTCTCTGACCGGCTTGCCGCCGAAGCTGACCGGGGCGCTCGCGCCCGGCGCCGGGCGCAGCGTCGTGGCCCGGCGGCGCTCGCTGATCGCCGGCTGCAGGTCGGCGACCAGCTGGCCCCTGCTGAGGAAGACGACGTCGCCGAAGCCGCCTCTGTTGGTTCCGCTGGTCATCCAGTCGCCGTCGACGTGGCTCGGCTTCAGGTACTCGACGTCGACGACCTGCCGGTCGAGCACGACTCTCCTGCGCGATCTCGTCGTCAGCGTGCCGTCGCCGCCGGGCGTGCCGCTGCCGCTGAAGCTGTACTCGGTGAAGGTCGTCGCGGTCTCCGTGATCTCGCCCTTGTCGCCGAGCCCGGCGCACTTCGTTCTGATCGTCCCGGTGACGGTGATCGTGCCGCTGACGGAGTAGCGCAGGCCCTTTCTCGGCGGGTCGCGCGGGAGTCTCTGCTCGGGCGTCGGCGCGGCTCTTCTCTGCGCTCTTCTGTTCGCCGGCGGCTTTCTCTTCGCCGGCTTCGGCTTCGGCTTCTTCGGCTTCGCTCTGGCCTTGGCTCTCGCGGTCGCGGCGACGGGCTGCTGCGCGGTCGCGGCCGCGCTCAGCGGCAGTGCGGGCAGCAGCGCGGCGACGACGGCGCTGGTGAGGATCGATGGGCGCATGCGGCCACCGTCGCGCAGCCGCGCCGTCGCGACCAGCGCCGAACGGCCGAGCCACCTCGGCCGTTCGGCAGAGCCGTCCCTCGCCTTACGGCCGCAGCCGCAGCACGACGCCCGCGTGGTCGGACGGCCACAGCCGCCCGATCGGCGTCGCCGGGGTCCGGTTGAGCGGGTTGCGACCGGTCACCCAGCCCCACTGCACCGGCAGCGATCTGCCGTTCGCGGCGCGGCCGAAGACCATGTCGATGCGGTGGTTGAAGGCGGCCGCGGCGGCGGCCGGCGAGTCGTTCACCAGCTCGCTCAGCCCGGACGTGAAGCCGAGCGCGGCGGGCGCGAATCTGAGCCACTGGTCAGTAAAGCCGCCGGCGCCGGTGATCAGCAGGTACGGGTCCTGGTGCGCTCTCGACTCGCCCGGCTTTCTGCTCGTGTCGAGCGGGTCGGAGTTGCAGTCGCAGACGACGACGGTCGGCCTGCCGGTCGGCGCGGCCGGGCCGGCGAGCAGCTCCGCCGCCTGCGCGTAGGCGACGTCGGAGGAGACCGACTCGAGATGGGTGTTGACGAAGCGGAAGGCACGGCCGTCCGCGCTCACGTCCGCCCAGTCGTAGCCGCGGATGAACTCCAGTCTCTGGCCGGCGACGACGAGCGGGATCCGCGTCACGTAGTTGCCGCCGCCGCTGGCGCTGACGGTCACGCCGCTGCCGACGCGGCGCAGGATCGCGTCCCGCATCGTCAGCCGCACGTTCTGCAGCGAGCCGCCGAGCACGGCCGGGCCGGAGACGTCGGACTCCTGCTGCGCGTGGACGACCTCGTATCTGACGCCGATCGCCGCGAGGTCGCTCACGAGCGTGGTGAGGAAGTCGTAGTCGACGGTCGTCGCGGGCGTGCCGTCGAGCGGTCCGTGACGCCACAGCGCGACCTCCTGCAGGCCGATCAGGTCCGGCTGCGTCGCTGCGATCTCCAGCGCGAGCCGTCTCGACCGCAGTGGGAAGCTCGTCTGGTCGACGATCGCGCGCAGGGTCGTGTTGGCGGCGACGAACGCCGGGCCCTGCTGCTCCGGCGGCAGGCCCTGTATCGCCTCCAGCGGGCGCATGATGTCGCCGCCGAGATAGAGGTTGCGCGTCATCACGGTGACGCCGTCGGCGTGCGCGAGCGCCGGTGCGGCGGTCGCGAGCACGATCAGCGCGATGAGCGCGGCGACGATTCGCCGCGCGCGCAGGCGTGGGTCAGGCACGGGGTTCCCCTCCTCCGTCGATCTCGCAGGCGGCAGCCCCTGCGCCCCCTGCGCTCCGTTAATCAGACTAACGAAAGCGCGGGCGCTTGCGTGGGAACCTGCGCGCGGCGGCGGATCCGCGCCATCCCGCCGCCGGCCGGTGCCCACGCGACGCCGCGGAACTGCCACGGCTCGTCAGGCGCGCGGGTCGGCAGCAGCTCGACGTTGCTCAGCAGCACGCGCAGCACGACGTCCAGCTCCATGTGCGCGAAGGTCGCGCCGATGCAGCGGCGGATGCCGCCGCCGAAGGGGATCCACGAGTAGGTCTCGGGACGGGCGTTGAGGAAGCGGTCGGGGTCGAACACGTCCGGGTTGGGGAAGAGCCGCGGGTCGTAGTGCGTGAGGCCGGCGCTGAGGCCGATCAGCACGCCCTTCGGCAGCGTGTAGCCGCCGACCTCGTACGGTCTGCGCGTGTGGCGGCCGGCGAAGGCGATCACCGGTCGCATCCGCTGGACCTCGCGGATCGTCGCCTCGCGCAGCGCTCTGCCGCCGGCGTCGGCCTCCTCGACGAGGCGGGCGAGGACCGCCGGGTGGCGGCGCAGCCGCTCGACCGCCCACGCGAGCGTGTGCGCGGTCGTCTCGTGGCCGGCGGCGAGCATCGTCACGAGCTGGTCGCGGATCTCCTCGTTGGTCAGCTCGCTGCCGTCGCCGTGGCGCGCCTGGACCATCAGCGCGAGCACGTCCTGGCGCGCGGCGACCTGCGGGTCGGTGCGCGCGTCGTGGATGAGGTCGTCGAGGATCGCGTCGACCTGCGCGCGCAGGCGCAGGAAGCGGCCCCACGGGCTGAGCGGTCCCCAGTCTCTCTGCAGCCGCGGGAAGCGCGAGAGGCTCTGGCCCAGCTCGGTCCAGCGCGGCAGCAGCTGCTCCAGCCGCGCCATCCGCTCGCCGGAGGCGCCGAAGACGGTCTGCAATATCGCCTTCAACGTGATTCTCTGCATCGCCTCGGCGGTCGCGAACTCGACGTCCTCGGGCCACAGCGCGATCTGCTCGCGCGCGATCGCCTCGATCTGCGGCTCGTACGCTCTCATCCGCTGGCCCTTGAACGGCGGCAGCAGCAGCTTGCGCTGCTCCATGTGCTGCTCCTCGTCGATCCCGAGCAGCGAGTTGTTGCCGAGCACCTTGCGCAGCGGGCTCTGGCTGCCGGCGTGGAGCGTCTTCGGGTCGGCCATGAAGACCTGCTTGATCAGGTCCGGGTCCGAGAGCACGACGAGCCGCCCGAGGCCGGCCATGTTGACCGAGAAGATCGGCCCGTAGCGGCGCCGGTTGCGCTCCAGGAACGGGCGCTGGCGGGTCAACATGCCCACCGTCTGCAGCGCCTTCGGCATCCGCGGGCCGGGCGGCATCCCTCTGCTCGGGCTCATCGGTCGGTCGCTCCTCGCTGGCTCTCTCGGACTGGCTCGGGAACTGGCTGGTACGCCAGTGTACCGCGATCGGGCGCGGCTCGCGGCGGCTGCTGCGACGAAAGTCCCATTGCGAGGCGGACGCGGTCCGCGCCAGGGTTGGAGCTCGATGCATCGCCTCCTCGCCGCCCTCGTGCTCGCGCTTCTGCTCGCGACCGCCTCCGCCGCTCACGCCCGCGGTGGCGGCGGCGAGGCGCGCGCGAACGGCGTCTGCGGCCGCGGCGCCTCCGCCGAGCTGCGGCTGAAGGGCGACGACGGCGCGATCCGGGTCGAGCTGCGGATCAAGGGCCGCAGCCGCGGCGACCGCTGGCGCGTCGCGCTCGTGCACGAGCGGCGCGTCTCCTGGCGCGGCACGATCCGCGCCGGCGGCGGCGGCGAGGCGCGCCTGCGCCGCACCCTCCCCGACTACGCCGGCGCCGACGAGATCTCAGCGCTCGCGACTGGCCCGCGCGGCCTCAGCTGCCGCGCGACCGCGACGCTCGGCGGCTAGGAGGAGCGCCCCAGCCCGTGGCGCTCGGCCCACAGCGCCGCCTGGGTGCGGTCGGTCACGTCGAGCGCGCGGAAGATGCTGGTCAGGTGCGACTTGACGGTCTTCTCGCTGATCTCCAGGCGGCGGGCGATCAGCTTGTTCGGGAGGCCCTCGACGAGCAGCTCGAGCACCTCGCGCTCGCGCGCCGAGAGGGCCGCGAGCGGGTCGGGGGCGGAGCGGGCGGTGAGGATCGTGCGGGCGGCGCGCGGGTCGAGCGGGGACTCGCCGCGCGCGGCGGCGCGGATGCCCTCCGCGACCTGCTCGGCCTCGACGTCCTTGAGCAGGTAGCCGCAGGCGCCGGCCTCCAGCGCGCCGACGATCCGCGGGCGGTCGGAGAACGAGGTCAGCACCAGCACGGCCGTCGAGGGGCGCTCGGCGAGGATCCGGCGGGTCGCCTCGATCCCGTCCATCACCGGCATCTCCAGATCCATCAGGACGACGTCGGGCTCGACCTTCAAGGTCTGCTCCAGCGCCTCGGCGCCGTCGGAGGCGACGCCGACCAGCTCGATCCCGTCGAGCGCGCCGATCAGCCGCCCGAGGCCGTCGCGGATCACCCCGTGGTCGTCGGCCAGCAGGACGCGGATCATGTCGGCAGCTCCAGTTCGACGGCGGTTCCGGCGCCCGGCGCGGAGCGCACGTCCAGTCTTCCCCCGGCCCGCTCGGCGAGCCCCTCCAGCAGCGTCAGGCCGACGTGGCCGGCGGCCGCGCTGCGCTCGCGCGTCTGCGCGTCGAAACCGCTGCCGTCGTCGGACACGCGCAGTCGCACGCGCCCGTTCGCCGGCCGCGTGAGCGCGATCTCGACCCGTCTCGGCGCGCCGTGCTGGAGCGCGTTGCGGACCGCCTCGCGCGCCGTCCGGTAGAGCAGCGCGGCAGGCTCGGCGCCGGGCGAGGCGGCCTCTTCCTCGACGTCGAGCGACGTCGTCAGGCCCGCGGCCGCGAACGGGCTCAGCAGGTCGCTCAACGCCACCTCCAGCCCGGCCGCGTCGAGGTTGGGCGGATGGATCTCGACCAGCAGCGTGCGCAGGTCGCGGACGCCCTGGCGCAGCCGCGCGGTCGCGTCGTCGAGCACGTCGGCGTCGTCGGCGTCGCCGCGGGCGCGCGCCTCGGCTGCCAGCGGCGCGAGGCCGAAGGCGACGCCGGCGAGGTCCTGCACGACGCCGTCGTGGAGGTCGGCGGCGATCTGGCCGCGCTCGCGCGCGGAGGCCTCGATCGCGCTGGAGAGCAGCGCCTCGCGCTCACGGTGGTCGCGCTGCAGGCGCCGTTGCAGCGACCACGCGAACGGCAGCTGGAACAGCAGCAGCACGACCAGCCCGCCGAGCAGCGCCGGCGCGAAGGCGCGCAGCAGCCGCGAGCGGTCGGCGCTGATCGAGCTGAAGCGCTGGTAGATCTCGAACAGCACCTGCGTGCCGTTCGGCGTGCGGATCGTCGTGTGCGCCTCCAGCAGCTTGCCCTCCGGCCGCTCGTACCTGTTCTCCGGCCGCGACAGGTCGCTCAGCTCGGCCTCCGAGCCGCCGTGCTCGAACAGCTCGCGCTCGTCCGCGCCGAGCACGAATCTTCTGCCGATCAGCTGCGGGACGTCGGAGTAGAGGACGCTGCCGTCCTTGGTCCACAGCTTCACGCGCACGACCGAGCCGGTCAGCACCTGCCCGAGCACGAGGTCGTCGAGTCTCCGCAGCGCCGCTCTGTCGCCGGTCAGCACGCCGTCGCTCAGCCCCGCCGCCTCGACCACGCGCCCGGCCGCCTCGACCCGTTCGCGCGTGTCGTGCTCGGCCTCGTCGATCGCTATCTGCCGCAGCGCGAGGAAGCCGCCGCCGACGACCACCACGAGCGCCGCCAGGCTGCCGAGCATGAAGCGCAGGAACACGCGCTCCATCTTGCCGCTCCGGCGGTCAGCGCGCACGGCGATGGGACCTAAGTCCCATTGAGAACCCGACCGGCGCGGGCGCAGCATGACCGTCACTGCTTCCCGGCCACAGGAGTTCACGACATGCCCTTCAAGTTCGGTAGATACATGGTCCTCGGCGCGGTCCTCGCCGCGACTGCGGCGACCCCCGCCGTCGCGCTCGCCAAGCACGGCGCCGACGACGGCCCCGGCGATGACCGCGGCGGGCGTCAGGAGCAGGGCGACGACAACGGCGGCCGGCGCGATCGCGACCGCGACGAGAAGCGCGTCGCGGGCCGCTGCGACGGCCGCTCGACCAGCAAGCTGAAGGTCAAGCACGACGACGGCCGCATCGAGGCCGAGTTCGAGGTCGACCAGAACCGCAACGGCGTCACCTGGGGCGTCCAGCTGCGCCGCAACGGCCGCGTCGTCGTCTCGACCAGCGCGACCACGCGCGCGCCCTCCGGCTCCTTCAGCGTCGAGCGCAAGCTCGCCCGCGGCAGCGGCAGCAGCGACCGCATCTCCGCGCGCGCCGTCAGCCCGTCCGGCGAGGTCTGCAGCGCCGCCGCGACGCTCTGAGCAGCGGACGTCCGCACCCCGCTGAGGGGGTCGAACGTCCGAAGGTCCCCGTCGCGCGCTAGAATGCTTGCCGGCAAGCAAGTGTTTTGGCATGAGTGACACCTCGAACCCCGCATCGACCTCCGACCTCGCAGCGCAGTTGCGCCTCTCGCTCGGGCGGCTGTCGCGGCGGCTGCGCGACACCGCCGCCGGCCATGAGCTGACGCCGACGCAGATCTCGGTCCTCTTCATGGTCGTGCGGCGCGGGCCGCTCGGGCTCAAGCGGCTGGCCGAGCTGGAGGACCTCAACCCGACGATGCTCTCGCGCGTCGTCGCAGAGCTGGAGCGGCGCGGGCTGCTGACGCGCGCGCCCGACCCGGCCGACCGCCGCGCCGCCGTCGCCGCCGCCACCGGCGACGGCGTCGCGCTGCGCGAGCGGATCCAGCGCGAGCGGGCGCAGACGCTCGGCCGCGAGCTGGAGCGGCTGGACCCGCAGCAGCTCGCCGCGCTGGAAGCGGCGCTGCCGGTGCTCGACCAGCTCGGCGAGCAGCTCGCCGAGCGGCGCCGATGAGCGCGCCGCGAGAGGGCGCCCGCCGCGCGCGGGAGCGCCGATGAGCGCGCTCGCGCTCCGCACCCGCGCCGCTGCCGCCTTCCCGGCGCTGTCGATACCGAACTACCGCCGCTACCTGCGCGGCCAGTCGCTGTCGCTCGTCGGCACCTGGATGCAGATGACGGCGCAGTCGTGGCTGGTGCTGACGCTGAGCGACTCCAGCTCCGCGCTCGGGATCGTGATCGGCCTGCAGACGCTGCCGGTGCTGCTGCTCGGCCCCTACGGCGGCGTCGTCGCCGACCGCGTCGACAAGCGACGGCTGATGATCGCGCTGCAGACCGCGATGGGCCTGCAGGCGGCGGCGCTCGGGCTGCTGGCGCTGAGCGGCGTCGCGAGACTGTGGATGGTCGCCGCGCTGGCGCTGCTGCTCGGCCTCAACAACGCCTTCGAGAACCCGGCGCGGCAGTCGTTCATGCTGGAGCTGGTCGGCCGCGACAGCCTCCGCAACGCGGTCAGCCTCAACTCGACGCTCGTCAACGTCGCGCGCGTGATCGGGCCGGCGGTCGGCGGCGTGCTGATCGCGACCGTCGGCGTCGGCGTCTGCTTCCTGCTCAACGCCGTCAGCTTCGTCTTCGTCGTCGGCTCGCTGCTGCGACTGGACGCGACCGCGCTCGATCCGAGCCCGCCGATCGTCCGCGCGAAGGGCCAGTTGCGCGAGGGCCTGCGCTACGTCGCGAGCGATCCGCAGCTGGCCGTGCCGCTGCTGATGATGGCGATCGCCGGCGTGCTGACGTACGAGTTCCAGGTGACGCTGCCGGTGCTGGCGAAGGGCCCGCTCGACGCCGGCGCCGAGGGCTTCGGCCTGATGACGGCGGCGATGGGCGCCGGCGCGGTCGGCGGCGGGCTGTGGGTCGCGACGCGCGGCAGCACCGGGCTGCCGTCGCTGACCCGCGCCGCCGCGCTGTTCGGCGTCGTGATGGTGCTCGCGGCGCTGGCGCCGAGCCTGCCGCTGGCGCTGGTGGCGCTGGCGCTCGTCGGCTGGGCGATGGTGCAGTTCATGTCGACCGGCAACGCGACGCTGCAATTGGAGGCCGACCCGGCGATGCGAGGCCGCGTGATGTCGCTGTGGTTCGTCGCCTTCCAGGGCTCGACGCCGATCGGCGGCCCGCTCGTCGGCTGGGCGATGGGCTGGCTCGGCGCTCGCGCCGGCCTCGGCATCGGCGCGATCGGCTGCCTGCTGGCGGCGCTGCTGGGCCTGGCGGCGTGGAGACGCGCCGGCGTGCGCGGCGGCGCGGGCGCGCCGGCCGCGGTCTGATCCGCGTGAAGTTGCTGGTCTCTGGGACCAGCAACTTCACGGGGATGAGGTGAGGCTCTGGCAGAGGCAGGCCCTTGACACCGCTCGTCCGCTCAATTTAGAGTGGTCCTACCACCCGACCATAGGGCCGCGCCTGGCCGGGTGAGCGTGAGGAGAGATCGCGGCATCGACGAAGGGAGCCACGGGATGTCCGTCCCCGCGTGGCCTGGCGCGTGTCGCCGGGTCGCTGCTGCATGCGCGCTCGCGAGCGCCGCACTCGCACTCGCCGCCGCGCCGGGCGCGCATGCGGCCGAGCCGCCGAACCTCGCGCTGAGCGGCACCGCCAGCGCGTCGAGCGCGCTCGGCGGCTATCCGGTCGCGGCCGTCAACGACGGCAGACGCCAGACGACCGGCGGCTACTGGAACGACGCGACGCAGAACGTCTTCCCCGACTGGGTCCAGGTCAGCTGGCCGAGCGCGCAGCAGATCGGCAAGGTCGTCCTGCGGCTGCCGGCCCGCAGCCTGACCGCCGGCCAGCGGACGATGGCGAGACTGACGCTCCAGTACTGGGACGGCAGCGCCTGGCAGGCGATCAGAGCGACCAACGGCCAGCCCAACCCGGCGGTCGACTGGGTCACGCCGACGACCGCCACCGGCGACCAGGTCCGCCCGTACTACTTCGCCCCGCTCAGAACGACCGCAATCCGCGTCCTCTACGACGGCGGCAACAGCGACGGCTGGTCGTTCCTGGAGGAGCTGGAGGCCTACGACGCGACCCAGCTCGGCGACTACGACCGCGCGGCCGACTGGCTGCGCGGCGAGGCGACGCGGCTGGAGGAGGGCTCGCGCAAGACCGCCTTCGACGGCACGCGCATCTACACGCCCGACGGCACCGCCGCCTACAACGCGCTGTGGGTGCGCGACTGGCAGTACATGCTCGAGGGCCGGCCGCAGGGCGTCGGCGCCGCCGACGCGCGCGCGAACTTCATCTACCTCGTCAACAGACAGCGTTCCAGCGACGGCGCGATCCCCGACCGCGTGCAGGGCGACGGCACCGCCGTCTTCAACGTGATCGGGAGCGAGCCGCCGACCGACAACCCGCAGTTCCTCGTGCAGGCCGCGCACGAGTACTGGAAGTACAGCGGCGACCTGACGCTCTTCACCAGATACGCGTCGCAGCTGGAGAGAGGGATGGCGCAGGTCGGCTGGGACGCGACCAACAGCCTCGTCTGGATCGACCCGAGAAACCAGCACTCGCCGTACGGCTTCACCGACACGATCGGCAAGCACGGCGACGAGCTGTTCTCCTCGCTGCTGTGGTGGGAGGCGGCCGGCAACCTCGCCGAGCTGTACGCCGCCGCCGGCGACGCGAGAGCGTCGGCGACGTGGGCGGCGAAGGCCTCCGCGGTCAGAGTCGGCCTGCAGACGCTCTACGACAGAGCGAGCGGGATGTTCCTCGCCTCCTCGCTGACGACCAACCAGATCGACGTCTGGGGCAGCGCCTACGCGGTCGCGCTCGGCGTCACGACGAGCACGCAGGCCGACGCGATCGCGAACTGGCTCAAGAGCAACTACGAGGGCGTCGTCGAGAACGGCCAGCTGCGCCACCTGCCGGCGGGCGAGTACTGGAACAACGTGCTCGCCAGCTACCCGCTCGGGACCTACCAGAACGGCGCCTTCTGGGCGACGCCGGTCGGCTGGCTGATCGTCGCGCTCGACCGCGTCGACAGGGGCCTCGCGCGGCAGACGGCGATCGACCTCGTGACGTACTTCAGAGAGGTCGGGCCGTGGGAGGCCTCCAACGCCGCGCTCGGCTACGTCGGCGTCGGGCAGTATGTCGCGAGCGCGACGACCCCGCTGGCCGGGATCGATCAGGTCGACGGGCCGAACCTCGCGCTGAGCGCGACGGCGAGCGCGTCGAGCACCCACTCCTCTGGGGCGTATCCGGCCGGCGGCGTCAACGACGGTCACGTCGAGGAGGCGCTCGGCTACTGGAACGACGGCACGCAGAACGTCTTCCCCGACACCGTCCAGGTGACGTGGGCGAGCGCGAGAACGATCGACAAGGTCGTCCTGCGGATGCCGGTCGTCTCCTATCTGACGACGGCCGCGCGGACGCAGCCGAGACTGACCCTGCAGTACCTCGACGGCGCGACCTGGAGAGACGTCGCGCCGACCAACGGCCAGCCCAACCCGGTGACGGGCTGGGTCGTGCCGAGCAGAGCGACCGGTGAGGAGCAGCGGACGTTCCGCTTCGCGCCGCTGAGCACGACCGCGCTGCGGGTCCGCTTCGACGCCGGCAACGGCGACGGCTGGGCCTTCCTGGAAGAGCTGCAGGCGTTCCACACGGGCGCCTAGCGCCCCTCGCAGCACCCCGGATCGCCCGTCACGGCGGGCGATCCGGGCGCAGGACTTGACATGACCAACGGTCCACACGTAGGGTGGTACTACCACCGGGCCACTGAGATGGAGGAGAGGCAGATGGACGGACGGATCCAGCGCGGGCGGGTGGCCCGCGCACTGCTCGCGACGACCCTTGCATGCGTCGCCACGGCAGGCGCCGCCGGATGCGGCAGCAGCAGCGACGACGACGGCTCCACGAGCGCGTCGAGCGGCGCCGGCACCGCCGCGGCGACGACCGCCGGCGGCGGAGGCGGCGACGCGACCGAGATCGCGGCGCGGACCTTCTCCGACAGAGTCTGCGAGCCGAAGGACCCGTCCGTGATCGCGGACATCCCGAGATCGGTCGCCGGCTTCACCGGCTACGACTCGGCGCCCGGCGACTGGCTCGCCGAGCCGGCCGACAGCCCCTTGAGAGGCAAGCGCGTCAGCTGGACCTCGATGGGCCTCGGCCAGCCGTTCTTCCTCGCGATCCAGGACCACTGGAAGTCGTTCGCGAGCAGATACGGCTTCGACCTCAAGACCTACGACGGCAAGTTCGACGCCAGCGGCGTGCAGAAGGTCGTCGAGGACATCAGCGCCGACAAGCCCGACGCGGTCGCCTTCGCGCCGCTGGACTCCGACGCCTCCGTCCCGCAGATCAGACGCCTGACCGGCTCCGGCGCGAAGGTCGTCACGTACAACGTGCAGCCGCGCGAGCAGGAGGTGCCGCGCGTCTTCGCCGACGACTACCTCGGCTCGCAGATCGTCGGCTGCAACGCCGGCGCCTACTGGAACGAGAAGTTCGGCGACAGACAGGCCGTCATCGGTGTCGTCGACCTGCCCGAGCTGCCGCAGGTGCAGGACCGCAGAAACGGCTTCGTGAAGGGCTTCCTGTCGCAGGTGCCGACGGCCAAGGTCGGCGCCAGCGTCGACGGCGGCGGCACGCTCGACAAGGCCGCTCCCGCCGCGACCGACCTGATCCAGGGCAACCCCGACGTCAACGTCATCTTCGGCATCAACAACGACTCCTCGCTCGGCACCGTGCAGGCGCTGAAGGCGGCGGGGAAGTACGACGCCGACTGGGGCGTGCTCGCCTCCGTCGACGGCTCCGCGCCGGTGATGAGAGAGCTGGGCGACCCGAACACGCCGTACAAGGCCGAGGGCGGCTACCCGCCGTACGACTTCGCCGTCGCGGCCTTCAACCTGCTCGGCGCGGCGATGGAGGGCAGAACCGACGCGAGAACGCAGGTCGTGCTCGTCTACCCGCCGATCAAGCCGGACGCGGCCGCGATCAGAGAGTGGCTCGACGTCCAGTACCCGGGCAGCTGAGCTGAGGCGATGAGCGAGTCCCGTGTCGCAGAGCCGCCGCCCCGCGCCCAGCACGCGGAGCGGCCGCCGGCCGCGCCGCCGCTGCTGCGCGTGCGCGGCGTCGGCAAGCGCTTCCCCGGCGTCGTCGCGCTCGACGCCGTCGACTTCGAGCTGACGGCCGGCGAGGTCCACTGCCTGCTGGGCGAGAACGGCGCCGGCAAGTCGACGCTCGTGAAGATCCTCGCCGGCGCCCAGCGCGCCGACGAGGGCGAGATCGAGCTGAACGGCGAGGCGGTCTCGTTCGCGAGCCCGCAGGAGGCGCAGCGGCACGGGCTCGCGTTCATCTTCCAGGAGCTGAGCGTCGTGCCGAGCCTGTCGGTCGCCGACAACATCGCGCTCGGCAACGAGCGCGTCCGCGGCGGTCTGCTGCAGCGGCGCGAGGCGCACGCCGAGGCGCGCGCGCTGATGGAGTCGATCGGCTTCCCCGGGATCGACCCGGGGCGGCCGGTCCGCACGCTCTCGATCGCCGAGCAGCAGGGCGTGATGATCGCCCGCGCGCTGCGGCTCGACAGCAGGGTGATCGTGATGGACGAGGCGACCTCGGCGCTGACCGGCGAGGAGGTCGCGCGGCTGTTCGCGCTGATCCGGCGGCTGAAGCAGGGCGGGCGGGCGATCGTCTTCGTCTCCCACCGGCTGCAGGAGCTGGCCGAGATCGGCGATCGCGTGACGGTCTTCAAGGACGGCAGACACGTCGCGACCGTGCCGGCGAGCACGCCGCCGCAGGAGCTGGTGCGGCTGATGGTCGGCCGCGAGGTGCAGGGCTTCCCCGACGGCGGTCGCCGCCGCTCGGGCGAGGTCGTGCTGCGCGCCCGCGGGTTGCGGACCGCGCGGCTGGACGGCGTCGACCTCGACGTGCGCGCCGGCGAGGTGCTCGGCGTCGCCGGCCTCGTCGGCTCCGGCCGCACCGAGCTGCTGCGGGCGCTGTTCGGCGCCGACCGGCTCGACGGCGGCAGCGTCGAGCTGGACGGCAGAGCGCTGCGGCTGCGCCGCCCCGGCGACGCGATCGACGCCGGCCTCGCGCTCGTGCCCGAGGACCGCCGCGGCCAGGGGATCGTCGCGCTGCGCTCGGTCGGCGAGAACCTGCTGACGATCTGGGAGACGCACCGGCGCCTGCGGCCGAGAGGGGAGCGGCCGCGGGTGCTGGCGCAGCGGCTGCGCGAGCAGCTCGCGATCAAGACGCCGTCGCTGGAGCAGCGGATCTCGCTGCTGTCGGGCGGCAACCAGCAGAAGGTCGTGATCGGCAAGTGGCTGGCCGTCGGGCCGCGCGTGCTGCTGCTCGACGAGCCGACGAAGGGGATCGACGTCGGCGCCAAGATGGAGCTGTTCCGGCTCGTCGACAGACTCGCGCGTGCGGGGATGGCGGTCGTGATGGTCAGCTCGGAGCTGCCGGAGGTGCTCGGCATGGCCGACCGCATCTGCGTGATGAAGGACGGGCGGATCGCCCGCGAGTTCGAGCCGGGCGTGAGCGAAGAGGAGATCGTCGCCGTCGCGCTGAGCGAAGAGGAGGAAGCGAAGTGAGCACCCTGTCCACGCGGCTGCGGACGCGGCTGCGCGAGCGCGGCGGGATCGACGTGCAGACGGTCGTCACGCTGGCCGTGCTGATCGCGATGATCGTCGTCTTCTCGCAGCTCAACGACCGCTTCCTGACGGTCGACAACTTCAAGAACGTGCTCGTGCAGACGGCGCCGGTGATGCTCGTCGGCTGCGCCGTGACGCTCGTGATGATCGCCCGCGGGCTCGACCTCTCGGTCGGCTCGGTGGCGGCGGTCGCGGCCGTCTTCGCCGCCGCCTTCACGGCCAGACACGGCTGGTCGCTGGTCGCCGCCGGGATCGGCGCGCTCGCGATCGGCGGGCTGTTCGGGCTCGTCAACGGGCTGCTGATCGTGCGCCTGCAGGTCAACCCGATCATCGCGACGCTGGGGACGATGAACGTCGCCCGCGGCGCCGCCTACCTGATCTCGTCGTCGGCGATCATCGTCGGCCTGCCGGCCGGCTGGGGCGACCTCGGCACCAGCTCGGTCGGCCCCGTGCCGACGCCGGTCGCGATCGCGCTGGTCGCGATCGTCGTCTTCCAGCTGGTGCTCAACCGCACCGCCTTCGGCCGCCACGTCTACGCGATCGGCGGCAACGAGGAGACGGCGCGGCTGTCTGGCGTCAACGTCGGCCGCGCGCTCGTGATCCTCTACGTGCTGGCCGGGCTGACCGCGGGCCTCGCCGGCCTGATGATGGCCTCGCGCTTCGGCAGCGGCGACCCCAACGCCTACGTCGGCTTCGAGTTCGACGTGATCGTCGCGGTGATCCTCGGCGGCACGAGCTTGGCGGGCGGGGAGGGGCGCGTCGCCGGTACCGTCCTGGGCGCTCTGATCGTCGGCTTCCTCTCCAACTCGCTCAACCTGATCGGCGTCGACCCCTTCTGGCAGTACGTCGCGAAGGGCACCGTGCTGATCTTCGCGGTCGTGCTCGATCGCTTCGTCCGCTCCGGCACCGCCGGCGCGCAGCTGCGGCTGCCGCGGCTCGGGCGCAGAACGGCGGGGGCGGCCGCATGAGCGCCCCGACGCAGGTCGCGCTCGACGCGATCGAGGTCGTCGCCGACGGCCTCGACCACCCCGAGGGCGTCGCCGTCGGCGCCGACGGCACGCTCTACGCCGGCGGCGAGGCCGGCCAGCTCTACCGCATCGACCAGGCGACCGGCGCGGTCGAGCAGATCGCCTGCTCGGGCGGCTGGATCCTCGGCCTCGCGCTCGACTGCGACGACACGATCGTCGCGTGCGACCCGAAGCGCAGAGAGCTGCTGACGGTCACGCCCGGCGGCGAGATCGCGGTGCTCTCGCGCGGGACCGCCGCGCTGCCGCTGACGAACCCCAACTGGCCGGTCTTCTCCGACGACGCGCTGTACGTCTCCGACTCCGGCACGTGGGAGGGCGCCGAGGGGCGGATCTACCGCGTCGCGGGCGACGGGACGACGGAGCTGTGGACCGACGCCGTGCCGCGCTTCACGAACGGGATGGCGCTCAACGCCGCCGGCGACGCGCTGTTCGTCGTCGAGTCGACGGGACCGAGCGTCAGCCGCGTGCCGATCCTGCCCGACGGCTCGGCCGGCGCGCCGGAGCTGGTCGTGGAGCTGCCGGGGACCGTCCCCGACGGGCTCGCCTTCGACGAGGAGGGCGCGCTCTACATCGCCTGCTACCGGCCGGACCGGATCTACCGGCTCGACCGCCACGGCGACCTCGCGGTCGTCGCGGAGGACTACCAGGGGACCGTCGTCGGCGCCCCGACCAACGTCGCGCTCGGCGGGCGCGACGGCCGTGACCTCTTCATCGCCAGCCTCGCCCGCTGGCACGTGGGGCGCCTGCGCGTGGCCGTGCCCGGCCTGCCGCTGCGCTATCCGTCATTGCGATCGATCAGGGGACGCAGATGAGTCCGGACAACCCGCTCTACGGGACGATCGAGCCCGTGCGCAGCACCGACGCCGTCGCGCAGCGGATCGAGCGGCTGATCCTCGACCAGCGGCTGGCGCCGGGCTCGGCGCTGCCGGCCGAGCGCGAGCTGGCCGCCCAGCTCGGCGTCTCCCGCAATGTGCTGCGCGAGGCGCTGCGGTCGCTGTCGCAGAAGGGGCTGATCAGAGTCGTCCACGGCCGCGGCGCGTTCGTGCAGGAGCCGACGACGGAGGCGGTCGAGGAGTCGCTGACGATGCTGCTGCAGCGGCGCCGCGTCTCGCTCGTCGACCTCTGCGACGCGCGCCTGCTGCTGGAGCCGGAGATGGCGGCGCTCGCCGCCGCGCGCGGCAGCGAGGCCGACCGCGTCGCGCTGCGCGCGGCGATGACGGCGCTGGAGCAGGCCGCCGAGGACGCCGAGGCGCACGTCGAGGCCGACCTCGCGCTGCACCGCCGGATCGCGGAGATGGCCGGCCACAGCGTCTACGAGGCGATCACCGAGGCGGTCCGCGCGCCGGTCACGCGCTCGATGCTGCTCGGCACCAGCGTGCCGCGCGCGATCGACGCCTCCGACGACCACCACCGCGCGATCGTCGAGGCGATCGCCTCCGGCGACGGCGACGCCGCGCGTGCCGCGATGCGCGAGCACATCGCCTACATCCGCGACTACGTCGAGGAGCGCGACGAGGCCCAGCGAGGTGGCAGATGAGCCGCTTCGCGGGCAGGACGGCGGTCGTCACCGGCGCCGCCTCGGGCATCGGCGAGGCGTGCGCGCGGCTGCTGGCGGCGGAGGGCGCGGCGGTCGTCGTCGGCGACCTCGACGGCGACGGCGCCGCGCGCGTCGCGCAGGAGATCGAGGCGGCCGGCGGGCGCGCGCTCGCGATCGCGACCGACGTCGGCGACTCGGCCCAGGTCGAGCGGATGCTGACCGTCGCCGACGAGCGGCTCGGCGGGATCGACGTGCTCGTCAACAACGCCGGCGTGCTGCGGCTGGACAAGATCGTCGACGTCAGCGACGAGGCGTGGGAGTTCACGCTCCGCACCAACCTGACGAGCGTCTTCTACTGCTCGCGCGGGGCGGCGCGGCGGATGATCGCGCAGGGCCGCGGCGGCCGGATCGTCTCGATCTCCTCGATCCACGCGGTCCTGTCGGAGCCCGACGGCGGCCCCTACACGGCCGCCAAGGGCGGGATCGAGGCGTTCTCGCGCACGCTCGCCGCCGAGCTGGCGCCGCACGGCGTCACCGTCAACTGCGTGCGGCCGGGCGCGACCTGGACCGCGCTCAGCCGGCCGCTCTACACCGCGCCGGTGCTGGCGGCGCTGAAGCAGCGGATCCCGCTCGGCGAGATCGGCGAGCCGGAGCAGATCGCGCAGGCGGTCGCCCACTTCGCCAGCGACGCGAGCCGCTACTCGACGGGCACGACGCTCGACGTCGACGGCGGCTACATCATGGACGGCAGCCTCCCGGCGGCGAGCTACTGAGATGGCGCTCGCACAGGAGACAGAGGCGGCCGCGGTCGAGCGCTGGGGCGTCAGCGTGCTGATGCGCGCGGGCCTGCGGGCGGAGGCGGCCGGCGCCGTCTGCGCCAACCTCGCCTACGCCGAGGCGCGCGGGCTGCGCACGCACGGCTTCGTGCGGCTCGGCGTCTACCTCGAACGGATCGAGGCCGGCGGGATCGTCGTCGGCGCGCGGCCGCAGATCGTCCGCAACGGCGGTGCGACGGCGGTCGTCGACTGCCACGACGGGCCGGGCGCGGTCGGCGGCGCGTACGCCGCCGAGCTGGCGATCCGGCTCGCCGGCGAGCACGGCGCCGGCTTCGTCGCCGGCCGCAACGCGAACCACTTCGGCGCCGCCGGCTGGTACGCGGAGACGATCGTCGAGGCGGGGATGGTCGGGCTCGTCGCCTGCAACACCGACGCGGTGATGGCGCCGCCGGCCGGCGGCAGACGCGTGCTTGGCACCAACCCGATCGCGATCGCCGTGCCGGGCGACGCGGGCGTCCGCCCGCTGCTCGACATGGCGACCAGCGGCGTCGCCTACGGCAAGCTGATCGTCGCCGCCGAGGAGGGCAGCGAGATCCCGCTCGACTGGGCGGTCGACGCCGCCGGCGCGCCGACGAGCGACCCGCGCGCCGGGCTCGACGGGGCGCTGCTGCCGGCGGCCGGGCCGAAGGGCTTCGGCCTGGCGTACATGATCGACATGCTGGCGGCGATGGGCGGGGCGCAGGTGAGCGCCGACGTCCACCCGCTCTACGGCGACAGGTCGATCCCGCAGGGGCTCGGCTTCGCGATGCTGGCGATCGACCCGGAGGCGCTGGAGGGCGCGCTGTTCGCGGCGCGCGTGAGGCGGCTCGCGGAGGCCGTCCGCTCCGCTGGCCGCGCCGGGCAGCCGGCGCCGCTGATCCCGGGCGAGCCCGAGGGCCGCTTCGCCGCCGAGCACGCCGGCCGCGCGCCGCTGCTGCCCGGCACCCGCCGCACGCTCGCCACAGTCGGCGAGCGCTACGGCGTGCCGTTCCCGCTGCTCTGATCAATTAAGCGAGAGGAAGACGATGGATGCAGGGAAGGGGCGCGTGGCGCTCGTGACCGGTGCTGCTTCGGGCATCGGCCGTGCGACGGCGCTGGAGCTGGCCGTGCGCGGGTGGGAGGTCGTCGGGCTGGACCGGGCCGCGGGCGAGGGCGTCGCCGTGACGGTCGACGTGACCGACACCGCTGCGGTCGCCGCGGCGGTGGCCGGGGTCGGCCGTGTCGATCTGCTCGCGAACGTCGCCGGGACCGGTTCGACGCAGAACGTGGTCGAGACGCCGCCGGAGCTGTGGGACGCGGTCTTCGCGGTGAACGTGAGAGGGATCTTCAACACCTGCCGGGCGGTGCTGCCGGGGATGGTGGAGCGGGGCGGCGGGGCGATCGTCAACGCGGCGTCGATCGCGGGGATGGTCGGGTTGAGGGACCGCGCGGCGTACTGCGCCTCCAAGGGCGCGGTGATCGCGCTGACGAAGGCGATGGCGATCGACCACGTCGGTGACGGGATCCGGGTGAATTGCGTCTGCCCGGGGACGGTCGACACGCCGTGGGTGGGGCGGTTGCTGGAGCAGTCGGGCGATCCGGAGGCGATGCGGGCGGCGCTGGTCGCGCGGCAGCCGATGGGTCGGTTGGGCAGGGCTGAGGAGGTGGCGAAGGCGATCGCCTATCTCGCCTCCGACGATGCCGCCTTCGTCACCGGCACCGAGCTGGTGATCGACGGCGGCCTCGTCGCCGGATAAATCGCAGCACGACAAGGAGGAGAGACCATGTCGTTCCCGCTGTTCCGCAGCGCCGCGCTCGCGGCGCTGCTGGCGGCCGCCTGCGCGCAGAGCGCGTCCGCGGCCGCACCGAACCTGTCGCTGAGCAGCAACGGCGGCGCCGCGAGCGCCTCCAGCACGCTTGCCAGATACCCGCTCGCGAAGGCCGTCGACGGCGCGCGGCCCGTCAACCCCGACTTCGACTACTGGAACGACGGGACGCAGGGCGTCTACGGCGACTGGATCGCCGTCAGCTGGACGACCGCCCGCCAGATCGGCCACGTGACGCTGCGGATGCCGGTGCTGCCGAGACTGACCGCCGCGCAGCGGACGATCGGCAGACTGACGCTGGAGTACCTCGACGGCGGCGGCTCCTGGAGAGCGGTCACGACGACCAACGGCCAGCCGAACCCGGTCGTCAACTGGGAGACGCCGACCGCGGCCGACGGCAGCCAGATCAAGGAGCTCTACTTCGCGCCGGTCGCGACCAGATCGATCCGCGTCCGCTACGACGCCGGCAACAGCGACGGCTGGGTCTTCCTGGAGGAGCTGGAGACGTACGAGAGCAGCCAGCTGCAGGACTACGAGGAGTCGATCTCGTGGCTGCGCGGGGAAGCGCTGAGAGTCGTCAACGGCGCGCGCCTGACCGGCGCCGGCGGCACGACGATCTTCGCGCCCGACGGCGTCGCCCACTACCAGGGCCAGTGGACGCGCGACTGGGAGTACGCGCTGGAGGGCTACCCGGAGTCGATGTCGGTCGGCGAGCAGCAGGCCGCGTTCAACTACTTGATCGCGACCCAGCGCGCCGACGGCCAGATCCCGACGCTCGTGACGCCTGGCGGCGCGCCGATCTGGGGCCCGCACGGCGACGACACCGACAACGCGCAGTTCCTCGTCAAGGCGGCGTGGGAGATCTACAGATCGAGCGGCGACATCAGCCACTTCAGAGCGAACGCGGCGAAGCTCGCGGCGGCGATGAACGGCGTCCCGCGCGATGCGACGACCGGCCTCGTCTGGATCGACCCGGCCAACCCGCACTCCTCCTACGGCTTCACCGACTCGATCGTCAAGACCGGCAACGAGCTGTTCTGCTCGCTGCTCTACGTCGAGGCGTCGAAGCGGCTGGAGCAGCTCTACACGGCGGCGGGCGACAGCAGATCGGCGGCGACCTGGGCGGCGCGCGCGAGCAGCGTGCAGGCCGGCCTCGCGACGCTCTGGAACAGCACGACCGGCCTCTTCGACGCGACCTCGATCGCGCCGCGGCCCGACGTCTGGGGCAGCGCCTACGCGGTCGTGCTCGGGCTCGCGACGCCGACGCAGCAGGCGAGCATCGCCAACTGGCTGAGAGCGCACTACGGCGAGGTCGTCGAGAACGGCCAGCTGCGCCACCTGCCCGGCGGCCTCTTCTGGAACGCGATCTTCGACCCGCTCGCGACCGCCGGCCAGTACCAGAACGGCGGTTTCTGGGGGACCGCGACCGGCTGGGCGGCGTACGCGCTCGCGACCGTCGACCCCGGCCTCGCGCGGCAGACGGTGATCGACATGGCTCGCTACTACAGAGAGGTCGGCCCGTACGAGGCCTCGCGCGCCGCGACCGGCTACCTCGCCGTGCCGCAGTACGTCGCCAGCGTCACCGCGCCGCTGGCCCCGCTGCGACAGCTCGACGGCCCCGACCTGGCGCTGCCGGAGAACGGCGGCAGCGCCTCCGCCTCGTCGCTGCACCCGTCCGGCACCTTCAGCGTCGGCGCGCTCACCAACGGCCGCCGCGACGGCACCGTCAACTACTGGAACGACGGCACCCAGGGCGTCTGGGGCGACTGGGCGAAGGTCGAGTGGAGAACGGCGAAGACGGTCTCGAAGGTCGTGCTGCGGATGCCGGTCGTGCCGTTCCTGACGGCCGCCCAGCGGACGATCGGCAGACTGACCGTGCAGTACTGGGACGGCAGCGCCTGGGTCGCGCCGAGAGCGCTCAGCGGCGAGGCCAACCCGGTTGTCAACTGGCTCGCGCCGACCGTCCACGACGGCAGAGCGGTCAAGACGTTCGCGATCGCCCCGGTCGCGACGACGGCCGTGCGGGTGCTGTTCGACGCCGGCAACGTCGACGGCTGGTCGTTCCTGGAGGAGCTGGAGGTCTACGGCGGCTGAGCGGCTCAGCCGGACGGGACGGTCGCCGTCACGGTCGTGCCCGCGCCGGGCGCGGAGGTGACCGTGACGCGGCCGTCGAGCAGCGCCATCCGCTCGCGCATGCCGAGCAGGCCGAAGCCGCTCGTGGCGGCGCCGGGGTCGAAGCCGGCGCCGTCGTCGAGCACGGCGACCTCGAGTCTGCCGCCGTGCTCGCGCACGGTCACCGCGACGCGGCTCGCGTCGGCGTGCTTGACGGCGTTCGTGAGCGCTTCCTGCACGAGCCGGTAGACCGCGTCCTCGACCTCGGTGCGGGGGCGCGGCGCCGCCTCGTCGGCGTCGTGCGCCAGCTCGACGTCCAGCTCGACGTCGAGGCCGGAGGTCGCGGTCACGCGCTCCGCCAGGCCCTCCAGCGCCGGCCGCAGGCCGAAGGCGTCGAGCGCGGCCGGGCGCAGGTCGGCGATCAGCCGCCGCAGGCCGGCGATCTCCGTGTCGATCTGCTCGATCGCGTCGCCGATCGCGCCGTGGACGCGCTCGAGGTCCTGCGAGCGGCGGGCGCCGGCCAGCAGCACCTTCAGGCCGGCCAGCTCCTGCAGCGTCTCGTCGTGCAGCTCGCGCGCCCACCGCTGGCGCTCCCGCTCGCTCGCCTCGATCGACCGCCGCAGCCCCTCGCTGGCGACCGTCTGCGCGGTCGCCACCGCGGTCGCGGCGGAGGCGGCGAAGCTCTCCAGCAGCCGCTCGTCCTCGCGCGTGAAGTGCTCGTCGCCGTCGCGGTCGAAGGCGCAGAGGACGCCGAGCGGCCGGCCGCGGAAGACGAGCGGCACGAGCAGGCCGCTGGTCGCGTCGAGCTGCTCGCCGAGCGCGAAGCGCAGCTCCGTGCGCGCGTCCGCGAGCGTCTGCGCGCGCCGCTCCAGCATCACCCTGCCGCTGACCGAGCCCTCGACCGGCACGCGCAGCCCGTCGAGCGACCCGGCGAGGCCGCCGGCGACCGTCGCGACCGCCAGCTCGTCGCCCTCTCTCAGCAGGATCAGCACGCCGCGCGCGTCGACCAGCGCCCGCGCGCGCTTCGCGATCAGCTCCAGCACGCGCTCCAGGTCGGTCTCGCCGCCGACCGCGCGCGCGATCGCGGTCGTCGCGTCCATCGCCCTCAGCGCCTGCTCCAGCTCGTGGCGGCGGCGGTGCTCGCGCGTGTAGGAGCGGGCGTTGTCGATCGCGATCGCGGCCCAGCCGGCGAGCAGCACGATCGCCTCCTCGTCGTCGGCGTCGAACGGGACGCCGCCGGCCTTCTCGGTCAGGTAGAGGTTGCCGAACGCCTCGCCGCGGATCGTGATCGGGACGCCGAGGAAGCTGTGCATCGGCGGATGGCCGAGCGGGAAGCCGTACGAGCGCGGATGGTCGGAGACGTCGTCCAGCCGCAGCGGTCTCGGCTCCTCGATCAGCACGCCGAGGACGCCGCGGCCGCGCGGCAGGTCGCCGATCGCGGCGTGCTGCGCGGAGTCGATCCCGATGCTGAGGAAGCGCTCCAGCTCGGCGCGGCGCTCGTCGAGGATCCCCAGCGCGGCGTACCGCGCGCCGGTCAGCGCGCGCGCCTCGTCCAGCACGCGCTGCAGCAGCGTCTCCAGGTCCAGCTCCGCGACGACCGAGCGGCCGACGTCGAGGATCCGTCGCAGGCGTCGTTCGTCGAGCATCGCTGACCGCGATTCTACGAGCCTGCGCCGGCCTCCGTAGTCCGCCGCAAGCGCGACACGGTGTCGGGCGGATGGCAGCGCGCGGGCGCGCTCATACCTTGCAGCGCATGACAGCCCTGGAGCTTGCCCGCCTGCAGTTCGGCATCACCACCCTCTTCCACTTCATCTTCGTCCCGATGTCGATCGGGCTCGTCTGGTGGGTCGCGTACTGCCAGACGCGCTGGTACCGCACGAGAGACGAGACCTACCTGCGGATGACGAGATTCTGGGGCAAGCTGATGCTCGTCTCGCTTGCAATCGGCGTCGTCACGGGCATCGTCCAGGAATTCCAGTTCGGCATGAACTGGTCGCAGTATTCGCGCTACGTCGGCGACATCTTCGGCGCGCCGCTGGCGATGGAGGGGCTGGCGACCTTCTTCCTCGAGTCGACCTTCCTCGGCCTGTGGCTGTTCGGCTGGGGCCGGCTGTCGCCGAAGGTCCACCTCGTCTCGATCTGGCTGCTGGCGATCGGCACCGTCATGTCGGCCTTCTTCATCCTCGCCGCCAACTCGTGGATGCAGCACCCGGTCGGCTACGTCCTCAACGAGGCGACCGGCCGCGCCGAGATGACCTCGATCTTCGCGGTGCTGACGAACTCGACGCTGCTCTACGCCTTCCCGCACACCGTCCTCGGCGCGATCACGACCGGCGGCATGGTCGTGCTCGGCGTCAGCGCCTGGCAGCTGCTGCGCGAGCGCCGCTCCGCCAGCGGCGGCGGCGACGCCGTCTGGGCCCGCTCGGCCAAGCAGGTGCTGCCGATCGTGCTCGTCGCGGCGCTCGGGACGGCGCTCGCCGGCCACTTCCAGGGGATGCTGCTGGAGAAGCAGCAGCCGATGAAGATGGCCGCCGCCGAGGCGCAGTTCGAGACCGAGAAGCCGGCCGCCTTCTCGCTCTTCGCGACCGGCGACCTGGAGCACAACCCCGGTCACACGAACGTCGACATCCGCATACCGTACGCGCTCTCGTTCCTGGCGACCGGCTCGTTCACCGGCGAGGTCAAGGGCATCAACCAGATCCAGGCCGAGGAGGAGCAGAAGTACGGGCCGGGCGAGTACGCGCCGGTCGTCGGCGTCACCTACTGGAGCTTCCGCGCGATGGTCGGCGCCGGCTCGCTGATGATCCTCTTCACGCTGATCGGGGTGGTGCTGGCGCGGCGCAAGCGGCTGACGCGCACGAGCTGGTTCCTGAAGCTGGCACTGCCGTTCGTGCTGCTGCCGCCGATCGCGAACCTGAGCGGCTGGGTCTTCACCGAGATGGGCCGCCAGCCGTGGGTCGTCTACGGCCTGCTGCGGACCGACGACGCCAACTCGCCGCTCGTCAGCAGCGCCTCGCTGTGGATCACGCTGATCGGCTACACGCTCCTCTACGGCGTGCTCGCCGGCGTCGGCGGCTGGATCGCCGCGAAGGAGATCCGCCACGGCGCGGAGCCGCCCGAGTCGCAGCGGCCCGACGACGCGCCGCCCGTCCGCCCCGACCTCGCGCTGACGTACTAAGCCGCGTTCATAGGACCTTTCACCATGGATCCCACCACGCTCGAAACGATCTGGTTCCTGCTGATCTGCATCCTCTGGATCGGCTACTTCGTGCTCGAAGGCTTTGACTTCGGCGTCGGCCTGCTGCTGCGCGCCGTCGGCCGCGACCGCGCCGAGCGGCGCATGCTGATGCACTCGATCGGCCCCTTCTGGGACGGCAACGAGGTCTGGCTGCTGGTCGCCGGCGGCGCCACCTTCGCCGCCTTCCCCGGCTGGTACGCCTCGCTCTTCTCCGGCGCCTACCTCGCGCTCTTCGTGATCCTCGTCGCGCTGATCTTCCGCGGCGTCGCGTTCGAGTTCTGGGGCAAGCACGACACGGCCCGCTGGCGCGGCACGTGGGAGTGGGCGCTGATCCTCGGCTCGGCCGTGCCCGCGCTGCTGTGGGGCGTCGCCTGGGCCAACATCGTCCGCGGCCTGCCGCTCAACGCCGCGCACGACATGACCGGCACGTTCTTCGACCTGCTGACGCCGTACACGCTGCTCGGCGGCGTCGTCTCGCTGGCGCTGTTCACGCTCCACGGCGCGATCTTCCTGACGCTGCGGCTGTCCGACACCGACGCCCCCGAGGCGCACGCGCGCGCCGAGGCGATCGCGAAGCGCGTGACGCCGGTAGCGCTGGTGGCCGTCGTCGCGTTCCTCGGCTGGACGCTCGCCGAGCAGGACGGCGTCGAGTGGTTCAGCGCGCTGCTGGCGGTCGGCGCGGCGGTGCTCGTCGGGGCGGTGATGGCGCTGCTGTCGCAGGGGAAGTTCGGGCTCGCCTTCGGCGTCTCGGCCGGCGCGATCGCGCTGACCTTCAGCGCGCTGTTCGCCGACCTGTTCCCGAACGCGCTGCCGTCGACCACCTCGGCCGCGAACGACCTGACGCTCGCCGCCGCCGCCTCGACGCCGTACACGCTGAAGGTGATGACGGTCGTGGCGGTGCTGCTCGTCCCGGTCGTGCTCGCCTACCAGGCGTGGACGTACTGGATCCTGCGCGCGCGGCTGGGCAAGGCGACCTTCGAGGAGGTCCGCAACCCGGTCGACCTGGTCGCGAGAATGACCGGCGGGACGCCCGGGGGCGGCGGGCCCGGCGCCGGCGGCTCGCTGCCGGGCGGCGCCGGCGGCGGGAGCTGATCGGCGATGGCTCCGCCCGTGGATCCGCGGCTGCTGCGCGCCTCGCGCGCGGCGCGCCGCCAGCTCGCGACGGCCGCCGCGCTGGCCGTCGCGGCGGCCGTGCTGATCGTCGCGCAGGCGGTCCTGCTGGCCGACGTGATCGCGTCGGTCTTCATCGACGGCGCGACGCTGCACGACGTGCGCTGGGAGCTGGTCGCTTTGGTGGGCGCCGTCGCGGGGCGCGCGGCCGTCGCGGCGGGCTTCGAGCTGGCCGGCCGCGCCGGCGCCGCGCGCGTGATGTCGGAGCTGCGCGAGCGGCTCGCCGAGCACCTGCTGGTGAAGCGGCCGCTGCGCCCGGCCGAGCGCACCGGCGAGCTGGCGACGACGGCCGTGCAGGGCGTCGACGCGCTGGAGGGCTACCTCGCCGGCTACGTGCCGCAGCTGGCGCTGGCGGCGACGGTGCCGCTCGCCGTGCTCGGCTGGGTCGGCCTGCACGACTGGGTCGCGGCGCTGCTGCTGGCGATCTCGGTCCCGCTGCTGATCGTCTTCATGATCCTGATCGGCCGCTCCGCCCAGACCGCGACCGAGGCGCGCTTCGGCGCGCTGTCGCTGCTCGGCGCGCACTTCCTCGACGTCGTGCGCGGGCTGGAGACGCTGCGCGCGCACAACCGCGACCGCGCGCAGGAGGCGACGATCGCCGCCGCCGGCGAGCGCTACCGCGTCGAGACGATGGCGACGCTGCGGGTCGCCTTCCTGTCCGCGCTCGTGCTGGAGCTGATGGCGATGATCGGCACCGCGCTGGTCGCGGCGGCGGTCGGGGTCCAGCTGGTCGAGGGCGTGCTGACGCTGCAGGTCGGGCTGGCGGTGCTGCTGCTGGCGCCGGAGCTGTTCGCGCCGCTGCGCGAGGTCGGCCGCCAGTTCCACGCCGGCGCCGACGGCCTCGCGGCGGCGGAGCGGATCTTCGCGGTGCTGGAGGAGCCGGCGCCGGCATCCACCCAAGAGATGCCGATGGTGTCGGTGATCCCGTCCAGCTCCTTCCCGATGCCCGACCCGGGGCGCGAGCCGATCCGCTTCGAGCAGGTCGGCTTCGCCCATCCCGGCCGCGAGCGGAAGGTGCTCGACGGCTTCGACCTGACGCTGCAGCCGGGCGAGCTGACCGCGCTCGTCGGCACCTCCGGCGCCGGCAAGTCGACCGCCGCCGCGCTGCTGCTGCGGCTGATCGAGCCGACCGCCGGACGTGTCAGCTGCGGCGACGCCGACCTGCGCACGGTCGGCCTCGACGGCTGGCGCCGGCAGCTCGCGTGGGTGCCGCAGCGGGCGCGGATCTTCGCCGGCACGGTCGCCGACAACGTCCGTCTCGCCGACCCCGGCGCGAGCGACAGGGAGGTCCGCCGCGCGCTCGCGGCGGCCGGCGCGGCGAGGTTCACGACCGCGCTGCCGGAGGGGATCGAGACGCGCGTCGGCGACGGCGGCCGGCCGCTGTCGGCCGGCGAGAGCCAGCGGATCGCGCTCGCGCGCGCCTTCCTGCGCGACGCGCCGCTGCTCGTGCTCGACGAGCCGACCGCGCACCTCGACGCCGAGACCGCGGCCGCCGTCGAATCGGCGATCGTGCGTCTCGCCGCCGGTCGCACGACGCTGCTGATCGCCCATCGCCCGACGCTCGCCGCGCGCGCCGACCGCGTCGTCACGCTCGCCGCCGGCTGCGTCGTGCGCGATGCGCGGTCGATCACTGGTCTGCTGGACCTGCAATCGACCGCGGCTGCGGTCGCGAGTCCGTTCGGCTTCCGCGCGGGGCGGGTGCGTCATGGCTGAGGCATTGCTGCGGACGGCCGCGCTGGTGCGGCCGCGGCGCGGGCGGTTCGCCGCGACGGTCGCGCTCGGCGCGGGCGCGCTGCTGGCCGGCGCCGCGCTGCTGATGACCTCCGGGATGCTGATCAGCAGAGCGGCGCTGCGGCCGGAGGTGCTGAGCCTGCTGGTCGTGATCGTCGCCGTGCGCGGCTTCGGGATGGCGCGCGCGCTGCTGCGCTACTGGGAGCGGGTCGTCTCGCACGACCTCGCCTTCCGCGTGCTCGCCGACCTGCGGCTGCGCTGCTTCCGGCGGCTGGCGCCGCTCGTCCCCGGTGACCTGCGCGGCGTCGGCGCCGGCGAGCTGCTGACCCGCTTCGTCGCCGACGTCGACCAGCTCCAGCACCTCTACCTGCGCGCGCTCGCGCCGCCGCTGGTGGCATTGGTGGCGATCGTCTGCTGCGCTGTGGCAGCGGCGCTGCTGCTGCCGGCGGCGGGCGTCGTGCTGGCGGCCGCGCTGCTGCTCGCGGCGGTGCTCGTGCCGCTGCTGACGGCGCGTGCCGCGGCCGGCGCCGCGCGCCGCCAGGGCGCCGCGCGCGCGGCGCTGACGAGCGAGCTGGTGGAGGCGATCGAGGGCGGCGCGGAGCTGGCCGTCGCCGGTCGCGCCGACGACCGCCGCGCCCGCCTGCGCGGCGCCGACGCGGAGCTGTCGCGGCTGGCGCGCAGCGACGCGCGCGCGGGTGCGCTGGCGGTCGGGCTCGGGACGCTGCTGGCCGGTGCCGGCGCGGTCGCGGTGCTGCTGGTCGCGATCCCGGCGGTCTCGGACGGATCGCTCGACGGCGTCTGGCTGGCGGCGCTGGCGCTGCTGGCGCTGGCGGCGTTCGAGGCGGTCGAGCCGCTCGGCGGCGCGGCCCGTCATCTGCACGCGTGCAGCGCGGCGGCGACGCGGCTGGAGCAGCTGATGGCGACCGAGCCGCGCGTGCAGGACCCGCTCGCGCCGGTGCCGATCCCGCCGCGCGCGACGCTGGAGCTGCATGCGGCGACGGTCGTGCTCCCGGGCGCGCCTTCCGCTGTGGAGGACGAGCACGACTGCGGTGCCTGCGCGGGCGACTGCGGAGGGCCGGGCGACGGGCGCGGGCACGCGCCGGTTGCCGGCGCGGTGCTCGACCGCGTCTCGCTGCGGCTGTCGCCGGGCGAGCGGGTCGTGCTGGTGGGCCCGAGCGGCGCCGGCAAGACGACGCTCGCGCGCCTCGCCGCGCGCCTGATCGACCCCGACGGCGGCCAGGTGACGCTCGGCGGGGTCGACCTGCGCGCCGCGACGCAGGAGCAGGTCCGCAGCAACGTCCTGACGATCACCCAGGACGCGCGCATCTTCACCACGACCGTGCGCGAGAACGTGCTGCTGGCCGCGCGCGGTGCCGACGCTTCCCGGGGGGAAGGGGCCGGCGGCGACACGGAGGTCGCCGCCGCGCTCACCGCCGCCGGCCTCGGCGACTGGCTCGCGACGCTGCCGCACGGCCTCGACACGCTCGTCGGGGAGGACGGCGCGCAGCTGTCCGGCGGCGAGCGCCAGCGGCTGCTGCTGGCGCGGGCGCTGATCTCCGATGTGCCGCTGCTGGTGCTCGACGAGCCGACCGCCCACCTCGACCCCGCCACCGCCCGCGCCGTCCTGCAGGACCTCGACGCCGCCGCCGGCGACCGCGGCCTGCTGCTGATCACCCACGACCCCGCCCTCGTCCCCCGCGCCGACCGCGTGCTGGAGCTGCGCGGCGGCCGCCTCACCGAGCTGACCACCACAGCCGCATCTGTCACCAGCAACGATTGATCGAGTGCTGGTCTGAATTACAAGACAAATCGGGTAGTAATCGCTCCGTCCCGATGAGATGCTGGCAAGGCGAGTGTCAGGTGCTCCGGGCTAACGACCCGCGCTCGGCCCGCTCTCATCGAGGGCGGGCCGTTGTCGTTAAGCGCGCCGCGCTAGCCTGGCGCGATGGAGTCGCTGGAGGTCGCGTTCGAGAAGGCTGCCGCCGGGCGGCGGTATCGATCGCTGCTGCGGCGGGCGGACGGGGTCGAGGTCGCGTTCGAGGGCGGGGCGTACAACAAGCTGGGCGCGCGGGGCGAGCTGCCGCATGACCTCGCGCATCTGATCGTCGAGCGGGAGCTGGAGCTGACGCAGGGGGTCTGGGGCGTGCTCGCGGCGGGCGGGCTGTTCCGCCACGCGACCGTCGTCGCCGGGCGGCAGGCGCCGCATGCCGCCAGACGCGGGCGCGAGCTGGTCGAGGCGGCGAGCGACGCGATCATGCAGGCGGAGCTGCTCACGCGCGTCGTCTGCGACGCCTGCGCGGCCGGCCCGCCGTTCGACCCCGCCGCGCTGCGACGCGTCAACGGCGAGGGCTGGTGGAGCGAGCTGGTCACGCGCGAGCTGGTCGAGCGCTGCGACGCGCAGCTCGCCGAAGCCGCCCGCGCCTGGGCCGCGCTCGCACCCGGGAGGCGGCTCGTCGAGCGCTGGCCGCTCGCCCGACAGCGCCGGCCCGCCTCACGCCGCGGCGCTCACGCCCGCTGACCCCGCGCGTCAGCCGTTCGGTATCAGCGCGTCGAGGCGGGCGTCGACGATCCAGCGGTGGTGGCCGGGCGGGTAGGTCGAGGTCTGCAGGCGCAGCAGCTCGCGGCGGCCGGGGCGCAGCAGGCCGAGGCTGCGCTCGGACTCCTGCCGGCGGCTGATGACCGTGTAGCGGGCGGTCGCGTACGGCAGCGAGACGACGATCGGGTCGCCGCGGCGTGCCGAGGCGACCGCGTGGAACGGGCCGCCGTGGGTGCGGTTGTGGCCGGCGACGTAGATCAGCCGCCCCTCGCCCGGCAGGTGCGAGCGCTCGTACCAGCCCGGCTGGCGGTCGATCGTCGCCTGGTCCAAGCCGGCGTTGATCGGAACCACGCGTTCGTCGCGCGGCAGCACGATCAGCCCGACCGGCATCCCGTGCTCGGTCGCGCGGCGGTACGCGGCGGCGCGGCGCGCGAGCCGGCGGGCGGCGGCGCTGCCCGGCGCGACCGCGTGCGCGCGCATCGCGGCGGGCACGTCGTCGGCTGGGACCAGGTCCGCGTACGGCTCGGCGACGGCGCCGGCGGTCGTGGCGGGAGGCCGCGTCGCACCGGCGCTGGCGATCGTGGCGCGAGGCTGCGTCGCGCCGCCGCAGCCAGCCGCCGCGACCGCCGCAGCCGCCGTCGCCAACGTGAGCAGGAGGAGGAGCAGTGGGCGCGCAGGCGTCATCGCGCCAATCTGACGCAGCGACCCCACGCAGCGCAACCGCCAACCCGCGCGCCGCCCGCTCAGGAACCGCGCGCCGCTGACGATCACCGGGAGAGGGGCCGGTTGCGGCCGGTCGACCCGAGCTTCCAGCGAGAGGACCCGATGTCGCAGCCGATCCTTGACGACGCGCGTTTCGACGACCGTCCGGTCACGTTCGACGTCGAGCGGACGATCGTCGACCACGTCGCCGGGCACGCGCTCGCCACGCCCGAGGCGCTCGCTGTCAGCGACGGGCGCAGCGCGCTCACCTACCGTGAGCTGAACGCGCGCGCCAACCGGCTCGCGCACGTCCTGCACGCGCACGGCGCCGGCGCGGAGCGCTGCGTGGCGCTGTGCGTCGACCCGTCGAGCGAGATGGTGCTCGGGGCGCTCGCGGCGCTGAAGGCCGGCTCCGCCTACGTGCCGATCGACCCCGAGTACCCGCAGGAGCGGATCGCGCTGATCCTCGAGGACACCGACCCGATCGCGGTGCTGGTCGACGAGACGACGCCGCCGCAGGTGCTTGAGGCCGCCGCCGCGCGCGCGATCCACTTCACCGCCGACCCCGACGAGCACGACGCCGCCGGGCGCCACGCCGGCCTCGCCCCGCCGCCCGGCGCGCCCGCGCCCGAGGACCTCGCCTACGTCGTCTTCACCTCCGGCTCGACCGGCCGCCCGAAGGGGGTCGAGGTCGAGCACCGCGCGCTCGCGAACCTCGTGCAGGCGCTCCAGTGGGAGTGCAGATCGGGGCCTGGCGACCGCTTCGCGCAGACCGCCTCGCCGTCGTTCGACGCGGCCGTGATGGAGATCTGGCACCCGCTCTTCGCGGGCGCCTCGCTGCACCTCTCGCCGCGCGTGCTGCGGCGCGACCCGCGCGCGCTGGTCGAGTGGATGGCGAGCGAGGAGATCACGATCACGATGGTCCCGACGGCGCTCGTCGCGATGCTGTTCGGCCGCGGCGAGCTGTATCGCCGGCTGCCGCGGATGCGCTGGCTCTGCACCGGCGGCGCGGCGCTGCTGACGCGCCCCGCGGCCGACACGCCGTACCCGCTCGTGAACATGTACGGGCCGACCGAGACGACCGTGATCGCGACGCAGGGGATCGTCCCCGCCGACGGCGCCGAGCCGCCGACGATCGGCCGCCCGATCGCGAACACGCTGATCCACGTGCTCGGCCCCGAGCGCGAGCAGCTGCCGCTCGGCGCCCGCGGCGAGATCTGGATCGGCGGGCCGCAGGTCGCGCGCGGCTACCGCGGCCGCCCCGACCTGACCGCCGAGCGCTTCCTGCCGGACCCGTACGCCGGCGTCGAGGGCGCGCGCATGTACCGCACCGGCGACATCGGCGCCTGGCGCGAGGACGGCGAGCTGGAGTTCCACGGCCGCGTCGACGACCAGATCGAGATCCGCGGCTACCGGATCGAGCCGCAGGAGGTCGAGGCGGCGCTGACCGCCCACCCGGCGATCGTCGACGCGGTCGCGATCGCGGTCACGCACGGCCGTCGCGGCGAGCAGCTGGCGGCGTACTTCACGGCGACCGAGCCGGCGCCGTCGGCGGCCGAGGCGCGCGCCCACGCGCGCTCGATCCTGCCGGAGTACATGGTCCCGACGACCTTCACGCGCGTCGAGCGGTTCGCGCTCACGCCGAACGGCAAGATCGACCGCAAGGCGCTGCCCGAGCAGCCGCTGCGGCGCGCCGACCTCGACGGTGCCTACGTCGCGCCGGCCAGCGAGCGCGAGCAGCGGTTCGCGGCCGTCTTCGCGCAGGTGCTGGAGCTGGACGAGGTCGGCGTCGCCGACGACTTCTTCGCCTTCGGCGGCGACTCGCTCGACGCGGTCGAGTGCGCCGGCGGGCTGTCGGACCTGCTCGGGCGCGAGCTGGCGGTGCAGGAGCTCTACCACGCGCCGACGATCGCGCGGCTGCTGGAGGCGATCGACGGCGCCGCGGCCGGCGCCGAGATCGACTGGGCGGCGGAGATCGAGCCGCGCCTCGGCGGCGTCGAGGCGGTCCCGCGGACACCCCGCAGCGGTGGCCGGACCGTCCTGCTGACCGGCGCCAGCGGCTTCGTCGGGCCGCACCTGCTGGCCGAGCTGGCAGCGGCGACGCGCGCCGAGGACGGCCGCGTCGTCGCGCTCGTGCGAGCGCCGTCGGCGGCGGCCGGGGCGGAGCGGCTGCAGCGCGCGCTGCTCGCCGAGCGGCGCGACCTGAGCGCCGACTGGGAGCGGATCGAGGTGCTGCCCGGCGACCTCGCGCAGGAGCGCTTCGGGCTCGACGAGGCGGCGTTCGCGGCGCTCGCGGGGCGGCTCGACGCGATCGTCCACAACGGCGCGCTCGTCCACCACCTGTACGACTACGAACGCCTGCGCGGTCCCAACGTCGAGGGCACGCGCACCGCGCTGCGGCTCGCGAAGCTCGCCGGCGGGATCCCGCTGCGCTTCGTCTCCTCGATCTCGACGGCGCTGGGAGCCGACGCGGCCGCCGGCCTCGCCGAGCGCGCCGACGTCGCGACCACGCCGCCGCCCGGCGGCGGCTACGCGGAGACGAAGTGGGTCGCGGAGCGGATGGTGCTCGCCGCGGCGGCGCAGGGCGTGCCCGTCGAGGTCGTGCGGCTGCCGCGCGCGATGGCGGCCGAGCACTCCGGCGCGACCTCGACCCACGACGCCGCGATCCGGCTGATCCGCGGCTGCATCGAGCTGGGCGCCTACCCGCGCTGGAGCGGCTGGGAGCCGTGGGCGCCGGTCGACGACCTCGCCGCCGCGCTCGCGCACGCGCCGTTCGAGACGCCGGAGTCCGCCGCGCTCGTCTACCCGCCGGCCGCGATCGCCGGCTTCGAGCAGGTGCTGCGGGCGGCTGCCCAGTACGGCTACGCGCTCGACCCGCTGCCGCTGGCGGCCTGGCGCGAGCGGCTGCACGCGGCCGGCGCGACGAACGCCGCCGCGGCCGTCTACGCCGAGTTCGGCCTCGGCGACGACGAGCAGCCGCCGCTCCTCGTCCCGGTCGGCGACGACTGGGGCCTGACGCCGCGGCTGCCCGGCCCGGACTGCGCGCCGGTCGGCAGCGAGTACGTCTGGCGGATGCTCGACTACCTCGTCAGCGTCGGCTACCTGCCGCCGCCGGCCGCGGTCCGCTGAGCGGCGCGGGTCAGAGTGGACTCACCGTCGCTCAAGCCGGAAGCGATCGCAGCCGACCCAAGAAAGACGGGCGTTCCTCGACCAGCTGGGCTTGAACGACAGATGCACACAGATCCAGACGGTCGCGACGGCACGCCGGAGCAGCTTGCGGCGCTCGTCATCGCCTGCACCCAGCCGGGCACGCTGCGGACGCTGTTCCAGCCGATCGTCGATCTGCAGCGAGGGCGCGTCGCCGGGTACGAGGCGCTGACGCGGATCGAGCTCGAGCCGCGGCTGGGTCCGGACCGCTGGTTCGCCGCCGCGCACGCCGCCGGCCTCGGCCCGCGGCTGGAGGCGGCCGCCGTGCGCAACGCCCTGCGGGCGCGGTCGGAGCTGCCGGGCAACTGCTTCCTGACCGTCAACGTCGCGCCCGAGGCGCTCCTCAGCGACGAGCTGCAGTGCGCCTTCGCCGCCGCCGGCGACCTGCGCGGGGTGATCGTCGAGCTGACCGAGCAGACGCCGGTCGACGACTACGACGCGCTGCTGGCGGCGTTCGCGCCGCTGCGCGAGGTCGGCGCGCTGCTGGCGGTCGACGACGCCGGCGCCGGCTACGCGTCGCTGACGCACATCACGCGGCTGCGGCCGCAGCTGATCAAGATCGATCGCACCCACGTCGCGGGGATCGACCACGACCCGGCGAGGGTCGCGGTCGTGCAGACGCTCGGCGAGCTCGGCTCGCGGCTCGACGCCTGGGTGCTGGCGGAGGGCGTCGAGACGCGCGCGGAGCTGGAGACGGTCATCGACCTCGGCGTGCCGCTGGCGCAGGGCTGGTTCCTCGGCAGACCGAGTCCGGCGATGGCGCCGGCGCTGCCGCAGCTGCAGGTCGCGCACGGCGAGCGGGCGAGGCGCGTCGCCGCCGGGGCGCTCGGCGAGCTGCTGGAGCGCGCCGTCTGCATCGCCCACGACGCGCCCGCGTCGCTCGTCGCGCAGACGTTCGCGAGCGAGCCGGCGGCGCGCGTGCTGGTGCTCGTCGACGAGCACCAGCGGCCGCTCGACCTCATCCACCGCAGCAGCGGCCGCAACGGCGGCGGCGTGCTGACGGTCGACCTCGCGACGTCGCTGCCGCAGCTCGTCCAGCGGCTCGTCCACCGCGACGAGCGCGTCCGCTTCGACCCGGTCGTCGCCTGCGACGAGCAGGGCGCGGTCGTCGGGCTGCTGACGCTGGAGCGGCTGCTGCTGGCGCTCGCGGCCGAGCCGGCTTGATCGGCGGGGCTACCATGGAGCGATGCCGAGCGATGCACTGCGCGCCAGCGCGACGGTCGCCGGCAGCCTGGGGGAGCTGCCCGCGATCGCGGCCTACCTGACCCGCTCCGGGCAGCTGATCGAGCACAACGACGGCCGCGGACGTCGCGCGCTGGAGCACGATCCAGCGCTCGCGCGCCACGTCGAGGCGATGCTCGCCTGCGCGCTCGACGAGCTGCGCTTCCTCTGGCGCGCGCCGGACGGCGGCTGGGTCGCGGTCGTCGCGCAGCGGGTCGCCGCGACGTTGCAGCACGAGGAGGCGGCGCTGGTCGAGC
The DNA here is from genome assembly GCF_030646155.1 of Conexibacter sp. CPCC 205762. GTDB lineage: Bacteria > Actinomycetota > Thermoleophilia > Solirubrobacterales > Solirubrobacteraceae > Conexibacter. Next base: position 36,395 of record NZ_JAUTDN010000032.1, read on the forward strand.
TGCACCCGCTCGCCGTGCTGCCGTACGGGCTGACCCCGCGCGAGGCGGAGGTGCTGACGCTGCTCGCCGGCGGGCTCGGCAACGCCGAGGTCGCGGCTCACCTCGGCACCAGCGCGCGCACGACCTCGACCCAGGTCGCGACGATCCTCGCCAAGCTCGACCAGGTGACGCGCGCCGGCGCCGCGAGCATGGCGGTCGAGCAGGGCCTGCTGCGGCTGCCGGTTGCCGGCGGCGGCCACGCGATCGCGCGGCTGGCGATCGGCCAGGTCGACATCGTCGTGCGGCGCGCGCAGGCACGCGCCGCCGCGCCGGCGTCCGCGCCCGCCCCGGCGTCCGCGGCCTTTGCCGCGCCGGAAGCTCCCGCGGAGACCCGCCCCCGCCGCGGCTCCCGCCCGCGCCCGCTGCTGATCGGCGGCCTGCTGCCGCTGTCGGGCCCGATGGGCGCCGACGGGCGCGAGATGCAGAACGGCTCGCGGCTGGCGATCGCCGAGATCAACGCCCGCGGCGGGATCGCCGGGCGGCCGATCGAGCAGCTCGTCGTCGACGTCGACATCGACGACCGGCACGCGATCGACGCCGCCGTCCGCCGGCTCGTCGACGCCGAGGTCGACGCGATCACGACCGGCTACACGTTCGCCGAGGACCCGACCCGCTACGACGCCGTCGCCGCCTACGGCTGCCCGCTGCTGACGACCGAGACCTCCGAGGTGCAGGCCGAGCTGGTCAGGTCCGACCGCTCGCGGCTGGCGCAGGTCTTCCAGGTCGGCCCGACCGAGTCGCACTACGTCGCCGGCTTCGTGCGCTTCCTCGACGACCTCGTCGCGGCCGGCTCGTGGCGGCCCGCCAACCGCCGCCTGGCGATCGTCGAGACGCCGATGCCGGGCGGGCACGTCAGCACGCCGGAGGCGATCGACGCGATCGAGCAGGCCGGCTGGAAGCTCGACACCGTCCACTCGGTCGGCGGCTACGAGGTCGACTGGACGACGGTCCTGACGCAGATCAGGGCGACCGCGCCGGCGGCCGTGATGCTCGCCCACTTCGTCCCCGGCGAGGCGGCCGAGTTCCAGCGCGCCTTCGTCGCCGACCCGACCGACACGCTGATCTACGGCGTCTACGCGCAGTCGGTGCCGGAGTACGCGCAGCTCGCGGGCGCCGCCGCCGACGGCGTCCTCTGGGGCACCGTCACCGGCAGCTACAGCGACCGCATCGGCGAGGCGTTCGCGCGCCAGTACGAGGCCGTCTACGGTGTCCGCCCCGGTCGTTCGCAGGCCGGCCTCTCCTACGACCAGGTCAGCCTCCTGAGCCTCGCCTGGGCGCGCGTCGGCAACCCGCGCGCGTTCGACGCCGTCGGCGACGAGCTGCGCCGGATCGCCCATCGGGGTATCAACGGCACGTACGTGCTCGGCCATGAGCGACAGTGCGGCCTCAACTATCCCTATGACACGCCTGACCCCTCGCTCGGGCAGGCGCACCTCGTCTTCCAGCTGCGGGACGGCGTCAACCGGATCGTCCATCCGACGCTCTACGCCGACGGCGCGTTCGCGCTCCCGCCCTGGTTCAGCAGCTGACGGCCTACGTCGGTTGGCGTATGGAGCCGCCGCGGCTGCCGGGCTACCTTCCGCCGAGGTCCGGAGGAGGAACTTGATGACCGATGAACCGACGCGGCGTCCTGTCCGCGTCACACGCAGACAGCTGGTCGCGGGCATGGGCTCGGCGACCTTCGGCGGCCTGCTCGCAGGCGGCGCAGCCGGCTTCTTCGGCGGGCGCTCAGACCAGAACGCGGAGGCCAGCGGCGGCACGGGCAAGCCGATCACGGTCGGCGCGCTGCTGCCGGTGACCGGCGCCGCGGCCGGCGACGCGCAGGAGCAGCTGCGCGGGCTGAAGCTCGGCGCCAAGCAGATCAACGAGGCCGGCGGCATCGGCGGGCGGCCGATCGAGATCCAGGTGCAGGACGCGAGAGACCAGACGCCGGGCGTGATGAAGGCGGCGATGCTGAAGTTCGTCGGCGACCGCGTCGCGGCGATCTTCTCGCCGTTCCTGACCTACACGAACACCGAGACGCCGGTCGTCGGCAAGGCCGGCATCCCGCTGTTCCACATCAACACGTTCCAGGGCAACGTCGACTGGGCGAAGAAGAACGGCTACGACAGCATCTTCCAGTGCTGCCCGTCGGAGACGTGGTACGCGACCGGCTTCAGATCGGTGATGGACGCGCTGATCGCCTCCGGCAGATTCCAGCCGCGCAACAGAACGGCCGCGATCGTGACCGGCAACGACGCCTACAGCGCCTCGGTCGCGAGCACCTTCCGCAAGGACATCGAGAAGGCCGGCTGGAAGGTCGTCCAGTACGACACCTACACCGCCCCGCAGGCCGACTGGGGCGGCGTGCTCGCGCGCATCCGCTCCAAGGACCCGGACGTGATCTTCCAGTCCGACTACCTGCCGGGCGACGAGGCGTCGTTCATCAAGCAGTTCGCGCAGGGGCCGACGCGCTCGCTCGTCTACCAGCTGTACGCGCCGTCGGTCCCGGAGTACCTCGAGCTGGCGGGCAAGGCCGGCAACGGCGTGATGTGGGCGACGACGACCGGCACGATGTTCGAGGACGACCTCGGCACGCGCTTCTTCGACGACTACCGCAGAGCGTACGGCGAGGATCCCGGCCGCTCCAACGCCGGCGCCAACTACGACATGATCCGCCTGTGGGCGCAGGCGGCGGCGCTGGCGTCGAGCCCGTTCGCCTACGAGGAGGTCGCGGCCAACGTCCGCACGCAGGTCTTCCGCGGCGTCAACGGCGCCTACGTGCTCGGCGAGCAGCTGACCTGCCTGCCGTACCCGGCGGCGGTCAGAGATCCGTCGCTCGGGATGGCGTTGCAGACCTACCAGATCCAGGACGGCAAGCAGGTCCGCATCTCGCCGGACCCCTACACGACGGGTGAGTTCCAGGAGCCGTCGTGGTTGGCGTGAAGGAGCCGGCGAGCCTGGAGCTGCGCGAGATCGCCAAGCACTACGGCGGCCTGCGGGCCGTCGACGGCGTCTCGACCGTCGCCGAGCCGGGCGAGGTGCTCGGCATCGCCGGCCCCAACGGCGCCGGCAAGACGACGCTGTTCGACGTCGTCTCCGGCCTCACGCCGGCGACCGCCGGCGACGTGCTGCTCGGCGGCGAGCCGATCGCCGCGCTGAGCGTCCACCGCCGCTGCCACCGCGGCATGGCGCGGACCTTCCAGCAGCCGACCGTCGCCGGCTCGCTGACGACGTACGAGAACCTGCTCGTGGCGGCGAAGTACGGCCGCGCGGGCGAGCACTGGAACGGCCTCGGCGCCGATGCCGTCGACGACGCCGAGTGGGCGCTCGACTGGTCCGGCCTGGCCGCGAAGGCCGACGAGCCGGCCGAGCTGCTCGGCGTCTTCGACAAGAAGCGGCTGATGATCGCGACCGCGGTCGTGCTCGGCCCCCGCACGCTGCTGCTCGACGAGCCGTTCGGCGGCCTCAACGACGCCGAGATCGACACGACGCTGACGCTGATCCAGGCGGTCGCCGGCTTCGGCGTCGCCGTCGTCTGCATCGAGCACGTGATGCGCGCGCTCGTGAAGCTGTCGGCGCGCGTGTTGGTGATGCACCAGGGCAAGCCGTTCTTCGAGGGCACGCCGCAGGCGATGCTGAAGGACCGGCGCGTGATCGAGATCTACCTCGGCGAGAAGGCGGCCCGCAATGCCGGCTGACGCGTTGCTGGAGGTCCGCGGCGTCAGCTGCGGCTACGGCGAGACGACGATCGTCCGCAACGCCGAGCTGACCGTCGGCGCGGGCGAGACGCTCTGCCTCGTCGGCCCCAACGGCCACGGCAAGTCGACGCTGCTGCGCGCGATCACCGGCCTGCTGCCGCTGAGCGCGGGCGAGGTCCGCTTCGGTGGCGAGCGGATCGACGGCCGCGCGGCCGAGCAGCTGACCGAGCTGGGGATCGTCCACATCCCCCAGGGCGACCACCTCTTCCCCGACCTGACGGTCGAGGAGAACCTGCTGATGGGCGCCTTCCCGAAGGGCGCCTGGAAGGACCGCGGCACGGCCCTGGACGAGGTCTTCGCGCGGTTCCCGAAGCTGAAGGATCGGCGCCGCCAGCGCGCTCGCACGCTCTCGGGCGGCGAGCGGCGGATGGTCGCGATCGGCCGCGGGCTGATGCGCCAGCCGCGCCTGCTCGTGATCGACGAGCCGTCGCTCGGCCTCGCGCCCGTGATCGTCGAGTCCGTCTACGAGATCATCGCCGGCGTCGCCGCCCAGCGCACGACCTCGATCCTGCTGGTGGAGGAGAACTTCACCCACGTCGAGGAGGTCGCCGACCGCGTCAGCGTCCTGGAGATGGGGCGGATCGTCCGCACCGGCCTGCCGGCCGAGCTGGCCGACGACGCCGCCGTCACGCAGTCCTACCTGGGAGCGCTGCCCTCATGAGCGACATCCTCAGCATCCTCGTCAGCACCGTCGTGCTGGGCTCGATCTACGGGCTCGTCGCGCTCGGGATGACGCTCATCTACGGCATCCTGCGCGTGCTCGACATGTCGCAGGGCTCGATGGTGATGGTCGGCGGCTTCGTCGGCTGGGCCGTCATGACGAGCGCCGGGCTGTCGCCGTGGCTGGCGATCGTCGCGGCCTTCGCGGCGACCTTCGCGCTCGGCGTGCTGACCCAGGTCGTCTCCGTCCAGCCGCTGATCGGCCGGCGCGGGACCGACTTCGAGATGATCACCTTCATCACGACCTTCGCGGTCGCGATGGTGCTCTCCAACCTCGCGCTGCAGTTCTTCGGCCCGCGCCAGAAGAACGTGCCGGAGCTGGTCGGCGGCTCGATCCACCTGTACGAGTCGGTCTCGCTGCCGTACCAGTCGATCGTGATGACCGCGATCGCGCTCGCGCTGATGCTCGGCTTCGCGCTCTTCCTCAACCGCTCGCGCTACGGCATCGCGATCCGCGCGGTCGCGCAGGACCTCGACGCCGCGCGCCTGATGGGCGTGCCGATCAAGCGCGTCTTCCCGCTCGTGATGGGCTTCGCCTCGGCGATCGCCGGCGTCGCGGGCGTCTTCCTCGCGACGCAGTACTTCGCCTCGCCGACGGCCGGCGACCAGCCGCTGCTGATCGCGCTGATCGTCGTCATCTTCGGCGGCCTCGGCTCGCTGCAGGGCGCGATCGTCGCCGCCTACGCGATCGGCCTGATCCAGGCCGCCGCGTCGGTCTACGTCTCGACCACCTGGGCGCTGCCGATCCTCTACGGAGTGATCGTGCTGGTGCTGATCATCCGGCCGCAGGGGATCGCCGGCCGCTCGCTGGAGGCACGCCTGTGACCCGCCGCCCGACGCCCCTGCAGGCGACCTTCTCGAAGCCGAAGGTCACCATCAGCGCTGCGCTCGTCCTGCTTGCCGCACTCGTCCCGTTCATCTACCCGAGCACGTACGGCACCGGCGTGCTCGTGACGATGCTGATCTTCACCGTCCTCAACCTGAGCTGGAACTTCGTGCTCGGGATCGCGGGCGTGTGGAACTTCGGCCAGCTGGCGATGTTCGCCGTCGGCGGCTACGGCGGCGGCCTGCTGATCATCCACGCCTCGCTGCCGCCGTGGCTGGCGCTGCTGGCCGGCGGGATCGGCGGCACGCTGCTGGCCGTCCTGCTGGCGCTGCCGACGCTGCGGCTGTTCGGCATCTACACCTCGCTGCTGACGTTCGCCGCGGCGCAGGTCGTGCAGCTGGTGATCCAGAACGACAGCTCCGGCACGACCGGCGGCGCGCTCGGCCTGCCGACCGTCAAGGGCCTGTTCGAGTCGCTCGACCCGCTGTGGGCGACGCGCGCCTGGTACTGGCTCGTGCTCGCGATCGTCGTGGTCGTCTGCGCCGCGATCGCGCTGCTGGCGCGCTCGCCGCTCGGGCTCGCGCTGCGGACGCTGCGCGACTCGGCCGCCTACGGCTCGGCGCGCGGGATCGATCCGCGCGGCCACCGCGTGCTGGCGTTCGCGATCTCCGGCTTCGTCGCTGGCGTCGCGGGCGCGCTCTACACCGTCTACAACGGCTCGATCTCGCCGACCGTGATGGGCCTGACGCCGATGTCGATCTACGTGACGATGATCGTGATCGGCGGCCTCGGCTCGATCACCGGGCCGATCGTCGGCACCGCGCTGGTGACGGCGATCCAGCAGGCGCTGATCGACCACCCCGGCACGCAGCTGACGGTGCTCGGCGTCGTGCTGATCGCGATCGTCGTGTTCGTGCCGCGCGGGATCGCGTTCGAGGCCGGCCGCGTGCGCGACCGCGTCGTGCGCTGGATGAACGAAGAGGAGGAGGTGCCGGCGGGGCCGGCGTCTCCGGAGGGGCGGCTCGTCGCGGGCCGGGAGGGAACGTGATGGACGTCGCATTCAGCTTCGACTTCGACGCCGAGGAGGTCTGGATCGGGGAGGACCCGGCCAACGCCGACCGCCCCGGCGTCCTCTCGCAGGGCACCTACGGCGCGAGAGTCGCGGTGCCGCTGCTGCTGGAGCTGCTGGAGCGGCGCGGGGTGAAGGCGACCTTCTTCGTCCCCGGCCGCGTCGCCGAGCGCCACCCCGGGCGGGTGCGCGAGATCGTCGCGGCCGGGCACGAGATCGGCCTGCACGGCTACACCCACCGCTCGCCGTCGGAGCTGGCGCCGGGCGAGGAGGAGCAGGAGCTGGTGCGCGCGCGGGCGGTGCTGGAGGGGCTGGGGGCGTCGTTGAGCGGCTACCGCTCGCCGTCGTGGGACTTCAGCGCGCAGACGCTGGAGCTGCTGGCCGCGCACGGGATCGCCTACTCCTCGAATCTGATGGACGACATCAGGCCCTACCGCCACGCGAGCGGCGGGATCGTCGAGCTGCCGGTCCAGTGGCTGCTCGACGACGCCGCCCACTTCTGGTTCTCGAACAAGGACTGGGCGAACACGATCGCGCCCGCCAGCCACGTGCGCGAGATCTGGCAGGAGGAGTTCCTCGGCATGCGCAGGTACGGCGGCACGGCCGTCTTCACGATGCACCCGCAGATCATCGGGCGGCCGTCGCGGCTGGCGTTCCTCGACGCCTTCATCGGCTTCGTGCTCGGGCACGAGGACGTGCGCGTGCGCACCTGCGGCGAGATCGCCGCCGACGTGCCGGCCTCCTCGCAGGAGGTGGTCGCGTGAAGGCGATCGTGACCGGCGCCGCGCGCGGCCTCGGCGAGGGGATCGCGCGCCGGCTCGTCGCCGACGGCGGCGACGTCGCGCTGCTCGACGCGATCGACGAGGTCGAGACGACGGCCGCGACGCTCGCCGCGAGCGGCGGGCGCGGCGAGCGCGACGGCGACGCCCCGGGCGGCCCGGCCGGCGGCACCGTCGTCGGGCTGCGCTGCGACGTGAGCGACGAGGCGGCCGTGAGCGCGGTCGTCGCGGAGGCGCTGGAGCGGCTCGGCGGCGTCGACCTGCTCGTCAACTGCGCCGGCATCGGCGGCCCCGGCGAGCCGCTCGCGGAGGTCGACGCGGAGGCCTTCCGGCGCACGCTCGACGTCAACCTGACCGGCTCGTTCCTGATGGCGAGAGCGGTCGCGCCGGCGCTGATCGCGCAGCGCGCCGGCTCGATCGTCAACATCGGCTCGATCTTCGGCCAGCAGGGCGTGCCGTTCGGCGCCGCCTACTCGTCGTCGAAGGGGGGAGTGACGCTGCTGACCCACTCGCTCGCGCTGGAGCTGGCGCCGCACAGGATCCGCGTCAACGCGATCGCGCCCGGCCACATGGAGTCGGTGATGCACTTCGACGAGCTGCGCGAGCGTGCGCGGCGGGCCGGGATCAGCTTCGAGGAGGAGGTCGAGAAGGCGCGCGCGATCGTTCCGCTCGGCCGCCACGGCAACGGCGCCGACGTCGCCGGCGCGGTCGTCTGGCTCGCCTCGCCGGACGCCTCGTACGTGACCGGCCAGACGATCAACGTCAACGGGGGGCTGCTGCTGTCATGAGCGCGTCAGACGGCGGCGCGGCGGGCGGCGGCGAGTTCGCGGGCCGCCGCGCGCTGATCAGCGGCGGCGCCTCCGGCATCGGCGCGGCGACGGCGGCGCTGCTGCGCGAGCAGGGCGCCCGCGTCGTCACGCTCGACCTGACCGCTGACGGCCCCGACCAGGTCGCCGCCGACGTGCGCGACGAGCGGGGGGTCGAGGCCGCCGTCGCGCGCGCGGCCGAGCTGCTCGGCGGCCCGCCGCAGCTGCTGGTCGCCTCGGCCGGCGTCTACCCGATCAAGCCGCTCTGCGAGATCGACGCGGCCGAATGGGATCGCGTGCTGGGGATCAACCTGCGCGGCGCCCACCTCGTCGGCCGCGCCTTCGCGCGCACGCTGCTGGAGGGCGAGAACGGCGCGACCGCCAGCGGCGCGATCGTCAACGTCGCCTCGCTCGCCGCCACCAACGCCGACGCGAGCGAGCCGGCCGGCCACTACGCCGCCAGCAAGGCCGGCCTGCTCGGCCTGACCCGCCAGCAGGCGGCCGAATGGGGCCCGCGCCTGCGCGTCAACGCCGTCAGCCCCGGCGTGATCGAGACGCCGATGCTGCGGATCACCGACGACCCTGCGACCGCCGCCGCCTACCTGCGCGAGCGCGTCCCGCTGAGACGGCTCGGCACGGCCTGCGAGGTCGCGCACACGATCGCCTTCCTGCTCTCCGACCGCGCCGCGTACGTCACCGGCGCAGCACTGCCGGTCGACGGCGGGTCGAGCTTCAGCTAGGCCCAGAGGACGAAGGGACGTACCTGATGTACCCACGCATTCGCGTCTCCGGCGACGCACGTGAGCGCGGCCGCCAGTACGGCGAGCAGGCGCGTGAGCGGATCGCCCGCTCGATCGCCGCCTACCGCGAGGTGTTCGCGCACGAGGCCGGCTGGGCGTGGGAGCGCGTCCGCAGCGAGGCGGCCGCCTTCCGTGCGCCGATCGTCGCCCACGGCGCCAAGTACATGGAGGAGATCGAGGGGATCGCCGAGGGCGCCGGCGTCGACGCGCTCGACGTCCTCGCGATCAACGTCCGCACCGAGGTGATGTTCGCCGCGAAGGCGCGCAGAGCGGCGGCGAGCGGCGCCGCGCCGCGGCCGTCGCTGCCGCTGGAGTGCAGCGCGCTCGCGGTCTCGCCCGAGCGGACGGTCGACGGCCGCCTGCTGGTGGCGCAGAACTGGGACTGGCTCGTGCACAGCTTCGAGACGGTCGTCGTGCTGGAGGCCGAGCAGGACGACGGGCCCGACTACGTCACCGTCGTCGAGGCCGGCCTGCTGGCGAAGACCGGCCTCAACTCGGCCGGCGTCGCGCTCGCCACCAACGCGCTCGTCTGCTCCGACGACCGCGGCGAGCCGGGCGTCCCGTACCACGTGCTGCTGCGCTCGATCCTCGACGCCGAGACCGTCAGCGACGGCCTCGCGGCGATCGTCCGCTCGCCGCGCTCCTCCTCCGCCAACTACCTGATCGGCGACGCCGATGGGGTCGCGGTCGACGTCGAGGCCGCGCCCGGCGACGCCTCGCGCGTCTTCCTCGGCTATCCGGAGGACGGCGTCGTGCTGCACGTCAACCACTTCACGTGGGCCGACGAGCGGCTGCGCGACCTGTCGCTGTGGGCGATGCCGGACAGCCCCTTCCGGCTCGCGCGGCTGCGGCAGCTGACCGCTCCCGCCGCCGGCCCGCTCGACCGCGCCGCGATCGAGCGGCTGCTGTCGGACGAGAAGATGCGCCCGTACGCGATCTGCTGCCGTCCCGACCCGCGCGACGAAGGCGCGATGCGCTGGGCGACCGTGCTCGGGATCGTGATCGACCCGGCGCTGCGGACGATCTCGCTCGCCTCCGGCATCCCCGCCGACACCGGCTTCGAGCAGCTCGATTACACTACATTTCTTCACAAATCGTCGTTGCGGGACGACGTGACGCGGGTGCCGGCCTGAGCGAGGCCGCGCCTGGATTGGGGGCGCGGTATGGCGGGTAGCGGCGACCGGATGGACGTTGCGAGCGACGTGGACGAGGGACGGGAGTCGCTTCAGCGGCTGACCGATCCAGCGCTCGCGCACATGCCGCAGGAGCAGCTTCTCTCGGAGCTGCTCGAGCGGGTGGCGGCGATCCTACGCGCCGACACCGCGGCGATCCTGCTGCTCGACGGCGACGGACGGCACCTGCTCGCGCGCGCTGCCAAGGGCGTCGAGGAGGAGGTCGAGCAGGGCGTCCGGATCCCCGTCGGCAAGGGCTTCGCCGGCCGCATCGCGGCCGAGCGGCGGGCGATCGCGATCGACGACGTCGACCACGCCGACATCCTCAACCCGATCCTGCGCGAGAAGGGGATCCGCTCGCTGCTGGGGGCGCCGCTGGTGGTCGAGGGGCGGGTCGTCGGCGTGCTGCACGTCGGCTCGCTCGTGCCGCGCCACTTCGACGCCGACGAGGCCGACCTGCTGCAGGTCGCCGCCGACCGCGCCGCGAGCGCGATCGAGTACGCGGTGCTGACCGAGGGACGGCGGCTCGCGGTCGCGCTCCAGCACCAGCTGCTGCCCGGCCTGCGCTCGCTGCCCGGCGTCGAGCTGGCGAGCCGCTACCTGCCCGCGACGAGAGAGGAGGCGCTCGGCGGCGACTGGTGCGACGCCTTCCCGCTGCCCTGCGGCCGGCTCGCGGTCGCGGTCGGCGACGTCGTCGGCCACGGCGTCGCCGCGGCGGTCGTGATGGCGCAGCTGCGCACCGCGCTGCGCGCCTACGCCTCCGAGGGCGCGTCGCCGGAGGAGGTGCTGACGCGCATGAACCAGCTGATGTTCAACCTCGGGCCGATGTCGATGACGACGCTCGCGCTGGCGATCGTCGACCCGATACGGGGCGAGCTGCGGCTCGCCAACGCCGGCCATCCGCCGCCGCTGGCGGTCGGGCCGCACAGCCGCTCGTTCCTGGCCGAGCCGGTCGGGCTGCCGCTGGCGGTCGCGCGCGAGGCGCGCTACGAGAGCGGCGTTCACAGCTGCCCGCCGGGCACGACGCTCGTGCTCTACACCGACGGCCTCGTCGAGCGCCGCGGCGAGGTGATCGACGCGGGGCTGGAGCGTCTGCGGCTGGCCGTCCCCGCCGGTGCGGGCGCCGACGCCGCCTGCGCGCGGATCGTCTCCGCGCTCGCCGCCGACGCCCGCCGCGACGACGTCGCGCTGGTCGTGCTGCGGCTGCCGGGCGCCTGACGCCCCCCGGCGTGCAGCCTCAGGCCGGGCGTGCGCCGACGGTCGCCCGTCCGATCGCCTGCTCGGCGACCGGCGGCGGCTCCTTGAAGGCGCCGGCGCGTATCCGCCGCTGGCGGTCGATCGCGAAGCCGGCGGCGGCGATCGCCGCAGCCGTGTCGCGCGCGGTGTGGCAGCCGCCGAAGGCGTGCGGCCAGAAGGTCCGGTCGCAGACGTGCTGGAGGGTGGAGGTGAGGCGGTCGCGCGCGAGCACGTGCTCGAAGAAGCGCAGCTCGCCGTCGTCCTTCAGCACCCGCCGCAGCTCGGCCAGCGCGGTCGCCTGGTCGGGCACGCTGCAGAGCACGAGGCAGGCGACGGCGGCGTCGCAGGAGCGGTCCTCCAGCGGCAGCGCGTCGGCGATCCCGTCGACCACCGTCACCCGCACGCGCACGTCGTCTCTGGCCGCCGCGGTGCGCGCCTGCTCGCGCATGTACGGCTCCGGCTCGACCGCGACGACCTCCGCAACCGTCTCCGGGTAGAGCGGGAAGTTCGTCCCGGCGCCGGCCCCCAGCTCGACCACGCGCCCCTGCAGCCCGGCCAGCAGCTCGCGCCGCCGCGCCTTCATCTCGGCCGGCTCGTTCGGCGCCAGCACGCGCGAGTAGAGGCGAGCGAACAGCGGGTTGCGGACCTCTCCGGCAGCCATGCGAGGCAGTCTACGCCGCGTCGCAGTTGAGACCGGCATGAGACCGGCGCGCTACTGCGCACGCGCGCGGCATGCGGTTGGCTGGCGCGCATGGGACGGATCCGGAGAGCGCTCGAAGGCGCGTGGACGAAGTTCGAGGAGCACAACGAGCGCAGCCAGGAGCGCGCGGTCGCGAAGCTGACGCCGGCCGAGCGCGAGCACTATGAGCTGTGGGAGCAGCGGACGGCGGAGGTCAGCGCGGTGCTGGCGGCCGGCGGCACGCCCGACCAGCTCGGCGACCCGCGCCTGACCGCGACGGTGCTGCAGGGCCCGGCCGGCGAGGCGGTCCACGGCGTGACGAAGTTCCCGCGCGTGCGCGAGCCGATCGAGGAGCAGGCCGCGTGGGAGCGGCAGGCGGCGGCCGAACGGGCCGTGCGCGACGCCGCGCGGGCGCCGTACCTCGCCGCCGAGCGCGCGCCGGTCGCGATCACGCGGATCGCCGCGCGCGAGGCCGACGCGCTCGACGCGCTCGCCGACCACCTCGCCGCGAGCGGCCTCGCCGCCCGCCCCGACCTCGTCTACGGGTGCTGGCGCGTGCCCGACTCGATCGAGGTCGGCCGCCTGCGCCTGCGGGGCGGCGGCCCGATCGCGGAATGGGCGGTCGCGCACGCCGCGCCTGCCGCGGCGCCGCCGGACTCGCTCGCGACGACGACGCCGCCCACCGCGCTGCCGCTGCCGCCCGCGCCGCGCCCGGCGATGCGGGTGCTCGACGCGCGCGAGCGGCTCGTCGCGCGCGCCGTCGGCGAGCCGCGGCCGCTCGACGAGGACGTCGCGCTGGCCCTGCTCGCCGCCGCCGGGATCGGCCCCGAGCGGACGCTCGGGATCGCGCGGCTGCTGCGCTTCGAGGACCACGAGCAGAACGAGCACGACCGCACGCACGAGGCGCACGTGCGCGGCTGCGTGCTGCTCGTGCCGGCCGAGCACGGCGACGCGCTCGCGGCCGCCGGCGGCCCGCCGCCGTGGCAGGTCCCGCAGGCGCAGCCGCCCGCGACCCGCGCGCCGGAGACGCCTCCGAGCGCGCCGTCGCCGGGGAGCGACTCGCCTGGGGCGGACGTCGTCGTCGACGTCCTCCAGTGGGACGCGATCGCGCAGGCGGTCCAGCCGGTGCGGCAGCGGCGCGCGCCGCTGCCCTCGCCGTTCCCATACCTGCCGCTGACGCCCGAGGAGCTGCTGACGGCGTACCTGGAGATCGTCGGCGTCGCGCCGGCCGACACCTGCTCGCTGCAGGTGACGCACGACCGCCCGTTCGACCTGCTCGGCCGCTCCAGCGACCGCTGGGGCGTCCGCCGCACCGGCGGCGGGCCGGCGCTGCCGTGCGCCGACGGCGAGCTGCGCGAGCGGATGACCGGCGGCCACCACGTCGTGATCGCCTACCGCGACCGGCCCGCCTACGCCGCCGGCCGCGAACGCTTCGACGCCTACGCCGAGACCGTCCTGCAGGTTCGCCTCAGACGCGGCCTCGGCCTGCGCGCTCCGGTCCCGAAGCCCGACGGCAAGCTGCTGAAGGCGCTCGACGCCGCCGCCGACGTGTACGAGCTCCTCACGCTGGACCCGTCTGCCGACGACCGCTTCGCGCCGCCGCGCTACTGCTGGCCGCCCACAGATTCTTGACATTCCTGAAATTCCTGTAAACTCAGCCACATGCGGCTGACAGCACAGGAGCTGGCGTTCGTCGACCGCCTCGGACGCCACTACGCGAAGCAGTACGGGGTGCCGCCGGCGACCGGCCGCGTGATCGGCTGGCTGCTGATCTGCGAGCCGCCGCAGCAGACGGCGGCCGCGATCGCGGAGGCGCTCGGCATCAGCCGCAGCGCCGTCGGCGGCGCGGTCACGATGCTGGAGACCTGGGGCGCCGTGGAGAAGACGCGGCAGCCGGGCGAGCGCGCCGACCGGGTCGTCGTCGTCGGCGGCTTCGGCAGCGACGGCCTCGCCAGAGTCGACGAGTACGAGACGCTGGCCAACTTCGCGCGCGAGGGGTTGGAGCTGCTCGCGGGCGCCTCCGAGCAGCAGCGCGCGCGGCTGCTGGAGATGGCCGCGTTCGCGGAGTTCCTGATCGAGCGGCTGCCGCAGCTCGCCGACGAGTGGGCCGTCAAGCGCGACGAGATGCGGGCGGCCGGAGCGCTGCCCAGAGAGGACTGGAGCTGATGAGCACCCCCGCGATCGAGGCGCAGGGAGTGCGCCAGGTCTTCGGCAAGAAGGGCGAGGTGGTCGCGCTCGACGGGCTCGACCTGAGCGTCGAGGCCGGCACCGTCTTCGGCCTGCTCGGCCCCAACGGCGCCGGCAAGACGACGCTCGTGCGCGTGCTCGCGACGCTGCTGCAGCCGACCGCCGGCAGCGCCCGCGTGCTCGGCCACGACGTCGTCTCGCAGGCGCTCGCGGTCCGCCGCCGGATCGGCCTCGCCGGCCAGTTCGCCGCCGTCGACGAGGAGCTGAGCGGGCGCGAGAACGTCGAGATGGTCGGCCGCCTCTACCGCCTGCCGGCGCGCGAGGCGAAGCGGCGCGCGGCCGAGGTGCTCGAGCGGCTGGGGCTGTCCGACGCCGCCGACCGCCCCGTCTCGACCTACTCCGGCGGCATGCGCCGCCGGCTCGACCTCGGCGCGAGCCTCGTCGGCCGCCCGCCGGTGCTGCTGCTGGACGAGCCGACGACCGGCCTGGACCCGCGCACCCGCCAGGAGCTGTGGACGACCGTCGACGAGCTGCGCAGAGACGGCACGACCGTGCTGCTGACGACCCAGTACCTGGAGGAGGCCGACCGGCTCGCGCAGCGGATCGCCGTCGTCGACCACGGCCGCATCGTCGCGCAGGGCACCGCCAACGAGCTGAAGGCGACGATCGGCACCGAGCTGCTGTCGGTGCGGATAGCCGACCCGGCGCGGATCGCCGACGCGGCCGCCGCGCTGGCCGAGCTGGCGACCGGCGAGGAGCCGCTGGTCGACGCGGCCGCCGGCGAGATCCGCTTCGCCGTCGCCGACCCCGCGCTGTCGGCCGAGGCCGTCCGCCGGCTCGACGCGCGCGGGCTCGCGATCGCCGCCGTCGAGCTGCAGCAGCCGAGCCTCGACGACGTCTTCCTGACGCTCACCGGCCGCCGCGCCGCGGAGCACGACACCGCCGACTCCGAGGAGGTCGCCGCATGAGCGCGACCGCAGCGACCCCGGCCGCGCCCGCTCCCGAGCGCGACCGCCTGACGCTCGCCGAGACCGTCGGCGACGCGCGCGTGATGGTCCGCCGGCAGCTGCGCAAGACGCTGCGCAAGCCGGTCTACATCGTCTTCGCGTTCGTCCAGCCGGTGATGTTCGTGCTGCTGTTCCGCTACGTCTTCGGCGGCGCGATCAGCACGCCCGGCTTCGACTACGTCGACTTCCTGATGCCGGGGATCATCGTCCAGACGGCCGTCTTCGGCGCGCTGCTGACCGGCATCGGCCTGACCGAGGACCTCAGACGCGGCGTGATCGACCGCTTCCGCTCGCTGCCGATCGCGCGCAGCGCCGTGCTCGTCGGCCGCACCGCCGCCGACTGCTGCATGAACGTGCTGACGCTGACGGTGATGCTGCTGGTCGGGATCGCGGTCGGCTTCCGGCCCAGCGAGCCGGTCTGGTCGGTGCTCGCCGGGCTGCTGCTGGTGCTGGCCTTCGCCTACACCTTCTCGTGGATCAGCGCCTGGGTCGGGCTGAGCGTGAAGGACCCGGAGACGGCGCAGTCGGCCGGCTTCATCTGGGTCTTCCCGCTCACCTTCGCCTCCTCGGCGTTCGTCCCGACCGACTCGATGCCGGGCTGGCTTCAGTCGTTCGCCGACGTCAACCCGATCACGCTCGCGGTCGACGCCGCGCGCGCGTTGATGATCGGCTCCGGCGACGTCACGACGCCGCTGCTGGGCACCTTGGCCTGGCTGGCCGGTCTGCTGCTCGTCTTCGTGCCGCTGTCGGTGCGCGCCTTCCGGCGCGCGTGAAGCACCACGCGGGCGCCGTCGCCCGGCGTGATCGTGATCATGCGGCGGGCCGGCGCGGTTCTCGGCCCGGCCGCTGACACGGTGAAGCGGCGCGCGGCCTCGCGCAGCACGATTCTCATCTCCAGCTGCGCGAACGAGGCGCCGAGGCAGCGGCGGCGGCCGCCGCCGAACGGCAGGAAGGTGTACGTGCCCGGCTTTCTCTCCAGGAACCGCTCCGGCTTGAAGGCGTACGGGTCGGGATAGATCGCCGGGTCGTGGTGGACGAGGTAGGCGCCGGCGGTCAGCACGACGCCGGGCTCGTAGGTGATCCCGCCGACCTCGAACGGCTGCTTGACCAGCCGCGGCTCCGGGATCAGCAGCACCGGGCGGCGCCGCAGCACCTCGTTGATCGTCGCATCGAGGTAGGCGTCGTCGTCGCTCGCGAGCCGCTCGGTCACCTCGGGCGAGCGCGCGAGCTGCTCGAAGGAGAAGCTGAGCGAGGAGGCGGTCGTCTCGTGGCCGGCGACGAGCGCCGTCATCAGCTCGTCGCGGATCTCGACGTCGGCCATCGGCGAGCCGTCGCTGTGTCTGGCGCCGAGCAGCATCGAGAGGATGTCGTCGCGCTCGCCGGCGCCCTCCTGGCGGCGCTCCTCGATCAGCGCGTACAGCTCGACGTCGGCCTGCGCGCGGTCGCGCTCGAAGCGGCCGAAGCGGCCGCGCCCTCTCATCAGCCTCTGCAGCGGCGGCATCAGCGAGACGGGCGACTCGCCGAAGGTGAGGATCTGCGGCATCAGCTCGCGCAGGCGGTCCAGCCGCGGGCCCTCGTCGAGGCCGAAGACGGCGCGCAGGATGATCTCCAGCGTCAGCGCCTGGAGCCGCTCGTGCAGCTCGACGGGCTGGTCCAGCGGCCAGCGGTCGAGCTCTCTGTCGGTCAGCTCGGCCATCAGCCCGGTCAGTCTCTGCATCCGGTCGCCGTGGAAGGCGGGCAGCATCAGCTTGCGCTGCTCCATGTGTCTGCCCTCGTCGAGCAGGATCACCGAGTTGGGGCCGACGACCGGCTCCAGCAGCGCGGCGCCCTCGCCGGGGTGGAGGACCTCGGGCGGCGCGGTCAGCAGCGCTCTGATGTCGGCCGGGTCGGTCAGCACGACGAAGTTGCCCTGGCCGGAGAGCTTCATCGTGAAGGGCGTGCCGTAGCGGGCGCGCATCTTCTCCATGAAGCCGAGCGGACGCAGCCACCAGCCGATCGTCTGCAGCAGCGCCGGCATCGGCGATGTGGGTGGCAAGTTGGCCTGCATCTCTCGTCCTTCCACGATAGGGTCAGAGCGTGCCGACGAGTATATGTACTGGCGAGTATCTGTCAAGTAAAGTGGTGCGCTGATGCCACGGGGAGAGTTCGACCGCAGCGCGCGCAAGGCGGCCACGCGCGCGAGACTGCTGGAGGCCGCGGCGCGGGTCTACGCCGCGCGCGGCTTCGCCGGCGCGACGCTCGACGACGTCGCGCTCGAGGCCGGCCTGACGAAGGGCGCCGTCTACGGCCACTTCGGCTCCAAGGACAACCTGCTCGTCGCGCTGATGGACGAGTACGTCGCCGGCAAGGTCGCCCAGCAGGTCGGCTTCTTCGACCGCGACGAGACGACCTGGAAGCGCCCCTTCGTCGGCTCCGACACGTTCATGCGCGAGCTGGACGAGGAGCCCGACGCCTTCCGCCTGCTGATCGAGTTCTGGCTCGCCGCGACCCGCGACGAGCAGCTGCGCGAGCGCTTCGCCGACGGCTTCCACGCGCTCCGCGGCATGTTCGCCGAGTTCTGCCGCGAGAGCGCGATCGACGCCGGCATCGAGCCGCTGCCCGAGGTCGACGACACGACCGCCAACGTCTCGCTCGCGCTCAGCCTCGGCCTCGGGCTGCTGCGCGTCGTCGACCCGGCCAACGTCTCGCCCGCGACGCTCGGCACGGCGTTGTCGGTCTTCATCCGCGCGATAGAGCGCGACGAGGAGCTGCGCGCCGACATGGCCGACCCCGCAGCCCGCATCGCCCGCGAGCAGGAGCCGGCGGGCTGAGCCTCCGCGTTTGCCGATTCGGCACGCGGATTTGAGGCGGATGGGGTTGGGCGGGAACCATCGATGACATGAACCAGCGCCTGATCGACACGCCCAGCGGCCAGCGGATCCAGATCGTCGAGGACGGGGATCCCGCCGGGCCGCTCGTGCTGCTGCTGCACGGCTTTCCCGAGACGTCGCGCTCGTGGCGGCATCAGCTGCCGGCGCTCGCGGCGGCCGGCTGCCACGCGGTTGCGCCGGACCTGCGCGGGTACGGCGGGTCGGGGGCGCCGGAGACGGTGGAGGACTACCGGATGCTGTCGCTCGTCGCCGACAACGTCGCGCTCGTGGAGGCGCTCGGGGCGGCGTCGGCGATCGTGATCGGGCATGACTGGGGGTCGCCGATCGCCGCCGCGAGCGCGCTGCTGCGGCCCGACCTGTTCACCGCCGTCGGGCTGCTGAGCGTGCCCTACACGCCGCCGGGCGGGCCGCGGCCGACGAGCGTCTTCGCGCAGATGCCGGGGCCGGAGCAGTTCTACGTCGCCTACTTCCAGCAGCCGGGCGTCGCGGAGGCGGAGATCGAGGCCGACCCGCGCGAGTGGGTGCGCGGCTTCGCGGCGGCGCTCGCGGGTGGGGCGGACGCGCCTGCGCCCGGCGACGACGCCGCGCCCAGCGGCCCCGTCTTCACGATCCCGCCCGGCGGGCGGATGCGCGATCGCTTCCCGGCCGGCGCCGCCGCCGACCGCGCGCTCGCCGGCTGGCTCCCCGACACGGAGCTGGACGCGCTGGCGGCGTCGCTGACCGAGCATGGCGCGACCCCCGCGCTCAACCGCTACCGCAACATGGACCGCGACTGGGAGGATCTCGCCGCCTGGCGGGGGCAGCCGCTGCGCCAGCCGTCGCTGTGGCTGGTCGGCGAGCGCGACGCCTCGGCCGTCTGGCTCGCCGACGCGATCGCGGCCTATCCGCAGACGCTGCCGGGCCTGCGCGGCGCGCACACGCTCGCCGGCGCCGGCCACTGGCTGCAGCAGGAGCGGCCCGCCGAGGTGAACGCGCTGTTGACGGACTGGTTGCGCAGCTTGTAGCGCGCTCCGCGAGCGCTACAGTTGCGCGCCGATGACCGCGCCCGGCGACGCCGCCAAGACCGCCGCCAAGCACGGTGCGCCCGCCGCACTCGCGCTCGGCGCGCTCGGGGTCGTCTTCGGCGACATCGGCACCAGCCCGCTGTACGCGCTGCAGGCGGTCTTCGCGGCCGACGGCGGCGCCGTCAAGCCGACGACCGGCGACGTCTACGGCGTCATCTCGCTGATCGTCTGGGCGGTGACGCTGATCGTCTCGATCAAGTTCGTCACGTTCATCATGCGCGCCGACAACCAGGGCGAGGGCGGGATCATGGCGCTCGTCGCGCTCGTGCGGCGGGCGAGACTGGAGCGGCCGTGGGTCAAGTCGGCGCTCGTGATCGCCGGCCTCTTCGGCGTCGCGCTGTTCTACGGCGACGGGATGATCACGCCGGCCGTGTCGGTCCTGTCGGCGGTCGAGGGGATCGAGGTCGCGGCGCCGTCGCTGGAGCACTTCGTGCTGCCGTTCACGCTCGTGGTGCTGATCGGGCTGTTCCTGATCCAGCGCTTCGGCACCGGCGTGATCGGCCGCCTGTTCGGGCCGGTGATGGTCGTCTGGTTCGCGGTCATCGCCGCGGCCGGGACGGCGCGCGTGATCCACCACCCGCAGATCCTGCGGGCGCTCTCGCCCCACTACGCGCTCGCGTTCTTCGTCGACCACCCGGGGATCGCGTTCATCTCGCTCGGCTCGGTCGTGCTCGCCGTCACCGGCGCCGAGGCGCTCTACGCCGACATGGGCCACTTCGGCCGCAGCCCGATCCGGCGCGGCTGGTTCTTCGTCGTCTTCCCGGCGCTGACGCTCAACTACATGGGCCAGGGCTCGCTGATCCTCGACCGTCCCGAGACGATCTCCAGCCCCTTCTACCTGCTGCTGCCCGACTGGGCCCAGATCCCGGTCGTGATCCTCGCGACGCTGGCGACGCTGATCGCCTCGCAGGCCGTCATCTCCGGCGCCTTCAGCGTCACGCGCCAGGCGGTCCAGCTCGGCTACCTGCCGCGGCTGAACATACGCCACACCTCCGAGGGCGAGATCGGCCAGGTCTACGTGCCCGCGGTCAACTGGGCGCTGCTGGTCGCGGTCGTCGCGCTCGTGCTCGGCTTCGGCTCCTCGGCGAAGCTCGTGACCGCGTACGGGATCGCCGTCACCGGCACGCTGCTGATCGACTCGATCCTGTTCCTCGTCGTGCTGCGCGTGCTGTGGCGCAAGCCGCTGTGGATGGTCGTCGCCGGCATCCTCGGCTTCGTCACCGTCGACCTGCTGTTCCTGGCCGCCAACGTCACCAAGATCGGCCACGGCGGCTGGTTCCCGCTGCTCGTCGGCGCGCTCGTCTTCCTGCTGCTGACGACCTGGGACAAGGGCCGTGAGGAGGTGACGATCGCGCGCCGCAGAGCGGAGGGGCCGCTGCCCGACTTCATCGCGCGGATGCGCCGCCGCAGCCCGCTGATCAAGCAGGTGCAGGGCGTCGCCGTCTACCTCAACCAGGGCAAGGAGACGACGCCGCTGGCGCTGCGCGTCGGCGTCGACCGGATCCGCGCGATCCACGAGACGATCGTGATCGTCTCCGTCGAGACGACGACCACGCCGCACGTGCCGCAGGCGGAGCGGGTCAGCTTCGACCACCTCGGCGACGAGCAGGACGACTTCAGCCACATCACGCTCCGCTTCGGCTTCCAGGACCGCCCCGACGTGCCGCGCACGCTGATGAGAGCGCGCAACGCCCCCGGCGGCCTGCCGGTCGACTTCAACCCGTACCACGCGACCTACTTCCTCTCCTCGATCACGATCGTGCCGGACAGATCGCCGGGGATGGCCTTCTGGCGCAAGCTGCTGTTCACGGCGATGGCGCGCAACGCCGCCTCGCCGACCGAGTACTTCCGCCTGCCGGCCGAGCGCGTCGTGACGATGGGCTCGCAGATCGTCTTCTGACGCGCGCCGGCGCGCCACACACCGAAATCATCCGCATCGACGCTCCGTTTGCTGGCAGGATGCCGGCCCATGGCGGGATCAATGGTCTACCGGCTCCAGGTGGGGGACGTCAGAGCGCCCTACATGCAGGCGTTCGCCGCGGCGCTGGCGGCCGCCGAGAGACGGCTCGACAGAGCGAGCTACAACACGATCGCGGGCTTCCACGGCGCGCCCGGCTGGTACTGCTGGCATCACCAGCGCAACCCCAGAACGCCGGAGCAGGCGCGGCTGTTCCTGCCCTGGCACCGCGCCTACCTGTGGTGGCTGGAGCAAGCGCTGCAGGACCGCGCGCGCGACCTGCCGCCCGCGATCGGCGCGACCGACATCGCGCTGCCGTGGTGGGACTGGACGGCCGTCGCGAACATCCCCGCCGCGTACAGAGCGGGCGCGACCGGCAGAGCGAGAAACCCGCTCGCGAGCACGAGAGCGTACGTGCCGACCGCGAGACCGCCGGTCGACCACTGGACCACGCGCGCGCCCGGCAGAGCCCCGTTCACGAGACTGCCGACGAGAGCGCAGGTCGCCGACCTGCTGGAGGACTCCGACTTCGCCTCCTTCTCCGACCGGCTCGAGGACTTCCACGACAGCGTCCACGTCTGGGTCGGCGGCGACATGGGCACGGTCTCGACGGCCGCCTTCGACCCGGTCTTCTTCGCCCACCACTGCATGATCGACCGCCTCTGGTACCTGTGGCAGGTGCGCTGGGGGATCACGCGGATACCGCCGTCGCTGCTGAACCTGCCGCTGAGCCCGTTCGGCCTGACCGTCAGAGACACGCTCAGCGTGCAGAGACTCGGCTACGAGTACGCGACCCGCTCGGTCGGGCTGCCGCCGTCGAGACCGAGCAGAGCGCCCAGCAGAAGAGGGAGCAGAAGATGATCGAGCTGCACACCTTCGGGCCGATCGACCTCGGCGAGCTGAACGGCGCTGGCGGCGCGGTCGCGCGCGCCGATCTGGAGCTGTACGGGATCGACCACTTCCGCCCCTCCTACACGGCGCTCGTCTTCTTCAACGACGCCGCCGTCACGGCCAGAAACGCGAGCGCGAGACGCAGAAGCTACGCCGGCTCGTTCTCGATCTTCGGCCACGCCGAGTGCCTCGGCGACGAGGGCCACTGTGCCGTCAGCGCCGAGACGCGCCGCTTCGACACGCGCCCGTCGCATCCGCTCACGCGCGCCTTCAAGCGCGTCGTCGTGACCGCTGCGCTGGCGCGGCTGAGAAGCGCGAGAACGCTGACGGTCACGCTCGTCGTCGCCTGCGACCCCGCGACCGACGACTACGAGGCCGACGGTCCGCTGTTCGACTGCCGCGGGGTGCAGCTGACGACGTTCGGCTGACGCCCTGGGTGTTGCGATGAGTTCTCGCGCTCGCCATCGTCTGACCTCACATGGCGAGACTGATCTACATCGCAAACGCGTCGCTCGACGGCTTCACCGAGGACGCTGAGGGCCGCTTCGACTTCATGGTCCCCGACCATGAGTACCACGGCTACGTCAACGAGCTGGTGCGGCCGCTCGGCACGCTCCTCTACGGCCGCCGCATGTACGAGACGATGGCGTACTGGGAGGCCAACGGCGACGAGCCGGAGGACCCGCCGGTCGAGCGCGACTTCGCGACGCTCTGGCGCGCAGCCGAGAAGGTCGTCTACTCGGCGTCGCTCGACGCGGTCGAGACCGCGCGGACGCGGTTGGAGCGATCGTTCGACGCCGAGGCGGTGCGGGCGCTGAAGGCGTCCGCGCCGACGGACGTCGGCATCGGCGGGCCGACGATCGCGGCGGCCGCCTTCGCCGCCGGGCTGATCGACCAGGTCGACCTGTTCGTCAGCCCGATCGCGGTCGGCGGCGGCAGGAAGCCGGCGCTGCCGGCCGGTCAGCGGATCGCGCTGGAGCTGACCACCGAGCACCGCCTCGCCAGCGGCGTCGTCCACCTCGGCTATCGCGTCTGCCACATTTGACGCATCACCCCTCGACGCAAGGACGGCTGAACATGGCGAAAGTCCTCTACAGCGCGAACGCGACGGTCAGCGGCGGTCGCGCCAACGGCCACGGCCGCACCGACGACGGCGCGCTCGACGTGCAGCTGCGGCTGCCGAGAGAGATGGGCGGCGACGGCGACGGCACCAACCCGGAGCAGCTGTTCGCGGTCGGCTACGCGGCCTGCTTCGAGGGCGCGCTCGGCGTCGTCGCGCGGCGCCAGAAGCTGGAGGCCGACGACGTCACGATCGAGTCGCACGTCAACCTGCTGCCCAACGGCGCCGGCGGCTTCGACCTCGCGGTCGCGCTGAACGTGACGCTGCCGTCGATCGGCGACGCGGCCCAGGCGGTCGAGGTCGTGCGCGCCGCCCACGAGGTCTGCCCCTACTCGAACGCGACGCGCGGCAACATCGAGGTGACGCTGACCGCCAACGGCGCCGAGGTCTGACGCACCGCGCGGCAGGCGCCCGCGGCGGCTGACGCGCGCCGCGGCCGGCGTGCGCGGCGCCGCGCCGGCTCGCGCGCTAGGCTGCTCCGGAAATGCGTGCTTCGGTCGCCGCCGCCTTCCTCTGCGCGCTTGCCGCGCTGTTGCTGACCACCGCAGCGGCGCGGGCGCTGCCGGGCGACGCGGCGATCGAGCTGCTCAGCCCCGCCGACGGGGCGACGGTCGCGCCGTCGGCGAGCGGCAGCCGCTTCGTCTTCACCTGCCCGGACTACCGCACCGTCGACTTCGGCGACGGCTTCGCGCTCCACGGTGGCGTGACGGACTACACCGCCGCGCTCGCGACCTCGGCCGAGCTGGGCGGCGACGGCCGCCTGCGCGACGATCGCCGCGTCGACCTCGCCGGTCCGCAGAGCGACAACACGCTGCCCGCCGGCCAGTGTGCGACGACGCTCGGCGACGAGAACCGCAGCGGCCTCAGCCCGGGCGTCTACTGGTGGCAGGTCTCGCGCATCTGCACCGGCTGCGCCGGCTCCTACGAGAGCAGCGCGCCGCGGCGGCTGGTCGTGAGAGCCGACGTGCGGCCGCGGCTGAGCCCGCCGCGCGCGCTCTACGGCGGCTATCCGGCGGCGTTCGGCGTCGTTGCTCCGGGCGCGCCGGAGGGCGCCGCGGTGACGCTCGAGCGGCAGGTCGGCGGCGGCTGGAAGCGCGTCGCGGGCGGCGTCGTCGGCAGCCGCGCGGGCGGCGATGCCGCGGGCGGCGGGAGCGGCGCGATGGTGATCGCGACGCTCCCGGTCGGCAGACAGCGCGTGCGCGCGGTCGTGACGGTCGGCGAGCGGTTCGTCTCGCCGGCGGTCGGCGTCCGCGCCCGGCCCGACAGCGGCCGCCGCGCGACCTCCGCCGCCTCCGACGGCACCTGGGCGGGCACGCGCAGAGCGCCCGTCAGCTTCCGCGTCGCCGACGGCGGCCGCACGCTGCGCGGCTTCCGCGCGGACGTGACGATGGTCTGCCCGACGGTGCCCGCGCCGGGCAGCGTCGGCGGCCAGATCACGACGCAGGCCGGCGTCGCCGCCTTCGCCCGCGCCCGCGTCGCGCCCGACGGCCGCTTCTACGGCGTCGCCGTGCGCGGCGGTTCGAGCGTGCTCGTCAGCGGCCGCCTGCGCGGCCGCGCACTGACCGACGGCATCGCGAGCCTCAGCGTCGGCGCCTGCAGCGGGCAGCGCTCCTTCCGCGCCGCCCGCCGCTGAGCAGGCGGCTCACATCCCGTGGTCGTGGTGCTTCATCCCGGCCATCGGCGGCGGGGTCGGCTGCTGGCCTCTTCTCAGCACCTCGATCGTCTTCATCATCCCGGCGTCCTCGTGGCCGAGGATGTGGCAGTGGAAGACGAAGTGGCCGCTGTAGTCGTCGAACGAGTTGCGGATCACGACGCTGCCGCCGAGCTTGTCGACGGTCACCACGTCCTGCAGGCCGTCGGCGGCGTATCGCTTGCCGTTGACGCTCATCACCTGGAAGTCGTTGACGTGGATGTGGAACGGGTGGTCCTCGTCGGAGGTGTTCTCCAGCGTCCACTCCTCGACCGTCCCCAGCCGCGCCGCGACCGGCATCGCCATCGGGTCGAACTGCTTGCCGTTGATCAGCGCTCTGAACGTTCTGCCGCGGCCGAAGGAGAAGACGAATCTGCGTCTGCGCGCGATCGTCGCGTCGTCGAGTCTCGTGGTGCCGGTCGGCAGCGTTCTCGGCAGTGCCAGCGGCGGCACGGCGACCGCCGGGCCGGTGACCGTGACCGTCGCCAGCGAGGTCGTCGGCTGCGGCGCGAAGCCGTCGTATCTGTGCGCCAGCAGGCGGTAGCTGCCGGGCTTGGCGCTGCCCTGGACGAGCACGTCGAAGCGCTTGCCGGGCGGGATCAGCAGCCTGGCGTGCGATCTGACGGTCCAGACCGGTGAGCCGTCCTCGGCGATCACGGTCAGCCGGTGGCCTTCGAGCGAGACGTCGTAGAAGGCGTCGGGCCCGACGTTTGCCAGCCGCCACAGCTCGGTCGCGCCCGATCTGAGCGTCAGCGCCGGTCTCAGCAGGCCGTTGACGAGCTGCGGCGCTCGCTTGCCGGGGCTGACGTCTCTGCCGAGCGTCGCGACCGTGTCTGGTCTGACCAGCTCGAGATTGCGGATCGCGAGCTGCCGCTGGGGCACGCCCTGCAGCTCGGCCGGCAGCAGTCTCTCGAGGCCGTCGACGATCAGCAGGCCCGACAGGCCGCCGGCGAGCTGGCCCTCCGAGAGGCCGTGGAAGTGGACGTGGTACCAGAAGGTGCCGGTGTCGTGGTCGGCCGGGACTCTCACGACGGAGCGCGATCTGCTGCCCGGCTCGAAGGTGCGGAAGACGTTGTCGGAGAGGCCGGTCGGCGAGACGTGCAGGCCGTGGTAGTGGATGTTGGTCTGCGCGTCGGTCTTGTTGTGGATCGTCGCCTCGATCGTGTCGCCCGGTCTGACGTGCAGCGTCGGTCCGACGAACTGGCCGTTGAACGGCTGTGCGACGACGGAGGAGCCGGAGACGACGATCCGTCCTCTGGCGGCGGTCAGGTCGACCTTCAGGACGCCGTCTCTGGCGTACAGCTGGCGCGGGTCTCTCAGCGCCAGGCCGGCCTTCGGTCTCCAGGCGGCCGCGCTCGCCGCGGCGGCGTGGTGGTCGTGATGCGCCGCCTCGGTCGCCGCGCCGCAGCCGGCGCCTGCGGCACCGAAGGCGACGAGCGCCGCTGCTGCGAGCGCCCGTCGCGACCTGCTCGTCATCGTCCCCACGCCATCCTCCCGCTGCTCGATCCGCGTACGAATCGAACATCGGTCGGTAAGCGCGGGACTTGAGCTCAGCGCTTCTTCTTGCCGCTTCTTCTGGCGCTTCTTCTGGCCGCTCTTCTGAGCGTCACGGTGCGGACCGTTCTGGCCGCGTCGAGCGTCGCGCTGCCGGCGTAGGAGGCGGTCACGGTCGGCTTCAGCCTGAACGTCTTCGCGAGCGCCTTCGAGAGCTTCAGCTTGACGCTGAACCTGCCCTTCGCGATTCTCGCGCTCGTGCTCGCCGAGAGCGTTCTGCGGCCGTTCTTCTGCGCGTATACGAGGCCGACTCTGCCGCTCGCCGTGCTCGCGATCGTGCCGGCGATCGTCACGTCGCCGCCGCTGCGGACGGCGCTCGTCAGCTTCAGTCCGGCGGCCGTTCTTCTGGCCCCCGGCGTCGGCGGCGTCGCCGGGGCGGCGATCGTCAGCTGACCGCTGCGCGTCGTCGCGTTGCCGGCGGCGTCGGTCGCGGTGACCGAGATCGCGTAGGTGCCCGGCGTGCCGTAGGTGTGGTTGACGACCGCTCTTCTGGAGCCGGAGTCATCGCCGAAGTCCCACCACACCGAGCCGTCGCTGACGGCGGCGGAGAAGGTCAGCGGCTGGCCGGTGACGCCGCCGGCGGGGATCGTCGCGCTCAGCTGCGGCGCGACGACGTCGAGCCGCTTGACCGTGAGCGAGCCGAGGCCCGGGATCAGCTGGTTGGAGACGCCGAGCAGCGCGCCCTCGTTGGTGCCGTACGGCATCAGGACGTGGTCGAACGTGGGCGTGACGCCGCCCGACACGAACGACGCCGACAGCCCGGTCGAGAGCACCGGCCCGAGCGTGCCGTCGGCCGCGATCATGGTCGTGTCGACGATCGGGGTGATGATGTTGTCGACGCGCAGCCAGCTGAGGAGCGTGCCGCCGCCGGCCACGGGGGAGACGAACGGCAGCATCTCGCCCATGGCGCTGCCGCTGGCGGGCAGCTGCTGGACGGACGCGAAGGTCGCGCCCGGCGGGAAGCGGGTGTACGAGACGTTCAGGTGGGCGGTCGTGGGGTCGGTCAGCTCGCCGCCGGTCCACGCGAAGGTGACCGTTCCGTCAGCGGCGAGCGCCGGCTTGCCGGTCGGCGGCAGCGTCCCGCCGACGGAGGTCAGCTCGGCCGACTGGAAGCCGGCGCCGAACAGCGCCCCGGAGGTCGGCAGCCGCAGCCCGGCGACGCGGGCGGAGGACGGCCCGCCGGAGCCGATCTCGAGGCGGGTGAGCACGGCACCGCCGTCGTTGCTGGCGAGCGCGGCGAACGCCGACGCGCCGGGCGAGGGGAGGGCGTCGCTGGCGTCGAGCTCGCCCGACGGGGTGATCCGCGCGAGCGAGTCGACGGTGCCGTCGTTCCACGTCACCCAGCCGGTGCCGGAGGGGATGACGGCGAGCGACAGCGAGAGCGCGAAGGACGAGATCGCCGCGGGGCCGAGCGTGAGCGTTCTGCCGAGCGCGCCCGTGGCGGTGACGCGCCGCAGCTTCGCGACCTGCTCGTCGGCGTCCGCGTCGTAGCCGATCCAGGCGACGAGCGCGTTGCCGCCGCCGTCGACCGCGACCGTCGGGACGCCTGCGCGCAGGTCGTCGGCGACGGTGTAGGTGCCGACGACCGAGCCGTCGGGACGCAGCAGCGCCAGCTTGACCGGGTCGCTGTTGGTGGCGACGCCGGCCCACACGACCGCCGAGGCGCCGGACGCGCCGCTGGCGACGTCGGTCTGGAGCGTGTCGGGGGCGGCCGTCCCGAGCGTCTGGGTCTGGCCGAGCGTGCCGTTGGCGGCGGCGTGCTGGATGCCGACCAGACCCGGTGCGCTCGTGTCTCTGATGTCGATGCCGGACCAGGCCGCGGTCGACGAGCCGTCGGGCGCGGCCGAGAAGTCGACGCCGGCCGCGGGGGCGGCGACGTTGAACTTCGGCCCGTCGACCCAGCCGGCGGCGCCGGCGGCGGCCGGGGCGGCGGCGAGCAGGCCGGCGGCGGCGACGGCGACGAGCGCGCTCCGTGTCGACGCGGGACGGGCGTGAAGGGCGAACTTCCTCATGCGGCGGGCTCCGGTTCTGTCGGATCGGCGGCACGCGTCCTGCGTGCAACCCGCGACTCTCGGCGTCCCGGCCCGCCGGGACAAGGGATCTAGGTCGCGTCTGCGCTAGCTCGACAGATAGCGGACGACCGCCTGCACGCGGCGGTGGTCGTCGGCGCCCGGCGTCAGGCCGAGCGCGTCGTAGACGTTCGCGACGTGCTTGACGACCGCCTTCTCGGTGATCGTCAGGCGCGCGGCGATCGCGCTGTTGCTGAGGCCCTCCGCCATCAGCGCCAGCACCTCGCGCTGGCGCTCGGTCAGCTCGTGCAGCGGGTCGCCGTCGGGGCGGGCGCGGCCGAGCAGGACGCTGACCAGCTCCGGGTCGAGCACGATGCCGCCGGCGCAGACGCGGCGCAGGTCGTCGCAGAACTGCTCGGACTCGACGATCCGCTGCTTCAGCAGGTAGCCGGCGCCGGCCGTCTGCTGGGCAAGCAGCTCGTCTGCGTAGCGGCGCTGAGCGTGCTGGGAGACGACGACGATCGCCGTCTCGGGCCGCTCGGCGCGGATCGCGAGCGCGGCGCGGAGGCCTTCGTCGGCCTGCGTCGGCGGCATGCGGATGTCGGTCACGACGAGGTCGGGCGCGTGCTCGCGCGCCAGCCGGACGAGCGTCTCGGCGTCGGGCGCGAGCGCGACGACCTCGAAGCCGCCGCGCTCCAGCAGCAGCGCCAGCCCCTCGCGCAGCAGCGCCTCGTCCTCGCCGATCACGACCCGCACGGGACCTCCGCCACGATCAGCGTGCCGCCGCCGGGCGGGCTCTCGATCCGCAGCCGGCCGCCGAGCACGTCGAGCCGGTCGGCGAGGCCGCGCAGGCCGGAGCCGCCGCTCGCCGCGAGGCCGCCGGCCGGGGCGGGGGCGGCGCCGCCGCCGCCGTCGTCGCGGACCTCGATCAGCAGGCCGCCGCCGGCCCACTGCACGCGCACGTCGAGCCTCCGCGCCCGCGCATGGCGCACGGCGTTGGCGAGCGCCTCCGCGATCACGAACCAGCCGGCGCTCTCGACCGCCGGCGGGAAGCGCTCGTCGCCCGCGAGGACCGTCGTCGGCAGCGGCATGCGGTCGGCGAGGTCGTGCGCGGCGGCGCCGAGGCCGCGCTCGACCAGCGCCGCCGGCAGCACGCCCTGCACCAGCTCCCGCAACGTTCCCAGCGCGGCTTCCAGCTCGGTCCGCAGCCGCGCCGCCTCGGCCCGCGCCGCGGGCCCGGCGTCGTCGCTGCGCGACAGCTCGCGCGCCTGCAGCGCGAGCAGCACGAGGCGGCCCTGCACGCCGTCATGGAGGTCGCGCGCGATCCGCCGCCGCTCGGCGTCGGCGGCGGCCGCGATCCGCGCGCGCGAGTCGCGCAGGCCGTCGTTGCTGACGCGCAGCTCGGCCGTCAGCCGCTCGCGGTCGAGCGCGAGCGCGATCACGGCGGCCGCCTCCGCGACCGGCGCCGGGTCGGCGATCAGCGTCGCGTCGTAGACGATCGCGCCGACGCGGCGGCCGTCGGCCTCGACGAGCGCGACGCCGCGGCCGGACGACTCGGCGTCCGCCCCGCGCCGGCCCGCGTCCGCTGCCCTCGGCCCGCGCCCTCCCGCGCCCGCGACGGGCCGCCCCGCGTCCGTCGCGCCCGCGTCCGGCAGCGCCGCCGCGCGTCCGTCGCTGTCGACCCAGCGCTCCCCGGCCCACAGCAGCAGCGCGACGGAGCCGTCGCCGAGCGCGTCGGCGACCGCGCCGCGCAGCGTCGCGGGCGCGTTGTCGGCGGCGCCGAGCCAGGCGCTCAGCTGCGCGACGCCGGCCGTCGGGGCGAAGCCGCCGATCGCCATCGCCGCCGCGAACGCGACCGGCACGCCCGTCAGCAGCAGCGTCTGGGCGGTGAAGAAGGCGAGCGGGGCGCCGTCGAGCAGGCGGCTCAGCAGCGGCGTCGAGACGACCGCGACGATCCCGTACAGCGCCAGCGGCGCCAGCAGGCGACGCTGCGCCTGCGTCGCGCTGCGCATCCGCAGCGCCAGCAGCACGCCCGTCGCGACCATCAGCGCGCCGCCGATCGTGTCCTGCACGGTCGCGCCGAGCGTGACGAGGTCGGGCCGGTCGGCGAGCTGCAGCGTCGCGGCCGCGTCACCGGGGGCGAACAGGTATGCGGGGGCGTGCAGCAGCAGCGCGGCGGTGTAGACGCCGGCGACGATCACGCGGCTGGCGCCGCCGCGCAGGCGGCCGGAGGGGAAGGCGTGCAGCAGGTGGACGACGAGCGCCAGCGGCAGCAGCTGGACGACCAGGCCGACGGCCGAGAGCGCGGCGAGCGGCGCGTTCGCGAGCCCGGCGCCGAGCCAGACGAAGGCGCCGACGACCATGATCGCGCCCATCCGGTTGCCCGGTCGCCGTCGCGCGGCGACGACGCCAGCCGCGAACCAGGTCCAGGCGGCGACGATGAAGAGGGCGAGCTGCCACGGCGCGTCCGGCTGGTCGAACAGCAGCACCGCCTCGACCGCGCCGAGCGCGACGATCGCCGCGCTCGCTCCCGCGACGGGACTCAGGTCCCCTCCGACTCGGGTCCCCGGTCCATTGCCGCTCAGGGCGGCTGTGCGTACGCTCGAAGCCCAGTGCATCGCGAAGTCGAGCCGGCGGTCCCTGCCGCGCTGCCCGCGCGGTGAGCCTATCGCTGCGAAGCGACGACCGGGAGACGCGCAGATGACCTTCAGACGCACCACGCTCCCGCTCCTGCTGGCGCTCGCGGCGGTCCTGCTGGCGGCGCCGGCCGCCTCGGCCCACGTCTACTGGACGGGCGAAGTCGGCAGCGGGACGACGACGATCGCCCGCGCCGACGACGACGGCAGAAACGTCGACGCGTTCTTCATCCTCCCGCCGTTCGGCGCGAGAGCGATCGAGGTCGCTGGACGAAAGATCTACTGGATCGACGACGCCGGCAACATCGCCCGCGCCGACCTCGACGGCAGCGGCGTCGAGCAGCAGTGGATCAGAAACGCCTGGGCGGTCAGGCTCGCCGTCAGCGACGACGCGATCTACTGGACCTCCTCGAACCCCGGCTTCGCGGGCTCGATCGGTCGCGCCGACCTCGACGGCGGCAACGCGAACCCGTTCTGGAAGCTCATGGTGGGCGCCCGCGACGTCGCCGTCGACGCCGACCACCTCTACTGGGCGCGCGACTCGTTCGGCCGCGTCGCGCGTGCGAGACGCGACGGCAGCGACGAGCAGCTGCAGTTCGTCTCGCTGCTGGGCGACCCGGACTCGATCGTGGTCGACGACGGCCTGCTGCTGTGGGCGGATCCCAGCTGGCCGCTGGTCGGCCGCGTCCCGCTCAGCGACCCGACGCCGAGATCGGTGTGGCTCTCCACGACCGGCGCCGACCAACTCGCGGCGCGCAGCGGCTGGGTCTACTGGGCGAGGGCGGACGGATGGCTCGGGCGTGCCCGCACGACCGAGCCCGTCAGCGACGTCTCGCAGTTCTGGCTCTTCTCGGGCTTCGACACGATCACCGGCCTCGCGGCCGACGGGCGGCCCGGCAGACCGGCGATCTACGAAAGCGGCTCGCCCGGGTCGGTCGCGGTCGGCACGCCGATCGCGCCGGCGATCACGCTCGACGGCGGCGAGCGCCCGAGCGGCAGCGCGACGATCGCGCTCTACGACGACGCCACCTGCAGCGGCACGCCGCTTTACAGCGAGACGGTCACGGTGAGCGGCGCTGGCAGATACGCGACCGCCGCCTACACGCCCAGCAGAATCGGCACCTACTTCTGGAAGCTGACGTACAGCGGAGACCTCGACAACGACCCGCAGGAGTCGGCCTGCGGCGGCCGCAGACTCGAGGTGGTGAAGGTCGCCGAGGGGCTGACGGTCAGCGTCCACGGTGATCCGGTCGTCGGCCGGCCGCTGCACGCGAGCGTGGCATGGGGGCCGTGGACGTGCGCGCCGAGCGTGCGGCGGGCGCAGGGCTGGGGCTGCCTCGGGGGCGGCGGCAGCGGTCGCGCGGCGGCGAAGAGCGGCACGATCGAGTTCGCGCTCTACGGTCCGGCGGACCCGAGCTGCAGAGCGGCGCCGCGCTTCACCAGCGTCGCCGCGGCGAGCGAGGCGGGCGCACAGAGCGAGCCGTTCACGCCCGACGCGGCCGGCACCTGGCGCTGGTCCGCGAGCTACTCCGGCGACGACCTCAACCAGCCGTTCAGAACCGACTGCTTCGAGCAGACCGGCTCGCGCACGACGACGATCGCGCCGGCCGCGCCGACGCTGACCGTCGCGCCCGCGCCGGCGGGCGCCGCGGGCGTCGTCGTCGGCGCGCCGCTGTCGGCGACCGCGACGCTCGCCGAGGCGTACGAGCCCGGCGGCGAGCTGACCTTCGCGCTGCACGGGCCGGGCGACGAGACGTGCGCCACGGAGCCGGTCTTCACGGGCCGCGCGGCCGTCGGCGGCGCAGCGGCGCCCGGCGATCCCCGCGTCGTCGCGGCGCCCGCCTTCGCCCCGACCCAGCCTGGCCGCTACCGCTGGGCCGTCAGCTATCCCGGCGACGACCGCAACGACGCCGCCGCGAGCGGCTGCGGCGAGCCGGTCGAGCTGCGCGCGCGGGCGGTCGATCCGGCGCCGCCTTCCGTCGATCCGCCGTCGCCGGGGCCGGGCGCGCCTGCCGGGCCCCCGCCGGCGCGCCGGGCGCAGGCGTTGACGAGATTCACGCTCGCGAGTCGCTGCGTGCGGCCGGCGGCCAGCGGCGGCGCCGTCACGGTCGGCCTGCGGCTGTGGACGGGCAGAGCCGGCGCGGTGCGGGTGCGCGTCGAGCGCGCGCTCGGCACTGGCGGCCTCGACCGCTGCCCGCCGATCGGCTCACCCGGCAGATTCGCCGGCCGCTACCGGACGGTCTCCGTCCTCCGCCCGGCCGTCGCGTCCGTCGCCGCCAGCCCGGCCACCGCCCGCGAGGCCGCGTCGACCGCCGCGCCCGCCCGCACGGCCGCGGCTGCCGGAGTCCGCCTGCGCCGCGCGACGCTGCGCCTCAGACTGGCCCCCGCGCTCTACCGCGTCACGGTCACGACCGGCGGCGTCTCGAAGCGGCGCTTCCTGCGGGTGCTCGCGCCGCGCCGATGAATTCGGTCGCTCGCACGGGTCAGAACCTGCGAGCGACCGAAGGAGGAACCGCGATGGCGACGTTCGTGACGATCGGGTACGGCGACCGGCAGGGCTACGACACGACTGCGGAGGCGGTGCGCGACGCCGCGCACGCGCATGACGCGCGCCTGCTCGAACGGGGCGCGACGATGGGGATCGCGGGCACGCCGACGCAGGTCCGCAACCACGACGGCGCGCGCGTCGAGACGGCCGGCGGGCCGTTCATGCGCGCCGATCTGCCCGTCGCCGGCTTTGCGCTGATCGAGGCCGAGACGCTGGAGGAGGCGATCGCGCTGGCGGCCGGCTCGCCGTGCGCGGTCGCCCACGGCGTGATCGAGGTGTGGCCGCTGCAGACGACGCCGCAGTAGCGGCGACGCGCCACGTGCACGGCGCCGCTGTCGATTCCTCGCCGCCTGCCTGTGCGGATCAGACCGCCGTCCGGCCGCCGTCGACGGGCCAGACCGCCCCGTTGACGAAGCTGGCCGCGTCGGAGGCGAGGAAGGCGACGACGCGCGCGACCTCCTCCGGCTCGCCCCAGCGGCCGCTGGGGTTGCGCGCGGCGGCGGCCGCGGCGGCGACGGCGGGGTCGTCCGGCGAGGTCAGCTGCGCGATCGAGGTCATCATCCGCGTCGCGATCGGCCCCGGGCAGACGGCGTTGACGCGCACCCCGTCGGCGCCGGCCTCGGCGGCCGCGACGCGTGTCAGGCCGATCACCGCGTGCTTGCTGGCGGCGTAGCCGCTGGTGCCGGCGGCGCCGCGCAGCCCGGAGACCGACGAGCAGTTGACGATCGAGCCGGAGCGCTGCGCGCGCATCGCCGGCAGCGCGTGCTTGAGGCCGAGGAAGACGCTGCGGACGTTGACCGTCATGACGCGGTCGTAGACGTCGAGCGGGTACGCCTCCAGCGGCGCGACGGCGCCTTCGATGCCGGCGTTGTTGAAGAGCACGTCGAGGCGGCCCCAGGTCGCCAGCGCGTGCGCGACGTAGCCCTCGACGGCGGCGGCGTCGCTGACGTCCGCCGCGAACGCGAGCGCCTCGGCGCCGCCGGCGCGCAGCTCGTTCGCGACCTGCTCCGCCTGCTCCGCGGCGAGGTCGACGGCGAGCACCCGCGCGCCCGCACGAGCGAGCGCGGCGCACGCCGCGCGGCCGATCCCCCCGGCAGCACCTGTCACGACCGCCACGCGGCCCTGCATCTCGGTCTCCATGGGCGCAGCCTAGCAGTGAGTGGTACATGATGTATGATCTACCAGCGGCCTGGAGGAGGCCGCCGCCGCGGACGTCTGTCGCGGCCGCCCCGATCAGTCATGGAGAGATTCGTGCCCAACCCCGTGTTCGTCCTCGCCGATGGACCGTTCGTCGATCCCGCGCTGGTGGAGCCGCACGGCGCCGCGGCCGGCGTCGAGCTGCGGCGGGCGCTGCTGGAGACGCCTGCCGCCGTCGCCGCGGCGACGGCGGGAGCCGACGGCGTGCTCGTCGTCACGAACCCGCTCCCGCGGGAGCTGATCGAGGCGTTCGCGCCGTCGGTGCGGATCATCGGGCGCGCCGGCGTCGGGCTCGACGCGATCGACCTCGACGCGGCGCGCGAGCGCGGCATCGCCGTCTTCCACACGCCCGACTACTGCATCGACGAGGTCGCGACCCACACGCTCGCGCTCGCGCTCGGACTCAACCGCAAGCTCGTGCAGGGCGACGCGGTCGTGCGCGCAGACTGGACCGACTGGCGCGCGCTGGCGCCGGTCGCGCCGCTGTCGGAGCAGACGGTCGGGATCGTCGGCGTCGGACGGATCGGGCAGGCGGTCGCGGCCCGCTTCGCGCCGTTCGTGCGCGAGCTGCTCGCGTTCGACCCGTGGTCCGACGTCGAGCTGCCGGGCGTGCGCCGCGTCGGCGAGATCGGCGAGCTGCTCGCCGGCAGCGACGTCGTCACGCTCCACCTCCCGCTGACCGCCGACACCGACAGGCTGATCGACGCCGAGGCGCTCGCGCGGATGAAGCCGACGGCGCTGCTGGTGAACGTCTCGCGCGGAGGCCTGATCGACGAGCAGGCGCTCGCGCAGGCGCTGCGCGAGGGCCGGCTCGCGGGCGCCGGGCTGGACGTGCTCGCGAGCGAGCCGCCGCCGGCCGATCACCCGCTGCTGAACGCGCCGAACGTGCTGCTGTCACCCCACTTCGCCTGGTACTCGACCGGCTCCGAGCAGCGCGTCTGGAGCTCGACGCTCGACGGGATGCTGGCCGTGCTCGGCGAGCGCGCGCCGGCGGCCGGGCGGGTCGCGGTCGCTGCGGGGGCGCCGGCATGATCGAGATCACGATCCCCGCCGTCGGCGTCGCGATGACCGAGGCGACGGTGCTCGACTGGCTGAAGCAGCCGGGCGATGCGGTCGAGGCCGGCGAGAGCGTCGTCGAGATCGAGACCGACAAGGCGACCTCCGAGCTGGAGAGCACGGTCGCCGGCCGGCTCGGCGCCCACCTCGTGGAGGCCGGCGAGACGGTCCCGGTCGGCACCGTGATCGTGCGCGTGCTGGAGGGCGACGAGGTCGAGGGCGAGGCCGCCGCGCCCGCGCACGCCGCGCCCGCGCACGCCGCGCCCGCGGCCGCTCCCGCGCCCGACGTGGCCGCGCCCGCCGGCTCGGCGCCGTCCGC
>NZ_JAUTDN010000033.1 GCF_030646155.1 Conexibacter sp. CPCC 205762
CCGGCCGCCGGAGCCGCCCGCCGCGCTCCAGCCGCTCGCCCCGGCGCGCGACGCCGCCCGCCGCTCGGCCGCGCCGGCCGCCAGCCGCGGCGCGATCGCCGGATCGCAGACGTCGCAGCAGATCACGCCCGGGTCGGTGCGCGGCGCGGCGCGGTCGCCGAAGTGGCGCAGCAGCGCCTCGCGGCGGCATCTGCGCTGCTCGACGAAGCCCCAGATCGCGCGGTACTGGCGCCAGCGCACTCTCTGCCCCTCCCCCGCCGACGCCCTGCACGCGAGCAGCGCTCTGCGGTCCCACTCGCCGGCCAGTCTGCCGACGACGCGGTCGGGCGGCGACGGCGCCGGCTGCACGATTCCCGCGCGCGCGAGATGGCCGACGATCGCGCGGGCGCCGTCGCGGTCGCTGGAGGCGACGTCGGCGAGCACGCCCAGCTCGACGTCGTAGCGGCCGTTCTCGGCCGCCTGCCGTCTCAGTCTGCGGGCGACCGCGCCGAAGGCCGCGTCCTCGACCTCCGCGCGCTGGATGAAGAAGGTGTGCAGCCCCTTGTCGCGCGCCTCGGCGAACAGCAGGCAGCGGGCCGGCGCGCCGTCGCGGCCGGCGCGGCCGGCCTCCTGGTAGTACTGCTCGACCGACTGCGGGACCGTCTCGTGCACGACGGTGCGGACGTCGGCCTTGTCGACGCCCATGCCGAAGGCGTTGGTCGCGACGACGATCGGCGTGTCGCCGTTCATGAACGCCCGCTGGACGGCGGCGCGGCGCTCGCGGTCGAGCCCGGCGTGGTAGACGGCGACGTCGAGCCCCAGCTCGCGGCCGAGCGTCTTCGCCAGCCCCTCGCAGCCGGCGCGCGTGCCGGCGTAGACGATCGCCGGGCGCGCCTCGAGGTCGTGCAGGACGGCGGCGACGCGGCGGTGCTTGTCCTGTCTGGAGGCGCAGCGGGCGACGGCGAAGGAGAGGTTGGGGCGGTCGAAGCCGGTCGTCACCCTGACCGGCTCGCCGAGCCCGAGGCGGTCGACGACGTCCTGCGCGACGCGCGGCGTGGCTGTCGCCGTCAGCGCCATGATCGCTCTCGCTCTCAGATAGCGGGCGGCGTCGGCGAGGCGGAAGTAGTCGGGCCGGAAGTCGTGGCCCCACTGCGAGACGCAATGAGCCTCGTCGACGACGAAGAGGCCGAGCTGGGTGCGCTGGACGTGATCGAGGAACCAGCGCGAGGAGAACCGCTCGGGCGCGACGTAGAGCAGCTTCAGCCGGCCGGAGACGGCCCGCCGCAGGACGTCCTGGTTGTCGGCCATCGACTGCTGCGAGTTCAGCAGCCCGACCGAGCCGGGCGCGACCCGCTGCAGCCCCTCCACCTGATCCTGCATCAGCGACACGAGCGGCGAGACGACGAGCGTCAGGTCGTCGCGCACGAGCGCCGGCAGCTGGTAGCAGAGCGACTTGCCGGCGCCGGTCGGCATCACGACGAGCGCGTCACGGCCCTCCAGCGCCGCCCGCACCGCCTCCTCCTGCCCCGGCCGGAAGTCGTCGAAGCCGAAGTGGCGGCGCAGCTCGGCGCGGGCGTCCATCCGTGGAGGCGCGCGGCCCTATGCGCGGGCGAGCGGGAGGCCGTGCTCGAAGGCGTGCTTGTCCTGCGCGCCGGGGGTGCCCTCCAGCGGGTACTCGCCGGAGAAGCAGGCGTCGCAGTGCGTCTCGCGTCTGGCGCCGACCGCCTCGTAGACGCCGTCGAGCGACAGGTAGTGGAGCGAGTCCGCCCCCAGCTCGGCGGCGATCTCCTCCTCGTTCTCCTTGCCGTGCGCGATCATCTCCTCGCGCGTCGACATGTCGATCCCGTAGTAGCAGGGGTTGCGGATCGCCGGCGCGGTGATGCGGAGGTGGACCTCCTTGGCGCCGGCCTCGCGCAGCATCTGCACGATCTGCCGGGTCGTGTTGCCGCGCACGATCGAGTCGTCGACGACGACCAGCCGCTTGCCGCTGACGATCTCCGGCATCGGGTTGAACTTCAGTCTCAGGCCGTGCTTGCGCAGCTCCTGGCCCGGCTGGATGAAGGTGCGCGCGACGTAGCGGTTCTTGACGAAGCCGTCGTCCTGCGGGATCCCGCTGGCGCGCGCGAAGCCGCGCGCGGCGGGGGTGCCCGAGTCCGGCACCGAGATCACGAGGTCGGCGTCGACCGGCGCCTCGCGGGCGAGGATCTCGCCCATCCGGCCGCGCGCGCCCTGCAGCGTCGTGCCGGCCATCTTCGAGTCCGGGCGGGCGAAGTAGATGTACTCGAAGACGCAGGAGGCGAGCCGCTCGCCGGTGACGGCCATGCGCGTCGAGATGCCGCCCGCGTCGATCGTGATGACCTCGCCGGGCTCGACGTCGCGCAGCAGTCTCGCGCCGATGATGTCGAGCGCGCACGACTCGGAGGCGACGCAGTAGCGGTCGCCGATCATGCCGAGCACGAGCGGGCGGAGCGCATGCGGGTCGCGGAAGGCGACGACCTTCTCGTTCGTCATCACGACGGTCGAGAACGCCCCTCTGAGGCGCGGCAGCACCTCGGCGACGGCGTCTTCGAGCTGCTCGGCCGGGTGGGTCGACAGCAGCGCCGCGATGATCTCCGAGTCGGAGGTCGAGCGGAAGCCGACGCCCTTCTGGCGCAGCTCGCTGTGCAGCTCGACGGCGTTGATCAGGTTGCCGTTGTGGGCGAGCGCCAGCTCACGGTGGTCGGAGCGGTAGACCGGCTGGGCGTTCTCCCAGGCGGAGGAGCCGGTCGTCGAGTAGCGCACGTGCCCGATCGCGAGGTCCCCCGGCAGCGAGCGCAGCTTCTGCTCGTCGAAGACCTGCGAGACGAGCCCGAGGTCGCGGAGGGTCATGATGTTGCCGCCCACGTCAGTGGTGGCGATGCCCGCGGACTCCTGTCCACGGTGCTGGAGGGCGTAGAGCGCGAAGTAGGAGAAGCGAGCGACGTCGTGGCCGGGAGCGTAGATCCCGAACACGCCACATTCGTCGCGCGGTCCATCGCGATCAGTGAGCAGATCAGTCATGGGGAGGGCGGGCCGTCCTCCGGCTTGGAGAGAGAAAGCGACCTGCCCGGGGCGGCAGGACCAGACGGAGGGTAGCAACGTGCACGGGCGCTCCGGCCGCTGGACGGAACCCCGTTCCCGGAATATCCGTCCAGCGAGCGGACACGCATCGCGCTCAGTCGTCCAGACGCGTGGCGTCGTCGAGCAGGTCGCCGAGACCGCGCTCGCGCGGCGTCCGCAGCTCGTCGAGCGTCCAGCTGAGCGTGCCGCCCGTGTGCGCGATCGAGAGCGTGTCGCCGCCGACCTCGCCGACGATGCTGACGGCCAGCGCGACACCCTTCGGCGCCTTCAGCGACGCCAGCAGCTCGCGCGAGCCGGAGACGATGAACGTGCCCGGCGCCTCGCCGAACAGCTGCTCGTCGAGCGGCTTCGACTGGCAGGTGGAGCCGCCGACCTGCGTCAGGTCGATGCTGGCGCCGAGCCCGCCGGCCAGCGCCGTCTCGCTGAGCGCGACCGCGAGGCCTCCCTCGGCGACGTCGTGGGCCGAGCGCACGTCGCCGCGGCGGACCGCGTCGCGCACCAGTTCGATCGCGGCGCGCAGCGCGCCGGTGTCCTGCTGCGGCAGCCCGTCGGGCAGCGCGTCGCCGCGCAGCTTCGCCAGCTCGGAGGCGGGCAGCGACGGCGAGGCGGCGCGGATCACCGCGATCGCGTCGCCGGCCTGCGCGAAGCCGAGCCGGCCGGCGCGCGCGGCCTCCGGCAGTCTGCCGACGAGGCCGACGACCGGCGTCGGGTAGATCGGGCCGCCGCCGCTCTCGTTGTAGAGCGAGACGTTGCCGCCGACGACCGGCGTGTCGAGCGCGCGGCAGGCGTCGGCCATGCCGCGGACCGACTCCGTCAGCTGCCAGGCGACGTGCGGCTTCTCCGGGTTGCCGAAGTTGAGGCAGTTGGTGAGGCCGAGCGGCTCCGCGCCGGTGCAGGCGAGGTTGGCCGCGCACTCGAAGACCGCCTCGACCGTGCCGCGGTACGGGTCGGCCGCGACACGGCGCCCGGAGCAGTCGATCGAGACCGCGATCGCGGAGCCGTCGGGCAGCGTCAGCACCGCCGCGTCGGCCTCCTCCGGCCGCCGCACCGTGCGCGACTGGACGATCCAGTCGTACTGCTCGAAGACCGGTCTGCGCGAGGCGATGTTGGCCGAGCCGAGCAGCTCCGGCAGCGTCGCCTGCAGGTCGTCGTCAGCCGCCTTCAGCGCGCGCGGCGCCGTCGGGTAGGTCGGCGTCGCGGGCTTCTCCGGCGCGAGGTCGTAGAGCGGGCAGTCGTCGACCAGCGCCGGCACCGGCATGTCGCCGACGACCTCGCCGCCCTGCAGCACGCGCAGGTGGCCGGAGTCGGTCACCTCGCCGATCGCGGTCGCGGTCGTCTCCCACTTCTCGCAGACGGCGAGCACGGCGTCGACCTTCGACGGCTCGACGACGCACAGCATCCGCTCCTGCGACTCCGAGACCATGATCTCGAACGGCTCCATGCCGGGCTCGCGCAGCGGCACGCGGTCGACGTGGATGTCGAGGCCGAGGCCGCCCTTGCTCGCCATCTCCGACGAGGACGAGGTGAGGCCGGCCGCGCCGAGGTCCTGCAGCGAGACGAGCAGGTCGCTGTCGAGCAGCTCCAGCGAGCACTCCAGCAGCTTCTTCTCCGCGAACGGGTCGCCGATCTGGACGGTCGGGCGCTTGTCGGCGTCGTCCTCGTCCAGCTCCGCGCTCGCCAGCACCGACGCGCCGCCGATGCCGTCGCGGCCGGTCAGCGCGCCGAACAGCACGAGCACGTTGCCGGGGCCGGTCGCCGCCGCGCGCGTGAGGCGGTCATGCGGGGCGATCCCGAGAGCCATCGCGTTGACGAGGCAGTTCTGCTCGTAGGCCGGCTCGAAGTAGATCTCGCCGCCGACGGTCGGGACGCCGATCGAGTTGCCGTAGTGGCCGATGCCGCCGACGGCGTGCTCCAGCAGATAGCGGGAGCGGGTGCCGGTCGGCTCACCGAAGCGGAGCGAGTCGAGCACCGCGATCGGCCGTGCGCCGACCGCGAAGATGTCGCGCAGGATGCCGCCGACTCCGGTCGCGGCGCCCTGGAACGGCTCGACCGCGCTCGGGTGGTTGTGCGACTCGACCTTGAAGGCGATCGCGAGCCCGTCGCCGACGTCGACGGCGCCGGCGTTCTCGCCCGGCCCCATCAGCAGGTACGGGCCCTCGGTCGGGAGCTGGCCGAGCAGCTTCTTCGAATGCTTGTAGGCGCAATGCTCCGACCACATCAGCGAGAACATC
The DNA here is from genome assembly GCF_030646155.1 of Conexibacter sp. CPCC 205762. GTDB lineage: Bacteria > Actinomycetota > Thermoleophilia > Solirubrobacterales > Solirubrobacteraceae > Conexibacter. Next base: position 5,310 of record NZ_JAUTDN010000033.1, read on the forward strand.
GACAGCTCGACGGCGTTCGGCTCGCGCCCGAGCTTGTCGAGGATCAGGTCGTACTCGGCGTCGGTGAGGCCGAGTACGCGGTGCGCGGGGACGGTCGCGTCAGACATGGGCCGCCAGGGAATCGCGGATGGAGGCGAACAGCTTGAGGCCGTCGGTCGAGCCGGTCAGCGGGTCGACCGCGTGCTCGGGGTGCGGCATCAGGCCGAAGACGTTGCCGGCCTCGTTGCAGACGCCGGCGACGTCGGCGAGCGAGCCGTTGAAGTTCTGGCCGTCGGCGTAGCGCAGCAGCACCTGGCCGTTGGCCTCGACCTGCTCGTGCAGCTGCTTCGGCGCGTACCAGCAGCCGGTCGTGTGCTTGGCCGGGATCGACAGCAGCTCGCCCTGCTCGCAGGCGTTCGTGAACGGCGTGTCGGTGCGCTCGACGCGCAGGTCGACCTGGCGGCAGACGAAGCGCAGCGTTCTGTTCGGCAGCAGCGCGCCGGGCAGCAGGCCGGCCTCGCAGAGGATCTGGAAGCCGTTGCAGATGCCGAGCACGGGTCCGCCCTCGCGCGCGAAGTCGATCACCGACTCCATCAGCGGCGAGAAGCGGGCGATCGCGCCGACGCGCAGGTAGTCGCCGTAGGAGAAGCCGCCGGGGACGACGATCGCGTCGACGCCCTTGAGGTCGCGGTCGCCGTGCCAGAGGATCTCGGCGCCAGCGACGCGCTCGCAGGCGAGCTGGGCGTCGACCTCGTCACAGGTGCCGGGGAAGCGGAGGACGCCGAACTTCACGGCGTCACCCCGCGGCGCCGGCGGCGGAAGCGGCCGGCGCGCCGTCGATCGAGACGATCTCGTAGTCCTCGATCAGCGGGTTGACGAGCAGCTTCTCGCACATCGCCGGGAGCTGCGCGGGGTCGGCGACCTCCAGCTCGACCAGCCGGCCGACGTGGACCTGCGAGACGCCCTCGAAACCGAGCGCGGGCAGCGCCCGCTCGACGGCCTGGCCCTGCGGATCGAGGATGCCGGCCTTCGGCCGCACCAGCACGCGCATCTTCACGGCTTCGTCCTCTCGATCCAGGCGTCGAACGACTCGCCGGTGATCAGCTCGTACGCCTCGAGGTATCTCGTGCGCGTCTGCTCGACGACCTCGGCGGGGATCTCCGGCGCGGGCGGCGTCTTGTCCCAGCCGCTGCCGGAGGCCCAGTCGCGCACGATCTGCTTGTCGAAGCTCGGCTGGCCCCTGCCGACGGCGTAGCCCTCGACCGGCCAGAAGCGCGACGAGTCGGGCGTCAGCACCTCGTCGCCGAGGACGAGCGTGCCATCGGCGTCCTTGCCCAGCTCGAACTTCGTGTCGGCGAGGATGATGCCGTGCTCGCGCGCGTGCTCGGCGGCGGTCGCGTACAGCTCGATCGAGGCGTCGCGGACCTGCTCGGCGAGCGCGCGGTCGCCGCCCAGCAGCTCGACCGTCTGTTCGAAGTCGATCGCCTCGTCGTGGCCGACCTCGGCCTTCGTGCTCGGCGTGTAGAGCGGCTGCGGCAGCTGCTGCGACTCCTCCAGCCCGGCCGGCAGCTCCAGCCCGGAGACCTTGCCGGTCGCCTTGTAGTCCTTCCAGCCGGAGCCGGTGATGTAGCCGCGCACGATGCACTCGATCGGCAGCATGCTGAGCTTCTTCACCACCAGCGCACGGCCGCGGACCTCGTCCGGCACACCGTCGGTGGCGGAGATGAAGTGATTGGGCAGGATCGTGCCGAGGCGCTCGAACCAGAAGACGGAGAGGGCGGTGAGAACCTTGCCCTTGTCCGGGATCGTGTTCGGATGGACGACGTCGTACGTCGAGATGCGGTCCGAGGCGACAAGCAGCAGCGTGTCGCCGAGATCGTAGATCTCACGGACCTTGCCTCTGGCGATGAGGGGCAGCTCAGAGAGGGCGGTCACGTGGCCCGATGCTAGCAGCGGCCCACGACGCACGCCCGCCCCGTTCGCGCGTTACAGGATCGTGTCCAGCCGCCCGACGATCTCGTCGGCGTGGCGGGCGTAGTGGCCGTAGTCGAAGATCGCGTCGAGGTCGAGGCCGGCGGCCTCGGGCTCCTGAGCGATCAGCTGCTTCAGCGGGGTGCGCGTGTCCCACGCCTGCTGGGCGGTGCGCTGGACGATCCGGTAGGCGTCGTCGCGGACCATCTCGACCTGCTCGATCAGCGCCAGCAGCAGCCGCTGCGAGAAGAGCGCGCCGGAGGTGATCTCGAGGTTCTCCAGCATCCGCTGCTCGTGCACGACGAGGCCGTCGATCACGGCCGTGAGGCGCGCCTGCAGGTAGTCGAGCAGGATCGTCGAGTCGGGCAGGATCACGCGCTCGGGCGCGGAGTGGGAGATGTCGCGCTCGTGCCACAGCGCGACGTTCTCGACCGCCGCCTGGGCGTTGCCGCGCAGCACGCGCGCAAGGCCCGTGATCTGCTCGGTCTTGATCGGGTTTCTCTTGTGCGGCATCGCCGAGGAGCCCTTCTGGCCTCTGCGGAACGGCTCCTCCGCCTCGCGCACCTCGGTCCGCTGCAGGTGGCGGATCTCGGTCGCGAGCCGCTCCATGCCGGCGCCCGCGAGCGCGATCGCCTGCAGCAGCTCGGCGTGGCGGTCGCGCGCGACGACCTGCGTCGAGACCGGCTCGGCGCCGAGGCCGAGCGTCGCGAGGATTCTCGCCTCGAAGCCGGGCGAGGTCGCGGCGTAGGTGCCGACCGCGCCGGAGATCGCGCCGACCGCGACCTGCTCGAAGGCGCGCTCCAGGCGCCCGGCGTTGCGGTGGGCCTCGAAGGCGAAGCCGGCCAGCTTGATGCCGAACGTCGTCGGCTCGGCGTGGACGCCGTGGGTGCGGCCGACCGTCAGCGTCTGCTTGTGCTCGCGGGCGCGGCGGGCGAGCGTCTCGGCCAGCTTGTGCGCGCCCGGGACGATGATCTCGCCGGCGCGCTTGAGCTGCAGCCCGAGCGCCGTGTCGAGCACGTCGGAGGAGGTCAGGCCGTAGTGGATCCAGCGGCCGGCCTGCCCGGCCGAGGCCGACAGCACGTCGACGAAGGCGGCGACGTCGTGGTCGGTTGTCCGCTCGCGCTCGTCGACCGCGGCGACGGTGAAGGTCGCGGCGCGGATCGCCTCCAGCTCCTGCGCCGTCGGCCCCTCCATCGCCTCGCACGCCGCCACCTCGACGTCGCGCCAGGCGGTCATGCGGGCTTCGTCGGTCCAGAGGGCGCCCAGCTCCGGGCGCGTGTAGCGAGCGATCATGCCCTCGATGATCGCAACCCTGGCCGAATGACGGATTTCTAACGCGTTCACGCCGGCAAACGGCTAGGTTCCCGCGCGGTCGCGCGACGGCATGGGGTCGTCGGGCAGCAACAAGCCACGGAGGTGCAGGGAAGCGTGAGCACGTTCACGAGGTTCGGCGCGTGCGCCGTCGCCGTCGTCGTCGCGTTTGGCGCCGCCGCGGCCGCGTCGGCGTCCGCCGCCACCAGCTGGACGCAGATCGCGTCCCCGACGAGACAGGACATCACCGCGATCGACTACCGCGGCGACACGCAGGCGTGGCTCGGCAGCAGCGGCGGCCAGATCGCCAGCGCGGACGCGACCGGCGCCTTCCAGATCCGCTCGAACACGCCCGGCGTCTCGATCACCGACATCGCCTTCAACGCCGCCGGCACGGTCGGCTACGCGACCACCTCGGGAGGCACCGCGCTGCGCTCGGTCGACGCCGGCGTGACGTGGAGAGCAGTGACGCTGCCGGCGCAGGTCAGAAGCACCTGCGGGTCGACGGCGACTCCAGTCGCGATCTCGCGCCTCAACGCGATCGCATGGGCCGGCGACGACGCCGTCTGGCTCGTCGGCGGCACCAGCACGACGGCGCCGATCGTGCTGCGCGCCGACAACGCGACGGTGACGACGCCGACCTTCACCGACCGCAACTGGATCGGCGTCGCGCCGTGGTGCCGCGTCAGCGGCAGCACGCACCCGATCAGCGACGTCGCGACGGTCACCGGCAGCAGCGACTTCGGCATCTTCGTCAACGACTACTTCGGCGAGATCTTCCGCACGATCGACGCGCTCGCGACGCCGGCGACGAAGACCGGTGAGGTGCTCGCCCACTACGAGCACATGCCGAGAATGGCGATCGACCCCGGCAACCCGGACCACATCTGGGTCGTCGACAACGGCGCCAACACGCGTCAGTTCGTCTGGTCGGACTCGGGCGGCACGAGCAGCTCGACGATGCAGATCGTCGGCAGCCCGACGGGGATCGGACTCAGCCTCTACGGCGTCAGCTACGGCGGCGGCGCGCTCGTCGCGGTCGGCGACGCGGGCGAGATCTACACCTCGATCGACGGCAAGAACGCCTACCTGCAGCGCGCGACGGGCGGGCTGGAGACCACCAACTGGCGCTCGGTCTCGGTCGCCGACGGCGGGCGCGCGCTGGTCGGCGGCGCCGGCGGCGTGCTGATCCGCACCACGACGGCGAACTCGATCCCCGACACGACCGCGCCGACCGGCACGATCAGCGGCCCGACCGCCTTGACGACCGGCCAGGCCGGCACGTACACCGCGCAGCTCGCCGACAACGCGGGCGGCTCCGGGATCGACCCGGCGAGCATCGTCTGGAGCAGCCCCGGCACGCCGGGCGCGACCGGCACCACGACCGCCTCGTTCGCCTTCACGACGACCGGCTACCACTCGATCACGGTCAGCTTCAAGGACCTCGCCGGCAACGCCGCGACGACCTCGATCGGCGTCACGGTCAGCGCCGCGACGCCGGCGCCGCCGGCCAGAAGAGGCGGCGGCAGCGGCACGCCGGCCCCGGCCAACGCCGGCGGCGCGACGAGAACGACGACCGGCGGCGCCGCGATCACGACCTACAAGAAGATCTCGATCGGCAAGGGCCGCTTCGTGCCGGTCTGGATCTCGGCGAGAACGCCACGACGGTTCGTGATCGAGATCCGCTCGACCGGCAAGAAGCCGCGCCGGATCGCGACGGCGAAGACGAGCCTGAGAGGCGGCAAGAAGCTCGTCAGAGTCGGGCTGAAGAGATCGATCAAGACCGGCAAGTACGTCGTCACGGTCCGCGTCTTCGTCGGCAAGAGAGCGATCGGCAAGCGGGTCCGCACCGTCTTCGCGATCGCGAAATGAGGATGGCGAGCCCGGGCGCCGCGCGGCGTCCGGGCTCGGCCCCGCCCGGCAGGTGAGACCGATCCGCGACCCGCGTGACACTGGATCCACCGGCTTCTGGGCGTACGCTGCTGCGGGTTCGACACGACGGTCGACGACGCGAGGAGCAACGGGATGCGCAAGACGGGAGCGCTCGCCACGATGGTCGCCTGCGCGCTGCTGAGCGGCGCCGCGCCGGCAGCGGCGGGGATCTGGACAGAGGTGCCCTCCGGCACGACGAGCGAGATCACTTCGATCGAGTACCAGAGCGCCACGCGCTTCTGGTTCACGACCGCCAGCGGCCAGATCTGGAGACGCAGAGCCGATCTGAGCGGCTTCGAGAGAGTCTACCCCGGCGGTCTGGCGCTCAGAGACATCGAGTTCCAGCCCGGCGGCGGCAACATCGGCCTCGCGGTCGGCGCCGGCGGCACCGTGCTGCGCTCCTCCGACGGCGGCGCGAACTGGTCGAGAGTGACCGGGATCCCCGTCTCCAACATCGGCGACGGCAGCGGCAACAAGTGCACGACGACCGAACCGCTCGGCGACGTCAGCTTCGTCCGCTTCGCCGGGCCCGACCGCGTCTGGATCGGCGGCCCGAGACGCCAGCTCGCGACCTCGCAGCCTCCCGGCGGCGTCAACCTCGGCCTGACGGGCACCTGGAGAGACGCCAACAGAAAGCCGGTGGCGGTCCCCAGAGACAACTGCTGGATCAACGAGTCGGAGGGCTTCGCCGACATGTTCGTGACGGCGGATCCGGACACGTTCTACCTCGCGATCCCGTTCTGGGACTCGGCGCTGCTGTCGACCGACAACCTGCAGAGCACCCCGTTCGCGACGACCGGCGGCGTCGCGAACGGCTTCACGCTCTCCGGCTCGCTCGTCGGCGACCCCGGCAGCCCGAACCGGATGTGGTCGGTCGTGCCGTCGCCGTACGGCAACTCGACGGCGGTCTACACCGAGGACAGCTTCGCCACGTCGCACTGGATGAACCTCGTCAACTACACGACGCACGACTGGCCGAACACGGGCCCCTACGACGTCGCGTTCAGCGGCGGCACGGTGCTGACGGCCGGCAACGGCGGCTTCATCGCCCACTCGACCAACGGGCGCGACTTCTTCTTCAACGGCGCCGACGGCGCCGCGGCGACGACCGACTGGCGCGCGGTCGCGCTCGCGAACGGGACCGACGGCGCGGTCGGCGGCGCCGGCGGCAGACTGCTGCTGACGAGCACCGCCAGCACGACGCCGGACCTGATCAGACCGACCGGCTACATCGCCGGCCCCGGCACCGCGACGGCCGGCCAGCCGGTCGCGTTCTCGCTCGTCGCCGCCGACGACGGCGGCTCCGGGCTGAACGCCGCGGCGACCACCTGGTCGGTGACCGGGCTGCCGGGCGGGAGCGGACCGGGAGCGACCTTCACGTTCCCGTCGGCGGGCGGCTTCACCGTCACCGCGAGCTTCGCCGACAACGCCGGCAACGTCGCGACCGCGACGAGATTCGTGCTCGTCAGCGCCGCCGCCGGCACGCCGCCGCCGAGAAGAGCGGTGACGCCCAGAGGCGGTGGCGGCAGCGGCACCCCGACGCCGCCCAACGCGGGCGGGGCGACGAGAACGACGACCGGCGGCGCCGCGATCACGACCTACAAGAAGATCTCGATCGGCAAGGGCCGCTTCGTGCCGGTCTGGATCTCGGCGAGAACGCCACGACGGTTCGTGATCGAGATCCGCTCGACCGGCAAGAAGCCGCGCCGGATCGCGACGGCGAAGACGAGCCTGAGAGGCGGCAAGAAGCTCGTCAGAGTCGGGCTGAAGAGATCGATCAAGACCGGCAAGTACGTCGTCACGGTCCGCGTCTTCGTCGGCAAGAGAGCGATCGGCAAACGCGTCCGCACCGTCTTCGCGATCGCGAAGTGAGACGGGCGGGGTGGGGCGCCGAGCGCGCCCCGCCCCGCCGCAGCGGAGTTACGCCCCGATGATGCGCGCGGCCAGCACGGCCGCGTTCTTCGGGTTGTCGACGCCGACGCAGGCGACCGGGACGCCGGGCGGCATCTGGGCGATCGCCAGCAGCGCGTCGATGCCGCCGCCGACGGAGGTCTTGCTCGTCAGCGGGACGCCGATCACCGGCAGCTCCGTGTGGGCGGCGACCGCGCCCGGCAGCGCGGCGGCGAGGCCGGCGCCGGCGATCAGCACCTTCAGGCCGCGCGCCTGCGCCGTCTTGGCGTACTCGGCGACGGTGTCCGGATTGCGGTGGGCCGACATCACCTGGATCTCGTTGGCGATGCCACGTCTGGTCAGCTCGGCGGCTGCCTTCTCCATCATCGGCATGTCGCTCTCGGAGCCCATCACGATGCCGACGAGGACGCCTTCGATCGCGAGCTCCTGCTCGAGCGCGGCGACCTGGGCGGTCTCGGTGGCGGGGACGGCGGAAAGCTCTTCGCTCATCTAGCTGCTCTTCTCAGTCGTTGTCGGTGACGGCGCGCAGGGCGATGTCCCGCCGCAGCTGACGGCCGTCGAAGTCGATCAGGTCAGCCGCAGCATAGGCGGCGGCGCGCGCGGCGGCTGCCCCGGCGCCGAGCGCGGTCACGTTGAGGACGCGCCCGCCGGCGGTCATGATCGCGCCGTCGTCGCCGCGTCTGGTGCCGGCGTGCGTCACCTCGATCCCCGCGGGAACCGCGTCCAGACCGGCGATCGCGTCGCCGCTGCGGGGGGACTCGGGGTAGCCGGCGCTCGCCAGCACGAGCGTGACGGCGGTCTCGTCGGCGAACTCCAGCTCGACGCCCGCCAGCCCACCTGGCGCACCGGCGCGCTCCGCCAGCTCCAGCAGGTCGTTGCGCAGCCGCGGCAGCACCGCCTGCGTCTCCGGGTCGCCGAAGCGGGTGTTGTACTCCAGCACTCTGACGCCGTCCGGGGTCATCATCAGGCCGGCGTAGAGGACGCCGTGGAAGGGCGTCCCGCGCCGCGCCAGCTCGTCGACGATCGGCTGGTGGACGAGCGCCGACAGCTCCGTGACGCGCGCGGCGTCGATCCCCGGCACGGGCGAGTAGGAGCCCATCCCGCCGGTGTTCGGCCCCGCGTCGCCGTCGAAGATCCGCTTGTAGTCCTGCGCCGGCGCCATCGGCACCGCGCGCTCGCCGTCGCACAGCGCCAGCAGCGACAGCTCGTCGCCGACGAGGTGCTCCTCGACGACGACCTGCTCGGTGCCGTGGCGATGCTCGACGAGGAAGGCGTGCAGCGCCTCGCGCGCCTCGCGCTCGTCCTGGGCGATGATCACGCCCTTGCCGGCGGCGAGGCCGTCGGCCTTGACGACGACGGGATAGCGCGTGACGGCCGCCATCCCCTGCTCGACGGTCGTGACGACGGCGTGGGCGGCGGTCGGCACGCCGGCCGCCTCCATCACCTCCTTCGAAAAGGCCTTCGAGCCCTCCAGCCGCGCGCCCGCGGCACGCGGCCCGAAGGCGACGATCCCGGCCGCCTCCAGCGCGTCGACGAGGCCGTCGACGAGCGGCGCCTCGGGGCCGACGACGACGAGGTCGACCTGCTCATCGCGCGCGGCGGCGACGAGCGCGTCGATCTCGCCGACGCCGATCGGCAGCAGCCGCGCGTCAGCGGCGATGCCGGCGTTGCCGGGCGCGCACAGCAGCTCGGGGGACTGCGGCGAGCGGGCGAGCGCGCGCACGATCGCGTGCTCGCGGCCGCCGCCGCCGATGACCAGGACCTTCTTCGGCACAGGACTGCTTTCGTCGATGCGGGTTGCGGGTTCTACGCGCTACAGCGCTGAGATGAAATCGTCGATCGGGATCGCGCTGAGCGTCTCGTACTGGACGGTCCCGCGCGAGCCGAGCTCGAGCGAGACGCGCGCGATCGTCTTCTCGTCAGGCGCCTCGACGACGTTGACGAAGTCGAAGCGGCCGAGCGTGGCCCACTGCGCGAGCACTCTCGCGCCGAGCTGCTCGACCTCCTTGTTGATCTCGCGGATGCGCTGCGGGTTGTTCTTGATCGTCTGCGTGCCCTCGGGCGTGAGCTTCGACAGCATGACGTACGTCGGCATGGCGGCCTCCCGTCGATTCGAATCCAGGTCGGGGTACGGCAACATCTCTGTCCTGGTTTCTATCCCACGAGCGGCCTTCGCGCCAACGCGACGACCGCAACACCTGCCTCCGCGGCGGGTTTGCGGGATCATGGTGGCCACGATGCCGTCCCGCACCGCCCGTCCCCGCCGCGCGGCCGCGCTCGCCAGCGCGGCCGCGCTGTTCGCCGCCGCCGCGCTCGCCTTCGGCGCCGCCGATGCCGCCGCCAGAGCGACGATCGCGCTCGATCCCGGCTGCTATCTCAGCAACGAGCAGGGCTCGCTGCTGGGCACCGGCTTCAAGCCGGACACGACCTGGACCGCGAAGCTGGCCGGCACGCGCCAGATCGGCTCGGGCAGAACCGACGGCAAGGGCCGGATCCGCGCGAGATTCACGGCGCCGATCTACAAGGGCACCAACGGCACGAAGGAGCTGTCGCTGTCGGTCACCGACGGCCCCAACGTCGCCTCCACGACCTTCGTGATGTCGCCGCTGACGGCCGGCTTCTCGCCCCAGTCGGGCAATCCGGCGACGCTGCGCGTGCGCTGGCGGGTGCTCGGCATGGGCGCCCACCGGGGCGTCTACGTCCACTACATCCGCCCGAACGGGAAGCTCAAGAAGACGCTGCGGATCGGCACGACCGACGACGTCTGCGGCGCGCTCAAGACGGGCGCGATCGCGCTCTTCCCGTTCAAGTACGAGTTCGGCCTGTGGACCTTCCAGGTCGACACGTCGAGCAGATACGCGGTCACGACGAAGCCGCGCGTCTCGATCGCCTTCCAGGTCAGAAGACCGGCGTCGAGAAGAAGATCGAGACGCAGAGGCTAGGCGCTACGCGGCGACCGGCCGCGCGGCGCGCGTGAAGACCAGCTCGCCGTCGACCGCGTCGACCTCGACCAGGTCGCCGGCGACGAACTCGCCCTGCAGCAGCGCCAGCGCCAGTCTGTCGACGAGCCTCTTCTGGATCACGCGCTTGAGCGGCCGCGCGCCGTAGGTCGGGTCGTAGCCGAGGTTGCCCAGCAGCGTCCGCGCCTCCGCGGTCAGCTGCACGTCGATGTCGCGCTCGCGCACCCGCTTGACCAGTCTCTCGACCTGGATGTCGACGACCGCGCCGAGCTGGTCGCGCGACAGCGGCGCGAACTCGACGATGTCGTCCAGCCGGTTGATGAACTCGGGCTTGAAGTGGCCTTCGGCGCCGCTGCGGCCGCCGGGGATGTTCGAGGTCATGATCAGCACGACGTTCTTGAAGTCGACCGTGCGGCCCTGGCCGTCGGTCAGGCGGCCGTCGTCCATCACCTGCAGCAGCGCGTTGAAGACGTCCGGGTGGGCCTTCTCGACCTCGTCCAGCAGCACGACCGCGTAGGGCCGGCGGCGGACCGCCTCGGTCAGCTGGCCGCCCTCCTCGTAGCCGACGTAGCCGGGAGGCGCGCCGATCAGCCGCGAGACGGCGTGTCTCTCCATGTACTCGGACATGTCGAGCCGGATCATCGCCTCCTGCGAGTCGAACATGAACTCGGCGAGCGCGCGCGCCAGCTCGGTCTTGCCGACGCCGGTCGGGCCGAGGAAGAGGAAGGTGCCGATCGGCCGGTCCGGGTCCTGCAGGCCGGCGCGCGAGCGCCGCAGCGCGTTGGCGACCGCCTCGACCGCCTCCTCCTGGCCGATCACGCGCTGGTGGAGGCGCTCCTCCATCTGCACGAGCTTCTCGACCTCGCCCTCCAGCAGGCGCGCGACGGGGATCCCGGTCCACGCGCCGACGACCTCGGCGACGTCCTCGGCGTCGACCTTCTCCTTCAGGAACTGGGCAGCGGGCTCGTCGGCGTGGTCGCTGCGCTCGCGCTCCTCGGCCTCGGCGAGCTGTCTCTCCAGCGCGGGGATCTCGCCGTAGCGCAGCTCGGCGGCGCGCTGCAGGTCGGAGGCGCGGGTCGCCTTGTCGAGCTCCAGCTTCGCCTGCTCGATCCGCTCGCGCACGACCGTGACGGCGCCGATCGCGTCCTTCTCGCGCTGCCACTGGGCGGTCATGCCGGCCGAGCGCTCCTGCAGCTCGGCGATCTCGCGCTCGATCGCCTGACGGCGCGTGACGGAGGCGTCGTCGGTCTCCTTCTCCAGCGCGCGCAGCTCGATCTGCAGCTGCAGGATGCGGCGGTCGATCTCGTCGATCTCGGTCGGCTTGGAGTCGATCTCGATCCGCAGCCGCGAGGCCGCCTCGTCGATCAGGTCGATCGCCTTGTCGGGCAGGAAGCGGTCGGCGATGTAGCGGTGCGAGAGCGTCGCCGCCGCGATGATCGCCGAGTCCTGGATGTCGACGCCGTGATGGACCTCGTAGCGCTCCTTCAGGCCGCGCAGGATCGCGATCGTGTCCTGCACCGACGGCTCGCCGACGAAGACCGGCTGGAAGCGGCGCTCCAGCGCCGGGTCCTTCTCGATGTGCTTGCGGTACTCGTCGAGCGTCGTCGCGCCGACGGCGCGCAGCTCGCCGCGCGCGAGCATCGGCTTCAGCAGGTTGGCGGCGTCGACCGCGCCCTCGCCGGCGCCCGCGCCGACGATCGTGTGCAGCTCGTCGATGAAGAGGATGATCTGGCCGTTGGCCTCCTGGACCTCCTTCAGGACGGCCTTCAGCCGGTCCTCGAACTCGCCGCGGTACTTCGCGCCGGCGATCAGCGCGCCGATGTCGAGCGAGACGACTCTGCGGTCGCGCAGCGACTCGGGCACGTCGCCGGAGAGGATCCGCTGGGCGAGGCCCTCGGCGATCGCGGTCTTGCCGACGCCCGGCTCGCCGATCAGCACCGGGTTGTTCTTGGTGCGGCGCGAGAGCACCTGTATGACGCGGCGGATCTCGGTGTCGCGCCCGATCACGGGGTCGAGCTGGCCGAGCGAGGCGGCCTCGGTCAGGTCGCGGCCGTACTTCTCCAGCGCCTGGTACTTGTCCTCGGGCGCGGCGTCGGTGACGCGGTGCGGGCCGCGCACCTCTCTGATCGCTCTGTCGAGGTTGTCGTGCGTGGCGCCGGCGGCGCGCAGGATCTCGCCGGCCTTCGAGTTGTGGCCCGAGAGCGACAGCAGCAGGTGCTCGGTCGAGACGTACTCGTCGTCGAGCTGGCGCATCTCGTGCTCGGAGGCGCGCAGCACCTGGCCCAGCTCGGTCGAGGGGCCGGAGCCGCCGCTGGGACCGGTCATTCTCGGCAGGCCGTCGAGCGCGGCGTTCAGCTCGTTGCGGACGGCGGCCGGATCGGCGCCGACCTTGCGCAGGACGGCCGGCACGATCGACTCGGGCTGCGTCAGCAGCACCGACAGCAGGTGCTCGGGCGTCGCCTGCGGGTTGCGCCGCTCCTCGGCCAGCCGCAGCGCGGCCTGGATCGCCTCCTGGGACTTGATCGTGAAGCGGTCGAGCTGCATGCGGCGGTTCCTCCAGGGAAATTGAGATCTAAGTCGAAGTGACTTAGATCATACCGCGTCGTCGTCGCGCGGCAAAGGCTTTCTGACCGGCACCAGCGCGCCGCCGCGGACGTAGGGCACGATCTCGGCGCGCAGCTCCCGCCGCAGCTCCTCGAGCCGCTCGACCTCGGTCTGCAGCTCGCGCGCGCGGCGCTCCAGCCGGCGCACCTTCGTGCTCGCCGCCTCCAGCTGCTCCTCCAGCTCGAAGACGCGCTCGACGCCGGCCAGGTTCATCCCCAGCTCGGCCGTCATCTCCTGGATCCTGCGCAGCCGCTCGACGTCCTTGTGCGAGTAGAGGCGGGTGCCCTTCGGCGAGCGCTTCGGCTGGATCAGCCCGCGCTGCTCGTACATCCGCAGCGTCTGCGGGTGCATCTCGGCCAGCTCGGCGGCGACCGAGATCATGAAGACGCCGCGGTCGTCGCTGACCTCGATCCGCGTCGTCGTGCGTATCCGCCGGCCGCCGCCGCCCATCAGGCTCGCGCCTCCGTGCGGCCGCGGAAGAGGCGGGCGCGCGGGTTGCCGTCGAACACCTTCGCCAGCTCGTCGACGGCCTTCTGCTGCTCGCGCGTCAGCTCTCTCGGCAGCTCGATCACGAAGCGGTAGTGGATGTCGCCTCTCTCGCCTCTCCTGCCGCCGAGCTTCGGCGCGCCCTCGCCTCTGAGCCGCTGCAGCGTGCCGTGTCTGGTGCCCGGCGCGACGCGCAGCTTCTTCGAGCCGTTCAGCGTCGGCACCTCGACGGTCGCGCCGCGCAGCGCCTCCGCGACCGTCAGCGGCACCTCGACCTCGACGCGGTCGCCGAGGTGTCTGAATATCGGCGAGTCGGAGACGCGCGTGACGACGAACAGATCGCCCGGCTCGCCGCCGTTCATGCCGACCTCGCCCTTGCCGGCGATGCGGACCCTGCTGCCGTCGCGGACGCCGGCCGGGATGTTGACCTTCAGGCGCTTGATCGTCCGCCGCGCGCCGGAGCCGCCGCAGGTCGCGCAGGGGTCCTCGATGATCGAGCCGGAGCCGCCGCAGCGGTGGCACGGCTTCGAGATCGAGAAGACGCCCTGCCCCTGCTGCTCGACCCCGCGGCCGTGGCAGACGGGGCAGATCGTCGGCGAGGTGCCGGGTCTGGCGCCGGAGCCGTGGCAGGTCTCGCAGGTCGTCGCGGTCGGCACCGCGAGCGACGTCTGCGTCCCCTCGACCGCCTCCTCGAAGCTCAGCGACACCTCCGTCTCGAGGTCCCGCCCGCGCTGGGCGCGCGGGCGGGCGGTGCGCTGCCCGGCGCCGCCGGAGGCCCGGCCGGCGCCGGCGCCGCCGCCGAACAGGTTCGAGAGGATGTCGCTGAAGCTGCCGCCGAAGGCGCTCGGGTCGAAGTTCCCGCCGGCCGGGCCGCCGGGCGCGAACGGCCCGGTGCCGCGGTCGTACGCTCTGCGCTTCTCCGGGTCCGAGAGCACGTCGTAGGCGGCCGAGACCTCCTTGAAGCGCTCCTCGGCCTGCGCGTCCCCCTGGTTGGTGTCGGGGTGGAATCTGCGCGCAAGTCTGCGGTACGCCTTCTTGATCTCCTCGTCGGTGGCGTTTCTGCCGACGCCGAGGATCTTGTAGAGGTCGGGCTTCGTGGCGGCCATCGCGGGTGGTTCCTAGGCCGCCACGACGACGCGCGCCGGGCGCAGGACGGTCCCGCCGAGCTTGTAGCCCGACTGGTAGACCTCGACGACGGTGCCGGACTCGGCGCCCTCGACCGGCTGCTGCACCATCGCCTCGTGCTCCATCGGGTCGAACTTCTCGCCGGCCGGCGAGAAGCGCTCGATGCCCGCGCGCGAGAGCGCGGCCAGCAGCTCGTCGTGGACGAGCTTGATGCCGGAGGTGAGGTGGTGCTCGGGCTGCGGCGCGCCGCCCTCGGCGCCGGGGGCCTCGGCCGCGGCGAGCGCGCGGTCGAGGTTGTCGAGCGCCGGCAGCAGCTCCTTCGCGAGCTTGCCGATGCCGCGCTCCTGCGCGACCGCGACGTCGCGCCCCATCCGCTTGCGGAAGTTCTCGAAGTCCGCCTGCGTGCGCTGCGCCAGCGCCAGGTACTCGTCGGCCTTCGCCGCCTTCGCGACCAGCTCGTCGAGGTCCTGCTGGACTTCGCTGCCGGCCGCGTGCGCCTCGTCCTCGGCGGACGTGCCGTGGACGCCGTCGTTGTACTCGTGCGCGTCGGTGACCGCCTCCTCGGCGGTCACCTCCTCACGCGGCTGCTCGTGCTCGGAGCCCATCGTCATCTGCCCTCGTCCACGACCTCGGCGTCGACGACGTCCTCGTCGTCGGAGCTGTTGTCCTGGCCGACCGGGCCGTTGTCCTCCGGCGCCGCGCCGTCGGCGCCGCCGGCCGCCTGCTGCTCCTGCGCTCTCTGGTACATCGCCTCGGAGACCTTGTGGAAGGCCGACTGGAGCGCCTCGGTCTTGGCGTTGATCTCGGCCGGGTCCTCGGACGCGAGCGCCTCGCGCACGGCTCTGATCGCCGCCTCGATCTCCTCTCTGGAGGAGGCGTCGACGCCGTCGCCGAGGTCTCTCAGCTGGCGCTCGGCCTGGTAGGCCGCGTTCTCGCCGTTGTTGCGCGCCTCGGCCAGCTCGCGCTGCTTCTTGTCCTCGTCCGCGTGCGCCTCGGCGTCGCCGACCATCTGCTTGATCTCGTCGTCGGACAGGCCCGAGCCCGCCTTGATCTCGATCTTCTGCTCCTTGCCGGTGCCGAGGTCCTTCGCCGACACCGACAGGATGCCGTTGGCGTCGATGTCGAAGGCGACCTCGACCTGCGGCACGCCGCGCGGCGCCGGCGGGATGCCGGTCAGCTGGAACTTGCCGAGCGACTTGTTGTACTGCGCCATCTCGCGCTCGCCCTGGAGCACGTGGATCTCGACGGAGGGCTGGTTGTCCTCGGCGGTCGAGAAGACCTCCGACTTGCGCGTCGGGATCGTCGTGTTGCGCTCGATCAGCTTCGTCATCACGCCGCCCTTGGTCTCGATGCCGAGCGTGAGCGGGGTGACGTCGAGCAGCAGGACGTCCTTGACGTCGCCGGCCAGCACGCCGGCCTGGATCGCGGCGCCGAGCGCGACGACCTCGTCCGGGTTGACGCCGCGGTGCGGGTCCTTGCCGGTCAGCTCCTTGACCTTCTCCTGGACGGCCGGCATGCGCGTCATGCCGCCGACCATCACGACGTGGTCGATCGTCTTGGCGCCCTTGTCCTTGGCGTCGTCGAGCGCCTGGCGGACCGGCACGACGGTGCGGTCGAGCAGGTCGGCCGTCAGCTCGCCGAGCTTGGCGCGCGAGAGGCGCGTGTCGAGGTGCTTGGGGCCCGAGGCGTCGGCCGTGATGAACGGCAGGTTGATCTGCGACTCCTGCGTGGTGGAGAGCTCGATCTTCGCCTTCTCGGCGGCCTCGTAGAGCCGCTGCAGCGCCATCGGGTCGGCGGCCAGGTCGATCGCCTGGTCCTTCTTGAACTCGGCGACGAGCCAGTCGACGATCGCCTTGTCGAAGTTGTCGCCGCCGAGGTGGTTGTCGCCCGCGGTCGACTTGACCTCGAAGACGCCGTCGCCGATCTCCAGCACGGACACGTCGAAGGTGCCGCCGCCGAGGTCGAAGACGAGGATCGTCTGGTCGGTCTCCTTGTCGAGGCCGTAGGCGAGCGACGCGGCGGTCGGCTCGTTGATGATGCGCTTGACCTCGAGGCCGGCGATCTTGCCGGCGTCCTGCGTCGCCTGACGCTGGTCGTCGTTGAAGTAGGCCGGGACGGTGATGACCGCGCCGTCGACCGTCTCGCCGAGGTAGGCCTCGGCGTCCGCCTTCAGCTTCTGGAGGATCATCGCGGAGACCTCCGGCGGCGAGTACTGCTTGCCGTCGGCCTCGACGCGGGCGTCGCCACCGGGACCGGCGACGACCTTGTACGGGACGATCGCCTCCTCCTCGCGCACCTCGGCCTCCTTGCGGCCCATGAAGCGCTTGATCGAGAAGACGGTGTTCGTCGGGTTGGTGACTGCCTGGCGCTTCGCGACCGTGCCGACGAGCCGCTCGCCGCCCTGCGTGAAGGCGACGACGGACGGCGTGGTGCGGCCGCCCTCGGCGTTCTCGATCACGGTCGGCTCGCCACCCTCGAGGACGGCCATACAGGAATTGGTCGTGCCGAGGTCGATGCCGATCGTCTTGCCCATGAATGGAGCTCCTTCGTGGTGCTGCGGGATACGAGAGGAAAAAATCTAAGCGCGAGTATAGAAGATCTCAGCCGCGGCGACTGGGACAGATCCGTCTCAGCACGCAGATGGCGCAGTCAGGTCTGCGCGCATGACAGGTGCGGCGGCCATGACGCAGCAGATTGACGTGGAACTCCAGCTCCTGGCCTCTCGGCGAGAGGTCGAGCATCTCGTCGTGCAGCTCCTCGAACGGCGCGCCCGGCCGCAGCAGCCGCAGCCGCATCCCGACGCGCGAGACGTGCGTGTCGACCGGCACGTCGCGCAGGCCGTAGGCGAACAGCAGCACGCACGCCGCCGTCTTGCGCCCGACGCCCGGCAGCGCGCACAGGTAGCGCTGCCCCTCCGGCACGCTCGCGTCGCGCAGGAACGAGAGGTCGAGCCCGCTCCCCTCCGGCGTCGCGTCGATCGCGCGCAGGATCTCCTGGATCCGCTTCGACTTGACCTTCGAGATGCCGCCGGGGCGGATCGCCTCCTCGACGGCGGCGTTGGGCGCCTCCATCACCGCCTGCCAGCCGTCGAAGCGCTCGCGCAGCCGCTCGTAGGCGATGTCGCGGTTGCGATCGTTGGTCGACTGCGACAGGACCGTCAGCACCAGCTCGTCGAGCGGCTGCTCGTGCGGCGGCATGATCGGGATCCCATAGACGGTCCGCAGCTTGTCGCGGATCGCGGCGACCCTGCGGCGCGCCGGCGATCTCCATTCGCCCTTCGGGATCGTGACGAGCGCCTCGCCCTCGGCGTCGGTCTTGCGCGCCATCTCAGTCGAGCGCGCTCCAGCGCTCGGTCGCGCGCGCGGAGGCCTCGACGGCGTCGCGCAGCGCGGCCGCGGCGGCGGCCGGGTACCAGCCGCTCAGCGCCAGCCGCGCCAGCAGCACGCCGGTCAGCGTGTCGCCCGCGCCGATCGTCGAGCGCACCTGCGCCGGCACGCCCGGGACGTCCGCTCTCAGCTCGCCGCGCAGGATCGCGCCGCCCGGCCCGAGCGTCAGCACGACCATCCGCGCGCCGCCCTTCAGCAGCGCCCGCGCCGCCTGCTCGGGGTCGCTCTCGCCGGTCATCAGCTCGGCCTCGGCGGCGGTCGCGCGCACCAGCAGCGCGTCGCGCACGCAGGCGTTCGCGAACGACTGCGCCTGCGAGCGCAGTCTCCAGCGGTTGAGCCGCAGGTTCGGGTCCAGCACGATCGGCAGCCCCTGCGCGAGCGCCTGCTCGCGCAGCGACAGCACCAGCTCGCGCTCGTCCGGGTCGACCAGCACGTTCGTGCTCAGCAGCAGGCCGCTGGCGGCTCTGAGGGCCTCCTCGACGCGCCCGGAGAGGGCCTTCAGCACGGCGCGCTGATCGGCGCCGTACAGCTCGTAGCGCGGCTCGCCGGCGCCGTCGACGAGCGCGAAGGCGAGCCGCGTCTGCGTCTCCGGCGCGAGCGCGAAGAAGCGCAGGTCGACCCCCTCCCGCTCCAGCCGCTCGCGCAGCCAGCGGCCCCAGCTGTCGTCGCCGGCGCCGCCGCCGAGCATCACCCTGGCGCCGTGACGGGCCGCGACGACGGCGACGTTGGCGGTCGCGCCGCCGGGCGCGGGGACGAACGCGTCGGCCGCGGCGAGGTCGGCGAGCGGCCGTTCGCAGATCAGGTCGACGAGGGCTTCACCGAGGGCCAGAACGCTCACGCACGGGAAGGTAGCCCCTGGCACCCCCGCGTGGCTATAGGCTCGCCCCCTCGTGGAGGTGACGGATCACACCGGGGAGCTGGACGGGCAGCCGGTCTTCTGGCGCTCGGCGCCGACGCCGCAGCCCGGCGAGACGCCGACGCTGTACGTCCACGGCGTCCCCACCAGCAGCGACGACTGGCTGCCGTTCCTGACGCTGACCGGCGGCCTCGCGCCCGACCTGCTCGGCTTCGGCCGCTCCGGCAAGGGCGGGCAGAACGACTACTCGATCGAGGGGATCGCGAGCTTCGTCGAGCGCTTCCTCGACCTCGTCGGCGTGCCGCGCGTGAAGCTGGTCGTGCACGACTGGGGCTCGGCCGCGCTGGCGTGGGCGATCCGCAACCCCGAGCGGGTCGAGAAGCTCGTGATCGTCGACGCCGTCCCGCTGCTGCCGGGCTACCGCTGGCACCGCGTCGCGCGCCTCTGGCGCGCGCCGGGAATCGGCGAGCTGGCGATGGGGCTGACCTTCAAGCTGACGCTGCGCCGCGCGCTGCGCGACGGCTTCGCCGGCCCCGTGCCGAGCGCCTTCACGAGCGCGGCCTGGCGCCATTTCGACCAGGGCACGCAGCGCGCGATCCTGCGGCTCTACCGCAGCGCTCCGGAATCGCGACTGGCAGAGGCGGGGAGAGATCTCTCATCTCTGACGATGCCGACATTGGTAGTTTGGGGCGCGCTCGACCCCTACATCCCACCTCGTTTCGGTGACGACTACGCCGCGAGGATCTCCGGGAGCAGGGTCGAACACGTCACGAACGCCGGACACTGGCCCTGGGTCGACAGGGCCGAGCTGATCACCAGAATTGCCACGTTCCTCGGGGACAACTGACCTTCGCGCCCGGACCCTGCGCGGAGCTGCGACAGCGCTGCTGCTGCTCGCGCTCCTGGGGGCCTGGACGGCCGCTGCGCCGGCCGGCGCCGACGCCGCCGCCCCTGCGCCCGCTGCCGCCGCGTCCTCCGGCCCGACGGCCGCCGCCGCCCGCGCGGACTTCGGCGCGGCGATCCTCGCGGAGCTGAACCGCATACGCGCCCGCGCCGGTCTGCCCGACGTCCGCCGCGACGAGCGGATGAGCCGCACCGCCGCCGCGCACTCGCGCGACATGGGCCGGCGCGGCTACTTCGCCCACGGCGAGTGGGGCAGCCGCGTCGCGCGCGCCTCCGGCTCGGCTCACGCGGTCGGCGAGGTGCTCGGCTGGATGGCCCACTCCAGCCCGCGTCGCGAGGCGCGCAAGATGGTGCGCGGCTGGCTCGACTCGCCGCCGCATCGCGAGGTCCTGCTCGAACGCGACTTCCGCCGCGTCGGCCTCGGCCGCGCGACCGGCCGCCTGCAGGGCCTGAACGCGGCGATATGGACCGTCGACTGGGCCTCGGCGCGCTGAGCGCGTCAGCTGCGGTCGCCGCGCCCGCCGGCGTCAGCGGTCGAAGCGGCGACAGCCCGATCGCGCGCTGGGCGCCGGCGCTGCTGTCAGCCGTGCTGGCGGCGGTCTACGTCGCGTGGGCGCCGCCGAGCCTCGACCTGGCCGCGAGCGAGTACCGCGTCTGGCTGTTCGGCGACCAGGGCCTGTCGCTGTGGGACCTGCAGTGGTACGGCGGCCACCACATGCCCGGGTACAGCGTGCTGCTGCCGCCGCTGGGCTGGCTGCTCGGCCCGCGCCTGCTCGGCGCCCTCTGCGTCGTCGCCGCCAGCGCGCTGTTCGCGAAGCTCGCGCGCGACCGCTTCGGCGCGCGGGCGCTGCTCGGCGCGCTCTGGTTCGCGCTCGGCAGCGCGACGATCCTCTTCAGCGGGCGGATCACGTTCGCGCTCGGGCTGGCGCCGGCGCTCGCCGCGCTGGTCGCCTTCGAGCGGGCCGGCGCCGCCGCGCCGCGCTCGCGGCGCCGCCGGCTGCTGACGGCGCTGTCGCTGCTGTGCGGACTGCTGAGCGCGCTCGCCAGCCCGGTCGCCGCGCTGTTCCTCGCGATGGCCGCCGTCGCCGTCGTGCTGGCGCAGCCGCTGCCGCCGCGCGAACCGGACGCGGCTGCCGCCGGCGACGCGCCCGGCGCCCTCGTGCGCGAGCCGGACGCCGCTGCCGCCGGCGACGCGCCCGGCCGGGCCGCCTCCCTGCGCGCGCTGATGAGCTTCGAACGCGCCGGCGGCATCGCGCTCGCGGCCGCCGCGATGGTGCCGGTGCTGGCACTGTCGGTCGCCTTCCCGGAGGGCGGCGTCGAGCCGTTCGTGCTCTCCTCCTACTGGCCGGTGCCGGCAACCGCCGCGCTCGCGCTGCGGCTGATTCCTCGCGAGCTGCGGGCGCTGCGGATCGCGATCGTCCTCTACGCGCTCGGCTGCACCGCCGCGTTCGTGCTCGACACGCCGCTCGGCGGCAACGCCGCCCGCCTCGGTGCGCTCTGCGCCGGGCCGGTCTTCGCGCTCGCGCTGTGGCCGCGGCGGCGGCTGGCGCTCGCGCTGCTGGCGCTGCCGCTGCTCTACTGGCAGTGGACGTCGGCGATCCACGACGTGCGCGTGACGCACGGCGACCCGAGCGTCGAGCAGTCGTTCTACGCGCCGCTCAACGCCTTCCTCGACGGCGCCGACCCGGACGGGATCGCCGGCCGCGTCGAGATCCCCTTCACGAAGCTGCACTGGGAGGCGCGCTGGGTCGCGCCGCGCCATCCGCTCGCGCGCGGCTGGGAGCGCCAGCTCGACGAGAAGGTCAACCCGATCTTCTACGACGGCGACCCGACCGCGGACAGCTACCGCGCCTGGCTGCAGCGGAGCGGCGTGCGCTGGGTCGCGCTGCCGCGGACGCGCTTCGACTACACGGCGCGGGCGGAGGCGAGACTGGTCGCGAACGGCCTGCCGTACCTGCGCGAGGTCTGGTCCGACGCGCGCTGGCGCGTCTTCGAGGTCGACGGCGCGACGGGGCTGACGAGCGGACCCGGCAGGGTCGTCGCGGCCGGCCCCGACACGGTCGCGCTCGACGTCGAGCGACCCGGCACGGTGCGGCTGCGGATGCACTGGACGCCGTACTGGCAGGTCGCGCGCGGCGACGCCTGCGTCGCGCCGGTGTCGGTCCCGGGCGGCGAGGACCAGACGGAGCTGCGCGTCGCCAGAGCCGGCCGGGTCGAGCTGACGACGAGCTTCGCGCTCGGCCGCGTGGGTGCGGTCAGCCCCCGTTGCTGACGGGTGAGAACCCGCTCACGAACGGGTGAGAAGTCGCTTACCGTGGGTAAGACCGTGATCCGAGATAGGATGCGAGTTTCCGCATGATTCGATCGCTTCGCAACTTCGAGCGGCGGGTGCTCCCACATGGCGTGGGAGATCTGGTCCGGCAGCTGCTGCTCTTCGCAGCGGCCTACTACTGCTACCAGATCGTCCGCGGGATGGTCGACGGCAAGGGCGCCGTCGCCGCCTGGAACGCCACCAAGATCATCAACCTCGAGCACTCGCTGCATGTCTTCGTCGAGCCGAGCGTGCAGTCGTGGGCTGCCTCGACCGGCTGGATCTCGGACTTCGCGGCGTGGATGTACATCAACAGCCACTTCGTCGTGACGGTCGGCTCGCTCGCCTTCATCTACCTCTTCCGCAACGAGGCCTTCTACTTCGTGCGGAACATGTTCATGGTCGCGATGGGGATCGCGCTGATCGGCTACGCCTCGTTCCCGACGGCGCCGCCGCGGCTGATGCCCGAGTGGGGCTTCACCGACACCGTCGCCGCGTTCACCGGCGTGCGGGTCGAGAACGAGCCGGTCTCGGCGCTGCTGAACCTGTACGCCGCCGTGCCCTCGATGCACTGCTGCTTCGCGCTGATGATCGGCTGGCCGATGGCCCGCCTCGTCAAGCCCAAGCCGCTGAAGGTCCTCTGGTTCCTGTATCCATTCCTCGTCATGTTCGTGGTCGTGGCGACAGGCAACCACTACGTCTTCGACGCCGCACTGGGCGCCGCGACCGCCGGCATCTCGGCGCTCGTCGCGTGGCAGCTGTTCGGGCGTCTGCGCCCGGCTGCCTGGTCCTTCGGCCAGGTCGAGCGCGCCGAGGCGACTGCCTGATGTCGACAGCCCAGCCCGGAGACGGCCGCCGCCGCGGCGGCGAGTCGCGCGCCCGCGGCGAGCTGTCGGAGACGATGCGCAACAAGCTGATCGAGTCGCGGCTGACGCCGAACGCGATCTCGCTGACCGGCCTCGTCGGCAACCTGATCGCCGCCGCGCTGGTGTGGCAGAGATACTTCTTCCTCGCCGGCATCGCCTTCATCCTCGGCTCCGTCTGCGACACGCTCGACGGCCGCTACTCGCGCATGTCGGGCAAGGGGACGCCGTTCGGCGCCTTCCTCGACTCGACGCTCGACCGCGTCGAGGAGGGGATCGTGCTGACCGCGGTCGCCTGGTACTTCTCGAAGACCGGCGACGACGTCGCGGTCGCGGCGGTCGTGGTCGCGGTGCTGTTCTCGCTGATGGTCTCCTACACGCGCGCCCGTGCCGAGGCGCTCGGGATCGAGTGCAAGGTCGGGATCGCCTCGCGTGCGATCCGCGTCGTGATCCTCTCGATCGGCCTGCTGTTCGCCAAGGGCGCCGGGCTCGGCGACTTCGAGCTGCTCGCCCCGGCGGTCTACGTGCTGGCCGTGCTGACGGTCTTCACCACCTTCCAGCGGATCTTCCACGTGCGCAGACAGATGCTCATCGCGGCCAGATCCGCAACATCTGTGTAACCACAGGCGTTCGTCGGGGTCTTTCCCGACAGCATCCTTCAGGAGGAAACACCCCAAGTGACCAACGCTTCCACCAACGGCGCGAGCCGTTACCAGGCCGACAAGGTCCGCGTCGCCATCATCGGCGTCGGCAACTGCGCCAACTCGTTCATCCAGGGCGTCCAGTACTACAGAGACGCCGATCCGAACGAGCGCGTCCCCGGCCTCATGCATGTCGACCTCGGCGGCTACCACGTCCGTGACATCGAGTTCACGGCCGCCTTCGACATCGACGCGGACAAGGTCGGCAAGGATCTGGGCGAGGCGATCTGGTCCGGCCAGAACGACACGATCAGATTCGCCGACGTCCCGAGACTCGGCGTCACCGTCCAGCGCGGCATGACGCACGACGGCCTCGGCAAGTACCTGTCGCAGAAGATCAGAAAGGCCGACGGCCCGACGGCCGACATCGTCCAGATCCTCAAGGACACGAAGACCGACGTCGTCGTCTCCTACCTGCCGGTCGGCTCCGAGCAGGCGACGAAGTGGTACGTCGAGCAGGTCATCGAGGCCGGCTGCGGCTTCGTCAACTGCATCCCGGTCTTCATCGCGTCCGAGACCTACTGGGACGACCGCTTCAAGAAGGCCAACCTGCCGATCGTCGGCGACGACATCAAGTCGCAGGTCGGCGCGACGATCACGCACCGCAACCTCGCGCGCCTCTTCCACGAGCGCGGCGTCAAGCTCGAGCACACCTCGCAGCTGAACGTCGGCGGCAACATGGACTTCTTCAACATGCTCGAGCGCGAGCGGCTCGAGTCGAAGAAGATCTCGAAGACGAACGCCGTCACCTCGGTCGCCGGTCTCGAGCTGCCCGCCAGAGACGTCCACGTCGGCCCGTCGGACTACGTGCCGTGGCTGACCGACCGCAAGTGGGCCCACATCCGCCTCGAGGGCAGAGCGTTCGGCGACGTGCCGCTGATCGCCGAGCTGAAGCTCGAGGTGTGGGACTCGCCGAACTCCGCCGGCATCGTCACCGACGCCGTGCGCTGCTGCAAGCTGGCGCTCAACCACGGCGTCGGCGGCCAGCTCGACGGCCCCAGCTCGTACCTGATGAAGTCGCCGCAGAACCAGCGCCCCGACGACGAGGCACGCAACGACACCGAGACCTTCATCGCGCAGTACGGCAAGAAGGTCGGCACCGCGCCGACCGGCGCCAGCGCCCCGGTCGCGGCCGACGGCGACGCCTAGGCGTCCAGCCGCATACCGCAGGATTTGCAACGGCCCGCCGCTCGGCGGGCCGTTCGCGTTCTCAGGGCTCTATCCTCCGGAGCCGTGTCAGAGCGCTTCGCGATCGCCCAGGTCACGCCCTACGCCTGGGAAGCGCAGCACGACGTGAACCGTCACGTCGCTCGCGTCGCCGACGAGCTGGCGGCGCGCGGGCATCGGGTGCTGATCGTCGCGCCGTCGCAGTCGGCCGCGCTTGTGCGCGCCTCGCGCAGAGCGATCCGCGCCGCCGCCGACGATCCGGCGAAGCTGCTGGAGGGCGCCGACGAGGGCGTGCCGCGGCTGCTCGGCGTCGGCGAGGTGCTGCCGTTCTCGCCCTCGCGCAAGCGCGCGGTCTCGTTGCCGATCGACGTCGCCCGCACGATCGAGCAGTTCTTCTCGATCGCGCCGCTCGACCTCGCGCACATCCACGAGCCGTTCGCGCCGAGCGCCGCCAGCGCCGCGCTGCGCCACTCGCGCGCGCTCAACGTCGGCTCCTTCCACTCGACCACCGAGCGGGTCCTCTCGACGCAGGTCGCGCGCCGCGTCGTCGAGCTGTTCCTCGGCCGGCTCGACGCCCGCGTCGCCTCCTACGAGGCGACCCGCGAGCAGCTCAACCGCTGGTTCCCGGCCGACTACCGCGTCGTCCTGCCCGGCGCCGACGCGCCCCGCAGCGACCACGAGCGGCTCGCCGACGACGATCCGCGCGGCCCCGAGCTGGTGCTCGTCTCCGACGAGGAGCGCCCTGCCGTCCGCACCTTCGTGCGGGCGCTGCGGAGACTGCCGCTCGACCGTCCCTGGCGCGCGACCGTGTGGACCCCGAGCGGCCTGCAGCCGCCCGGAGCGCTGCGCGGCGAGCTGCGCGGCCGCGTCGCCTTCGTCGGCCCCGACGAGCTGGACGAGGCCGCCCTGCTGGCGCGCGCCGACGTCGTCGTGCGCGCCTCCGCCGGCGCCGTGCCGGTCCCGGCCGGGGTGCTCGACGCGATCGCCGCCGGCGCCGTCCCGGTCGTCTCGCGGCTGCCCGTCTACGAGGAGCTGATCGAGGAGGGCGCGGGGCTGCTGTTCGAGCCCGGCGACGTCGAGACGCTGACCGCCCAGCTGACGCGGCTGGTGCGCGAGCCGCAGCTGCGCGAGCGGCTCTCGTGGACGCGCGTCGTCGACGAGCTGGAGCAGGTCTACGGCGACCTCGTCGCGCGCCGCCACGACGGCCGTGGCGACCCCGTGCTGCGCGCCGTCGTCGCGAGACGGCCGCGGATCGACGTCGACCTGCACATGCACACCGACCACTCGGGCGACTGCGCGACGCCGGTCGAGGTGCTGCTGGCGCAGGCGAAGGCGAGAGGGCTCGGCGCGATCGCCGTCACCGACCACAACGAGATCTCCGGCGCGCTGGAGGCGCAGGCGAAGGCCGAGGGGATCAAGGTGATCGTCGGCGAGGAGGTCAAGACGAAGGACCAGGGCGAGGTGATCGGCCTGTTCCTCAGAGAGCTGATCCCGCGCGGGCTCTCGCTGGAGCAGACGATCGCCGAGATCAAGCGCCAGGGCGGCCTCGTCTACGTCCCCCACCCGTTCGACCGGATGCACTCGGTGCCCGACTACGAGCACCTGCTGGCGGTGCTCGACGACGTCGACGCGATCGAGGTCTTCAACCCGCGGATCGCGATCCACGAGTTCAACGAGGAGGCGGTCCGCTTCGCCGCCAAGTACCGCGTGCCGGCCGGCGCCGGCTCCGACGCGCACGTCGCGCAGGGGCTCGGCTCGGTCCGCATCCGCATGCCCGACTTCGACGGGCCGCAGGAGTTCATGGAGGCGCTGCGGGAGGCCGACGTGATCCGCACGCCCGCCAGCCTGCTGTACGTGCAGGCGCTGAAGTTCCTGCAGACGAAGGCGACGCCGCCCCCCGCACGCAGAGGCGTGCGCGAGGCGCGCGTGCGGCGCGCGGTTCGCAAGTCCTGATGCACGGGCAGGGAGATGACGTGGGAACGTCCAATTCTCCCGAGAGCATGCCCGTGACCACAGATGACGAGATCCGCGAGAAGTACCTCGAGCGCGCCATTCGCGACCTCAACCAGCTGACGCGCGATCTCCAGACCTGCCCCCACTGCCCGCGGGGGAACCTGATGCCGGTGCTCGGCTCAGGCCACCCGCAGGCGGACGTCTTCATGCTGAAGTACCAGCCGCGCCCGTCGGAGGTGGAGGAGGGCGTCGCCTTCTACGGCCGCTCCGGCGGCGCGTTGATGAAGTCGCTCAAGCGGCTGCAGATCGACCCGCTCGCGGTCTACGGGACGCTCTGCGTCAAGTGCCCGGTCTCCGACCCCTCGCTGGCCGACCAGGCCTGCATCGAACGGGTGCTGGAGGAGCTGGCGATCGTGCAGCCGAAGATCGTCGTCGTGATGGGCGAGGAGGCGCTCGACGTGCTCAACGACCTCGGCCTGCCGCTCGCGCGCCACGTCGAGCAGGAGCCCGGCCGGCTGCAGCAGCTGACGCCGTCGATCGACGCGCTGTACGTCCCGAACATCGACGACTCGCTCGACGAGGAGGGCTCCAAGCACGCCTTCTGGCGGGCCTTCAAGGTGCTCGGCGACTGGTACGCCGACCTGCCGCCGTACTAGCCGGCGGCGCCCTCAGCGGGCGTCGTCGAGCGTGACGACGTCGACGTCGCCGGAGGAGGCGCGCGCCTCGACCTTGTGCGGCGAGCCGCTGTCGCGCCTGACGTCGACGCGCTCGCTGCCCGAGCTGGCCTCGGTGACCACGTCGTAGCCGCTGCCGCCCGGCACCGCGACCGTCACGTCGCCGGAGGAGGCGACCGCCTCGATCCGTCTCGGCGCTCTGCGCGCGCGCACGACGACCTCGCCGCTGGAGGCGTGCGCGGTCACGTCGTCGCCGCCATAGCCCTCGACCACGACGTCGCCGGAGGAGGCGCCGACGCGCAGCGGCCCGGTCGCGTCGACGACCGTCACGTCGCCGGAGCTGGAGCCGATGTAGGCGTCGCCGGCGATGCCGCGCGCGCTGACGTCGCCGGAGGAGCCGCGCACGTCGAGCGGCAGCTCGACCGGCACGCGCACCTCGAACTCGGTGTCGCAGCCCTGCGGGCCGAACGTGCCCCAGAAGCCGCAGCTGCCCGACAGCGTCAGCTCGCCGTCGGCGAAGCTCTGCTGCAGGCGCGGCTCCTTCAGCCCCCAGGTGCGATGGGCGATCACCTCGACGTCGTCGCGCCGCTCGGCGACGACCTTGATCTCACCGCTGCTGCCCTTCAGGCGCAGCCGCTCGACGCCGCCGTAGGACTGCGTGCGGTCGTCGCTCTGCTGCACCGAGGCGGCGGCGAACCACAGCGCCGCCCAGACGACGACGATCGCGCCGAAGACGACGCAGAAGATCACGAACGGGCGGGAGAGCCCTCTCTCGGGCGGCGGGGTGCTGGTCACGCCGACCAGCCTATGCCGGTCGCCGTCAGCGCGGAACGGGGACTGCTCCCCACTCGCTGCTGGGGCTAGCCCTACGGCAGCAGCACGATCTTGCCGAGCTTGCCGCCCGCCTCGAAGCTCCCGTAGGCGGCCTCGACGTCCGCGAGCGGGAAGGTCGCGGCGACCGGCACGGTCAGCGCGCCCGCCTCCACCAGCGGCAGCACGTGGCGCTCGACGGCGCGCGCGGCGATCGCCTTCTCCTCCAACGGCCGCGCCCGCAGCGTCGAGCCCATCACGCGGGCGCGCTTCATCATCAGCGCGCCGAGGTGCAGGTCGCCCTTCGCGCCGGCGCCGATCCCGATCACGGCGATCCGCCCGCCGGTCGCGAGCGCGTTGACGTTCTCGGCCAGGTTGGGCGCGCCGATCAGCTCCAGCACGACGTCGAACGGGCCGTGCTCGCCGAAGCCCTCCGGAGAGATCACGGTCGCGCCGAGCGCGGCGACGGCGTCGCGCGCGCCGGGGTTGCGGACGGTCGCGGTGACGCGCGCGCCGAGCGCGCGGCCGAGCTGGACCGCAGCGCTGCCGACGCCGCCGGCCGCGCCGTGGACGAGCAGCCGCTCGCCGCTCGCCAGCCCCGCCTGCGTCACGAGCGCGTCGTACGCGACCGTGAACGCCTCCGGGAAGCCACCTGCTGCCGGCCAGTCGAGCGCCTCCGGGACCGCCATCAGCAGCCGCTCGTGGACGACCGCCAGCTCGGCCTGCGCGCCGCCGCCGACGACCGCCATCACGCGTGCGCCGGGCGCGAAGCGGGTCGCGCCGGGGCCGAGCGCGACGACCTCGCCGGCCAGCTCCAGCCCGGGGATGTCCTGCGGCGCGTCGGGCGGCGCCGGGTAGAGGCCGCGCCGCTGCATCATGTCGGCGCCGTTGAGGCCGGCAGCGCGCACGCGCACCAGCACCTCGCCCGCGCCGGGGGCCGGATCGGGCTGCTCGGCCACCGTCAGCGCTCTGTCTCGGATCGTCACGGCTCGCATGCGGCGAGTCTGGCATATGACCCGCAGGCTGTGACGGTTCTCCATGCAGACCGACCACTCGGTGTGAGAGAGTCTCGCCGAGGAGGAGAGATGCGGATCGTGCCCCCACAGCTCCGGTCGTTGCCGCCGATCTGGCGTGAGACGCTGCTGCCGACCGCGGCCGCAGGCCTCTTCGTCGACCCGATCTTCCGCGGCCACGGGATGCCGGCCGGCCACGGCCGCCCGCTGCTGCTGATCCCCGGCTACCTCGCCGGCGACCGCTCGCTGGCGACGATGAGCGGCTGGCTGCAGCGCGCCGGCTACCGCACCGAGCGCGCCGGCATCCGCCTCAACGTCGGCTGCGGCGGCGAGACCGTCGCGCGGCTGGAGCAGCGCCTGGAGCAGCTCTACGAGGCCTCCGGCGGCCGCCGCGTCGCGATCGTCGGCCAGAGCCGCGGCGGCGCCCACGCGCGCGCCCTCGCCGGCCGCCGGCCGGAGCTGGTCAGCGGCGTCGTGACGCTCGGCTCGCCGCTGCTGGACCCGCTGATGGTGCACCCGCTCGTGCGCATGAACGTCGAGCTGGTCGGCCGCCTCGGGATGCTCGGCGTGCCCGGCCTGCTGCGCGCCGCCTGCCGCGACGGCGCCTGCTGCGAGCCGCTGCGCGAGAACCTGCGCGCGCCGCTGCCGACCCACGTCGGCTATGTCTCGATCTACTCGCGCAACGATGGGATCGTCGACTGGCGCTCCTGCCTGGACCCCGGCGCGCGCCACGTCGAGGTCGACACGACGCACCTCGGGATGGGCTTCCACGCACCGACCTACCGCGAGATCGCGGCGGCGCTGCGCGGATTCCGCGACGCGGAGCTGGGCGCCGAGTCGTTCGACGCCCCGCTCGCAGCCGTCGCCTGAGCTACTTCGAGCTTCTGCTCGGGAAGCGCCAGACGTCGAAGCCGGTTCTGCCGTTCGTGCCGCTCTTGATGAAGCGCTTGCCGATCGCGCCGCTCAGTCTGCCGCCGAGCTTCTGCGTCGTCCAGCCTCTCATCGATCTCGGCTCGTAGAGGTAGCTGCGGAAGATGTTGTAGGTGTCGGTGCACGTCAGGGTCGTGCCGGCCGGGGTGAAGTTGAGGCGGTGGTACTTGCCGGCGCTGAAGCCCGACTGCGGGTCGTTCTTGACGACGGTGAAGATCGGGCACTCGGAGGTCGAGGTTCTTCTCGTCGCGGCGTTGGCGGCCGACGGGATCAGCAGTGCCGGCAGCGCGAGGGCGACCAGGGCCAGCAGGCGAAGACGATGGGACATGCGGGGAACTCCTATCCGGGAAGCGTTGCCCATTAATCTGTCATCAGCGCCACCGGCAGCGCAAGTCCTGCAACGCGCCGTACCGATGCGATCCGCCGCCCCGGCTGGACCGCGTCGCGGATCCCGCCGACGTTCTCGCCGAACGTCGCGACGGTCGCGTCGAGGTCGGGGCAGCGCAGCGCGAGGCCCCAGAAGAAGGCCGGGCGGTCGCTCCCGCCGGCTCTCGCGGCGATCTGCTGCGGCTCCTGCACGACCTCGAGCAGCTCGGCGCCGAGGCGGAAGAAGGCCTGCCGCGGCGCGCCGGCCGGCGTCGGCTGCTCGCGGATCCGGCGCAGGTCGAGACCGGCCTCCTGGAGGCGCGCGACGGTGCGGTCGAGGTCGGGCGAGATCGCGACGATGTGGTCGATCGCGACGACGCCGTTGGGATGGGCGGGCGGCTCGTGCGCGCCGCCGTCACCCGGCGCCGCATGCGCGGTCGGCAGCCCGTCCAGCGCCGGCTCCGCGCCGGGGTCGCCGTCACGCGAGGGCAGTCCGCGGAGGTGCCAGCGGATCAGCCCGCGGCCCGCCTCGCGGCCGGCGAAGCGCAGCGCGACCGCGCCGATCCGGCAGCGGTCGCTCTCGACTGCGAAGCCGAGCGCCGACCAGCGCTGCGGCTCGTCGGCGATCTCCAGCTCAGCGATCGTCACCATCGCCGAGCGATGGTAGACGCGCGTGGGTCAGGCGCGCTCCAGCAGCGCGACGCACTCGATGTGCGGCGTCTGCGGGAACATGTCGACCGGGCGCACCTTGCGCAGCACGTAGCCGGCCTCGACCAGCTGGGCCGCGTTCGGCGCCAGCGTCGTCGGGTTGCAGGAGATGTAGACGATCCGCTTCGGCGAGGCGTCGATGATCCGTCTGACGACCTTCTGCGAGAGGCCGGCGCGCGGCGGGTCGACGACGACGACGTCCGGCGAGCCGGCCTGCTCGACGAGCAGTCTCAGCGCGGTGCGCGCGTCGCCGGCGAAGAAGCGGGCGTTGTCGATCTCGTTCAGTCTCGCGTTCGCGATCGCGTCACCGACGGCCGGCTCGACGATCTCCAGCCCCCACAGCTCGCCGGCGCGCGGCGCCATCGTCAGGCCGATCGTGCCGATGCCGCAGTAGAGGTCGTAGAGGCGCTCGAAGCCGGCCAGCGCGGCGTACTCGCCGGCAAGGCCGTAGAGCTTCTCCGCCATCTCGGTGTTGACCTGGAAGAAGGCGTGCGGGGAGACCCGGAAGGTCATCCCGTTCAGCTCCTCCTCGAGGTACTCCCTGCCGGAGATGACGGTCGTCTCGCCGGAGGTGGTCGTCTCGCCGAGACCGTCGTACTGGGTCCACATCAGGCCGTCGACGTCGACCGCCTGCGCGAACGCCTCCTCGTCCAGCTCGCCCGGCATCGTCACGAGCCGAACCTGGAACTGGCCGGTGCGACGGCCCTCGCGCACGACGCAGTTGCGCAGGAAGCCGCGGCGGGTGCGGCGGTCGTACGGCTCCAGCCCCTGCTCCTTGCAGAATCTGAGCACCTGCTCGCGGACGGCGTTGCCGGCCTCGGAGGCGAGCAGGCAGTCGTCGATCGGGACGATTCTGTCCCACTCCCCGGGCGCGTGGAAGCCGAAGATCAGCTCGCCTCTCTCCGCCGTCCCCTCGGTCCCGAACGAGTACTCGAGCTTGTTGCGGTAGCGCCACGTCTGCAGCGCCGGGACGATCGGCTCCAGCTCGTAGCCGGCGAGCTTGCCGATCCGCCGCAGCGCGTCGTCGACCTGCTGGCTCTTGATCTCCAGCTGCTTCTCGTACGGCAGCACCTGCCACGGCGCGCCGGGATGCTGAGCGACGGCCGCGATCCGGTCGGGGCTCGGCTCCAGCACCTCCTGCGTTATCGCCTCGCCGTAATCGCGCTTGGTCTTGGTCACCTTCACCCGCACGCGATCGCCGGGGATCGCGCCCTGCACGAACAGCACGTAGCCGTCATGGCGGGCGACGCCGTTGCCGCCGAAGGCGAGGCTGTCGATCGTGACCTCGAGTTCGGCGAACCGGTCCGGGCGCTTGCGTTGTGTGGTGGAAGGCGTGCTCATCGAACTGCTTAGGATGGCAGGTCCCGTGCCAGCGGCGATCGCGACGCGACCGTGGTCACTTGCCGAGCAGGCATCGGTCACTCGATAATGGCCGTTCAGGGATCGGGGCCCGCGCGCCCGGTCGGGGGACGTGAGCGATTTGGGGGAAGCGATGCGGATCGGCGGCATCTTCGCCAGCGAGACGGCCAACGCCCACTATCGGGCGATCCTGCCGCTGCGCGCGCTCGAAGCGCGCGGCCACCGCATCCTGTGGCCGCCACCCGGCGCCGACGCCGCCGCGCACTACGAGGTCCCGGCCTGCGACGCGCTGCTGCTCCACCGCGGCCTGATGCCCGCGCACCTCGACTTCGTCGAGCGGCTGCGGGCGGCACGGATCGCCGTGATCTGGGACAACGACGACGACATCGCGTCGCTGCCAAAGCTGACCCGCAACTGGAACGGGCGCAGCCGACGGGAGACGAAGCAGGACTTCGAACGCACCGTCGAGATCGCACGCGCGGCCTCGCTGATGACGACGCCGAGCAGACGGATCGCCGAGATCTACGGCGAGCGCGGCGCGTGCGTGCAGGTGATCGAGAACGCGCTGACCGCGAGGGAGCTGGCGCGGCCCGAATCGCGGCGACGCCGGCCGGGCGTGACGATCGGGTACGTCGGCGGCCTCG
The DNA here is from genome assembly GCF_030646155.1 of Conexibacter sp. CPCC 205762. Taxonomy (GTDB): domain Bacteria; phylum Actinomycetota; class Thermoleophilia; order Solirubrobacterales; family Solirubrobacteraceae; genus Conexibacter. The sequence continues at coordinate 38,233 of NZ_JAUTDN010000033.1, forward strand.
AGCACTTCGACGACGTCAGAAAGCTGAAGCTCGCGAAGGTGCTCGAGCGGCTGCTGCGCGAGCGCGACGATGTGCGCGTCGTGTCGATCGGCGTCTCCTTCGGCTTCCGCAGCCCGGCCTACGAGGAACGCGGCCAGATCCCCGTGCAAAGACTGATCGGGCAGGAGCGCGAGTTCGCGATCGGGCTCGCCCCGCTTGCTGACACGCCCTTCAACCGCGCCCGCTCGAACGTAAAGCTGAAGGAGTACGCGACCGCGGGCGCAATGTGGCTCGCCTCGCCGATCGGTCCGTATGCCGACCTCGGCCCCCAGCAAGGTGGGCTGCTGGTCGGCGACGGTGACTGGCACGCAGCGCTGAGCGCGCTGCTCGACGACCGCCAACGGCTCTCGGAGCTGCGTGCCAACGCCGTCGCATGGGCCAGAACGCAGACGGTCGAGCAGCTCGCGCCGACGTGGGAGGCGGCCTTCAGCAGCTGCGTGCGCGAGCTGCGAGGCCGCGCCAGGACGTAGCATCCGCGGCGTGGAACTGAGCGCATACCGGACGCAGGCGGAGACGTTCGTCAGGGAGCTGGGCGAGGCCTACCACGGGCACTACGCCGGGCTCTCGGACGCGTTCGCGATTGACGCGATCTACGCGCGGCACGCGGCGCTGTTCTCGTTCGAGGCGGTTGCTGCGCTGCGAGGGCGCGTCGCTGCCGCGAGCGACGCGCCGGGCGTGCGCGACGACGAGGCACGGCAGCTGCGGATGCTGCTCGACTTCGCCGTCGAAGGGCTGCTCGGGCGCGCGACCGCGGCCGAGGAGGAGGCGCTCGCGCAGCGCGAGGCGACGCTGCGGCTCGACCTGCCCGGCGGACCGCTCGGCTTCCGCGCGTCGACCGTCGCGCAGGCGAACTCGCCCGATCGGCAGCGGCGCGCCGAGATCGAGGCGGCGCGGCTGAAGGCGACCGAGCGCGAGCTGAACCCGCTCCACCGCGCGGCGCTGGAGCGGACGCGCGCGCTCGTCGCCGAGCTCGGCTGGCCGAGCTACCGCGCGATGTGCGCGGAGCTGAAGGGGTGGGACCTCGACCTGCTCGGGCGGCAGGGCGACGCGTTCCTGGCGGCGACGGGCGGCGCGGCCTACGGCGCCGTCGTCGGGCCGGCGCTGGAGCGGACCGTCGGGGTCGGGCTCGACCGGCTTGCGCGCGCCGACCTGCCGTGGTTCTTCCGCGCGACGGCCGACGACGGCGCCTTTCCCGCCGACGGGCTGCTGGAGGCGTACGCGTCGTCGTGCCGCGGCCTCGGGCTGTCGCCCGACGGCGGCGGTCGCATCGACCTCGACGTCGAGCCGCGCCCGCGCAAGTCGCCGCGCGCCTTCTGCGTCGCGGTGCGCGCGCCCGCGGACGTGCGGCTGGTGGTCGCGCCGGTCGGCGGCCGCGACGACTACGCGGCGCTGCTGCACGAGGGCGGTCACGCGCAGCACTTCGCGGCGATGGACGCGGCGCTCCCGTTCGAGTACCGCCATCTCGGCGACAACGCGCTGACGGAGGCGTTCGCGTTCCTCTTCGACCACCTCGTGGAGGATCCCCGCTGGCTCGCGGCGCGGGGCGTGCGCGACGACGACGGCGCGCTCGCCATGCATGCGCGCGCGGCGCGGCTGATCTACCTGCGGCGCTACTGCGGCAAGCTCGCCTACGAGCTGATCGTCCACGACGCGGCCGCTCCCGGCGACGCGCTGCTGGGCGAGGTCTACGCGCGCTCGCTCTCCGGCGCGGTCGGGGTCGCCTGGCCCGCCGAGACCCACCTGAGCGATCTCGACCCCGGCTTCTACGTCGCCGCCTATCTGCGCGCCTGGGCGCTCGAGACCCACCTGCGCCGCTGGCTGACCGACCGCTTCGGCGACGACTGGTTCAGCTCCGCCGAAGCCGGCGCCGCGCTGCGCGCGCTGTGGGCCGAGGGCCAGCGCCGCAGCGCCGAGGAGCTGCTCGCCGAGCTGACCGGCGAGCGCCTCGACCTCGCCGTCCTGGCGACCGACCTCGGCCTCTGACGCACCCGCGCGCTGCGCGTCGGGGTGAGCGGGGCGCGCTAGGGTCCGGGCCGGCCGGCAAGCGAACTTTACGCGGAGGATCGATGGCAGCGGTGATGACAGGCGAGTGCAACTGCGGCGCGGTGCGGTCCGAGGTGCGGGCGCCGTTCTCCGAGGCGGGCTACTGCCACTGTGGGCGCTGCCAGCGGCGGACGGGGACGGCAGCATCGCCGGCGGGCGTCGTCGCGGCGTCGGCGTTCGCGATCGTCAGCGGCGCCGAGCAGGTGCGCAGCTGGCAGCCGGAGGGCGGCAAGGCGAAGGCGTTCTGCGGCGGCTGCGGCTCGCACCTGTTCGCCGGTGACCCGGCGACGGATTCGATAGTCGCGGTGCGGCTCGGGGCGGTCGACGGCGATCCCGGCATCCGGCCGCGCTGGCACCAGTGGGTCAGCTCCGCGCCCGCCTGGGAGGCGCTCGCCGACGACGGCCTCCCGCGCTACGACGGCCCGCGGCCGAGCTGAGCGACGACGACGACGGCCGCCGCTGTGGGCGGCCGGGCGCCGACGGCAGCCGCTCGCGACGAAGCGGGCGGCTGCCGGATGCGACGTGGGTCAGCCGAGCTGCTTGCCGACCGCTCTGCGGGCGCGCTCGGCGCTGGCGACGATGCGGTCGACCGACTCGGTGCGACGCGCCTTGGCGCTCTTCTCCTCGAGCTTGCGGGAGAGCGCGTCGAGCTGATCGATGCCCTTGCCGAGCAGCTCGTCGAGGTTGCCGAGCACGTCGTCGGTCTGCTCGCGGCCGCGACGGACCAGCTCAGAGACGAGATCGTTCGCATCTCCCCTCGTCACGCGGCCTCTTGCGACGGCGTCGTCGAGCGTGCCCTGGATCCGGTCGGCGGCGAGCATCACGAGGTTCAGCGGCTCGAAGACGCGATCGGAGAGCTGGTCGCGCAACGTGCCGACGAGCTGAGCGAGCGGATCCTCGCCCTGCGCGGCTCTGACACTGTCAGCGGCGTCGGAGACGCCCCTGGCAGCCTCCTCATCGGAGGGGGCGGCCGCGACTCTTCTCGCAGCTCTTCTCGCCGCCGCTCTCCTGGCGGCGGGTCTTCTCGCAGCGGCTCTTCTGGCGGCCGGCGCTCTTCTCGCCGCAGCTCTTCTCGCGGCCGGTCTCGCCGCGGCTCTTCTCGCGGCGGGTCTGCTGGCAGCTGCTCTTCTGGCCGCCGGTCTCGCCGCGGCTCTTCTCGCCGCCGGTCTGCTGGCGAGTCTTCTGGCGGCCGCTCTTCTCGCCGCCGGAGCCGTTCTTCTCGCAGCCAGTCTTCTGGCGGCGGCTCTTCTGGTCGCGGGCGCTCTCGCGGCCGGCGCTCTTCTCGCCGCCGCTCTTCTGGCGGCAGGTCTGCTCGCCGCCGCTCTGGCGGCGGGTCTTCTCGCGGCAGCTCTTCTGGCGGCAGCTCTCGCGGCCGGCGCTCTTCTCGCCGCAGCTCTCGCGGCGGGTCTTCTGGCGGCAGCTCTTCTGGCGGCAGCTCTCGCGGCCGGCGCTCTTCTCGCTGCAGCTCTTCTGGCGACTCTCGCGGCTGGCGCTCTCGCCGCCGCTCTCGCGACCGGTCTTCTCGCCGTCGCTCTTCTCGACGTCGGTCTCGCGGCCGCCGATCTGCGCGCAGCTCTTCTAGCGGCTGCGGTCGACGCGGGGGACTTCGGCTGCGGCATTGACGGCTCCTCAGAAGCGGGGTGTAACGGGCGGTCTGGCGCGAGGCTACCGCAGCGGCATGTCGTCGCGTTACCGCAACAGCAGTTCGAGCAGGGCTTTTTGCGCGTGACGACGGTTCTCTGCCTGGTCCCAGATGCGCTGACGCTCACCGTAAAGGACCTCTGCGGTGATCTCGTCACCAGGGTGCGCGGGCAGGTCGTGAAGTGCGATCGCGTTCGGCGCGGCAAGGTCGAGCAGCGCGTCGTCGACGCGGTAATCGGCAAGCGCGGCGCGGCGCGCGTCGGCCGTCTCCTCGTCGCCCATGCTGACCCACACGTCGGTGTAGACGGCGTGCGCATCAGCGACGGCGGCGGCGGGATCGTCGAACAGCTTTGCGCCCGTGCCATCTTCCAACTGGTACCCCGTCGGCGCCGCGACACGCACCTCGACGCCGGCGAGCGTGCCGACGAGTGCGAGTGAACGAGCGACGTTGTTGCCGTCACCGACGTAGGTGAGAACGAGACCGTCGAGCGTGCCGAACGTCTCCTTCAACGTCGTCAAGTCAGCGAGCGCCTGGCAGGGATGGTGACCCGCGGTGAGCATGTTGACGACCGGCACCGTCGCGTACTGCGCAAGCTCCTCGATCAACGCATCGGCGTGCGTGCGCAGACCGATGGCGGCAACATGGCGCGACAGCACGTACGCGGTGTCGCGCACGGCCTCGCCGCGGCTCAGCTGCATCTCGTCGGGCCGCAGGACGACCGGATTGCCGCCCAGCTCGAAGACACCGGCCTCGAACGACAGGCGCGTGCGCGTCGACGGCTTCTGGAAGATCAGCCCGACGCTCTTGCCGGCGAGCGCCGTCGAGGCGAGCGGGTTCGCCTTCAGCTCGATCGCGCGATCGATCAGCGCGAGCAGCTCGTCTCTGCTCAACTCGGTTCCGGTCAGAAAGTGGCGCGGCACGTCGCGCAGTGTACGTTCACTCGATGGCGCTGCGCGTCGTGACCTGGAACCTCTTCCACGGACGTTCGATCCCCGCGCGGAATCGCGACTTGATGCACCTGTTTGCAGAGCGTCTCCGCACCTGGGAGTGGGACGTGGCCCTGCTGCAGGAGGTCCCGCCGTGGTGGGGACCGCCGCTCGCCGCCGCCTGCGACGCCGACCAGCGCACCGCGCTCACCTCCCGCAACCAGCTGCTGCCGCTGCGGCGGGCGATCGCGCAACGCTGGCCGGAGGCGATCAAGTCCGGCGGCGGCGGCGCGAACGTGATCCTCGTGCGCGGTCCGCGGATCGAGCTGCACGCGCGCCGGCGGCTCTGCCTGCGGCCGGAGCGGCGCGTCGTCCACGCCGTCCGCGACGACCGCGGCCGCTGGTTCGCGAACCTGCACGCGACCGTGCACGACGACCCGCAGGCGCGTCGCGAGATCGCGCTCGCGGGCGCGACCGCGCTGCGCTGGGCGGCCGGCGCGCCGCTCGTGCTCGGCGGCGACCTCAACGTGCGCGACCCGTCGCCGCCCGCGCCGTTGACGCACGTCGCCGGCAGCGGCGTCGACCACCTCTACGCCGCCGGCGGGCTCGTGCGCGCGGCCGGGACCAGACGCGAGCTGCTCGACCGCGGCGACCTCTCCGACCACGCGCCGGTGCGAGCGACGCTGGAGTAGGACGCGCGTCCTACGAGGCCGCGCGGGGCGTCACGCGCAGAGCTGGGGCGCGGCTCGCGCTAGCCGCGCGCCCGCAGCCCGAAGCCGCGCAGCGTCAGCAGCGCCTTCTCGCCGAGCGTGCCGTGTCTCGGCAGCACGCCGAGCTGCGTCGCCGCGTCGTAGAGGTCGAAGAAGGCGCGCACGCGCAGCAGCCTGTTGCCGCGCAGCTCGCAGTAGAAGAGGCAGTGGACGACCACGAAGCGGTTCGTCGCCGGGAGCCCGTCGACCGCCTCGCGGTGCGTCCCCGCCAGCCGCGCCGGCGCGGCGGCGAAGCGGCCGTCGGTGAGCCGCTCGCCGGCGCGCTCCAGCCGCACGTCCGGGAAGCCGCCCCAGACTCTGCGCGCGAGCGCGCTCAGCTCCTCGACGCCGATCAGCGGCGTGCCCCTCGTGAGCGGATCCTCGTAGTGGAGGTCGGGATCGCAGATCGGCGCGAAGGCGGCGGCGTCGCGCCCGCACCAGGCCGCCTCCCAGCCGTCGAGCAGCTCGTCGACCGGGCGCCGCGTGACCTGCTCGTCAGGCATCCGCCACGCCGAAGTCGGGCAGGCCGGCATCGGGCGTCGAGGCCTCGGCGTGGAGCCGTCGCGGGATCCGCCCGGCGACGCGCGCAAGCCGCCCGGCCTCGACCGCGGCCTTGATCGCGAGCGACATCGCGCGCGGGTCGTGCGCGCGGGAGATCGCGCTCGCGCACAGCACCGCGTCGCAGCCCAGCTCCATCGCGAGCGCCGCGTCGGAGGCGGTGCCGACGCCGGCGTCGAGCACGACCGGCAGCTGCGTGCGCTCGCGGATGATCGCGATGTTGTAGGGGTTGTTGATCCCCATCCCGGAGCCGATCGGCGAGCCGAGCGGCATCACCGCGGCGCAGCCGACGTCCTCCAGCCGGCGCGCGAGGATCGGGTCGTCGGTCGTGTACGGCAGCACGACGAAGCCGTCGTCGACGAGGATCTCGGCCGCCTCGACCAGCTCGATCGCGTCCGGCAGCAGCGTGCGGTCGTCGCCGATCACCTCGAGCTTGACCCAGTTGGTCTCGAACGCCTCGCGCGCGAGCCGCGCGGTCGTGACGGCGTCGCGGGCGGTGTAGCAGCCGGCGGTGTTCGGCAGCACCTCGACGCCGGCGTCGGCGATCACGTCCATGATCGAGCCGGCCGCGCCCGGGTCGATCCGCCGCAGCGCGACCGTCACCAGCTCGCTGCCGCTGACCTTGATCGCCTCCGCCATCGCCTCCAGCGACTGGAAGCCGCCGGTCCCGAGCAGCAGCCGCGAGCGGAACGCTCTGCCGGCGATCGTCAGCGGATCGGCGGCGGCCGCGGCGTCGAGCGCGCCGGTGCCGGTTGTTGGATCGACAGTGCTCATCTCAGCCTCCCTGGATCGCCATCACGACCTCGACGGCCGCGCCCTCGTGCAATGCCGTCGCGGCCCAGTCGCCGCGCGGGACGACCTCGCGGTCGACGGCGACGGCGACGCCGCGCGAGTCGGGCGTGACGTTCAGCAGGTCGAGCGCGTGCTGGACGGTTGCGCCGTCGTCGAGGCGGCGCTGCTCGCCGTTGAGGCGGATCGTCGTCATGCGGCGACCTCCTTCGTCGTGGTCGTGAAACGTCCGGGCGCGAACGGCGCCGCGAGCGGGTCCAGCGGCGAGCCGGTCAGCGACTGCAGCAGCAGGTCGGCCGTGATCGGCGCGAGCAGGATGCCGTTGCGGTGATGACCGGCCGCCCAGTGCAGGCCGCGCAGCGCGCCGGCGCCGAGCGCGGGCGCGTTGTCGGGCGTGCCCGGACGGAGGCCGGCCTCGACCTCCTCGATCACCAGCTCGGAGAGGCCGGGGACCAGCTCGATCGCGTCGCGCAGCAGCTCGAAGACGCCGCCGGCGGTGACGTCGGTCTCGTAGCCGCGCTCCTCCATCGTCGCGCCGAGCACGTAGCGTCCGTCGCCGCGCGGGACGAGGTAGCCGGGGTCCATCCGCAGCACGCGCGTCATCAGGCCGGGGCCGGCGGGGTCGCGCAGCCGCAGGATCTGGCCCTTGACCGGGCGCACCGGCACGCGCGCGCCGGCGGGCAGCCCGCCGAGCCGCTCGGTCCAGGCGCCGGTCGCGACGACGACCTGGTCGGCGGCGATCGAGGCGCCGTCACCGGCCGCGCCGCTCGCCAGCGCGACGCCGGTGACGCGGTCGCCGGCGCTGGTCAGCGCGGCCGCCTCGGCGCCGGTGCGCAGCTCGCCGCCGGCACGCGTGAAGGCGTCGGCGAGCGCCGCGCTGATCGCGCGCGGGTCGACGGCGTGGTCGTCGGCGAACTCCAGCGCCAGCCGGATCGTCGGCGCCAGTCCCGACTCGCGCCGGCGGGCGGCGGTCGGCAGCAGCCGCTCGACCGGCAGCCCGAGCCGCTCGCGCACCGCGCGCTCGCGGTCGAGCGCCTCGGCCTCGTCGCGGTCGCGCGCGACCCGCAGCGTGCCGCAGGCGAGGAAGCCGGCGTCGAGCGGGCTCGCCTGCGCGAGCTGCGCGACGAAGTCCGGATAGCGGGCGGCGCTCTCCAACCCGAGCGCGAGCAGCTCGCGCTCGGCGACGTGCGCCTCGCTGACGGGCGCGAGCATGCCGGCGGCGGCGTGCGTGGCGCCGGTCGCGACGGCCGGCGCGCGTTCGAGCAGCACGACGCGCATGCCGTGCCGCTGCGCTCGCCAGGCGACGGCGAGGCCGATGATCCCGCCGCCGACGACGGCGACGTCGAAGCTGTGATGCGTTCGCTGGGGCACGTGCCTCCTTCCCTGCGCCGGCATTATCCGGATCAGGTCGTGACGGTCGGCGGCGCGTGCTTCGCCACCCTCTCAGCCCACACGGGCTCCCGTACTTGCGATGGTAGCGCCAGGCCCTCGCTTCAGTTTTCCGAGCGGATGCCGATGAAACGGCTCGGCGGCGTTCGGAGAGACGCCGCCGCCCGGACCGGACGCGGTCCCCCGTGGCGCGCGGGAGCATGAGCGCGCCGCGGAGGAGCGCGCCCGGCCGGGCGGGGCTGACAAGATGGAGGGCGATGACGTCTTCCGGCAGCGACCGGCGCGCGCGGCTCGCCGCCGCCCGCCTCTACCTCGTCTGCGACGCGACCGGCGACGGACGCGACCTCGCCAGCTTCCTCGACGGCGCCCTGCGCGGCGGCGTCGACCTCGTGCAGCTGCGCGACAAGCACGGCGACGACGCGACGATCCTCGCCGCCGCCCCGCTCTTCCGCGCCGCCGCCGACGCGCACGGCGCGCTCTTCATCCTCAACGACCGCCCCGACCTCGTCGCCGCGACGGATGCCGACGGCGTCCACGTCGGCCAGGACGACACGCCGGTCGACGCGGCGCGCGCCGTCGTCGGGCGCGAGCGGATCGTCGGCCTCTCGACGCACACGCCCGCGCAGGTCGACGGCGCCGCGCAGGCCGACGTCGACTACTTCGCCGTCGGGCCGATCCACGCGACGCCGACGAAGCCGGGCCGCCCCGCCGTCGGGCTGGAGCTGGTCGAGCACGCGGCGAGCGCGGAGCGTCCGGTCCCGTGGTTCGCGATCGGCGGGCTCGACGCGACGACGCTGCCGGCCGCGGTCGCCGCCGGCGCGCGCCGCGCGGTCGTCGTGCGGGCGCTCACGAGCGCAGAGGATCCGGAGACGACGGCGCGCGCGCTGCGCGCCGAGCTGACCGACGTGGAGGTGCGCGGTGGCGCAGCGTAGTCGCAAGCGCCAGCGCGGCAGCAGCGCCGCCGGCGCGGCCGCCGGCCGGCTCGAAGACACGCCCGCGCTCGGCGGCGAGGGCGCGGCCGCCAGTGCAGACGCGCCCGCCCGGCAGCCCGCCGTCGAGCCGCGCGCCGGCTCGGGCGTCGCCGGCGAGCGCGTGCCGAGGGGCCGCCGCGGGCGCCGCAGCGACGGCCCGCCCCTCCCCACCCACGGCCCCGACGGCAGAAGACTCTCGCGCAGCGAAGCCCGCGACGCCGCCGCGCGGGCGCAGCTCGTGCCGCTCGCGCCCGGCGAGCGGCCCGGCGCGGTCACGATCGCCACCGTCGTCGCGCTCGCGCTCGCCGCGCTGGTCGTGATCGGCTACGCCTCCGGCGCCCGTGTCGGCGGCGAGGGCTCGCTGTTCGGCGCGCTGCTGCTGGCGGCGATCCTGCTCGTCGCCGCGTGGGGCATGTGGACGGTCAGATACTGGGCCGTGCTCGGCTTCGAGGCGCTGCTCGGCTTCCAGATCGCGATCGCGGCGCTGTCGCTGCTGGTCGCCTCGAACTGGTGGGCGGCGCTGCTCTGCGTCGCCGTCATCGGGCTCGCCGGCTGGCTCTTCTGGAAGCTGATCCGGGCGATGGCGCGGATCCAGATGCCGGCCCGTCCCGGCGCCTCCTGAACGCCTCCGCGCGGGCCTTCCGCGGAACGCGACATCCGCATCGCGGATCTGGTAGCGGCGGCCGGCTGTTTTGTATGACGTTCGTATAGTCTCGAATCCACCATGCCCGAATCCGCTTATGACTGCATCGTCATTGGTTCCGGTCCCGGCGGCTACGTCGCGGCGATCCGCGCGGCGCAGCTCGGACTGCGGACCGCCGTCGTCGAGAAGGACCAGATCGGCGGCCGATGCCTCAACTACGCCTGCATCCCGGCCAAGGTCGTGCTGCGCTCCGCCGACATCCTCAGCGAGGTCGACGAGGCCGCTGAGTTCGGCATCAACGTCGACGGCCGCACGGTCGACTTCGACAAGGTCCAGGAGCGCCGCAAGAGAGTCGTGAGAACGATGACCGGCGGCGTCGCAGGCCTCTTCAAGAAGAACAGAATCGACGTCATCGAGGGCCTCGGCGCGGTCACGGCCGACGGCAACGTCGTCGTCGACGGCACCACCTACGAGGCGACCAAGGGCGTCATCGTCGCGACCGGCTCGGTCAAGCGGCCGATCCCCGGCACGACCTTCGGCGGCCGCGTGATCGGCACCGAGGAGGCGTGGGCGCTCGAATCCCTTCCAAAGACGCTCGCCGTCGTCGGCGCCGGCGCCTCGGGCTCGGAGATCGCCTCCGCCTACGCGCGCCTCGGCACCGAGGTGACGCTGTTCGAGGGCCTCGACCGCGTGCTCCCGACCGAGGACGCCGAGATCTCCAAGCTGGCCGAGCGAGGCCTCAAGAAGCAGGGGATGAAGGTCGTCACGAGAACGTTCGTCGAGAACGTCGAGTCGGCCGACGACAAGGTCACCTTCACCTTCAACGGCGAGCAGGGCGAGGCCGAGTGGCTCGTCATCGCCGCCGGCCGCGGCCCCGACGAGGACGGCCTCGGGCTCGAGGACGCGGGCGTCAAGCTGACCGACAGAGGCCTGATCGAGGTCGACGGCGCGCTGCGCACGTCGGTCAAGGGCGTCTGGGCGATCGGCGACATCGTCCCCGGCCCGGCGCTCGCCCACAAGGCGTCGGAGGAGGGCATCATCGCCGCCGAGGACATCGCCGGCATGAGAACCCACCCGATCGAGTACGTCGACGTCCCGCGCGCGACCTTCTGCTCGCCGAACGTCGCCTCCTTCGGCCTCACCGAGGCGCAGGCGCGCGAGGCCGGCTACGACGTCGTCGTCGGCAGAGTGCCCTACGGCGCCGTCGGCGCCGGCACCGTCTACGGCGACCGCGCCGGCGTGATGAAGGTGATCGGCGACAAGAGATACGGCGAGCTGCTCGGCGGTCACATCATCGGCGCGAAGGCGACCGAGCTGATCCAGGAGCTCGTCAACGCGAAGGCGCTCGAGGGCGGCTACCCCGAGGTGGCGCGCATCGTCCACGGCCATCCGACCCTCTCCGAGGGCGTGATGGAGGCCGCGCGCGACGCCGACGGCTGGCTGATCCACGGCTAGGAGCCTCCTGTGACGCCGGAGTCCTCACTTCGCGTCACGCAGCAGCTTGCGGCCGCGGCTCCTCCTCCGGAGGGGCCGCGGCCGTTGTTCTTCTACGACCTCGGCGACCCCGAGTCGTACCTCGCCGCCGAGCGCGTCAGCGCCGGCCTCCCGCTCGTGCCGGAGTGGGTCCCGATCGACTCCCGCGACCTCTCCGACCAGGAGGCCGGCGCCGATCGCCCCGGCCGCCGCGTCGCGCTGGAGGCGCTCGCCGCCAGACGCGGGATGCAGCCGCTGCGATGGCCGGCGCAATGGCCGACCGAGCACCGCCGCGCGCTGCTGGCGGGGACCTGGGCGCGGCAGCTCGGCCGCACCGTCGGCTTCTCGCTGGCCGCCTTCCGGCAGGCGTTCGCCGACGGCGGAGACCTCGGCGACGACGAGACGCTGCTGCGCGCCGCGGCCGCCTGCGGGCTGGAGGCGGACGAGCTGCTGAGCGCGATCGCGCGGCCGGTCGTGGGCGAGACGCTCGACGCCGCGACCGGCGCCGCCGCGGCCGCCGGCGTGCGGCGGGTGCCGGCGCTCGCCTGGGAGGGCGAGATATTCCACGGCGACTCCGGCGTCGACGTGCTCGCCGACATGCTGGAGACGGCGACCCGCCGCGCCGAGGCGATCGCGGCGGCGCTCGCCGGCAGAGACACGAGAGCGCCGCGCGGCCGAGCCGGCGACGGCGACGGCACGGGCCGATGAAGGCGCATCGCGAGTACGAGCTGCGCGTCACGCGCGGCGGGCGCGGGCCGGCGCTGTTCTCGGCGCCCGACCGCGTCGACCGGATCGAGGTGGTCGAGATCGTCAGCGGCGAGTCGCTGCTGTTCTGGGAGCTGGAGCCGCGCGCCGCCTCGCGGCTCGCGCGCGCTCTCCGCGACGACCTCCGGCGGCTCGACGCGGAGGCGTTCATCACGGCCTGGCGCGAGGCCCAGCGGCGCGACGCCGCGGAGTAGCACGCTACCCCCCGAGCGGGGGAGAATCCGGGTTGGCTGGAAACGTTTCCGGCGTCTCCTCCGCTATCGTGCGATACACGGCCGATACCAGATCGGCATGACGAGATGCGTAGGTCACCGAAAGGAACCCAGCCGTGCCGGACGTCGTGATGCCCCGCCTGTCGGACTCGATGGAGGAGGGCACGATCATCAAGTGGTTGAAGGCCTCCGGTGACGACGTGCAGCGCGGCGAGGAGCTTGTCGAGATCGAGACCGACAAGGCCAACATGACCTACGAGGCCGACGCCTCGGGCACGCTCGAGATCGTCGCCGAGGAGGGCGCCACGCTCCCGATCGGCGAGACGATCGCGCGCCTGGGCGACGGCAGCGCGCCGGCCGCCAAGCAGGAGGCGCCGAAGGCCGCCGCCGCTGAGGCGAAGGACGAGCCGAAGGCGGCCGAGGGCAGCGTGACCGCCACCGCCGAGGAGACGCCCGCGCCGGCGCCCTCCGCGGGCGGCGACGCCGACTCCAACGGCAACGGCCGCGTGAAGGCCTCGCCGGTCGCCCGCCGCCTCGCCGAGGAGCTGGGCGTCGACCTCTCCGCCGTCTCCGGCTCCGGCCCCGGCGGCCGCATCGTCAAGGCCGACGTGCAGGGCGCCGCCGACAACGGCAGCGCCGCCCCGGCCGAGTCCGCGCCGGCCGAGGCTGCCGCGCCTGCCGCTGCGCCGGCCCCCGCAGCCCCCGCGAAGGAGATCCCCGGCCCGGTCGTCTCCGGCGACGCCGGCTCCGGCAAGGGCGAGACGACGTCGATCGAGCTGACGCGCACGCAGCAGGTGATCGCGCGCCGCATGGCCGAGTCGAAGGCGACGATCCCCGACTACATCGTCACGACCGAGGTCGACATGGAGGCCGCCGTCTCGCTGCGCGAGCAGATGAAGGCGGCCGCCAACGAGAGCCGCCGCGCGCCCTCCTTCAACGACATGGTCGTGAAGGCCGCCGCGCTCGCCCTGCGCGAGTTCCCGAAGGCCAACGGCGGCTACAAGGACGGCAAGTGGGAGCTGTACTCGCGCGTCAACGTCGGCATCGCCGTGGCGACCGACGACGCGCTGATCGTCCCGACGATCTTCGACGCCGACAAGAAGTCGCTCGGTGAGATCTCCAAGGACGCGCGCGCCCTCGCGACCCGTGTGCGCGCCGGCAGAATCACGCCGCCGGAGCTGTCGGGCGCGACCTTCACGGTCTCCAACCTCGGCATGTTCGGCACGACCGAGTTCACCGCGATCATCACCAGCGGCCAGGCCGGCATCCTGTCGGTCGGCGCGCTGCGCGACACGCCGGTCGTGAAGGACGGCCAGGTCGTCCCCGGCAAGCGGATGAACATCACGATCGCCGCCGACCACCGCATCCTCAACGGCGCCGAGGCGGCGCAGTTCGTCGCCCGCGTCCGCGAGCTGCTCGAAACGCCCTTCTCGCTCGCCTTCTAGGCCCAGGCACACGCGGGTGCGGCTTCCAACCGCCGCGCCCGCGATGCTGTGCGCCTGATGCGGCTGAGCCAGGGACAGGAGGCGGCGTACAGGTACGGGCTCGTGCTGCTGCTCGCGCTGGCCGCGGTCGTCTTCTTCATCGTCGCGCCCGACGATCCGCTCAGCCACGTGCTCGCGCTGCTGCTGACGCTGGCGATGCTGCTCGTCGTCGTCGTGACCGGACGCGGGGACGTCGTCGTGCGCGGCTGGACGGCGGCGATCGCGGCCGTGCTGGCGGTCGGCGGCAGCATCGCGATCGCCGTCGACAACCTGCCGACGTGGGTCGGCTCGGCGGTCGGGGTCGTGCTCGTCAGCGTCACGATCGTCGAGGTCGTGCGCGGGCTCGCGCGGCTGCTGAGCGACCGCGGCGTGACGCTGCAGGCGGTCGCGGGGGCGCTCGCGGTCTACCTGCTGCTGGGGCTCTTCTTCGCCCAGCTCGTGACCGTCGGAGCGCACATCGGGCACGAGCCGTTCTTCTCGCAGGGCACCGACGGGACCGAGTCCGACCACGTCTACTACGCCTTCACGACGATGACGACGACCGGCTACGGCGACTTCACGCCCGCGACCCGCTACGGCCGCGCAATCGCGGTGCTGGCGATGCTCGTCGGCCAGATCTACCTCGTGACCGTGATCGCGATGCTCGTCGGCAACCTGCGCCGCCGCAGACAGCAGGACGACGAGCAGGCCGGCTAGACGAGGTCGAGCAGCACGTCGCCGGGGCGGGCCGGCGGCACCGCGCCGCCCGTGAACGGATGGACGGCGAGCGCGCCGTTGCGGCTGCTCTCGCGCACGACCGCCAGCGGCAGCCCCTCGGCCGGGTCGCCCGGTGCCCGCGCCCGCACCCGCGCGCCCGCCGCGAACCGCCGCTCCAGCACGAGCGCGCTCGCCTCCGCGCCGAACAGCGGCGGCTCCAGCCCGCCGTCGCGCGCCAGCAGCTGCGGCCTCGCCGTCCCGGCCGGCAGCGCCAGCACGCGCGCGGTGCCCAGCTCCTGCGACAGCCGCTCGACGAGCAGCTCGTTGAAGGCGTCGTCGGCGGTCGTCACGAGCACCAGCCCGACGGCCTCGTCGAGCGGGTCGTCGCTCGCCGCGCCGTCGCCGAGCAGCGGGTCGGCGCAGACGGTCAGCCCCTCGGCGCGCGCCGCCGCCGCCTCCTCGGCGTGCGGGCTCCACAGCCGCACCTCGGCGCCGGCCGTCGCGAGCGCCCGCGCCAGCGCACGCGCCCACGGCGCCGCGCCGACGATCAGCACGCCCGCCGGCTCGCCGTGCGCGAGCCCCAGCAGCCGCGCCGCCAGCGGGCCGAGCACGGCGTAGACGACGACCGTGCCGGCGATCACGGTGAAGACGACCGGCACGATCATGTCGGCCCCCGGCGCGCCCTGCTGCTGCAGCTCGAGCCCGAAGACCGACGCCGTCGAGGCGGCGACGATCCCGCGCGGCGCGAGCGCCATCAGCATCAGCCGTTCGCGCCACGGCAGGTCGGAGCGGACGGTCGAGAGCGCCACGCCGAGCGGCCGCACGACGAGCACGAGCAGCACGACCAGCAGCAGCGCCGGCGCGCCGAGGTCGATCACGTCGGTCAGGTCGACGGTCGCCGACAGCAGGATGAACAGCAGCCCGAGCAGGATCGCGCCGAGCGTCTCCTTGAACTCGACGATCCGCTCGATCTCGACCCGCCGCTGGTTGGCGAGCGCGATCCCCATCGCGATCGCGGCGACGAGGCCGGCGTCGTCGCGCAGCAGGTCGGCGGCGGCGAAGGCGGCGACGACCGCCATCAGCGTCGCGGCGACCTTCTGCCGCTCGGCCAGCCAGCGCGCCTGCAGCAGCGGCATCAGCACGAGCGCGCCGGCGGCGCCGCAGGCGAGCCCGGCGAGGACCGTGGAGCCGAAGTCGCCGAGCCGCAGCGAGACGCCGCCGCCGGAGAAGTCGAGTGCGTCGAAGGCGATCACGGCGCAGATCGCGCCGACGGGGTCGACGACGATCCCCTCCCACTTCAGCAGCGAGCGGACGCGCGCGACCGGGCGGATGAAGTCGAGCATCGGCAGCACGACCGTCGGGCCGGAGACGATCACGATCGCGCCGATCAGGATCGCGATCGCGTGCGAGACGTCGAGCAGCGCGTCGACCAGCAGCGCCGAGCAGACCCAGGTGACGAGCGCGCCGACCGAGCAGAGTCGCGCGACGACGCCGCGCACCGGCCCCGCCAGCTCCTCGCGCCGCAGCCCGAGCGCGCCCTCGAAGAGGATGATCCCGACCGCGATCGAGATCGCGTCGGTGAAGGCCGGACCGAGCAGCTGCTGCGGGTCGATCAGCTCGAAGACGTCGCCGGCGAGCACGCCGACGACGAGCAGCGGGACGATCGCCGGGATGACGAGCCGGGCGGCGAGCAGCTGCGCGCCGACCGCGAGCACGACGACGAGCGCCAGCCCGAGCAGCTCGTCATCCATGCGGCAGTCCCTTCAGGCGAAGAGGGTCAGTCCTCTTCGGCGAACGTCTCGCGCAGCTTCGCCTCGTCCTCGCCCGACAGGTTCGTGTAGAGCAGCTCGGCGTTGGAGAGGTCGAACTCGGCCTCGACCTTGTCGAGCACGGCGTCCGAGGTCAGCAGGAACAGCGCCGACGTGCCAGGCGTGATTCTGTCGCGCGCCTCGGCGATGAATCTGTCGTCGATGCCGACGTCGGTGAGCGAGCCGCCGATCGCGCCGGCCGCGGCGCCGACCGCGAGGCCGAGCAGCGGGATGAAGAAGATCAGGCCGAACAGCAGCCCCCAGAAGGCACCGCCGAGCGCGCCCGCGCCGGCGAGGTTGTGCAGCTGACGCGTCTTCGGCTTCTTCTTGCCCTCCTCCCAGCTCACGACCGCGGCGTCATGGACCTTGATCAGGCCCTGCGCCTGCAGCTGCTCGAGCTTCCCGATCGCCTGCTCGGCGCCATCGGGGTTGTTGATCTTCCAGACGGTCAGTGTTGCCACCAGGGGTCCTTTCAGTCGGGAGGGACTCGCAACCTACGACTGAGTTGGCGGCAGGTCAACAAGCGTTGGCGGAAACTCCACATTCGCGCAGGTTCACCCGCGCGAACGCTCACCCGCGCGGATAGGGTTTGTCCGTGGCCACGGAGACTCCCCGCTGGAACCGGCTCGATCCGGACGTGCGTCGCAGCGAGATCGTCGCCGCGGCCAGACGGATCTTCTCGACGCGCCCGTACGAGTCCGTCTCGATCACCGCGATCGCCGACGAGGCGGGCGTCTCGCGCGCGCTCGTGACGCACTACTTCGGCAACAAGCGCGAGCTGTTCCTGGTGATGCTGCAGGAGCTCGGCCAGGTCGGCGACGCGATGCCGAGAACCGACCTCGACCTGCCGATCGAGGAGACGGTCGCGATCAACGTCGACCGCTGGCTCGACTTCATGGAGGCCAACCGCGAGATCGGCTTCGCGATGGCCTCGATCGCCTCGCTCGACCAGGACCCGGAGATCGCGAGAGTCGCCGACGACATGCGCGACGGGATCGTCGACCGGATGCTCGTCAACCACTTCGGCTCGACCGCGGTGCCGCCGCAGGTGCGGCTCGTGCTGCGCGCCTACACCGGCATGGGCCAGGTCGCCGTCACCGACTGGCTCGGCGGCGAGCGCGCGACCCGCGCCGAGGTCCACGCGCTGCTGACGACCGGCCTGCTGACGCTGCTGCGGGAGGCGCTGCCGGCGGTCGTCAACGCCGGCGCCGCGCCTCCCGCAGGCGACGCCTAGCTTCCCGCCCCGAGGCCGATCGCCTCCAGCTCCAGCGGGTGGACCCACGCCTCGTCGAGCAGCTGCCCGCCGAGGCCCTGCAGCTTCTCGCGCAGCGGGATCGCCCAGCGGTGCTCCAGCAGCGCGATCGCCGCCGCCGTGCCGGGCGGGATCGAGTCGGCGACGTACCAGACGTCCTCGTCGGCGGCCGAGATCTGCTCGGCGTGGCTGGGCGCGGCCGCGTCGGCCTCGGCCTGCAGGCCGGTCAGCGCCGCCAGCGTCGCGCCGGCCTCGCCGTCGAGGTCGAGCGCGCTCACCTCCAGCACCTGGATCGTGCCGTCCTCGGCCTTGCGCACGGCCAGCAGGTCGACCAGCCGCACGATGTCGTGCTCGGCCAGGCGCTGCAGCTCGGCCAGCACCTCGCCTCTCGGCTCGCCGCCGGCGAAGCCGAAGACGACGAGCTGCATCGGTCCCAGAGTCATCGTGTGCTCTCCCCTCTCAGGCGCCCGCAAGGACCTTGGCCTTGGCGGCGTCGAACTCCTGCTGCGTCAACGCTCCGGCGTCGAGCAGCCCCTTCAGCTCGTTCAGTCTGCTGACCAGGTCGCCGCCGGCCGGAGCCGGCGCCTCGGCGGGCGCGGCGACCGGAGCGGGCGCGGCAGCCTGCGGCTGACCGCCGTACTGCTGCTGCTCCAGCTCGGAGAGGCGCTGCTCCTGGTCCTGCTCGCGGTAGTTGGACCGCGCAGCGCGCTTGCCGGCCATGTAGCCGGCGCCGCCCATCATCGCGGCCCGCATCAGCGGACGCCGCCGGGGGACGAACATCGAAGCCTCCAGATCTCGAAGTCGGAGTCCCCATGATCCCGTCCCGAGGCGCAGGAAAGCAACCGAACTGTCGACTTCTTTCACACGCAGGGATAGCGTTCCGTCTCATGCCGCTCCGCAGCCGCATCCTGATCGCGCTCGCCGCGCTGTTGACCGTCATCGCCCTGCTGGGCGCGTGGGCCGACCGCCAGCTGATGAACACCGACGAATGGACGGCGACCAGCAGCGCGCTGCTGCGCGACGACGTCGTCCGCCAGCCGGTCGCCGACGCGATCGCCAGCTCGGTCGCCGACGGCTCGCGCGCGACCGCCGCGCTGCAGGACGTGCTGCCGCCGCGCCTGCAGCCGCTCGCGCCGCAGGCCGGGGCGCTCGTGCGCGAGGCCGCCCAGCGTGCGACCGAGCGGCTGCTCGACACGCCGAAGGTGCAGCGACTGTGGGTCGACGCCAACCGCGTCACGCACCAGCAGTTCGTCGACCTCGTCAACGGCGGCGGGACCGTGATCGCCGGCCGCGGCGTCGTGCTCGACCTGCGGCCGCTGGCGATCCAGGTCGCCAAGCAGGCCGGCTTCAGCGGCGATCGGATCGAGCGGCTGCCGCCGAGCGACCGGATCGTGCTGATCAGACCGGACCAGCTCGACGCGCTGCGCAAGGCCGGCGACCTGCTCGACCTCGTCAGCTGGCTGCCGGGCGTGCTGGCGCTGCTGCTGTTCGCGGGCGCCGTCTGGCAGGCCGGTCCGGCGCGGCGGCGGGCGGTGCTGGCCAGCGGCGGCGCGCTGCTCGGCGCCGGCCTGCTCGTGCTGGTCGTGCGGCGGCTGGCCGGCCACACGCTCGTCGACGCCGTCGCCGGCGACGGCCCGTACGTGCCGACCGCGCAGGCGGTCTGGCGGATCGGCACCTCGCTGCTGGCGGAGCTGGCGTCGGTCGCGGTGATCGTCGGCCTGTTCGCGCTGCTGGGCGCCTGGCTGGTCGGCCCCGGCCGCCGCGCGACATCGCTGCGCGGGCTGATGACGCCGGGCCTGTCGGCGCCGCTGGGCGCCGTCCTCGGCGGCGCCGCGGTCGTCTACCTCGCGCTGCTGGCGTGGGGGCCGCTGACGGTGCTGCGGCGGCCGCTGCCGATCGTCGTCTTCGGCGTGCTGCTGGTCGTCGGCGTCTGGCTGCTGCGGGCACAGGCGCTGCGCGAGCAAGCTGCGAGCGCGCCCGACGTGGCGCGCGCCGACGCGCCGGCATGAGGCTCGTCCAGCGCGCGAAGGAGCTGCTGGCGTTCAGAAGCGGCGCCGCCCCTGGCGAGCCGCTCGCCTGGCTCAGCAGACCGATCGCCGGCCGCACCGTGCCGGCGCGCGCGGTCGAGCTGATCCGCGCCTGCGTCGACCGGGTCGTGCGGATCCAGTTCGTCGACCGCTCGATCGCGCTCGGCTCGCTCGCCTTCACCGCGCTCGTCCCGCTGCTCGTGATCATCGGCGCCTACGCGCCCGGTGCCGACGGGATCGCGACGACGCTGATCGACCGCTTCGAGCTCGACGGCGCCACCGCCGAGCTGGTGCAGCAGGTCTTCACGCCGCCGTCGGGCTCGACCGAGGGCGCGATCTCGGTCCTCGGCGTGCTGCTGCTGTTCGGCTCGGCGCTGTCGTTCACGCGCGGGCTGCAGCGGCTCTACGAGCTGTCGTGGCGGCTGCAGGCGCGCGGCTGGTTCGGCACCGTCGCCGGCCTCAAATGGCTGGCGATGGTCGTGCTCTGGTTCGGCGTCTTCGGCAGCGTCCGCACCTGGCTGCTCGACCACACCGGGCCGCTGATCTCGCTGATCATCGCGCTCGGCAGCGGCGCGGTGCTGTGGCTGTTCACGCCGTACATCCTGCTGGCGGGGCGCGTCCGCTGGAGAAGACTGCTGCCGACCGCGCTGCTGACCTCGATCGGCATGACCGGCCTGTCGATCGGCTCGGTGGTCTACATGCCGGGCGCGATCGCCGAGTCGGCCGATCGCTACGGCTCGATCGGGATCGCGATCGCGATCGTCTCGTGGCTGGTCGGGATCGGCTTCGTGCTGAGCGCCTGCGCCGCCGTCGGCGCCGTCCTCGGCGGCGAGATCGACAGAGCGCCGGAGCCCGCGTCCGCTACGGCAGCTGGATCAGCGACGCCACCGCCCCGACCGGATCGTTGATCACCGCGATCCGCCCGGCGGGCGTGTCGAACGGGGCGATCGAGACGAGCCCGCCCAGCTCGCTCGTGCGCTCGGCCGCCGCGTCGGCGTCGGCGACCGCGAAGTAGGACATCCAGTGCGGCGGCAGGTCGGAGGGCCACATGTCGCCGTCCATCGGCATCAGCCCGCCGATCGCGCTCTGCTGGTCGGGCTCGCCCGCGCCGGCCAGGTGCCAGGTGAAGTAGCGTCCCTCGCCCATCGTCAGCGGCAGCGAGCGCCAGCCGAAGACGGCCGTGTAGAAGGCCTGCGAGCCCTCCGCGTCGCGCGTCGTCAGCTCGTTCCAGGCGAGCGTGCCCGGCTCGTTGACGATCCCCGCGCCGCGGTGTCTGCCCGCCTGCCAGACGGAGAAGACGGCGCCTGCCGGATCCTGCAGCACCGCCATCCGGCCGCTGTCGAAGACGTCGAAGGGACCGCTCAGGACCCGTCCGCCGGCGCCCGCGGCGGCCTCCGCGGCGGCGTCGGCCGAGGCGACCGCGACGTAGGTGTTCCAGGCCGGCGGCGCGCCCTCCAGCGGCTGCGAGCTGAGCGCGGCGACGTCGCGGCCGCGCAGCCGTGCCATGAAGTAGCGGCCGGGGGCGTCCGGCGGCATCACGTCCTCGCACTCCCAGCCGAGCAGGCCGGCGTAGAAGTCTGCCGCCGCCTGCGGATTCTCCGAGGCGTGGTCGACCCAGCACGGAACGCCGTGCTCGTAGTGGTCCCGTTCGCTCATGCTCGCACCCTCCTGCCGGATGTCGGTGCATCCGATCGTATGCCACCCTGAGGCGGTGATCCGAGCAGCGGACCCCGAACGTGACGCGGCGGCGGTCGCCGCGATCTACGCGCCGTACGTGACCGACTCGGTCGCCTCGTTCGAGCTGACGCCGCCGGACGCCGCCTCCTTCGCCCGCAAGATCGCGGCGCTCGGCCGCACCCACGCCTTCCTCGTCTGCGAGCGCGACGGCCGCGTCGCCGGCTACGCCTACTCCGATCCCCATCGCGAGCGCGCCGCCTACCGCTGGACGGTCGAGGTGTCGGTCTACATCGACGCCGCCTTCCACCGCCAGGGCGTCGGGCGCGAGCTGTACACGGAGCTGCTGGCGCGGATCAGAGCGCGCGGCTTCCGCCAGGCGTGCGCCGGCATCACGCTGCCCAACGCCGGCAGCGTCGGCCTGCACGAGTCGTTCGGCTTCGAGCCGATCGGCGTCTGGCGCGACGTCGGCTGGAAGGCCGGCGGCTGGCGCGACGTCGGCTGGTGGCAGCTGCAGCTCGCGCCCCAGGACGAGCACGACGGCGCGGCGCCGCCGGCCGAGCCGGTCTAGCGCATGCCGGCGGCGAGGTGCTGGTTGGTCTCGGCGCCGGCGTATCTGATCCCCGCCGGCCACGGCTGCTCGACGTCGACCGCGGCGCAGTAGGCCGCTCTGTACTCGCTCGTCAGCGGGACGCAGACGCGGTAGACGGCGCCCGGCTCGATCGCGTAGACGTCGGCGTAGCCGGTGTGGGCGCGGGCGAACGGGCCGGCCTCCTGCTGCGCGCCGATCCAGGCGCGGCCGCGCGTCAGCGCCTCGCGCGCGGCGGCGTGCTCGGCGTTGCGGTCGCCGCGGTGGAGCAGGCCGGCGCTCAGCAGCCCGGCGGCGAGCAGCAGCACCAGCACGACGCCGACGCGGTCACGCGCGACGAACGCCGGCAGGTCGGGCCGGGCGGTCCGCAGCACGAACCCCAGCAGCGGCGCGATCGCCGCCACCAGCAGCAGGTTGAGGAAGGCCGCCAGCAGCAGCGCGCCGACGAGGTCCGGACCCTCGCCGGAGATCGGCAGCCGCGTCAGCAGCGCCCCCTCGGCGACGACCAGCGCCGTCACCAGCGGGGCGAGCCAGGCGCCGCGCAGCTTCCAGCGCAGCCGCGATGACCAGACGCGCTCCATCGCTCCAGCGTACGCCGCAGCGACGCGGCCCGCCGGAGCTACAGCTCGCCCGACGCCTCCAGCGGCACGAACGACTCGTGCGCCGCGTCGTAGGCGAAGACGTCGCTCGTTCTGATGTCGTAGAGCCAGCCGTGGATCGCGAAGTCGGGCTCCTGCAGCCGCCGCGCGATGAACGGCAGGCTGCGCAGGTGCTCGAGCTGCACGAGCACGTGCTCGGCGACCGCGACGCGCATCAGCGCCTCGCCGTCCAGGTGGGCGTAGCGCTCTCTGACGATCCGGCCGGTCTCCTGCGAGCTGAGCAGCCACTGCTCCAGCGTCGGCAGGCCCGCGAGCGTCTCCGGGTGCAGGATCGCGTTGACGGCGCCGCAGTGCGTGTGCCCGCAGACGACGACGTCGCGCACGCCCAGCACCTCGACCGCGAACTCCAGCGAGGCCGCCTCGCCGGGCGCGTCGCCGCCGTCCGCCGGGACGATGTTGCCGGCGTTGCGGACGAGGAAGATGTCGCCCGGCGCGGCCTGCGTGAACATCTCCGGCAGCACGCGCGAGTCCGAGCAGGAGACGAGCGCGATCTGCGGTCTCTGACCCTCGACCGCCAGCCGCTCCATCAGCGTCCGTCTGCTCTCGAAGGCGCCGCTCTGGAACTCGTGGATGCCTCTCAGCAGGTTTCTCATCGGCATGGCGGCTGATCCTAGGCGCTGGGCCGCGCAAACGACGCCTGTCCGATAGGCGCCCTTCCGACGAACGCGGCCTCACCCACCCGACCGGGGGGTCAGACGAGGAGTAGCCTCAATGGCGATGGCGATGGGAATTGCGGGATCCGATGCAGCAGACGACAGCGTTGCTGACGTATCGGTCCACCTGACCCGCGCCGACCGGGTCGAGCTGCTGCGCACGATGCTGACGATGCGCGGCATCGAGCAGCGGGCGCTGAACCTGTACCGCCAGGGCAGAGTGCCCGGCTCCTTCTACGACGGCTTCGGCCAGGAGGCCGTCTCGACCGGCGCGACCTTCGCGATGGCCGCCGAGGACCGCATCTGCGCGCTCCATCGCGACCTCGCCGCGCACGTCGTGCGGGGGACGGCGCTGGAGCGGATCCTCGCCCAGTACATGGGCCGCGCGACCGGCGTCACGCAGGGGCGCGACGGCAACGTCCACTTCGGCGACAAGGACCTCGGCGTCGTCGGGATGGTCTCGATGCTGCCCGACATGATGCTCGTCGCGACCGGCATGGCGATGGCGTTCAAGCTGCGCGGCGAGGCGCGCGCGGCGCTGACCTTCTTCGGCGACGGCTCGACCTCGCGCGGCGACTTCCACGAGGCGCTCAACTGGGCCGCGGTCCAGCGGCTGCCGGTGATCTTCGTGCTGGAGAACAACCAGTTCGCCTACTCGACGCCGCTGGCGAAGCAGTGGACGGTCGAGCCGATCGAGCGCGCCCGCGCCTACGGGATGCCGGGTGTGAGCGTCGACGGCAACGACGCCGAGGCGGTCTTCGAGGCGGTCCGGGCGGCGCGCGAGCGGGCGATCGCAGGCGGCGGGCCGACGCTGGTCGAGGCGGTCACGATGCGGATGCACGGCCACGCCGCCCACGACGACATGAGATACGTGCCGGCCGAGCTGCTGGCGCAGTGGCGCGAGCGCGATCCGATCGAGCTGCAGGAGCGGCGGCTGGCCGCCGAGCTCGACGTCGCCGCGCTGCGGGCCGAGGTGCAGGCGGCGATCGACGCCGCGACCGCGGTCGCGCTGAGAGCGCCGATGCCCGACCCGGCGACCGCGACCGACGGCGTCTTCGCCGAGCAGGCGGTCCCGCTCGGCGACGGCCGCGCGCCGTGGAGCGGGTTCGCCCGCACGGAGGCCTGATCCCATGCCTGAGCTGACCTACCTGCAGGCGATCTCGGACGGCCTGCGCACGGAGATGCGCGCCGACGAGCGCGTCTTCCTGATGGGCGAGGACATCGGCGTCTTCGGCGGCGCCTTCAAGGTCACCGACGGCTTCGTCGCCGAGTTCGGCGAGCAGCGCGTGATGGACACGCCGCTGGCCGAGTCGGCGATCGTCGGCACCGCCGTCGGCGCGGCCGTCGTCGGGATGCGGCCGGTCTGCGAGATGCAGTTCGCCGACTTCATCTCCTGCGGCTTCGACCAGCTCGTCAACGTCGCCGGCAAGATGCATTACCGGCAGGGCCTCGCGGTCCCGATCACGGTGCGGCTGCCGAGCGGCGGCGGCTTCTCCGGCGGCCCCTTCCACTCGCAGAACCCGGAGGCGTGGTTCATGCACGCACCGGGGCTGAAGGTCGTCGCCCCGTCCACGCCCGAGGACGCGAAGGGGCTGCTGATCGGCGCGATCCGCGACCCCAACCCGGTCGTCTACCTGGAGCACAAGAACCTCTACCGGCGCGTCCGCGGGGAGGTGCCGGAGGGGTCCTACGCGACCGGCTTCGACGCGCGCGTCGCGCGGGCCGGCGACGACCTGACCGTGATCGCCTACGGCGCGATGGTGCACGTCGCGCTGGAGGCGACCGCGCCCGAGCTGCTCGACGGCGCCGCGGTCGAGGTGATCGACCTGCGCTCGCTCGTGCCGCTGGACGAGGCGGCGATCCTCGCGAGCGTGAAGAAGACCTCGAAGGTCGTCGTGCTGGACGAGGCGAACGCGACCTGCGCCGCCGGCGCCCAGGTCGCCGCGCTGATCGCCGAGCGGGGCTTCGAGGACCTCGACGGCCCGGTCGTGCGGATCGCCGCGCCGGACGTGCCGATCCCCTTCTCACCGCCGTTGGAGCAGGCGGTCCTGCCCGGCGTCGAACGCGTCAAGGAGGCGTGTCGTGACCTCCTCGCGTACTGAGCCGCGCGTGCTCGTCGACGTCGCGATGCCGCAGATGGGCGTCTCGGTCGCCGAGGGCACCGTCAGCGAGTGGAAGCTCGCGGTCGGCGACCCGGTCGTCGCCGAGGAGACGATCTGCGAGATCACGACCGACAAGGTCGACACCGAGCTGCCGGCGCCCGCGAGCGGCGTCGTGGCGGAGATCCTCGTGCCGGTCGGCGAGACGGTCGACGTCGGAACCGTGCTGGCGCGGATCGCGACCGCGGGCGCGGTCGTCGCGGACGCCGAGCCCGCCCCCGCGGCGCGTCGCTACTCACCGGTCGTGTCCCGCATCGCGGCAGAGCACCAGATCGATCTCTCGAAGGTGATCGGCAGCGGCCGTGACGGGCGCGTGCGCAAGCAGGACGTGCTCGCGCTCGTGAGCGCGAAGCCGGCTGAGGAGCCGCCGCTGCACATCGAGTCTCCGTACGTGCCCGAGGAAGCGCCCGCCGGCGAGACGCTCTCGCCGATGCGGCGCCAGATCGGCGCGCACATGAAGCGCTCGCTGGAGACCGCGGCCACCTGCACGACCTGGATGGAGTGCGACATGAGCCGCGTCGAGGCGGCGCGCAGGCAGGCGCGCGTCGGCGACCTGATCGGCATCACCGCGCTGCCGATCGTGGCGCGCGCGACGATCGAGGCGCTGCGCGACTTCCCCGCCCTCAACGCGACGCTCGACGGCGAGCGCTACCGGCAGCACCGCGCGATCCACCTCGGCGTCGCCGTCAGCCTCGGCCGGGACGGCGGCCTGATAGTCCCGGTGATCCGCGACGCGCAGGAGCTGTCGGCCGAGGGCCTCGCCAGCCGCATCAAGGACGTCGCCCAGCGCGCCCGCCACGGCAGGCTCGCGCCCGACGAGGTCCACGGCGGCACCTTCACGATCACCAACCCCGGCCAGTACGGCGCGATCATGGCGACGCCGGTGATCAACCAGCCGCAGGTCGCGATCCTCGATCTGGAGGCGATCGTCAAGCGTCCTATCGTTGTCAGCGACGATGACGGCAACGACATGATCTCGATCCGCCCGCAGACGATCCTCGGCCTCTCCTGGGACCACCGCGCGCTCGACGGCGCGCAGGCCGCCCAGTTCCTGGCCGCGATCAGACGGCGGCTGGAGAGCTGGGAGCGCTAGTGGGCCACAAGCCGATGAAGGAGACGCTGTGGGTCGTCAGACCCGGCGTCGTCCCGTACCGCGATGCGCTGGAGCTGCAGGAGCAGCTGCGCGTCAAGCGCGTCGAGGGCGAGCTGCCCGACGTGCTGCTGCTGCTCGAGCACCCGCCCGTCTACACGCGCGGGCGCCGCTCCAGAGACGCCGACGAGCTGGCCTTCAGACCGGAGTGGTACGCCGAGCAGGGGATCGAGATCGTGACCGTCCCGCGCGGCGGGCTGCTGACCTACCACGGGCCCGGCCAGCTGGTCGGCTACCCGGTCGTCCGCATCAAAGAGGTGCAGGCGTACGTCCACCAGCTCGAGCAGGTGCTCGTCGACGCGCTCGCCGACGCCGGCGTCACGACGCACGCGCGCCCCGACGACGGTCCCGCCTACATGGGCGTCTGGGTCGACGACGAGCGCAAGCTCGCCTCCGTCGGCGTCCACGTCGCCAACCACGTCGCGACCCACGGCTTCGCCGCCAACGTCGACAACGACATGCGGCCGTGGGAATGGGTCACCGCCTGCGGCCTGCCGGGCGTGCGGATGACCTCGATCGCCGACGAGCGCGGCGAGACGGCGCTGACGCGCCCGCCCGCGAGCGAGCCGCTGCTGCTGGAGCGGGAGCCGTCGGCCGAGCTGGAGCGCTTCTCGGAGCTGGTGCTGAGACGGTTCGCCGAGCGCTTCGGCGTTCGCGCGACCGAGGTTCCCCTCGCCGCGCTCGGGATAGAGCTGCCTGATCCCGAGCCCGCTGCGGAAACGGTCTGACCGATATCGTGAGGAGCGAGATGAGCGTCACGGAACCGAGAAAGCACCAGACGCGTTCGCGCGCGAATCCCGGCGGCATGGACGTGCTGAAGGTGCTCGGTCCCGACGTCCGCCCGTTCCGCGAGCGCAAGCCCGCCTGGTTCAAGGTGCCGGCCCCGGGCGGGCCCAAGCACCGCGAGCTGACGAGAATGATCAAGGCGGAGAACCTCAACACCGTCTGCGTCGAGGCCGCCTGCCCGAACGTCGGCGAGTGCTGGGAGCGCGGCACCGCGACGTTCATGATCCTCGGCGAGACCTGCACCCGCCGCTGCGGCTTCTGCAACGTGCAGACGGGCAAGCCGACCTGGAACGACCCGCTGGAGCCGGCCCGCGTCGCGCGCTCGGTCGCGAAGATGGGGCTGCGCCACGCCGTCATCACCTCCGTCGACCGCGACGACCTGCCCGACTACGGCGCCTCCGCCTTCGTCGGCACGATCCGCTCGATCCGCATGCAGGCGCCGGAGTGCAAGGTCGAGGTGCTGACGCCCGACTTCCGCGGCCAGGAGATGCCGCTGGCGAAGGTGATCGCCGAGCGGCCCGACGTCTTCAACCACAACTGCGAGGTCGTGCCGCGGCTCTACCCGGTCGCGCGCCGCGGCTCGGAGTTCCTGCGCTCGGCGCGCGTGCTGAAGAACGCGAAGCTGATGGGCGGCGACGAGGTCACGACCAAGTCGGGCCTGATGGTCGGCCTCGGCGAGACGCACGAGGAGATGGTCGAGACCTTCAAGATCCTGCGCGAGCATCACGTGCAGGTGCTGACGGTCGGCCAGTACCTGCGCCCGACCGAGCGCCATCTGCCGGTCGTGCGCTACTGGCACCCGGACGAGTTCAAGGCGCTGGAGGTGGCGGCCTACGAGCTCGGCTTCGACCACATCGCCGCCGGCCCGCTCGTGCGCTCCTCCTACCACGCCGACCAGCACGTGCCGCAGAGCCAGCCCGGCACCGGCCCGCTCGCCGCGTAGTAGCCTGCGCGGCGCCTCCCCCGCCACCGAGAGTTCCCACCTGCGCCGCGCGATGCGGGGCGCCGTCGTGGAACTCGCAATGCGAAGCACATGGTTCCTCTGAAGGACAACATCCCGACCGACCGCATGCCGGTCGTCACGCTGCTGCTGATCGCGGCGAACCTCGTCGGCCACCTGCTGTTCGGCCAGGGCGGGCTGTTCCAACTGCTCGTCAACGTCGCCTTCCCGTGGTGGTTCGGGAGCAGCGTCGAGGACGCGATGGCGCCGTGGCGGTTCGTGCTGCTGTGCCTGCTCGGCGGCGCGGCCGCGGTCGGGCTGGGAGCGGCGCTCGACGGGGACGCGCCGATGGCGGTGGTCGCCGCCGCCGGAGTGGTCGCGACGCTCGTCGGCGCGCACGTCTCGCTCTACCCGGGCGCGCGCTTCGTGACCGGCGTCCCGCTGCCGTTCCTGCTGACGCTGGTCGAGCTGCCGGGGCCGCTGCTGGCGGCGGTGTGGCTTGCGCTGCAGGCGCTCGTCGCCGCGACCGGCGCGGAGGGCGCGGTCGTGGTCGCCGCCCCGCTGGCCGGCGTCGTCGTCGGGGCGGTGGCGGTCAGGCTGCTGGCGCAGCAGCGCAAGCAGGTGCCGGCGCGGCGGGCCGAGGTGGCGCTGCCGTGAAGGAGCCGCGCACCTGGATCCTCGGCGCGTCGCTGCTGCTGATAGCGGCGCTCGCCTTCTTCGTGCTGCGCGACATCGTGCTGAACGGGATCACGCTGATGGGCGTCGTGACGATCCCGGTCGTCGTGATCCTCGGCGTCGGCATCATCGGAGCGCTGGGGACGCCGCCGCGCAGATAGCCGCGCTTGACAACCTAAGAGCATTAGGTAATCTCCTACCTACCTTCGGATAGGAGCTTCGCTCATGCGCACCACCGTCCTCACCCCGCACCTCACCCAGCTGACCCGCCTCGCGATGATGAACGCGTACCTCGTGCGCGAGGACGACGGCTTCACGCTCGTCGACACGATGATCAGAGGCTCCGGCGCGAAGCTCGCCGCGGCCGCCGAGGCGCTCGGCGCGCCGATCCGCCGGATCGTCCTCACCCACGGCCACGCCGACCACGTCGGCTCGGTCGACCAGCTGCGCGCGCTGCTCGGCGACGCGGTCGAGGTGCTGGCGCCGGCGCGCGACTGGAGAATCGTGACCGGCGACAGAGCGCTCGCGCCCGAGGAGGGCACGAACAAGCTGAGAGGCAGCTGGATGAAGGTCGCGACGACGCCCGACACGCTGCTCTCCCCCGGCGACCGCGTCGGCTCGCTGGAGGTCGTCGCCTCCCCCGGCCACACGCCCGGCCACGTCGCGCTGCTCGACACGCGCGACCGCGCGCTGATCAGCGGCGACGCCTTCAGCACGATCGCCGGGACGACCGTCTCCGGCGTGATGAACTGGCGCTTCCCGCTCGTCGCGATCGCGACCTGGGACGCCGGCCGCGCGGCCGGCAGCGCCCGCGCCCTGCGCGCGCTGGAGCCGACGCTGCTGGCGCCCGGCCACGGCCGCGCCGTCAGACAGCCGTCTGCTGCGATCGACCGGGCGCTGGCGAAGGCGGGCAACTGATGGCCGCCGCTCGCCGCATCGCCCGCGCGCTCGCAGAGGGCCGCGCCTGATGGCGCGCGCCGGGCTCTCCCCCGACGCGGTCGTCGAGGCCGCCGCCAGGCTCGCCGACGGCGACGGCGGGCTCGATGCGCTGACGCTCGCGCGCGTCGCTGCCGCGGTCGGCGTCCGCACGCCGTCGCTCTACAGCCACGTCGGCGGGCTCGACGACCTGCGCCGCCGGCTGGCCGTGCGCGGCATGCGCGAGGTCGGCGACGCGGTCCGCGACGCGGCCGTCGGCAAGGCCCGCGGCGATGCCCTGCGCGCCGCCGCCGACGCGCTGCGCGCCTACGCGCTCGCGCACCCCGGCACCTACGCCGCCGCCCAGCGCGCGCCCGACCCCGGCGACGAGCAGGCGGTCGCCGCGGCCGGCACGACGGTCGCGGTCTTCATCTCGCTGCTGGCCGGTTACGGGCTGGAGGACGAGGACGCGATCCACGCGACGCGCGCCGTCCGCAGCGCGATCCACGGCTTCGTCACGTTCGAGACCGGCGGCGGCTTCGGGATGGCGGAGTCGGTCGACGAGAGCTTCGCGCGGATGGTCGCGATGCTCGACGCGGGCCTCAGTTCCCGGTGACGGCCGGGCACTGCCGGTACCAGCGGCCGCGATAGGCGCCGATCGCGCTCGCGTCCTGCGGCCGCGCCGGCGCGAGCTGCGCGCCGAGGTAGGTGCGATCGCTGCCGCAGAGGTCGATCGCGAACAGCGTCACGATCACCTGCGCACGCAGCGCGGGGCCGTACGGGTCGCGATAGACGAACGTGCCGCGGCCGCTCGCTCTCGCTCCGTTCCAGCGGCTCCAGCGCACGTTCTCGATCGTCGCCGAGCGGCTGTAGCGCAGTCTCGCCGGCTTGAACGCGAGCGTGCTCCCAGCCGGCACGTAGACGCGTCTGGACGGCGGCGCGCAGACGCCGAGGTCGAGGCCGACCTTGTCGGGGATCCCGGGCAGGTCTCTGCTGCAGACGCCGAAGCGGATCCCCTGCCGCAGCTCTCTCCAGCGGTTGCCGGGCGTGCCCGGCGTGTCGCGCTGGAGGACCCAGGTGCGATCGATCTCGGGGCAGCCTCTGGCGTGGGTCGCGAAGACGGCGCCCCAGCGCACGTCGACCGTCGAGATCAGCCCTCTGACGCAGGCCGGATCGCTCGGCGGACCGGTCGCGCCGGCCAGCTCCTCCAGCTCCTCGCGGGTCGGAACGCGGTGGGCGGCGGCCGGCTGCGCGACCACGAGCACCCCGAGCAGCAGCGCCAGCGTGGCGATCGGCCCCAAAGCGGTGCGTCCACCCATCGCTCGACCGTACCGGACCCCGCACGGGCGCGTGCCGCTTCCCGCGCGCCCCGGCGCCGCCCTTCCGGCGGGCAGGCGGCCCACCTGAGATCCTCTGTCGCGTGACGCGCAGGCGCGGGAACGGGCGGGTGGTCGTGGCGGTGTGCCTGCTGGCGCTGGTGCTGGCGGCGGTCGTCGTCGCGCTCGCCGGCGGGCGGCTCGACGGCTCTGCGGACCATTCGCACGCGGCCGGCCCCGAGCCGGCGGCCGCCGCGCACGGATCCGGCCAGCCGGCGGACGCCCCGCCGACGCCGCAGCCGCACGACTGGGGCCGCGTCCCCTCCGACAGCGTCGTCGCGGTCGCGTTCCGCAAGCCGCCGGCCAGCGGGCTGCTCGTCGACGCCGACAGCGGCCGCGTGCTGTGGCGCCACGAGCCGGAGCGGCGGCTGCCGATCGCGAGCGTGACGAAGATGATGACCGCGCTGCTGGTGGCGGAGCGGACGCGACCGCGGGAGCCGGTCCCGATCACGCGCGAGGCGCTCGCCTACACCGGCTCCGGCGTCGGGCTGCTGCCGAGAGGCAAGCGGGTGCAGGCCGAGACGCTGCTGTACGGGCTGCTGCTGCCGTCCGGCAACGACGCCGCGATCGCGCTCGCGCAGCACATCGCCGGCAGCGTGCCGCGGTTCGTGCGGCTGATGAACGCGCGCGCCCGCGAGCTGGGGCTGACCTGCACCCGCTTCGCCTCGCCGTCGGGGATCGTCGACCGCGGCAACTGGTCGTGCGCGCCCGACCTCGCGCTGCTGGCGCGCGAGCTGCTGCGCGTCCCGCGGCTGGCGAGAGTCGTGCGCACGCCGCTGGCCGTGATGCCGCTGCCGATCAGAGGCGGCAGAGTCTGGCTTGCCAACCACAACCCGCTGCTGGCCGCCCGCTACCCGGGCACCGACGGCGTCAAGACCGGCTACACCGACGCCGCCGGCCGCTGCTTCGTCGGCGCCGCCCACCGCGGCGGCCGCCACCTGATCGCCGTGCTGCTGAACTCGCCCGACCCCGGCAAGCAGGCGAAGCGACTGCTCGACGCCGGCTTCGCGGCGCTCGCCAACACGCCTGCGCACGGCTGATCCGGGGAAGGGTCGACGCGGATGCTGTTCGGTCGTGAGCAGGAGCTGGACGCGCTCGCGGAGCTGCTCGACGGCGCGCGCGCCGGCCGCGGCGCGCTCGTCTGGCTGCTCGGCGAGGGCGGGATCGGCAAGACCGCGCTCGCCGGCGCGGTCGGCGACGTCGCGCGCGAGCGCGGCATGGCGGTGCTGCGCGCGGAGGCCGACGAGCTTGAGCGGCACCGGCCGTTCGGGAGTACCGCATCAACGAGGGCGACGGCGCCTTCTACGGCCCCAAGATCGACTTCCACGTGACC
>NZ_JAUTDN010000034.1 GCF_030646155.1 Conexibacter sp. CPCC 205762
CCGCGCGGCGCCTTCGCCGCCGCCAGCATGGCCGCGGCCTGGGGGAGCGGGCGCGCGCGCCGCGCCGCCGCCCGCCCGCGCCGCCGCCTGCTCGCCGGCCTCGCACTGCTCGTCGCCGGCAGCGCCCTCGCGCTCGTCGCCGCCGCTGGCGCCGCGCCACGCGCGGACGCGCTGCTCGCCGCCGCGCGCAACGCCGTGCACACTGGTTCGATTCCGGTCGCCGCACTGGTGCTCCCGGCCGGCGCCGGCTACGGCCTCCTGTCCGTCGCCCTGCTGGAGCTGCTCGACGACGCGGCGCCGCCCCACCGGCAGGTCGAGGCGTTCACGTGGCTGACGAGCGCGCAGGCGCTGGGCCTGGCGCTCGGCAGCCTCAGTGCTGGTGCGCTGGCATGAGCGGGCTGCGATCGGCCAGGTACGGGGCGAGGTGGCGGGCGGCGATCTTGTGCGGCGGCCACCAGGGGCAGTCGCGCGAGGCGCTGGAGGCGCCGCCGGAGGCGAGCGTCGCCGTCAGGTAGAGCGGGTCGGCGCCGGTCATCAGCATCGCGCGCAGCGTCGGCGGCGCCGCGTCGACCGGGCGGAAGCTGCCCGGCCCGCGCGCGATCGCGGCCGCGACCGCGTCGGCCTGCTGGGTCGCGAGGCCGCCCTGCTTGATCGGCGAGGTGGTCGCGTCGCCGACCGCCCAGACGCCCGGCAGCCCCGGCACGCGGCTGTGCTCGTCGATGCGGATGAAGCCGTCGGCGTCGCAGGGGACGCCGGCCAGCGCCGGCCCGCGCAGCCGCGGCAGCGCGACGACGCGGTCGGCCTGCAGCCGCCGGTCCCCAGGCGTCAGCACGACCTCCTCGCCGTCGTAGTCGCGGCCGTAGCTGCCGCTGATCAGCTCGATCCCGGCGCCCGCGAGCAGCCTCCCGACGGCGCGGCTGCCGGTGCCGCGGAAGACCGCCAGCGGCCCCTCCTCCGGCGTCACCAGCGTCAGCCGCACGTCGCTGGCGCCGACCGCCCACGCGCGCCGCGACATCTGCAGCGCCAGCTCGTAGAGCGGCAGCGGCCAGCCGGCGCCGGGCGGGACGACGAAGGCGATCGTCCGCAGCAGCCCCTCCTCCAGCTCGCGCACGATCCACTGGACGCCGTCGGATTCGGCGTCGCCGAAGGTGGCGGCGTGCGGCAGCGCGACCTCGCTGCGCGCGCCGGTCGCCAGCACGAGCGCGTCGTAGGGCAGGCTCGCGCCGTCGCCGCCGAGCGCGCGGCGGTCGGCGGCGACACCGGTCAGCGCCTCGGGCACGAGCGTCGCGCCGAGGTCGGCGCAGATCGCACGCAGGTCGTAGCGGCGCGTCAGCGGCCGGCCGAACGGCTCGGCGACGGCGAGCGGCCGGTAGACCAGCTCGGATCCGGGCGCGATCACGGCGATCTCGAGGAGATGGCCGCCGGGTGCCGCGCGCAGCGCCAGCAGCGTCTCGACCGCCGCGACGCCGCCGCCTGCGATCACGACCCGGCGCGGTTGGGTGCTCGTCAGCTGCAACATGGCTCGACGGTACGCCCGCGCCGCCGCGACTCCATCGGTGCGGGCTGCGAGGCCGTCAGCGGGGAACTACGGACCGCGGCGCGCGGTCGCGGCGGATGCGGCCGACCGCGCACGCGCGGGAGGATCCCTCCCATGCCTTACCGCCATGCCGACACCCCGCCGCCCTCCTGCCGCCGCACGCGCACCTCCGCGCTCGTCGCCGGCGTCGCGGCGCTCGCCACGCTGCTGCTGCTCGCCCGCCGTCGCATGCGCAGGTGGGGCGCGACGGCCGACGAGGTGCTGGCGAGGCTGCCCGGCGACGAGCTGATCCCCGACCCGGTCGGCCAGACGACCTTCGCGACGACGCTGCCGGCGCCGCCCGAGCGGGTCTGGCCGTGGCTGATCCAGATGGGCGCCGACCGCGGCGGCTTCTACAGCTGGGACAGGCTCGACAACGCCGGCCATGCGAGCGCGACGGCGATCGAGCCGAGCTGGCAGGACCTGCGCGAGGGCGACCGGATCCTCTCCCGCCCGGACGGCTCCTCCTGGTTCGAGGTGGCGCTGCTGGAGCAGGCCACAACGCTCGTGCTGCGGGCGCGGCTGGACGCGAAGGGCCGCCCGACGACCGCGCCGGAGGGCGACCTGCGCTTCGTCGGCGACTCGATCTGGAGCTTCCACCTGCAGCCGGTGCCGGAGGGCACGCGGCTGCTGGTGCGCGGGCGCGGCGGCGGCAAGCCGCGCCACCTGCACGCGCTCGGCAACGCGGTCTTCTGGGACCCCGCCCACTGGATCATGCAGACGAAGCAGTTCCGCGAGCTGCGGCGGCGGGTGGCGAGCGCCTGACGCGCCGGCGCTAGAAGCGCTCCTCCGGCTCCAGCACCGACTCGTGCGCGACGCCGGAGTCGATCGCCGCCTGCTTGACGGCCTGCGCGACGGCGTCGTGGACGGCCGGGTCGAGCACGTCGGGGACCAGCTCCGACTCGACCGTCAGGCCGGCCAGCGCCCACGCCGCGGCGCGCTTCATCTCCAGGTTGATCGCGCTCGCGCCTGCCAGCAGCGCGCCGTGGAAGATGCCCGGGTAGCCGAGCACGTTGTTGACGGAGGTGCCGTCGGCGGCGAAGGCGGCGCCGGCCGCCAGCGCGGCCTCGGGCGATATCTCCGGCACCGGGTTGGTCAGCGCCAGCACGACCTGGCCGGGACGCACCAGCTCGGGCGTGATCAGGTCGGGCCGGCCGCTGGTGGCGATCACGACGTCGGCCTCGCGCATGACGGTCTGCAGCTCGTGGATCTCGATCCCTCTCGCGGCCGCCTGCGCCTGCGCGGCCGGGTTGGGGTCGGCGGCGAGCACGCGGTGGACGCCGGCGTCGTGGATCAGCGTCGCGATGCCGTAGCCGGCGGCGCCGAGGCCGATCTGGCCGACGACCGCCTGGTCCAGCCGCTTGCCGACGCGGCGGCAGGCGGCGATCGCGGCGGCGAAGGCGATCACGGCGGTGCCGTGGACGTCGTCGTGCATAACCGGCTGCGGCAGTGCCTCGATCAGCCGCCGCTCGATCTCGAAGCAGCCCGGCGCCGCGATGTCCTCCAGGTGGATGCCGCCGAAGCCGGGCGCGATGCGGACGACCGTCTCGACGAACTCGTCGACGTCCTTCGTGTCGACCAGGATCGGCACCGCGCTGATGCCGACGAGCTGGCTGTAGAAGAGCGCCTTGCCCTCCATCACCGGCATCGCCGCCACGGGTCCGATGTCGCCGAGGCCGAGCACGCGCGTGCCGTTGGTGACGATCGCGACGCTGCGCCCGATCATCGTGAACTTTCTCGCCAGCTCCGGGTGCTCGTGGATCGCGGTCGAGACACGCGCGACGCCGGGCGTGTAGACGTCGCGGACGTCCTGGTTGGACTCGATCTGGCGCAGCCCGCGGACCTCGAGCTTGCCGTTCTCGTGCGCGAGGAAGGCGCGGTCGTGGTACCAGCTGACGTGCACGTCCGGCAGCGCGTCGAGGCCCGCCGCCAGCTCGTCCGCGTGCGCCTTGTCGCGTACCTCGATCGTGATCTCGCGCAGCGCCTCGTGGCGCGCGACCGAGATCGTCGAGATGTCGCCGATCACGCCGCCGTGCTCGGCGATGCGCGAGGTCACCGTCGCCAACTGGCCGACGCGGTGCGGGATGCGGAGTCGGTACGTGCAGTCGAGGGCCATGGCGGGGATCGTACGACGATGTGACGAGGCCCGCCGTGCGCCCCGCGCGCGTCGCTGATACAACCGCGGCCGTGCGCCTCGTCACCGACTCCGAGCGCCGCGCGCGGCTGGCGCTGCGCCAGCGGCTCGCGCCCGGCGCGAAGGCGCCCGACGCGCTGACCGCCGCCGACGCCGTCGTCTGCCTGCACGCGACCGACCCGGCGACGATCGCGCTGTCGGCGTGGGCGCGCGTCGACGGCTTCCGCACCGAGGATCTCGACGACGCGCTCTACCAGCGGCGCAGCCTCGTCAAGCACCTGTCGATGCGGCGGACGCTGTTCGTCTTCCCGCGCGCGACGCTGCCGGCCGCGCAGGCGGCCGCCTCCGAGCGCGTCGCCGCGACCGAGCGCAAGCGGCTGATCGGCGACGTCGAGAGAGCCGGCCTGCACGCCGACGGCGCCGCCTGGCTCGAGCGGGCCTGCGACGCGGTCCGCGCCGAGCTCGCCGGCGGCCGCACCGCGATGATGGCCGAGCTGCGCAGAGACCTGCCGCTGCTGGAGGGCGGGATAGCGTACGGCGAGGGCAGGTCGTGGGGCGCGACGGTGCCGGTCGGCCCGCGCGTGCTGACGGTCCTCTCCGCGGGCGGCGAGATCGTGCGCGCGACCAACGCCGGCGGCTGGTCGGTCTCGCGGCCGCGCTGGGCGGCGATGCAGCAGTGGCTCGGCGAGCCGATCGAGCGGCTGTCGCTCGCGGACGGGACGGCCGCGCTGGTGCGGCGCTGGCTGCACGCCTTCGGCCCCGGGACCGAGAGAGACGTGAAGTGGTGGCTCGGCTCGACG
This sequence comes from Conexibacter sp. CPCC 205762, assembly GCF_030646155.1. GTDB lineage: Bacteria > Actinomycetota > Thermoleophilia > Solirubrobacterales > Solirubrobacteraceae > Conexibacter. The sequence goes on from NZ_JAUTDN010000034.1 coordinate 4,511, forward strand.
CTGAGAGCGGTCCGCACCGCCTTGAGCGACCTGGAGGCGGTCGCCGTGGAGCTGGAGGGCGGCGGCCGCGGCTGGCTGCTGCCCGACGACCTCGACCCGATCGAGCCGCCCGCGCCGTGGGCCGCGCTGCTGCCGCCGCTGGACCCGACGACGATGGGCTGGCAGGAGCGCGCCTTCTACCTCGGCGACTACAGACCGCAGCTGTTCGACACGGCCGGCAACGGCGGCGCGACCGCCTGGTGGGACGGCCGCATCGTCGGCGGCTGGCGCCAGCGCGACGACGGCTCGGTCGAGCTGCAGTACCTGGAGGACCCGGGCGCCGCCGGCCGCGCCGCGCTCGCCGCCGAGGCCGAGCGCCTGAGCGACTGGTTCGGCGGCGTGCGCGTGCTCGGCCGCTTCCCCTCGCCGCTGTCGAGACAGCTCGCGAACGCCGGCTGAGCCGCGCGACGCGCCGCATACCGGCGCGCCCGACGCACCCGAACGGCGATGATCGACTCGTGGCGAGCAGAAGAGCTTCCAGCGGCGGACAGGAGCGAATGAACGTGCTCATCGCCGGCGCTGTCGCGATCGTCGTGGCGCTGATCGGCGGCGGATTCGCGCTGCTCTCCGGCGGCGGAGGTCCCTCCTTCACCGCGACCGGGGGCCAGGTCACAAGCGGCGACGGCTGCATCGGCAGCGGCAACGTGCTCCAGGGATCGACCGTCGACTGCTCACGCACGACGCCGCCGGCGAGACCGACTGTGACGACGCCCGCTCCCACGACCGCCGACGCCGGCTGCGGCACCATCGAAGGGAACCCGGCGAGAACGGCCTTCCGCATGCGCGTCGTGATGTGGTGCGCGCCGATCGCCGTCCGCGGCCAGTACCAGTACAAGCTCAAGGTCTCCGTCCGCAACACCGGCAGAGCGAAACTGGACATCAGGCGCGAACGATTCGTGCTGCTGTGGCGCGTGCTCGATCCGAGCCGCTGGTCCCCGCCGAGCGGCGGCGAGCCCGCACCACCGGCGCGCGTGCGCTATGCGGAGCGGGAGTACTGGGCGATCTCGGCCAACCTCGACGGTGTCGGCGAAGATGTCCCCGATCGCCCCGGCGCGACCTTCGCGACCCACTGGGGCTATAGCTGGCTCGACCCGGGCGAGCTGTCGCTGCGCCCGCGGCGGCCGGCGGCGAAGGTGTCCTACCTCGACCGCGATGGGCAGCTCAGAACGATCCGTTTCAACTTCCACGAGGACGACCTCGTCTTCTACGTGCCGGCCGGCGCCGTCGACCGCGATCGCAACTTCCTCGGCCTCGGCTATTACGACGGCCGCCGGATCGTCGCGGTCTGCCCGCAGGGTGCTTGGGGCCCGAGAGTCCCCGCGAACGCGTTCTGAGCGGCGCCCGCTCAGGCCGCCAGCGGCAGCGCGACCGCCGGCACCGCGCCGCGCAGCGCGTGCAGCACCCGCGCGCGCAGGTGCGGGGCGACCGTGCTCAGCATTGCGACGCCGATCTCGCGCACGACGCGCGCGCCGGCCAGCGGGCGCACGACGACGTCGTCGCGCAGCGGATTGAGCGCCAGCCTCGGCAGCAGCGAGATGCCGAGGCCCGCGGCGACGAGGCCCTGCGTCATCTGGAAGCTGTCGATGCGGCTGGCGAAGACCGGCTGGAAGCCCTCGTTGCGACAGGCGTCGAGCAGCGTCACGTAGGAGGGGTCGTCGTCCTCGGGGGCGGCGATCCAGCGCTCGCCGCGCAGGTCGGAGAGCGCGACGCGCGGGTTGGCGGCGGCGCGGTGGCCGGCCGGCAGCAGCACGAGGTGGTCGTCGTCGACGAGCCGCTCCTGGATCACCCCGTCGAGGACCGGCCACGGGTCGGCCGGGTTGCGGAAGATGACGGCGGCGTGGACGGTGCGGGCGGCGAGCGCCTCCAGCTGCTGCGGCACCTCGGCCTCGTTCAGCACGACGTGCAGGCCGGAGGCGGTCAGCTCGGCGACGGCGCGCGCGACGAGGTCGGCGCCGGCGCTCGGGAAGGTGCCGAGCCGCAGCGTCGAGACGCCGTATTCGACGTGGCGGGCGACGTCGGCCTCTGCCCGCTCCAGCCGCGCGAGCACGTCGCGGGCGTGCTCGCGGACGAGCAGGCCGAGCTCGGTGAGCTGCGCGCCGCGCGGGCCGCGGTCGACGAGCCGGGCGCCCATTCGCAGCTCCAGCGCGGCGAGATGCTCGGAGGCGGTGGGCTGACTGACATGGAGCATGCGCGCGGCGGCGGCGAGCGAGCCGCCAGAGGCGATCGCGTCGATCAGCCGCAGGTCGCGCGCGTCAAGCGGACGAGACATCGGCACATCCTATAACCGGGCGTCAAATTCACCGACCGTCACTGGTGTCGCCGATCTTTATCGTGCCGCCTCATGCATGTCGCCGCGCATCTCACGGCCGCCCCTGCGCGCGAGGCCTCGACCTCCGCCTCAGCGTCGCCGGCCCAGCACCGCGCCCCCTACCTGGAGGCGCTCGCCGCGCACGGCCAGCGCAAACCGGGTCGCATGCACGTCCCCGGCCACGGCGGCGGCAGCGGCGCCGACCCGGCGCTGCTGGCGCTGCTCGGCGACGCCCCCTTCCGCGTCGACCTGCCGCGCGACCTCTCCGGCGTCGACGCCGGCCCCTCACCGACGCCGTACGACCAGGCCGAGGAGCTGGCGGCGGCCGCCCACGGCGCCGGCCGCACCTGGTTCCTCACCAACGGCGCGACGCAGGGCAACCACGCGATCTGCCTCGCGCTCGCCGGCGACGGCGCGCGCGTGCTGGTGCAGCGCAACTGCCACGGCAGCGTCGTCGACGGGCTCGTGCTGAGCGGTGCCGAGCCGGCCTACGCGCTGCCGGAGTACGACGCGCGGCTCGGGATCGCCGGCCCGGTCACGCCCGCGACGCTGCGCGCCGCGCTCGCGGAGGACCGCCGCATCGCCGTCGTCGTGCTCGTCTCGCCGACCTACTACGGCGAGGTCGCCGACGTCGCCGCCTGCGCGCAGGTCGCCCACGAGGCCGGCGCGGTGCTCGTCGTCGACGGCGCCTGGGGCCCGCACTTCGGCTTCCACCCGGCGCTGCCGCAGTGCCCGCTGCGGCTCGGCGCCGACGTGCTGCTGACCTCGACCCACAAGCACGCCGGCTCGTTGACCCAGAGCGCGATGCTGCACGTCGCGCCCGGCCGCGAGGCGATCCAGGCGCGGCTGGAGCGGAGCGTGCGGATGCTGCGCTCGACCTCCCCCAGCTCGCTGCTGCTGGCCTCGCTCGACGCCTCCCGGCGCCAGCTCGCGCTGCGCGGCGGGCGCGTGCTCGGCGACGCGATCGCGGTCGCGGCGCGGCTGCGCGAGCGGCTCGCGGCGCTGCCCGGCTGCGCGGTCCGCGACGCGGCCGACCCGCTGCGCGTCGCAGTCGACATCCGCGGCACCGGCGCCGCCGCCGAGGCGCTGGCGGAGGCGCTGCGCGACGGCCACGACGTCCATCCGGAGCTGGTGACGCCGACCTGCCTGCTGTTCGTCGTCCCGCTCGGGCTGACGCCCGACGGCGCCGACGACGTCGCCGACGCGCTCGCGGCGGCGATAGCGGAGACGGCGTCGGTCACCGACCGCCTCTACCCCGTCGTCGGCGCGCCCGCGCTGCCGGCGGTCGCGATCTCGCCGCGCGCCGCCTTCCTCGGCGCGACCGAGGTCGTCCCGCGCACGGCGGCGGTCGGGCGGATCTGCGCCGAGGCGATCAGCGCCTACCCGCCGGGGATCCCGCTGCTGCTGCCGGGCGAGCGGATCGCCGCCGTCGACGTCGACGCGCTGCTGGCGATGCGCGCCGCCGGCGCGCGCCTGCACGGCGCCGCCGACCCGCAGCTGAGCACGCTGACGGTCGTGGCCGAGTAGCGCGGCGGCTCAGCCCAGCACCGCGAGCGCCCGCGCCTGCGCCGCGTCGGACTCCGGGTGGGTCCAGAAGGCGAGGTGGGTGCCGCGGTCGAGCGTCAGCAGCTCCGCGCCGGGGACCTTCGCCGCGGCGAAGGCGCTGTGCTCGGGCACGACGTCGCTGTCGGCCGAGCCCTGCACGAGCAGCGTCGGCACGCTCACCCGCTCCAGCTCCAGGTCCGCGATCGCCCCGAACTGGGCCCAGTCGTTGTCGAGCCCGGCCTGGCGGTCGCGGTGGATCACGGTCCCGCCGAGGTCGACGACGAACGCCCGCTTGACGGGGTCGGCGAAGACCTCCGCGGTGCGCGCGCTCAGCTCCTCCTTGGTGAGATCGCCCTCGGAGCCGAGCGTCGCCGAGATCAGCCGCTCGGGCGCGTGCTGCTGGAGCAGGCGCAGCAGCCACGCGCCGGGGCGCGTCGAGAACATCAGCTTGTCCGAGAGCGGCTCCTGCGGCTCCTCGATCGCGTGGCTGACGCCGGCGCAGACGACGAGGCCGCTGACGCGCTGCGGGTGCCGGACCGCGAGCCGGTAGCTCGACGGCCCGCCGCCCGACCAGGCGAGCACGCCGGCGCGCTCGATCGCGAGCGCGTCGAGCAGCGCGGCGAGCAGGTCGGCCTGCTGGTCGATCGTCGTGCGATCGCCCAGCTCGCTGCCGAGGTAGCCGGGGCGCGAGAGCAGGATCGCCTTGCGGCCGGCGGCGACGAGGAAGCGGGCCATGATCTCGGCCGCGTCGATGCCGCCGGGGCTGCCGTGCACGACGAGCACCGGCGGCCCGTCACCGAGGACCGCGTGCTCGACCGGCCCGAGCGCGGTCTCGATCAGCGTGCTGTTCAGCGCTTCCGTATCGCTCATGCGCGCCACCCTAGCGCGGCGTCACGCGCCGCCGACCAGCTCCTGCGGCGCTCTGCCGGCGGCCGCGCGGGCCAGCTCCTGCGGCAGCCGCTCGACGACGTACTGGAGGCTGAGCGGGGTCATGAAGTACATCGCGCCGGCGAGCGTCCCGTCGCTGTAGACGGCGTGGTCGCCCTGCACCGCTCTCAGCGCTCTGAAGGTCGGCACCTTCAGCAGCGCGGCGACGTCTCTCGCTCTCTCGGTCGCGAACAGGGCGATGTCGGAGTCGAGCACGTCGAGCCGCTCGGCGGAGATCGGGACCTGCTCGCCGCGTCTGCCGGCGAGCGCCGTCACTCTCGGCTCGATCCGCAGGCCGAGGTAGGTGAGGAACTCGGTGTTGAGGCCGTCGGGATAGGAGTAGATGAGGCCGTCGTAGAAGCCGTTCTGGCTGAAGCTGATCGTCTTGCCCTTCAGCTCCGGGTGCGCGGCGGCGGCGTCGGCGAACTGCCGTCTGACGTCGGCGACCAGTCTGCTGCCGCCGGCCGGCTCGCCGAGCGCCTGCGCGATCAGCTCGACCTGCTCGTCCCACGGCGAGAAGTAGTCGGTGCTGCCCGCGCCGGCGGCGATCGTCGGCGCGAGCGCGGACAGCTTGTCGTAGTCGGCCTGTCTCATGCCGGAGTTGGTGCCGACGATCAGGTCGGGCTTGAGCGCGGCGATCCGCTCGAACTCGAAGCCGTCGGCGTTGTGCAGGATCTCGGGTCTCGCGTCGCCCATCGCCGCGCGCGCCCACGGCCAGACGCCGTCCGGCTGGTCGCCGTACCACTCGGTGATCGCGATCGGTCTGGCGCCGAGCGCGAGCAGCGTGTCGTGCTCGGTCAGCCCGACGCTGACGATCCGCTGCGGCGCGGCGGGGACGGTCGTGGTGCCGAACTTGTGTCTGACGGTGGCGGGGAAGGCGCCGGCGGTCGTGCCCGTGGCGGTGGTGACGGCGGCCTCCTTCTCGGAATCGCCACACGCGGCGAGCAGGCCGGTCGTGAGGATGAGCAGGATCAGCGCGAGCGCGCGCGAGACGGAAACGAACATAAGGGCACCCTAACAACGCATGTCGGGCTTAGACGTCACTCTCAAGATCTCGCCCCTCCGACCGTTCACTGCGTGCAGATGACCAACCGTTCTCTGAAGCCCCTCGCGCGCGGCGCCGGCGCCGCGCTGCTGAGCCTCGCGCTCGCGCCCGCCGCCGCCGGTGCGGCCAGCGGCGGCCCTTCCGCACCGTCGATCATCGGCGGCCACGACGCCGCCGCCGGCACGTGGCCGGCGCTGGTCGCGCTGGTGAGCCACGACAACCCGTCCGCCTATGCCGGCCAGTTCTGCGGCGGCACGCTGATCGCGCCCCAGTGGGTGCTGACGGCCTCGCACTGCACCGCTGACAACGAGGCGGCGGACATCGACGTGCTCGCCGGTACGCACACGCTCAGCAGCGGCGGCACGCGCGTGCCGGTCGCCGAGATCCACCAGCACCCGTCCTACACGCCCGGTCCGGAGCTGAACGACGTCGCGCTGCTGAAGCTGTCGAGCCCGCTGACGCAGCCGACGATGGCGATCGCCGGGCCGGGCCTGGAGCCGTTCTGGACACCCGGCACGCCGGCGCACGCGGCCGGCTGGGGCAACCAGTCGACCTCGCCGAGACCGGAGCAGGCGATCTGGCCCGACCGGCTGAGCGAGGTCGACATCCCGCTCGTCTCCGACGCGGCCTGCGGTCAGGCGTGGGCGCCCGACTTCGACGGGTCGCTGATGGTCTGCGCCGCGGGCGCCGGCGTCGACACCTGCCAGGGCGACAGCGGCGGACCGCTGACGGTCAGCGACGTCGCCGGCCGGCCGGTGCTGATCGGCGACACCAGCTTCGGCGCCGCCTGCGCCGACCCCGACGCGCCCGGCGTCTACGCCGAGACGTTCGCCTTCCGCTCCTGGATCGACGCGACGATCGGCTGGTCGCGCGCGCTGACGGCGGACAGATCGCCGGTCGCGCTGCCGCGACCCGCTGCCGGCTCGGTGTCCGCGCCCGCCTTCGTCACGCTGACGGCGTCGGGCTCGGCGCCGTTGGCGATCTCCGGCGTGAGACTGGGCGGCGCGAGCGCCGGCCAGTTCGCGCTCGGGGCGCAGGACTGCAGCGGCGGCGGGCTGGCGATCGGCGCCTCCTGCACGGTCGAGCTGCGCGCGACCCCGTCGGCCGACGCCGACGCCGCCGCGTGGCTGGTCGTCGCCAGCGACGTGCCCGGCGGCACGACCGCGATCCCCGTCACCTCCGGCATCGCCCCGCCCGACCCGGGCCCGGTCGAGCCGCCCGCGCCCGCGCCGATCCCCGACCCGCTGCCGGCGCCGCCGGCCCCGGTCCAGCCGGCGCCGCAGACGCCGCCGACGATCGTCGTCAAGCAGGCGCCGAAGGCGACGCTCGCGAGCGCCCGCCGCAAGGGCGCGACGCGGCGCCTGTCGGTCAGGCTGGCCGGCGCCGGGAGCGTGACGATCACGGTCAAGAGCCGTGGCCGCCGCCCGCTGACGGTCGCGACCGCGTCCGCGCGGTTCGCGAAGGCCGGCACGAAGGTCGTCGCGCTGCGCCTGACGCCGAAGGGCCGCGCGCTGCTGCGCGCTGACGGCCGCATCGCCGCCACCGCCACCGCGCGCGTCGCGGTCGCCGGCGCGACCACGACGACGGCGAGCCTGAAGCTGACGCTGCGCTGAGCGACGACCGGCTGGGCGCGCGCCGCTCTCGGGCGGCGCCGCGCGGCTCGGCGTCCAACGAGCGGCCAGAAAAAGTAGGCGCGTCTACGGTATGTGGCGAAAGCGGCCGATCCTGCCCGGGATGTCGCATTCGATCCTTGTCGCCTACGCCAGCAGAAACGGGTCGACCCGCGAGGTCGCCGAGACCGTCAAGCGCGTCCTCGACGCCGGCGGCGAGCCCGCTGCGATGCGGCCGGTGCTGGAGGCGAAGGACCTATCGGGCTTCAGAGGCGTCGTGCTCGGCGGCTCGATCTACCGCGCGGCGCTGCAGCAGGAGGCGATGCTGTTCCTCAAACGGCATCACGAGACGCTGACGCAGCTGCCGCTGGCGATCTTCGCGCTCGGGCCGATCAAGAACGACCCGGACGAGTGGGCCCGCTCGCGCAGACAGCTCGACGCCTCGCTCGCCGAGCTGCCCGGCCTGCGCGTGCGCTCGATCGCGGTCTTCGGCGGCGTGATCGTCCCGCACCGGCTGCCCCATCCGATGAACCAGCTGCCGCCGTCCGACAACCGCGACTGGTCGGCGATCAAGGCATGGGCGCGCGAGGCCCGCGTCGCGTTGATGCAGCCGTGAGCGCGAGGGCGTGCGGCCCGCCGCAGGGGCGGAAGCCGCCGCGCCGCTAGGCTCGGTCGCATGTCCGTCTCGGCGCGCCCGCTGTTCAGCTTCGACGACTCCTTCGTGCGCGAGCTCGAAGGGCTCTATCTCCCGTGGCAGGCCGCCCCGGCCTCCGCGCCCCGGCTGCTGGCGCTGAACGCCTCGCTCGCGCGCGAGCTGGGCGCCGACCCGGTCGCGCTCGCGACGGACGCCGGCATCGGCCTGCTGACCGGCACCGCGGTCCCCGCCGAGACGACGCCGGTCGCGCAGGCCTACGCCGGCCACCAGTTCGGCGGCTACTCGCCGCGACTCGGCGACGGCCGCGCGCTGCTGATCGGCGAGCTGGTCGACGCCGACGGCAGACGGCGCGACCTGCACCTGAAGGGATCGGGCCGGACGCCGTTCGCCCGCGGCGGCGACGGCAGGGCGGCCGTGGGGCCGATGCTGCGCGAGTACCTCGTCAGCGAGGCGATGCACGCGCTCGGGATCCCGACCACGCGCGCGCTCGCCGTCGTCGCGACCGGCGACACCGTCGTGCGCGAGACGCCGCTGCCCGGCGCCGTGCTCGCGCGCGTCGCGGCCAGCCACCTGCGCGTCGGCACCTTCCAGTACGCGGCGGCGACCGGTGACGAGGCGCTGCTGCGCCGCCTCGCCGACTACGCGATCGCCCGCCACCACCCGCACGCGGCCGCGGCGGAGAACCCGTACCGCGCGCTGCTCGAGGCCGTCGTCGAGGTGCAGGCGGCGCTGATCGCGCGGTGGATGCTCGTCGGCTTCGTCCACGGCGTGATGAACACCGACAACATGACGATCTCCGGCGAGACGATCGACTACGGCCCCTGCGCCTTCCTCGACGGGCTCGATCGCGCGACCGTCTTCAGCTCGATCGACCACGGCGGTCGGTACGCCTACGGCAACCAGCCGCAGATCGCGCTGTGGAACCTGACGCGGCTGGCCGAGACGCTGCTGCGCCTGCTCGCCGACGAGCCGGAGCCGGCGCGCGAGGCCGCCACCGCGGTTCTGAGCGGCTTCGGGGCCCGCTACCACGCGCACTTCGAGCGCGGCCTGCGCGCGAAGGTCGGCCTGCCCGCGGAGGGCGCGCTCGACGACGAGGCGCTCGGCGAGGACCTGATCGTCCTGATGGAGCAGCAGCGGGTCGACTTCAGCGCGTTCTTCCGCGCGCTGTCCGCAGCGGCGCGCGGCGACGCGGAGCCCGCGCGAGCGCAGTTCCCCGACGCCGCCCCGCTCGACGCCTGGCTCGTCCGCTGGCAGGCGCAGCTCGGCTGGTCGGGCCGCGATCCGCACGCGGCCGCCGCCGCGATGGACCGCGTCAACCCCGTCTGCATCCCGCGCAACCACCTCGTCGAGGAGGCGCTGGACGCGGCGACCGCCGGCGAGCTGGAGCCGTTCGAGCGGCTGCTCGGCGCCGTCACGCGGCCGTTCGACGCACAGCCCGGACTCGAGCGCTACGCCGCGCCGGCGCCGCCCGGCTTCAGCGACTCCTTCCAGACCTTCTGCGGCACGTAGGCGCGCATCCGCTCGGCGCCGAGCGGGTACGACGCGGCGCATGCGCGTCGCCGTGACCCTCCCCCTCGCCCTCCTCGCCCTCGCCGCCGCGGCCGCCCCGCCGGCCGCGACCGCGGCGCAGCCGAAGCCCGGCCTCTGGATGGGCCAGAAGGGGGCGGTCAAGATCTCCTTCGTCGTGCGCGCGCAGGGCAGCCGGCGGACGATCGGCAACGTCGTCGTCTTCTGCGGCAGACGCGGCACCGAGCCGTTCTACAAGAGCCCGTTCGCGATCGAGCCGGACGGCAGCTTCACGAGATGGAGCCGCACGCCGCGCCGCTCGCGCCTCGGCGCCACCAGCGGCGTCGTCGACTCGCCGCTCAGCATCAGCAGCACCGACGCCGCCGGCAGAAAGGTCAGCTGCGACCAGCGCGCGTTCACGGGGATCGCGGTCAAGCAGGGGCCGCTGCGGCCGATCCAGGACGGGACCTATGCCGGCAGACAGCTGCCGGGGTACAGCTTCAGCTTCAAGGTCCGCGGCGGAGGGGTGCTGCTGACCGACTGGAGCGGAATCGTCTCCGTCCCCGGCCTCGGCTCGCTGACCGGCTACTGCGGCTCCGGCGGCGACCTCGGCGACGGCACGCGGATCGCCGCCGACGGCAGCTTCGCCTTCGAGGACCTGTCGCCCGGGCAGCGGATCGCGTTCGACGGCAGCGTCGGCGCCACGTCGGCGGGCGGCAGCTACAGCGTCAGCTTCGACAGAGGCTGCGACAACCGGCCGCTCTCCGGCAGCGCGGCCTGGAGCGCGACGCTGACGGAGAAGGATCCCGCCGGCCCGCCGGTCGGCGGCGGGGACGGCGGCGACCCCGACGCCCCGCGGCCGCTGCCGCCCGGCCCCGAGGGCGCGCCCGACGCACCCGATCCGAAGCCCGCGCGCGGCAACGGCTACGGCGGGCCGCCGGCGCGGTCGAGAGCTGCCGGCTGCTCGGCGACCGTCAGCGCCGGCCCGGTCAGCGCGATCTCCGCCTGCTTCCGAACGCGCGGCACGCGCGCCGAGTCGACCAGCCGCGTCCGGCTCAACGGCCTCGACCTGACGCCCGCGCGCAAGGGCGTCACGGTCGCGATCGACCGCCGCTCGCACGCGGTCACCGCCGACGGGCCGGTCGAGCTGCGCGTCGGCTCGCTGTCGCTGACGCGCTCGGAGCTGAACTGGCGCCGGCCGGAGGCGGTCTTCGAGATCTCCGGCAGATCCGGCAGGCGCGACCCCGGCGCCCGCTTCACGACCGGCGGCCAGGCGCTCTTCGGGATGCCGGTGAAGGGCTCGGCGAAGCTGCGGCTCGCCGGCGGCCGCACCGCGCTCACCGTCTCGCTGACGATCCCGAAGGACGACGGTGCGGTCAGCCTGCTGTCCGGCTACTCGGGCGAGCTGACCGCGGCCGCCGACAACGCGCGCGGCCTCGTGCTCGACGGCGCCTCGATCGCCTTCCCCGGGATGCGCGCCGGCTTCGTCGAGATCCAGTCGGCGAAGCTCGCCGTCTCGCAGCCCGGCGGCAGCTACCGCTTCGACGGCCGCGCGACCGTCTTCCCCTTCCGCATGAGCGGGATCGGGATCGCCGGCCAGCTCGGCTTCGGCTTGGGCGACGGCTACTTCAAGCTCGGCGCCGCCGCCGAGAACCTCAACCGCGCGCTCGTCTACGGCTTCTTCCTGCAGCGGATCGGCTTCAGCGTGCAGGTCAACCCGTTCGGGCTCGGCGGCGAGGCGGCGGTCACCTTCGGGCCGCAGTTCCGCCTCGACGGCGGCCTCGTCTCGGCGGCGCGGCTGGACGGCTCGCTCTCCTACCTCGCCGGCCGCGGCGGCGACCCGGCGGCGCTGACGATCGCCGGTGCGCTCGAGCTGGCCGAGGCGAAGGCGGCCGACGGACGCGTGACCGTCGCCGGCGACGGCGGCGTGACGGCGAAGGGCAGCTTCGGTCTGACCGTCGGCGGCTACGGCCTGAAGGGCGGCCTCGACGGCTGGTTCGACGGCGTGCGCGCCTTCAACGTGGAGGGGCGGGCGCAGCTGTCGCTGCCGGGGCCCGACGCGAGCGGCGAGGCGATCCTCTCCAGCGTCGGCGCCGGCGCCTGCCGCACCGGCCCCGGTCCCGACGTCGGCTTCGGCTACCGCTGGGGCAAGGGCGTCGACGGGCTCACCTTCGCCGCCGGCTCGTGCAGCCTGGGCGAGTGGCGGGCGCAGCGCGGGGCGCGGGCGGCGGCGGCGGCCGGCGGGCACGCGGTCACCGTCGCGCGCGGGCAGAAGCGGCTGGCGCTGCAGATCCGCGGCGCGGGCGGAGCGCCGACGGTCGCGATCGTCGCGCCGGGCAACCGCCGGATCGACCCCTCCGCCGCGCCCGACGGCGAGGTCTCCGACGCGCGCACGCTGTTCGTCCGCGACCCCGACACGCGCGCCACCTACCTGATCGTCGACCGCCCGGCGGCCGGCCGCTGGCGCGTCGAGACGCTGCCCGGGAGCGTCGGCGTCGCCGGCCTCTCGACGGCCCGCGCGCTGCCCCGGGTCGCCGTCCGCGCACGCGTGAGCGGTCGCGCGCGACGCCTGCTGAGCTTCCGCTTCCGCGGCCTCGCGGGGCGCAGAGTCCAGCTCGTCGAGCGGGCGCGCGGGGCCGCCCAGGTGCTGCCGGCGCGCGGCCGCGCGAGCGGAAGTGTGCGCTTCACCCCGCTGCCGGCCGGCGGCCGTCACACCGTCACCGCCGTCATGCTCTCGCGTGCGGGAGTGCCGACCGGAGAGCGGCTGCGCGTCGCGACCTTCCGCAGCGGCAGCGCGCGGCCGCCGGCGCCGCGTCGCGTGCGCGTGCTGAAGCGCGGCTCGACACGGCGCGTCACCTGGCGCGGCCCGGCGCGGCTGCGCTACGAGGTCGCGGTGCGGATCTCCGACGGCCGCCGGATGCTGCTGCTGCCGCGTGGCAGAGCCCGCGTAGTGACCGTCCCGACGGTCGCGCGCAGAACGGTCGTGCGCGTGACGGTCCGCGCCCGCGATGCGGCCGGCCGCGCGAGCCGGCCGGTGCGCGCGAAGGGATGACATGTCAGCTCGGCCCCACGCGCCCACCCGCCTGCCGCGCGACCACCTCGCGCGGGCGTTCGGCTGCCCGTCCGCTACCGCAGCGCGGCGCCGGTGGAGGGGTCGAAGAAGTGCACGTCGCCGGGGTCGATCGCGAGCGTGAGGCGGTCACCGGCCCGCGGCGGCCGGCCGGCGCCGAGGCGGGCGACGCACTCGACCGACGGCTCGACCGCGGCATCCGCGCCGGGGCCGCTCAGCTCGTCGACCGCCCGCACGAGACCCGGCAGCGCCGGCCGCAGGCCCGGAACGGCGAAGAAGACGTGCACGTCGGTGCCCATGTCCTCCACGAGGTCGACGTCGGCCGCGAGCGCCGCGTCGTCCGCGGGCGCCGCGTGGCGGAACGCCGACGGGCGCAGGCCGACGACGACGCGCGGCTCCGCCAACCGCGCCCGCACCTGCGGGGGGACCGCGATCGCGGCGGCGCCGAGCCGCGCCCGCTCGCCCTCGACGGGCGCCTCGACCAGGTTCATCGGCGGCAGGCCGATGAACGCCGCGACGAACGCGTTCGCGGGGCGCTCGAACAGGTCGCGCGGGCTGCCGCACTGCTCGATGCGGCCGTCGCGCATCAGCGCCACCCGGTCGCCGAGCGTCATCGCCTCGACCTGGTCGTGGGTCACGTAGACCGTCGTCGTCGAGACCGCCCGGTGCAGCTTGATCAGCTCCGCGCGCATCGTCACGCGCAGCTTCGCGTCGAGGTTGGAGAGCGGCTCGTCCATCAGGAACGCCTGCGGCTCGCGCACGATCGCCCGCCCCATCGCGACCCGCTGCCGCTGACCGCCTGAGAGCGCGCGCGGCCGGCGGTCGAGCAGGTCGGAGATCTCCAGCATGCCGGCGACGGCGGCGACCCGCCGCTCGACCTCCTCCGCGCGCTGTCTGCGGATCGCGAACGCCATGTTCCTGCGCACCGTCATGTGCGGGTACAGCGCGTAGTCCTGGAAGACCATCGCGACGTCGCGGCGCGCCGGGGGCTCGCGCGTCATGTCGCGTCCGCCGATCGTGACGCGCCCGCCGGAGGCGCCCTCCAGGCCCGCGATCACCCGCAGCAGCGTCGACTTGCCGCAGCCCGACGGGCCGACGAGCACCAGCAGCTCGCCGTCGGCGACCGACAGGCTGACGTCGTCGAGCACGCGCGCGCCCTCGTCGAAGACCTTCGCCACGCGGTCGAGCACGATCTCTGCCATGTGATCACTAACCCTTGATGGCCCCGCCGAGCATGCCTCTGATGAAGCGCCGGTGCAGGAACAGATAGAGGACGAAGACGGGCAGCGCCACCATCAGCGACGCCGCCGCCGCGCCGGGCACGTCGGCCCCGAAGCGGCTCTGGAAGTTGGCCAGCCCCAGCGGCGCGGTGCGATGCGCCTCGGAGGCGTCGACCATCACGAGCGCGAGCAGGAACTCGTTCCAGGAGAACATGAACAGCAGCACCATCAGCGTGCTGAGCGCGGGCCATCCGAGCGGCACGAGGATCCGCCACAGGACCGTCCAGCTCGACGCGCCGTCGACGCGCGCCGCTTCGATCAGCTGCCGCGGCACCGCTCTGAAGAAGGCGCGCATCCAGAAGGTCCCGAACGACAGCGACAGCCCGGCCTGAGGCAGGATCAGCGCCCAGTAGGTCTCGGTCAGCCCCTGCTCGCGCAGGTCGTAGTAGAGCGGGATCACCATCGCCTCGAACGGCACCATCAGGCCGATCAGGAAGACGTAGGAGAGCAGCTCCGCGCCGCGGAACCGCATCGTCGCCAGCGCGTAGCCGGCGAGCGTCGAGAGCAGCGTCGCGATCGCGACGACCGCGACCGTGACGATCACGCTCGAGCGCATGTACGTCGAGAAGTGACCGGTCACCCACGCCTGGCGGAACGTCTCCAGGCTGAAGGAGCTGGGCAGGCTGAAGCCGCTCGTGAGCGCCCCGGGCGGGTGCAGCGCCGTGACGACGATCACCAGCATCGGCACGATCACGAGCGCCGAGAAGACGATCAGCACGGCATGGGTCGTGAGGCGCTCCGCGCGCGAGGTGCTCATCGCTCGCGCTCCTCGACGAGACGGCGCACGATCACGGTCACGAGCAGGATCAGGACGGTCAGCACGACCGCGGTCGCGCACGCGAGGCCGACCTGGTTCTGCCGGAACGCGTCCTGGAAGATCGCCAGCGACGGCACGAGCGTGCTGTCCCCCGGGCCGCCCGACGTCGTCACGTAGACGAGGTCGAACGTCCGCAGCCCGAGGATGATCGTGATCACGAGCACGACCGACAGCTCGCCGCGCAGGCCCGGCAGCGTCACGGTGAAGAACTCCTTCACCGGCCCGCAGCCGTCGACCCGCGCGGCGTCGTAGAGCGTCTGCGGGATCCGCTGCATGCCGGCGAGGAACAGCACCATGCAGAGGCCGGTCGTGATCCACGTGCCGATCACGCCGACGGCCGGCAGGGCGAACGTCATGCTGCCCAGCCACGGCTGCTGCAGGGCGCCGAGCCCGACGATCCCGAGCAGCCCGTTGAGCGGGCCCTCCGGCGCGTAGATCCACTGCCACCCGACGGCGATCGCGACCGTCGCGATCACCTGCGGCATGAAGATGATCGCGCGGTAGGCGGTCGCCGCGCGGCCGGTCAGCCGCGCCACGAGCGCGGCCAGCACCATCCCCAGCACGACCGGCAGCAGCGAGTAGAACGCGAGCAGCTCGAGCGCGTGCAGGAACGCCGACCGCAGCTGCTCGGAGGCGAAGATCTCACGGTAGTTGTCGAGCCCGACGAACGTTCCGGCCGTGACGCCGTCCCAGTCGAACAGCGACAACCAGCCGTTGTGCGCCAGCGGCGCCAGCACGAAGACGGTGTAGAGCAGCAGCGCCGGCGCGACGTAGAGGTAGCCGACGCGGCGGGGCTCGCCGGGGGCGTCCGCCGGCTTCGGCGCCGTCGTCGCCGTCGCGGAGGCGGGCGGCGGCGCGCCGGTCGGTCTGGCCGTTGCCGTCATCGCCGCTCACTTCCCCGAGCCGTGGGCTCTGGTCCAGTCGTCCTGGATGCTCTCGGCGAACGCCTCGGGCGACATGCTGCCGGCCATCAGCTGCTGCACCCCGCCGGTCAGCGTGTCGTACATCGTCGTCGTCGCCGAGTCGAGGTAGGGCACGAGCCGGCCGCCGGTGGACTGCTCGCCCCACGTCTTCACGATCGACTCCAGCGACGAGCCCGGCTCGACTCTGGGGTCTCTGACCGGGTACGCCGGGACGTCACCGTGCGCGAGGATCGTTTCGGCCCCCTCCTCGCTGGCGAGCAGGTTCAGCCACGCGGCGGCGACGTCCGGGTGCTCGCTGCGCGAGCTGACGTGCATCCCCGGCGACAGCGACCCGGTCGCGTAGACCTCGGCGCCCGCTCGCGCGGACGGCATCGCGACGAAGCCGAGGTCGTCGTCGAGCCCGTCCGCCAGCCCGCCGTTGAGGATCGAGACGCCGATCATGAAGACCGCCTGGCCGCTGGCGAAGCGCGCCTGCGCCTCCGCGTCCTTGACGCCGAGGAAGCCGTTCTGGAAGTAGCCGGCCTCGGCCCAGTCGCGCAGCTTGCCGGCGGCGGCGACCATGCCGGCGTCGTCGACCGTCGCGCCCGCTCTGCCGAAGACCCAGTCGCGCAGGCTCGCCGGATCGGCGTAGGCGTTGGCGAGCGCCATCAGCGCGTGGCCGCCGGGGTAGCGATCCTGCTCGCCGATCATCAGCGGGGTCTCGCCGGCTCTCTTGGCCGCGGCGAGGATCGTGTCGAGCTCGGCGACCGTTCTGGGCGGGTCGAAGCCGAGCTCGGCGAGCTTGGCCTTGTTGTAGAAGAGGCCGACCAGCTCGCCGCGCGGCGAGATGCCCCACAGCGTGCCCGAGCCGAACACGACGCCGTCGTCGCCGTACATGTTCGTCGCCTGCGTGGCGGCGGGCCAGATCGCGTCCCAGCCGTAGGCGCTCGGCGCGGCCCAGCCGGTCAGCGGGCGGATCAGGCCGCCTCTCACGAGCGCGCCGTCGACCTGCGGCCCGGGGTTGCCCTCCGAGACGTCCGGCGCCTCGTCGGAGGAGAGCCGCAGCTTGATGCTGGAGAGGAGGCTGGAGAACGGCTGGACGGTGCGTCTGACCGTCACGTTCGGGTGCTGGCGCTCGAACTGCTCGATCAGCGCCTTGTACTCCGCATCGGGGCCGGGGTCGACGCCGGTGTCGAGGATCGTCAGCGCCACGTCGTCTCTCGTGATCGTCGTGCTCACGGCCTCGGTGGTGGAGGCGGCGGGCGGCTTGCTCTCGCCCGGGGTGCCGCCGCAGGCGGCGAGCGTCGTCGCGGCGGCCGCGAGCGCCAGGCCGGTCGCGAGGCCGCGACGGGTCGTCTCGAGCGCGCTCATGACGCGCTCGCCCCGGTCGCGTCGCGCGGAGCGCTGAGACTCGGATACGGCGGGTCGTGGTCCTCCATCCACGGCAGGCCGCGCTCGGCGTCACGCCAGACGACCGCGCGCAGGACCTCGACCGAGCGCGCGAGCGCCTCCTCGACGGGGGCCAGCTCGTCCTCGTGCTCGACGCACAGCGCACCGTCGAAGCCGAGTGTGCGCAGCTCGTTGACGAACGCGCGCCAGAAGCCGAGGTCGTGCCCGTGGCCCAGCGTCGTGAACTGCCACGGCTTGCGGGCCGACGGCGGCAGCCCCGCCGCCAGCACGCCGGTGCGGGCGATCTCCGGCCGGTCGAGGTAGGTGTCCTTGGCGTGGGTGTTGAAGAGCGCGCCCGCCTCGCCGACCGCGCGCACCGCGACCAGCGGGTCCATCCCCTGCCACCACAGGTGGCTGGGATCGAAGTTCGCGCCGATCTGCTCGCCGCAGGCCTCCCGCAGGCGCAGCAGCGTCTCCACGTTGAAGACCACGTTGCCGGGGTGCATCTCCAGCGCGATTCTCACGCCGCGGGTCGCGGCGTAGTCGTTCGCCTCGCTCCAATAGGGGATCACGCGCTCGCGCCACTGCCAGTCGAGCAGGTCGCCGAAGTAATCCGGCCAGGTCGTGCAGACCCAGTTCGGCATGCTGCCGGCGTCGGGCCCGCCGGGGCAGCCGGAGAACGCGTTGACCGCGCCGACGCCCAGCTCGGCGGCGACGTCGACGGTCTGCCGGAAGACGCGATCGGCGCGCTCGGCGTAGGCGGGGTCGGGGTGCAGCGGATTGCCGTGGCAGCTGAGCGCAGCGAGCGTGACGCCGGCGGCGTCGAGATCGGCGCGCAGCTCCTCGACGGCCTTCGGCTCGGCCGCGAGCCGCGGCAGGTCGGCGTGGTAATCCGTCGTGAACTCGCCCGTGCCCAGCTCGACGGCGTCGAAGCCGAGCCGCTTGGCGTCGAGGAACGCCGTGCGGCGATCGCGATCGCCGAGCGGTCCCGTGAGCAAACCGATCTGCATCCATCCTCCTTGGGGCTGTGCCGGGAGCTCCGTGTCTCCTGACGGCGGCAACGGTACGCCTCTCAATTGCGCATGCCCAACGAACTTTTGTCTTCTTTTGACTGATGTCGGCACATAAATAGCCAATGGTGATTGGAGTCAGCCATATGTACGATGCGAATCGCATGGCGTCTCAAGCACTCGTCCTCTCGCCCCAGCACCGCAA
The DNA here is from genome assembly GCF_030646155.1 of Conexibacter sp. CPCC 205762. Lineage (GTDB taxonomy): Bacteria > Actinomycetota > Thermoleophilia > Solirubrobacterales > Solirubrobacteraceae > Conexibacter. The sequence goes on from NZ_JAUTDN010000034.1 coordinate 22,819, forward strand.
GATCGTCGGCGCGGTCGCCGGCGCCGGCGCGCTCTCGCGCGCCGACGTCGCGCGCGCCCTCGGCCTCAGCCGCTCGCGGCTCTCCCCCGAGATCGCGAGCCTGCTGGAGTCGGGCGTGCTCACGACCGAGACGTTCGGCCCCTCGACCGGCGGGCGCCCAGGTGCCCTGCTCAGCGTCGGCGGGCCCGAGGTAGCGGTCCTCGCCGGCGTCGACGTCGACGCCGACCGCGTCTCGGTCGCGCTCACGACGCTGGCCAACCGGCCGGTCGCCGACCACCAGCTCGAGATGCCGGCCGCGACCGACCCCAAGGGCACGCTCGACGCCGCCGCCGAGCTGCTGGAGCGGTCGCTGGCTCCGGGCCACGGGCCGCTGGTCGGGATCGGGGTCTCGATCGCAGCCGACATCGACCCGGCGACGACGCGGCCGATGACGCCGCAGACGATGCCCGCCTGGTCGGGCCTGCCGGTCGCCGAGTTCTTCGCCGACCGCTTCGACGCCCGCACGTTCATCGACAACGACGTCAACGTGCTCGCGCTCGCGGAGGCCGCCGCCCCGGGCGCCGACGCGCGTCTGGGCCGCTCCTTCCTGATGCTCAAGCTCAGCAGCGGCCTCGGCTGCGGGATCGTCGTCGAGGGGGCCGTCTTCCGCGGCAGCGACGGCTTCGCCGGCGACATCGGCCACATCTGCGTCGACCCCGACGACGACACCCGCTGCGCCTGCGGCAACCGCGGCTGCCTCGACGCGATCGCCGGCGAGCCGGCGATCGTGCGCGACGCGCAGGCGATCGTCGACGCCGGCGACAGCCCGCTGCTGGCCGAGCTGCTGGCGAGCGAAGGGCGGCTGAGCCTGGAGCTGATCGGCCGCGCCTCGGAGCTGGGCGACCCCGCGATCGGCTCACTGCTGCGCGAGACCGGCAACCGCATCGGCTACGTCCTCGCGGGCGTCGTCTCGTTCTTCAACCCGTCGAGCGTCGTCGTCAGCAGCGCGCTGCGCGGTGGCGAGGACATCCTCCTCAGCGCGATCCGCGAGCTGGTCTATCAGCGCGCCGTGCCGACCTCGACGCGCCATCTGCAGGTCGTCGGCTCCGGCGCGGGGCCGCACGCCGGAGCCGAGGGCGCCGCCGTGCTCGCCGGCAGAGGGTTCCTCGGGACCGCGGGGACGGTCGCGCAGGCGCGCCCGAGCGCGCGCCATGCGGTCGCCGCGGTCACGAGCCGTCGCTGACCGCCAGCCAGAGGATCCCGGCGACGATCAGCCCCAGCGCCGCGAAGCGGCTCGCGTGGGCCGGCTCCGACAGCGCCGCGATCCCCACGCCCGCCGTGCCGACCGCGCCGATCCCCGCCCATACCGCGTAGGCGGTCCCGGCAGGGAGGCTGCGCATCGCGATCGCCAGCAGCACGGTGCTGCTGGCGGCGCCGGCGAGGAAGACGAGCGACGGGAGGAGGCGGGTGAAGCCATGCGACTGCTTCATCCCGATCGCCCAGACGACCTCGCAGAGGCCGGCGAGGACGAGCACGACCCACGTCATCTGCGCCGGCGCTGCTGGTCAGCTCGGCAGCAGCGCCGCGTCCGCCAGCGGCGGCACCAGCCCCGAGAGGTAGTTGTAGCCCAGCACGAGGCCGTTCTGCTCTCTGCCGAACATCTCGACGATGTCGGCCTCGCCGCCGATCGAGGCGAGCGCCGCCGCGGCGAAGACCTCGTCCTCGTGCTCGATGTCGAGGTTGCCGTCGTAGCCCGCCTCCAGCAGCGCGGTCACGAACGCGGGCCAGTCGATCACACCCCAGCCGGGCGCGCGGAAGCGCCACCAGCCGTTGCCGAAGCCTCTGTGCTCGCCCAGCGCCTGGCCGAACATCCCCAGGCGCGCGCGCTTGCGCGCGTCGATGTCGACGTCCTTGGCGTGCACATGGAAGACCTTGGCGCCGTAGTCCTGCGTCGCGGCGACGTAGTCGATGCCCATGTAGCAGAGGTGGGAGGGGTCGAGCTGGATCCCCAGCAGCGGCGAGTCGATCGCGCTGAACATCGCGTCCCAGATCTCGGGGCTGTACGCGATGTTCTCGCCGTGGCCGGTGCGGTGGTCTCTCATCGGGCAGTTCTCGATCCCGATCCGCACGCCGCGCTCCTCCGCGTGGGCGACGATCGGCTCGTACGCCGCGACCCACTCCGGCAGGCACTCGGCGACCGTGCGGCCCTGCGTCTGGCCGGCGAAGGTGCAGACGGTGGCGACGTCCATGCGCGCGGCCAGCTCGATCACCTTGCGCAGGTAGCGTCGAGCCTCGGCGGCGACCTCGGCGTCGCGGTCGAGCGGGTTGGGGTAGTAGCCCAGCGCCGAGATCTCGAGCCCGCGCTCGGCGAGGTCGCCCTTGATCTCGGCGATCCGGTCGTCGGAGATCGTGTCGGCGTTGAGCGCCGACTGCGGCCAGGCCGACAGCTGGAGCGAGCCGAAGCCGACCCCCTGGGCGAACTCCGCGATCGCGGGCGAGTAGTCGGTGTAGAAGCCGATCTTCATGCTGGGTCCTTGATGGTCGTGTTCGAAGGTCGCGGCGCCGCCTCCGCGGGCGCGTCGCGCCGCACCGCCGTCCAGCGGCCGCTGGAGGCGCTGGCGGCGATCGCCTCGGCGACGAGCAGCTGCTCATGGCCGTCGGCGAAGGTGGGATAGTCGGGCTCCTCCGGCGGGCCGCCGTCGGCGACGGCGCGATAGACCGCGCGGTAGAGCGCCTTGAACGCGTCGGGGAAGCCTTGAGCGTGGCCGCCGGGATAGTCGCTCGCGGCGGCGCCGGCCGGGGTCATCAGCGCCGGGTCCCGCAGCAGCAGGCGATTGGGCTCGTCGCGGGCGCCCTGCCACAGCTCCTCGGGCCGTTCGGAGTTCCAGGCGAGCGATCCCGCGCCGCCGTCGAGCTCGAACGCGAGCTGGTTCTTGCGGCCCGGCGAGACCTGCGAGATCGTCGCGACCCCGCGCATGCCGCCCTCAAAGCGCAGCAGGACGCCGGCTGCGTCCTCGGTCTCGACAGCGCGCGGCTCGCCGTCGCCGCCGGCGGCGGCGAACGTGCCGCCGCGTCCGCCCGGCCGCAGCCGCACCGGGTGGACGGTGCGGAGGTCGGCCATCGTCTCGCTGACGCGGCGCCCGCTGACGAAGGTGACGAGGTCGAGCCAGTGCGAGCCGATGTCGCCGACCGCGCGCAGCGCGCCGCCCTGCTCGCGATCGACGCGCCAGTTCCAGTCCGTCGGGTACAGCAGCCAGTCCTGCAGGTAGGAGCCGCTGACCAGGTGCACGTCGCCGAGACCGCCGCCGAGCACGCGGGCGCGCGCCTCCTGGCACTGCGCGTAGAAGCGCGCCATGAAGTTGACGGCGTGGACGCGGCCACTGGCGCGGGCCGCAGCCAACAGCTCGGCCGACTGCGCCGAGGTCGTCGCCAGCGGCTTCTCGCAGACGACGTGCTTGCCGGCGCGCAGCGCCGCCAGCGCGTGCTCGTGGTGGAGGTGGTTGGGCGAGGTCACGTGCACGACGTCGACGCGCTCGTCGGCGAGCAGCTCCGCGACCGAGGCGTATGCGACCGGCAGGTTCTCGGCGAGCGCGTGCGCGGCGGCGCGCTCCGGCGAGGAGCCGGCGGCGCCGAGCACGTCCACGCCGAGCCGCCGCAGCGCCTCGCCGTGAACGGCAGCCATGAAGCCCGTGCCGATCATCGCGGCGCGGATCGAGGTGATGCGTGTGGTGGTCATCTCTGAAGGAGGCGCTCGACGTCTCGCCGAGCGCCGATTCAGGATTCACCAGCGCAGCCCCGAAGACCAGGGGGACTTTTGTGTTTGTCTCGCCAGATGTCGCGGCCCGCGGGAACACGGGGTGCGCGTGCTGGCTCAGTAGCCGCTGACGGCGACCGAGTCGATCGAGACGTAGTTGCCGGCCGAGAGCGGGTTGTGGGCGCCCTGGACGCGGATGCCGAGCACGTGCCAGCCGCTCGCCAGCGTGCCGGTGTCCCAGAGGCTGGAGTCGATCCCGTAGCCGGGCGTGTAGAGGTCGACGGTCCCTCTGAAGACGCCGTCGAGCCAGACGTCGGCGTAGCCCATGTTCGGCCCCTTCAGGCCTCTCCAGATCGCTCTCGTGCCGAAGAACGTGACGTTCGCGGTCGCGTTGGCGGTCTGCTCGGAGGAGTGGGTGCCGAAGAAGTCGGACGGGTCCGGGAAGCGGAGCCAGTTGCCCGCGTAGGCGATCCGCGGGTCGCTGTCGTCGATCCTCGGCCCGTGCAGCTCGACGTCGTCGATCCGCGCCCAGCCGCTGCCGGTCAGGCCGCTGGAGTCGATCCCGATCTCGTAGTTGGAGCAGGCCGACGTGGTGGTGAAGGTGAGGTCGTAGATTCTCCAGCTCGTCGAGGAGGCGTGGGTGACGCCGACCGTCTCGTTCGTGCACTGGTTGTGCGCGTAGAGCCGCACGTTGGCGCCGCTCGTCTGCACTCTCGCGCGATAGCGGTAGGTCGTTCTCGCCTGCAGTCCGACCCCTTGGCCGAGCGCGGTGTAGCCGCTGCCGAAGTCCTGGATGTAGCCGTAGAATCTGCCGCTCTGGCCGACCGAGAGGCCGTCGGTCGCGCCGACCTGACTCGCCGTGCCGGTCGTCGTCCAGCTCGAGGTCCCGGTCGTCTCGAAGCCGGGGTTCTGCACGTACGGGTTGCCCGGATGGAAGGAGACGCCGCGGACGCCGGCGATTCTCGCTCTGATGAATTGACTGGTCCCGCCGCCGAAGCTGTTGCCGGAGAAGCGGATGTTGGTCATCTGCGCCTGGTCGCTCTCGTAGGCGCTGTAGCTCGCGCCGCCCGGTCCGTTCCAGGGGTTGTCGCACCAGCACTTGACCGAGTCCCACGCGGACGGCGCGTTGAGGACGTTGTTCTCGATCCGGATATCGCGCATCTCGCCGTCGCGCTTGTCGGCCGTCTGCGACGCCCACGGGATGAACGCGAGCGCGCTGCAGCACTCCGCCTCGACGACGTTGTTGCGCACGATCACGTCGGAGAGCGGCTCCGAGACGTCGCTTCTCCACCAACCGGTCGATCGCGGATCGTTGTGTATCGTGCCGAGCGCGATGCCGTCGTCCGTGGCGCCGGGGCTGCCGTCCGGGTTGCGCATCACGTTGTTCTCGACGATCACGTGCTGCGAGCTGATCAGCTCCAGCCCGCTGACCGGGTCCTTGTACGGCTCGTTGAGCGTCATGTCGCGCATCGCGCCGTTGTCGCTGAAGTAGATGCCGACGTACGGGACGCCGCCGCCGATCACGTGCAGGCCGGACAGCTCGAAGCCGGAGACCTGGAAGAGGCCGATCGCGTCGTTGAGGACCGTGTCGGCGACGTCAGGCAGGTGCGTCATCTGGATCGTGCCGCCGCCGGTCACCTTCACGTTGCTCGCGTACGCCGCGTAGACGAGCGGGTTGTTGCGGTAGAAGGTGAAGTTCCACGGGATCGTGGTGTCGATGATCATCCCCTTCAGCGGCGTGTAGTCATAGTGCGCGACCGTCTGGCTCTGCTTCAGCGTCGCGCCTCTGGCGATCGTCAGCTCGACGTTGCTCTTCAGCCGCAGGTTGCCGGTCAGGAACGTTCTCGACGCCGGCAGCGTCACCTTTCCACCGCCCGCCGCGTTGACCGCGTCGATCGCTCTCTGAATCGCGCCGCGGTCGTTCGTCACTCCGTCGCCGACCGCGCTGTACGGCGCGGCGGTCACATCGACGTCGAGCGCGCTCGACGTCGCCGGCAGCGCGCACGCGACGGCCGCCCCCACTGCGAGGCCCAACAGGATCCGACGCATCCCTTCCCCTCTTGTTAGCTAGATACTAAATGCTATAGCTAACAGATGGCGCGTCCACGTCAGATGAGACTCATGCCATGACTCCGGAGGCTCATATGGGCGGCGGCGCCCGACCACACCCCAGACCCGCCGCGGCCCCGTCATTTGGCTCCGCTGCCATCTCCCTGTTGTTGCGCCAGACGCTGGCGACGCGCTACTGTCACGTATATGTACGGGAATCCCGTCGATATCAATGACAGTTCTGTATTGGATCGGCTGTACGAGATCGCCGAGCCCCAAGGCGGCTTCATCGCGGCCCATCAGGCCGTTGCTGCCGGGATCCCGCGCTCGACCCTCTCGTACCACTCCACCGAGGGCGAGGCGCTGGAGCGCGTGGCGCGCGGCGTCTACCGTTTGCGACGCTTCCCGACGCCGCCGCAGGCGCACGTGATCGCAAGCTGGCTGGCACTCGCCCGAGCTGATGCCGTGGTCTCCCACGAGAGTGCGGCGGAGCTGCTCGATATCACCGACTTGATTCCTGACGTCGTCCACGTCACCGTGCCGCGCTCGAAGCGCGGCCTCCGCGTGCCTGCCGGCGTGCGCGTCCACTTCAGCGATCGACCGATCCAGCGCCGCCGAGAGGTGCTCGGCATCCCCGTGACCGGCGCCGAGCGCACGATTGCCGACATGCTGCGCACCGATGGCTGGACCGAGCAAAGCGACCTCGCTGTCCGCGAGTCGATCGTTCACGGCCTCACAACCCCGCGCCGCCTGCGCGCCGAACTGCCGGCGAAGTGGCAGCTGCGGCTGGAAGCCGCGCTGACAGCAGCAAGCGCGTGACGTACTCATCAGACCGCGCGTTTCGAGAGGCGCTTGAAGCTCGCCTAAAGGCGACCGCCGATGACCGGTCGGGAATCTCACGCCTGCGTAAGCGTGTTGTCTTCGAGCGTCTGCTCGCCCGCCTGCAGGTCTCCGCTCCTGGAACGTGGGTCCTCAAAGGCGGCTTCGCGCTCGAACTGCGCCTCGGAAACGCGGCGCGCACAACGAGAGACATTGACATCGACTCGTCCCTCAACGAAGAGCAAGGCGTCGACCTGCTGCTTGACGCCGCCGAGCTGGTGCTCGAAGACCGCTTCCGCTTCAGCGTCCGCCCGTCCGGGAGACAGGATGACTTCGAAGGTCGCGGTCAGCGATGGGCTGTCACTGCGAGCCTCGCCGGGCGCGAGTTCGAGCGCGTGGCGATCGACATCGGCTTCACGACCGAGCCAGTGCTGGCCCCGGACACGGTCACTTCGTCTCAGCTGCTCGACTTCGCCGGCGTCGAGCCCCTCCTCATCCCGACCGTGGCGATCGAGCAACACATCGCAGAGAAGCTCCACGCCTACACGCGCACCTACGCCGGCAACCAACCCAGCTCCCGCGTCAAAGACCTCGTCGACCTCGCCGTCATCGCGCACACCACCACCGTCGACGCCGAACGGCTCACAACGGCGATCAAAGAGATCTTCGCTCGTCGCGCCGACCCATTCGATTCCGACCGCCGTACCTGCCCCACCGAACGACTGGGGCGCCGAATGGCGTCAGCGGGCTGCGGGCGTGCCGGCCGAGGGCGATCCGCTTGCCGGGCAAGAGACAGTTGCCGCAATGCTCGACCCGGTGCTGTCGACAGGACGGGACCAGCCGGGAAGCTGGATCCCCGTCCGTTAGCCTGGCGCAGCCCACGCGAGCCGCGAGTCGAGCGGGTGCGGAGCGATCAATCGGGTACCGAGCGGTCATAGGACCCGCCGGTTCCACGGCCCTGGGGTGTTAGCGCACTGCCGGGGCCACCTGTTTGCGGGAGCGGCACCGTAGCGCGACCGTCGAACTGGATCGACCGAATCCGCCGTGATCGACGGCCATCTGACCGGCAAAAGGCACTAGTGCCTTTATTCCGGCTCCGATGCCCTCCGATTCGGCCGCTCCTGAAACACAGAAACCCCCGCGTTAGCAGGGGTTTCATGAGGGGTGAGCGACAGGACTTGAACCCGTGACCGCCTGGACCACAATAGCCCGCTCGATGTGGCTTACGTCGGCCTTAGAAGTGGCAATTTGCAGGGCTTTTGCCGGCCGGTTGGTGGGGCTCGGCACGCCGCCGACGGTGGCCGATCATCGGCGATTGGCGGCGATCCACGGCGATTCTGCAACTCGACGGCGTGAAGTTGCAGAAACGGCGGCTGGCGGCGGTCCAGGCGATACCGCAGCCGCTACCGGCCCGACAGCGCGAAAATCAGGCCCGGTCAGGCTGGCCGGGCGCGACCGCAAGCCCTTCCTGGCCCGCTGCGTCTGCAAGCGCCCGGTCCCACGTAGCCAACACGACGTCGGGGTCGTTGATCGACAGGGCGGACGCGAGGTGCACGGCGTCGTAGCCGCGCAGCGCGCGGCGCTCGGCCAGCTCGCCGGCGGCCTTAGCGAGCGGAGCGTCGACGCGGACCTTGGTCAGCTCCTTGTAGATCTCATCGATCGTGCGAACGGCGGCTCTCAGCTGGCCGGCGTCGAGCCGCCCGTTGCGATGCGCCGCTGCGGCCGCAGCGCGCGCCTCGGGATAGACGAGCTGCCCCGAGACGACCGAGGACGCACGATCCCACAGCTCGCCGACCAGATTCGAGCCCGGCTCGTCAAAGACGAGCTTGACCAGCGCCGAGGTGTCGAAGTAGACGATCAGCGCCGCTGCTCGGCGACGAGATCCGACACCGACCCGCCGGCTTTGATCCGGCGACTGTCTGCACGTCGCCGCTTCGGCCGCGAGGGCTCCTCTATAAGCCCACGCGCGCGCAGCTCGGCGAGCGGATCGACCTCGTCGATCGCAGACAGCCGAGCGACCCGCCGTCCGCGCATCGTCACCACCACCTCGCCACCTTCGGCGGCGTGCCTGACGTAACGGCTGAGCTGGTCGTGCAGCTCCCGCACTCCCACCTCCTGCTTGAGCGCTGCGTCATGTGGCGTCATGTCCACCATCTTAGACGCTACATCGGCCCCCGGCCAGCGGCGAGAGATGCGATGCCCGGAGACTGCGACGGGCGGCTCTGCGTCCCCGCGACCACCTCCTCCCGCACCGCAAAATAAGGTTCCTGCTCATGGACAGGCCGAGGCAACAAGGTACGGCGCTTCCTGCCGTTCGGAGACACATCCGTATGTGGATGGAAACTGTGGCTCCGACAGACGGCACGGACGTCGATCCGAAGGTCCGGTCGAGTGTCATCGTCGCCGGCGCCACGCCACTCGAACGGTTGCGTCTCGCTGCTCTTGGCGGTCTGGCTCGCGCGGTGGCTGGAAAGCACTTGGGCCCTGTGCCGTTCCCCGTAGCCGCGTGGATGGAGACCGCGGAGTTGCCCCCTGCCGATGTCCAAAGCGCTGTCATCGAGGCACTCAGAAGAGGCGAGGATCCTCTCGCGGAGGCGTACAACGCGTGCATCTCGGCCGCAAACCGCCGGCAGCTCGGGACGGTGTTCACGCCGTCCGAGGTTGTCGATCACATGCTGGATCTTGTCGTCGACAACCTTTACGGGCGGCAGCCCGCGTGCGTGATCGACCCTGGCGCAGGCGTTGGCGCGTTCACGGTGGCAGCGGCTCGCCGTTGGCATAACGCACGGGTCATCGCAGTCGATATCAACCCCGTCACGCTGGGTCTGCTGGCTGCGCGCATCGCATACGAGCGGTCGCAGGACGCCAGATGGGCGAGGCGTCGTATCGACTTGCAACTCGCCGACTATGCGAGTGCCTTGCCCGGCCTCTTCGCCGCTGACGCTCCAGCGCCGATCCTGGCGTTGGGAAACCCGCCTTATACCCGCACACAGTCGCTGACGAGTGGGTACAAGCGAGACGCGGAGAGACTGCGCAAGGTCGTCGAGATGACCGGGCACGCCAATCTGGCGACAGTCTTTCAAGCACTCACTCTGGAGTATCTCCGAGCTGATGACTTGTCGTGCATGGTACTGCCCGGCTCGATCGTCTACACCGACGCTGCGAGAGGTTTGCGCCGAGCGATGTGGAGCAGCTCCCGACCGGTCGAAATCCATCGTTGGCGAGCCGACACCAAGCCCTTCGTCGGGCGCAATGTCCAGGCTGCGGTCCTGATGATCGGACCAGAGCGCTCCGTCGCACGCCCAATCAGACTCGCCCGCGCCGAGTCGATGAACGGGAACGTCGAGCTGATCCAAAGATGGACTATGGCGCGGGACAAACCACCACCGGACAACTGGTTCTGGGCGGAAGACTCGTTCGACCAGCCAGATGCGGTGCTGCCGCTGACCACCTTCGTGACGATTCGTCGCGGCACTGCCACTGGCGCAAACTTCTTCTTCTTCCTGACCGACAGCGAGCGGGCGGCGTTTCCCGACGATGTGATCACCCCGGCAGTCGCTTCACTGCGCCGCTTCGAAGGCACCGTGATGACACAGGCTGCTCACAGAACTTGGGGAGGCGCAGACGAACCTCGGTGGTTGCTTACGCTCGATCCGTACAAACCTGTCCCGGCGCCCCTCGTCTCCTACCTCGCGGAGCACGAAGACACCGTCTCAAGGCGCCACCTTTCCACTCAGCGCAGGGAATGGTGGGCAATCACGGAGCTGCCTCGTCCTGACATTCTCGTCTCGCCCCTCACACAGAAGACATTCAAAATCGTTGTCAACAAAGCGAAAGCCGTTGCTTCCAACAACCTCCTGGGTCTCACCCTCAGAGAGGGCAATCCCGCACCTCTCGCAAAATGGTTGCGCTCGATAGAGGGGCAACGTGAACTCAGACGTGTGAGTCGTCGCTACTCAGGAGGCAGCTTCAAGGTCGAGCCTGGAGGGCTGAAGCGACTGCAGGTTCCGAGAAGCGTCGTCGCAGCCGTCATCGGGCGATCTCCCGAGTCGCTCCTGACCCCTGAACTTCCTCTCTAGGTCCCGACTCGGGCGGGACTGCGACGCGTCCGGCGCACTTGAGCTCGGGCGATTTGACATACATCTCAGGAGTTCGCTAGCGTTTTGAGCGAACCGAAATCCACCCTGTGCCATACGAGATGCGTGCAGGACGGAAAGGGAAAATATGTCGAAGAAGTTCGACGAAGTGCTTGACCAGTTCGAGCACGCCGTAGAGGCAGCGATCATCTCCGCCTACGCTGCGGAGGGCTATGTCGATGAGGATGGAGAGCGGTCCGATTCGACAATGAGAGAAGCTGTCTACAGAATCGTCATCGAGAGAGCCCTGGTCGACTCAAAGGGCGAGCGGTCGCGGAACGCGATCACGAGAGGCGAGCTTTACGCTGCCGCGTTTCCCAATGGCCCCGGCGCGAACGGTGGCGTCGACGATCTCGACCGGGTTCAGCGGGAAGCGTACAGCCGAATCAACACCGCCGTTTGGGGGCTTACGCAGACCTCGCGAGGCGGGTGGATTCAGCGTCGACTCCTGCTTGACGGGACCCTCGTGCTTTGTCGGTTCAGAGTGCACCGCCAGAACGATCCGGCTGCGGCGATCTTCGTGACGGACAACGAGACGCTCATCATGGAAGACGGCGTCGATAAGGAGATCCAGGGAATGGTGCGTCGCGCACGCAACCTCCGAAAGGATCTCGAAATGATTATGCAGCGCCACCCGAGACTCCGCAGACGAGTTGCAAAGCAGCTCGGAACGGAGCTGCGTCAGATCGATGCTGAGCTTATGGCTGGCATGGACGCGACCGCCGACGCTCAGCCCACCCCTCTGCTCTCAAGAACAAACTGATCCGCGAGCATGGCGGAAAGCCCTGTAAGCGCCCGTAACCAGGTTCTTGCTGCTCTGCAGCAGGAACCTGGCCTCACGGACGGGGACATCGAGAGCGTTACCGGCTTGTCTCATAGCAAAGCGTCTCACGCTCGCGTAGGCCTGTGGCGTGATGGGCTGATCGCACGAGCAGGCCAGGACGAGCGTCGTCGCTGGCTGTGGGAGTGCGTCACGGACGAGCGCCGCGACTACGCCCGAACGCAGCATCGGGACGCAATGGAGCGGCGCCTGCGGGACTCCCTCGACAAGAAGCCTGTCGAGCAGCGTGCAGCCATCGCTTTCCACCTTTTGCTGAACGACGACGTCGATAGCAGCATGCGAGACCTGTTTTCACGTCAGAGGCATTGGCGTCGGGCACAGGCTGCGGCGAACAACGTTCGGCGTGAGAAGGAAGCCGATCGACGGGCACGTCGGAAGGCGATGCGCGATGCAGCGGACGACGATGCCCTTCTGGCGTTCCTTACGATTCGGGACCGAATTCGGAATCTGATCGACGCACTTTTCGTCCTGCGCCAGCAGCTCGACGATGACCGCGCGCGGCTGGCCGAGGGCGAACCGACTCGGATCTCTATTGAACACTGGGGAGACGTCCATCGAAATGTTCATGAGGTCCTGCTTCTGACTCAGGTGATCTTCAAAGAACTCGTCGACACTCTTGATCTCACCATGGACAGCTGCCCTGTCTGCGGCGCTCGACTTGTGCATGACGTCGGGTCAATCGCAGAGGGCTACGTCGAAGGAGAGATCGTCGAGGAGGAAGGTCTTCTGCCGACGTGACGTGAGCGTGCTGCTCACGCCTGCGCGAGGGACCGGGCGTCCAAGCTGTGGCAGCACGGGCTGTCCCAGCGCGATAGCCCGGGGGTGGCGGGCGTTGCCCGCCACCCCTTCTCTCGTCGCGTTCAGCCACGGGTCGCGAGCCATCCCTCGACTGTTTTGTCCGTTAACCCCTCACGCTCAAGCTGCTTGAGCGTGCGTTCCGCCGATCCGCGGCCGATGCCTGTTGCGTCTGCGATCTCGCTGGTGGTTCTGGGGCCGTTGGCAATGACGGCGAGGATCTTGTCGCGGTTCTGCCCGCGGGGAGCGCGAGAGCCGTTGGTGGCGCCGGCGCCCTGCTGGCGTTCGATGGCTCTGATGACGGCGTTCAGTTCGGTCAGTGCGGTGATTCTGTCGGCGAGCTTGTGCTCGACGGCGGCGCGTTCGGCGGTGATCTCGGTCTCGATCGTGTCGCGCTGGGTCTTGAGGGTGATGAGGGTGTCGTCGATGACCCGCATGGTCTGCCTCCTGGGCGTTGGGTTGGGTTAGGCGGCGAGCGTGTTCGGCGGCTCGTCGGTGCGGGTGCTGGGCGGGGTGCTGTTGACCAGCTCGCGCAGGCGGACGCGTTGGGTCGGGTCGCTGGCCATGTCGTGGGTGTAGACCTCGAGCGTGAACTCGTAGCGGGTGTGGCCGATCTGTCTCTTGGACGTGTCGGGGTCGGTGCCGAGCGCGGCGAGGATCGACGCGAACGCGTGACGGAGCTTGTGCGGCGACAGCCCTTCGGGCAGTGGGCTACGGCCTTTGGAGATCAGCAGTTCGTCGGCGGCCTCCAGGACTGGCTCGACGACGCGGTTGCGGACGTTGTCCTTGTCGCGAATCCCGCCGGTTCCGGTTGGGAAGACGTAGTCGTCGGGGTCGGTGTAGTCGCAGCCGGCCTTGTAGTCGGTCAGCGCGGCGTGGAGGATCGGAACGATGTCGATGGTGCGGATGCCGGCCTTCGTCTTGGATCTCGTGATCCGCAGCTTGCGGTTGGCGAGGTCGACGTTGCGCCATCTGAGCAGGCACAGCTCGTGGGCGCGCAGGCCGGCGAAGATCAGCGTCGCGATCGACGGCAGCCGGCCCGCCATGCGGTAGCGGGGCTGGCGGTCGAGGCCGGCGGCGGCTTGCAGCAGCGCCTCGATCTCATCGACGCTCTCCAAGTGCGCGGCCTGCTTGGGCGGGACGGCGAGGCGGCGGCGTCTGCCCTCGGCCGGGTTCTCGGGGATCAGCTTGTACTCGACGGCCTGCGTGAGGATCGTCTGCAGGATCTCGATCGTCTTGTTGATCGTCGTCGCACCGAACGGCCGCAGCACGTACTCGCGTCTGCGGATTCTCGCGGTCAGCGGTCTGCCAGCCTCGATCGCCGCGCTGCGGGCGCGGGACTGGCCGACCTTGTGGCGGCGGTAGTCGTCAACGAGCTGCGTGTCGATCTCGTCCAACACGTAGTTGCCGAAGAACGGCCGCAAGTGCAGGTCGACCGCCCAGCGCTCGAACGCAACCGACCGCTCGGAGACCTCGCCGACGCGGCCTTCGAGGTAGCCGGCCGCGAACGTCTCGAACGTCGGGATCGCTCTCGCCTCCGCACGCTGTTGGGCGCGCTTGGCCTTCGTGCGGTCGGGCGGGAGCCAGATATCTGCGGCGCACGTCGGCCATCACGTTGGCGTACTCCTCGGTCGCTCTGCGGTCATCCCAGCCGTCCGTGCGGGCGCCGAGCGTCACGTAGTGGCGCTCGCCCTCGGACGTGAACCGCAGCACGTACACCGAGCCGCCGTCGAAGAACCGCTCGAACACTCCACGCGCAACTCGGCGCTCTCTCACACTCATTCTCGTCTCACCACCTATTCGATTGAACTCACGAGAACCGAGACTTCGATCGGGCGGCCGTGAAGGAGCAGCGGCCTGTCCGATCGGCTGGTTCATCGCATTGGCGGCCGGGCGTTTGCCCCGTCCCGACCGTGGTTTTCAGCGTGCAACGAGCTTAGCTCGACGCGGCACCGAAGCCAAGCGCTATTTCAGTGAACCCACGATAATCAGACAGCATCGCCGGGCATCCGATTATTCGTTCCACGAACAGGGATGCCCGGGGATTGATGCGACGCGCTAGAACCTGGGCGGATAGGGTCGACGTGTGGCCTCGACCGTGCGGAGACTGTTCCAGGCGGCAGGAGCGCGCCGGCACGGCAGCGTCAAATGGGGCGAGCGCATCCCCGCCGCCGGCACGACCGGCGTCTACGTCGTCGCCCTTGCCGCTCCGACCGCGACCGCGCCGATCTCTCGGCCCGCCGTTGAGCGTCTGCTCGCTGCGCGCCCAGAGCTGGCGGTCGATGGACGGCACCCGGCCGTCGAGACGCTGGCGGAACGACTGGCGACGATGTGGTGCCCGGACGAGATCGTCCTCTACATCGGCCTTGCCGGCCCACGTAGTGGCAAGCGCGGCGACTTCGTCTCCAAGCGCGTGGCCGAGTACTACCGGACCCGGCTCGGCGACCGCAGCCCACATGCCGGCGGCTGGCCGCTGAAGACGCTCACCGTGACCGACGACCTCTACGTCCACTACGCGTACTGCGACCACTACGAGGACGCGGAGCGCGCGATGCTCGACGCCTTCGCCACCGCGACCTCGTCGGGCACCCGCGCGACCCTGCCGGGCGGGGTTGCGCTGCCGTTCGCGAACCTCGTCGGCGGCGACGGCCGCAGGCAGCCTCACGGCATCACCGGCGCGAAGGCCCCGAGGCGCACAAGAACCCCACGCAGCGGCCACGCGCCGCAGCCTGCGGACCAATCCACCACGCGCGTCGTCCGTCCCGTCAGAGGCGCCCAGGTCACCGCTGAGCAGTTCGCCGCCCGCCTCGGCATCAGCGGCAAGACGTTCCGTGCGTGGCTGCGCGCGCAGAGACTTGCCGGCAACCCGCTGGTCACCGGGCACCAACACCGCGGCTCCTGGCTGTTCGACGCCGAGGACGCCACCGCGCTCGAAGCGCAGTATCGACAGCGGAGCTGAGTACGCTGGATTTGTGCGCCGCACCGATCGCGACAGGCCGCCAACCGCACCCGGCGACTTCGTCCGCGACCCGCTCGCCAATCCGGCCGCGATCATCGCCGCCCGTGAGCGCTCCATGGCCGAGCGTCTTGAACTCGCCATCAGCTGGAACAAGGTCGCCTCGCAACTCCGAGAGGGCATGGTCTTGGTCCAAGCGACCCAGCAAGCCGCTCCCAGACGATGACCATCCCGGGCGCCGCAGATGCGTTGAGACGCTGGACGGGCAGCTCCCGGAGCAGTGCCAATCGGCAACAACAGAGGTACCGTCCTTAAAGAAATGTCGCCGAACAGCGACGCCCTGAGATCGCCCGTGGGGCAGTCGATCTCGGCACCTCGCTACGGCGCTGTGAGCGAACTGAAAGAGGGCGTGACGAGGCCGATAGCGAACTCAACGAGCGAACCGGTGAGCGAACTGGATTCACGGACCTCAACGAGGGTGTTTCGGTTCCCTACTCGTCGTCGTCCTCCTCCCGCGTCATCTCGCGTGCGAAGTCTTCGGCGGCTCGGTACATGGCGACGCATTCGTGGCAGAGGGCGCCTTGGCGGGGGACGTAGTTCTTCTGGCACTGGCATATCTGTCCCCACTTCTCGGGCGGCGGGGTGCGTTTGCCGTCGTTGTGGAAGTGGCCGAGGTAGATGCGCTGGGGGCCGTCGGGGAGGTCGAGTTCGAGGTAGTGCGGGCGGGCGGGTATGTGGTCGTCGCTGGTCATGAGGTGGGCTCCTGAAAGCTGGTGGTGAGGCCGAGGGCGTCTGCCTCGGCGGCGTGAAGCTGCTGGGCGCGCTCGGTGAAGTCGGACTCGGCTCGACGGGCTTCGGCGTGGCGGCGCAGCGCCTGGCGCAGGACGGCGGCGCGGGACTGGCCGCCCACGCGGGCGAGCAGGGCGAGGGTGGCGGCGTCGGCGTCGTCGAGGCGGAGCGTCATCGCCTTCATGAGGGCGGCTCCGGGGTCGGGGCGGTGGCGTCGATCTCGATGGTTCGCAGGAGGCGCAGCAGTTGGCGGGTGGTGTTGTTGGCGGTCGCGATGTCTTCGAGGCCGGCGGCGCCGCGCCAGTAGTCGTCGCACTCGGCGGCGAGGAGGGCGATCGTGGTGGTGAGGGCGTCGTGACGGCCGTCGCCAGGACGTCGCGCTCGCCGGCGATCTCGACGGGGCGGCGTGCCGGGGAGAAGTCGAGCTGGTCGAGCAGCTCGTCGACCTCCAGCAGCGCGTCGCGGTGGGCGCGGGTCGGCGCGAACTGACCGGCGCCGGGCTCGCTGACGATCGCCTTGGAGATCGTCTCGGCCTTGGCGGCGTAGTTCGTCATCAAGGCGTCGACGACGAGCGGGGTCAGGCGGGCGGGGATGGCGAGCAGCGCGAGCATCAGCGCTGCCCTCGCCGGATCCACTGCTCGACGTGGTCGAGCCGGACGCTGAAGCCGGCGAGCAGGTCGGTGACGTGCTCGCGCAGCAGGCTCTCGTCGGCTTCGATCCGGGCGAGGTGGACGAGCGTCGCGTCACGGACCAGGGCCGCCTTGGCGACCTCCAGGCGCTCGGCGTGGAGGGTGAGCTTCGTCCAGGCGTCTCTGTCGAAGCGGACCGTGGTGGAGATCATCTGCGGCCGCCTCTCGAAGACGACCGGCGCCGGCGCGGCCTCTCGCCGAAGCGTTGCTCGAACAGGGCGACCAGCTCGGAGAGCGGGACGTCGAGGCCGCTCGCGAGCTTACGCAGCACGCGCCAGGTTGGGTTGATCTCGCCGCGCTCGATCGCGCCGACGTAGTTGCGATGCATCTTCGCCGCGAAGCCGAGGCCCTCCTGCGAGAGCTGGCGGCGGGCGCGCGTCTCGCGAACCGCGGCGCCGAGCACGCCTAGCTCGGCGCTCTGCACGCGCGCGACGTGCCTCGACGGTCTGATGACCGGCATGACTGCCTCCTGATGGTCGGAGGCACCGGCACGTGGAACCACGAACAGGCCGAAGCGGCACGGACCGAGACGGCGTGCGCGACAATCAGCCGGTACCGGAGTTCCTGCTCCGGTGCCAGGCCCCGGGGCGTTACCGCGCCGCCGGGGCCACCTAGTAGAACCGGGCGACCGTAGCTCGACGCACGGCGCCAAGCAACCAGGAATCCGGCCGAATCCCCGGGCATCCCCGACGATCGGCCGGAAAAGTGCAACTAGTTGCAGACATGCCCGGCGATCAGCGGCGATTCATGCCGGCCCCAGAACGCAGAAAACCCCGCGAATGCGGGGCTTTCATGAGGGGTGAGCGACGGGACTTGAACCCGCGACCGCCTGGACCACAACCAGGAGCTCTACCAACTGAGCTACGCCCACCACGGGGACCGAGAAATCTACCAGTGCGCGACGGATCTCGCCTTCGCGGGGTCTGGATGGCGGCGCGACGGGGTCTTCGGGCGCGTTTGGGCGGTGTTTCGGTGTGACCGCGTCCGTGGTGTGCGTCAGCATCGGGACCGTGCTCTGCCCGCTGACCGGCACCGACCACCGGCTCTTCTGGATGCGCTCTGCCTGGTGGTGCCATGACTGCCGCCAGAAGATCGAGAGCTGCTGCGAGGGCGGCGGCTGCCCCTCGATCGCCGAGGTCGCGCTGCCGCAACCGGCGCCGGACGGCGCGGGCGCGGCGCGCTGATGGCCGACGCCGATCCGGAGGACGCGCTCTACGTCGCGTCGCCGGACGGCTTCGTCGCCGAGCGCGACGCGCTCGCCAAGCAGTTACGGGACGCCGGCGACAGAGCTGGCGCCAGACGTGTGAGAGCGCTGCGACGGCCGACGCGCGCGGCCTGGGCGATCAACGTCGCCGTGCGCGCGCGGGCTGACGCAGCGCAGGAGCTCGCTGCGGCCGCCGGCAATCTCGGCGAGGCGCAGCGTGAGCTGCTGGCGGGAGGCTCCCCCGCGCGGCTGCGCGAGGCGCAGGCTCGCGTCGACGCCGCCGGCGAGGCGCTGCTGACCGCGCTGCCGGTCGCCGACCCGCCGACGCTGGAGAAGGTCCGCCAGACCCTGCGCGCGGCCGCGGTCGACGCCGAGGCGCTCGCCGCGGTCGTCAGCGGCCGACTGCTGCGCGAGCGGGTCGCGAGCGGATTCGGCGACGTCGGCGGATTCGTCGCGCTGCCGGCTGCGGAGGCGGGCGACACCGCCGGCAGAGCGGCGTCCGCCGGACGCAGATCCAGTGCGCGAGGAGCCGGCGCGCGCTCTGCCGAGCAGCAGCGGCTCGGGCACGAGACGGCCGAGCGCGACGCCGAGCAGGAGCGGCTCGCTCATGAGGCTGCCGAGCAGCAGCAGCTCGCGCACGAGACCGCCGAGCACGCCGCCGAGCAGCAGCGGCTCGCGCACGAGGCAGCAGAGCGCGACGCCGCTGCGCGGGAAGCCGCGCGCGAGGCCATGGCGCGGGCAGCGGCTGAGCGGCTCGCGAGGGCGCATGAGCAGGAATCCGCTGCCACGGCCGCCGTCGCGGCAGCGCGAGAGGAGCTGCTGGAGGCCGAGACCGTCGTCGCGCGCCGCCGCGCCGAACTCGACGCCGCCGAGACCCGCCTCACCGACGCCGTGCGCGAGCGCGAGCAGGCTGAGGACGGCTCGATCAGTTCGTCGTGAGGCCGGCCGCGATCTGGAGTCGCCACACGCCGCGCCCTCTACCCCACCCAGCGAAACCCGCTCGCGTCGGGCCGCGGCGCCAGCGGGCTGGTCGGCAGCTCGCCGGCCGGATCGTCCTCGTTGTAGGCGCTCGGGGCGACGTCGTTGGGAGCGTCGGGATGGAAGAGCGCGGCGAGCAGCTCGATCTGGCCGCGGCCGACGCCCAGCTCGCCCATTCCGCCGCCGTACATCGGCCGCTGCTCGCGGGCGCAGCGGGCGTACAGCTCGAACAGCGCCTCCAGGCTGCCGATGCGGGACGGCTTGACGTTGACGATCCGCGCCGGCAGCGGCGTCGCGTCGAGCGCCGCGGCATCGGTGACCGGGGCGTCGTAGGAGACGCGGTCGGCGTGGGCGCGCAGCACCGGCGCAAGCTCGGGCAGGTCGTGAGGATCCTCCAGCAGCGCCTCCGGGAAGGCCGCCAGCACGCGCTCGTAGAGGGCCGCCAACGCGGCCGGGTCTCTCACCTCCATCCCGTAGTGGCCCTTGAAGTCGATCGTGTCGACCATCCCCGTCGCGGCGACGGTGTCGACCAGCTGCGGCGACCAGCTCGCCTCCGCGTCGAGCTTGAAGCGCACGCCCGGGGAGCGCTCGATCCGCCGCCGCACGGGCTCGATCGACGGCTCCTCCCCCAGCCCGAGCGAGTTGACGAAGCGGACCGGGCGCGGCTCCAGCCCCAGCAGCTCGTGCAGGGCGCGGCCGGCCTGGCGCAGCGCGAGGTCGAGCGCTGCCGACTCGAACGCCCAGCGGCGGTAGCTGCGCGCCGCCGGCCACTCCGGCGGCGCCGGGAAGAGCGCGAGCGGCGCGAGCCGGTCGCAGAAGCTCGCAAGCGTCCACTCCCCCGTGAGCGGCAGCTGGAGCTGCAGCTCGTGCAGCGAGGTGCCGTCCTCGACGTGGACCGAGACGTCCTCCCCGATCCCCTCCACGCCGGCGCCGGCCAGCCGCACCTGCGTCGTCACGCGCTCGAAGTCGTGCGCGAGCGTCGTGCTCAGCCGCTCGTACTCGCACGACTCGACCACGAGCGGCAACTCCGCCAGCCGGGGCCAGAGCGATTCCGTGGGCGTCATGCGGGGACCTCCTTGCTCGTCGGGTGCGTTCGTCAGCTCAGACCGGCCGGTCGCCGCGAACTCATCGGCGACCCTGCGCGGCGGCGCCGTACTGCTCGTCGGTGACGTGCTCGCCCCACGTGACGGTGCTGCCGGCGTCGTCGGCCTCGTGGATCGCGACGTGGGTCATGAAGCGGTCCGGCGCGGCGCCGTGCCAGTGGCTCTCGCCGGGCGCGAAGGTGACACGGTCGCCGGGGCCGATCCGCTCGACCGGGCCGCCCTCGCGCTGACAGAGGCCGACGCCCTCGGTCACCCAGATCGTCTGGCCGAGCGGATGGGTGTGCCAGGCGGTGCGGGCGCCGGGCGTGAAGTGGACGCTGGCGGCGGCGACCCGCGACGGCGCCGTCGGGGCGGCGACGATCGCGTCGATGAAGACGGTGCCGGTGAACCAGTCGGCCGGGCCGCGGTTGGTCTCGAGCGAGTTGCGGACGATCTGCATGGCGTTCTCCTTCGGGGCTTGTCCTCAACTCTGCCCGATCGGTCAACCGCGAGAGGTGTCCTCACAAGCCCCCTCAAAATGACCTCCCGGTGCGCTTGAGTGGACGGCACCCCGACAAGGAGCCGTTCGATGGAACATCGACCGTTGGGACGCACCGGCGTCTCGGTCAGCAAGCTGTGCCTCGGCACGATGATGTTCGGCGCGTGGGGAACCGCCGACCACGACGAGTCGATCCGGATCATCCACGCCGCGCTCGACGCCGGCATCAGCTTCCTCGACACCGCCGACGTCTACTCGGCCGGCGAGTCCGAGCTGATCGTCGGCAAGGCGCTGAAGGGACGTCGCGACGAGATCGTGCTGGCGACGAAGGCGTACATGCCGGTCGGCGACGACACCGACCCCAACCGCCGCGGCAGCTCGCGCCGCTGGCTGACGGAGGCGGTCGAGAACTCGCTGCGGCGGCTCGGAACCGACCGGATCGACCTCTACCAGGTCCACCGCCCGACGCCGGAGACCGACCTCGAGGAGACGCTCTCGACGCTGACCGACCTCCAGCGCGCCGGCAAGATCCGCGCCTTCGGCCACTCGACCTACCCGGCCTCGCTGATCGTGCAGGCGCAGTGGGTCTCCGACGACCGCCACCTCGGCCGCTTCCGCAGCGAGCAGCCGCCGTACTCGCTGCTGACGCGCGGGATCGAGTCCGAGGTGCTGCCCGCCGCCGCCACCTACGGCATGGGCGTGATCCCGTACAGCCCGCTCGCCGGCGGCTGGCTGTCGGGCCGCTGGCGCGCCGGCGCCGACGCCGTCTCGCCGACCTCGCCGGCGCGGCAGAGACTGGCCGACCGCTTCGACCTGTCGCTGCCCGAGAACCAGCGCAAGCTCGCCGCCACCGAGGCGTTCGCGCAGCTCGCCGACGAGGCCGGGATCACGCTGATCGAGCTGGCGATCGCGTTCGTCGCCAACCACCCGGCGGTGACGGCGCCGATCATCGGCCCGCGCACGATGGAGCAGCTCGAGTCGCAGCTCACCGCCGCCGAGGTGACGCTCTCGGCCGACGTGCTCGACCGCATCGACGCGATCAACCCGCCCGGCGTCAACATCAACCCGGCCGACGGCGGCTGGCCCAACCCGACGCTGCTGCCGGCGGCGCTGCGGCGCTGACGATGCGCGCGGCGCCGGGATGTGCGCATAGGATCCGGCGTGTGACGCTGACTCTGATGCACAACCCCAACTGCTCCACCTCGGTCAACGCGCTCGACCTGCTGACCGAGGCCGGCCGCGACGTGACGGTGCGCAAGTACCTGCTCGTCGCCGAGAGACTGAGCGAGCCGGAGCTGCGCTCGCTCGCCGAGCGCCTCCAGGGCGACCCGGTCGACGCGCTGATCCGCCGCGACAGAAAGTACGCCGACCTCGGCCTGCAGGCCGACGGGATGGGCATCGACGAGGTCGTCGCGATCCTCGCCCAGCACCGCTCGCTGCTGCAGCGCCCGATCCTCGACGACGGCACGAACGTCGTGATCGGCCGCCCGCGCGAGCGCCAGCGCGCCTGGGCCGAGACCGGCAGAGCGGTCGTCGAGGCCTGACCCGCAGGGCCGGCGGGCGCGCCCGCCGTCGTGATTCGACAATTCATATATATGCTTTGCTTCTTCGAATCGACGGACGGAGGAGCGCAGCATGCAGATCGAGGGAGCCGGTGCGATCGTCTTCGGCGGCGCGTCAGGGCTGGGCGCCGCGACCGTGCGGCGGCTGGCGGCGGCCGGCGCGATCGTCACGATCGCCGACCGTGACGAGCAGCGAGCGTCAGCGCTCGCCGCGGAGCTGGGCCCGCGCGCGCACGCCGTCGCGACCGACGTGACCGACGCCACCTCGGTCGAGGCGGCGGTGGGCGCGGTCGACGGGCTGCGGATCGCCGTCACCTGCGCGGGCGTCGGCACGCCGGCGAAGCTCGTCGGGCGCGACGGGCCGACGCCGCTGGAGACGTTCGCGCGCGTGCTCGAGGTCAACCTGCTCGGCACGATCAACTGCCTGCGGCTGACGGCCGCGGCGATGCAGGCGAACGAGCCCGACGCCGGCGGCGAGCGCGGGCTGTGCGTCAACACCGCCTCGATCGCCGCCTACGACGGGCAGATCGGCCAGATCGCCTACGCCGCCTCCAAGGGCGGCGTCGCGGCCGTGACGCTGCCGGCGGCGCGCGAGCTGGCGCCGTCCGGGGTGCGCGTCGTGACGATCGCGCCCGGCCTGTTCGAGACGCCGATGCTGGCCGGCCTGCCGGAGGCGGCGCGCGCCTCGCTCGCCGGCACCGTCCCCTTCCCGGCCCGCCTCGGCGACCCGGCCGAGTACGCCGAGCTGGTCGCCCACATCATCGCCAACCCGATGCTCAACGGCGAGGTGATCCGCCTCGACGGCGCGCTGCGGATGGCGCCGCGATGAACGCCCTCCCCCTCGCCGGCGTGCGGGTGGTCGAGCTGGCCGCGATCGGGCCGGCGCCGTTCGCGGGCATGATGCTGGCCGACGCGGGCGCGCACGTGACGGTCGTGCGGCGGCCCGGCGGCCATCCCGACGCGTGGGGCAGCAACCCGGTGCTCGACCGCGGCCGCACCGTCGTCGAGCACGACCTGAAGGCCGCAAGCGGCGTCGCCGCCGTGCTCGACCTGGCGGCCGAAGCCGACGTCCTGATCGAGGGCTTCCGGCCCGGCGTCACCGAGCGGCTCGGCGTCGGCCCCGCCGCCTGCCTCGCGCGCAACCCGCGGCTCGTCTACGGCCGCATGACCGGCTGGGGCCAGCACGGCCCGCGCGCGCAGACGGCCGGCCACGACATCACCTACCTGGCGACGACCGGCGCGCTCGACGCGATCGGCCGCGCCGGCGAGCGGCCGGTCCCGCCGCTCAACCTGCTCGGCGACTTCGGCGGCGGCGGGCTGCTGCTCGCCTTCGGCGTGCTCGCCGCGCTGCTCGACGCGCGCGCGAGCGGTCGCGGCCGGATCGTCGACGCGGCGATCGTCGACGGCGTCGGCGCGCTCGCCGCGATGGTCCACGGCATGCGCGCCCGCGGCGAGTGGCAGGACGCGCGCGGCAGCAACCTGCTCGACGGCGGCGCGCCGTTCTACGACGTCTACGCCTGCGCCGACGGCCGCCACGTCGCCGTCGGCGCCCTCGAGCCGCGCTTCTGGCGCGAGCTGCTCGCCGGCCTCGGCCTCGCCGACGACCCCGACTGCGCCGGCGACCACCTCGACCCGGCCCGCTGGCCGGCGCTGCGCGCGAGCCTCACCGCCGCCTTCGCCGCGCGCACCCGCGCCGAGTGGCAGACCGTCTTCGACGCCGCCGACGCCTGCGTCGCGCCGGTGCTCGACTGGCAGGAGGCCGCCCGCGACCCGCACGCCGTCGCGCGCGGCGCCTTCCTCACGCGCGACGGCGTGCCGCAGCCGGCGCCGGCGCCGCGGTTCATCGATCCCACCCCCGGAGACCTCGCATGAGAACCCGCTTCACGGAGCTGTTCGGCGTCGACCACCCGCTGATGCAGGGCGGGATGCAGTGGGTCGGCAGAGCCGAGCTGGTCGCTGCCGTCGCCAACGCCGGCGCGCTCGGCACGCTGACCGCGCTGACGCAGCCGACCCCGGAGGCGCTCAGCGCCGAGATCGCCCGCTGCCGCGAGCTGACCGACCGGCCGTTCGCGGTCAACCTGACGATCCTGCCGACGATCGCCCCGCCGCCGTACGCCGAGTACCGCCGCGCGATCGTCGAGGCGGGCGTGACGATCGTCGAGACGGCCGGATCGAACCCCGCCGAGCACCTCGCGGACTTCAAGCCGGCCGGCGTCAAAGTGATCCACAAGGCGACCTCGGTGCGGCATGCGCTGAAGGCGCAGGAGCTGGGCGTCGACGCCGTCTCGATCGACGGCTTCGAGTGCGCCGGCCACCCCGGCGAGGACGACGTCCCGGGGCTGATCCTGATCGCCGCCGCGACGCGGCGCCTGACGATCCCCGCGATCGCCTCCGGCGGCATCGCCGACGCCCGCGGCCTCGTCGCCGCGCTCGCGCTCGGCGCCGACGGCGCGAACATGGGCACGCGCTTCATGTGCACCGCCGAGTCGCCGATCCACGCGCGGATCAAGCAGCAGATCGTCGCCAACGACGAGCGCGCCACGAACCTGATCTTCCGCTCGCTCGGCAACACCGCCCGCGTCGCCCGCAACGGCATCTCCGACGAGGTCGTCGCGCGGCTCGCGGCCGGCGCCGCCTTCGAGGAGGTCCGTCCGCTCGTCGCCGGCAGACGCGGCGCCGAGGTCTACGCCAGCGGCGACCCCGAGCACGGGATCTGGTGGGCCGGCCAGGCGCAGGGCCTGATCGACGACGTGCCGCCGGTCGGCGAGCTGGTCGAGCGGATCGTGACCGAGGCCGAGGCGCTGATCAGCGTGCGGCTTGCGGCGATGGCGGGCTGACGGACGCGCGCGCCGCGAGGCGGAAGCGGCCGGGCGGCTGCGCGCGGGCACGGCTGAAGGCGCGGCTGAACGCGTAGACGGAGGTGTAGCCGACCGCCTGGGCGATCGCGTCGAGGCTGTCGTCGCTGTCGCGCAGCCGGCGGGCGGCGAGGTCCATCCGCCAGCGGGTCAGGTAGGCGCCCGGGGTCTCGCCGACGGCGGCCGCGAAGCGGCGTGACAGGGTCGCGCGCGAGACGGCGATCTCGTCGGCGAGCGCGGCGGTCGTCCAGGGGCGGGCGGGATCGTCGTGGAGCCTGGCGACCGCGGCGCCGACGAGCGGGTCGTCGAGCACGCCGAGCCACGAGGCGCGACCGTCGTCGGGACGGTTCGCCAGCCACACGCGCAGCAGCTGGACGAGCAGGATGTCGACCAGGCGGTCGAGCACGACCGCGCTCGCCAGCTGCGGGTTCGCCAGCTCGCGGCCGAGCAGCCGGACGGTGTCCTCCAGCCGGTCGCCGCCGTTCTGCGCGCGCACGTGGATCAGCTCCGGCAGCAGCGTGACGATCTGCGTCGAGACGGCCGGATCGTGCTCGTAGTGAGCGCAGAGGATGTGCGTCTGGACGGCGCCGGAGCCGATCCGCACCGCGCCCGTGCCGGCCCACTCCCAGCGGTCGAAGACCTGCTCGCTCGTGCGCGCGACGGCGGCGAGGTCGCTGCCGAGCACGTGCGCGGTCCCGCTCGGCAGCAGCACGACGTCGCCGGGCATCAGCCGCAGCGGCGCTCTGCCCGGCAGGACCAGCCAGGCGGTGCCGGAGGTGACCGCGTGGAAGGCGGCGCCGGGCGACTCGGCCGCCCACCAGCCCCAGTCCTCGCCGGCCTCGATCCGCGCCCCGAGCGTGCCGCGGACGCCGGAGAGGGCGAGCATGTCGGCGAGCAGATCCACCGGGTGAGTGTATCGGCCGTGATCTTGTGGTGAGACAAATGGACATCGATCTGCTCATGTTGATCATCGACAGAGTCATCCTGCGGGTCCTACCGTCGTTGACATGGACATCACCGGAAGCACCGCCCTCGTCACCGGCGCCAACCGCGGCATCGGCCGCCACTTCACCCAGCAGCTGCTCGAACGCGGCGCCGCGAAGGTCTACGCGACCGCCCGCGACCCGCAGCAGATCGATCTGCCCGGCGTCGTGCCGCTGCGACTCGACGTGACCGATCCGGCGTCGGTCGCCGCCGCGGCAGCGGCGGCCTCCGACGTCACGCTGCTGATCAACAACGCCGGCGTCTCGACCGGCCAGAACCTCCTCGACGGCGACCTCGACCTGATCCGGCTGGAGCTGGAGACGAACTTCTGGGGCACGCTGACGATGGTCCGCGCCTTCGCCCCCGTGCTCGCCGCGGGCGGCGGCGGCGGCGCGATCGTCAACGTGCTGTCGCGGCTGTCCTGGCGCGCGATCGTCGGCGCCAACGCCTACGCCGCCGCGAAGGCCGCCGCCTGGAGCGCGACCAACGGCATCCGCCTGGAGCTGGCGGGCCAGGGCACGCAGGTCACCGGCCTGCTGCTGAGCGCCACCGACACCGACATGATGGCCGGCTGGGAGATCGACAAGAACGACCCCGCCGACGTCGTCCGCGCCACGCTCGACGGCGTCGAGGCCGGCGCGCTCGAAGTGATCGCCGACGACGACACCGCCGCCTCCAAGGCCGCCCTCAGCGCCGACGTCCGCGTCGCCTATCCGGAGCTGGCGGGGGCGTAGGATCGGCGCCGCGGCACCAGTCGGATCTGCCAAGAAGAAACCCCGGCCGCTTGCCGCGAGGGCAGCTGCGCCGGGGACTATGCGGATGAGTATAACCTCGCCCGGCAATGGTCTCCAACCTGGAGAACTGGGTGGACATCACGCATGTGGTCCCGGAGCCGCGACTGCGCCCGTACCGGCAGGTCGCGGGCGCCGACGCCCAGCGGCTCGAAGGGTTCTATCTCTGGTGCCAGAGCCTCGCGTCGTCGTTGTTCAACGACATCGCGGCGCTCGAGGTCGCAATGCGCTCGGCAATGGCTCGCGAGCTGTGCAGCGCATTTGGAACGAGCTGGTACGAGTCGTACGAGCTGTTCGACGACGATGCGATGAGAAGTCTCGCGTCCGCGTGGAGACAGAACGGGCTGGAAAGACTCCGCGCACGGGGAGACGTCGAGCCAGCTGTCATCGAGGGCAAGCTCGTCGCCGGTCTGATGTTCGGCTTCTGGGTGCAGATTCTCGGAAGAGGGTCGCACGCCGGTCGTCATCCGTTCCGCCAGCGCCGCATCTACGACACGCTGCTGTGGAGACCGGCGTTGTCGAAGGCCTTCCCGTTCGCGTCCTCCCGCAGCGACACGCAGAGGGCGGCGCAGGTCGTGCGCGCCGCACGCAACCGGATCGCCCATCACGAGCACATCGCGTGGGGCATCCCGCTCGCTGGCCAGGGGCTCCGGCTCAGCGTCACCGAGGTGCACAAGACGATGCTGTCGCTCGCGGGTTCGATCAGCCCAGAGACACGACTTTGGATCGAGCGGCGCAGCTCTGTCGCAGATGTCCTTCTGCGCTGTCCGGAGAATCCGCGCCTTCTCCAGCTGCGTGACTGACGTCCGCGCGTGCGCTCGACAGCGGCGCGGCCGGGACGGGGCCGCGCCGCCGTCTGCTCAGACCGGGGCTGTGGGCGTGGGCGCGGGGACGCCGGGGGTGAAGCGGCCGTAGAGGGTCTCGAAGCCGGTCAGGTCGACGTGCTGGAGGAGCGCGTCGGTCGTCGCCTCGTAGTCGAGCGGGAGGCGCAGGGCCGGCTGGATGCCGCGGGTCAGGAACGGCAGGTCGTGCTCGTTGGCGAAGCCCATCGCCCCGTGCAGCTGGTGGGCGACCTGCAGCACGCGCTTGGCCGCCTCCTGCATCTGCAGGCGCAGGCCGAGGCCGTCGGCGAGCGCGTCGGCGGGGGCCTCGTGCAGCCGCCACAGCGTGAACCGCAGCAGCTGCAGCGCGCCGCGGCAGGCGAGCGAGGCCTCGACGACCTGGAACCGCAGCGCCTGGAACGAGCTCAGCGGGCGGCCGAACTGGCGCCGCTGGCTGGTGTGCTCGACCGTCAGCGCGACCGCGCTCTCCAGCGCGCCGATCACATACGCCGCCTGCAGGTCGAGCTGGAGCGCGACGTCGGTGAGCGGGATCGCGTCGGTGGCGCCGCCTCCCGCGACCGTCACTGCCGCCGTGAAGCGCGACAGCTTGCCGTCGAGCGGGTCGCGGCTGACGATCGGCGCGGTGCGGCCGTCGAGCGCGACGACGCTGGCAACGCGATCGGCGTGGTCGACGATCAGCGGCGCGTCGGCGAGCGAGCCGACGACCGCGAACAGCTCGCCGTCGCGGCGGCTCAGCTGCTGCGCGAGTGGGAACGGCAGCGCGACCGCGCCCGCGGCGCGGCTCAGCTCGGCCGCCGCGAGCGCCTCCTCGACCGTGCCGCGCGGGTCGATCCCGTCGGCGTCGATCGCCGCCAGCAGCTCGCCGGCCGCGGCGACGGGGTCGGCCACGCCGGCCGCAGGGGCGCCGGCCGCCGCGTCGCCGGTCGCGGAGGCCGCGTCGCCGGACGCGGGAGCCGCGGGCGCGCCGTGGCCGCCCTCGCCCGTCTGCGCCGCGCGCGCCAGGGCGAAGCCGCCGCGGCGGCGGAGCATCTCGCTCGCGGCGCGGCCGAACTCGGCCACCTCAGGCGGCAGTTGGGGTTCCATCGTCTCCTCCGAAGATCGCCCGTGCCATCAGGATCGACATGACCTCCGAGGTCCCCGACGCGATCGTCGAGGCGAAGGCGTAGCGGTAGTGGTCCTCGACGGCGCCGTACAGCGGTGCGGCGGGGTGGCCGGTCGGCGCCAGCGCGCCGGCGCCGGCGCCCTCCATCAGCACCTCCCCCACCTCCTGGTCCAGCCGCGTCGTCGCCAGCCGCGCGGCGGCCGTGTCGGCGTCGTCGACGAGCTCGCGCGACTGCTCCTCGATCACCTGGTAGGCCAGCAGCCGCGCCACGCGCGCATGCACCAGCGCCCGCACGTAACGGGCGCGCAGCGCCTGCGGCAGCTGCTCCCAGTCCGCACCGAGCGCCTCGCGATGGCGCACCAGCAGGCGGTCGCAGCGGGCGTAGCGGGCGATCCCGACGCGCTCG
Organism: Conexibacter sp. CPCC 205762; assembly: GCF_030646155.1. Classification (GTDB taxonomy): domain Bacteria; phylum Actinomycetota; class Thermoleophilia; order Solirubrobacterales; family Solirubrobacteraceae; genus Conexibacter. The sequence goes on from NZ_JAUTDN010000034.1 coordinate 51,931, forward strand.
TGGGCGAGCATCTCGCGCACGATCCGCCAGCCCTGGTCGACCTCGCCGAGCACATCCCCTGGCTCGAGCACGACGTCGGTCAGGAAGACCTCGTTGACATGGTGGGCGCCGAGCAGCGAGTCGATCGGCCGCACCTCGATCCCGGGCCGGTCCATCGGCAGCAGGAACAGCGTCAGCCCCTGCTGGCGCGGGCCGTCGCGGCCGGTGCGGGCGAGCAGCACGCAGACCTCGGCCATCTGCGCGTAGGAGGTCCAGATCTTCTGGCCGTCGACGCGCCAGCCGTCGCCGTCGGGGCGCGCCTGGGTCTTGAGCGCGGCGAGGTCGGACCCCGCCTCCGGCTCGCTGAAGCCCTGGCACCAGACGACCTCGCCCTGCGCGATCCGCGGCAGGTAGCGCTCCTGCTGGGCCGGCGTGCCGAAGCGCATCAGCGCCGGGCCGACCCAGTTGAGGCCCATGTACTGCGGGCCGCGCGGCTCGTAGTGGGCCCACATCTCCTCGCGCACGACCGTCTGCTCCCAGACGCCGCCGCCCCCGCCGCCGTACTCGCGCGGCCAGGCGAGCGCGAGCAGGTGCTCCTCGCCGAGCACCCGGCAGAAGCGCTCGGTCAGCGCGAAGTCCTCCGGGTCGTCGGTGAAGGGCGAGAGGAAGTCGGCCGGGAGGTGCTCGGCGATCAGCTCGCGCAGCCGCGTGCGAAGGCCGTCAGCTCTGTCCCCGAATGAGAAATCCATTTGTAGCTATATAATCATATGTAGGATTAAGTCGCAACTGCCGAGGCCTCCCCGTGCGGGGCGCGGACGGCAGCGGCGCAGGTCAGCGCGGCAGGCCGAGGATCCGCTCGCCGATGATGTTGCGCTGGATCTCGGAGGTGCCGCCGTAGAGGGTCGCGCCGAGCGCCTCGATCTCCCCCACCAGCAGCTCGCGGCTGACGCGGTCGGGCGCGTCGAGGCCGGCGGCGCGGCGGGCGAGCAGGAAGGCGCGCTGGGCGGTCTCGGTCGCGAACAGCTTCAGCAGCGGCGTCTCGCGATCGGCCCGGCCCGACAGGCGGCTGGCGAGCCCGCGCACGCCGGTCAGCCAGATCGCCTCGGCGTCGCAGCGGACCGCCGCGTACTCCAGCTCCAGCTCCGGTCGCGGCCGCTCCAGCAGCGCCGCGCGCGTCAGCTCGTTCGCCTCCTCGATCTCGACCAGGTTCATGATCCAGATCATGTCCCGCTCGTGGTTGAGCGAGTCCATCGCGACCTTCCAGCCGGCGTTCTCGGGCCCGATCAGGGCGCTCGCCGGCACGCGCACGTCGTCGAAGAAGACCTCGCAGAACTCCTCGTCCTGCGCGCCGATCTTCGCGATCGGCGCGACCGTGATGCCGGCCGTCTCCATCGGCACGACGAACGCCGAGATCCCCTTGTGCGGCGGGCCGTCGGATGACGTGCGCGCGAACAGCAGGCAGTGCGACGAGTCGCGCGCGTGCGAGGTCCAGACCTTCTGGCCGTCGATTGTCCAATCGTCGCCGTCGCGGCGCGCGCGGGTGCGCATCGAGGCGAGGTCGGAGCCGGCCTGCGGCTCCGACATCCCCAGGCACCACCAGACGTCGCCGCGCGAGACGGCGCGCACGTGCGCGCGCTGCTCCTCGCTGCCGTAGGTGTTGAGCGCGTGGGCGACGACGCCCGGCCCCTGCACGTTCGGCAGCTTCGGCGCGCGCATGCGGGCGAAGTCGAGCTTGATCCACAGCTCGGCCTCGGCGCCGGCGGCGTGCCCGCCCTCCCCCAGCGGCCACGACGGCACGAGCCAGCCGGCGTCGTACGCGTCGCGCTGGTAGCGCGACCGCCAGGCGAGGTCGAGCCGCGGATCGGCCGTCGCGTTGGAGGCCAGCCAGCCCTCCAGCCACGCGACCGCCTCCGCGCGCAGCGCGGCGTCGGCGGCGCTCAGCTCCAGGTCCATCTCATCCCTCCCGCATCCGCAGCCAGGCGAGCGAGCGCAGCCGCGCCCCGCCGTCGACCACCAACGACACGCCGTTGACGTAGCTCGCCGCCGGCGACAACAGGTACAGCGCCGCGTTGGCCGGATCCTCGGCGCGGCCGAGCCGGCCCATCGGGTTCTGCGGCCAGGCGTCGTCGACGCCCTCGGCCGCATGCGGCGAGGTGCGCGGCGTGACGGTCCAGTCGGGCAGGACCGCGTTGGCGCGGATCCCGCCCGGTCGCTCGGCCGCCTGCGCGCGCATGTAGCCGTCGATCGCGCTCTTGGCGACCGTGTACCACTCGACGCCGGCGCCGTAGAGCGGGCCCTGCACGGAGGAGAAGTAGACGACCGCGCGCTCCGGCGCGTCGACCGCCTCCAGCCACGTCTCGGTCGGCACGCGCATGCAGTCCAGCGCGGTCGTGACGCCGTCCGTGAAGCCGCTCCCGCCGAAGCTCGGCGGGCCGGCGACGGCCGCCAGCAGGCGCGCGGGGCCGAGCGCGGCGGTCGTGCGGCGCCAGGCGTCGGCGACCGCGTCGCGGTCGGCGGCGTCGACCTCCAGCGCGAGCGCGCGGCCGCCGCCCGCCTCGATCGCGGCGGCCGTCTCGGCCGCGGCGCCGCCGTCGAGGTCCCAGGCAGCGATGCTCAGGCCTGCGCCGGCGGCGCAGGTCGCGAGCGCGCGGCCGATCCCGCTGCCGGCGCCGGCGACGACGAGCGGCTCGCCGGCGTCGAAGCCGAGGAAGTCGCGGCTCGCCGGGGCCGCGGCGGCGCTCACGCGCTCGCCCCCGTCAGCCGCTCCACCAGCTCGTGCTTCTTGACCTTGCCGAACGGCGTGATCGGCAGCGCGTCGATGCGGGTCCAGCCGGTCGGCGTCTTCTGCTTCGCCAGCCCCTGGCCCTGGACGAACTCGGCCAGCGCGTCACTCGCGGGCAGCTCGGCGCCCTCGACCAGCACGACGAACGCGACCGGCACCTCGCCGTAGCGGGCATCCGGCACCGGCACGACCGCCGCCTGGCGCACGACCGGATGGCGGCAGATCACGTCCTCCATCTCGCGCGCGGAGAACTTCTCCCCGCCGCGGTTGATGATGTCCTTGATCCGCCCCATGATCCGCAGGCAGCCGTCGCCGTCGACGGCGCCGATGTCGCCGGTCGAGAACCAGCCCTCGGCCGGGTCGAGCACGCCGTCGTTGTCGCCCTCGCCGATGTAGGCGAGCATCCGCTCCGGCCCGCGCACGCGGATCTCGCCGGGGACGCCCGGCGCCAGCACGCGGCCCTCCTCGTCGACGCAGCTGATCTCGGTGCCGGGCGCGACCGGCCCGTCGGTGTCGCGGCGGACCTCGATCGGCATGCCGCGATTGGGGATCGTCGCGCTCAGGTGCTCGGTCATGCCGTAGCAGCGGAAGGCGCCGACGCCGGCCGCCTCCGAGCGCTCGATCAGGCTCGGCGGCACCGCCGCGCCGCCGACCGAGTACTGGCGCAGGCAGCTCGTCTGCTCGCCGCGGCGCTCGTACTGGCTGACGATCTCCTCCAGGAAGGTCGGCGTCCCCGACGACAGCACGCACTGCTCGCGCTCGATCAGCGGGACGGCCGCCTCGGGATCCCAGATGTCCATCAGCGCGACCGAGGCGCCGGCGCTGAACGGCACCGTCAGGCCGACGGTCAGGCCGGTCAGGTGGGCGAGCGGCGCCGGCATGAAGGTGCGGTCCTGCCAGGCGAGGCCCCAGACGTCGCGCATCTGGCGCGTCTCGGCGACGAGGCCGCGATGGTCGACGACGACGCCCTTCGCGCCGGCGGTCGTGCCGCTCGTGTAGGCGACGACGCAGGGGTCGCCGGGGTCGATGCCGTGGGTCTGGGGCGCGGGCTTGGCGACCAGCAGGTCCGTGAGCGGCGTCCAGCGGCGGTCGCCGCCGCGCACGCCGACGCGCAGCCGCGGCGCGTGGCCGAGCTCCTCCAGCACCGCGTCGAGCAGCTGCTGGTGGTCGGTGCGGCGGAATCTCGGCGGCGCGACGACGACCGCCGGCCGCAGGTCGCCGAAGATCTGCCGCAGCTCGTGCTCGCGGTAGATCATCAGCACCGGGTTGTTGACGGCGCCGACCCGCCAGCTCGCGAGCGCGACGACGAGCGCCTCCCACCAGTTCGGCACCTGCCACGAGACGACGTCGCCGCGGCCGACGCCGGCGGCTTGGAAGGCGCTCGCGAGCGCGGCCGCCTGCGCGACCAGCTCGCCGCAGGTGATCCGCCGCTCGCCGTCGACGACGGCGACGCGCTGCGGCGTCTGCTGGAGGCGCGCGAAGATCATCGGGCCGATCAGCGCGTCGGTGTGGTACCCGACACGACGCCACTCCTCCAGCAGCTCCTGCGGCTGGGCGTAGCGGGCGAAACGACTGGCTGTGAGACCGCTGTCCATCATCTCTCCTACCGGGCTGCGCGTTCGAGGTGACGGGCGATCACCATGCGCTGGATCTGGTTGGTGCCTTCGAAGATCTGCATCACCTTCGCCTCGCGCATCAGCCGCTCGACGGGGAACTCGCGCGTGTAGCCGGCGCCGCCGAGCACCTGCACGGCGTCGGTCGTGACGCGCATCGCGGCGTCGGTGGCGGTGAGCTTGGCGATCGAGGCCTGGCGCGAGTACGGGAGCCTTTTGTCCCGCCGCCGCGCCGCTTCGAGCGTGGTGGCGCGGGCCGATTCGACCGCCGCCGCCATGTCGGCGAGCATGAACGCGAGGCCCTGGTGGCGGATGATCGGCTGGCCGAAGCTCTCGCGCTCCTGCGCGTACGCGACCGCGTGGTCGAGCGCCGCCTGCGCGACGCCGACGGCGACCGCGGCGATGCCGAGGCGGCCGCTGTCGAGCGCGGCGAGGGCGATGCCGAGGCCGTCGCCTTCCGCGCCGATGCGACGGTCTGCGCCGGTCGCGACGCCGTCGAAGTCGACGGTCGAGGTGCGCGAGCCGGTGAGGCCCATCTTGCGCTCGGGCGCCTGCGCGGAGAGGCCGTCCGCGTCGGCCGGGACGAGGAAGCAGGAGATGCCGCGCGTGCGATCGTCGCTGGTGCGCGCGAACAGCGTGTAGAAGTCCGCCTCGCCGCCGTGGGTGACCCAGGCCTTGGAGCCGTCGATGAGGTAGGGGGCGCGGCGGGCGTCGGCGCCGCGGGCGGCGTCGGCGCCGCGGGCGGCGTCGGCGTCGTGGGCGGCGTCGGCGTCGTGGGCGGCGTCGGCGTCGTGGGCGGCGTCGGCGTGCGTCGCGCGGCGGGCGCGGGCGCGCATCGCGGCGGGGTCGGAGCCGGCGTGCGCCTCCGACAGGCAGTAGGCGCCGAGCAGCTCGCCCCCGAGCAGCTCCGGCAGCCAGCGGGCGCGCTGCTCGTCGCTGCCGGCGGTCGCCAGCGGCAGGCACGACATCACGTGCACGCTTACCCCGACCGCGACGCTCGCCCACGCCGACGCCAGCTCCTCAAGCGCCTGCAGGTAGACCTCGTAGCGCTGCCCGCCGCCGCCCAGCTCCTCCGGATACGGCATTCCGAGCAGTCCGAGCCGCCCCAGTTCGCGAAACATGTCGCGCGGAAACTCCGCGTTCTCCTCCGCCTGCGCCGCGCGCGGCGCCAGCTCGGCCGTCGCGTAGTCGCGCACCATCGCGAGGATCGCCTCGTCGTCGGGGCTGGAGAGCGTGCGCTCAGCCGGCATGAGCGGGCTCCACCTCATGCGCGATCGCGGCGAGGTAGTGATCGTCGCCGCTTCCGAGCGCGAACGCCGCCTGCCGCGCGCGCAGGTACAGCAGGCTGACGTCGTGCTCGGCCGTGATGCCGATCCCGCCGTGCACCTGCACCGCCGCCCGCGCCGCGGCCGTGACCGCGTCCGCGGCGGCGGCCTTGGCGAAGTGCGCAGCCTGGTTCGCAGGCGCGGATGTGTCGATCGCAGGCGCGGATGCGTCGATTGCCGGCGCGGATTGCGCAGATACGGGCGCGGATGCGTCGATCGCCGGCGCGGATGCCGCAGTCTGCGCGAGCACCGCCGCGTGCCAGACGTGCGAGCGGGCGCGTTCGACGGCGATGTGGACGTCGGCGAGGCGGTGCTTGAGCGCCTGGAAGCTGCCGATCGCGACGCCGAACTGCTGCCGCTCACCGGCATAGGCGACGCTCATCCGCAGCAGCGCGTCAGCGAGGCCGACCAGCTCGGCGGCGGCGGTCGCGTGGGCGACCCCGAAGCCGCCGGCCGGCGCCGGCAGCAGCCGGTCGGTCACGTCGAGATCGTCGATCCGGACGCGCGCGAGCGGCCGCGACGGATCGATCTCGGCGGCCTCCTCCAGCGTGAACTGCGACCGCTCCAGCAGCACGATGCCGTCACCGGCGACGGCCAGCGCGATCCAGTCGAGCTTCTCCGCGTCCGGCACGACCGGCGCGGCGGTGAGCCGGCCGTCGCGGACGCGCGGGAGGCCACCGGGCGCGGCGCGGGCGGGCGGGGCATCCACGCGCTTGGAGGCGGGGGCGCCGGCGGGCGGCGCGTCCTCGCGCGGGTCGGCGGCGGTCGCGGCCGGCGCGCCCGCGCGCGGATGCGGGTCGCTCGCGACGAGCGCGGCGGTCGCGCCGTCCTCGGCGACGGCCGCGAGCGCGGCGGCGGCCAAAGGGTGCTCAGCAGCGAGCGGGGCGAGCGTCGGCACGAAGGCGCCGGCGGTCGCGACGATCGGGCCGGGCGCGAGATGGCGGCCGACCGCCTCCGCGACCGCGACCAGCTCGACCGGGCCGAGCCCGAGCCCGCCGGACTGCTCCGGCGCCGCCATCGCGAGCGCGCCGAGGTCCGCGACCGCGTCCCACAGCTCTCTCCATCCGTCGGGTGCTTCGATCAGCTGACGGGCACGCGGCCCCGCTGTAGTGTCGGCGAGCAAGCGGTCGACGGTGCCTGCCAGCTCGCGTTGCTCCTCGGACAACTCGAACGCCATGGCAGGCAGCGTACAGAATCATCTATATGATTGCCACATGGAGAGAACTGGCAGATCCCCAGCCGAGGATTTGATGGCGCCGAGCGCTGGCGCGTGGTCGACGCTGCAGGTCGTGCGCGACGGGCACACCGTCGTCGTGACGCTGAACCGGCCCGAGCGGCGCAATGCTCTCGACGCGACGATGATGTCCGAGCTGGACGCGCTCTGGAGCGGGCACGGGCTGCTCGACGGGGCACGCTGCATCGTCGTCACCGGCGCAGGGCCGGGCTTCTGCGCCGGCGCGGACGTCAGCCTGCTCGCCTCCGACCGCGAGCCGAACGCCTCGTTCGAGGACGAGCTGGCGTTCCTGCCCGGCCGCCGCCTGCCGATCCCCGTGATCGCCGCGATCAACGGCGTCTGCGCGGGCGGCGGGCTGCACTTCGTCGCCGACGCCGACATCGTGATCGCGTCCGAGACCGCCAGCTTCCTCGATCCGCACGTGACGATGGGCCAGGTGACCGCGCTGGAGCCGCTGACGCTGCGGCTGCGGATGCGACCCGACGCGCTGATGCGGCTCGCGCTGCTCGGCCGCGACGAGCGCCTCGACGCCCCCGCCGCGCGCGCGGCCGGGCTCGTCTCGGAGGTCGTCGCGCCGGATGCGCTGCTGGACCGCGCGCTGACGCTCGCGCGGCAGATCGAGGCCGGCTCGCCGGCGGCGATCCGCGCCTCGCGCGCGGCGCTGCGCAGATTCGAGGACGAACTGCTCGACCGCCACCTGCAGGCCGGCTGGGAGGCGATCGTCGCCCATTGGTCGCACCCGGACGCGAAGGAAGGCCCCGCCGCCTTCGGCGAGCGCCGCGCGCCCCGCTGGGAGGAGGCATGAGCGCCGCCGACGCGCCGCGCGAGCCCGCCGCGGGCTCGGCGGGCACAGGCGCGGACGGCGCGGGTGCAGGCGTGCCCAAGCCCCTCGCCGTCATCGCCGGCGCCTCCTCCGGGATCGGCGCCGCCGCGGCGCGGAAGCTCGCGGCCGAGGGCTTCCACGTGCACGTCGCCGCCCGCCGCGCGGAGCCGCTGCGCGAGCTCGCAGACGCGATCGGCGGCTCGTGCACCGTCGCCGACCTCTCCAGCGAGGCCGACGCCCAACGGCTCGCCGCGGACGTCGCACAGCTCGGGCGCGCGCCGAAGCTGGCGATCTACGCGGCCGGCGTGCTCGAGCCGACGCAGATCGCCGGCCATCCGCTCGACGTGTGGGAGCGGACGATCGCGGTCAACCTGACCGGCGGCTTCCTGTTCGCGCGCGAGCTGCTGCCGCTGCTCACCGCCGGCAGCCGGATCGTCTTCACCTCCTCCGTCTCCGCGCGCAAGGGCGCACGCGGGCTGGCCGCCTACTCGGCCTCCAAGAGCGGGCTCGACCGGTTCGCCGAGGCGCTGCAGGCGGAGCACGAGCGCGACGGGATCGGCGTGCACGTGCTCGCGCTCGGCCCGGTCGCGACGCCGATGCTCGACCGCCCCGGCGTCTCCCCCTTCCAGCTCGACGCCGACGAGGTCGCCGACGTGATCGCCTACCTCGCCACGCTGCCGCCCGGCGTCGTGATGCGCGACCTGCAGATCCGCGCCGCGACCAAGGGGCCGTTCGCGAGAGACGCGGCGCGCGCCGAAGCGCCATGAGCAGTCTCGTGGAAATGATATGGTCGTTTTCCTGATGCTCAGAAAAACCCTGTCAGACGGCGGCGGCGCATGAAGGACGCGCCCTCGCAGGTCCGCTCGCCGCGCACCGGCGAGCTGGTCGCGGCCAAGCTGCGCAAGCAGATCATCACCGGCGAGCTGCAGGACGGCGACGAGATCGCGCCCGAGCCGGAGCTGATGGCCGAGTACGGCGTCAGCCGCCCCAGCATCCGCGACGCGATCCGGATCCTCGAGACCGAGGGCCTGCTGAAGATCCGCCGCGGCCGCTTCGGCGGCGCCAACGTCGTCCGCCCCACGCCGGCCAGCGCCGCCTACCACCTCGGCCTCGTGATGCAGGCCGAGGGCACGACGATGGCCGACCTCGCGGAGGCGCGCGGCGTGCTCGAACCGCTCTGCGCCGGCCTCTGCGCGACCCGCGCCGAGCGCGAGCGGATCGCCGACGAGCTCGACGCGATCATCGCCGAGTCGGTCCCCTCCGAGGACGACGACGGCTCGACCTTCACCGCCGAGGCGCTGCGCTTCCACGACGCGATCGTCGAGCGCTGCGGCAGCACGACGCTGCGCCTGCTCGCGGGCGCGCTGGAGAGCGTCTGGGGCTCGCAGGAGCGCCGCTGGGCGCACACCGCCGGCGCCGCCGGCCGCTACCCGAGCCTGGAGGACCGCCGCGCGGTCGTCAGAGCCCACCGCGCCGTCGTGCGCCACATCCGCGCCGGCAGAGTCGAGCAGGCGCAGAGGTCGATGGCCGCGCACCTCGACACCTCGCAGACGTACGTCTCGCCCGGCGACGTGCCGGTCGACGTGCTCACGCCGCCGAACGACTGACCCGCCCGGCGCGCGCCTGCGCGCGCCGGAAGCGCGGCCGCCCGCCGCTCGCGACCGCCTCGACGAGCCCCTCGTCGAGCAGCACGCTCAGCTGCGCGAGCACCTCCAGCAGACCGAGGAAGGCGCGCGACGGCGTCAGCCTCGGATACGCGCGCGTCGTCAGCTCCCACGCCGTGAGCGGCGTCGCGTCGAAGCGGTCGAGCAGCCGCAGCGCGCGGCGCTGCTGGCTCGCGAGCGCCTCGCGCGCGGCCGCGCCGACGTCCGCGAAGCCGTCGCCGTGGCCCGGCAGGCCGAGCACGCCGGGCGGCGTCGCGGCCGTGCGCCCGAGCGAGGCGCGCAGCGCCCGTGCCGGCGCCAGGTCGGCCTCCCAGCCAGCGCCGCCGCGATCGCTGCCGGCGTCGCGATCCGAGCCGGCGTCGGGATCGAGATACGGCGTCGTGCGCGCGCCGGGCATCAGGTGGTCGCCGGTGAAGGCGAGGCCGCCGGCCGCGTCGGTCAGGACGGTGTCGGTCGGCGAGTGGCCGGGGCGCAGCGAGACGCGCAGCGAGCGGTCGCGCAACGCGAGCGTCTCGCCCTCGCCGAGCACGACCGACGGCCGCGGGCGGCTGCCGAGCATCCGCATCATCTCCATCCGCGCGACGTACGCCGCCACGACCGCGGCCGGCGCGCCGTGCGCGCCCAGCCGCGCCGCGATCAGGTCGTCGTCGGCGAGCAAGGAATCCGGCAGCGCGTCCAGCCACGCGGCCAGCCGCGCATGCACGGCGAGATCGGCGCCGGAGCGCGCGAGCAGCGTCTCCGCGAGGCCGGTGTGATCGACGTGCTGATGCGTCAGCACCAGCAGGTCGATCTGCTCCAGCGCGAAGCCGAGGCGGCGCAGCTCGAGCTCCAGAGCATCGAGCGCGCCGCCCCAGTTGAGGCCGGCGTCGACCAGCGTCAGCGGCCGGTCGACGATCAGCCAGCAGTTGACGCTCGCGACCATCGGGGTCGGGAGCGCGATCCGGTGGACGCCGCGCGCGAGCGCGAGGCGCTCTGGGGAGGACGGCGTCACATCCGGATCGGACCTGCTCATCTCGCCGCCGGGACCTGGCCCTCTCTGTTCAGTCTCGCCGGCAGCGCGAGCGTGAAGTCGCCGTCCTGCAGGCCCGAGAAGTTCTTCTCGGCCGTGTACGGATACGCCTTCAGCATCACCCACTGCGGGTCGCTCGGCGCTCTCTCCGAGAACGAGCGCAGCGTCTCGCGCATCGTGTCGGCGTCGACCGAGCCGCCCGCTCTGGCGGCCGCGTCGGCGACCATCAGCGCGTCGTAGCCGCCGACGTAGAGGTTGGCCGCGACTCTCATGCCGCCGCTGGCCTGTCTCAGGATCGCCGGCAGCGCCGTCTGCTCCAGCCGGTCCGGCACCGGCGCGGCGCCCTCGACGCCGACCGCCCACTGCCACATGACGATGTCTCTGAGCGCGTCCGGCCCGACGAGCGCCGCGACGTTGGAGCCGGCGAAGCCGGTGCCGCCGACGAGCGGGACCGTCCAGCCGAGCTGCTGGCGGCTCTCCAGCACCTTGCCGACCGCCGCGCCCTGGCCCTCGACGAACAGCACGTCGGGGTCGCCGCCGCGCAGTCTGCGCAGCTGCGGCGAGGCGTCGAGCGCGTCGGGGGCGAAGTTCTCGATCGCGGTGATCTCCAGGCCGGCCGCCGGGAAGCTCTCCTCGACCGCCTTCTGCACGGCCTGGCCGTAGGCGTCGTTGGAGAGCAGCACCGCGACCTTTCTGTAGCCGCGGTCGACCATCTGTCTGGCGACGGCGCCCTGCGAGTCGCTCGGCGTCGGCCCCATCACGAAGTTGTAGCCGCAGCGGTCGAGGTCGCCGATGTCGGTCGAGGCGGTGATGCCGAGCGCGAGCACTCTCTGCTGCATCAGGATCGGGCACAGCGCGAGCGTCACGTTCGACGTCGAGCCGGGCCAGACGAGGTCCGGCTTGTCGCCGCCGGTGACCTTCTTCTGCAGCAGCGAGACCGCCTGCGTCGGGTCCGAGCCGTCGTCGGCTATGTCGAGCACGACTCTGCGGCCGTCGAGCCCGCCGTTCTCGTTCAGCACCTCGGCGGCGGCCTTCAGGCCGTCCTGCTCGGCGGTGCCGATCCCGGCCAGCGGGCCGCTCAGCGACAGGCTCGCGTAGACGCGATACGTGTCTCCCCCGCCGCCGTCGCCACCGCTCGAAGCGGAGCCGCTGTCGCTGTCGCTCCCGCAGCCGGCGAAGACCAGCGCGGCCACCGCCGCGCTCGCGGCGAAACCACCCGCGATCCGTCCCTTCATCCCTCTCCTCCTCCTCATCGAGTGCGGACGCCGTCGGCGGCCGATCCCAGATAGATGTGGTCGAGCAGGCGCTGCTGATCGGCGCCGCGGAAGTCGGCCTGCTCCGTGCAGCGGCCGAGCCGCAGCACGTAGACACGCGACGCGACCCGCAGCGCCTGATGGACGGCCTGCTCGACCAGCAGCACCGCCAGCCCGCGGCTCGCGATCGTCGCGACGCGGTCCATCACCTCCGCGACCAGTCTCGGCGCGAGACCGGCCGACGGCTCGTCGAGCATCAGCACCGTCGGCTTCGCCATCAGCGCCTGGCCGATCGCGAGCATCTGCTGCTGGCCGCCCGACAGCGAGCCGGCCGGGTCGCGCCGCTTCTCCGCGAGCACCGGGAACAGCTCGTAGACGTCCTGCTCGCGCGCGGCGAACTCGGCCTTCGCGACGCGCGGCGTCGCGACGACCAGGTTGTCGCGCACCGACAGGCCGCGGAAGACGCGCTTGTTCTCCTGCACGAGCGCGATCCCGCGGCGGGCGCGCGCATGCGGCCGCAGCTTGCCGACCGGGTCCTCGCCGAGCAGGATCTCGCCGTCGAAGACCGACACCAGCCCGGCGACGGCGCCCAGCAGCGTCGTCTTGCCGGCGCCGTTGCCGCCGAGCACGGTCACGATCTCGCCGGCGCGCAGCTCCAGCTCGACCTCGCGCACGGCCTGGATCTCGCCGTAGCCGGCCGTCAGGCCGCGCACGCGCAGCAGCGGCTCAGCGCTCATCACGCCACCACCTGGTCGTCGGGGACGGACTCGCCGAGGTAGACGGCGAGCACCTGCGGATCGCGCGAGACGGTCTCGGGCGGGCCGGAGGCGATCATGCGGCCGCTCGCGAGCACGAAGACCGTGTCGGCGTTGCCGAGCACGAGGTCCATGTTGTGCTCGACCAGCAGCACGGTCGTGCCCTCGGCGGCCAGCCGCCGCAGCAGCAGGCCGAGCCGCTCGGTCTCGTCGGGGCTGAGGCCGGAGGCCGGCTCGTCGAGCAGCAGCAGCGCCGGCCGCGTGAGCACCGCGCGGGCGATCTCCAGCAGCCGCTTTCTGCCCAGCGGCAGGTCGACCGCAGGCTCGTGCGCGACGTCGCCGAGGCCCAGCTCGTCCAGCACCTCGGCGGCGCGGGCGGCGATCGTGCGCTCCTCGGCGCGCCACTTCGGCAGCCGCAGGATCGTGCTGACCAGGCCGGTGCCGCGGTCGGCGAAGGCGGAGACGGAGACCGCCTCGCGGACGGTCAGCCCGCCCGGGACGCTCGGCGTCTGGAAGGTCCGCCCGACGCCGCAGCGCGCGACCTTCGCGGCGCTGGAGCCGGCGAGCTGGTGGCTGCCGAGTCTGACGTCGCCCGTGTCGAGCCGGACGAAGCCCGAGATCGCGTTCAGCATCGTCGTCTTGCCGGAGCCGTTGGGGCCGATCAGCGCGGTGATCTCGCCGGGGCGCGCAGCCAGCGCGACCTCCGCCAGCGCCTGGTTGCCGCCGAAGCGCTTGGAGGCGCGCTCGACGGTCAGCCCCGCCGGCTGCTCGGGCCCGAGCGCGACGGCGTCGCGGTCGGCCCGCGCGGCGGCGATCAGGTACGGCGTGCGCCAGCGCGGCAGCCGCTCGGCGATCGTGCCGATCACGCCGCGCGGCAGCAGGATCGCCGCCAGCACGAGGAAGGCGCCGTAGCCGAGCATCGTGTAGTTCTGCAGGCTGAGCGTCTCCTGCTGCGCGTAGACGAGGATCAGCGCGCCCAGCAGCGGGCCGTAGAGGGTCCGCTGCCCGCCGAGGATGACGGCGGCGAGCACGAGGATGACGGTGTCGAAGCCGAACGCCTCGTAGGTGACGAGGCCGTCGAGCGTCGCCACCAGCACGCCTGCGAGCGCGGCCGGGACGGCGCTGATCAGGTACGCGGTCAGCTTCAGCCGGTACGGCGAGACGCCGAGCGACTGCAGCTGCACCTCGTCCTGCCGCAGCACGGCGAAGATGCGGCCGTAGGCGGAGTAGACGAGCGCGCGCTGGAACAGCAGCCACAGGAACAGCAGCACGACCGCGACGCGGTAGAGATCTGCCGTGTCGAGCGCACCGCCGAGCGACAGCCGCGGGATCCCGACGAGGCCGGCGAGGCCGCCGGTCTTCTCGGGCCACAGGTCGACCAGCGACGGCATCAGCTCGACGAGGAAGAACGAGGTGATCACGAGCGCCCAGCGCGACATCCGCAGCGCCGGGATGCCGGTCAGCAGGGCCGCCAGCAACGCGACCGCGACGCCCGCCAGCAGCAGCGCGAAGAGGTTGGTGGTGCCGTCGACGGCGAGGATGCCGGCGAGGTAGGCGGCGGCGCCGTAGAAGAAGACGTGGCCGAGCGCGAGCTGACCGGCGTAGCCCATCATCAGGTTCAGGCCGAGCGCGACGAGGCCCATCACGACCGTCATGAAGAGCGTCCGCACCGTCGACTGCGAGAACAGCTCGGGGCCGAAGAAGGCGAGCGCGAAGCAGGCGGCCAGCAGCGCGCCGCGGGCGCGCGGATCGGGGGTCCAACGCATCAGCGCGCTCACACCTGCCGCCCTTCCGGAGGACCGAAGATCCCGCGCGGCAGCACCAGCAGCACGACCAGCAGCAGCGCGAAGACGAGGATCGACTCGTACTCGACGCCGGCCCAGCGGGCGCCGTAGGTCTCGACCAGGCCGATCGCCCAGCCGCCGATCAGCGCGCCGCGGATCGAGCCGAAGCCGCCGATCGCCATCGCGACGAACGCCTTGATCACCAGCAGCGAGCCGAGGTCGGCGCGCGCGAAGGTCAGCGGCAGCACGATCAGGCCGGCGATCCCTGCGAGCACGCCGGCGATCGCGAACGAGGCGACGGCGACGCGGCGGGTGTCGATCCCGCGCACCTCGGCGGCGTCCTCGTCGGCGGCGGTCGCGCGGAAGATCTTGCCCAGGCGCGTGAGGCCGTACCAGAGGTCGAGCCCGACGGTCGCGGCGAGCGCGGCGCCGACGGCGACGAAGGCGCCGACCTTGACCGAGCCGTCGCCGAGCCAGACGAGGTCGTCGAGCCAGGGGATCTGCGCGCCCATCGGCTCCGCGCCCCAGATCAGCTGCGCGCCGGCCTCGATCATCACGAACGCGCCGACGGTGCTGACGAGCCAGATCTCGCCGTCGCGCGCTCGCGCGACGACCGGCAGGACCGTGACGTAGTACTGCACGCCGGTGATCAGCAGGCCGGCGACGGCGCACAGCAGCAGCGTCGGCAGCAGGCCGATGCCCCACTCCGACAGCGCCGAGTAGGCGATCAGCGACGCGACGGCGATCACGCCGCCCTGCGCGAAGTTGAACATGTTCGTCGTCAGGTAGATGACGTTGTAGGCGAGCGCGACGAGGGCGTAGACCGACCCGATCGCGAGCGCTGTCACGAGCATGCTCATGCGCGTCTCTCCTCCGCAGAAAGCATGCGGAGAATCATACATATGATTCTAAGTCTGTACATATTTTTCTCGGGGCGTCGGCGGAGCGCGCCGGGTCAGGGGCGCGTGAGGCCGCCGGAGACGGAGAGGATCTGGCCGCTGATGAAGCCGGCCTGCTCGCCGCAGAAGAAGGCGATCGCGGTCGCGACGTCCTGCGGAGCGCCGATCCGCCGCAGCGGGATGCTGCGCACGAACCGCTCGACGGCCTGCTCGTCGTTGCCGCCGGTCGCCGCGAACAGCGGCGTCTGCGTCGGGCCGGGCGAGACCGTGTTGACCGTGATCTGATGGCGCGCCAGCTCCAGCGTCAGCGCGCGCGTGAGCGAGATCACCCCGCCCTTGGCGGCGGCGTACGCGGCGATGTGGGTCATGCCCGAGAGGGCGCCGTCGGAGGCGACGTTGACGATCCGCCCGGAGCCGAAGCGGATCAGCTCCGGCAGCGCCTCGCGGATCACCCGCAGCGGCCCCTCGAGGTTGACCGCGAGCGTCGTGCGCAGCAGCTCGTCGTCGGTCTCCGCGAGCGCGCGCGGCTCCAGCCAGCCGGCGTTGTTGACGACGCCGCCGAGCCCGCCGAGCGCGCGCGCCGCGTCGGCGACGCCCGCGCGCACGGAGTCGAGGTCGGTCACGTCGAGGTCGAGCGCCAGCGCCGGCGGGCGCCCGGCGGGCAGCGCGTCGGCGACGGCGCGGGCCGCCGCCAGGTCACGGTCGGCGACGGCGACCGGGTGGCCGGCGGCGGTCAGCAGCTCGACGACGGCGGCGCCGATCCCACCGCCGGCGCCGGTCACCAGCAGCGGGCGGGGACGGTGCTCGGACACAGCTCTCCTCTCTGGTCGCTGCGCTGCGGCAGCGGCTCTCAGCTCCGGCCAGAGAGAATACATATGTATCTTTTTCACGTCGAGCCGATAACAGACACTTTATGCCTTCTGGCAGATCGTGTCTTTAGGCGTCGTCGTCCATGGCGCGCACGCGCCCCTCAAGTGTTCGCGCTCCGGCGCCGATCCTGGTGATCGATGAGCTCTTACCGATCACTGTTCAGTACAGTCGGCGCGGTGACGGCGCTGACCTGCGCCGCGACGCTCGCGGCGACCGCGCCGGCCTCCGCCGCCGGCAGGCAGTCCGTCCGCTGCGTCGGCGGCGCCGACTTCTGCACCGCGACCGTCGGGATCGCCGACGGCGCGACGAACAAGCGCGTGACGGTCGACCTGACCGACACCGACCTGAAGCTCGTGAAGGTGACGGCGCTGGACGCGCTCGCCGAGCGGCCGTACGTGCTGACGAAGACGTCATCGCGGCTCGGCGGCTCGCAGTTCCGCTTCACGCTCACCGCCGCGAAGGCGAACCCGAAGCGGGCGCGGATCGTGCTCCAGTTCGCCGCCGGCAGAAGAGCGCCGCTGCCGACCGGCGGCGGGCTGCTCAGAAGCTGGCGCACCGAGCAGGCGACCTTCAACGTCGGCAAGGGCATGACGGTCACGATCCAGGGCGGCGGCGGGGGCACCAGCAACTGCTCCCGCGACGAGACGAACGAGACCTTCTCGACGACCGGCGACGGCGACCGTCACCAGTACGGCTTCTACTCGGTCGGCAGCGGCAGCTGCCTCTACGAGATGAGCTGGAGCAACTTCAACGTCAGCGTGAAGGACGCCGCCGGCAAGGAGATCGGGTCCGGCACGTTCACCTACGGCCAGGGCGCAACGTTCGGCGGCTACAACGCCAGCTGCCGCGACCCCTGGAGCAAGGGCTGGCGCGGGTCGATCAACTGCGACCTGACCGACGGCCAGATCACGATCGATCGGATCTACTGATGCGCCTTCGTCTCACCGTCGCCGCCGGCGCGATCACGCTGCTGGCGGCCGCGCCGGCCTCCGCGAGCGCGGCGCAGAAGCAGACCGTCCGGTGTGTCGGCACCGCCGACGGCTGCGGCGCCACCGTTCCGATCGCCGGCGGCGCGCGCGGCAAGCTCGTGACGGTCAAGCTGACCGACACGAACCTGAAGCTGGAGAGCGTGACCGCCGTCAGCGCCGTGAAGAACGGCTACGACCTCTCGCAGGAGACCTACCGCGCCGGCGGCAGCGAGTTCCGCTTCACGCTCACCGCCGCGAAGGCGAACCCGAAGCGGGCGCGGATCGTGCTCGTCTTCTCCAACCCGGGCGCCCCGCCGGCGAGCGCGCCGACCGGCGCGCTGCGCGGCGGCTGGAAGTGGTTCGACGCGCGCTTCTCGGTCGGCGCCGGCCAGACGGTGACGATCACCGGCGGCGGCGACGGCACGAGCGTCTGCACGCGCGAGGAGACGACCGAGACGTTCGTCACCAGAGGCAACGACGAGAGCCGCAGACTCGTCTACTACTCCAAGGGCGACGGCGGCTGCGCGATGCAGCTCAGCTACAGCGAGTTCCGCGTCCAGATCAGAAACCCGGCCGGGCAGCTGACCGGCTCCGGGCGGCTGTTCTACGGCCAGCAGTACGTCGCCGGCGACTACGTCGTCAGCTGCGACTACGGCCCCTGGGTGGGCGCCCGCTGCTCCTCCGACGACTCGCCGGCCGGCGGCCCGGGGGCGCAGATAAAGCGCTAGCGGCAGAATCGCTCGCTCGCCCGCGCGGCCCGCCGCTAAAGGGGACTCGGTCTCATCCTTGAAACAGAGGGTGATGCCTTCCCCGCGCGACGACGAGCACGACCACGACCACGACCACATCGAAGCCTGGGCCGACGCGCGCGACGCGGCGGCGCGGGCGCGAGCGCAGCGGCGGGCGGCGCGCGGCAGACGGCTCGGCGCGCGGTTCGGTCGCTGGGGCGGCGGGCGGGACGGTGCCGGCGCTTCAGCGAGCGGCGGCTCAGACGGGCGGGGCGGTGCCGGCGCTTCTGCGAGCGGCGGCTCAGACGGGCGGGGCGGTGCCGGCGGCCTGCTCGCGACCCGCTGGGGCCGGAGCCTCGCGGGCGCGGTCGGGGTGCTGGCGCTGGTGACAGTCGTCGGGCTGGCGGTCTGGTGGCCGCGCGGCGACGACGCGTCGCAGCGGCCGGCGTCGGCGCCGACGATCGCGGCGACCGTCAGCGCCGCGTCCGAGGAGGACTGCCCTGGCCCCGCCGGCCAGCGCTGCCGCACGATCGTCGTGACGATCGACGAGGGCACCGACAAGGGCGACCGCGAGCGGCTCGCGCTCGGCCCCGTCGCCGTCGCGCCGACGGTCGAGGTCGGCGACGGCGTGCGCGTGCAGCCGGTCGCGGGAGTGGCGCAAGAGGGAAGCGGCGCCGGCTCGGGTGGCGGCGCCGGCTCCGGTGGCGGCGCCGGCTCGGGTGGCGGCGCCGGCTCCGGTGGCGGCGCCGGCTCGGGTGGCGGCGCGGGCTCCGGTGGCGGCGCCGGCTCGGGTGGCGGCGCGGGCTCCGGTGGCGG
>NZ_JAUTDN010000035.1 GCF_030646155.1 Conexibacter sp. CPCC 205762
CACGCCGCCCGCCCGCCCACGCCGCCCGCGCGCCCACGCCGCCCGCGCGCCCGCGCCGCCCGCCCGCTCGCCGCCGCCTGGCACTGACCCGCGCCGCCCTCCCGCCTCAACCAACCGGAGCCCCGGTCGATTGCTGGTGCAGGAGACCAGTCATCGACCGGGCATAAAGGGCGGTGATAGCGTCGCGCCACCGCACCGAAAACACGAGGGAGCCGCAACCGTGCTTGACGAGCAGACCGAAGACGGCAGAGAGATCACCTTCGCGGAGAGATACTTCACGCAGCCGGCGCCGGTGCGGGAGATGCCGGAGCACAGCCGCGACCCGCGCGTCGCGCTGTCGATCCTCGAGTCGGAGATGCTGCTCGACGGCGACCCGGCGAAGAACCTCGCGACGTTCGTGACGACGTTCATGGAGCCCGAGGCGCGCTACGTGATCGAGAACAACCTCCACCGCAACTGGATCGACCACGCCGAGTACCCGCGCACGAACGAGATCGCCAACCGCTGCGTGCGGATGCTGCACCACCTCTTCCACGGCGTCGAGTGCCCGGAGATCCCCGGCACCGCGACGGCCGGCTCCTCCGAGGCGGTGATGCTCGGCGCGCTGGCGATGAAGTGGCGCTGGAAGGCGGCGCGCGAGAAGGCCGGCAAGTCGACCGCGAAGCCGAACCTCGTCTACGGCGCCGACGTGCACGTCGTGTGGGACAAGTTCTGCCGCTACTTCGACGTCGAGCCGCGCCAGGTGAACCTGCCGCGCGGGCGCTTCACGGTCGGTGCCGACGACCTGCAGCCGCAGATCGACGAGAACACGATCGGCGTCGTCGCCGTCGTCGGCACGACCTTCACCGGCGAGTGCGACGACGTCGCCGGGATCGACGCGATGCTGAGACACCTGCAGAGCACGAGAGGGCTCGAGGTGCCGATGCACGTCGACGCGGCCAGCGGCGGCTTCGTCTTCCCCTTCAGCAACCCCGAGTTCGAGTGGGACTTCCGGCTCGACACCGTCTCGTCGATCAACGTCTCGGGCCACAAGTTCGGGCTCGTCTACCCGGGCGTCGGCTGGCTCGTCTTCCGCGACGAGCACCAGCTGCCGGAGCCGCTGGTCTTCTACGAGGACTACCTCGGCGAGCGCGACGCGACCTTCACGCTCAACTTCTCCGGCAGCTCCGCGTTCATCCTCGCGCAGTACTACAACTTCGTCCGCTTCGGCCGGCAGGGCTACGCCTCGCTCGTGCGCGCGATGGACAGAAACGCGGCCGCGCTGTCGGAGCGGCTGGCGGCGGAGGACGCGCTGGAGCTGGTCGGCGGCGAGCCGCGGCTGCCGCTCGTGATCGCGAGAGTCCGCCCGGACGAGCGCTTCAACGGCACCGACCTCGTCGCCGAGCTGGCGCAGCGGCGCGGCTGGATGGTCCCGGCCTACCAGCTGCCGCCCGACAACGACGACCAGCAGATCCTGCGGATCCTCGTGAAGGTCAACCAGTCACGCGAGCTGGCCGACGCGCTCGCCGACGACATCACCGACTCGATCGCCGACCTGCGCAGAAGGGCAGCCGGCCACCACGTCCCCAAGAGAGTCCACCGCGGCCACGCCTACTAGGCCGCACCGGCGCGCGGCGCGCGGCGCACGGCGACCCGCCGCGCACCGCCAAGCCGCGGCTAGACCGTCTGCCACTCCGCGTCGGCGCAGGGACCGCCGGCGTGGAGCCGCAGGCGCGCCTGCGCGATGTCGAGCGAGATCGTCGCGAGCGTCTCCCAGCGCTCGTCGAACGGCGCGTCGGCGGCGGGATGGCAGCAGAGGCCGGGGCCGCCGTGGTCGAGCATCGCGGCGGCGCGCTCCTCGGCGGAGGCCGCGCCGACCAGCGCCAGCGCCCGCTCGCGCAGCTCCTCCAGCCGCGGGCCGGTCGAGGTGTCTATCCGCGCCATCCGCTCGCCGGCCGCCAGGCCCGGGTCGAGGAAGTGGTTGGTATGCAGCAGCACGCCCTCGTCCCGTGTCGCGGGCGTGATCGCGGCGACGCCGGCGGGGCTCAGCTCGAGCATCCGCACGCGGCCGCGCGCGCCGTCGAAGTCGACGCAGGTGAGCACCGTCGAGGCCGACAGCGGCACGTCGCGCACGAGCGCCTCGGCCTCGTCGACCGACGCCGCCTCGTCCAGCAGCCGCCGCGCGACGACGTGGACCGGGACGCCGGCCTCCTCCCGGCCGTCGGCGGTGTGGGCGAGGATGTTGAAGTGGAGGCCGAACCCGGCGTCGTTGACGCCGATCTTGCCGACGACGCCGAACTCGGTGAACAGCCGCACGGTCCGCCCGGGGCGCGGCTGCAGCTCGACCGTCACCGCGCCGTCCCGCAGATGGTCGTACCAGTCCCACGTCTGCAGCGTCCGCGGCGGGCCGCCGGCCGGCGGCGCGACCGCGAAGGTCGAGCACTCGCCGCGGGCGGCGCGCGCCACCGCGAGCAGCTCGGTGCGCGCGTTCAGCGCCGCCAGCTGCCACAGCTCGAGGCCGGCGCCGTCGGCGACCGCCGCGATCTCCTGCGCCAGCGCGGGCGCCCACGACTCCGCGTGCGAGAAGCAGTCCAGCGCGACCGTCCGCTGCCGCTCGACCGACAGCCCCGCCGCCGCGAACAGCCTCGCGTAGCCGTCGAAGGTGACCGCGATCTGCTCGCGCCAGGTGGTGCCGAAGGCGAGGCCGCGCAGGCGCGGGTCGTGCTCGACGTGACGCCAGGTCGGGATCGTCGTCGCGATGCTCATGCGGCTGCCTCCGTCGTCCGTCTCAGCTCGCAGCCCGTGGCGACGTTCGCGTAGCGCAGCATCATCTCGACCGCGGTGTCGCGGTCGAAGCTGACCCCGGTCAGCACGTGGAAGGCGAGCGAGTCCTCCAGCGCGACGAGGTGGTGCGCGATCGTCTGCGAGGAGGCGACCAGCCTGAAGAGGCCGACGCCGGCGCCGGTCGCCAGGACTGACTGGTAGAGCGGCACCTGGCGGTCGTACTGCGTCTTCCAGAGGTTGCGGTAGGACGGCTCGCGCCGCGCGAGGCCGGTGAACTCGTAGAGGAGCGCGTACAGCTCGTCGTCGGGGCCGGTCGCGATCCCGCCCTCGCACAGCGCGACGAGCTGCTGGCGCGGATCCTCGATCGCCTCGATCGCTCTCCAGCGCTCGGTCGAGAAGCGCGTCGTCGCCTCGTCCTGCACCTGCTGCAGCAGGTCGTCGAGCGCAGGGAAGTGGTAGGTGATCGATCCCGGCGACATCCCCGCCGCGGCGGCGATGTCGCGCACGCCGACCTCTTCGAGCCCGCGCTCGACGATCGATCTGCGAGCGGCCTCGATGATCTGCTGACGCCGGAGCGTCTGAATTCGGGTTCGCGCCATGGGTGGCGATGATCTTAGACAGTCGTACGAAAATCTCAAGCTCGCGACCTCCATACGGCGCACATTCCCCGTTGCCACGCCACTTTCAACGAATCGCTTGACATCACGGACAACCCCTGTTTTGCTGATTCGTACGAAAAACGCAGCGCCCGGCGGTCGTGCCGGCGCTGCGGGCTCGTCACTGGAGCAGCACATGAGAGATGTTCAATTGAGCGACTTCGAGGTCGTCACCACACAGCTCACGCTCGAAGCCGACGGGATCGTGTCCGTCCGGCTGGAGCGCGTCGACGGGCAGCCGCTGCCGGCCTGGCAGCCGGGCGCGCACGTCGACCTCGTGCTGCCCGTCGGAATCACCCGCCAGTACTCGCTGATCGACTCGCCGGCCGACCTCAGCTCCTACCGCATCGCCGTGCTGCAGCAGCGCAACAGCCGCGGCGGCTCCGAGTACGTGCACGTCTTCCTGCGCCCCGGCCAGCGCGTCCGCATCGGCGCGCCGCGCAACCACTTCTCGCTCGACCCGGCCGACGAGTACCGCTTCATCGGCGGCGGGATCGGCATCACGCCGCTGCTGTCGATGGCGCGCGCCGCCGACGCCCGCGACGCCGACTGGCGCCTCCACTACGGCGGCCGCTCGCTGCGCTCGATGGCCTACCGGCGCGAGCTGCGCGCCGCTTACGGCGACCGCGTCGAGCTGTGGCCCTCAGACCTGCGCGGGCGGCTCCCGCTCGACGAGCTGCTGAGCGCCCCGAGCCGCCGCACGCTCGTCTACTGCTGCGGCCCCGAGCAGCTGATCGAGGCCGTCCGCGAGACGGCGGCGCGAGTCGGCTGGGCGCAGGAGGACGTCCGCTTCGAGCGCTTCGCCCCGACCGTCCACGAGCACGCGCCCGACCGGGCGTTCGAGGTCGAGGCCCGCCGCAGCGGCACGACGGTCGCGATCGAGCAGGGCGAGTCGCTGCTCGACGGCCTCCTGCGCGCCGGCATCGGCGTCTCCTCGTCGTGCAGATCGGGCGTCTGCGGCGCCTGCGAGACGCGCGTGATCGAGGGCGCCGTCGAGCACCGCGACGACATCCTCTCCGCCGCCCAGCGCGCGGCCGGCGAGGCGATGATGGTCTGCGTCTCGCGCGCCCGCGGCGATCGGCTGGTGCTCGATGTCTGAGGTCACGCACGTCGCCACGCGCACCGCGCGCCCCCAGCGGCCGGCGCGGCCCGCGTTCAACCGGCTCGACCTCGACGGGATCCGCGCCGTGCTCGGCTTCCCGCACGAGACGACCGAGGCGAAGGTCGTGCCGACGATCGGCGAGACGGCGCGCCGCTTCATCGCCCACTCGCCGTTCCTCTCGCTCGCGACCTGCGACCGCGAGGGCCGCGCCGACTGCTCGCCGCGCGGCGACGGGCCCGGCTTCGTGAAGGTGCTGGACGAGCGCACGATCGCGCTGCCCGACCGCACCGGCAACAACCTCGTGCAGTCGTTCCGGAACATCCTCCAGAACCCGGCCGTCGGCACGCTCTTCTTCATCCCCGGGCTGCGCGAGACGCTGCGCGTCAACGGCGACGCCTACGTCACCGACGACGCGGAGCTGCTGAGCCGCTTCACCGCCGACGGGCGCCGCGCCAAGCTCGCGCTCGTGATCGACGTCAACGAGGTCTACCTGCACTGCGGCAAGGCGCTGATCCGCAGCGGCATGTGGGACCCGCGCTGGCAGTCGCTCGCCGACGACATGACGCGCGGCATCGGCGTCTTCTCGCTGATGGAGATCGAGAAGGGCGCGCCGCACGGGACGTCGTCGGAGATCGACGACTGGATCGAAGACGCGTACGTCAAAGAGCTGTAACCACCAGGAAGAGAGTGACCGTGTTGCAGGATCTGTTCGACACCCAGCGGGTGTCGCGCCGCAGCGTGCTGCGGGGCATGCTGGTCGGCAGTGCCGCGATCGGCGGCTCGTCGGTGCTGGCCGCGTGCGGCAAGCGCGACGAGGCCGGCACGGCCACGGGCGCGTCGACGATCGCGACGGCCAGAGGCGGGACGATCGTCTGGGGCAAGCCGGCCGAGGCGACGCTGCTGGACCCGACGACCGGCGGCGTCGGCAGCTCGATGGAGCTGTTCCAGATCGTCTACGACCCGCTGATCGCGGTCGACGGCGAGCTGAGACTGATCCCCGGCCTGGCCGAGAGCTGGGAGCAGCCGAGCGACACCGAGATCGTCTTCACGCTGCGTGACGGCGTCAGATTCTCCAACGGGCGCGCGCTCACGACCGACGACGTCGTCGCGACCTTCGAGCGCTACTTCGACCCGAGAGTCGCCTCGTCGCTGGCGTCGTTCGTCGCGCCCGGCACGAGAGTCGCGAGCGTCGACGCGAGAACGGTCAGATTCACGCTGCCCGCCCCCAGCTCGACCTTCCTGTCCGCGCTCGCCTCCGCCTACGCGGTGATCCTGCCGATGGCCGAGGTCAGAGCCGGCAGAGTCGACCTCTCCAGACAGATGCTCGGCACTGGCCCGTTCATGGTCCAGAGCCACAAGGCCGGCTCGAGCTGGATGCTGGTGAGAAACCCGCACGCCTGGCAGCCGCCGATCGCCGACAGGCTGTCGATCAAGATCATGCCCGACGACAACGCCCGCATCGCGGCGCTGCGCGACGGCTCGATCGACCTCACCTACTTCGACGTGCCGGACGCCGAGCGGCTGCTCGCCGACGTGCCGAACACCGAGGTCAAGGTGCAGGACCGGACCGACTTCTACGTGCTCGTGCTGAACGCGACCGGCAAGGGCTCGCCGTTCACCGACCAGCGCGTGCGGCAGGCGATCTCCTACGCGATCGACCGCGACCAGATCCGCGACATCGCGCTCGCCGGCACCGGCCAGCCGACCGGCGTCGTCAGCGCCGCCTTCGGCGCGATAGCGCCGAGACCGACGCTCGCGCACGACCCCGAGAAGGCGAGAGCGCTGCTGCAGCAGGCCGGCGAGCCCGACCTCTCGTTCGAGATCGTCTACCCCGGCGAGGCGTTCGGCCGGATCGCGCAGGTGCTGCAGCAGAACCTCGAGGCGGTCGGCGTGAAGGTGACGCTCGGCTCGCTGGAGGAGGGCGTCTGGGTCGACCGCGTCTACACGCAGAGACCGCCGAAGTTCGACGCGACCGTCTCCTGGTACGCGGCCTACGTCGGCCCGGCGCAGGCGCTCAACCTCTGGAACCTCGACATCAGCCCGTTCGCCTTCCAGGTCAGAGACCCGAGAACGCAGCAGCTGATCGTCAGAGCGCAGCAGGCGAGCAGAGACGCGGAGCCGGAGGCGCTGAAGCAGGCCTCGGCGGCGGTCGACGAGCAGGCGTCGATGATCCCGCTCGTGACCAAGAACGCGACGATCGCCTGGCGCACCGACCTGATCAGGGTCGAGGTCGACGACAAGGACGGCAACATCCACCCGCTGCGCCACTCGCCCGAGTACGCGCTCGCGAGAGCGGCCTGATCGATGGGGCAGTTCGCGCGCTTCGCCGGCGTTCGCCTGCTGATCGCGTTCGTGACGCTGGCGGTGATCTCGGTCGCAGTCTTCGCCGCGATGCGCTCGGTCCCGGGCAGCTACGCCGACGTGATGCTGCCGACCAACGCCAGACCCGAGGCGCGCGCTGCCCTGATCGACAAGTACGGCCTCGACGACCCGCTGCCGGCCCAGTACCTCAAGTGGGCCGGCAACGCGCTCACCGGCGACCTCGGCGACTCGCTCACCTCCGGTGACTCGGTCGTCTCGGAGCTGGGCTCGCGCGCGGCGGTGACGGTCGAGCTGGCGCTGCTCGGCGGCCTGCTGGCGCTGCTGGTCGGCGTGCCGCTCGGGCTCGTCGGCGGGATCAGCCGCAGCCGCCGCGCGACCGGCTTCGTGCGGGTCGGCAACTCGGTCCTGCTGAGCTTGCCGGACATCCTCGTCGGCGCCCTGTTGGTGTGGGTGATCTCCACCTATGAGGTGCCGTTCACCGTCGGCGGCTGGGAGCCGTTGTTCTCCGACCCGTACGCGAACCTGCAGGCCGCGCTGCCGGCGGCGCTGACGATCTCGGTGCTCGGCATGGGCTTCGTGATGACGACGACGCGCGGCGCGGTCGCGCAGATCGCCTCGGAGCCGTACGTGCAGGCGGCGATCGCGCGCGGCGAGACGCGCGGGCAGATCGTCCGCCGCCACGTGCTGCGCAACTCCTCGGTGCCGGTGCTGACGGTCTTCGCCGTCTACCTCGGCTACCTGCTCGGCGGCGCGGTGATCGCGGAGGTGCTGTTCTCGCTCGACGGGATCGGCCGCTACGTGATCGACGCGACCGGCCACCGCGACTATCCGGTCGTGCAGGGCGCGGTGCTCGTCGCCGCGGCGGCCTTCGTGCTGATCTCGATGCTCGTCGACCTCCTGTACGGCGTCCTCGACCCGCGCATCGGCGCGCGGAGCGCGAAGTGAGCGTCACCTTCCCCTCCCCCACCCCCGCGGCGCCGGCGGCTCCCTCCGCTGGCCGCCGGCGCCCGCGGGTCCCCTTCAAGGGCGACCCGCTCGGCCGCTTCGGCCTCTTCCTGCTGATCGCGCTGGTTGCGATCGGCCTGTTCGGCCCGGCGCTGCCGATCGGCTCGCCGACGGAGTCGACCGGCGACCGCCTCGCGCCGCCCGGCGACGGCCACCTGCTCGGCACCGACGAACTCGGCCGCGCGCTGCTGCCGCGGATCGTCGAGGGGATCCGCGAGACGATCCTGATCGCGACCGGCGTCGTGCTTGTCGCGACGGTCGTCGGCGTGCTCGCCGGCTGCTTCGCCGCGCTCGCCGGCCGCCGCGTCGACGAGCTGATCGTGCGCGCCACCGACGTGATCTTCAGCTTCCCCGTCTTCCTGATCGCGATCCTCGTCAGCGTCGTCGCCGGCCCCGGCCGCGCGGCGGCGATGGCGGCCGTCTTCGCCGTCACGCTGCCGACGATGGTGCGCGTCGTGCGGGCGGCGGCGCTGCCGGTCGTCGAGCGCGACTTCGTGACCGCGGCCGAGGTCGCGGGCGCGAGCCGCTGGCGGCTGCTGCGCGTCCACCTGCTGCCGAACGTGCGCGGCGTCGTGATCGGCCAGGTCGCCTACGCGATCTCGCTCGGGATGCTGATCGAGGGCGGGATGAGCTTCCTCGGCCTCGGCGTGCAGGCGCCGGCGGCGTCGCTCGGCTCGCTCGTCGGCTCCGGCCGGCTGTACCTGACGATCGACCCGGCCTACGCGCTCGTCCCCGGCGTCGTGCTGGGGCTGGCGGTGCTGGCCTTCAACCTCGTCGGCGACGCGCTGCGGCGCGAGACCGACCCGACGCTCGAACGGGAGGCGTGATGGCGTTCCTGGAGGCGCGCGACCTGGTGGTCGAGTACGCGACGCGGCGCGGGCCCGTGCGGGCGCTGGACGAGGCCTCGCTGGAGGTCGCCGCGGGCGAGGTCGTCGGCGTCGTCGGCGAGTCCGGCTCGGGCAAGTCGACGATCGGCGTCGCGCTGGCGCGGCTGCTGCCGGGGAACGCGCGCGTGTCCTCGGGCGACGTGCTCGTCGGCGGCCGCTCGGTGCTGGCGATGGGCGACGAGGAGCTGCGAGCGCTGCGGCGCGACACGCTCGGGTTCGTCTTCCAGGACCCGATCGGCACGCTCGACCCGACCGCGCGGATCGGCCGCCAGCTCGGCTGGATGATCGGCGGCAAGCCCGGCGACCGCGAGCTGGTCGAGCACCTGGAGCGAGTCAGACTGCCCGATCCCGAGCGGACGCTGCGGGCCTTCCCGCACCAGCTGTCGGGCGGGATGGCGCAGCGCGTCTCGATCGCGCTGGCGCTCGCACGCGCGCCGCAGGCGGTGATCGCCGACGAGCCGACCGCCTCGCTCGACGCCTCCGTCCGCTCCGAGATCCTCGAGCTGCTCGTCTCGCTGACGCGCGAGGCCGGCACGGCGCTGATGCTGATGAGCCACGACCTGCGCGCCGTGCGCCGCTTCTGCACGCGCGTCGCGGTCGTCTACGGCGGGCGCGTGGTCGAGACGGCGCCGGCGCAGGAGCTGTTCTCCTCGCCGCAGCACCCGTACACGCGCGCGCTGCTCGACGCGGCGCCGGGGGCGGAGGCGCCGGGCGAGACGCTGAGACCGATCGCCGGCATCCCGCCGGTGCTGCACGGGGCGTTCAGAGGCTGCGCCTTCGTCGGCCGCTGCGCCTGCGCGGTCGAGGCCTGCTCGGTCGAGCGTCCCGTCGTCCACAGCGACGACCACGACGTGCTGTGCCATCTGGCGCCGGTGAAGGAGAAGGCCGCATGAGCGCTCCCGTCCTCGAACTCGACGCGGTCAGGTTCGACTACGTCGCCGGGCCGCCGTGGGCGCGCAGACGTGTGCCGGCGCTGCACGGCGTCTCGCTCGCCGCAGGGCGCGGCGAGACCGTCGGCCTCGTTGGCGAGTCGGGCTCCGGCAAGTCGACGATCGGCAAGCTCTGCCTCGGTCTGCTGAGACCACAGCAGGGCGCCGTCCGCTTCGACGGCGCGCCGCTGGACCGGCGCGCCCAGCGCGGCCGCTTCGCGGTCGTGCTGCAGCATCCGCAGTGGTCGCTGGACCCGCGCCTGACGGTCGCCGCCTCGATCGAGGAGCCGCTCGCGATCAGCGGCACGGGCACGAAGGCGTCGCGGCGGGCGCAGGTCGAGCAGATGCTGGCCGAGGTCGGCCTCGACCGCGACTTCGCCGATCGCTACCCGGCCGAGCTGTCGGGCGGCCAGCGCCAGCGCGCCTCCGTCGCACGGGCGCTGATCACCGAGCCGCGCTTCGTGCTGTTCGACGAGGCCGTCTCCGCGCTGGACGTCTCGATCCAGTCGCAGATCCTCAACCTCATCCGGCGGCTGCAGCGGCAGCACGGCTTCGCCGCCCTGTTCATCTCCCACGACCTCGCGGCGACGCGTTACGCCGCCGACCGCATCGTCGTGATGCGCGGCGGCGAGATCGTCGACGAGGGCACCGCGGCCTCGTTCTATGAGCCGTCGACGCACCCGTACACGCGCGCGCTCCAGCGTGCGAGCGAGATCTAAAAGGACCCCCCACGCATGACCTCACTGATCGACGGCATCCGCATCGGCCACTGGACCGACCTCGACGCCGGCACCGGCATGACCGTCTTCCTGCTGCCGCCCGGCAACGTCTGCGCCGCCGAGGCGCGCGGCCAGTCGACCGGCACGATCAACATCCCCGTCTTCGAGCCGCAGGGCTCCGCCGACGAGGCGCACGCCGTCGTGCTGACCGGCGGCACCGTCTTCGGGCTGGAGGCGGCCGCGGCCGTGCCGGGCCTGCTGGCGAAGGACGGGATCGGCAGCAGAACGGTCGACGGCCCCGTGCCGATGGTCCCGGCCGCCGTCGTCTACGACATCCACATCGGCGACTACGCCTGGCCCAACGGCGACTCGGCCGCCGCCGCGATCGCCGCCGCCGTGCCGGCCGGCGAGGAGGAGAGAGGGACCGTCGGCGTCGGCACCGGGGTGCTGGCCGGCTCCGCGCTCGACGCCCGCAGCTCGACCAAGGGCGGCTTCGGCCGCGCCCACCGCAAGACGGCACAGGGCGCGACGGTCGCCGCCTGGGCCGCGGTCAACCCGGTCGGCGACGTGATCGGCGAGGACGGCCAGGTGCTCGCCGGCCTGCGCCGCAGCGGCAGGTTCGCGCGCGTCTCGGAGTACCTCGCCAACGAGGCCGATCCCGAGCTGGACTGGGGTCAGGCGACGACGCTCGTGTTCGTCGCGACCGACGCGAAGCTGCCCAAGCGCGAGACCTGGCGGCTGGCGCAGGCCGGCCACAGCGGGATCGCGCACGCGATCTCGCCGTGCGCGACCGGATTCGACGGCGACACCGCCTTCGCGGTGGCGACCGGCAGAGTCGAGGTCAGATCGGCGCTGGCGCTGGAGGCGGTCACGACCGAGGTCGTCGCCGCGGCGATCCGCGACGCCGTCCGCTCCGCGAGCGGCCTCCACGGGATCCCGTCGCTGAGCGAGCTGGGGCGAGTCCTCGCCTAGCGGCTCGGATCGCCTCGGAAACGCTCGCCTGGCGGCTCGCCTTTCCGGCGAGCCGCCATGTCGGCCGGCTACGGCACGTCCCAGGTGAAGCGGTGCGTGTGGATGTCGAGGTAGACGAGCGACTCGACCCCGCGCACCCCGTCGATCGGCTTGATCGCGTCCTCGACGAGGTCGAGCAGCTCGTGCGGCTCGCGGCAGACGACCTCGACCAGCAGGTCGTAGACGCCGCTCGTCAGCACGACGTAGATCACCGCCGGCAGCTCTGAGAGGCGGTCGGCGACGGCGCGCACGTCGCCGTCGGCCTTGACGCCGACCATCGCCATCAGCGGCAGCCCGAGCGCGAGCGGGTCGGTCACGCCGACGACTCTCAGCACGCCGGTGTCGAGCAGCCGCTGGACGCGCTGCCGCACCGCCGGCGCGGACAGGTTGACGAGCGGCCCGAGCTGCGCGTACGACATCCGCCCGTCGCGCTGCAGCGCTCTCAGCAGCGCCTTGTCGGTCGCGTCGAGCGCGACCTGCTCGCGGGGTCTGCGCGGCGCGGGCATCGTCACACCCCCGCCGTGAGGCCGAAGTCGATCGACAGGTTGGCGCCGGTGATCGGCGCCGCGGCCGGCTGCGCGAGGTACCAGATCAGCTCCGCGACCTCGTGCGGCTGCGTGAAGCGGGCCTGCTGCTTCTGCGGGTAGGAGGCGAGCAGCGCGCGGCGGTAGCCGTCGGGGTCGCCGCCGCCGAAGGTTTCCGCCTGGTACGTCAGCATCGGCGTCTCGACGTCGCCGGGGCAGACGGCGTTGACGCGCACCCCGCGCGGCGCCAGCTCGAGCGCGAGCGCGCGCACGAGGTTGGAGACGCCGCCCTTGGAGGCGCAGTAGACGGCCGCGCCGGTGTTGCCGTGGAGGCCGGCGTCGGAGGAGACGGCGACGATCGAGCCGGCCGCTCGCGCGCCGCCCTCGCCCGCGCGCGCCAGCACCGGAATCGCCGCCGCCGTCAGGAAGAAGAGGCCCTTGAGGTTCACGTCGAGGACGCGATCCCACGCCTCCTCGGTCGTCTCCTCGGCGGGTCCCTCGGTCCAGAGGCCGGCGGCCGCGACGAGGCAGTCGAGCGCGCCCGCCTCCGCGACGACGGCGTCGCAGGCCTGCTTCGTGCGCAGGTCGGCCGGGATCGCCTGCGCGTCCAGCTCGCCGGCGATCGCGTCGAGCCTCGGGCCGGGCAGGTCGGTCAGGACCGGCGTCCAGCCGCCGGCCGCGAACCGCCGCGCGGTCGCGGCGCCCATCCCGCCCGCGGCGCCGCTGATGAGGACGCGCTCAGACTCCGGCATGCTGCTTCTCCTCCATGATCGAGTTGGCGCCGTCGACGACGATCAGCTGGCCGGTCAGGTACGACGCCGCCGGCGCGGCGAGCAGCGCGACGACGGCGGCGATCTCGTCGGGCGTGCCGGAGCGGCCGACGGGGGTCGCGGCACCGGCCCGCAGCTCCTCCTCGGTCGAGGAGGGCGTCGCGATCCAGCCGGGGGCGACAGCGTTGACGGTGAGCCCCTGCGCGGCGGTCTCGATCGCGAGCGCGCGCGTGAGGCCGACCATGCCGGCCTTCGCCGCGTGGTAGGCGGCGTCGCCGGCGTAGGCGCCGACGGTGCCCGAGGTCGAGGCGACGTTGACGATCCGCCCGAAGCCGGCGGCCGTCATCGCCGGCAGCGCCGCGCGCGTGACGTGGAAGGCGGTCGAGAGGTTGCGCTCCAGCGCCGCGCGCCACTGCCCGTCGGTCGTGACGGCGAGCGCCTGCGGCTGCTGCGGATCGGTCGTCGCCGTCATGCCGGCGTTGTTGACGAGCACGTCGAGGCGGCCGAAGCGGGCGATCGCGGCCGCGACGAGCGCGTCGGCCTGCTGCGGGTCGGTCAGGTCGGCGACGAAGCCGGCGGCCTCCACCCCGGTCTGCTGCGTCAGCTCCCGCGCGCGCTCATGGATCCGCTCGCTGGTCGCGGCGACGAGCACGCCCGCCCCCAGCTGCGCCAGCCGCCGCGCGACCGCGAAGCCGATCCCCTCGGCGCTGCCGGCGCCGGTGACGAGCGCGACGCGCCCCCGCAGATCCATCCCCGTCACGCGACCAGCTCCCGCACGGCCTCGGCGAAGACCTCGTGGTGCCGGTCGACGTCGGCGGCGGTCGTCGCGGGCGACATCAGCGCCATCGCGTGGAAGGGGGTCAGCAGCACGCCGCGGTTGGCGAGGTGGAGGTGGAGGTAGTCGTCCAGGTCGGGCTGGTGGGCGGCGTGCGACTCGCCGCCGTTGCGCGGCGCGGGGCTGGCGAAGCGGTACTCGGCGCGGGCGCCGAGCTGCTGGATCGACCACGGCAGGCCGTGCTCGTCGATGATCGCGCGGACGCCGTCGGTGAAGCGGGTCGCGAGCGCGGTCATACCCGCGAACGCCTCGTCGGTGAGCACCTCGGCGAGCGTCGCGCGCATCGCGGCGGTCGAGACCGGGTTGCCGGCGAGCGTGCCGCCGACGCCGCCCATGTCGACCAGGTCGAGGTCGTCGCGCGCGTCGATCTTCGCCGCCAGCTCGGCGCTGAGACCGTAGGCGCCGCAGGGGATGCCGCCGGCGAGCGCCTTGCCGATCGTCAGCACGTCAGGCTCCAGGCCCCACGCCCGCGTCGCGCCGCCGGGGCCGGCGGAGAAGGTGTGCGTCTCGTCGTTGATCAGCAGCGTGCCGTGCTGGCGCGTGAGGCGGCGGACGCCCTCCAGGTAGCCGGGCTCGGGCAGCACGATGCCGATGTTGGTCAGCGCCGGCTCCATCAGCACGGCGGCGACGTCGCCGTGGGCCAGCTCGCGCTCGAGCCGTTCGAGATCGTTGTACTCGGCGACGCGGCTCGTCAGCGTGACGTCGCAGGGCGCGCCGACGTTGCCCTCGCGGCTCTCCGCCTCGCCGCCGGCGCCGACGACGATCAGCGACTCGTCGACCGAGCCGTGGTAGCAGTAGCTGTTGACGAGGATCTTCGGCCGCCCGGTGACGGCGCGCACGAGCCGGATCGCCCAGCGGTTGGCGTCGGTCGCGGTCAGCGAGAAGCTCCACAGCGGCAGCCCGAAGCGGCGCGCCAGCTCGGCGCCGACCCAGGCGGCGTCCTCGGTCGGCAGCATCGCGGTCGCGCCGCCCAGCTCGCCGAAGCGCCGCTGCACCGCCGCCACCGTCGGCGCGGGCGAGTGCCCGGCCATCGCGCCGGTGTCGCCGAGGCAGAGGTCGACGTACTCGTGCCCGTCGAGATCCCACACGTGCGCACCCTCGGCCCTGTCGAGGTAGAGCGGATGACCGCCGGCGGTCTTGTTCATCCAGGTCATCGGCACGCGGCCGAAGAGATGGTCGGCCGCCTCGTACGCCGCCCGCGAGCGCGGGTTGCGCTGCGCGAACGACTCCCGCTCGCGCGCGAGCAGCTGCTGAAGACGACTATCGGAGACCACGTTGACCCTTCCGTTCGATGACTCGTTCCATCAAATCGGAAGCGTAAAGCGATTACAACTTTCGTTTCGATCGTCTATGCGGCCAACCCCTACCGCCGCCCGCGCGCACAAGCCTCCCAACCGCCCACCCCGCGCGGGCGCGCCGCCGGGGGACACCGCCGCGGCACGCACACGGTTCCGCCGCTGCGACACGGATGATCTGGAGACGCTTGCGCGCGAAGAAGGCGCCCCAAGGTCGCGAGTCCGCTCCCCTCCCCAGGCGACACGGACCCGCGACCACCCAATTCGGGGGCGAGGAAGTCTAAGCAGATGGGGCCGGACAACGGCCCTGAGGTGACGCCTCCGTTTGTTACAGACGCGGTTGCATCAGCGCTGCGCAAGCCCGGCGCACGGCAGCCGACCTGCTCGTCTCCGGCGGCGCGTGCCAGTAGACGATGCCCGCGTCCGCGCTACGACAGCACGGTGTCGCAGCTGTCGCAGCGCCCGGCCACGACCGGTGCGGCGGCACCGGCGTCGGCGTAGAGCGGGCGCAGCGTGCCGTCGCAGAGCGGGCACGGCACGGCGGCGGACTGGACGGTGAGCCCCTCCCACGTCCCGACGAGCAGGTCGTCGAGCGTCGGCTCAGCGCCCACGCCGCCGTGCACGTGCGTCACTCCACCAGCGTCGAGGTCGGCCCCGGGTGTGTCGGTCGCGGATGCCGCACCGGCGGCCTCCGGCGCGACCTCCGCGTCACGCTCCTCCAGCAGGCGCCGCTCAAGCGGCGCCGCCGGCGCGCGATCCACCCTCCCAGGCGCACCCGGGGCCGGACCGTCGAGCAAGTCGAACAGCGACTGCGGGCGTTCGATTCGATCCGCCACGACGACCGCCATCACATGCTCCGCATCAAGCCGATGACCTTGCCGAGGATCTGAACCTCCCTGACGCGGATCGGCTCCATCGTCTCGTTCTCCGGCTGCAGGCGGATGTGGTCCTGCTCCTGGAAGAAGCGCTTGACGGTCGCCTCCTCGCCGACGAGCGCGACGACGATCTCACCGTCCCGCGCC
The DNA here is from genome assembly GCF_030646155.1 of Conexibacter sp. CPCC 205762. Classification (GTDB taxonomy): domain Bacteria; phylum Actinomycetota; class Thermoleophilia; order Solirubrobacterales; family Solirubrobacteraceae; genus Conexibacter. Next base: position 15,841 of record NZ_JAUTDN010000035.1, read on the forward strand.
GTCTCCTGTCTGCGCACGACGACGAGGTCGTCGGGCAGGATGCCGGCGTTCTTCATCGACTCGCCGCGCACGCGCAGGAGGTACTCGCCCTCCGCCCCGCCCGCGACCACCGGGGTCTCGATGTAGTCCTCGATCTCCTCCTCGGCGAGCACCGGCTGACCGGCCTGGACCGAGCCGACGAGCGGCAGGCCGGCCGGCTTGACGATGTTCTTGATCCCGTCGACGGCCTTGTCGAGCAGCTCGATCGCGCGCGGCTTCGACGGATCCCGCCGCAGCAGGCCGACCTTCTCCAGGTTGGCGAGGTGGGCGTGCACCGTCGACGACGACGCGAGGCCGACCGCCTTGCCGATATCGCGCACCGTGGGCGGGTAGCCGTATCGAGCCGAGTAGGACTTGATGAACTCGAAGATCTCCTGCTGGCGCTTCGTGAGGTCCACCATCAGGCGACTGACTCCTCGTTGCTTGGGGTCGAGACGAACATGTGTTCGAGAATGATACGCATGCCGCGGACGGACTCCAAATCGCCGCCTCCGATCGCCCCGCCGACCGGTACGCGCCCCGCGCCCCCGCCTGGCTATACTGCGCGTCCCCACGCGGTCGTGGCGGAATTGGTAGACGCGCAAGGTTGAGGGCCTTGTGGGGGATAACCCCGTGGAGGTTCGAGTCCTCTCGACCGCACTGTGAGAAGCACCTGAAGGGCCCGCACCACGTGCGGGCCCTTCTTGTTGCCGGTACCGTTCGGTCATGATCGACGAGCGAACGATCGCCCTGGCCAGCAGCCGCCTCACGGCGGCGATCCCCGATGCGGCTCGCGTCTATCTCTTCGGATCCGCCGCTCGCCAGCAGACGGGACCGGACAGCGATCTCGACTTCCTCGTGATCGAGCCGATCGTCGAAGACCGTGCCAAGGAGGCCGTCCGGCTGCGCCGCGCGATCGGCGACGTCGGCGTTCCGGTCGACGTGATCGTGCTCGACAGCACCACCGCCGCGAGCCGCGCCAACGTCCCCGGCACGATGGTCCACCACGCGCTCACCGACGGCCGCCTCCTCGATGCCGGCTGACAATCGCGAGGTCGCCGAGCAGCTCCTCCGCCGCGCCGCGAGCGACCTGCATGCCTGCCGCATCCTCGCAGCCGATGACGAGACCGACGACGACGTCATCGGCTTTCACGCGCACGACGTTCCCGCGCACTCATGACGTCACGTTCCTCGTCTCACTCGCGGAGCGTGCCGAGGTCGCGCTCCCAGAACCGCTCAGGGAAGCGGACTGGCTCACTCCGTGGGCGGCAGACATGCGCTATGACGAACCGGCCGCGCCGCTCGACCGCAAGGCCGCGCTCGTGACTGCCGAAGGCGCAGTTCGCTGGGCCCAGGGGCTAACCGCGCAGCGTTAGCGTCTCAACCCTGGCTGGGCCGTCCAGCGCGCCGCGTGCACTGTGAGCAGCACCACCAGAGCCCCCGAGCGATCGGGGGCTCTGGCCGTTCTGGGGCTGTCTCAGACGCCCGATCGCCCGATTCGGATCGCGAACAGGCGCAGTCTGCCGTTCGATGCGGCGAAGTCGAACGCGGTCGCTCTCGCGCCGCGGCCGAGCGTGTACAGGGCCGCGATGCCGCCGCCGAAGGTTCTGCCTCTGATCGCCGGGTACGCGCGTCTGACCTGCGCGACGCTCGCGCCGAGGCCGATGCCGTCAGCCGTCTTGTACTTCGTCAGCGCTCTGCTGAAGAGCGGCACGCGGTTGCGCGCTCTGTCGAAGTCGTAGGCCGAGGTGATCGAGACGACGGTGACCTTGCCGCCGGTGAGCTCGAACGCGGTGTTGCCGGTGTTGAAGTTGGCGCTCGACGGGCTCGCCTCGTAGTGACAGAGGATGTCGGCCGCCTGGGCGCAGTCCGATGGGCCCCACGTGGCGACGGCCTTTCTCGCGCCGATCCCGACCTTGACGCCGCCGATCGAGACGCCGGGCACGATCGTCTTGTCTCTGTTGGACGGCAGCGCGGCGCCGGCGGCCGGCACGATCACCAGGCTGGCGAGTGCGACGGCCGCAGCGGTGGAACTGGCGATGACGGCGGAGATTCGAGGCAACGCAGGGTCCTTTCACGCGCGCGCGGGCGCACGCACGTCGGGGGCAGGATCGCGCCAACCTACCTCAAAGCAGTGCGATTGGATGCTGGGTCCCCACCGAGGAATTTGGGCGCAGCCGGGCCGCGACTCAGCCGCGCGCGTAGCGCCGCCGATGCGCCGCTCGCGCGGCCTCGCGCTCGGCCTCATGGCGCGAGCGCGCGGCTTCCCACGCCGCCGCGCCATCGGACGCCTCGCGCGCGGCGGCCGCGGCGCGGCGCGCGGCGTGGGCGGTGCGGATCGACGCCCAGCGACCGGGCGCCGCATCTGCCGACACGCGCGAGCCGGGTGCAACGGCTGCAGGCGCCCGCCGCCGCGCGCGCAGGCCCGCCCACACGCTCCCCAGCCAGCTGACGCGGACGCGGCGGCGGCGCGGGCGCGGCGGGAGCGGCGGCGGGGTGAGGATCAGGCCGCGTCTGCGGGCGACCGGCCAGGTCGTGCCGTCGCCGTTGCTCAGGACGGTGACGACGTCCCAGGCGCCGGGCCGCCGGCGCGAAGTGCGCAGCACGAACAGCATCCACTCGCCCGCCTCCAAGTAGCCGTCGGCGGCGTTGGAGGAGCGGTACCAGCGCGGCGGGTCATAGGACGAGCTGCCCTCCTGCAGCAGCAGATCGCGCGCGATCGGCTCGACACGGCGGCGATCGGCGACGTCGAGCCCGGCGCGCTCGGCGAAGCGCTCGATCGCGTGGTCGGTGAAGCCGACCACCGACAGCAGTCTGGGCTCGACCGGTCTGACGCGGCGCGACACGGTGGCATCCTAACCTTGCCTCCGCCCCATCGGCCCGCGCGCAACCCCCGCAACGGAACGCCCACGCTGCACAAGCGCGCCCGCGCCAGCCCCGCCGCGCAGGACACCGGTCCTGCGCGTGGAAACCACAGCCTGCCGATGGACCCGCTCGTGTCACAGGATTGGCTCGCCGCGCGGCTCGAGGAGCCGCGGCTGCGCGTCGTCGATTGCCGCTTCACGCTTGGCGACCCGCTTGCGGGGCGCGCCGCGTACGCGGCCGGGCACATCCCCGGCGCCGTCTTCCTCGACCTCGACGCGGACCTCTCCGATCCGCCCGGCGCACCCGCGCCGGGGACGCCGGAGCGGGGTCCGGTCGGCGGTCGTCACCCCTTGCCCGCGCTCGACCGCTTCGCCGCCGCCGTGCGGCGGGCGGGGATCGGCGCTGGCACGACTGTCGTCGCCTACGACGACGCGATGAGCGGCGGCGCCGCGCGACTGTGGTGGCTGCTGCGCCACTGCGGCTTCCGCGACGTCGCCGTGCTCGACGGAGGGCTCGCCGCCTGGGAGGGGCCTTTGGGCGCCGGCGGCGAGCCTCCCCCGTCGCCCGGCGACTTCGCGCCGAGCGCCGCCGACCTCGCCGACGACCTGGTCACCGCCGACGAGCTCGCGCACGACCTGCAGCAGCCGCCCGGCGAGCGCCGCTACCTCGTCCTCGACGCCCGCGCGCCGGAGCGCTTCCGCGGCGAGGCCGAGCCGCTGGACCCGGTCGCCGGCCACATCCCCGGCGCCCGCAACCTGCTGGCGGCGCAGGCCTTTCCGCCCCCGGCGGACCTGCCGGCCGACACCACGCTGGTCGCCTCCTGCGGCTCGGGCGTGACAGCGACGGCGCTGGTTCTCGCGCTGACCGCGGCCGGCCGTGAAGACGTGAAGCTCTACGCAGGTTCGTGGAGCGATTGGGTCGCCCGCGGTCTTCCGATCGCGAGCGGCGAGGCGACAGACGAGGCAGCGGGGTAGGCTCGTGACGACGATGGTGAGCGCGGAACTCGAACAGCTGCGTGAAGAGCTGGACCGCCTGCGCGCCGAGCTGGCGCTGCGCGAGCGCGAGGCGGAGCAGCGCGCGGTCGAGCTGCAGCGCTACGCCGAGCAGCTGCGGCGCGCCTCCGAGCGCGAGCACATGCGCGCGCTGGAGCTGCGCCGCTCCTACGAGGCGACCGTCAGGGCGCTGGCGGACGCCGTCGAGGCGCGCGACGCCTACACCGGCAAGCACGCCGAGCGGGTCGCCGCCTACGGGCTCGCGCTGGCGCGCGCCTGCGGGATGAAGGTCGACGAGCCGCAGATCGAGTTCGGCTTCCTGCTGCACGACATCGGCAAGGTCGCGATCTCCGACGCGATCCTGCACAAGCCCGGCTCGCTGACGGCGCCGGAGATCGACGTGATGCGCCAGCACCCCGTGATCGGCGACGAGATCGTCAGCGGGATCGACTTCCTCGGCGAGGCCCGCCACGTCGTCCGCTCCCACCACGAGCGCTGGGACGGCACCGGCTACCCGGACCGGCTCGCGCGCGAGCAGATCCCGCTCGCCGCCCGCGTCTTCGCCGTCGCCGACACCTTCGACGCGCTCACCAGCGATCGCCCCTACCGCGCCGCCTCCTCCTTCAAGGACGCGCGCACCGTGATCGCCCAGGGCGCCGGCTCGCAGTTCGATCCGGAGGTCGCCGCGCAGTTCATGGCGATCCCGGACGAGGCGCTCGAGCAGCTCCGCTGCACGCTGCTCTGAAGCCGTCCCGGACCGCACGACAGACCGCGGCGCGCACCCCTGCCCGTCGCGGTCTTCGCAAATCCTACTGATTGCTCAGACAGATTGGCGGCAAAAGTCGCGCCACCCGTGCGCCACCCCATCGCCCAGAACGCAAAACGCCCGCAAGCGCGGGCGTCGGGCACGACGTGAGCAGCCGGCGGACGCACGAGCGCCCGCCGCCGTCAACTCAATTTCAAGAGGATGACGGTGTTGAGACCGAAGGCGATCGCGAAGGCTATCGTCCAGCGGTTCAGGTTCCGCTCGACGAGCGAGCCGCCACCGAAGGGGCCGCTGCCGGTGCCGACGCCGAAGGCGCCGGAGAGGCCGGTGTCTCTTCCGCTGTGCATGAGAATCAGCAGCACGAGGACGACGGCTATGAAGACCTGGATGACGGACAGAAGCGTGTACATGCTCAGCGCATCGTAGCCGACGTGGAGTCCTCGCGCGGCGGGGCCTCGGAGCCGTCGGCAGGATCGTCGTCCGGCGCCGCTCTCGCGGCGGCCTCCGCGGCCGCTCTCCCGCCCGGGCCGAGGCCGCCGGCAGCGGCCTCCGCCGGCGGCTTGATCGTGTCGATCCGCCGCAGCAGCTGGATCGCCTCACCGCGCAGCTGACGGTCGAGGATGCGGTGATCCTCCTTCGACAGCTTGCCGGTGCGGAAGTCCATCTCGGCGTCGCGGATCTCGTGGTACTTCGCCTCCTTGGCGGCCTCCAGCTCGGCCAGCTCGAGCGCCTCGCGGCGCTCGCTCTGCTCGACCCGGCCGCGTCTCAGCGGCGTCGCGATCACGAGGACCACGAGCGCGAAGACGACGACGATCAGCAGGAACTCCACGGACGAGCCCTCAGCTGCGCTGCAGGTCGCGCGCGAGGCGCGCGGCGTAGGTGGCGGTGACGCGGCGGCGCGCGGTCGCCGGCGCCGGCCAGAGCGCGACCGCGCCGCCGAATATCGTGATGATCGCGCCGATCCAGATCCACGTCGCCATCGGCGAGACGATCAGGCGGAAGTCAGACGTCCACGGTCTCGTCTCCCAGCGTCTGGCGAGCCCGTTGACGGCCTCGTCGCGCTGCCGGTAGAAGGCGTCGAGCTGCTCTCTGCTGACCGGTCTGCCGCCGTTCGCCCACGATCTGAGCAGCGCGCCGAAGACTCTGTCGCCCTGATCGATGATCGGCTGCAGCGGCAGCAGGTCCGGGTTGACGACGGTCCAGATGTCGCGCCCGAATCCGGCCCGCAGGCCGACCTCGCTCTCCGCCTCGCCGTTGAAGAAGCGGCTGACGACGCCGAGCGTCGTCGAGTTCGTCGCCGGGTAGAAGCCGCGCGTCGTTCTCAGCGTCGTGACGTGCTTGCCGTTCTTGGAGACGTCGAGCTGCGAGCCGAAGACGATCTTCTCCGGCAGCGCCTCGGCATAGGCTCTCGTGTATCTGACGTCGAAGCCGTTGATCTGGGCCGTGTCGCCGGGCTTCATCGCGACGTCCTTGGAGTGCTCGAACGACGACGAGACGGCGACGCCGAACAGCAGGATCGCGAAGCCGGCGTGGACGATGTAGCCGCCGTAGCGGCGGCGGTTGCGTCTCACCAGCGAGACGAGCGCCAGCGGCGCGACCTCGTCCGCCATCGCCTGGCGGGCGCGCACGCCGCGCCACAGCTCCTGGCCGACGCCCGCGAGCACGAACGCGACCAGCGCCGTCATCGCGAGCGCCTTCGGCTCGGCGGTCGCGCCGGAGACGAACAGCAGCGCGATCAGCGTCACGACGCCGGTGGCGATCGGGAAGGTGAAGTTGCGGCGCAGGTTGGCGGCGGTCGCGCGGCGCCACGAGATCAGCGGGCCGATCCCGATCAGCGCGACCAGCACGAACGCCAGCGGCACGACGTATTTGTCGAACCACGGCCCGCCGACCGACGTCTTCGTGCCGGTCACCAGCTCGGAGATCAGCGGGAAGAAGGTGCCCCAGAAGATCACGAAGCAGAAGGCGACGAGGATGATGTTCTGGAGGATGAAGGCCGCCTCGCGCGACAGCAGCGAGTCGAGCTTGTGCTCGGACGAGAGCGACTCGCGGCGGTACAGCACGAGCCCGATCGAGCTGAGGATCATCACGCCGATCAGGACCAGGAACGGGACCCCGAGCGTCGAGGCGCCGAAGGCGTGGATCGAGTCGAGGATCCCCGAGCGCACGAGGAAGGTGCCCATGATCGCGAGCGTGCCGGTGGCGAGCACCAGCGACGCGTTCCAGACCTTCAGCATCCCGCGCTTCTCTTGGATCATGATCGAGTGGATGAACGCGGTGCCGGTCAGCCACGGCATCAGCGAGGCGTTCTCGACCGGGTCCCAAGCCCAGTAGCCGCCCCAGCCCAGCTCGGTGTACGACCAGCGTGCGCCGAGGATGATCCCGAGCCCGAGGAACAGCCAGGCGGCGAGCGCGAAGCGGCGCGTGCCCTGGATCCACTCGGCGCCGAGGCGGTTGGCGATCAGCGCGCCGATCGCGAATGCGAACGGGATCGAGAAGAGCGTGTAGCCGGAGTAGAGCGCCGGCGGGTGGAACATCATCGCCGGGTGGCGCAGCAGCGGGTTGAGGCCCTGGCCCTCGGTCGGCACCGACGCGAGCGTCCCGAACGGGTTCGCCTTGAAGACCGACAGGAACAGGAAGAAGACCGCGAAGCCGCACAGGACGGCCTGCGCGTAGGGCGCGATCTCGCGCAGGCTGCGGCGCGTCAGGAAGAGGACGAGGCTCGACCATATGGACAGGAGCCAGACCCACAGCAGCAGCGAGCCCTCCTGCGAGGACCAGACGGCGGTCGCCTTGTAGAAGGTCGGCGTCGTCGTGCTCGAGTGCGAGGTGACGAGCGAGTAGCTGAAGTCCGAGCGCAGGAAGGCGACCTCGAGGATCGCGAAGGCGATCGTCAGCGTGCCGGCGAGCGCGTAGACCGCGCGACGGCCGGACTCGACCCAGGCGCGTCTGCGCTTGACGCCGCCGTAGACCGACGCGCCGATGCCGTACAGCGCGACGCCAAGCGCGAGTATCAGCAGTGCTCTGCCGACGACCGCCATCAGCGCAGGCTCATCGAGACGGCGCTCATCAGCTCGACGGCGCCGCTCTCAGAAGATCCTCGGGCGCGCCGTCGGGCAGTCTCTCGGGCGCGACCTGGAACTTCGACGGGCACTTCGTGACCATCGAGTCCTTCTCGGCGACGAACTCGGTCGTCATGCTGTCTCTCAGACCGTCTCTGCCGAGCTGGACCTTGACCATCACACCGCGGCCCTCGCGGAAGGGATCCGGCACGAGCCCCGTGTAGCGCACCAGCGCGGAGACTCTTCTGTGCGGATCGAGGATGCGGAACCACAGCACGCCGTCCGCGCGTCTGACCGATCTCGGTGCGACGGTGCCGGCGAGCGTGTAGGTCTCACCGGCTCTCGCGCTGGTCAGCAGCTGACCGGCGGTCTTCTCGTCGGAGCCGGCGCTGAAGCTGGTGTAGATCAGCGCGCTGGCGAGCAGCAGAGCCGCCGTGGCGGCGACGACGAGGCGGATACGGCGTTTGCGACTGGGGTCCATCGAACAGCCAGTATCGCAGGAGTCGCGCTCCGAGTGCCGACAGGCGAGGGTTTGTGCTCAAGAGCGCGAAACAATCCGCCGATCTCGTTGTTAAAGATCATGACCGTGCAACTTCGACAGCCCCGCATCACGAAGCGCCCATGGACGGGCAGGGACGCAGCAGTGGCGACCGCGACGCTGGCAGCGACGCGACCGACCGCCGACGCGCCCACCCGCCGCGAGCCGGCTGCTTCCGACGGCTGCGAGGACCGCGCGCTCTACCACTGTCACTGCGGCTACGTGTTCGTGGCCGACGTGACGGCCGGCGTCGACTGCCCGCATTGCGGCAGCGCGCAGGCCTGGTAGCGCGCCCCGTCCCCCGCCGCCCCGTTCACGCTCTCGCCGCGTCGATCGCGGGAGTGATGAGCCCGACCGTGCGCGCCACGAGGTCCGCACGCGGCACGTCCGGGTGCCGGTACCACCAGCTCGCGAGCCCGTGTATGGCGGACTTCAGCAGCTCCGCGAGGATCCGCACCTGCCGTTCGCGGTCGGGATGGCCGTCGAAGATCTCCGGGTCAGCCGCGAGCGTCGCGCTCAGTGCGACGGCGACGCGGTCCTCCAGCTGCTGCACGATCGCGGCGACCTCGGTCGTCCCCTGCACCTCCAGGAACAGCAGCCGGCAGGCGTCGCGGTTTCTCTCGACGTAGCCGAAGAAGACGTCGATCGCGGTCCAGACGCGGTCACCTTCAGGCAGCGGCGCGATCGCCTCCGCGATCAGGCTGTCCATGTCGCCCCGGATCGTGTCCAGCAGGACGGTGTACAGCTCGCGCTTGGAGGTGAAGTGGTCGTAGACGACCGCCTTCGAGATGCCCGCGGCGGCGGCGATCTGGTCCATCGAGGCGGCATGGAAGCCGCGCTCGGCGAACAGTCTCACGGCCGCGTCGAGGATCCGCTCACGGCGTTCGGACGCCGGCAGCCGGCGGCGCTCGGCCGCGGTCTGGGGTCTGGAGTCGGCCCCTGGTGCCCAATCGATCACGCCGGGATTCTTACCAATGGGCGCGACGGACCGGAAAGGCGCTAATGCTGATCAGACCTCACACGCGCCACGAAGAAGTCGAGCGCGCCAGGATTTGCGAGCGCGTCGCGGCTGGCGGCGCGCTCGGGCTCGATCCCGCTGAGGATCCGTTTCACCGGCACCTCCAGCGCCTTGCCGGAGAGCGTGCGCGGAACCTCGGCGATCTGCTCGATCACATCGGGGACGTGACGCGGCGAGCAGTCGCCGCGGATCTGCGCGCGAATCGTGGCGCGCAGCCGATCGTCGAGCGCGGCGCCGGGCCGCAGCACGACGAACAGCTCGATCCAGCCCTCGGTGCCGGGCTTGGGCAGATCGACGACGAGCGCGTCGACGACGTCGTCGTGCGCCAGCACCGAGCGGTAGATCTCGGCCGTGCCCATTCGCACGCCGCCGCGGTTGATCGTCGAGTCGGAGCGGCCGGAGATGATCGCGGTGCCGCGCGCGGTGATCTCGATCCAGTCGCCGTGGCGCCAGACGCCCGGGAACATGTCGAAGTAGGCGTCGCGGTAGCGGCTTCCATCGGGGTCGTTCCAGAGGAACAGCGGCATCGACGGCAGCGGCTCGGTCAGCACCAGCTCGCCGACCTCGCCGATCACCGCGCTGCCGTCCGGGTCGAACGCCTCGACCTTGGCGCCGAGCGCGCGCGCCTGCAGCTCGCCGCGATGGACCGGCAGCGTCGGCACGCCGCCGACGAAGGCGGAGCAGACGTCGGTCCCGCCGGAGGTCGAGAACAGCCACGTCTCCTCCCCCAGGTGGCGGTAGACCCACTCGAAGCCCTCCGGCGCCAGCGGCGAGCCGGTCGAGCCGACGGCGTGCAGGCGGCTGAGGTCGTGCGCGGCGCCGGGCGCGATCCCGGCCTTCATGCACGCCGACAGGTAGCTGGCGCTGGTGCCGAAGATCGTCACGCCCGCGTCTTCGGCGAACTGCCACAGGCGATCCATCGACGGCCAGCCGGGGTTGCCGTCGTAGAGCACGATCGAGGCCGGCGTCAGCAGGCAGCCGACGAGGAAGTTCCACATCATCCAGCCGGTCGTCGTGAACCAGAAGACGCGGTCCTCGGCCTGCGCGTCGACGTGCAGGTGCTGGTGCTTGAGCTGCTCCAGCAGGATCCCGCCCTGCCCTTGCACGATCGCCTTCGGCAGGCCGGTCGTGCCGGAGCTGTAGAGGACCCACAGCGGGTGCTCGAACGGGACCGCCGCGAACGTCAGCGGCGGCGCGGCCGGATCGGGCTCGCCGAGCGGCACGGCGCCGCTCCAGGCGTCGAAGGCGACCGCGTCGCGCAGGCCGGAGAGGTCGGCCTGCGGGTCGAGCTGGCGCAGCACGACCGTCCGCCGCAGCGTCGGCAGCCGCCGCTGCAGCTCCGCCAGCACCGGCAGCCGGTCGAAGCGCTTGCCGCCGTACTGGTAGCCGTCGACCGCGAGCAGCAGCGCCGGCTCGATCTGCGCGAAGCGATCGGCGACGCCGCTGGCGCCGAAGTCGGGCGAGGCGCTGGACCAGATCGCGCCGATCGAGGCGCAGGCGAGCAGCGTCGCGACCGCCTCCGGCAGGTTCGAGACGTAGGCGACGACGCGGTCGCCGGCGACGATCCCCTCGGCGCGCAGCGCGGTCGCGATGCGCGCGGTCAGCGCCCGCAGCCCGCCCCACGTCAGCGCGGCGAGCGGCCGCAGCTCGGTCGCGTGACGGATCGCGACGGCCGCGTCGTCGCGGCCGCGGAAGATGTGCTCGGCATAGTTGAGCGTCGCGCCCGGAAACCACTGTGCGCCGGGCATCTCGCGGCGGCCGAGGACGCGCTCGCAGGGCGCGTGCGCGATCACCTCGAAGTGGTCCCAGATCGCCGCCCAGAACGCCTCCGGCTCGTCGACCGACCACTGCCACAGCTCGGCGTAGGAGCCGCCGGCGGCCGCGACGCCGCGCTCCTCTCGCAGCCAGCGCGCGAACTGCGTCAGGCGCGCCTCACGGACGCGCTCGGGCGTCGGCGTCCAGAGGATCGGCGGGGTGTCGCGCGCGGCGGCCATCTCTCGCCGCGCAACCTATCCGATGGCGCGGTGGGCGATCTCCGATGGGGATCTCGGCGCGCGCACGTGGCAAGGGCACCTGACGTGGGTAGCATCCGCGCCGTGCGTCTGACGCTGCCCGCGACCGTCGAGAGTGTGCCCACCGCGCGGCACGCGGTCGTCGCGGCGGCGCGCGCGGCCGGCGCCTCCGAGCGCGTGCTCGCCGACGTCGCGCTGGCCGTCAGCGAGGCGTGCACGAACGTCGTCGAGCACGCCTACCGCGAGCAGGCCGAGCCCGGGACGCTGTCGGTCAGCGCCGAGCCGCACGGCAGCGCGCTCGAGGTCGTCGTCTCCGACGAGGGCAGCGGCGTCCGCCCGCGCGACGACTCCCCCGGCCTCGGAATGGGCATGGCTCTGATGGCCGCGGTCGCAGACGGCGTCCAGATCGACCACGACGGAGCGGCGACACGCCTCCATCTGACCTTCGAACTGACTGCTGTCGAGGGCGATCGAGCCTGAGCCGATCGCGATTGACCCTGACGAACGCCGGGTAATCGTGAGGCACATGGGACCTGCCACCAACCTCGCAACCAAGAGTGCCGCGAAGCCACGGAAGCGTTCGGCCAGCTCGCTGCTGCGCACGCGGATGCTGGCAGCGCGAGCCCGCAACGGGGACGCACGGGCACGTGAGGCGCTGATCGCCGAACATCTGCCGCTCGCCCGTTCGCTCGCCCGCCGCTATCGCCGCGGCAGCGAAAGCCTCGACGACCTCGTCCAGGTCGCCTCGGTCGGTTTGATCAAGGCGGTCGACCGCTTCGACCCCGATCGCGGTCACTCGTTCTCGACCTTCGCGCAGCCGACGATCGTCGGCGAGCTGCTGCGCCACTTCCGTGACACCGGCTGGGGCGTGCACGTCGCTCGCGGTACGCAGGAGCTGGCGCTGAAGGTGCGCACCGCGGCCGAGGCGATCGAGACCGAGACCGGCATCGCGCCGACGCCGCGGCAGCTCGCCGAGCGCACCGGAGCGGAGCTGGAGGCGGTCGTCGAAGCGCTCGGCGCGCTCGCCAACCGCACCGCGCTGTCGCTCGCGACGCCCGCGGGCAACGACGACGACGGCGACGCGACGATCGCCGACACGCTCGGCGACGTCGAAGAGGGCTACAGAGCCGCCGAGGCGCGCGCGCTGCTGGCGCCGGCCTTCAAGCACCTGCCCGAGCGCGAGCAGCGGATTCTCAGAATGCGCTTCGTGCACGACATGACGCAGAGCGAGATCGCCGCCGAGGTGGGCGTCTCGCAGATGCAGATCTCACGCCTGCTGCGGCAGTCGCTCGACAAGCTGCACGAGCTGACGCGCTGAACCCTTCGCCCCGTGCGCGGATCCCGCTCGCCGGCGTGGTGGCCGGCGAGCGTTCCGCACGGGGCGTTCTCGTGCGCTACTCGAACTCCTTGAGGTAGCGCTCGAAGGTCCGCATGTGGCCCTCCTCGTCGCGCAGGACGTCGATCACCATGTCCTGCGTCGCCCAGTCGACGCCGTCGCAGGCCTCGATGATGCGCGTGTAGTGCTCGATCGCGCCGGCCTCGGCCTCGATCACGCCCTTGATCACGGTCACGACGTCGGTCGTGTCCTCGGGCGGCTGCAGGTAGGTCTGCTCGGGCGTGAACTGCAGCGAGCCCGGCGTGGTGCCGTACAGCTCCTTGATCCGCTTGGCGAATCTGCGCGCGTGGCCGAGCTCCTCCTGCACGTCGGCGTGGAGCGCCTCGGCGATCTCGTCGGCACGGATGCCGTCGAGGTTGGAGGCGTTGGCGAGATAGGACATGACCGTCTCCATCTCCATCCAGTACGCGCGCGTCAGCAGCTCGACGATCTCCTGCCGCTTGTCGGCGAGCTTGTCCGAGAGGATCCCTGCCGAGGCATGCCGTGTCGTGGGCACCGCTGCTCCTTCCGAGCCACGCGACCGACCCGCCGGCCGCCACTGGCCCGGACGCTATCGCGGTGCGTCGGCGCTGTCGAGCGGGGCAGTCGGCGGCGCTGCCACAAGCTGGCGCGCGCACCACTGCGTGAACCGACCCTCGGGCGTCGCGAGCCACTCCGCCAGGTCGCGCTCGAAGCGCAGCCAGCGGCGGGCCCGGAAGCCGACGTGGGGAAAGTCCTCGGTGTGCTCGATCGTCGTGTCGTTCATCGCGTTAGGTCGCCCTAAGTAGGTCGCCCTAATGTAGCAAGCCCGATCGAGCCTGTGGGTCAGCGCGCCGCGAGCCGCGACGCGCTGACCTCAGCGCGCTACTTCCGCTTCGCGCAGCCGGCGATCGTCAGCTTCGGCGTGCGCACGACGCGCTTGCCGTTCTGACCGCTCATCGTCTGCGTCGCCGTCTGCGTCCGGCTGGCCGCTCTGCAGAGGCCGCTGGTGACCGTCACCGGCGAGTTGGCCGCCGGCAGCGACAGGACGAACTTCGACAGCGGCACGTCGGGGATCTGGTCGAACGTCGTCGTCAGCCTCGTGCCGGTGATTCTGACTCTGCCGATCAGGTCGATCGTGACCTCCCCGCGCAGCTGCACGACGATGTCGGGCAGCGAGCGGGCCGGGTTCTTGACGAAGTAGGCGTCGCCCTTCAGCGGCGCTCTCAGCAGCGAGGTGACCGCGCTGCCGCTGCCGATCTTCGCGGCCGCGCCGCATCTGCCGGCGGCGTCGTACTCGGCCTGCTTGCAGGCTCTGTTGACGACCGACAGCCGCGCGTTGAGCGATCTCGGCAGGTCGAGGCGGACGCTGCGCGCGGCCGACTGGCCGGGCTTCTGCGTCAGCGTCGCGACCAGCGAGGTCGCCTTGCGCGCGCCGACCTGGCCCTTGCCGCCGACCTTCACCGTCAGCGTCGGCGCGAACGGCAGCGCCGCGCAGTCGCCGACCTGAAAGCGGCTGCCGCGGGCCGCCGCGGCGCCGTCGGCCGAGGCGATCGTCGCGCCGACCGTCTGCGCGGAGCAGTTGGTCGGGTTGACCATGAAGCCGCTGCGGTCGATCGTCACGTTGACCTTGCGCAACTGCAGCGGGATCCCCTTCAGGATCGTCGGCAGCGGATCGGAGACGATCCGCAGCGCCGCCGTGTGCAGGTCGACGAAGACCGCGGCGCGCACGACCACGGTGCCGAGGTCGAGCGGGCCGGCGATCGCCGGGACGACGATCGCGAGGCTGTACGGCGCGCCCTTGTAGGGGCCGCCGACGTAGACGCGGCCGGGCAGGCCGAACGGCTGGCTGCCGGGGCCGGCGAGCACCTGGGCGCTGCCGATCCGCGTCTCCTCTCCGCAGCCGCCAGTGGCGGCGAGCGCCTCGGCGCAGAGCGGCACGGTGCCGATCCTCGGCATCACGCCGCGCGGCAGCGTGACGTCGATGCCGCCGAGCGAGCGGTCGCCGTCGTTGCGCGTGAACGACAGCGTGAAGGCCGTCGCGGCGCCGGCCTTCGCCGACGTCGTGCCGGCCGACAGGCCCGGCGCGAAGCCGGCCGCCGGACACGGCGCGCCGTTGCCGTCGGCGCTGACCGTGTACGACGACGAGCTCGTCACGGGCGCGCCGGCGTAGCCGTTCAGCGTCGCGGTCGTCGTCGCGACGCCGCAGCTGGCCGGGTTCGACAGCACGGCGCGGTCGCCGTCCTTGAAGCGCAGCGAGATGCGGCTGGAGACGAGCGTCGGCTGGTCGTCGAAGGTCGCCACGAGGCGGCCGCTGACCGGATCGGCGTCGATCACGCCGGGCAGCTTGAGGCGGATCGCGCCGCCGTCGACCAGCAGCCACAGACGCAGCAGCTGGTTCGGCGTCGGCTGCCCGAGCACGATCGTGCCGTTCAGCGGCACGTCCATCAGCGGGCTGACGATCTGCGCTCTGCCGATCACCGACGCCTGCGGGCAGCTGTCCGGCGTCGCCGCGCCGACGCCGACCTGCGCGTCGCTGCAGGCGCCGAGGCCGCCGGCGCCCGACGGCGAGACGACCATCCCCTGCGGGAGCGCCACGACCGCCTTGCGCAGCGGCGGCGTGCCGGGGATCGAGCCGGAGCTGGTCTGCGGGATGTCGATGTCGACGGCGAGCCCGGTCGGCGCGCCGGCGCGGGTCGTCGTCGGCTGTGCCGACACGCTCGCGTCGAACGCCGCCTCGTCGCAGTCGGTGACGTCTCTCAGCGTCGTCGTCGCCTGCTGCCAGACGGTCTTCGCCTGCCACGAGTTGAGCCGCAGCTCGGCCGGCTGCTGCGGACCGCAGACGAACGCGTTGGTCATGAACGGCTGCGGCTTCGACGTGCTCGCGTGACCGCCGGGGTCCGTGCAGCTCCAGCCGAAGAAGTCGAAGCAGGTCTGGCCGCGCTCGGCGTCGTGCGAGGGGTCGGCCGGGACGCCCCAGAAGGTCAGTCTGGAGCTGACCAGCGGCGCCAGCGACGGCGTGTCCGGGATCGTCATCGTGAGGCCGTAGTCGCTGCCGGTGCGGATGCTGGCATTGACGTTGACGGTGATCAGGCCGAGCACCGAGAAGCCGAACTGGGCGACCTTGCCCTCGGCCGGCTCGATGTTGAAGACCGGCGCGACCACGAGCGGGATCAGGTCGGTTCTCAGCTCCGCGACGCCGACCTGGGTCGCCAGCGGGCAGTTCGGGAAGTCCGTCGGCGCGCACTTCGGCGCCGCCTGCGGGTTGCCGATGATGCCGGGCGGCATGTCGACGACGATGTCCTTCGTCGCCCCGTCCGCGTTCGGGATCGTCACCGACGGGTCGAGCTCGCTCGGGACCTCGTGGCTGTTGATGCCGAAGTAGGTCATGACGTCCGGGTGACCGCCGGCGTTGTCGACCGACGTCGTCACTCTGAAGCTGCCGGGCTCGATCCCGAACGCGGCGCTCGCGCTGCTCGTCACGACGGCCGTTGCCGGCAGCGCGAGACAGCTCGCCGCGAGCAGCGCTCGCATCCAACGCTTCATCGTCATCTCCTCACCACGCGCTCGGCCTTCGCCGTGCGCGTCCCTCTCAGCGTGAACGTCGCGCTGCGCTGGCCGGCGACGCGCGCGGCGCGCACCGTCACGCGGATCCGCAGCGAGCGGCCGGCGGCCAGCTGCTTGCGGGCCTTTCTGGACAGCTTCAGCGTCAGCTTGACGCGGCCCTTCGCCATCGTCTTCGAGGCCGAGCCGACCTGCACCCAGGCGCCGCCGATGCGGGCCTGGACGGTCGCGCCGACCGTGCCGGCGTCGCTGCCGGTCACGGTCAGCACGAGCGTGCCTCTGCGGGCGAGCGCGCCGAGCGCGCTCTTGCCGGGCCACGTGGGCGCGAACGACCGCACGAGCGCCGGGATCACGTTGCCGGAGCCCTCGAACGACTCGCTCGCCGGGTTCGGCGTCACCGGCACGGGCGTTCCCGGGCCCTGGCAGGCGTCGTCGGCGCACGGCGCCGGGCCCTGCGGCGGCGGCGTCGCGCCGAGGCGGACGGCGTACAGCTTCGAGAAGGTGTCGCGCGTGTTCGGCAGCAGCGCGCCGAACGAGCTGAAGTACGCGGTGCCGCCGTCGAGGCTGATGCCGGCGGCGTTGGCGTCGGCCGGCTGCGTGCCGGTCGACAGCAGCGTGCTCTCGCCGCCCTGCCACAGGTACGCGTCGAATCTGCCGTTCTGGTCCTGCGGGACGAGCGCGTCGCTGGTCTCGAAGACGATCTTCGAGCCGTCGGCGGAGATCGACGGGACGCCGTAGTAGACGCCGTTGGAGGCCGGCGGCGGCGTCAGGCGCGTGCCCCCGCCGACCGCTCTGCCGTCCGGCCGGCAGGAGACGCAGTCGATCGCGCCGCTCGCGTCGATGCGGTAGATCTTCTGCGAGCCGGACGCGTCGGGCGTCAGGTCGGCGGTGCTGACCAGCGCCATCGCCGTGCCGTCGTAGGACAGCTCGGAGGCGCCCGAGATGAAGCTCGTCTGGAAGTTGAGGTCGTTCGGGCTGGGCGTCTGCAGCAGCAGCTTCGCGCCGCCCTGCGGCGTCCAGCGGAAGAGGTTGCCTCTGCCGCTCGTGCCCTGGCCGTCGACCGGCCGCGGCGAGGCGAACCAGACGGCGCCGCCGCCGGCCGCGACGATCGTCGAGCCGATGCCGCTTCTGTCGGCGCTGCCGCCGGAGAGGCGCGTGACCGCGCCGGTCGTCGTGTCGACCGCGAACAGGTCGAGGAAGCCGTTGTCGTCGTCGGCGGTCAGCTTGCCGGCGCTGGTGAAGAAGACCGTGCCGCCGTCGGCGCTGAGGCCGCGGAACTCGGCGCCGGCTGCCGGCGCGCCCGCGTACGGTCTGTTCAGCAGCACGGCGTCGCCGTCGGCGTTCCAGGCGTACAGCTCGGGCGGATGCTCGACGCTGTTGCTGTCGAAGCAGTACGGCAGCGCCGCGACGATCGTCTCGCCGTCGTCGCTGACCCCTTCCTGGCCCTGCGAGACGTACGGGTTGTAGCTGCCGCCGATGACGGCGTTCTTGCACGCGAACTCGTCGGGGCGCGTGTCGCCCAGCTCGACCGGCGACAGCTCGCCGTCGTGCCAGCGGTAGAGGTGGTCGCTGCTGTCCGGCGCGTCGAGCAGGCCGGTCGAGGCGTTGACGTAGAGCGTGCGGCCGTCGGCCGAGCGGCCGCTGTATCTGGCCGTTCTCTGGTCCGCCGCCGGCGCGAACGGATCGGCCAGCTCCCATTCGGCGATCGTGCTCTTGGAGCCGTCGGGGTTCTGCACCCACAGCGTCTCGGGCTCGCCCGCTCTGAGGAACATCTGCGCCTCGTAGACGATCTTCGTCGAGAAGTCGTCGGCGGCGTCGAGCAGGTTGGCGTTGGTCGTCGCCTCGACCGGCTCCAGCGTGCCGTAGCTCCAGCTGCCGTCGGCGTTGCGCGCCCCGTAGCGGGCGTTGGCGTCGATCAGGCCCTGCTTGAAGGCGGCGTGATTGCCGTCGGGCCAGCCGGCGCCGACGACGTTGAAGCCCTCCGAGCGCAGCGGCGAGGCCAGCTCGAGCGCGTTGCCGGCGGCGCCGGCGGACGGCGCGAGCGCGCCGACGCTCGCGGCGACCGCGCCGGCGGTCAGCAGCCCTGCGAAGGCGCGCCTCATCTGCGCACCGGCCGCGACTGCCCGGGGCTGGGCAGGCAGCGTCGAAGGCCGTGCGCGCACGCGGCAGCGCAGCGGCCGAAGGCCAGCTTCATTGGGGGACCCATCCTCTCTCCTGCGAACGACTCGCCTTCCCGCGCCCGCCACCATGCGCGACCACGCGCACGGGCCCGGAAAGCCCTATAGGAGCACACAATAAACACAGTTGTCTCGCCCGCGCAAGGACGTTGACGATCGCCTGGTTTCCCAGTCGTCGCGCGCCCGGTTTCAGGTGTGAACGGTGGCGTTCAGCCGGCCGCGGACGGAACCGCTCCGCGGCGCCCGCCGCGCGCTGCCTTGACGGCGTACAGCTGCCCGTCGGCGCGCGCCACGCACGCCTCCAGCGACTCGCCCCTGCGCCACTGCGCGACGCCGGCCGACCAGGGCGCGTCGTGCGCCTCGCGCAGCCGCTGCAGCGCCGCGCGCGCGTCCTCCTCGGCGGTCGCCGGGAACAGCACGACGAACTCGTCGCCGCCGTAGCGGGCGAGCAGGTCGCCGGGCCGCAGGACCCCCTCCCACGCCTGCGCGAGATCGCGCAGCAGGCGGTCGCCGGCGGCGTGGCCGTGCTCGTCGTTGACCTCCTTGAAGCCGTCGAGGTCGACGAGCGCGAGCGCGAGCGGATAGCCGGTGCGGTCGGCGAGCGCCAGCTCGCGGCTGGCCGCCTTCGCGAAGCCGTGGCGGTTGAGCAGGCCGGTCAGGTGATCGCCGTCGGCCTGCGTGCGCAGCCGCTCCGACAGCGAGCCGAGCGCGATCGCCGCCGTCCACATCGTCACCGTCATCATCGCCAGCTCGACGAGCGTGCCGGGGACCGACGCGACGACGACCGCGGCCGTCAGCAGCAGCGTCATCGCCGAGACGTGCAGCACGATCGCGCGGCGGCTGAAGAAGATCCCGACGTAGACGCTCATCCACGCCAGCGACCACGAGGTCATCATGATCCCGCCGTTGGTCGCCGACTGGCTGATCAGGCCGCAGGCGACGAGATAGACGAACGCGACGCAGCCGTGGATCGCCCAGCGCGGCAGCCGCTGCCCGACCGCCAGCACGACGACGGCGAGCGCGAAGCCGATCGGCGTGAAGACGCGTCCGAGCCCGACCGGCGCGCTGTCGCTGATCGGGAAGATCGTGCCGAGCAGCAGGCACAGCGCCGCCACGATCACGAGCACGCCGAGCGAGCCGGCCTCGGTCGTGAGGCCGGTGCGCCAGTGGCTCAGTCGTCGCAGCAGTCGGGCGGAGAGCGGCTTCGGCCGCTGCCCCCGTGCAGTCGCCCGAGATCGGTCCATCTCGGATTGATTCGGCAGCGCGGCGGTGTGACTTGAGCCGTCAGCCGCCGCAGCGCCGCCGCTCTGACCGCTTACGCCGAGGCGTCGGAAAACTCCTGGAAGAGGCCTGTCACGACGAACGCCGTCTGCTCGCCGATGTCGACCGCGTTGTCACCGACGCGCTCGAGCGCGCGCGCCACGAGGATCATGTGGGTCGCCCACTCGCGCGTGTCAGGATCGTCGCCGATCTCGATCGCGAGCCGGAAGACCTCGCGCTGCAGCCTGTTGATCTTCTGGTCCTGCCGCACGAGGTCGCGCGCCAGCTCGACGTCACGCGCCGCGAAGGCCGCCTTGCTCTGGCGCACGAGCGCGTCGGCGAGCTGCCCCATCTGCAGGACGTTGCGCAACAGCCCGTCGTCTATCGGCGCGTCGTAGCCGGCGAGCGGGATCAGCTTGGCGATGTTCACGCACTGGTCGCCGATCCGCTCGACATGCTTGATCACGTGCAGCAGCGCCGCGATCACGCGCAGGTCGCCGGCCACCGGGGCCTGCCGCGCGAGCAGCGACAGGATCCCCTGGTTGACCTCGAGGTAGCGGCCGTCGACGCGATCGTCCTCGACCACCACCAGCTCGGCGAGCTCGACGTCCTGGTGCTCGAGCGCCTGCAGCACGCGCCCGAGCTGACCGGTGACGATGTCGACTCCGCCGAGCGCCTGGTGCTCGAGCTCGGTCAGCTCCTCGTGGAAGTGCCTGCGGGTCTCCGGTGAAGTGGCCACGACAGCCAGCTACCCGAACTTGCCCGTGACGTACTCCTCCGTGCGGGTGTCGTCGGGGTTGGTGAAGATCTTCGTCGTCGGCCCGTGCTCGACCAGCTCGCCGTTGAGCATGAAGGCGGTCGAGTCGGCGACGCGCGCGGCCTGCTGCATGTTGTGCGTCACGATCACGATCGTGATCGAGTGCTTCAGCTCCTCGACCAGCTCCTCGATCTTCAGCGTCGAGATCGGGTCCAGCGCCGACGCCGGCTCGTCCATCAGCAGCACGTCGGGCTCGACCGCGAGCGCACGGGCGATGCAGAGGCGCTGCTGCTGGCCGCCGGAGAGGCCGATGCCGGGCTGGTCGAGGCGGTCCTTGACCTCTTCCCACAGACCGGCGCCGCGCAGCGCTCTCTCGACCTGCTCGTGCTCGACCTTGCGGGCCGTCAGCTTCAGCCCCGCGCCGACGTTGTCGTAGATCGACATCGTCGGGAACGGGTTCGGCTTCTGGAAGACCATGCCGATCGAGCGGCGCACGGCGACGACGTCGACCTTCGCGTCGTAGACGTCGACCTCGTCGAGCGTCACGCGGCCCTCGGCGCGGGCGCCGGGGATCTCCTCGTGCATGCGGTTGATGCAGCGCACGACGGTCGACTTGCCGGAGCCCGACGGGCCGATCAGCGCCGTCGCCTTGTTCGCCTCGAACGTCAGCGTCAGGTCTCTCACCGAGTGCATCCCGCCGTACCAGGCGTTCAGTCTCTCGAGCACGACCGGCGGCGCCTTGCGGACTATCCTGCCCGGCTCGCGCTGCTCGACTCTCGGCGTCTCGGGCGCGACGTGCTGCGGCGAGCCGGACACCTCGAGGCGGGGGTCATCTCTGTAGACCTGGTCCTCGCGGGTGCGGGGGGTTACGTCATCGCTCACGACAGTCGGCTCCTTCGCTGGATCAGGCGAGCAAGCAGGGTCAGGATCAGGATCATCGCCACGAGGGTCAAGGCCGCGCCCCAGGCGATCTGGACGAGGCGGTCCTGCGCTTGGCCGACGTTCTGGAAGATCAACGCCGGCAGCGAGTTCATCCGCTCGTCGAGGTTGAACGTCGAGTCGTTGACGACCGCGGCGGTGAACAGCAGCGGCGCCGTCTCGCCGGCGGCGCGGGCGACCGCGAGCAGGATGCCCGTGATCATGCCCGGCAGCGCGGCCGGCAGCACGACGCGCAGGACGGTGCGCCAGCGCGGCGCGCCGAGCGCGTAGGAGGCCTCGCGCAGCGTGTTCGGCACGAGCAGCAGCACGACCTCGGCCGAGCGCGTCACGACCGGCAGCATCAGCAGGGCCAGTGCGACCGAGCCCTTCCAGCCGGCGAACGAGGTGCCGCCGAAGCCGCTCGTGACGAGCGTGATGTAGACGAACAGGCCGAAGACGATCGACGGCACGCCCGTCATCACGTCGATGAAGTAGCGGACGGCGTGGGCGAGCTTGCTCTCTCTGCCGAACTCGACCAGCCAGATCGCGACGCCGACGCCGATCGGGACGGCGAAGATCGTCGCGAGCCCGACCATCATCACGGTGCCGATGATGGCGCTCTTGACGCCGCCCGGGTCGCCCAGGAACGAGCCCGTCGGGTCGGTCGTGAAGAAGCTCCAGCTGATCGCGCCGAGGCCCTGCTTGAGCAGGTAGTAGACGACCAGCACGAGCGGCACGATCGCGATCAGCGTCAGCGCCAGCACGACGCCGCGCGCGACCTTGTCGGTGCGGCGGCGACGCGGGTTGACGGACTCGATGCTGAAGGAGCTCATCCCGCCATCCCCGCAGCCGGCTTCTTCGCCGCGCGCGTCCCGCGCTCGGCACGGACGACGAACGTGCGCGCGAGCCCGTTGACGAGCAGCGTCAGCACGAACAGCACCAGGCCGGCGGCGATCAGCGCCGCGCGGTGGAGCGGATCGGATGCGGCCTCGCCGAACTCGTTGGCGATCACAGCAGCCAAGGTGTACCCCTGCTGGAAGATCGAATCACCGATCGACGGTGCGTTGCCGATCACGAGCGTGACGGCGATCGTCTCGCCGATCGCGCGGCCGAGGCCGAGCATCGCGCCGCCGGCGATGCCGGCGCGGGAGTACGGGATGACCGCCATGCGGATCATCTCCCAGCGCGTCGCGCCGAGCGCGAGCGCCGCCTCCTTGTGCTCACGCGGCACCGTCGACATCACCTCGCGCGAGATCGCCGAGACGATCGGCAGGATCATGATCGCGAGGATCAGGCCGGCGATGAAGTAGTTGGGACCGGTGACGCTGCCCCCGATGAAGGGGATGAACGAGAAGGTGTCGGCGAACCATCTCTCGGCCGGCAGCAGCTTCGGGATCAGGAAGAAGAAGCCCCACAGGCCGTAGACGACCGACGGCACCGCGGCCAGCAGCTCGACCAGGACGGTCAGCGGCTGTCTGATGCGCTTGGGCGCCAGCTCGGTGACGTAGAGCGCGGTCGCGACCGCGACCGGCACGCCTATCAGCAGCGCGATCGCCGAGGTGATCAGCGTGCCGACGATCAGCGGCACCGCGCCGTACAGCTGTCTCGACGGAACCCAGTCGGCCGAGAAGAGGTAGTTGAAGATCCCCTCCTCGGAGAAGACCGGCTCCGACTCGACGATCAGTCGGATGAAGAAGAAGGCGATGAGGACGATGACCCCGACCGACAGGGCCGTCAGTCCCCATCGCAGCAAGCGGTCGGGAAGCCGGGCCGCCGGAGAGCCTTCCAGCTCTCTGCGGCGATCTCCGGCGGCTTGGATAGTTCCGGCTCCCATCTCAGATCAGCCCGCGGGGACCTCGATCGGAGAACCGTTGCACTGCAGCGCGTCGACTCTCGCCTGCGCTCTCGCCTTGATCGCGTCCGGCAGCGGCGCGTACGCCAGGTCCGGAGCGACCGACTGACCCTCGCCGAGGGCGTAGTTCAGCCACGCCTTGACGTTGGTCGCCGTCTCTCTGCTCAGGCCCGCTCTGCAGGCGTCCTGCCAGGCGAGCATGAAGGTGACGGCGGCGATCGGGTAGGTCTGGTCGCCGTCGGCGTCGATCGTCGCGAAGCGGAGGTCCGCCGGCGGCGTGACGCCCTCGCCCGCGGCCGACGTGGCCTCGAGGCTCGGCTCGACGAAGTTGCCGGCCTTGTTCTGGACGGCGGCCGTCGCGAAGTCGTTCTGCAGCGCGTAGGCCTGCTCGACGTAGCCGATCGCGCCCTGCGTCTGCTTGACGCAGCCCGCGACGCCGTCGTTGCCTCTGGCGCCGGTGCCGGTCGGCCACTGGACGCTCTTGTCCGAGCCGGGGCCGTTTCTCCACGCCTCGGAGTAGTCGCTCAGGAAGAGCGTGAAGTTCTTCGTCGTGCCGGACTCGTCCGAGCGGTGGCAGACGGTGATGTCGGTGTCAGGCAGGTCGACGCCGTCGTTCAGTCTGGCGATCGCCGGGTCGTTCCACTTCTTGATTCTGCCGAGGAAGATGTCGGCGGTGGTGGCACCGTCGAGTCTCAGGCCTCTGTCGACGCCGTCGACGTTGTAGGAGACGGTGACGGCGCCGAGGACGGTCGGGATGTGAACCGGCTCGCCCTTTCTCTGCGCCGCGGCCAGCTCCTCGTCGTCGAGCGCGGCGTCGGTGGCGCCCCAGTCGATCGTGCCCTCGGTGAACTGGGCGATGCCGCCGCCAGAGCCGATGCCCTGGTAGTTCACCGTCACGCCGAACTGCTCTCTGAATCTGTTGGCCCACTCGGAGTAGACCGGCTGCGGGAAGGTGGCGCCCGCGCCGTTCAGCGTGCCGGAGAGCGACGCGGTGGCGTCGCCGCCGGTGCTGCTGCTGTCCGACGTGCTGCTGCTGTTGTCGTCATCACTGCCACACGCCGCAAAGCCGATCGCAAGTGCGCCGGCCGCGGTCGCGGCGAGAAGCTTCGAGTACCTCAATGTCAGTCCTTTCTCCGTGCGACGGTGAATCGCAGCGTCACAGGGGATGGACTGCATCCTGTTATCGCGCCGTAGTCGGACTGTTTAAACATTGTGAACCGCTTGGTAACAAGTCAGGGCACAGCGCTTTTCGTCCGATACACAGATTCGTAACAAGCTGGCAACGGTCGCAGCCCATCCTTTCCGCATGGCACGCGGGCACAAGGAGGAGGAGCTGAGAGCGGGACCACTGCGTGTATTCCCCGCTGGCTACACAGCACGCGCACATGGCTCTGTGATTCCGCTCACACCGCGTGAGTTCGAGCTGCTGGTCGAGCTGATGCGCCGGCCCGACGAGGTGCTCGCCCGCACCTGGCTGTACGAGCAGTGCTGGAGACACGAGATGGATCCGGCCGACCGCGCGGTCGACGTCTACGTCCGCAAGCTGCGCGCCAAGCTCGACAACGCCCTGCCGGAGTGGACCTTCATCCACACCCACTACCGTCTCGGCTATCGCTTCTCACCGCAGCAGCACGCGCTCGCCGAGGACGGCGACCCCGACAGCGACGCCGCCGTCGCCACCCCGCTCGCGGATGCCGAGCTGAGGGTCTGATGGCCGAGGTCGCGCGCAGCCGCACCAGCGGAGACCGCTTCACCGAGCAGCTCGACCACGTCGAGTCGCTCGCGCTGTACGGCCTGGACCTCGCGCGCGACCAGCTCGTCTCGGTCACCGACGCGATCGAGCACCAGGACATCGCGCTCGCCCGCGCCGTCGTCCACGGCGACGACGAGATCGACCGCCTCTACGCGGAGATGCACGCGAACATCCTCGAGCTGCTGGCGCTGCGCGCGCCGGTCGCGACCGACCTGCGGCGCGCGATGGCGCTGTTCCACGTCGGCCGCACGCTCGAGCGGATGGGCGACCAGTGCGTCAACGTCGCCAAGCTCGTGCCGCTCGACGGCTACCACCCGCCGGTCCACGTGATCCTGCTCGAGGAGCTGGGCGTGATGGGAAGGCTCGTGGCCGCCGAGGTCGAGCAGGCGAGGAAGGCGTTCGCCACGCGCGACCTCGCGATGGCGCGCGACCTGCTGCTGGAGGATCGCGACGTCAACGAGCTGAACCGGCGCGTCTTCCACTTCGCCTGGAAGAGCGGCATCGACACCGAGACGCGCGAATGGGCGATGCACATGATCCTCGCCGCGCGCGCGATCGAGCGGATCGGCGACCAGGCGATCGACGTCGGCGAGCAGCTCGCCTTCATGCTGACGGGCAACTTCGAGGAGTTCCGCGACTCCTCGCACCCGTCGCCGAGCGACGCCGCCGACGCGATCTAGCCGCGCCGGCGGAGCCGCCTCAGCTCGTCAGCGCCGCGACGCGGGCGGCGAAGGCGTCGATCTCGGCGGTGCCGTCGAGCGCGCCCAGCTCCAGCTCGAAGGCGCGCTCCTCGCCCGGCTGCAGAAGCGTCAGCTCGCCCCGCTCGCGCGCCTGCGCGCGGCTCCCGACGCGGTTGGTCGACGGCTCCATCCCGAGCACGTAGATGCCCTCGCCGAGCATCCGCCAGGTCCAGTGGTACGGGAACTGGTCGCGCCGGTACAGCTCGTAGAGGCCGTAGCCGCGGGCGCGGTTGACGAGCGCGACCGGCACGCGGCCGTCGGGCTCCGCGGCGTTGTCGTGGCCGTAGACCTCGCCCTCCCAGCCGCGCTGGGGCGCGAGCATCGTCGTGTAGCCGTCCGTGCCGTGGTGGTCGAGCAGCGCCCGCACGCGGCGCGCCGGCACGAGCAGCTCGGCACCGGCGTCGAGCAGCGGGAAGCCGGCGTTGACGTGGTAGAGCAGCATCTGCTCGGCCGGCGCGAAGCCGTCGTTGACGACGACGTCGTCGATCCGCAGGCGGCTCTCGCCGACGCGCGCCTCGACGCGCCGCCGCAGCGTCAGCCGCTCGCCGTAGACGGCCGTCTGCGTCACCTCCCCCTCGGCCCACAGCGTCAGCCCGCCGTCGGCGTCGGCGCGCGTGCCGTAGCCGACCAGCCGCGCCGGCAGGCTGGAGGCGCGACCGTGCTGGCCGAGCCCCTCGTCGGGGTCGCCGATGTGGTCGAGGCCGCAGGTCGTCATCAGGCCGCCGCCGAAGGAGCGCAGCCAGCCGATGCCGTCGGGCTCGTAGCGGTCGGGCCGGACCCAGCCGGTCGCCGACTCCCACGCGAGCGAGCGGCCGCGCAGCTCGGCGCGGCCGACGTCCATGCAGCGGTCGACCAGCAGCTCGAAGGCGAAGCCCGAGCCGGTGCAGAACTCCAGCACCCGCACGCCTCGCTCGGCGCCGTCCCCGAGCGTCACCAGCCGCACGCCGGCGACCTGCTCCAGCCGCCCGACGTGCCGGCGCAGCGCGCCGGCCTCCCACTCCTCACCGTGCACTCTCATGCGCGGCATCGTGCCAGCTCGGGAGCCCGGAAAGCGAACCGGCCCGGCCGCCGTGAAGGCGACCGGGCCGGTCAGCGGGGAGGCGTTTTTCGGTGCGTTACGCGGCGACCGGCTCCGCGACCGCCGGCGCGGCGATCGTCAGCACGATCTCGCCGTCGGCGTCGCTGGCGGTGACCTCGTCGCCCTCCTTCAGGCGGCCCTCGACGATCGCCTTCGTCAGCTCCTTCTCCAGCGTCCGGCGGACGTGGCGCTGGAGCGGGCGGGCGCCGTACTCGGCGTCGAAGCCCTCGCGCGCCAGGCGCGCGATCAGCTGCGGGTCGGTGTCGAGCCGGATCCCGCGCTCGTCCTGCAGGCGGGCCTCGACGCGGCCGACGATCAGCTCGCCGATCCGCTCGATCTGCTCCGCGCTGAGCGCGTCGAAGACGACCAGCTCGTCGATGCGGTTGACGAACTCCGGCAGGAAGGCGCCCTTCGCCGCCGCGAGCATCCGCTCGGCGGACTCCTCGCGGTTCAGCTCGCCGCCCTCCGCGGCGGTGAAGCCGATGCCGCGCTTCTTCGCCCCGCCGGCGCCGAGGTTCGACGTCATCACCAGGATCGTGTTGGTGAAGTCGACGGTGCGGCCCTCGCCGTCGGTCAGACGGCCGTCGTCCATCAGCTGCAGCAGCACGTTCCAGACCTCGGGGTGCGCCTTCTCGATCTCGTCCAGCAGCACGACGCTGTACGGGCGGCGGCGCACCGGCTCGGTCAGCTGGCCGCCGTCGCCGTAGCCGACGTAGCCGGGCGGCGAGCCGATCAGCCGCGCGACCGTGTGCGGCTCGCGGAACTCGGACATGTCGATCCGGACCAGCGAGCGCTCGTCGCCGAACAGCCGCTCGGCCAGCGCCTTGACCAGCTCCGTCTTGCCGACGCCGGTCGGGCCGAGGAACAGGAAGCTGCCGACCGGGCGATCGCCCTCCGACAGGCCGACCCGCGCGCGGCGGATCGTGTCGGCGACGACCTCGACGGCACCGTCCTGGCCGACCACGCGGTCGTGCAGGTCGGACTCCAGCTGCGCCAGCTTCTCCAGCTCGCCCTCGACCAGCTCGCCGACCGGGATCCCGGTGCGCGCGCCGACCACGGCCGCGACGTCGGTCTCGGTGACGACCAGGCCGCCGGCCGGCAGCGGCTCGCCGTCGGCGCCCGCGAGCGCCTCCAGCTGCTGCTCCAGCCGCGCGATCCGCGCCTTCAGCTCGGACGCGTCCTCGTACGCCTCGGCGTCGACCGCGGCCTGCTTCTCGGCGTGCAGGTGATCCAGCTCGCGCTGCAGCTTGGCGGTGTCGCCGCGCTCGCCGTAGAGGTGGACGCGCGCCGCCGCCTGGTCGACCAGGTCGATCGCCTTGTCGGGCAGGTGGTACTCGGTCACGTAGCGATCGGACAGCCGCGCCGCGGCGTCGAGCGCCTCGTCGCTGATCTTGACGTCGTGGTGCTGCTCGTAGGCGGAGCGCAGGCCGCGCAGGATCTCGACCGTCGCCGCGACCGTCGGCTCCTCGACGTGGACCGCCGCGAACCGCCGCGCGAGCGCGCCGTCCTTCTCGATCTTGCGGTACTCGGCCAGCGTCGTGGCGCCGACGACGCGCAGCTCGCCGCGCGCCAGCAGCGGCTTCAGCAGGTTGGCGGCGTCCATCGCGCCCTCCGCCCCGCCCGCGCCGACGATCGTGTGCAGCTCGTCGATGAACAGCACGACCTTGCCGTCGCTCTCGACGACCTCCTGCAGCGCGGTCTTCAGGCGCTGCTCGAACTGGCCGCGGAACTGCGCGCCGGCGACCATGCCGCCGAGGTCGACGGCGACGATGCGCACGTCGCGCAGCGTCTCCGGCACCTGGCTCTGCGCGATCCGCAGCGCCAGGCCCTCCGCGATCGCGGTCTTGCCGACGCCGGCCTCGCCGATCAGGACGGCGTTGTTCTTGCGCCGCCGCGCCAGCACCTCGATCGTCTGCTCGATCTCGTCGTCGCGCCCGATCACCGGGTCGATGCGCCCGTTGCGCGCGTCCTCGGTCAGGTCGCGGCCGAACTGGTCGAGCGTCGGGGTGGCGAAGTCGTTGCCGTCACCGCCGCCGCGGGCGGCGGTCGCCACGCCGCGCTGGTTCGGCGACCACGCCGGACCGGCCTGCGGGATGCCGCGCTGGCCGCGCACGACGCGACCCTCGCCGTCGAGCGGCGGGAAGGCGCCGAAGGGGCTCGGGCGCCGCGGGTCGCGGCCGGAGCCGGCCGTCGTCGGGCCCGCGAGCAGCGTGCGTGCGCACGACTCGCAGAGCGCGCCATCGACGCGCTGACCCTGCGCGGACCAAGCGACCGGAACGGTCCCCGGACGCTTTCCGCAGACGGCGCAGGTGTCCGCGCCGCCGGTGCTGGAATGCTCGTGGTTCGCCATGGATATCTCAGCTCTCTCTGAAGGATCTCAGTGGGGAGCACTTAGATTACCAGATGTGTTTGCATGTGCAACTACCTGTGAGCGAGCGCACACAGATGCCGATCGCCCGCGGCGGCGGGCGATCTCGCGTCCGACTGCGGGCGAGGCGGGAGCGCCGCCGCGCCGGATCAGTCGAGAAAGGTGGGCGTCGAGCGGACGGTCGCGGCGACGTCGCGCAGCCGCGCCGCCACCTCGTTCGCCCGCCGCGGCAGCCGCTCGCCGACGACGGCGGCCGACAGCTCGAGGTCGCGCGCCAGCCACTCCAGCGGGAAGCCGCGCGCCTCCAGCACGCGCGCCAGCCAGGCGACCTGGCCGCCGAGGTCGACGTAGCCCTCCTCGGCGCCGAGCGCCCACGACAGCATGTGCTGGCAGTCGTGCGTGCACCACGCCTCGGCGTGCTCGCCGTATCTGTCGACGTAGGCCGGCGTCTCGGCGATGAAGCGGACGCTGACCTCGCGCGCGAGCGCGCGCAGGTCGACCCAGATGCCGTCGAGCATCACCTCGGCCGGGGGTTGGGCGCCGCCCGGGGGCGCACCCGCCGCTGAGGCTCGTTCTCGGTCCGACAAGGCGGCCATCCTAGTCGCCACTACGATTGACGCGGCATGACGTCGACCCCCGCGCACGATGCGCTGACAACGATCCGCGAGCGCTACGTCCGCGCCCTGCTCGACGGCGACGCGATCGCCGCGCACGGGCACGTCGCGGAGGCGCTGGAGCTGGTGCCGGTCGCGGAGGTCTACCTCGACGTCGTCCACCCCGCGCTGCACGAGGTCGGGCGCCGCTGGGAGCGCGACACCGTCAACGTCGCCGAGGAGCATCTCGCGACGAGCGTCAGCGAGGTCATGCTGGCGGAGCTGGCCGGGCGGCTGCCGCGGACGCCGCGCCGCAACCGCACCGCGATCGTCGCCTGCGGCCCCGGCGAGCAGCACGCGATCGGCAGCCGCATCGTCGCCGACTTCCTCGAGGCCGACGGCTGGGACACGCTCCACCTCGGCGCCACGACGCCGGGCAGCGCGCTCGCCGAGCTGACCGTCGCGCGCCACGCCGAGGTGATCGCGATCTCGGTCTCGCTGCCGCTGCGGATCCCCGAGGTCGCCGACGCCTGCCGGCGGCTGAAGGCGCTGCCGTTCGCGCCGGTCGTCGCGCTCGGCGGCCAGGCCTTCACGAGACCGTCGCAGGCGTTCGCGGTCGGCGCCGACCTGCACGCCGGCTCGCCGACCGACCTCGTCGCCGCGCTCGGCGACCGCTTCCCGCGCTAGGGGGTCGTTCTGGTGCCGCTGTCGGGCACCAGCACCGTTCTGCCGTCGGCCAGTCTGTAGAGCGTCCCGACTCTCTCGCCCTGGCCGAGCACTCTCTCGCCTCTTCTGACCTCGATCGAGTCAGCGCTCTGGTCTCTTCTGATCACGATCGAGCCGGCCGGCGCGGTGTCGGCGCTGTCTCTTCTGCCCTTCAGCAGGTCGTCGGTCAGGTTGAGCGAGGAGAGCGACGACAGCAGGAAGGCGATCGACAGCACGATGCCGAGGTCGAAGAGGTTGACGAGGCCGTCGAGCGGGTCGCCGGCGCGGTCCTCGCGCGAGCGGGCGCGAGCGCGGATCGCCGGCTGCTCCTGGCCCGCCGGGGCCTGGCCCCACTCGCTCACGCCTGCGGCCCTGCCGACAGCTTCTCGGCCGTGGACTCCAGTCCGACGCTCTGGCGCGGGTGCGTGTGCAGCGCGGTCGGCTGCGGACCGCCGACGAGCTGGGCGTTGACGTACTCGACGTCGGAGTAGTCCTGGTCGTACATGCGGTCGCGCGTGAGCGAGACGGCGAAGGCGATCGCGCCGACGAGCAGGCCGGCGACGGTGACGCTGAAGGCGACGCGGAGGTCGTCGGTGAGGCGGTTGATGTCGCCGTCGCCGAGCGCCGCGAGCGCGGGCGAGAGCGGGATCAGCGTGCCCATCAGGCCGAGCGCCGGCCCCATCCGCACGAGGATCCGCGTCCGCTCCAGCCGCTTCACCTGGCGGTAGTCGTACTCGGCCAGGCGCTTGGCGATGCGGTTGGCCGAGTCGGGCCGGCCGCGCTGCTCGACGATCGCCTTCAGCGCGTCGTTCATCGCGTCGTTGAAGCCGACGCTCGTGACCGCGCGCAGGGCGGTCGCTCTGTCGCCGGCCGCGAGCGCGTCGCGCGCGAGGTCGACGGCGTGCTCGGTGCGGGCGACGCTGCGGACGCGGCGGCGGCGGATCTCGGCCAGCAGGCTGCCGACCTCGCAGATCACGACGATCAAGGCGACCACGGCGAGGATCAGCACCGGGTACCGGAGCGCGTCGGAGATGTCGAAGAGGATGTTCTCGATCGTCATGGTCTGAAGTACGGGAGCGTCGTGCGCGATTCGAGCCCCCATCCAAGCACGACCAGCGCCAGCAGGCCGATTGCCACCCACACCGGGGTCGGCACGTCGAGCGGCTTGTCGTCGGGCGCGGGCGCCTTCAGCTGCTGCAGGCGCTCCTTCTCGGCCGCGCCGCCGGCCAGCGCCGGCGCGATGTCGGCGGAGGCGAGCAGGTAGCCGTCGACCGTCTCACCGGCCGGCGCCGGCGGCGCCACGGTCGCTCTTCTGGTCTTGGCCGGCGCTCTTCTCGGCTGCTGCGGCGGCGGGGTCTGCGCCGGCGCGGGCGTCGGCGTCGGCGTCCCGACCGCGCCGGAGTCCGAGTCGGTCCCGTCGGCGTCCGGCGTGTAGCTGGGCGTCGGCGCGGGCTCCGGCGGCGGGGTCTCCGCCGGCGTTCTGCTGCTCGGCTGTCTGGCGTCGGGTCTTCTTCTGCCTCTGGTCGACGACTGCTGGGCGTTTCTGCCCCGCTCGCCCTTGTACTTGTCCTCGTCGGACAGCACGACATCGATCCGCGTCGACAGCGGCAGCATGTCGTCGTAGCGCGCGCCGTTGACGTAGTAGGTGACGGAGACGTCGTACGGCGTGTCCTGGCGGTTGCGCGCCTGGAAGCTGCGCGTGACCGACGCCGTCGTCGTTCTCTGCACGTTCTTGCCGTCGTTGAACTCCCACTCGTAGACGACCGTTCTCGGGTCGATCTCTGCCGGGAGCGTCGCGTAGAAGGTCAGCTCGCCGCCGGGCCGCACCTCTCTCATCGACGGGAACAGCTGCGGGGTGCGGTCGAGCCTGACCGCGAGCGTGCCGTCGGCGGCCGGCTCGACGAGCCGCTCGGGGCCGTCGTCGACCGCGGCGCTGGAGCGCAGCAGCTGCAGTCTGCCGTCGTCGCTGCGGAAGAGGATCGCGGCATGCCGGATGAGGGCGATCTTGCCGATGGAGACGTTGGCGCCGGCCGCCACCCGGGAGTAGGTCTCCGGGGCGACGCCGGCGAGCGCCAGCGCGCTGTCGAGGGAGATCCCCTTCGGCGTCGTCTTCGTGCCGCTGTCGTAGGCGACGCCGTCGGCGTCGAGGTGGCCCGCCAGCTGCGACCAGGGGATCGTCACCGGCGGCTGGCCGTCCTCGGCCGTGATCGCGAGCAGCGGGTCGGCCGTGTCGGCCTGCGCCGGCAGCGCGACCGCCAGCAGCAACGCGACCAGCGCGAGCAGGATCCGCAGGAGCGAGCGGGGCGATCGGGGGGCGGGACGGCGCATGCGCCACCGAGACGGTACCAGGGATCCGACCCCCCTTAGGCGAGCCTAACTCGTCGCCGCGGCGGCGCGCGCGGCGCGCGCGAAGACCCAGCTCTTGAGCGCGACGTAGCGCGTCACGGTCGCCGCCAGGCTCGCCAGCACCAGCACCGTCAGCTCCAGCCAGCGCGCCGGCGCGTGGTCGACCCCGTGCAGGACCGCGAGCGCGCCGCTCGTCAGCGCCAGCGTCAGCGCGAACACGACGACGCCGAGCGCGTACTGGCGCAGCCGCTCCGCGCGGCCGCGGATGTTGAACGTCCAGCGGCGGTTGGCGGCCGTGTTGGCGACCGCCGTCGTCCCCAGCGCGATCAGGTTGGCGGCCGCCGCGCCGAGCGCGAGGCCGCTGCTGAGCAGCAGGAACAGCAGCGCGTAGGCGAGCGTCGAGCCGACGCCGACCGACATGAAGCGGACGACCGGGCTGGCCAGCAGCAGCCGCCAGACGCCGAGCAGGTCGGTCTTCGCGGTCGCGACGATGTCGACGCGCGAGTCGGGGTCGTCGACCCAGTCGACCGGCACCTCGTGGATCCGCAGCCCGCGCCGCTGCGCGAGCACCAGCAGCTCGGTGTCGAAGAACCAGCCCTGGTCCTGCACGTCCGGCAGCAGCCGCGCCAGCGCGTCGGCGCGGACCGCCTTGAAGCCGCACTGCGCGTCGCTGAAGCGAGCCCGCAGGACGGTGTGGAGGATCGCGTTGTAGGAGCGCGAGATCAGCTCGCGCTTGGGTCCGCGCACGACGCGCGCGCCGTGCGCCAGGCGCGAGCCGATCGCGACGTCGCTGTGGCCGCTCAGCAGCGGCGCGACGAGCGGCAGCAGCGCGCGCAGGTCGGTCGACAGGTCGACGTCCATGTAGGCGAGCACCGGCGCCTCGCTGGCCGACCAGGCGGTCCGCAGCGCGCGGCCGCGGCCCTTCTGCTCCAGCCGCAGGTAGGCGACGTCGCGCAGCTCCTGCGCGAGCCGGCGGCCGATCTGCTCGGTGCCGTCGACGGAGGCGTTGTCGGCGACGACGATCCGCCAGGAGAACGGCAGCTCGTCGGAGAGGAAGCGGTGGAGGCGCCGCACGCAGGGCTCGAGCGCCGTCTCTTCGTTGTAGACGGGGACGACGATCTCGACCTGGGGCGCCGTGGAGACGGTTCGCATGAGACCAGCGTCGAGGCCGGCCGTGCGAGCACCGTGGGCGCCGCCTGGGAATTCACCGAGACGGCAGCGACACGACGAACTCGGCGCCGCCGCCGGCCGCGTTGCGCGCCTGCACGCTGCCGCTGTGGGCGGCGACGATGCCGGCGACGATCGCCAGCCCGAGGCCGGCGCCGGCCTGGCCGCGCGTGCGGCCGCCCTCGGCGCGCCAGAAGCGCTCGAACAGCTCCTCCGGTCTGACGTCCGGCGGCAGCCCTCTGCCGTGGTCGCGGACGCTCACGCGCACGGCCGCGGCGGCGCCGCCGGCGCGCTCGACGGTCAGCTCGATCGGCGTCCCGTCGGGCGTGTGCACGAGCGCGTTGCGGGTCAGGTTCGCGAGCACCTGGCGCAGCTGGTGGGCGTTGCCCTCGACCAGCGCGCCGCCGCCGGCGCGCACGTCGAGCGAGATCTCACGCGTGGGCGCGGCCGCGCGCGCGTCGTCGGCGGCGTCGCGCGCGAGCTGGGCGAGGTCGACCGGGCCGTGCTCGGCCTCGCGCACCTCGTCCAGGCGCGCGAGCGCGAGCAGGTCCTCGACCAGCACGCCCATCCGCGACGCCTCCTCCTCGATCCGCCGCATCGCCTTCTCGGTGTCGGCGGGCTCGCGTGCCGCGCCGATCCGGAACAGCTCCGCGTAGCCGCGGATCGAGGAGAGCGGCGTGCGCAGCTCGTGCGAGGCGTCGGCGAGGAACCGCCGCAGCCGCTCCTCGCTCTCGCGCCGCTGCTCGAAGGCGACCTCGAGCCGGTCGAGCATCCCGTTGAAGGCGAGCCCGAGCCTGCCGACCTCGCTGCGCGGATCGGTCTCGTCGACGCGCTGCGACAGGTCGCCGCCGGCGATCTGCCCGGCGGTGTGCGCCATCCGGTCCAGCGGCAGCAGGCCGACGCGCACGAGCAGCCAGGCGCCGACGCCGAGCACGAGCAGCACGCCGGCGATCACCAGGCCCTCGACCAGCAGCAGCCGGTCGAGCGTCTGGTTGGCCTCGGTCAGCGGGATCGCGGCGACGAGCAGGCCGCCGGAGCCGTCCGGGTCGGGCGTCACGCGGACGCGGAACTGGACGTCGTCGCCGCCCTTGGCGGCGGCGGTGAAGGTCGTGTTCGGCTCCAGCGTCTTCGGCAGCTGCGGCTGCGCGGTGACGGTCTCGTCGCCGAGCCGGATCGTGACGGCGCCCAGCCGCGCGCCGTCGGCGCCGTAGCGGGCGCCGAAGGTCCCGGGCGGCAGGCTCGCGCCGCCCGGCCCTCCCCCGGGCCCGCCGCCCGGCTCGCCGCCGAAGCCGCCGCGATCCGGTCCGGGCGACTGCCCGACGCCCTTCTCAGCGAGCGCGTGCGCGAGCGCCATCGGCGCCTCTCGCAGCTGCTGGTCGACGCGGTCGAGCAGGAACGAGCGCTGCTCGGCGTAGGTGATGCCGGCGAGCGCCACCAGCCCGACCGCGGCGAGCGCGAGCAGGCCGGCGACGAGCCGCGTGCGCAGCGACTTCACCGGCGCCCGCTCCTCACGCGCCGCGCGGCAGGCGCAGCGCGTAGCCGACGCCGCGGACCGTCTGGATCAGCGGCGGGCCGAAGGCGTCGAGCTTCTTGCGCAGGTAGCTGATGTAGGTCTCCAGCACGCGCGCGTCGCCGCCGAAGTCGTAGCTCCAGACGTGCTCCAGCAGCTGCGCCCGCGTCAGCACGCGGCGCGGGTTGAGCATCAGATAGCGCAGCAGCCGGTACTCGGTCGCGGTCAGGTCGATGAAGTGGCCGTCGCGCGTCACCTCGCGCGCGTCGTCGTCGAGCTCGACGTCCTCGAACACGAGTCTGCTCGACTCCGCCTCGGCGGCGCCGCTGCGGCGCAGGATCGCCCGCACGCGCGCGACCAGCTCCTCGAGGCTGAACGGCTTCGTCACGTAGTCGTCGCCGCCGAGCGTCAGGCCGCGCACTCTGTCGTCGGTCGCGTCGCGCGCGGTCAGGAAGATGATCGGCACCTTCGCGCGCTCGGCGCCGAGCCGTCTGGCGACGTCGAAGCCCTCCATGTCGGGCAGCATCACGTCGAGCAGCATCAGGTGCGGGCGGAACTCGCGCACCTGCGCCAGCGCCTCCGCGCCGGTCGCCGCCGACGCCACCTCGAAGCCCTGGTACTTCAGGGCCATCGAGATGACGTCGACGATGTTGGGCTCGTCGTCGACGACGAGGACGCGATGCGCGGACTGCTCGCCTGTGGCGGTCATCGGTCCAGTATCCCCACTCAAGCTGGGAAGTTCCTGAGTGTGAGCTGTGGCGCGCAGCGCGCTCATGAGCCGAGCGCCTTCAGCGCCGCCGCCTTGCCCTGCAGGTCGTAGAGCCCGCTGACGCTCGTCTGCGTGCCGACCCGGGCCGCGGCGGTCAGCGCCGTCTCCGAGCCGGCGCGGCCGTCGTTGCCGATCCCGCCGCCGCCGAAGCCGCCGCTGGTGCTGTCGCTGGAGATCACCCAGCGGACCTTGCCGCTGGCGACGGCGTTGGCGAGCCAGTCGATCGAGACGGTCGACTCGCGGCCGGAGAAGCCGCCGATGCCGGCGACGCTCGCGCCCGACTGGATGATCGACGCCGAGGCACCCGACTGGCTGGCGATCGCGATCGTGCCGCCGCCGTGGCTCTTGACGTAGGCGAGCGCCTCGGTCAGGTCCTCGCCGCCGAACATGCCGCCGGCGCCGCCGCCCGGTCCGCCCATGCCGCCGGCCTGGCCGCTCTGGGTCGTGCCGCTCTGGGTCGTGCCGGTGCTGCCCTGCTGCGTCATGCCGGGAGGTCCGCCGAAGCCGCCGCCGCCCTGCTGGCTCATCCCAGGGGGGCCGCCTCTGCCGCCGGGGCCGCCGCCCGGCCCGCCGCCCATGCCCGCGCTCGCGGGGCCGCCGGCGGGGAAGGTCGAGCTGGTCGCGTGGCCGAGCGTCTGGAAGGACCATGACGCCGGCGCGAACAGCAGCAGCGCCAGCATCGCCGCCAGCACCGCGTTGCGGATCCGCGTCGTCACGCCCGGCAGCGCCAGCGCCACCAGCGTCGCGGTCGCGCCGACGCCGACGAGCGGCGCCAGCCAGCCCATGTCGCCGCTGGAGTGGAGCACGGCGAGCGTCGTGATCGCACCGCCGGCGACGGCCGCGGCGCCGACGATCCGGCCGCGCACGCCGCCCTCCAGCACCAGCCCGGCCGCCGCGCCGACGAGCGCGGCCGCGAACGGCGCCAGCGCCGAGACGTAGTAGGGGTGGAAGATGCCCTGCGCGAAGCTGAACGCGACCGCGCTGGTGGCGAAGGCGCCGCCGACCGCGATCAGCCAGCCGCTGCGCGCGTCGCTGCGCTTCAGCCGCGTCGCGACGAGCAGGCCGAGGCCGCCGACGACGGCGACGCCGAGGATCCAGCCGACCTGGCCGCCGAGCGAGCTGCCGAGCAGTCGCAGCGGGCCGCTGTCGCCGCCGAAGACGGAGCCGGCGCCGCCGCCTCCGCCGCCCGGACCGCCGCCGGCGCCGCCGCCCGGTCCGCCGGCCTGGCCGTCGAGCCGGCCGAGGCCGTTGTAGTCCATGATCAGCGACCAGATCGAGTTGTCGGTCGAGCCGCCGACCCACGGGCGGTCGGCCGCCGGGGTCAGCCACACGAGCACCGGCCAGGCGAGCCCGACGACCGCCAGCGCGATCCCGCCGAGCGTCAGCTGGCGGGCGGCGTCGAGCAGGCCGCGGCCGCGCGGGGCGATCCACATCCACGCCAGCGCGATGCCGGGCACGACCAGCAGCGCCGCGCCCATCTTCGTCTCAAAGCCGAGCCCGACGGCGACGCCGGAGAGGACGATCCACTTCGTGCGGCCGTCCTGCAGGCCGCGCACGAGGAACCAGATCGCGGCGACCGAGCAGAGCACGAGCAGCGCATCCGGGTTGTTGTGGCGCGAGATCGCGACGGTGACCGGCGTCAGCACGAGCGCGAGGCCGCCGACGAAGCCGGCGACACGACCGAAGGAGCGCCGCACGAGGTCGTAGGTGAGGGCGGCGCTCGCCATCCCCATCAGCGCCTGCGGCACGAGGATCGGCAGCGAGCTGTAGCCGAACAGCCGCACCGACAGCGCCTCGACCCAGAGCGCCATCGGCGGCTTGTCGACGGTCATCAGCCCGCTGCTGTCGAACGAGCCGTAGAGGAAGTCGTGCCAGCTCGTCGACATCGAGCGGACGGCGGCGCTGTAGTAGTCGTTGGCCCAGCCGTTGCGGCTGAGCGCCCACAGGTAGAGGACGGCGGCGAGCGCCAGCAGCCCGAGCAGCTCGGGGCGGCGCCGCAGCGCGTCGAGGAGGGCCAGGCCGCGGTCGCGCGCGGAGGGACGGGCGGCGTCCGCCGGGGCGGCGCCGGCCGGCGCACCGCGCCCGCCGACGCTGCCGGCGGCGGCGCCGGCGTGTTCGAGCTTCGCTGGATTCGGTCGCATGACCGAGCATGCTGCGACCGCACCCTGGGAGCAACCTGGGAGCGCCCCGAGCGCTCGCCGGGACCGGCCCGCGACGACTCTCATCGAACGCTGAGAAAGCGGCAAGCGTCTCTTCAGGTGCGTGCGGGAAGGTTGTCGCCGTGACCTCCACAGTGACGAGAAACCAGACGTCGCTCCCCTCGCTGAAGGCGCTCTACGCCGACGAGGCCCGCCGCCGCTCGCGCGAGCGCGACCTCGGGCTGTGGTGGAGAGCGCACGACGGCTCGACCTACCGCGCCGCCTGGATCGAGGAGACGCAGGAGCTGTACACGGTCCGCCATCTCGACGGCGAGGGCCACGGCGGCGGGGTGCGGATCCTCGGCCGCGTGCCGGCCGACGGCGTCGAGCGCGCGCTCAGAGGCTGGAGCGGCGTCTGCGGCAGCGAGTCGTCGTACGAGTGGCTCTGCTGGCAGGTGCGCCGCATCAAGGCTTAGAGTCCGCCCATCCCGACACGGAGGTGGGCGGCCCCATGGCCAACCGTAGAGCTGTGCTGATCGCGATGATCTTCGCGGTCGCGATGATGTTCATCGACCAGACGATCGTCGTCCTCGCGGTCCCCGACCTCCAGCACGACCTCGGCGTCACGGCGACCGGCGCGCAGTGGATCCTCAACGGCTACCTGCTGGCGCTGTCGGCGCTGTTCGCGCTCGGCGGCAAGCTCGCCGACGTGCTCGGCCACCGCCGCATGGTGCTCGTCGGCGTGATCGCCTTCGCGACCTTCTCCGCCCTCTGCGGCGCGACGCCGACCGGCGACATCGGCGAGGCGTGGATGATCTTCTTCCGCGTCCTGCAGGGCGCCAGCGCCGCGCTGCTGTTCCCGGCCGCGCTGGCGATCGTCGTCGCCGCCTATCCGGTGCGCGAGCGCGGCAAGGCGCTGGCGCTGTTCTTCGCCGCCTCCGGCGGCCTGACCGCGGTCGGCCCGCTCGCCGGCGGCTACCTGACCGAGTGGACCTGGCGCGCGATCTTCTGGATCAACGTGCCGGTCGCGATCATCGCGGTGGTCCTGACGCTGCGCGCGAAGATCCCCGACACGCGCCATCCGGCGAAGATCGACTACCGCGGCGCGGTGCTGATCTCGGCCGCGATGGGCCTCGTCGTGCTCGGCCTGCAGCAGGCCGGCGTGTGGGGCTGGGACGATCCGCGCACGTGGGCCTGCATCGTCGTCGGCCTGCTGCTGCTCGTCGGCTTCGTGCTCAACCAGCTGCGCGTCCCGAACCCGCTGATCGAGATGCGGATCTTCCTGCAGCGCGCCTTCAGCGCCGACAACGTCGTGCTGTTCCTCATATCGGCCGTGTTCGTGCCGCTGTTCTTCTTCGCCAGCGTCTACGCGCAGGCGTCGCTGGGCGAGGACGCCAGCTCGGCCGGCGTCTACCTCCTCTACTTCTTCCTCGGCTTCGCCGTCGCCTCGCAGATAGGCGGGCGGATCCTCGACGAGCGCGGCGCGAAGCCGTCGGTCGTGATCGGCTGCATCGTCGCGGCGGCCGGCTTCGTGCTGTGGGGCCGGTCGCTGCCGGACATGGAGCTGTCGAGCCAGTGGTACTGGATCGTGCTCGCCGGCGCCGGGATGGGGCTCGTGCTCGGCCCGGTCAGCACCGACGCCGTCAACCGCGCGCCGAGAACGAGCTACGGCGAGGTCACCGGCATCACGCAGACGGTGCGCAACTTCGGCGCCTCGCTCGGGCTGGCGATCATGGGCTCGGTGTTCGTGACCGAGAACGTCCGCCGCGTCACCGACACGCTCGAGGCGAGAGGGCTGCCGGCGGCGAGAGCGGAGGCGATCGCGCACTCGCTCTCCAGCGCCAACGCGGCCAGCTCCGGCGGCGGTGGCGGCGGGGCCGACAGCGCGATCTATCAGGCGGTCCAGCTCGACATCGCGCACTCGACGCAGGTGATCGCGTTCGCGATGGCGGGGATCATGGTCGTCGCGTTCGTCGTCGCGAGAATCGGGATGCCGAGAGGGCGCGTCGAGGAGCAGATACTCGCCGACGAGGATCCGGAGCCGGCCGCGGCGGGCTGAGCGGGTCGGCCCGCGGCGGCGCCCAAGCGGCGCCGCCGCGGCAGCGGAGCGCGGCGCCGCCACCGGGGCGCGGCCGCCGCATCGCGCGCACGCTGCACCGGATCGCACGCCGTGATGCGACGGGAACCGGTGGCGCGCGCTCCAAAGTTAGGGTACCCTCACGTTAGGGCGCCCGAACTCAAAACGGCGGATCGAAAGACCGCCAACCAGGGGGTGCGGCCGCATGGTCGCAGCCACGATATTCAGAGGGGAAAACGCATGTTGAATGCAGCGTTCAAGGGTCTGGGCAGACCCGTCGCGTCGGTCGCAGTCGCCGCCGCCATGCTGTTCGCGGGCGCCTCGGCCGCGTCGGCCGCGTCGATCACGGTCACGCCGAACAGCGGCCTTGCCGCGTCCGACACCGTCGTCGTCGGCGGCAGCGGCTTCGCCGCCAGCACCACCTACCGCGCGGGCCAGTGCTCGAACAGAGCCTACGGCGTGATCGGCGTCCCGGCCTGCGGCCCGTTCACCGACGTCAGCACCGACCCCAGCGGCAGCTTCACGGGGCTGAGACTGGCCGTCACGAAGAGAGTGACGAACGTCCACGCCGGTCTCGGGGCGCCGATAGGAACCGGGCAGCCGGCGACGTTCAACTGCCTCGGCTCCAGCGGCGACCAGTGCGCGATCTGGATCGTCGCCCACACCGGCACGCCGTCGGTGCTGGCCAGCGCCAACATCCTGTTCAGCTAGTTCCCGTCGCATCGGGCGCCCGTCAGCTGACGGGCGCCTGCTCTCTCCCCCATCCCCCGTTCGAAGGCAGGTCGATGCCCCCGATCACCCGCAGCTTCCGCTCCAGGGCCGCCGCGGCGCGCCGCCGCCTGCTCGCTGCGGTCACGCTCGCGACAGCGACGGCCGCCGCGCTCGCCGGCGCAGCCGCCCCGGCCGGCGCGACCGAGCACCAGATCGCCAGCGGCCACCTGACCTGGGGGATCAAGGAGAGCTGGCGCAGATACATCGGGACCGGCACGACCGTCGACGGCGGCGCCCAGATCGACGGCTGGGTCGGCAGCGGCGACACGGCCTACCCGACCACGTTCACCTTCCCGGTCGCCGCCGGCACGTACGACGACGTGACGCGCTCGACGCGGCTGAGACTGTCCGGCTCGGTTCACTTCCAGTCGTGGTGCGGCCTCGTCGAGCCTGGCAAGTGCGCGCTCGACACGAGATTCTCCGACCTCGAGCTGACGATCGACCCCGTCGAGCAGGTGCTGCGCGGCACCCACGTCGGCTATTCGCGCAGCGATCCCGGCGGCGCGCTGCACGTCGACAGAGACGTCGTGCTGGCGACGTACGACATCAGCGGCGCGACAACCGACTTCAGCGGCGGTCAGAGCAGCTGGACGGGGCTGCCGACGGTCGCCGGCCCGGGCTTCAACATCTACGCCGAGAGCACGCTCGTCGACACCACGTCGTTCGCGTACAGCGGCCCCGGCGGCCTGCCGGATCTCGCCGAGCACTGGGACACGGCCGGGGCGCCCGGCCTCAGAGCGGGCGCAGCGTGGCTCGGCGACGCCGACAGCGCGGCCCGCGCGCTGCATCCCTCGACGCAGCAGCCCGTCGTCCACACGGTCGATCTCGCCGGCGTCGGCACGTCGACCGCGAGACTGGTCGTCGCCGCACGCGACGCGAGAACGCTCGACGCCGTCGGCGCGCCGTTCACGTGGTCGTTCCCGGCCGCGTCCGCGAGCGACGAGCAGCTGCTGCGGACCGCGTTCGACCCGGCCACCGACACCGTCTTCTTCGTCACCTCCCACGACGGCGCGACGCACGACGAGACGACCGTCCGCGCGGCGACCTGGAACAGCGCCTCGCAGAGCTACGACGTCAGCGAGCTGGGTTCGCTCGGGGCGATGCCGGACGTCTACAGACGCGTCGAGGGGATCGTCTGGAACCCCGTCAGAGCAGAGCTCGCGGCGGTCGCCTGGGCGCCCGGCGGCAGCGACGCCTACGAGCAGGACGCGCTCCACCGCTTCACGCGCGACGGGGCCGGCTGGAGACACGTGCAGACGCCGCTGCGGCTGCCCTCCGGCGGCGCCTTCGCCGGCGCGACCGACGTCTACAGCCCGCTCACGACGCTCTCCTTCAAGACCGCCGACGTGACGCCGCTGGCGGTCGCCAGAGACGGCTCCTACGTCGTCGCGCCGGCGAACGGCATGGCGGTGACCAGCGCCGGCGAGCAGTACTACCCGGCGCTCCACCTGTCCGTCGGCGGCGACGGCAGAGCGACCGTCGCCGCGATCGCCGGCACGACGACTCCGCGGACGTTCCTCGGGCTCTACTTCGGCTTCT
The DNA here is from genome assembly GCF_030646155.1 of Conexibacter sp. CPCC 205762. Classification (GTDB taxonomy): domain Bacteria; phylum Actinomycetota; class Thermoleophilia; order Solirubrobacterales; family Solirubrobacteraceae; genus Conexibacter. Next base: position 58,548 of record NZ_JAUTDN010000035.1, read on the forward strand.
CGTCGCTCACGCGCGCCGCCGACGGCTCGCTGCTGCTGCACAACTCCGACCAGGTGATGGACGGGTACGTGCGCATCGACGTCAGCAGCGGCAGAGCGAGCGCGCTCGGCCCGATCGTCGACGCTCCGGGCGACGCCTTCCCGCCATACGAGATGAGCGGCTTCGCCAACTCGCTGGCGGCCGATCCCACGAACGGGATCACCTGGGCGACCGACACCTTCACGACCGAGGGCTTCAGACTCGACGCCATCGGCGGCGACGACAGGCTGATCGGCCGCTACCGCTTCGACGAGTTTCCGGCCGCGGGCGGCGACGGCGCCTTCGGCCGACTCGCGATCGGGCCCGACAGCGCCGTCTACCTGCCGATACAGCAGGCCGGCAGCGGCCGGCTCGGCTACCGCCGGCTCGCGTTCACGGGGTTCGTCCCGACCGTCACGACGCAGCCGCAGGACAGAACGGTCACGCTCGGCGTCGGCGAGAGCGAGGAGAGCACCGGCTTCGCGATCGCGGTCGCGGACGGCGACGACGTGATCCGCTGGCAGGCGAAGCGGCCCGGCGAGAGCAGATTCGCCGACGTCGCCGGCGCGACCGGGACGACGCTGATGGTCGCCGCGAGAGCGACCTCGAACGGCACCCGCTACCGCGCCGTCGTCGGCAACGCCGCCGGCAGCGTCGCCTCCGACGAGGCGCTGCTGACGGTCGACCACGCGCCGGCGCTCGTCACCGACGTCGCCAACCGGACCGTCACCGAGGGCGCCGACGCGCTCTTCGCCGTCGGCGCCGGCGGCAACCCGGAGCCGGTCGTGACGTGGCAGCGGCGCGTCGGCGGCTACTGGGAGGCGATCGCGCCCGACGACGACAACTTCCTCGTCAACGGCCCGTCGCTGGTCGTCAAGCAGACGAACGTCGACCAGAGCGGCTCGCTCTTCCGCGCGAAGCTCGTCAACAGCGTCGCGACCGTCTACTCGCGCGCGGCGACGCTGACGGTCACCGCGAGAGCGACGATCCCGGCCGGCGGGCTGGCGAACGTGACGCTCGACTGGAGCGGCAACGACGAGATCCAGCGGACGCCGCCGTTCGGCGGCAGCAACTACCTCTCGGCCGGCGTCTCCGACGGCAGCGAGGCGACCTATGCGAGCGCCGCCGGCAACGTGCAGGTCTTCCACGTCGCCGCCGACGGCGCCGAGACGCTGGAGTCGTGGACGGGGCGCGCCGCCCACACCAGAGACGGCGGCAGCCAGCTCGTGCGGCTCTACGACGGCCGCGCGACGGCGACCGCGGGCGGCGGCGCGACGGTCGTCTGGGACGGCGACTTCAGCGTCAACTTCTACGGCGGCCTGGTGCCGTTCACGATCTCCGACCCGCGCCTGACGGTCGCCGCCGACGGCACCGGCACGCTCACCGGCGACCTCTCCGGCTACGCCTCGACGCAGGCCGACCCGACGAGACGGTCGCCGCTGGCACCGGTCGCCGACGTCACGATCGCGACCTTCGCCGACGTCGCGATCCATCCCACCGGCAGCGTCACGGTGACGCCGGCGTGGGCCGGCGTCGAGGTCGCGCTGCCGGGCGACCAGCCGGCGCAGGTGCGCGACGGCGACGGCTGGGGCGCGTGGCCGCAGGCGTTCGTCGACTTCCACACCAGAACCGGCCTCGGCTCCTACTGGTACACGTCCGGCAGCGCCTTCGACAGCTTCAAGGCGCCGCATCCGTTCGTCGTCGACTTCAGCGGCGCGAGCGCGCCGCCGATCGAGCAGCCGCCGGTCAGAAGAGACCCGCCGCAGGTCGATCCGCCGCGGGTAGACCCGCCGGTCGTGCCGCCGCCGGCGCCGAGAGCGGTCGTGCCGGGGTCGGTCGCGGGCGCCAGAGGGGTGCGGACGATCGACGGCAAGCGCGTCGTCACGGTCGCGACGCTCGTCTGCCCGCGCGCGGCGCCGTGCACGGTGAGAGCGCCGCGCAACGTCACCGTGACGATCGCCGGCAAGCGCTTCGCACTGGCGGTCGTGGCGCCCAAGTCGATCCGCGCCGGCAGACGCGGCGCGCTGAGGCTGCGGCTGTCGAGAGCCGCCGCCAGACGGCTCGCCGGCCGCACGGCGACGGTGCGGCTGCGGGTGACGATCGCGACCGGCGGCAGAGCGGTGACGCGCACCGTCACGGTGAAGATCGCGGCGAGAAAGGCGAAGGCGCGCAAGCGCTGAAACGCCATACACGTGGTATAAGGGTGCCCTAACTTTGGTCGTTGTCGCGCCGAATGCGCGGCGGCTGGAAAGGACACCGGGATGGAACGAAGCCGTTCGACGCGACGGTCGCCGCTGCATGCGCTGATCGTCGCCGTCGCCTTGCTCGCCGTGCTGATCGGGGCGGCGCCGGCGCTCGCCGCGCCGACGCCGATCACCGCCGGCACAGGGCTCGACTGGGGCGTCAAGGCGTCGTGGCGCAACTACATCGGCGTCGACGGCACGACCCTGTCGGACGGCGTCACCCGCAACGCCGACGGCACCTTCCACTTCCCCGTCAGCGGCGGCAGCTACGACGCCGACACGAGAGAGACCGTCGTCCAGTTCGGCGGCACGCTCGTCTTCCTCGGCCACTGCGAGAGACCCGACCACGGCCGTCCCTGCGCGCTCGACATGACGCTGAGAAAGCCGCGCGTCGAGCTGACCGAGGACGGCGGCTACCTCTACGCGGAGATGGAGAGCCGCCCGATCGAGGGCGGCGAGATCATCGTCCACGAGAACGTCAGACTGGCCGTGCTCGGGCTGGAGGACGCGACGCCGCTCGTCAGAAGCGGCAGAACGACGTGGACGGAGCTGACGGCGACGATGGCGCCGGAGGGCTCGGCCGTCTTCACCTACGGCGTCGGCACCGTCATCGACCCGGTCAGCTTCGGCTACACCGGACCGGGCGGCAAGCCGGCCGGCGAGGTCTGGTCGGCGCCCGCGCTGGCGACCTACTCGGCCGCGACGCTGAACGGCGCGGCAGCCGCCACCCGCATCGCCGGCAGCCTCGGCAGCGACGCCGCGGTCGTGCGCGTCAACGGCGGCTTCGCCGTCGTCGACCCGGCGACGCTGCAGCCGAAGGCGCCGGTCGTGGCGGCCGACGTCGTGCGCGGCTCGCTCGCCGCCGACCCGGTCTCGAGAACGATCTTCGCCCAGCTCGCCGGCGGCGACAGAAGAATCGTCGTCTACACGTGGGACGGCACGGCGCTGACGGGCGGCGGCCTCGACGGCAGCGAGGGCTCCGGCATGCTCAACGACGGCGCCAGACAGGGCGCCGGCATCTGGGACGCGGCCGCCAACCGCTACGTCGTCTTCCGCACGTTCGGCGACCGCACCGATGCCTGGCAGGTCAGAAGAGACGGCAGCGGCGTCTGGGTCGCGTCGAGAATCGCGACCGTCAAGAACGCCGACGGCACCACCTACGGCGGCCAGCTCTCCTACCTCGCGCTCGTGCCCAACGGCAGCGGCGGCACGATGATCGTCGGCGCTCCCTGGGGCGCGGGCCAGCTGCTGAGAGTCGCCGTCAGCAACATCGGCGCGACCGTCTCCCCGCTGGCGCAGTCGGCCGGCCTCGAGCCGATGGAGCTGTACCGCACGACGAGAGGGCTCTACGGCTTCAACGGCACCGACGTGATCTGGTACCCGTTCACGGGCAGCGGCACGACCGCCGCGCTCGGCAGCGGCGAGAGAGTCAAGCTGCCCGGCGCGCCGCAGTTCATCGACCTCAACGGCCAGCTGAGCTGGAACGCGGTCGACCCGGAGCGCGGCACGCTGTTCGTCACGATCAACAACGCCACGCAGATCGCGAAGGTCGTCGACGGCAGAGCGGCGCACACGATCGCGCTGCCGGCCGGCGTCGCGCTCGACTACTGGGACGACTACCTCGCCGGGGCGACGCCGAACGGTGAATTGATCGTCTCCTCGGTCGGCGACGGCGTCGTGCAGCGACTGACCTACCAGCGCGTGACGCCGTCGTTCGTCGCGCAGCCCGCCGACGCCGCGCCCGCGATCAGAACACCCGGCGGGACCGTCGCGACGCAGTTCTCGGTCGAGCTGGCCGGCGACCCGGCGCCGGCGGTGCGCTGGCAGACGCGCGTGCCGGGCGTCAGCAGATGGGGCGACCTGGCCGACGGCGCGCGCGTCAGCGGTGCCGCCACCACGACGCTGAACGTCACGGTCGACGCCGCTGACGGCGGCCGCCAGTACCGCGCGGTCGCGACCAACGCCGCCGGCGAGCTGGCCTCGGCGCGCGCGACGCTCGACGTCAAGACGCTCCCGCAGGTGGTCGTGCAGCCGCTCTCGCTGTCGGTCGTGGAGGGCGGCGCGACCGTCTTCAGAGTGATGCCGTCGGGCAACCCCGAGCCGGCGATCCAGTGGCAGCGGCGGGTCGGCGGCTTCTGGACCGACGTCCCCGCCGACGCCGACGAGTTCACGCTCGACGGCGGCGTGCTGACGGTCGTCGACCCGGTCGCCGAGATGAGCGGCGCGCAGTTCCGCGCGCGGCTGCGCAACGAGGTCGGCACCGTCTACACGCAGCCGGTCTCGCTGACCGTCTCGCGCGCGCTCAGCGAGCCGGCGACGTTCGGCGGCGGCTGGGTCGAGTGGGGCGTTGCCGAGCGCTGGCGCTGCTACGTCGTCGGGAACGTCGCGCGCGGCGGGATCGTCGTCGCGGGCGGGGCCGAGCAGGTGCCGGGCACGCTCGCGAGCGGGACGCTCTGCAACGGCCGCAACGCCGGCTCGGAGCGGCTGCGCTTCCCGCTTCGCGGCGGCACGTACGACCCCGCGAGCGGCAGAGCGACGTTCACGCTCGGCGGCAGCGTCCGCTTCTGGGGCCACGACTACCACGTGCCGGGCGACACCAGACCGCAGCTCGACACGACCTTCTCGAACCTGCGGATCGTGCTCGACGGCGGCGTCGGCACGCTCTACGCCGACGCGGTCGGAGGGACGATGGACAGCCCGGCGCCGGTGACGCGGACGGGCGTTGCGCTCGTCTCCGTCGACCTCACCGGCAGCGGCGCGGCACCGTTCGAGGGCGGCCTCGGCTGGAACGCGCTGCCGACGACGCTGACCGCGGCCGGCGCCGAGGTGTTCGGCAGCTACAGCGCCGGCGAGACGTTCGACCCGCTGACGATCAGCGCCCTGTTCGGCACGCCGCAGGTCGACCCCGAGCCGGGCCCGGCGCCGCTGCCGTCGCCGCCGGCCCCGCTGCCCGCGCCGCTTCCGGCGCCCACGCCCACGCCCGCGCCCGCCGCGGTCGCGCGCGTGACGGTGCCGAAGGCGGCGCTGAAGCTCGGCGGCGACCGCTCCGTGCGGGCGGCGACCGTCGCCTGCCCGGCCGGCGCCGCCGGCGGCTGCCGCGTGGCCGCCCCGAAGGCGGTCAAGCTGACGATCGCCGGCCGCGCCTACACGGCGCGCGTCCTCGCCCCCGCCCGCGTCGCCGCCGGCCGCAGCGCGACGGTGCGGCTGGTGCTGACGAAGGCCGCCGCCCGCACGCTCGCCGGCCGCAGCGCGACCGTCCGCGTGAAGCTGACGACGACCGTCGCCGGCACGCGCGTCACCCGCACGCTGGCGGTGAAGGTGAAGGCGCCGAAGCCCGCCAAGCGCGCGGCGGCGAAGCGCTAGCCGACGCGGCGCGCTGCCGGCCCGCGCGGCCGGCAGCGCGCCCGCTGGACCTGCGGGCCGGACTTCCTCGACCTCGCCGGCTCGGTCGCGGTGCCGCCGGGCAAGCGCGGGACGCCGTGGGACGAGGTGCTGCGGCAGACGCGACGCGCGCGCGGGGAGCGGTCGGCCTGATCGCCTTCCTCGACACGAACGTGATCGTCCGCCACCTGACCGGCGACCCGCCCGAGCAGGCGGCGCGGGCCACGGCCGTGCTGGCGACGGCCGAGCGGCTGCTGCTGTCCGACCTGATCGTCGCCGAGTGCGTCTACGTGCTGCAGTCGTTCTACGAGGTCGGGAGAGCCCGCATCGCCGAGCTGATGCGGCTTCACGAGGAACGTCCTTGGTTGAGCGTGGCGAGCACTCCGTGGCGCGGGGCGAGCAGCCACGCGAGCAGGAAGGCCGCTGTCAGCACGAGCACGATCGTGCCGCCGGTCGGGTAGTCCCACGACCACGACACGTAGAGGCCGACGAGCGCGCCGAGGCCGCCGATCGCGGGTGCCAGCAGCATCATCAGCGCGAGCCGGTCGGTCAGCAGGCGGGCGGTCGCCGGCGGGGTGATCAGCAGCGCCAGCACGAGGATGTTGCCGATCGTCTGCACGCTGATGACGACCGCGAGCGTGACCAGCACGTAGAGCGCGAGGTCGAGCCAGAAGACCGGCAGCCCGAGCGCGCGGGCGCTCTCGCGGTCCAGCGACACGGCCACCAGTTCCTTGTGCAGCAGCAGCACGACGCCGAGCACGAGCAGCCCGGTCCCGCCGACGACCCACAGGTCGCGGTCCGGGATCCCGGTGATCGAGCCGAACAGGAACTGCTGCAGCGAGCCGGCGTAGCCGGGCGCCTGCGAGATCACGACGATCCCGAGCGCGAACGCGGCGACGAAGAAGACGCCGATGACCGCGTCCTCGCGCAGCCGCCGGTTGTGCGAGAAGACCGCGACCAGGACCGCCGTCGCGACGCCCGCGAGCGTGCCGCCGAGCACGAGGCTGCCGCCGCTCACGAACGCGATCGCCAGCCCCGGGAAGACGGCGTGCGCGACCGCGTCGCCGATGAACGCCATCCCGCGCAGCACGACGTGACAGCCGACGACGCCGCAGACGATCGAGGAGACGACCGCGACCAGCAGCGCCTTCGGCAGGAAGGCGAGATCGGGGTTGAGCAGGTCGGTGAGGAAGTCGGCCGGCGACATCATGCGACCGCCTCCAGCAGCCGCAGCAGCGGGCTGCGCTCGCCGATCCCGAAGACGCGGCGCCACAGCTCACGCTCGCCGGCCAGCTCGCGCGGCGCGCCGCTCGCGACGATCGTGCCGTCGATCAGCGCGAGGCGGTCGCAGCCGTCGATCGCGGCGGCGAGGTCGTGGGTGCTCATCAGCACCGCGCGGTCCTCGCGTGCGAGCGCGACGAAGAGGTCGGTCAGCAGCTCCTGCGTCGGCAGGTCGAGGCCGCTGAACGGCTCGTCCAGCAGCAGCAGCGGCGAGCCGAGCGCAAGCGCGCGGGCGACCAGCACGCGCTGGCGCTGCCCGCCCGACAGCTGCCCGACCGGCCGCTCGCGCAGCGCGCTCATGCGGACCCGTTCGAGCGCCTCGTCGACCAGCCGCCAGTCCTCGACGCGCGGCCGCCGCAGCAGTCCGAGCGCGCCGCTGCGGCCGCTCATCACGACCTCCTCGACGGAGAGCGGGAACTCCCACGCGAACTCGTGGCGCTGGGGCACGTAGCCGATCGCGCCGCGGCGGCGGCGCGTCGCGTCGCCGTCGACCTCGATCCGCCCGCGCGCCGGCCGCAGCAGCCCGAGCGCGGTCCGCAGCAGCGTCGTCTTGCCGGCGCCGTTGGGGCCGAGCAGGCCGACCAGCTCGCCGCGCGCGACCTCCAGCGTCGCGTCGCGCAGCACCGGCCGACCGCCCAGCTCGACCGAGACGCCCCGCAGCGCGAGCGCCGGCGCGCTCATCGGCGCGCCCGCCGCTTCACGCCGCGCCCGCGCGCCGCGGCGACCGCCAGCGCCGCGACGAGGCCGGCGGCGAGCGCGGCCAGCAGCGCGAGCAGGGCGGCGGAGGGGCCGGCGGCGTCGGGCTCGGCGGACGCGCCGGCGGCGGCGTCGGAAGCGTCGGCGTCGTGCCCGTCGGCGTCGGCGCGCCCTTCGGCGTCGGCGCGCGGGTCGGCGGCATCGTCCTCGCCGGCGCCCGCGTCGACCGCCGCGAACGCCTCCTGCGCGGACGCTTTCTCCCCCACCGCGAACCGCAGCGCGCGCGTGTCGCTGACGGTCGTGCCGTCGATCAGCCTCGCCGCGACGCGCACGTGCACGAGGTGGACGCCGGGCTTCGTGAAGACCCAGTTGGCGTGCGTGTGCGTGTTCACGTCGACCCACAGCGGTCTCGCGCTCGCGCTCGAGTCCCACAGCCGCTGCGGCGCCGAGAAGTCGCCCGACTGCAGGAAGACGACGAGCGCGCCGGGTCCCTCGACGCCGGTCAGCGTCAGTCTCACGCCGCGGTCGATCCGCTCCATCACGGCCGGGTCCTGCGTGTTCCAGCCGACCCACACGACGCGCGGATCCTGCGTCTGCGGGACGACGAACACCTCCCTGCCGGCGGGCACGTGGAGGAAGCCGTAGGCGGGGTCGTCGGGGACCGTCTGCCGCGCCGCGTCGCGCACGCGCAGGACGGTCCGCTCGGGCCGGCGCCAGACGCTGTGGCCGCCCGGTCGCGACGCCGCCGCGTCGTCGTGGATCAGCAGCGTCCAGCGGCCGTCGACGAAGCGCGGGCCGACGTCGACGTGGCCGCCGGCGATCTGCGCGCGCCCGGCGGCGAGCGCCTGCCCGCGGGCGATCCGCTGGTCGAGGCCGCCGGCGGCGGAGGCGCTCGGCGCCGCGCCGCCCAGCAAGACCAAGACGGCGAGGACGCGCAGGCGCGCGGTCATGCGAGGCACCGGCGCAGCGAGTCGGCGTTGAAGCGCATCATCTCCAGGTAGGTCGTCGCGTCAGCGCTGAAGCTGTCGCCGTGGATCGGGCAGACGGCGATCCCGGCCTCGTGCGCCAGCTCGGTCAGCGTCGAGGAGCGGGCGGCGAGGTTCGGTTCGAGGAAGACGGCCGGGACGCGCAGCGTGCGGACCGTCTCGCTCAGCTTGCGCCGCTCCGCCAGCGACGGCTCGACCGCCGGGTTGGGCGTGACGAAGCCGGCGACCTTCAGCCCGTACGCGTGCGCGAGATAGGCGAAGGCGTCGTGGGTCGTGACGAGCTGGCGGCGGGCGCGCGGGATCTGGGCGAGCGTGCGGCGGACGTAGCGGTCGAGCCGGTCGAGCCGGCGCACGTAGGCGTCGGTGCGAGCGCGGTAGCCGGCGGCGCCGGCCGGGTCGACGCCGATCAGCGTGTCGCGAATCAGCTTCGCGTACGCGATCGCGTTGCGCACGTCCTGCCACAGGTGCGGGTCGATCTCGCCGTGGACGTGCTTGCCGAGGACCGCCTGCGGCAGCTGGTAGAGCGGCTCGCCGGCCTTCCCGAGGAAGCGGAGCTGCGGCCCGGCGGGGACCTCGGCGAGCGCCTTCGCCGGCACCTCGATCACGACGTCGGCCGGGTCGAGCTCGCGCTGCGTCCGCTCGCCGCCGCCCGCTCTGTCGTAGAGGACGGTGACGGCGCCGCGGTCGAGGTCGGCGGTGACGTCGGCGTGGCCGGCATCGAGCACGCTGCGGTGGTCGCCACGGTCGCGCAGCGGCGCGACGCCGACGGCGAACTCGACCCGCGCCGTGCCGAGCGGAAGCGGCTTCGCGGTCGCGCGGGTGCGCAGGCTGGCGGCGAACGTGACCGTGTAGCGGCCGGGCGCGCTGAACGCCCACGACATGTGCGTGTGCGCGTCGGCCGGCAGCGTCGCGGTGTCGTGCGCGTAGCCGTCGCTGGCGTCGAAGCCGTCGCTGGAGTCGAAATACACGTCGGTGTCGCCGAACGAGCCGGTCAGGTAGCCGTGGAGGTCGCCCGGACCGCTCGCGGCGGTGGCGGACAGCAGCACCTCGGAGGAGCGGTCGGCGCCGAGCCGCGCGCCGTCTCCGCGCGCCCGCAGGCCGAGCCAGATCGTGTCGAGGTTGACGTTCTCGACCAGCGGGATGATCTCGGCCGCGTACTTGACCGCGTCCTCCGCGAGCGACACGTTCGGCACGCCCGCGGGCAGGTTGGCGTCGAGCGTCTTGATCACGCTGTGCTCCTCCAGCAGCATGTAGTTGCTGAAGGCGACATCGGCGTAGACGACGTCGCGCACGTCGCGCAGCGTCGGCTCGAAGGCGTGCGGATCGGCGCCGTCGGGCACGAGGCTGGCGACGTTGACGCGCGCCCCGCCGACGTTGCGGACGAGGTCGGCGAGCAGCCCGGTCGTCGTCACCACCTGCACCCGCTCGTCGGAGGCCGAGAGGCCGGGCGCGGCGCCGCAGCCGCCGGCGAGCAGGGCCGCGGCGACGAGCGCGGCCGCGACCGCCGCCCGCCGCCGCGACGCCCGCGCGCGCGTCAACGGCGCACCAGGGTCGTCGTGCGCCGCGTCACGGCCGCGCGGCCGTCCGCGCGCGCCGTCGCGGTCAGCGTGACGCGGACGCCGCCGCGTCGCTCCGCCAGCGTCCGCCGCAGGGCGCGCGTCAGGCGGACCTGGACGAGCGCGCGCCCGGTTCTGCCGGCGCGCGCCGACCCGCGGCCGACCTGTCTCCCCTTGTAGCGGACGACGACCGCGCAGCGCCCGGGGCCGCCGAGCCGGCAGGTGACGGCGAGCGCGCCGCGGCGGAGGCGTCTCGCGACGCTGAGCCGCAGCGTCGTGCGGCGTCTCGCGGCCGGCGCGGGAGCGGCCGGCGCGGGCGCGCGCGGCGCTGGCGGGGCGGCCTCCCCTGGCGGCGTCAGCGGCGGGGGCTCCTGCGCGGGCGGCGCCGTCCCCTGTCCGCCGCGGCCGCACGGCACGCCCGCGGCCGGATCGCCGTCGCCGACCGGGAAGG
>NZ_JAUTDN010000036.1 GCF_030646155.1 Conexibacter sp. CPCC 205762
GGCGGGCGCGGGCGCAGGCGCGGCGAGCACGGGCGCAGGCGCGGCGGGCGCGGGCGCGAGCGCGGGCGCGGGCGCGGCGGGCGGATGCGATGCGCTCATCGCAACGTCCCCAGCGCGGCGGCGACGGCGGTCGCGGCGACCGCGGCGTCGGCGACATCGACCGCCTCCGCGGGGCTGTGGCTGACGCCGCTCGGGTTGCGCACGAGCACCATCCCCGCCGGCACCCGCTCCGCCAGCACGCCGGCGTCGTGGCCGGCGAAGCAGACCTGCTGCGGGACCGACCCACCCACCGCGCCCTCCAGCGCCTCCCGCACGCGCGCGTCGAAGCGGATGCCGGGGCTGCGCGAGGCGGTGCTCAGGCGGATCTCGACGCGGCGCTCCAGCGCAAGCGCCGCCGCGTGCTCGTCCAGCGCGGCGCGCCAGGCGTCGACCGCGGCGATCTCCGGAGCACGGGCGTCGAGCCACAGCCGCACCGCGCCCGGGATCGTGCTGAGCGCGTTCGGCTCGACCAGCAGCCTGGTCGGCGTCACGACGAAGCGCGCGTCGGCACCCGCAAGCTCCTCCGCCGCGACGATCAGCCGCGCGGCGGCCGCGAGCGCGTCGCGGCGCTCGGAGCGTCGCGTCGTACCGGCATGGTCGGCCTCGCCGTCGATCTCGACCGCCACGCGCGTCCGTCCGGCGAGCGCGGAGACGACGCCGATCGGCGCGCCCGCCTCCGCCAGCTCGCGGCTCTGGTCGATGTGGATCTCGACGAACGCCGCGACTCTCGCGAGCGCGCTCGGCGCATCGGCGAGGCGCGCCGGGTCGACGCCGAACGCGCGCATCGCCGCAGCCATCGTGACGGCGCCGGCGTCGGCGCGCGCGAGCGCCTCGGCCGCGTCGAGCCGGCCGACGAGCGCGCGGCTGCCGAATGTCGGCGTGTTGAAGCGGCCGCCCTCCTCGTCGGCGAACGAGATCACCGCCAGCGGCAGCTCGCCGGAGACCGCCTCCGCGACCGCGAAGGCGCAGGCGACGCCGAGCGCGCCGTCCCAGCGGCCGCCGGCGGCGACCGTGTCGAGGTGCGAGCCGACCGCGAGCCACGGCGGCGGCGTGCGCGGGCAGGCCCAGAGGTTGCCGGCGAGGTCGCGCTCGACCGACAGCCCGAGCGCCTCCGCCTGCGCGGCGAACCACTCCCCCGCCGCGCGATCCTCGGCCGTCCAGGCGAGCCGGTGAAAGCCGTCCGCGCGCCGCCCGATCGCGTCGAGCCCCGCCAGCCGCGCCTCGATCGCAGCAGCGGCGATCACGACGCCAACCGCCAATCGACGTCGAGGCCGAGCCGCACCTGCGCGATCGCCCTCCAGCCGCCGACGGGGCGAATCCGCACCGACGCGATCACGCGCTCAGCCGCCACGCGCAGTCGGGCCGGACGTGGACCAGGCGCCCGCCGGCGAAGGCGAACGCGACCGGGTTGTGGCCGAAGCGGTACGGGACGCTCTCGATCGGGCCGTCGAGCACGAGCACGTCGGCGCGCTTGCCGACCTCGAGCGAGCCGGTCTCGTGCGAGCGGCGCAGCACCCAGGCGGCGTTGAGCGTCGCCGCCAGCAGCGCCTCGCGCGGCGTCCAGCGGTAGCGCCGCACGGCGAGGCCGATCGCCAGCGGCAGCGAGACGATCGGCGAGGTGCCCGGGTTGGCGTCGGTCGCGAGCACCGCGATCGCGCCCGCGTCGGCGAGCGCGCGGCCGGGCGCGAGCGGCTCCTCGCCGAGGAACTCAGCGCCCGGCAGCAGCACCGCGGCGCACTCGGCCGCCGCGAGCGCGCGCAGGTCGTCCGGGTGGAGGCAGGCGAGATGGTCGACCGAGCGGGCGCCCGCGCGCAGCGCGACCGGCACCGAGCGGTGCTGCGCGAACTGCTCGACGTGCGCGCGCAGGTCGAGCCCGTGCTCCGCCGCGAGCGCTCCGACCCGCTCCAGGTGGGCGTTCGTGAAGGCGACCGACTCGACGTAGACGTCGAGCGCCTGCACGCGCGTCGCGAGCGGCGCCGCCTCCCCCGCGGCGCCGGACGTCTGCACGCCCGTCGCCCCGAGCATCGCCGGCAGCGCCGCCTCGATCGCGTCGAGCCAGCCGTCAGCGTCGAAGCCGTCGGGCACCGCGTGCGCGACCAGTGCGGTCGAGCAGACCTCCTGCGCGACCCGGCCCGCGAGCGCGCCCGCGAGCCGCAGCGCGCGCGTCTCGGCGTCGATCGAGAGGCCGTAGCCGCTCTTGGTCTCGAACGTCGTCGTGCCGTGCGCGAGCATCTCCGCCGCCAGGCCGCCGGCCTGCGCGAGCACCTGCTCGTCGTCGGCCTCGGCGAGAGCGCGCGCGGAGGAGCGGATCCCGCCGCCTGCCCGCGCGATCTCCTCGTACGGCCGGCCGGCGACCTTGAGCGCGTACTCGTCCGCCCGCCAGCCGGCGAACGGCAGGTGCGTGTGGCAGTCGACGAAGCCCGGCACGACCGCGCAGCCGCGCGCGTCGATCCGCTGCGCGGCGCCGCGGGAGGCCTCCAGCGCCGCGATCCGCCCGTCGTCGCCGAGCGTCAGCGACCCCGGCTCCGCGCGCAGCTCCCCCGCGCGGTCGAGCCGCAGGTACGGCAGGCCGTCCTGCGGCGGGCGCAGCAGCTGCGCCGCGCCCTCGATCGAGGTCGAGATCGGGACCGACATCAGCTCACGCCGGCTCCGCGGCGGCGAGCATCGGCATCCGCACGCCCTGCTCGCGCGCGAACTCCACCGCCCGCGGGTAGCCGGCGTCGGCGTGGCGCACGACGCCCATCCCGGGATCGGCCGTCAGCACCCGCTCGATCCGCGCCGCGGCCGCGGGCGTGCCGTCGGCGACGATCACCTGCCCGGCGTGGATCGACTTGCCCATCCCGACCCCGCCGCCGTGGTGGATCGAGACCCAGCTCGCGCCGCAGGCGGTGTTCAGCAGCGCGTTCAGCAGCGGCCAGTCGGCGACGGCGTCGGAGCCGTCGCGCATCGCCTCGGTCTCGCGCTGCGGCGAGGCGACCGAGCCGGCGTCGAGGTGGTCGCGGCCGATCACGATCGGCGCGCGCAGCTCGCCGCTGGCGACCATCTCGTTGAAGCGCAGGCCGGCGCGGTGGCGCTCGCCGTAGCCGAGCCAGCAGATCCGCGCCGGCAGCCCCTGGAACTGCACCTTCTCCTGCGCGAGGCGGATCCAGTCGGCGATCTGCCGCTGGTCGCCGAAGAGGTCGAGGATCGCCGCGTCGGTGCGCGCGATGTCCTCCGGATCGCCCGACAGCGCGACCCAGCGGAACGGTCCCTTGCCCTCGCAGAAGAGCGGCCGGATGTAGGCCGGCACGAAGCCGGGGTAGGAGAACGCCTGCGCGTCGCCGTGCTCGGCCGCGAGCCCGCGCAGCGCGTTGCCGTAGTCGAACGCCTCCGCCCCGCGCGCGGCCAGCGCGCGGATCGCGCCGACGTGCGCGAGCGCGCTCGTGCCGACGCGCGCGAGGTAGTCGCCGGGGTCGCGCTGGCGCAGCGCGTCGGCCTGCTCGACGGTCAGCCCGGCGGGCACGTAGCCGTTGAGCGGGTCGTGCGCCGAGGTCTGGTCGGTCACGACGTCGACGTGGACGCCGCGCTCGACCAGCAGCGGGACGATCTCGGCCGCGTTGCCGAGCAGCCCGACCGACAGCGGCCGGCCCTCCGCCGCGGCCGCCTGCAGCCGCGCGAGCGCGTCGTCGAGGTCGGCGGCGCGCTCGTCGAGGTAGCGCTCCGCGATCCGCCGCTCGATCCGCTGCAGGTCGACCTCGACGCAGAGCGCCGTGCCGCCGCACATCGTCACCGCCAGCGGCTGCGCGGCGCCCATCCCGCCGAGGCCGGCGGTGACGACCAGCCGCCCCTTCAGCGACCCGCCGAAGCGCTTGCGCGCGACCGCCGCGAACGTCTCGTAGGTGCCCTGCAGGATCCCCTGGCTGCCGATGTAGACCCACGAGCCGGCGGTCATCTGGCCGTACATCATCAGCCCAGCCGCATCCAGCTCGCGGAACGTCTCCCAGTTGGCCCAGTCGCCGACGAGGTTCGAGTTGGCCAGCAGCACGCGCGGCGCGTCGGCGTGCGTGCGGAAGACGGCGACCGGCTTGCCCGACTGCACCAGCAGCGTCTCGTCGTCGCCGAGCCGCGTCAGCTCGCGCTTGATCGCCTCGTAGCTGGCGTGGTCGCGCGCCGCCTTGCCGATCCCGCCGTAGACGATCAGCTCCGCCGGCTTCTCGGCGACGTCGGGATGGAGGTTGTTCTCCAGCATGCGCAGCGCGGCCTCCTGCTGCCAGCCGCGGCAGCGCATGCCGGTCTCTCGCGGGGTCTCGGGCATGGGCGCCATTCTGGGTCGGCGCCCGCCCCGCCGGCAAGCGCGACCCCGTCCTTCTGTCTCGGATCCGAGACGCTCACTCCGGCAGCACGATCGCCTTGCCGGACAGCTCGCCGCTGGCGGCGCGCGCGTGCAGCGCGGGCAGCTCGGCCAGCGCCACCCGCTCGGCGACCTCGACGCGCAGCTCGCCGGCCTCGACCAGCGCCGACAGCTGCGCGAGCTGCTCCGCGTCGCTGCGGACGAAGACGCCGACGGCGCGCACGCCGCGCTGCTCGTCGGCCGGCGTCGGGATCGTCGGGACGGTGTTGACGACGACCCCGCCGTCGCGCACCAGCGCCGCCAGCGCCGCCAGCGCCTCCAGCTGCTCGGGCGCGATCCGCGCGAGGTTGAGCAGCACGTCGACCGGCTCGGCGACCGTGACCGCGCTGCTGGTGTGGTCGATCACCTCGTCGGCACCCGCCGCCCGCACGCGCGCGCTGCTGCGCGGGCTGGCGGTGGCGATCACGTGCGCCCCGGCCCGCTTGGCCAGCTGGACCGCGTAGCCGCCGACCGCGCCGCCGGCGCCGTTGATCAGGATCCGCTGCCCGTCCGTCAGCCCGGCGTCGTCGAACAGCGCCTGCCAGGCGGTCAGCCCGACCATCGGCAGCGCGGCGGCGTCGGCAAGCGGGATGCCGGCCGGCGCCGGCGCGAGCGCCGCGGCCGGCGCGACGACGTACTCGGCCGCGGCGCCGTCGGCCGTCATCGGCAGGAACGCGATCACGTCGTCGCCGGCCGCGACGTTCGCGACGCCCTCGCCGAGCGCGTCGACCGTGCCGGAGACCTCGATCCCCGGCACGTGCGGCAGCGTCACCGGGAAGACCTGCTGCAGGTAGCCGCCGCGGATGCCGTCGTCGACCGGGTTGAAGGCGGAGGCGGCGACGCGGATGCGGACCTCGCCGGCGGCGGGGACGGGCTGCTGGACGTCCTCGTAGCGGAGCACGTCGGAGTCGCCGTACTGGTGGAAGCGCACTGCCTTCATCGGGAGCCTCTTTCGTCGCGTTCGGTCTGTGCTTCGAATTTGAAGCACTTGCCCGACCAACGTAGCACCGCTTCGAATTCGAAGCAAGTAAGATCTGCTCCATGAGCCAGCCGCCGCAGCCGTCGCATTCGCTCGACCCCGTCCAGCTCGGCGCCTACTTCGCGCTGATCGAGGTCGCCGGGCTGCTGCGCCACGCGGTCGAGCAGCAGCTGCGCGAGGCCGGCGACCTCAGCTACGTGCAGTTCCAGCTGCTCGCGAGACTCGGCCATTCGCAGACCGGCAGCCACCGCATGACCGACCTCGCCGACGACGTCGTCTACAGCCGCAGCGGCCTCACCTACCAGGCCGGCCTGCTGGAGAGAAGAGGCCTGATCGCGCGCACGACCTCGCCCGACGACGAGCGCGGCGTGACGGCGACGATCACCGACGCCGGCCGCGAGCTGCTCGGCAGGGTGATGCCCGGCCACGCCGAGCTGATCGACGAGCTGCTGTTTCAGCAGCTCCCGCGCGAGGACGCGCAGGCGCTCGCCGACCTGCTCGCCCCCGCCCGCGACCACATGCGCTCGACCCCGCCCCGCTCGGCGGCCAGACGCCGCCGCCGCTGACGCGGTGGGGTTATCCCCCTCCCAGGACGCCCGCGAGCGCCATGGCGCGGCACGCCGCGGCGAACGATCCTGTCTGCATGACCGAGCAGACGTACGATGAGCCGACGATGGCGCACCCACCGACGATGCGACTGAGACCGCTCGGCGCCGCGACGGCGCGCCGCTGGTGGCGCGACTTCGCCTTCCACAGCGTCGGCTCGGTCACGAGCGTCGTCGGCTTCACGCTTTGGGTGACGGCCGTCTCGATCACGCTGTCGCTGCTGATCTTCGTGATCGGCCTGTTCGTCGCGCTCGCCTCGTTCTACTGCTTCCGCTGGTTCGCGCGGCTGGAGCGGCGACGAGCGGCGCTCGTGCTCGACGGGCCGATCGGCGAGCGCTACCGCGACGCCCCGCGCGGCAG
This sequence comes from Conexibacter sp. CPCC 205762, assembly GCF_030646155.1. Lineage (GTDB taxonomy): Bacteria > Actinomycetota > Thermoleophilia > Solirubrobacterales > Solirubrobacteraceae > Conexibacter. Next base: position 6,354 of record NZ_JAUTDN010000036.1, read on the forward strand.
CGGCTGGTTCCAGAAGCTGAAGTTCATGTCGAAGGATCCGGCGACCTGGAAGGACTTCACCTGGTGCCTGCTCGCCGGCACGATCGGCTTCGCGATCTCGTGGCTGGCGCTGATCCTGTGGGGCCTGGTCGTCGGGCTCGTGACGCTCCCGGCCTGGTACTGGGCGCTGCCGGCCGACGCCAACGTCGGCCTGTGGGAGGTCGACACGCTGCCGCGGGCGCTGCTGACGATGCTCGTCGGGATCGCGCTCGTGCCCGTCTGCGGCTGGCTGTCGCGGCTGCTGACGATCGCCGAGCTGGCGATGATGCGGCCGCTGCTGCGGCCCAGCCGCCAGGAGCAGCTGAGCGAGCGGGTCGAGGTGCTGACGAGAACGCGCGCGGGCGCCGTCAACGCGCAGGCCGCCGAGCTGCAGCGGATCGAGCGCGACCTGCACGACGGCGCGCAGGCGCGGCTGGTCGCGCTCGCGCTCAACCTCGGGATGGCGGAGGACAAGTTCGACAGCGATCCCGAGCAGGCGCGCGAGCTGCTGGCAGAGGCGCGCGGCGAGGCGAAGACGGCGCTGACCGAGCTGCGCGACCTCGCCCGCGGCATCCACCCGCCGATCCTCAGCGACCGCGGGCTGGAGTCGGCCGTGACCGCGCTCGCCGCCCGCTCGCCGCTGGCGGTGACGATCGAGGCCGAGCTGCCGGCGCGGCTGCCGCCCGCGGTCGAGGCGGCCGCCTACTTCGTCGTCGCCGAGGCGCTCGCGAACGCGACCAAGCACAGCCGCGCGCTGCGGGTGCTGGTGCGGCTGACGGTCCGCGGCGAGCGGCTCGTCGTCGAGGTCGCCGACGACGGCGTCGGCGGCGCGGACCCGGACGGCTCCGGCCTGGTCGGCCTGCGGCGCCGGATCGAGGCGCTCGACGGCGAGCTGCACGTGGTCTCACCGAGATCGAGCGGCACGACGCTGCACGCCGAGGTACCGTGCGGGACGTGAATCCGGCCCCGCACCAGCGCTAGATGCGCATCGTCATCGCCGAGGACCTCGCGCTGCTGCGCGACGGCATGATCCGGCTGCTGCGCGACAGCGGCCACGAGGTCGTCGCCGCGGTCGAGGACGGCGAGGCGCTCGTGCGCGCCGTCGCCGGCCACAAGCCCGACATCGCCGTCTGCGACGTGCGGCTGCCGCCGAGCTTCCGCGACGAGGGCGTGCGCGCGGCGCTGGAGGCGCGCAGGCGGGTGCCGGGCACGGCCGTGCTGATCGTCTCCCAGTACGTCGAGGAGACGTACGCGACCGAGCTGCTCGCCGACGGCCTCGGCGGCGTCGGCTACCTGCTGAAGGACCGCATCGCCGACGTGCGCGAGTTCGTCGACGCGGTCGAGCGCGTCGCCGGCGGCGGCACCGCGATGGACCCCGAGGTCGTCGCCCAGCTCGTCACCCGCCGCGGCAACGACGGCCCGCTCGACGACCTCACGCCGCGCGAGCGCGAGGTGCTGGAGCTGATGGCCGAGGGCCGCTCCAACGGCGCGATCGCCGCCGCGCTCGTCGTCACCGAGGGCGCCGTCGAGAAGCACATCTCGAACATCTTCGGCAAGCTCTCGCTGCCGCCGTCGGAGACCGACCACCGCCGCGTGCTGGCGGTCCTCACCTACCTGCAGGGGCAGTAGGCCTACAGCCGCTCCAGCAGGTGCCGCGACGCGACGATCTCGCCGCCGAGCGTCTTGTAGCCGACGTCGTCGAACAGCACGATCAGGTGGTCGCCGTCGACCCGCTGGACCTCGCCGCCGCCCCACTCGTGGTGGCGAACGCGGCAGCCGGGCGGAAAGCGGTCGGCCACCTGCTCGTGCTGCGGCGCCGGCAGCAGGTCGTCGTCGGCGGCGTCGTCGAGGCGCGTGCAGCCGTCGCAGTTGCCGCAGCGCTCGGGCGCCCGCTCGCCGAAGTAGGACAGCAGGAAGCGGCGCCGGCAGCCGGCGGTCTCGGCGTAGGCGCGCACCATCGCCAGCCGTGAGAGCGCGAACGTCTCGCGCTGCTCGTCGGCGTCGACCGCAGCCGCGACGGCGTCGTCGACCGGCGGCGCGCAGGGCGCCCGCGCGACTGATCCGTCGGCCCGCACCGCCAGCTCGCCGGCGTCCTCCAGCCGCGTCACCGCCGCCGTCAGCTTCGAGCGCGACATCGCCAGCGCCTCCCGCAGCGTGTCAGCCGGGAGCGGCGTGCCGGCGTCGGCGACGGCGCGCGCGACGCGGTCGAGGTCGCTCGGCGTGAGCGGGCCGGCGCCGCGCAGGAAGCGGCGTGTGCCGAGGTCCTCCGGGCGGTAGAGCAGGATCGCCTCGGCCGGCAGGCGGTCGCGCGCGGCGCGGCCGATCTCCTGGTAGTAGGCGTCGAGCGACTCGCTGACCGCCTGGTGCAGGACGAAGCGGACGTGCGGCGTGTCGACGCCCATCCCGAACGCGGTCGTCGCGACGACGACGTCGAGCGCGCCCTCCATGAAGCGGCCCTGGACGTCGTCGCGCTCGGAGCTGCTGTGGCCGGCGTGGTAGGCGGCGGCACGCCAGCCGGCGGCGGCCAGCTGCGCCGCGCAGGCGTCGGCCGCTCTGCGCGTGGCGCAGTAGACGATCCCCGGCTTCGCCAGCCGCGCGACGTGCTCCAGCAGCGCCTCCTGCTTGCGCCGCTCGTCGTGGTGGCGCTCGACCGAGAGGCGGATCTCGGGGCGGTCGAAGCCGCGCACGATCTCGGCCGGGTCGCGCAGGTGCAGCCGCTCGGCGATCTCGCGCCGCACCGGCGGCGCCGCCGTCGCCGTCAGCGCCAGCGTCGTCGGGTGGCCGAGCTGCTCGACGAGCGGGCCGATCCGCAGGTACTCGGGACGGAAGTCGTGGCCCCACTCGGAGATGCAGTGCGCCTCGTCGACGACGAGCAGCGACGGCTGCATCAGCGCCAGCTCGGCGCGCACCTCGGCGTTGGCGAGCTGCTCGGGAGCGAGGAAGAGGAACTCGACCGCGCCCTCCTCCAGCCGCTTCAGCGTCCGCCGCCGCGCCGCCCCGCCGAGACGCGAGTTGAGCGGCGCCGCCTCGCCCGGCAGGTGCCGCTCGATCGCCTGGCTCTGGTCCTGCTGCAGGGCGATCAGCGGCGAGATCACGAGCGTCGGCCCCTCGATCAGCAGCGCCGCGATCTGGTAGATCGCCGACTTGCCGGCGCCGGAGGCGAGCACCGCGAGCGTGTCGTGCCCGGCCAGCAGCGCCTCGATCGCCTGCCGCTGCCCGGGTCGCAGCGCCGCGAACCCGAACGCGTCACGAGCTGTGCGATCGATCCGGTCGGCTGTCATCGACGCCGAATGTTGCCGCCTGGCTCGGCGGCCAAACGGTGCCGGGCGCGCGCCGGGGCGCCCGGCGGCGGCGCGCCCCGCTCAGCGCACGACGCGGAAGGCGAGCGTGACCGCTCTGCCGCGGTTGCCGGCGGCGTCGACCGGGACTACCACCAGCCGGTAGCGGCCGGGGGCGAGCTTTCTGGCGCTGAAGGCGAGCCTGCCTGCCCCCGCTCTGCGCACCTGCGCCCGCCCGCTGCGGACCGTCTTCTTCCCGCGCAGCACGGCGATCCGCAGCGTCGCCGGCTCGGACAGCCGGAAGCGCAGCGCGACGCCGCGCGCGCCGGCCTTGAAGCGGGCCTTCGAGAGCGCGACCGCCTTCAGCGCCGGCTTGACGCGGTCGGGCGCGGCTCTGCCGCCCGGCCCGCCGCTGCCGCCGCCCGGTCCGCCCGTCCCGCCGCCATCGGCGCCGCCCTCACCGGGCCCGCCGCCCGCTCCGCCCGGCCCGCCAGCGCTCGTCACGACCTCGCTCAGCGGCGTGAACGCCTCGACCGCCGCCGGCAGCTTGTACGACTCGTTGACGTCGGCGAGCACGCGCATCCGCAGCCGCTTGCCGGCGTCGATCGGCTGGACCGTGTAGGCGGCGCCGCCCGCGCCGATGATCGGGTTGCAGCCCGTGCCGTCGGTCTCGCAGCGCTGCCACTGCCGCTCCCACGTCGTCTTCGCGCTCTTCCACCCGCCGACGTTGCCGACGAGCGTCTCGCCGACTGCCGCCGTCCCGGTCAGCGCCGGCGCGACCAGCGCCGCGGCCGGATCGGGGATCACCAGGTTGGTCGCGTTGGCCGACTCCAGCGAGCGCGCGCCGAAGACGTTGGCGCCCGTCACGCGCGCCTTCACGCGCAGCGCGGCGTCGGCCGTCTGGAGCGTGTAGGTCTGGCCGGTCGCGCCCGCGATCTCGCTGCAGTTGGCGTTGTTCTCGTCACAGCGCAGCCACTGGTACTGCAGCGCGAACGTCGGGTTCGGGTTGAAGGTCTGGTTCGGCATCGCCGTCTTCGTCGTCACGCGCACGACGTCGCCGACCTTCGGCAGGCTGCTGTCGCCGGGCGCGTCGACGGTCACGCTCGGCGCGCTCGTCGTCGCGTCGCCGGGCAGCGAGCCGAGCGCCGCGCCGATTCTCGTGCTCGCCGACGCTCTCGCCGGCCAGTTGAACTGGGGCGCGCCGTTGGTCGCCGTCACGACGACCCGCAGCCAGATGCCGAAGTCCGCCTCGGTCGCGGTGTAGGCGGACTCGTTCGCGCCTCTGATCGCGCTGCAGCCGGCGTCCTGCGACTGGCAGCGCTCCCACGCGAAGCCGAAGCCGAAGTTCCCGGTGCCGGCCCACGAGCCGGTCGTCGCGCTCAGCGTCGTGCCGACCTTCGCGCTGCCGCTGACCTGCGGCTCGACGATCGGGATCGGCTGCACGAACGCGAGGCCGAAGCCGCCGTCGGACTGCGTGCCGGCCAGCAGCGCGCTGCCGCCGAGCCAGTCCGACAGCGCCCAGACGATCAGGTTCGGCGCCAGCCCTCTCGTCGTCACCTGGCTCCAGCGGACGTCGCCCGGCAGCGCGCCGAGCCGCACCGTCGCCGCGTAGACGCCGTTGCCGGTCGCGGCGTAGAGGCGCGTGCCGGCGGGCGAGACGAACGTCTTGAGGTCGCGCACGGCGCCGTTGGACCCGGACGGCAGGCCATCGCCGATCGGCGCCCACGTGATGCCGGCGTCGCGCGAGCGGTAGACGCCGCTGCCGGTGCCGGCGTACCAGACGTTCGGCGCGCCGCTGTCGCCGAAGACGCGGAAGGTCGTCGCGCCGGGCGGGATGCCGTCGCCGGAGGGCGTCCAGCTGACGCCGCCGTCGAGCGATCTGTAGACGCCGCTGCCGGTGCCGGCGAGCACCATCGGGCCGAAGCTCGTCAGCGACCAGACCGTCTCGCCGGCCGGCATGCCGCTGCCGGGGCCGGGCGGCTGCCACGTCTGGCCGTTGTCGGATGAGCGCGCGACGCCGCCGGCGAAGGTGCCGGCGAGCAGCGTGCCGCCGAGCGGCAGCAGCGCCTGCACGGGGCTGTTGAGCTTGCCGGACCCGTCGCCCTGGCCGATCCCGGTCCACGTCGAGCCGTTGAGCGCGAAGACGCCTCTCTGCGTGCCGGCGAGCATGCGCGTGCCGTCGAGCGCGAGCGCGCGGACGATCTTGGCGGAGTGGTCGGTCAGCCCCTGGTCGACCGCGCTCCAGCTGACGCCGGCGTCGAGCGAGCGGAAGACGCCGCCGCCCTCGGTCGCGGCGAGCACCGTGCCGGGCGCCGGGCCGGTCTCGTAGTCGCGGATCCAGTCGCCGCCGGAGACGGCGTTGAGGCCGCCGAGCGGCGTCCAGTCGGAGCTGAAGGCGTGCGCGGGTGCGGTCGTCAGGAGCGGCAGCAGCGCGCCGGCCACGAGGGCGGCGCAGCGGCGGCGCGTGCGGGCGTTCGAGAGCATGACGGCGATCCTGCCGGCCGCGCGGCGCGCCGCCCATGGGGGCGCGCCGCAGCACGGGCGTCGGTTCTCCGCCAGGCGCGCGCTACAGCAGCCGCTCGGCGATCAGCTCCAGCGCGTCGTCGTCCTCGAACAGGTGGTGCTGGAGCATGATGTGGGTGACGCCCGCGTCGCGGTACTGCTCGACCTTTGCCGCGATCTCGTCGGGCGTGCCGACGAGCCACAGCTTCGACTCCTCCTCCAGCGCCTGCTCGACGACGTCGACGTCGCGGTCGAGGTTGTCGAAGATCCGCGCCGCGCGCCCGAGCAGCTCGTCGCGGTCGCGGCCGACGATGAAGCAGTTCATCAGCGTCAGCGGCACGTCGCCCGGGTCGCGGCCGGCGGCGACGCAGGCGTCGTCGAGCGCGTCGCGGATCTCTCTGCAGGTCTCCGGCGGGAGGTGGACGGTGTTGTACTCGTCGGCCCACTGGGCGGCGAGCCGCAGGCCGCGCGGCTTGCCCTTGCCGCCGACACGGATCAGCGGCCGCGGCCGCGCGAGCGTCTTCGGCTGCGCGTCGAGCTGGTCGATGCTGTAGTGCGCGCCGTCGAACGAGAAGGTCTCCTCCTGCCACTGGCGGACGATGATCTCCAGCTGCTCCTCGAGCACGTCGAAGCGCTCGCCGAGCGGCAGGTAGGGGAAGCCGTAGCGGTCGTGCTCGGACTCCCACCAGCCGGAGCCGAGGCCCAGCTCGGCGCGGCCTCTGGAGGTGTGGTCGGCGGTCGTGACGAGCTTCGCCAGCACCGACGGGTGGCGGAACGAGGTCGGGCTGACGATCGTGCCGAGCTTGATCCGCTCGGTCAGCGGGCCGAGCGCGCAGATCGTCCCCCACGCGTCGAGCGCGCCGCGCTCGCGCCTGTCGACGACCGAGAGGTAGTGGTCGGAGCGGTAGAGGCCGGTGTAGCCGAGCCGTTCGGCGGTTCTCGCGAGCGCCAGCCAGTGCGGCCAGGTGACGCCTTCCTGGCCTTCGATCATGACCGAGAGGAGCATCCTTCGACCCTACCCGCGGCGGACAGGTTTGGCGCGGTCGCTCTGCGGCGATCTGGGTCGCCATGAGCTTCGGACTGGCAGCATTGCGAGCGTTGGTCGGCGGCCTCTTCATCGGCCACGGCACACAGAAGCTGTTCGGCTGGTTCGGGGGCCACGGCCCCGACGCCACCGGGCAGGCCTTCGAGAGCATGGGCTTGAGACCCGGCAAGCAGAACGCGCTGGCGGCCGGCGCGGCCGAGGCCGGCGGCGGCGCGCTGCTCGCGCTCGGCCTCTTCACACCGGCGGCGGCCGCCGCCCTGACCGGCACGATGGTGACCGCGATCGGCACCGTCCACGCGCCCAGAGGCCCGTGGGTGACCGACGGCGGCTGGGAGTACAACGGCGTGCTGATCGCCGCCGTGACGGCGATCGTCGAGGCCGGCCCCGGCCGCCTCTCGCTCGACGCCGCTCGCGGCCGCGAGCGCTGGGGCAGCGGCTGGGCGCTCGCCTCCGTGGCGGCCGGCGCCGCCGGCGCCGCATTCGTGCTGAGCCGCCGCGAGACGGAGCCGCCCGCGCCGGAGGAGCCCGCGCCGGCCGACGCCCCCGCCTGACGCCATGCACGCGCAAAGGTTCGAGAAAGCTCGAACGGTTCTGCTACCTTCTTCTTCGAGCTTGATCGAACCAAGGAGGGCGCCGCATGGCCGCAGCTCGCATCGGGGTTCCCGCCCTGCCCACGAACCGACATGACCGCGCCGCGCTCGGCGTGATCGCCACCTACCTGCACGAGCTGACCGAGCACGGTCAGCCGCGCGAGCAGGCGGCGACCACCGCCAGCCCGGCACTCCCCGCGCTGGAGCTGCTCGACGGCAGCGATGACGCGGCAGCCTGTATCGCCTGCGCCGCGTAACCCGCGGCGCAGCGTTCCCTACACCCGCGCCGCCCGCGGCCGCAGCATCTCGACCTGGCTGCGGTAGCGGGCGACCTCGCGCGACGCGCGCGCGTCGTCCCAGCCGAGCTCGCGGATCGCGATCTCGGCGGCGGCGTCGAGCGCGCCGAGGCCGGCGTCGGCGCCGAAGCCGATCATCGTGCGGCGGGCGATCACGTCCGCGAGCGTCTCCGACAGCTCGGTCCGCAGCGAGAAGGCGACCTCGGCGCCGATCGCGCCGCCGCCGCCCGGCAGCGGCTCGCGCAGCTCGGGCCGGCCGTCGGCCGCGTCGAGCACCTCGGCGGCGCGCGTGCCGTAGATCCGCAGCAGTCGCTCGCCGGTCACGCGGTCGAGCCCGCTGGTGGCGTGGAAGCGCTCGCGGAAGGCGTCGAACGCGTAGACGGTACCGCCCGGCAGCGGCACCTGGTGGGTGCGGCACTTGCGCGTCTTGCGCTCGAGCTTCTTGACGAGCGCGTCGACGACCTCCTCCGCCAGCTGACGGTAGGTCGTGATCTTGCCGCCGACGATCGACAGCAGGCCCTCGACGCCCGGCGCGTGGTCGTGGATCACGTGGCTGCGGGTGATCGCCGCCTCGTCGCCGTCGGGCGCCGACGGCAGCGGCCGCACGCCCGCGTACGTGTAGAGCACGTCGTCGGCGCTCAGGCCGGCGCCGGGGAAGAGCTTGTTCGTCTCGGCGATCAGGTAGCCGATCTCCTCGTCGGTCGCGACGACGACGTCGAGGTCGCCGTCGAAGCGCGAGTCGGTCGTGCCGATCAGGTAGAGCCCGTTCCACGGCACGACGAAGTACGGCCGCCCGTCCTCGACCGCCTCCGCGTAGACCGCCTCGCGCGGCGCGCCCGGGAACGCCGCGACGACCAGGTGGCTGCCCTTCGTGCCGCCGATCATGCGCTGGTCGGGCGGCTCGATCGCGCCCAGCACGCGGTCGACCCACGGCCCCGCCGCGTTCACGATCACCGCCCCGTGCGCGACGTGGTCGACGCCGTGCAGCTCGTCGTGGAGCGCGACGCCGGTGACGCGCCCGGCCGGCCCGCGCTGCAGCTCGGTCACCGCCATGTACGGCAGCACGACCGCGCCGAGGCGACGCGCGTCGAGCGCGTTCTCGACCGACAGCCGCTCCGGGTACTCGGCCTGCGCGTCGTAGTAGGCGGCGGCGCCGCGGAGGCCGTCGGCGCGCAGGCCCGGCTCGCGCTGCAGCGCCTCGCCGCGGTTGAGCATCCGGTGGCGCGACATCGACTTGTCCAGCGACAGCGCGTCGTAGGCGACCATGCCCATGCGGATCATCCGCGTGCCGCGTCTGTGCTCCTCGTAGACGGGCAGCAGGAACGACAGCGGGTGGACGAGGTGCGGCGCGATGTGCATCAGCACCTCGCGCTCGCGCAGCGACTCGCGCACGAGCGGCAGCTCGCGGTGCTCCAGATAGCGGAGCCCGCCGTGGACGAGCCGCGTCGAGCGGCTGGTCGTGCCGGCGCCGATGTCGCCCTTGTCGACCAGCAGCACGCTCAGCCCGCGCAGCGAGGCATCGCGCGCGATGCCCGCGCCGTTGATCCCGGCGCCGATCACGATCACGTCGAACGGGCGCTCGAACGCCCTTTCAGGAAGCCGGTTCCGCATCGTCCCCTCAGTTTGGCAGGAGGCCGGTATGCCCCGTGCGGCGGGGGATGAGCGCAGGTCGTTTGGGGTATGTCGAACTCATGTCCGCCACACAGCCAGCGCCCAAGCCTGGCGGGACTTCGGTGTTCAGCCCCGACGCAGCTTGGCGGCGCACTATCTGGGGAGACGCACTCGGTGAGTTCGTCGGTACGTTCATCCTCATCATGTTCGGTGTCGGTTCCGTCGCAATGGCGGTCACCGCACTCCCCGAGTCAGGACGCGGCACGTTCGACACCGCCTCCTGGCTGATCATCGCGTTCGGGTGGGGCTTCGGCGTCACCTTCGGCGCCTACGTCGCCGGCGGCGTCACAGGCGCGCACCTCAATCCGGCCGTGACGCTCGCGATGGCGATGCGACGCGGCTTCCCCTGGAAGAAGGTCCCGACCTACGCCGTCGCGCAGGTGCTCGGCGCGTTCGTCGCGGGCCTCATCCTCTACTGGCTCTACGCGCCGTCGATAGACGCGTTCGAGCGGGCGAGAGACATCGTCCGCGGCACACCGGACTCCGTCACCACCTACTCGATCTTCGCGACCTTCCCGGCCGCCTACTTCGGCAACGTGTGGGGACCGCTGTTCGACCAGATCGTCGGCACCGCGCTGCTCGTCTTCTGCATCTTCGCGGTCGTCGACAACTACAACCAGCCGGTCAAGTCGAACCTCGGGCCGCTGATCGTCGGCTTCATCGTCGTCGCGATCGGCCTCTCGTTCGGCGCCAACGCCGGCTACGCGATCAACCCGGCACGTGACCTCGGTCCGCGCCTCGTCGCCTGGATCGAAGGCTGGAAGTCTGTCGCGGTGCCAGGCGACTACGGCAACATCAACTCCTACATGTGGATCCCGATCGTCGGACCTTTGATCGGCGCAGCGATCGCCGCGCCGCTGTACGACTTCTTCATCGGCAACGTGCTGAGAGCCCGCGGCGTCACGCCGGACGAATCGGTCGAGCAGGAGGGCGAGGTCGAGATCGAGACCGAGGGCAGGGGCGGCGCACGATGAAGAAGCTGATCAACGATCCCGAGGCCGTCGTCAGCGAGGCGCTCGAGGGGATCGCGGCGGCGCACCCCGACACGCTCAGGGTGTCGTTCGACCCGGCCTACATCGCACGCGCCGACGGCCCGGTCAGAGGCAAGGTCGGGATCCTGTCCGGCGGCGGCAGCGGCCACGAGCCGCTGCACGGCGGCTTCGTCGGGCGCGGCATGCTCGACGTCGCCTGTCCCGGCGCCGTCTTCACCTCCCCCACGCCGGACCAGATGCTCGCCGCCACGCAGGCGGTCGACGGCGGCGCCGGCGTGCTGCACATCGTCAAGAACTACACCGGCGACGTGATGAACTTCGAGACCGCCGCCGAGCTGGCGGAGACGGAGGTCGTCTCGGTCCTCGTCGACGACGACGTGGCGGTGCAGGACTCGACCTACACCGCCGGCCGCCGCGGCGTCGGCGCGACCGTGCTGGTGGAGAAGATCGCGGGCGCGGCGGCGGAGGCCGGGCGCCCGCTGGCGGAGGTCGCGGCGCTCGCCCGGCGCGTCGACGAGAACGCCCGCTCGATGGGGATGGCGCTGACCTCCTGCACCGTCCCCCACGTCGGCACGCCGACCTTCGAGCTGGCCGAGGACGAGATGGAGATCGGCATCGGCATCCACGGCGAGCCGGGCCGCGAGCGGGTCGAGCTGGAGCCGGCCGACAAGATCGTCGACCGCCTGCTGGAGCCGATCCTCTCCGACCTGCCGTTCAGCTCGGGCGACCGCGTGCTCGCGTTCGTCAACGGGATGGGCGGCACGCCGCTGATCGAGCTGTACATCGTCTACCGCCGCGTCGCGCAGGTGCTCGGCGAGCGCGGGCTGAAGATCGAGCGCAACCTCGTCGGCAACTTCATCACCTCGCTGGAGATGGCCGGCACGTCGATCACGCTGCTGAAGCTCGACGACGAGCTGGTCCAGCTGTGGGACGCGCCGGTCGACACGACCGCCTTGCGCTGGGGAGTCTGAATGGACGTCGCTGCATGGGTCAGAGCCGGCGCGGCCGTGCTGGAGCAGGAGCGCGACCGGCTCAACCGGCTCGACGCCGACATCGGCGACGGCGACCACGGCGCGAACATGACGCGCGGCTTCAAGGCGGCGGCGGAGAGAGTCGCCTCCGGCGCGCCCGCCGCCGACGCGCTGAGAACGGTCGGCATGACGCTGCTGTCGACCGTCGGCGGCGCGGCCGGGCCGCTGTACGGCTCGTTCTTCATCGGGCTCGCCGGCGGGCTCAGAGACGTCTCCGACGCCGACGCCGACGTGTGGGCGACCGCGCTGGAAGCGGCGACGGCCGCCGTGCAGAGACGCGGAAAGGCGGAGCCCGGCGACAAGACGATGGTCGACGCGCTGGTGCCGGCGCGCGACGCCCTGCGGGGCGCCGCCGCCGGAGCCTCGTTGCAGGAGGCGCTGCAGGCCGCCGCCGACGCCGCGCAGAAGGGCGCCGAGGCGACCGTGCCGCTGCTGGCGAGAAAGGGCCGCGCGAGCTACCTCGGCGAGCGCTCGATCGGACATCAGGACCCGGGGGCGACGTCGACCGCGCTGCTGCTGCAGGCGCTCGCCGCGACCGCCGACGAACAGTGAGGAGACCACGACATGGCTGACTACGTCGGCGCGATCGACCAAGGCACGTCCAGCTCGCGCTTCATCATCTTCGACACCGACGGCAACATCGTCCAGGTCGGTCAGCGCGAGCACAGACAGATCCACCCGAGAGCGGGCTGGGTCGAGCACGATCCGGACGAGATCCGCACGCGCGTGAGAGAGGTGATCGCCGACGCGCTCGGCAAGTCCGACGTGAGGCCGAGAGAGATCAAGGCGATCGGCATCACCAACCAGCGCGAGACGACCGTGCTGTGGGACAAGAGAACCGGCGAGGCGGTCTACAACGCGATCGTCTGGCAGGACACGCGCACCGCCCAGATCGTCAGAGAGCTGGCCGGCGACAAGGGCCTCGACCGGCTCCGCTCGATCTGCGGCCTGCCGCTGTCGACCTACTTCTCCGGTCCGAAGGCGAAGTGGATCCTCGACAACGTCGACGGCGTGCGCGAGCGCGCCGAGGCCGGCGACATCCTCTTCGGCACGATGGACACGTACACGATCTGGAACCTCACCGGCGGGCCCGACGGCGGCGTCCACGTGACCGACGTGACGAACGCCTCGCGCACGATGCTGATGGACCTGAGAACGCTCGACTGGTCCGACGAGGCGCTGGAGCTGATGGGGATCCCGCGGGCGATGCTGCCGCAGATCAGATCGTCGTCGGAGGTCTACGGCGAGGTGCAGGGCACGGTGCTCGACGGCGTCCCGGTCTCCGGCGTGCTCGGCGACCAGCAGGCGGCCCTCTTCGGCCAGGCCTGCTTCGAGCCGGGGACGGCGAAGAACACCTACGGCACCGGCTCCTTCCTGCTCGTCAACACCGGCAACGAGCCGGTCCCGTCGGAGAAGCTGCTGACGACGGTCGGCTACAAGATCGGAGACCAGGACGCGGTCTATGCGCTGGAGGGCTCGATCGCCGTGACCGGCGCCGGCGTCCAGTGGCTGCGCGACCAGCTCGGGATCATCAGAAGCGCGCCCGAGTCGGAGAGACTTGCGGCGTCGGTCGACGACACCGGCGACGTCTACTTCGTGCCGGCCTTCTCGGGCCTCTTCGCGCCGTATTGGAGAGATGACGCCCGCGGCGTGATCGTCGGCATGACCGCGTTCACGAACAAGGCCCACATCACGCGCGCCGTGCTGGAGTCGGTCGCGTGGCAGAGCCGCGAGGTCGTCGATGCCGCCAACGAGGCCAGCGACGCGCCGTTCAAGGAGCTGAAGGTCGACGGCGGCATGGTCTCCAACGAACTGCTGATGCAGTTCCAGTCCGACGTGCTCGGCGTCCCGACGATCCGCCCGAAGGTCTCGGAGACGACCGCGCTCGGCGCCGCCTACGCGGCCGGCATCGCGGTCGGCGTCTGGTCGGGCACCGACGACGTGACGAGAAACTGGGGCGAGGACAAGCGCTGGGAGCCGTCCGAGCCGGCGGAGGAGATCGAGCAGCGCTACAGACGCTGGAAGGAGGCCGTCCAGCGCACGCTCGGCTGGGTGAGCGGGGACTAGCCCCCTCGCGATGGTCGGCATCGTCGTCGTCTCGCACAGCGCGCGGCTCGCCGAGGGCGTGGTCGAACTGGCGCGCGAGATGGGCGGCGACGTGCCGCTGATCGCCGCCGGCGGCCTGGAGCCGCCGGCTGAGGGCGAGCCGGCCCCGCTCGGCACCGACGCCGCCCGCGTGATGGCGGCGGTCGAGCAGGCCGACGACGGCTCCGGCAGCGGCGTGCTCGTGCTGATGGACCTCGGCTCGGCCGTCCTCAGCGCCGAGATGGCGATCGAGCTGCTCGCCCCCGAGACCCCGGTCCGCCTCGTCCCCGCCCCGCTGGTCGAAGGCGCCGTCGCAGCCGCCGTCGCCTCCCAGGCCGGCATGGATCTCGACGCCGTCGCCGCCGAGGCCCTCGGCGGCCTCGCCGGCAAACAGGCCCATCTCGCCGACCCCGACGCCCCGCCAGCCGACGCCTCCGCGCCCGCCGACGCCTCCGCGCCCGCCAACGCCTCCGCGCCCGCCGACGCCTCCGCGCCCGCCAACGCCTCCGCGCCCGGCGACGCCCCCGCGCCCGCCGACGCCCCCGCGCCCGCCAACGCCTCCGCGCCCGCTGACGCCTCCGCGCCCGCCGACGCCTCCGCGCCCGGCGACGCCCCCGCCGCCGCCGATGCCCCTACCGCGCCCGGCGACGCCCCCGCGGCCGCCGACGCCTCCCCGCGCGGCGACGCGGTCGAGGCGCGGTTCGCGGTGACGGTGGCGCAGGGGCTTCACGCGCGGCCGGCGGCGCGGTTCGTCCGCACCGCCGCGGCGCTCGACGCCGCGATCGAGGTCGAGAACGCCACCACCGGCGCCGGCCCCGCGCCGGCGACCTCGCTCAACGGGCTCGCGACACTCGGCGTGCGCGAAGGCCACGAGATCGTCGTCCGCGCCAGCGGCCCCGCCGCCGCGGAGGCCCTGCGCCAGCTCCGCGCCGTCGCCACCGGCACCGAACCACCGACCTCCGGACGTCCGACCCCCTCTCGCCCCCGCGCGGCCGACGCGCCCATCGACGCGACGCCGCCATCCCGCCCCCTCCCGCCTGACGCGCCCGCGGGCGCGATCGCGGGGATCGCCAGCTCGCCGGGGATCGCGATCGGGCCGTTGCGGCTGCTCGGCGGCGGTGCGACGCACGATCCGCCGCCGATCGCGGAGGCGCCGGCCGGCTCGCCCGCGCAGGAGTGGACGGCGCTCAGCGCGGCCCGCGACAGCGTGCGGGGCGAGATCGAGCAGCGGCGCGAGCGGCTCGCGCGCGAGGTCGGCGAGGAGGAGGCCGAGATCCTCGACGCGCTCGCGCTCGTGCTCGACGACGACGCCCTGCTCACGCCCGCCCGCGACGCGATCGACGCCGGCCGCTCCGCCGGCCGCGCCTGGGCCGACGCCGTCGCCGCGATCGCCGACCGCTACCGCGCCCTCGACGACCCCTACCAGCGCGAACGCGCCGCCGACGTGATCGACGTCGGCGACCGCGTCCTGCGCGCGCTCGCCGCAGATCGCGGCTCGCCTGACGCAGATCGCGGCGCACCCGGCGCAGATCGCGGCGCACCCGGCGCAGAGCGCGGCGCACCCGGCGCAGACCACGGCTCGCCTGACGCAGATCGCGGCGCACCCGGCGCAGACCACGGCTCGCCTGACGCAGATCGCGGCGCATCCGACGCAAACCGCGGCGCATCCGGCGAGGGCGACGGGCGGCGCCACATCCTCGTCGCGCGCGATCTGACGCCGATCGACGCCGCCGGGCTCGACCGTGCGCTCGTGCTCGGGATCGCGACCGCCGCGGGCGGGCCAACCTCGCACGGTGCGATCCTCGCCCGCGCGCTCGGCGTCCCTGCCGTGCTCGGACTCGGCCCGGACCTGCTCGCTGCCGCCTCGCCGGCTGCCACCGCCGCGGCCGACGAGGCCGCGCCCGCATCGCGCGACGCCATCCTCGACGGCGACGCCGGGCTGCTGATCCCCACCGCGAGCGAGGCGACGCTGCGCGACTACCGCGAGCGGCGGGCGCGGGCCGCGGCGCAGGCGGAGCAGGCGCGGGCCGCGGCGCATGATCCGGCCCGCACGCGCGACGACGTCCTGATCGAGGTCGCCGCCAACGCCGGCTCGGCCGCCGATGCGCGCGAGGCGCGCACCAGCGGCGCCGACGGCGTCGGGCTCTTCCGCACCGAGTTCGCCTTCCTCGACCGCGACGCCGCGCCGACCGAGGACGAGCAGGTCGCGATCTACTCAGAGGCGGCCGAGGCGCTCGACGGCCGCCCGCTCGTGATCCGCACGCTCGACGCCGGCGCCGACAAGCCGCTCCCCTACCTCGGCATGCCGCCGGAGCAGAACCCGTTCCTCGGCGTCCGCGGCCTGCGCCTCGGGCTCGCCCGACCGGAGCTGCTCAGCGCCCAGCTGCGGGCGATCGTCCGCACCGCCGCCGAGCACGAGAACGTCAAGCTGATGTTCCCGATGGTCGCGACGATCGAGGAGTTGCGCGCCGCCCGCGCCCTGCTCGACGAAGCGCGCGAAGCGACACGCGCCACATCGCAACGCGGCTTCGAGACGGGGATCATGATCGAGGTCCCGGCCGCCGCGCTGACCGCCGTCCAGCTCGCCCGCGAGGTCGACTTCTTCTCGCTCGGCACCAACGACCTGACCCAGTACGTGCTCGCCGCCGAGCGCGGCAACGCCGCCCTCGCCCAGCTCGCCGACGGCCTCCACCCCGCCGTCCTGCGACTGATCGACGAGGTCTGCAGAGCGGCCCGCGCCCACGGCCGCTGGGTCGGCGTCTGCGGCGAGCTGGCGGCGGACCCGCTCGCCGCGCCGCTGCTGGTCGGCCTCGGGGTGCGGGAGCTGTCGGTCGCGAGCCCGTCGGTCGCGGCCGTCAAGCAGGCCGTGCGCCAGCTCGACGCCGACGAGGCGGCCGCGCTCGCGCACGCCGCCCTCGCGGCCGAGTCGGCCGCCGCGGTGCGGACCTTGGCCGTTTCCGACGACGGCGCTGCGGGCAGGCGATGAGGACTCCGAACCCGAACGAGAGGAGCACCACGTGCTCGCCATCACGGAGACCGCAGCCGAAGCGATCCGCGGCATCGTCGCCGCGCCGGAGATCCCAGACGGAGCCGGCATCCGGATCGCGACCCAGCCCGGCGCGGAGCAACCAGGGCCGCTGGAGGTGACGGTCGCCGAGGTCCCGGCCGATCACGATCAGGTGCTCGACGCCGACGGCGCGCGCGTCTTCGTCGAGGAGGGCGCGGCGCTGATCCTGGACGACAAGACGCTCGACGCGCAGGTCGAGGGCCAGAGGGTCGGCTTCTTCATTGGCGAGCAGGTCTAGCGCGTCAGCAGCTGCACGATCGCGACGACGCCGACGACCACGATCACGGCTCGCAGCACCTGCGGCGGCAGCCGGCGACCCACATGGGCGCCGAGCTGCCCGCCCGCGGCCGAGCCGACCGCCAGCAGCGCGACCGCCTCCCACGCGACGTGGGCGACGAAGACGAAGACGATCCCGGCGACGAGATTGACGATCATCGCCAGCACGTTCTTCAAGGCGTTGACGCGCTGCATCTCCTCGTCCAGCGTCAGGCCGAAGATCGCCAGCAGGATGATCCCCTGCGCGGCACCGAAGTAGCCGCCGTAGACGCCCGTCAGGTAGCCGAGCAGGAAGGTCCCGGCGCCGCCCTCGCGCGGCGGCGCGTCGGGGTGGCGGCGGTCGGCGAGCGCGCGCGCCAGCCGCGGCTGGAAGACGACCAGCACGAGCGCGAGGAAGATCATCACCGGCACGATCGCCTCGAAGGCGGCGTCCGGCAGCACGAACAGCAGCCCCGCGCCGGAGGCGCCGCCGAGCAGCGAGGCGGCGCCATAGCGGATCACCCGCCCGCGCTGGCCGGCCAGCTCGCGACGGTAGCCGTAGGCGCCCGAGAGCGAGCCCGGCACGAGCCCGAGCGAGTTCGAGACGTTGGCCGTGATCGGCGAGTAGCCGACCCCGAGCAGGACCGGGAAGGTGATCAGCGTGCCGCTGCCGACGACGGTGTTGATCGTGCCCGCGGCGACCCCGGCCGCCAGCACGAGCAGGCACTGCAGCAGCGACACGTCAGTCCGGCACGGCGACCAGCTCAAGCACGCCGAGCAGCTCGCCGACGCGGCAGACCAGCAGCCGCTCCTCGTCGACCTCGACCCACGAGCCGGCCGACGCCGGGAAGACGACGTGGTCGCCCGGTCTGACGGGCATCGTCACGCCGACGTGCGCCCACCAGTCGAGCCCCTGGCCGACGGCGAGCACGATCCCGTGCTGCGGCGGTGGCTCGTGCGTGCCCGCCGGAACGACCAAGCCGGACTCGCGTACGCGGTCCGGCTCGAGCTCCTTGATGACGACGCGGTCGAAGAGGGGGCGCAGCTGATTCCGCATCCGACAAAGGATAAGAGCCCGACCGGAGAAGGGGATTCCCGGCCGGGCTCGTCCTGCGTCCTCCTCCCAGGACCCGTGTCCTGCGGGTCCAGCTGCCCGGCCGACAGCAGGGGACAGGCTGTCGGCCGGGCGTTTCCTGCTCCGCACGGCACGGGGGGGGTTGCGAGCGGGCGGAGCAGGAAGCTTGTGAAGCGGGGTGAAGCGGGGTGAAGCGGTTACGGCATCAGCTGCTGGAGCAGCTGCTCCGGGTCGATCTGCTGCTGGCTCTGCCCCTGCTGACCCTGGCTCTGGCCCTGCTGACCGTACGGGTCGCTCTGGCCGTAGGGATCGGACTGCTGGCCGTAGGGGTCGCTCTGCTGCGGGAGCTGCTGCTGCGGATCGGTCTGCTGCTGCTGGGGATCGACCTGCTGCTGCGGGTCAACCTGCTGCTGGCTCTGCGACGAGGAGGTCGCCGCGCCGGCCGGCTGCTCGCCGAGCGTCACGCTGATCGTCTTCTCCGCGTTGTCGCGGCGGACGGTCAGCTCGACCTTGTCGCCGACCGACTTGCCGTTGACGAAGCCCGACAGCGCCGAGGCGTCGGCGACGCTTCTGCCGTCGAAGCCGACGATCACGTCACCGGCCTGCAGGCCCGCGTCGGCCGCCGGGCCGTCGGAGGTGAGCGAGGAGACGGTCGCGCCGGTGCCGCTCTCGGTCGCGCCCATCTGGACGCCGAGGTAGGCGTGCTTGACGGAGCCGCTCTGCTCGAGCTGCTCGACGACGTTCTTGACGGTGTTGGAGGGCGCCGCGAAGCCGATGCCGACGTTGCCCTCGGAGCTGCTCGACCCGGTCAGGATCTGCGAGTTGACGCCGATCACGTGACCCTCGTCGTCGAGCAGCGGGCCGCCCGAGTTGCCGGGGTTGATCGGGGCGTCGGTCTGGATCACGCCGGAGATCGTGTAGCCGTTGGGAGCGGTCATCTGGCGCTGGAGCGCGGAGACGACGCCGGTCGTGAGCGTGCGGTCGAGGCCGAACGGGTTGCCGATCGCGAAGACGTTGTCGCCGACGGTGAGCGCGTCGGAGTCGGCGAAGGAGAGCGGCTTGAGGTTGCTGTCGCCGCTGACCTTCAGCAGCGCGATGTCGGTCGACTCGTCCTTGCCGACGACCTCCGCTCTCTGCGTGTTGCCGTCGCCGATCTTGACGGTGACCGAGGCGGCGCCGTTGACGACGTGGGCGTTGGTGACGATGTAGCCGTCCTTGGAGACGACGAAGCCGGAGCCGGTCGCCTCGCCCGACTGACCGGACTGCTCGGAGTACGGGTCGGCGGAGGAGGACTGGGCGGTGATCTCGGAGGTGATGTAGACGACGGAGTCGCTCGCGTCGGCGTAGATCTGCTTGGCGGAGAGCGCGGAGCCGCTGCTCTGCGCGACGCTGACCTTCTGCGGCTGCGCGGAGGCAGGCTCGATGACGGTCTTGGTGCCGCCGCCGTCGTCGCCGACGACGCCGACGACCACAGCGCCGCCCGCAGCGCCGAGAACGGCTGCCGCGGCGAGGGTGACGATGGCCTTGGGCGTGTTCATGACGATCAGGATGCGCTGACTTCCTGAGTCGTCACTGAAGCGTTTGTAAGCGGTTCCCCAAGACTCCTAAGGAATCGCTGAACGCGCCGTCGCGCGCGAGCGCGTGCTCAGCCCAGCCAGCTGCCGCCGAGGAAGCGCTCGATCCGCTTCGTGACCTTCTTCAGCGAGCCGAGCGACGCGATCGGGTCGCGCGGGATCTGCAGGCTGTGGTCGTGGCCGACCAGCTCGACGCGGTCGATCAGCGCGTTGGAGCCGACGCCGTCCGGCTGCCAGGTCGGGTCCTCGGTGCCGCCGACCATCAGCAGCGGCCGCGTCGCCTCCGCGATCGCATCGCGCACCTCCGGCCGGTCGAGCAGCGGCGTCAGCCAGATCGCCGGCAGCTCGCGGTCGCGCGCGAGGTCGGCGACGTGGCTGGAGAGCGACTTGCCGATCACGATCGTCGTCGGCGCGGGATCGTGGTCGAGCGCGCGCGTGGCGCGGTCGCGGATCCACGCGAACGGGTCGCTGCCGGCCGCCGGCTCCTCCAGCAGCTCGAGCACGCCGAAGCCCTTCGCCAGCGCCACTTCACGTGCGAACCACAGCAGTGGAGCGCGAGTTGGATAGCGTGCGCCTGGCAGGATCACCACGCGCCGCTCGGCCTCGGGCCGGTGGAAGGCGACTGGGAAGGCTGACTCGCTCGCGCTCACATGCGGGAGCCTAGCTCAGCGCAACCTGGAGCCGGCCCGGCGGTTGTGGTGGTCGACAAGCGATTTCCCCCGATCGGAGACTGGATGAAGATCATCGGCGCTGGACTTCCCCGGACCGCGACGACGACCCAGTGGCTCGCCCTGAGACAGCTCGGGCTGCCGACGTACCACATGAAGGACATGATGGAGGACCTCAGAAGAGGGGTCGACGTGTGGCGTCGGGCCTACCTCGGCCAGCAGCCGTGGGACGAGGTCTTCGACGGGTTCGAGGCGACCGTCGACTGGCCGGCGGCGTACCACTGGCGCGAGCTGATGGACCACTACCCGGACGCGAAGATCCTGCTGAGCGTGCGCGACGGGGACGCGTGGGCGAGATCGATGAACGACACGATCGTGCAGATCTACTTCGGCGACTCGTTCATGCGCGCGATGTGCCTGGCCCGCTACCGCATCGACCCGGACTGGGCGGCGTGGATGGACCTCAACATCGACACCTTCTGGAAGGGCCCGCGCGGCACGCTCGCCAACACCTTCGGCGAGCGCGACAAGCTGGTCGAGGCGATGGAGCGCTGGAACGACGAGGTCAAGTCGACCGTCCCGGCCGACCGCCTGATCATCTGGAAGCCGCAGGACGGCTGGGAGCCGATCTGCGAGGCGCTCGGCCTCCCGGTCCCGAGCGAGCCGCTGCCGCACGCGTTCGACACCGAGATCTTCAAGTCGTCGATCACCGGCGGCGCGATCCAGGCCGTCGGCGACTACTGGGCCAAGCAGCAGGCGCAGGCCTAACCAGCTCGCCGTTTCCGCGGCGCCGTCTCCCAGCGAGCGGCGCCGCTCAGCGCGCGAGCCCGTGGACGGCGTCGAAGTCGCCGTCGGCGAGTCTGTCGGCCTGGCCCCACAGGTAGAGCCGCTCGCGCCCGCTGCCGAAGCTCCAGCCGCACTCCTCGTCGGCGCTCAGCTGCAGCAGCAGCCGCCAGCGCTCGGGCGCGTCGCCGAGCCGTCTCGCCTCCGGGTGCGCTCTCGGCGAGCCGTAGCCGACGTCGACGCCGCGCGCGGCCAGCTCGCAGGCGACCGCCATGTCACCGCGCGACTCGTCGGGCCAGCCGAGCAGGTGATGACGCGAGCGCGATTCCTCGCCGGCCTCCCACGCCTCGACCCCCTGCGCGATCGCCAGGTCGCGGCGGACCTGCTCCCACTGCTGCTGCTCGGCGTCGTCGAGCCCGAGCCCCTGCACGTCGGCGGACCAGACGCGCGGCAGCGACAGCTCGGCCGACAGCTCCAGCGCGCGTGCGCCGAACGGCGCGGAGGCGCCGATGCGGGCGCCCGGGTCGCGCGGGAGCCGGCTCGGCTCGACGTACATCAGCTGCGTCGCGTTGCGGTCCAGCGGCGAGCTGCCGGCGGGGACGCGCTCCAGCGCCGAGAAGATCAGCACGAGGCCGTCGGCGGGCAGCGCCGGGTCGAGCCCGAGCGCGCGCGCCTCTCGCAGGTCGAGCTGGCCGAGAAACGTGAGCGGCTGGTCGTCCCAGCGCGGCCAGACGCCGCCGAACGGGAGGTCGGGCGCGCCGCCGAGGCGGCTGCGGACGCCGTCGGCAGGCGGGCCGTCGCCGGGCGTCAGGCGGACGCTGCGGCGGGCGAGCTTGACGAGCGGCTCGACGTGGCGCACCAGGCCGGCGTCGGCGGCGAGCCGCATCAGCTGCTCGTCGGAGACGGTCTGCGTCGTGCCGGTCGCCGGCAGCGGCGGATCGGACGCGAACAGCTCCTCCTCGTCGAGCCCCGCGGTCTCGACCGGATCGTCGTCCTGCGGCATCGCCGCGCGCGCCGCTCTGGCGGCCCGTTCGAACGGGATCACGACGGCGTCGACCTGTCTCGCGCCGTGCGTGAGGCCCTTGCCGAGCATCGATCTGAAGAAGCCGCGTCGGTCCACGTGCTGGAGGGTAATGGGTCCGGCGCCGTCGTCACCGGCCGCGCTGACGCGCCACCCACGCGGCGAAGGTCGTGTACGCCGGGCGCGGGCTGCCGGTGGGCGCCATCAGGCCCGCGTCGAACGTCCCGCCGCCCTGCCAGCTGTAGTAGTAGAGGCGCTTGATGCGCGGGCTGCTGGTCGCCAGCTTCTGCATCTGCTTGACCGCTCTGACCTGTCGCGCCGACGAGGGCGGGAACGACGGCGGGTAGGAGTAGAGGCCGCCGACCTCGGTGAACCAGACCGTGCCGGGGACGGTCTGCAGCATCGTTCTCGTACCGATCGTGCGGAAGCGGTTCGCGTCGCTGTAGGGATGCAGCGCCCACAGCTGCGGGGTCGGCTTGCCGGCGTAGCGGATGAACTGACGCAGGTAGCTGCGCATCTGCGTGTAGTCGGTGTCGAGCACCTCGGCCGCGATCACCGTGCAGCCGCGGCACGCGCGCTGCAGCGTGCGGTAGTACGTCGCCGCCATCTTCGGGCTGTGACAGGTCGGCTCCGAGCAGGTGTTGACCTCGTCCCACGGGCTGTACATGCGCACCTGCGGGTAGCGCTTGATGAACGCCCTCACCCCTTTCTGGTACGCGGCGGGTGACGGCAGCGTTCTCGTTCTGCCGGCGTTGCCGGAGTGGGCGAAGGAGACGAGCACCTGGTAGCCGGCTCTCCTGGCCGCGGCGAGGTAGGCGTCGGCGTCGTCTCGCTGCGATCCGGCCTGCAGCGCGGTGTCCCAGCCGGTGACGAGGCGCGCCTGGTTGAGCCTCAGTCTCTTCAGCAGCGGATCGGTGAACATCTCCGTCTGCTCGTCGCCCATGCCGATCGTGAGCTGGGCTGCGGCGGTGGCGGAGCTGCTCGCGAGCGCCGCGGCGACGGCGATTGCGAGGGTGGTGAGAAGGCGGCGCGCGGTCATCGCGGCAGGACCCTAGCGGGCCGATCCGACGCTGGGTGACGCAGCTCACACACACAGGTGGTCGCGAGGCGCATTATCTACATCACTGATCGGCGGCGCCCAAGCAACTCGGGCCTCACACAATCTTCCTCCACCGATCACAGCATCACCACATAGACACATCTCTCTCCTCCTGGAAACGGCTCGCTTCGGCGGGCCGTTTCCTTTTAATCGTCGTGCGCTGGCCGCCTCTCCCGCGTGGCGCCAGCGAGCGCGCCGCCCCCGCCTCGCGCGCGGGCTAACCTCGTCGGCGGATGCACTGGATCGTCGACGGCATGAACGTGATCGGCACCCGCCCCGACCAGTGGTGGCGTGACCGCCATGCCGCGATGGTGCGGCTGGTCGACCTGTTGGAGCGCTGGTCGATCGCCGAGAACGAGGACGTGACGGTCGTCTTCGAGGCGCCGCCACGCCCGCCGATCCGCTCGACCGTGATCGAGGTCGCCCACGCCCCGAGAGCGAAGGCGAACTCGGCCGACGACGAGATCGTCCGCCGCCTGAAGGCGTCGCCCAACCCCGGCGCGACGCTCGTCGTCACCTCGGACCAGTGGCTGACCGACCAGTGCCACGCCCTCGGCGCCGCCGTCCACGCCGCCCACGGCTTCCGCGAACGGCTGGAGCAGGGGTGAGCGGCGCCGCCGGCCGCGGCTCGCTGGAGCTGCGCGGCCCGACCTCCGCCCTGCTCGACGAGCCGCTGGCGCTGACCGTCCGCGGCCTCGGCGACGCCGCCGGCGGCGAGATCGTCTGGAGAGCCCGCCTGCGCGACGACGACGGCCGCAGCTGGCGCGCGACCGCCTCCTCCCCGCTCGCGCTGGCGGCTGCCTGGACGCCCGGCGCCGACCCGACCGGCCGCAACGCCGACGCCGCCCACCGCCCCCGGCCCGCCTCCGCCCGCCCCGCCGATGCCGGCGCCGACGCCCGCCCGTCCGATGCCGGCGCCAGCCGCTCGCGCCCGATCGCCGCCCTCCAGTCGCTGCGCCCGCTGACGCTCGACGTGCGCGCGGAGTCGCCGGACGGGCGCGCCGCCGCGCGCAGCTTCACGCGCCTGCTGCTGGCCGAGGGCGTGCGCGTCCGCCGCTGGCGCGCGCCGGTCGCCGCGACGCTCTTCCTCCCCCCCGAGCGCCTCGCCCCCGCCGCCCTGCTGCTCGACGCGACCGCCGCCGTCCCCGGCTCGACGCTCGCGGCGGTCGCGCCGCTCGCCGCCGCGCTGCTCGCCTCGCGCGGCGTCCTGACGCTCGTCGTGCCGCCGGGCAGAGGCCAGGACAGCGCGGCAGCGCTCCCCACCCTCAGCCAGGTGGCGAGAGGCGAGGCCGAGGTGCTGCCGCCGCCGTTCCCGCCCGGCGTTCCGGGCCTCGCGGACGCGGACGCCGGCGCCTGGGACGAGCTGCTGGCGCGCCTCGGCGCGCGGCCTGTTCAGGCCGCCGACGGGCCCGGCGGCGGCGGCGCGGACGGGTCCGCGGACTCGGCCGCCTCGAGCGCCCCGCGCCCGTCGGGCGACAGCTCGTAGGCCCAGCCGCCGCGCACGATCGCATCGGTCAGCCAGCCGGCGGCCTTCGCGCCGTCGAGCGCCTGGCGCTCGGGACGGGACTCGCCGTCGATCACCCAGTGCCCGATCGAGTGCAGCCGCCCGTCGCGCGCCGCTCTCAGGATCCGCACCTGCTCGTCAGTCGGCTCCATGCTGCGAAGGCTAGCGACCCGGCCGGGCGGGTTCGCGCGGCGGCTTTACCGGCCCTTCATCGCCCGCTGACAGCGTCCCGCCGCATGCTGCACGGCAACACGATGTTCGCCGTCTCGGCCGCGATCGACGTCGCGATCGCGGGCGCCTACGTGCTGTGGGCGGTGCGCTTCCGCCCGCGCCTGCCGCTGCTGGCCGGCGGCCTCGCGCTCGTCTGCGCGCTGCTGCTCGGGAAGCTGGCCGTGATGGTGGCCGCCGGCCTCGGCAGGCCGTTCGGCGTCGCGCACGTGCTCTACCTCGACCTCGTCGTGGTCGTGCCGACGGCGGCGCTGCTGCTCGCGCTGCTGCGCTGGCGCGACGGCGGCTGGCTCGTCAGAGCGCTCGCCGTCGCCGGCCTGCTGCTCGCCCCGATCGGCGCGTACGCCAGCTTCGTCGAGCCGCAGCGGCTGGTCGTCGAGCGCACGGAGGTGCCGCTCTCCTCCGCCCGTGCCGGCGAGCAGGCGGTGACGGTCGCGGTGCTCGCCGACCTCCAGTTCGAGCACCTCGGCGAGCACGAGCGCAGAGCGGTCGACCGCGCGCTGGAGCTGAGACCGGACGTGATCCTGCTCGCCGGCGACTACCAGCAGGGCTCGCGCGCGAGCTTCGAGCGGGAGCTGCCCGGCCTGCGCAGGCTGATGTCGCGCCTGCACGCGCCCGGCGGCGTCTACGCCGTGCAGGGCGATCAGGAGCCGAGCATCGAGGACACGCGCCGCATCTTCGCCGGCACCGGCGTGAGGCTGCTCGTCAACGAGACCGTCACCACGAGCGTCGCCGACCGCAGGCTGACGATCGCCGGTCTCGAGCTGAACTACCGCACCCCGGCAGCCGCCAGGACGATCGCCAGGCTGCAGGACGCCCCGGGCGCCGACGACCTCCGCATCCTGCTCGCCCACCGCCCCGACCCGGTCCTGCGCCTCGCCCCCGACAGCCGCGTCGACCTGCTCGTCGCCGGCCACACTCACGGCGGCCAGATCCAGCTGCCGCTCTACGGCGCCTTCAGAACCGCCAGCAGCCTCCCCCGCGAGGTCTGCGGCGGCGGCCTCCACGCGCTCGACGGCCGCCGCATCTACGTCAGCCGCGGCATCGGCGTCGAACGCGGCGAAGCCCCCAAGCTCCGCTTCAACGCCCCGCCCGAGATCTCGCTGCTGGAGCTGCGGTGAGTTCAGTCAGCCCGAGTACGCCAGCGAGTCGATCGTCGTCGGCTTGTCAGCCCCTGGAAGCGTGAACGTGATGCTTCTCGTCGCCTCGTTCACGTCCGCACGATAAGCGTTGTTGTGCACGATCAGCCGCCGAGTCGCTCCGTCCGCGAGTGTCAACGTGACCTCGTCTACGCCGTCAGGCATCGCGCCGAGCACGACCACCGGGCCGTCATGGAGACTCCCCATCGAGAGTGTGAGCTTCCCGGACGCCGCTCGCTCGAGCGAGTCGCAGGCTGAGCCCGCGCCGATCGCCGGCGGTCTGATCGCAAGCAGGCAGATCTCGCCAGGGGCGCTCCCGGGAGCGATCCACGCATCCCAATCCGACCCCGCAGCCGGGCGTGGAATGACGTGCGCGCGCGACACATCGGCAGTGTGCGTGTGTTCCGCAGCGTCTCCGAGCGGGCTCTTCTCGGCCACTGGCTGGGACAACACGCTGAATCGGTCAGCGAGCACCGCGTCGCCGCTGTGGGCGGGCGTGTGCGCTCTCACCACATCGGCGAGGCGCTGCCCCGGCTCGCTGATCGGCTCGCCGGGATCGTCGCCTCGGACCGCGGCGAATGCGATGCCAGACGGAATCGCGACGGCGACGGCAAGGAGCGCAACGGTGCGGTAGGTACGGGCTCTGGACATTCGAAGCCTCCTAGCAGTCACCGGTCGAACTGGCGTGCCATGCGTAGTACCCATGGTGGGCGTTCGGCCCGTGATCGACGACCCCTGGATAGTGGAACGCGACGGTGTAACAGGGCGTCACGATGGTGCCCGTCCCGCACGCCGCGGGAATCGCGTCGCCGCCAGCTCCGTTCGAGCTGTTCTTGGCGATGGCGCAACGGTTGTAGTCGTTGACGCTGAATCCGGCGACCTGAGTCACCTGGTAGAGACCGCCCATGCAGCGATCTGAATAGTCGGACTGTTATACGGCTGAAGCAGACGATCAACGCAGTCCGGATTACTGTTGTATATCGTCGCGCCTGTCGGATCGGCAAACACCCCGGCGACAACGAAGCTTGCGACTACTACGAGCAGTCGAATCGCGGCACTTGCCAGGCCCATCTGCGCTTCCTCTCTTTTTGCCCCGAACGCAGTGCACCCGCTCTACGCGTGAGTGGCTGCGTGTCAAACAGTAGCGCCCTTCTCGCGTTTTACGCAAATCCCATTCATCAATGGGACGATGTCGCGAGATATGTCCCTGAAACGCCGAGGGCCCCGCTCTCGCGGGGCCCTCGGACTGCTTATCGGGGAGACAGGATTTGAACCTGCGACCGCCCGGCCCCCAGCCGGGTGCGCTACCAGACTGCGCCACTCCCCGTGGCTGCTCGCAGCATGATACTCCGGCGGGGCGTCGGCCGGCGGCTGGGCGCGGCGGCGGGCGTTCAGGGCAGCTTCGAGGCGAGCACGTCGAGCTTCTCGATCGCCGGGGCTTCGGCGAGCAGGTCGGTCGCCTTCTCGCCGAGAGCGGCGGCGACGCGGCCGGCGAGGTGCTCGTCGCGGGCGGCGTCGTCGGGGAAGGCGTCGAAGATGCCGAAGGTGGTCGGGCCGAGGCGGAGGGCGAACCAGGCCTCGGTTCCGGGCTCGGCGTCGACGATGTCGCGCGCGCCGACGAGGAACGCGGAGACGTCGTCCTCGCGGCCGGGCTTCGCCTCCAGCCGCACCCACAGTCCTACGGTCACCATCGAAGCTCCTTCTGTCGCAATCGCTTCGTTGTGAGCGTGCCCGTCCGGGCGGGGTTCACACGAGGCCGGGCGCGAGGACAGGCCAACCGGTACCATCGTCAGCGCACTCCACGCGGGCGAAGTGTTGTGGTTGCACAGGAGCCTTCCAAGCTCTTAGGGCGGGTTCGATTCCCGTCGCCCGCTTTTCGGTGCGTCATCGCGCGCCGCGCCGCGCCGCGCCGCCAGCATCCCCGCCGGGCAGCACGGGCTCGCGCCTATCTCGTCGCCGCCGCTCTGCGCTCCTCCGTCGGCACCTCGCCGTCGTCGTCGGTCAGCGAGGCTGGCGGCCAGGGGCCGTACCAGTTGTC
Source organism: Conexibacter sp. CPCC 205762 (assembly GCF_030646155.1). Lineage (GTDB taxonomy): Bacteria > Actinomycetota > Thermoleophilia > Solirubrobacterales > Solirubrobacteraceae > Conexibacter. The sequence goes on from NZ_JAUTDN010000036.1 coordinate 34,313, forward strand.
GCGCGCGCCGTCCAAGGTGACGACCGAGCCGCTCAGCGCCCGGCCCAGCGGCGAGGCCAGCAGCGCGATCAGCCAGCCGTGCTCCTGCGGCCGCCCGAGCCGGCCCAGGGGCACCGTGCGGGCGGCGCCGAGGCGGACCTGCTCGGGGTACTTGTCGAGCGCGTCGGTGTGGAAGTGGCCGGCGGCGACGGCGATCACGGCGATCCCGTCGGCCGCCCAACGCGCCGCCCAGGCGCGCGTCAGGCCCTCGACCGCGGCGCGTGCGGCGCTGGAGTGGGTCATCCCCGCCAGGCCGTGGTGGGGCGACAGCGTCACGTTGACGATCGTCCCCCGGCCCGCGGGCCGCATCGCCCGCGCGACGACCAGCTCGGCCATCCGCGTCGTGCCGCCGACGTTCAGCCGCTGGACCGCCTGCCAGCCTCTCGCCGCGATCGCCTCCGCCGGCGTGAAGTACTGCCCGCCGGCGTTGTTGACGAGCAGGTCGAGGCGGCCGTGGCGCGACAGCACCTCAGCGACGATCGCCTCGGCGGAGGCGTCGTCGCGAACGTCACCCACCACCCACGACGCCGCCGGGCCGAGCCGCGCGCAGGTCGCCTCCAGCACCTCCGCGCGCCGCCCGGTGATCACCACGCGGGCGCCGCAGGCGATCAGCTCCGCGGCGCTCGCGCGGCCGAGTCCGGTGCCGCCGCCGGTGACGAGCGCGACCTGCCCGTCGAGCGCCCCCGGCGCGAAGATCTCCGAAGATCCCACGCCCGGGGATGCTACGACGGCCCCGTGCGGCCGGGCGCCGCTTGCGTCCCTCGCAGGCGCGCCGGCGGCCGCGGGCAGTCCCCAGCAGCCCGCAGACGCTCCCGATACCGGTTCATCGCTGTCGGCTGGAAGTCGTCGTGCGTCTGCTGGCGCAGGCTCGCGACGCGCTCTCTGTGGAACGGCGACGAGAGGCTCTCGGCGTGCCCGATCACGTCGCGCACCGGGATCTCGTACGTGCAGCGCAGCCAGCGCGTCAGCCGCAGCGAGGCGTCCATCTGCGCGCGGTTGCCGAGCACCTCGCCGTCGCTGAAGCCGACGTGCTCGATCCCGATCGCCGCCCAGTTGAGCCCGACCGTGTGGCGGCAGAGGAAGGTCACGGGCGTCAGCTGGAAGATCCGCCCGCTGCGCGCGATCACGAACTGCGAGCAGGTGCCCGGCCGCTCGTGCAGCTCCGCGTCGGGCACGTTCGGGGCGAAGATGTAGTACGTCGCGTCGACCGAGTCGGTCTGCGTCCAGTGCTCGACGATCACGTGCGGCGTGACGGTCGTCGTGTCGAGGCCGTAGTGCCGGCGCGCGTAGGCGGCGGTGTCACGCCGCCGCTGCTGGGTGAGCGGGATGAAGCGTCTCGTGACGCGCGGTCTGGCGACGACGACCGCCCCGCCCGCGGCCGAAGTCCGGGCAGGCGCCTCGCGCGCCGGCTGCGGCGAGACGAGCGCCGCGAGGGCGAGCAGGAGCGCGATCATCGCGCCGGAGGATGGCAGGAGTCAGCCGAACGTGAAGGCGTAGGCGTCGACGCCGGCCTGCGGCTCCAGCCGCAGCACGTGCCGCCCGACCGCCGGCAGGTCGACCAGCTCGTAGAGCCGCTGCCCCTGCACGTGGACGGCGCTGCCGCGCACGTCGGCGCCGGCCGTCCGCGCCGTCAGCGGGCGGCCGTCCAGCCGCAGCCGCACGTCGCGCGGGCCGCCCGGCGAGCCGAGCACGAGGTAGACGTGGCGGGCTCTGAAGTTGAGCGCGAGCGTGCCGCCGGCCGCGGTCGCGCGGTCGCCCGCGACCGTCCACTCGCCGCTGTAGGAGAGCTGCTCGGGGCGCGGGGCCGGCCCGCGGCCGTAGTCGCGCCGGCCGGGCAGGATCGGCCCGTTGGCGAAGCGCGCGTCGCGGTCGCTGCCGAGGTAGCTCTCGGGCGTCGTGACGCCGGCGGCGGCGCTCGTTCCACGGGCGCGCGCGGAGCCGCCGCCGGGGGCGTGACCGGCCTCGGCAAGCAGCGCGCGGATCACGTGCTCCTTCTCGTCGTAGGAGCCCTCGCCGAAGTGCGCGAAGCGGACCCGCCCGCGCGCGTCGACGAAGTACTCGGCGGGCCAGTACTGGTTGCCCCAGGCGTTCCAGGTGGCGGCGTCGTTGTCCTGCACGACCGGGTATCTGATCCCCTCGCGCGCGATCGCCGCCGCGACGTTGCCGGCGTCCTTCTCGAACGGGAACTCGGGCGTGTGGACGCCGACGATCGTCAGGCCGTCTCTGCGGTAGCGCGCATCCCACGCCTCCAGGTACGGCAGCGTCCGCAGGCAGTTGATGCAGCTGTAGGTCCAGAAGTCGATCAGCACGACGCGACCGTGCAGGCCGGCGAGCGTCAGCGGTCTGTCGCCCGGGGTGTCGAACCAGCGCTGCGTGCCGGTGAAGGCGGGCGCGCGGCCGATCACCGGCAGGTCGGCGGCCGCTCCGCCCTCCATCGCGAGCCGCTGGACCGCGCCGCTGCCGCTGCTGCGCTCGGCCGCGGCGGCGATCCCGCCCCCGCCGCCTCTGAGGCCGGCGAGCGCGTCGCGGGCGGCGCGGGTTCTCTCCAGCGAGCCGGTCGGGTTGACGAGGAAGGCCGGCAGGTCGTCCGCGATCGTGCTCTGGAAGCGCAGGTCCCAGTTCGCCAGCATCGCGACCGCGACGACGACCATCACCGCGCCCATCGCGATCTGCAGGCCGGCGCCGCGGCGCGCCAGCGGCGCCGCCAGCCGCCGTCCGCCGCGCATCAGCGCGTACAGCACGAGCGCCGAGCCGAGCCCGTAGGCGAGCGCGACCGCGAGCCGCCCGGCGGTGAACGGCTGCGCCGCCGAGACGGTGATCACGCCGGCCAGGATCGGCCCGGCGCAGGGCGCGTAGACGAGCCCGAGCGAGGCGCCGAGCAGCAGGCCGGAGCCGAAGCCGTCGCCGTCCGCGGCGGCCGGGCGGGCGGGCACGAGCCGGCTCAGCCACCCCTCCAGCCGCGCCGCCAGCGGCGGCACCAGCAGCGCCGCGCCGAAGCCGAGCAGCGCGACGATCGCGATCGTCCGCAGCAGCGTGTCGGGCAGCCCGAGCGCGGCCAGCAGGTAGACGAGCGCGACCGTCGCGAACGTGAACGACAGCGTCAGCCCGACGACGACGCCGAGCGGGCGGCGGCGGCCGCCGGTCGCGCCGGCCGCGAGCGCGATCGGCAGCACCGGCAGCACGCACGGCGACAGCGCCGTGCCGGCGCCGGCGAGGAAGCCGAAGAGGATCAGCAGCACCATTCGACCGTTCCTGCGCGAGCGGCCGGCGCCGGGATCAGCGTGGTCGCGGGGCGGCGCTCGCGTCGGCGCCCGATGCCGCCACCCACGCGCCGAGGCCGACGTAGAGCGCGCCGCTCAGCTGCGGCTGGCGGCGCAGCAGCGCCGGCCGGCGCCGCAGCCAGCGCCCGAGCACGCCGGAGCCGAGCGCGTAGGTCGCGTCGGAGAGGAAGCCGAGCACCACGAACAGCGCACCGAGGACGAGGATCTGCAGCGCCGCCGGGCCGCGGTCGGGATGCACGAACTGCGGGAACAGCGCGAGGAAGAAGAGCGCGACCTTCGGGTTCGACAGCTCGACGACGACGCCCTGACGGTAGGAGCGCCACAGGCGCGCCTCGGCGCCGGCGGGGCGCGCCGCGCCCTCCTCCTCGACCGCGACCTCCGGCGGCGAGCGCCAGGCGCGCACGCCGAGCAGCACCAGGTAGGCGGCGCCGAGGTAGTGGAGCACCGCGAAGATCGTCTGCGAGGAGGCCAGCAGCGCCGACAGCCCGACCGCCGTCATCACGACGTAGACCGAGGCGCCGGTCGCGCAGCCGGCGGCGCCGGCGACGGCCGGGCGCGGCCCGAGCCCGAGGCCGCGCGTCAGCACGAACAGGTTGCTCGGGCCCGGCAGCGCGGCGAAGCCGAGCGCGACGACCGAGAACAGCAGCAGCGTGGCGAGGGTCGGCATCCGCCCAGCCTACCGCCCGCCGCGCCGCGTCCCTCAGGCCCGCCGGAACTGCGCGATCGCGATCGCCAGCATCGCCGCCGCGGTGCCGGCGACGACCAGCAGCTCGACGCCGATCGGGACGTGCCAGCCGAACCAGGTGACGCCGGGGTTGAGCGCCTGGCGGGCGACGTCGCTGATGTCGAGCTGCGCGAAGACGACGTGGCGGATCGGGTCGACGATGTAGGTCAGCGGGTCGAGCCGGTTGAGCACCGCCAGCCACTGCGGCAGCCCGGTCACGGGGAACAGCGCCCCGCTGAGGAACAGCAGCGGCATCAGCAGCATCTGCGTCAGCGCCATGAACGACTGCATCTGCGTGATCCGCGCCGCCGCCATCAGGCCGGCGGCGGTGATCGTGAAGGCGAGCAGCAGCTGCAGGCCGATCAGCGCGACGATCATGCCGAAGCGGTACGGCACGTGGACCAGCGGCGCGAGCGCGATCACGATCACGCCCTGGATGCTCGCGACGGTCGCGCCGCCGAGGCACTTGCCGACGACGATCGAGCCGCGCCGGATCGGCGCCACCAGCATCTCGCGCAGGAAGCCGTACTCGCGGTCCCAGACGACCGAGGCGGCGCTGAAGATCGCGGTGAAGAGGACCGCCATCGCGAGCGCGCCGGGGAACATGAAGGTGCGCAGGTCGACGCCCTCGGTCCCGGCCGAGGCGACGCGCGAGAGGCCGCCGCCGAGCACGAACAGGAACAGCAGCGGCTGGAACAGCGAGGTGACGATCCGCAGGCGGTCGCGCGAGAAGCGGATCAGCTCGCGCTGCCAGACGATCTTGACGGCGCGCACGTCGGCGCGCCAGCCGCCGGCGGGGACGCGGATGCGCGTCGTCGGCGCCGGTGCGGTGGTCGTTGCGGTGGCCATGCCGGGTCAGCGCCCCTTTCGCATCATCTGGGCCATCGGGTCGACGCGCGCGGCGCCCGACTCGGCGTCGCGGATCGAGCTGCCGGTGTAGGACATGAAGACGTCGTCGAGCGACGGCCGCGCGACCGTCACCTCGCGGATCGACACGCCCAGCTCGGCGAACAGCCGCGGCACGAACCGCTGGCCGCTCTCGACGCCGAACGTGACGGCGCCCTGCGATCTCGTCGCCTCGATCCCGAAGCGGCTGCGCAGCGCGGCGATCGCGGCGCCGTCGTCGTCGGTCTCGATCCGCACGCGGTCCTCGCCGACGCTCGCCTTCAGCGCCGCGGGCGTGTCGACGACGATCACCTCGCCGCGGTCCATGATCGCGATCCGATCGCAGAACTCGGCTTCGTCCATGTAGTGGGTCGTCATGAAGATCGTGATCTCCTCGGCCTGCTTCAGCTCGTGGATGTAGCGCCAGATCGAGCTGCGCGTCTGCGGGTCGAGCCCGACGGTCGGCTCGTCGAGGAACAGCACGCGCGGGGAGTGCAGCAGGCCGCGGGCGATCTCCAGCCGCCGCCGCATGCCGCCCGAGAAGGTCGAGACGCGGCTCTCGCGCCGCTCCCACAGCCCGACCATCTCCAGCACCTGGCGCATGCGGCCGGGCACGAGCGCCTTCGGCACGCCGTACAGCTCGGCGTGGAACTTGAGGTTCTGCTCGGCGCTGAGGTAGCCGTCGAGCGTCGGGTCCTGGAAGACGAGGCCGATGTTGCGGCGGACCTCGTCGCGCTCCTTGACGACGTCGTGACCGGCGACGTGGGCGCTGCCGCCGTCCGGTCTGACGAGCGTGCAGAGCATCCCGATCGTGGTCGACTTGCCGGCCCCGTTGGGGCCGAGGAAGCCGAACGTCTCCCCCGGCGCGACGTCGAGGTCGACGCCGCGAACGGCCTCGACCTCGTCGTAGCGCTTGACGAGCCCGCGGACGTGAACCGCGGGCTCGTCTTCCGGACGGTGGGCCTGGACCGTCGCGGTTTGGCTCATGCTGCCGAGTCTTCCCCGGCAGCCGGGGTGTCGCCACCCTCCGCCGGATCGCCGTCGGCGAGCAGGCGGTAGAGGTCGCGACGGGTGTTGGCGATGATCCGCTGCGCCTCGCGGCGCTGCGCCTCGCTGCCGGTCTGCAGCACCTGGAAGAGCGCGCTGCCGGCCTCGCGGGCCGTCTTCAGCAGCTCCCAGGTCTCGTCCGACACGTCGCCGGCGAGCTCGTCCCACGGCGCGGGCGTGTCCTCGCCCCGCTCCGCCACGGCCGCGCGGCCGGCGTCCGTCAGCTCGTAGAGCTTGCGGCCGTCCTGCTCGCTGGTCGTGATCAGGCCCTCGTCCTCCAGCTGCTGGAGGGCCGGGTAGACCGAGCCGGGGCTCGGCCGCCAGGCGCCGCCGGAACGCTCCTCCAGCGCCTGCATGATCTGGTACCCGTTGCGCGGCTCCTCGGCGAGGAGCAGCAGCGCCGCGGTGCGGACGTCGCCGCGCCGGGCGCGACCGCCGCGCCGGCCTCCGCCGCGCGGGCCACCGGGCCCGAACGGGAAGAAGGCGCCGCCGCCGGGGCCGCCGAAGCCAGGGCCGAACGGGCCGCCGCGCCCCCAGGGGCCGCGGCCGTGGCCGCCGTGGCGACCGTGTCCTCCGTGCCCGCCGCGACCGCCGCCCCGGCCGGACTCGTCGTCCGGTCCGCGGCCGCCGGCCATGGCGCGCCAGAGATCTGCGATGTCGAAGCCGCTGCGCGGGTGGCAGGCGCCGTGGCGTCCCGGCCCAGGCCCGTAAGCGGCGAAGTTGGCTGCACGATGCATGCCGTTCTCCTGTCGTTGACTGTTCTTGATGCGTCAACGATATATCGGAATAGTCTTCTCGTCAAGGGAGGTGCCGGCACAGACGCCGCAACCCTCGCCATCTCGGCGCGTTATGAACCTGCGATGGACGCGCAACCACCGCAGCCGTCGAAGCCCGAGGCCGACGAGGCCGAGCGCCGAGCCGCGCAGCTCCACCACGAGATGAGCCGCGCGCCGATCGGGTCGAAGGAGCGGCGCTTCCTGCGCCGCGCCGCCGAGCGCGCCCGCAAGCGCGCCGAGGCCGAGCGCCGCGAGAGCTGAGCGCCGCGCCCGCGCGCAGACCCGCCGCAGATGCGCGAACGCCCCGCGGGCACGAGGCACGCGGGCCGTTCCCCGCCCCCTGCCGCCGGGGGGTGCCGGCCCACAGGGACGCCGGGCGTGCGCGAACGAGAGAGCGACGCGCATGAGGGGGAGTCTGCGCGTGGCTCGAACGCACCACTGCCCGAAGCATTGCCGACTATACCCAAGAAACCCGTCTAGAGGTGGAGATTTACCGCCGCTAGATGGTGCTTCACCACCGCTAGCGGGTTGGCCTCCGAGCGCCGGTAAATCAGGCTTCTTGCGATCGGATGCACGACGCCTCGCCACAGCTCGCCGCGTTCGCGAAAACGCTCAGAAAACTGCGCCGCGACAGAGAGCTGTCGCAGGATGCGCTCGCCGACCTCTCGGGCGTCACCGCGAAGCACATCGGCGAGATCGAGCGCGCGAACAAGGATCCCCGCGTGACGACCGTGCTGCGCCTGATCGAGGGCCTCGACATGCCGCCGGCCGAGGTCTTCCAGAAGGTCGGCGAGCAGCTCGAGCGCCTCGCCAAGGTCTCCGCACGCACCTGACAGCGGTTGCCATATATGCGAACATACGTTCGTGTCCGGCAGATCCTCACAACCCACAGCGCTCGCCCGCGCCATTCGCCAGCTGCGTCGCGAGCGCGAGCTGTCCCAGGAGGCGCTCGCAGCCATCGCCGGCATGCATCCCAAGCATCTGAGTGAGATCGAGCGCGGCAACAAAGACCCGCGCGCGACCACCGTCGCCCGCCTCGCGGACGCTTTGGGGGTGACCGTCGGCGAGCTCTATGGCCAAGGCGACAACGCGAGCGGCAAACACCTACAATGAGCCGCCCCGCGAGGGGGACTGGTGTATCGGTAACACGACGGTCTCCAAAACCGTAACGCGAGGTTCGACTCCTCGGTCCCCCGCTCAACCCCAGCTGTGCCGGCGAGAACCGCCGCCACGGCTGGGCGTCAGGGCCGCCTCATCTCAGCGGCGCGCGTACGCCGGATCCGCAACTCAGGCGTGCGCCGGCTCGGCGGCCGGCTGCGGGGCGGCGATGCCGTCGGAGCCCGCGGCGGTGAGGATCGCCGTCAGCAGGCCGGGGAAGCGGCCGTCGAGGTCGTCGCGCCGCAGCGACAGCAGGCGGCGCTTGCCGTCGACCCGCGTCTCGGTGATGCCGGCCTCGCGCAGGACGCGGAAGTGATGCGAGGCGGTCGCCTTGCTGACCCCGAGGTCGAACGAGCCGCACGGCCGCTCGCCACCACAGGCGAGCGCGCGCACGACCGCGAGACGCGCGTCGTCGCTGAGCGCGTGCATGACGGAGGTCAGCTCGATCGCTTCGGCAGATGGCTGGTCGGGCGTGCTCATCGCTCTCCATTCTATGACGCTCGCGAGCGGATCCGCGCACTTCGGACGCAGTTGTCTCGCGGGCCGTCGCGGGTGGACGCCGATCGCCCCGGCCGGAGAACGTCCAACGAGGCCGCGCGACATGCGGGCGGAGGGACTCGAACCCCCAAGGCCTCTACCTGGCCAACCGGCTCCTAAGACCGGCGTGTCTACCGTTTCACCACACCCGCGGGGTGCTGGTCGCCGCACGCCTTGCGTTCTCACGCGACCAAGTGCGGCACGCGACCGCAGGGGATTGTAGGGTCCACTCGGGATGGAGGACGGCTACGTCATCGACCGGCCGAATCGCGCGAAGCAGTCGTCACAGACGACGCGCGCGATCGTCGTGCTGCTGCTGCTCGTCTCCGCGCTGCTGCAGCTGATCGTGATCGTCGGCGGCTGGTCGGCGCTGCAGGGCAGCAAGCCGGTCCAGATCGTCTACGCGCTGCTGTACGTCGGCGGGGCGATCCTCGTCGGCCGCTGGAACCGCGGCGTGCTGCCGGTCGTCGCCGCGATGGCGATCCTGCTGCTGATCTTCGCCGCCGTCTCCGGTCCCGAGTGGCTCGACCGCGACAAGACCGGCTTCTCGACGCCGCAGTCGATGTTCGGCGGCGACGGGCTCGAGTCGTCGGTGCTGGCGCTGATCACGCTGATCGTGATCCCAGTGCAGATCCTGCTGATCGCCGTCTGCGCGCAGGCCTTCCGCCAGGACTGGCACGTCGAGCTGGAAGTGCCCAAGAGCCGCGCCAAGTGGTCGGGCGCGGCGCCGCGCAGAATCGTCAACCGCCCCGGCCAGCGGCGCGGCACCACCGGCACCGGCGCCGCGCGCGGCTGAGCCGCGCCGCGCTCGCCCGCGCCAGCTCGCCCTACGGCACAAGCACGAGCTTGCGTCCGTGGGCGCCGGCTCTGAGCCGCTCCCACGCGGTCGCGACCTGCTCCAGCGGCAGCCGCTCGACGTCGACGCTCAGCCTGCCGGCGACGACGTGCTCGACCATCGCGCGGTAGGCGGCGATCTTCGTCTCCTCCGGCGCGAGGAAGTTCGTGTGGCCGCGGATCTCGCCGAGCGTGCCGCGGATCGCCGACGACGGCAGCTCCGCCGTCGCGCCCGCCGACTGGCCGATCTGGATCAGCCGCCCGCCGCGTGAGATCGCGCCGAGCGCAGCCGCTGCCGGCGCGCCCCAGAGCGGGTCGACGATCACGTCGAAGCTGCCGCCGGCCGCCTCCTTCAGCGCCGCCGTCAGCTCCGCGCCCGTGCGCTGGTCGAGCAGCACGGTCGCGTCGGCGCCGAGCGGCACGGTGCGCGCGAGCGCGTCGGCGTCGCGCCCGGCCGCGACGACCCGGCCGGCGCCGAGCAGCTTCGCGGCCTGCACCGCGATGTGGCCGAGGACGCCGGTCGCGCCGAGCACGAGCACCGTCTCCCCCGGCTGCAGGTCGGCGCGCCACCACAGCGGCAGCCAGGCGGCGAGGCCGGCGATCCCGAGCGCGACCGCGACGCCGTCGTCGATCGCGTCCGGCAGCGCGATCGTGGCGCGCGGCAGCACCAGCGCCCGCTCGGCGATCGAGCCGAACGGCGCGACCGGGCGGTCGAAGTAGGCGCGGCTGCCGTCCGGCAGCCGTCCGACGCCCTCGCCGCCCGCGACGAACGGCAGCGGCTGTCTGCCCGAGTAGAAGGTCCCGGCCGCTCTCGCGAGGTCGACCGGGTTGACCCCGGCGGCCAGCACCTCGACGACGACCTGCCCGTCGGCTGCGACGGGCTCCTGGAAGCTGGTGGGGACGGGCGTCCCGTACTGCTCGACGACGGCTGCTCGCATGGCCGTCAGGCTAGTCGGTCAGAAGCTGACGCCGTCGCCGCCGAGCGTGCGCGCCTGCTCGACCGTGACGATCTCGCGCCCGAGCGGCAGCAGCGAGACCGGGATCAGCTTGAAGTTCGCCAGCCCGAGCGGGATCCCGATGATCGTGATGCAGAGCGCCACGCCCGTGATCAGGTGCCCGAGCGCCAGCCACCAGCCGCACAGGATCAGCCAGATCACGTTGCCGATCCCCGACGCGACGCCCGCGTCGCCCCGCCGCACGACGGTCTTGCCGAACGGCCACAGCGCGAAGACCGCGATCCGCAGCGAGGCGATCCCGAACGGGATCGTGATGATCAATATGAAGCAGATCAGCGCCGCGAACGCGTACCCGATCGCCATCCACAGGCCGCACAGCACGAACCAGATGACGTTCAGGATCAGGCGCATGTCCCTCCAAGAATCAGAAGTACGGCGGGAGGGACTCGAACCCTCACGAGCTTTCGCCCAGCGGCTTTTGAGGCCGCCGCGTCTACCATTCCGCCACCGCCGCAGGGAAGCGAGGTCCGAGTCTACGCGGAGCGGGCATATCAGCGAGCGGAGAACCGTCGACCGGAAACCAGGAGGACAGCAGGAATGGCGCAGATCGAAGGTCGTGTCCGAGAGCTGCTGGAGCAGCCGAACTTCTGTTTCGTCGCGACGGTGCGGGCCGACGGGACGCCGCACGTGACGCCCGTGTGGGTCGACGTCGAGGGTGACGAGGTCGTCCTCAACAGCGCCGAGGGGCGCGCCTGGCCGAGCAATCTGGAGCGCGATCCGCGCGCGACGCTGACGATCGCCGACAAGGACAACCAGTACGAGTACGTCTCGATCCGCGGCAGACTCGCGGCCAAGACGACCGACGGCGCCGACGACCACATCGACGCGATGGCGAAGAAGTACCTCGGCCAGGACGAGTACCCCTTCCGCCAGCCGGGCGAGGAGCGGATCATCCTCCGCTTCACGCCGGAGAAGGTCCACCACAACGCCTGACGCAGAGCGGGCGGGCCGGCGCGGCCCGCCCACGCGCGCGCGTCAGCCGATCACGAGCGCGTGCAGGTGGTCGATCTGCGCCGGCGGCGCGACGACCAGCCCGAACGGCAGCTCGTGGTCGGCCGGCAGGTCGCGCACGCACAGCCCGGCGCGCTCGCAGATCAGCGCGCCCGCGGCGTAGTCCCACGGGTTGATGCTGCGCTCGTAGTAGGCGTCGCTGCGGCCGGCGGCGGTCCAGCAGAGATCGATCGCGGCGCTGCCGCCGCGGCGGATGTCGCGCACGCGCGGCAGCAGCTGGGCGACGATCTCGGCCTGACGGGCGCGCACGTTCGCGTCGTAGGCGAAGCCGGTCGCGACCAGCGTCTGCGACAGCTCGGCCTGCGTCGAGGCCGCGATCGGCTCGCCGTTGCAGGTCGGCGCGCCGCTGCGCGTCGCCGCCCACTCCTCCTGGTGGAGCGGATCCCAGACGACGCCGACAAGCGTCCCCTGCGCGTCCTCGGCGGCGATGCTGACGCACCACTGCGGATACTCGTAGAGGAAGTTGACGGTGCCGTCGAGCGGGTCGACGACCCAGCGGATGCCGCTCTCCCCCGCCGCTCTCGTCTCGCCGCCCTCCTCGCCGAGGATCGCGTCGCCCGGCCGGCGCTCGGCCAGCAGCGCACGGATCGCTTGCTCGGCGCTGACGTCGGCCTCGCTGACGAGGTCGGTGTCGGTCGACTTCGTGCGCACGCCGGTCGCGTTGCCGTAGTAGCGCAGCAGCACATCGGCGGAGGCGCGCGCGGCGTCGCGCGCGACCTGCAGCAGCTCGGTCTCGATCTCGGGAACGGCGGTGGAGTCAGCGGAGGTGGTCACACGGCAAGCGTAGGCCGCCGCGCGCTCCACGGTCGTGCGGCCTCCAGCTGCGCAGCGAGCGCCAGCAGCGTCGCCTCGTCGCGCACCCGGCCGACCGCCTGGACCGACAGCGGCAGGCCCGTGTCGGTGAAGCCGGCGGGGATCGCGATCGCCGGCTGGCCGGTGACGTTCCAGCCCGGCGTGAACGGCGTGAAGCGGCTGACGCCGTTGAGCGTGAAGAGCGCGCCGCGGCCGTCGTAGCGGCCGACCGGCAGCGGCACGCGCGCCAGCGCCGGCGTCAGCAGCAGGTCGTGGTCGGCCAGCAGGCGGTTGATGCGGACGGTCGCGGCGGCCTCGCTGCGACGTGCCCGCGCGACGACGCCCTCGGGGAGCATGCGGCCGAGCTTCGCCATCTGCTGCGTGCGCGGCTCCAGCCGCTCGGGCTGCGGCAGCGCGGCGGCGTCGTCGGCGATCCCGCGCAGGTAGCGGATCACGACCTGCGCGCTCAGCGCCGGGTCGAGCGCGGGCGCGGCGGGGACCAGCTCGTGGCCGAGGTCCCGCAGCAGCGCGACGGTGGCGTCGAACGCCTGGCGCTGTTCGGCCTGCACCGGCACGAACAGCGGGTTCTTCGTCGTGAAGGCGATCCTCAGCTTCCGCGGCGGCGCGCTCGTCGCAGTGAGGAACGGCGGCGCACCCGGATCCTTGTCGGCGGTGACGTCGAGCCAGAGCGCGGTGTCGGCGACCGTGCGCGTGACGACGCCGGTCGTGGAGAGGTCCTGCCAGGGCTCGTGCTTGGGCGCCTCCGGAACGCGTCCGCGCTGCGGCTTGAGGCCGACGAGTCCGCAGCAGGCGGCGGGGATGCGGATCGATCCCGCGCCGTCGGTCGCGAGCGCGGCCGCCGCGAGGCCGGCGGCGACGGCGGCCGCGCTCCCGCCGGAGGAGCCGCCCGGCGTGCGCTCCAGATCCCACGGGTTGCGCGTGACGCCCCAGGTCGCCGACTCGGTGAACGGCCACTGCATCAGCTCGGGCGTGTGCGTCTTGCCGAGCACGATCGCGCCGGCGGAGCGCAGGCGGCGGACGACCTCGGCGTCGTGTTGCGCGGGTCTGCCGCCGTCGGCGTCGGAGCCCTTCGCGGTCCGCTCGCCGGCGACGTCGACGTCGTCCTTGATCAGCACCGGGACGCCCAGCAGCGGGCGCTCGGCGGCGGCGTTGGCGGCGCTGTTGCGGGCGGCGGCGCGGCGCGCGGCGGCCTGCTCGGCCTCGGCGAGCGCGCGCTCGGCGAAGACGACGCGGAGCGCGTTGAGCTGCGGGTCCAGCCGCTCGATCCGTTCCAGGTGCAGCTCGACCAGCTCGCGCGAGGAGACCTCGCCGGCACGAACCAGCGCGGCTTGGCGAGCGAGACCGGCGAACGCGAGGTCGATGGCGTCCATCGCGCGGAGCCTAGTGGGCGGCGCCGGGCCGCGGGCGGGTTGGCATCATCGGTGGCAGATGGAGCGAGCGATCGCGATCGACGCAGCCGCTGACGCGGCCGCCGAGCGAGCCGGCGCGGCGGGCGGCGGCGCGGGCGCGACGGGCGGCGAGCGCGAGGCGCAGGCGCTGCTCGCCGGCAGCGACGCGGAGCGGCGGGCGATGGCTGCGTGGGCGGCGCGGGTCGGGGATGCCGCGCGGGCGCAGGCGGTCGAGGCGATCTGGCTGCGACCGCGCTCGGAGCTGGTGCTGGCGCTGCATGCCGGCCTCGGCGTGCTGGCGAGCATGCTCGCGATCGCGGCGCCGCCGGTCGCGCTCGGGCTGGCCGCGGTGACGCTGCTGTCGCTGCTGCTCGACCTCGCCGGCCTGCCGCTGTCGCTGCGGCGGCTGACGCCCGAGCGCGCGAGCCAGAACATGCTCGCGCGCATCGCCGAGCCGCCGGCCGACGGCGTCACGCTGATCCTCACCGCCCACCTCGACCGCCCTCGCGGCGGCCTGCTCGCGCGTCTCGGCCGGCGGCCGGCGGCGCGCTGGCTGCCCGGTCCGCTCGTCTGGATCGTGCTCGCGCTGCTGGCGATCGCCGCCTGCGCCGCGATCCGGCTCGCCGACGGCGACGGCAGCGGCGGCCTGCTCGGCATCGTCCAGCTCGTCCCGACGCTGGTGCTCATGGCCGCGCTCGGGCTGGCGATCGACGCGGCGCTGGCGCGGCCCGCCCCCGCCTCCGCCGACGCCGGCCCCGCGGAAGCGCTGCTCGCCGCCGGGCGGGCGCTCGCGAGCACGCCGCCGGCGGGAATCGGGGTCGACCTCGTGCTCGCCGGCGCAGGCACGAGCGGCGGGCTCGGCTTCCGCCGGCACCTGCGCCGTCGCCGGCCGCGGCGCGACCGCGTCGCGATCGTCGAGCTGACCGACGGCCCCGCGCCCGCCTGGCTGCTGAGCGACGGCCCGCTGCTGCCGCTGCGCTACCACCCGCAGCTCGTCGCGCTCGCGGCGCAGGCGGCGGCCGAGGAGCCGCAGCTGGCGGCAGGGCCGGCGCGCGGTCGCGCGCTCGGCGGCGCGCTGCGCGCGCGGCAGCGACGCCTGCCGGCGATCCGCCTCGCCGCGCCGACCCCCGACGCGCTCGCCGCTCTCGCGCTCGCGCTCGCCGAGCTGCTCGACGAGTCGCGCTGAGCGGCCGGCGACCAGATCTCCGGACGTGTGACCCCCTCTGACGGGGTCAGACCTCCGGAGGTCCGGTCAAAGGACCCCGAAGACCTCCAGCTCGGCCGGCGCGCCCTTGGCGTCGAGGGGGCGGCCGCGGCCGAAGGCGAGCTGCGGCGAGGCGGCGGCGCGCGCGGCGTCGGCACCGGCGGCGCGCGTTGCGCGGGCGCCGGCCTCGTGCAGACGCTCGCAGACCGTCGAGGAGACGAGCACCTCGCCGGGGCCGGCGGCTGCGCCGACGCGGGCGGCGACGTTGACGTCGACCCCGAACCAGTCGCTGCCCAGCCTGCGCGGCGTGCCGACGTGGACGCCCGCACGCAACCGCGGGCTGTGGCCGGCCAGCTCGATCGCGGCGACCGCGGCGACCGCTCCGCGCGCGGCGGCGACGGCGTCGGCGGGATCGTCGAAGACGGCCATGTGCCCGTCGCCCATCCGCTTCACGAGTCTGCCGCCGTGCGCCGCGACCTCGCCCTCGACCGCCGCCGCGACCCGCCGCAGCAGCTCCAGCGCACGGTTGTCGCCGGCCTCCAGCGCCCAGCTCGAGAAGCCGACGACGTCGGTGAAGACGATCGCCAGCTCGCTGCGGCCGTGGCCGCGGCCCTGCACCTCCGCCAAGGCCTGCCACACCTGCAGCGCGCCCAGCCCGACCTCGCGCGCGGCGCTCGGCCGCGCCCCGGCCGGCGAGGAGAGCCGCTGGCCGAGCAGCTGCGCCGGCGCGTCACCGGCGGTCGAGAGCGGGTCGCCGTAGCGCTCGTCGCCCGGCAGCCGCCCGCGCGCCTCGCGCGCCACGTCGACCAGCCGCGGGTCCGTGTCGATCGCGCGCAGCCGCGCCGCGACCCGCACCCGCCAGCGCGGCTTGCGCGGCGCCTGCTCGTCCACGTTCAGCCGAGCACCGGCATCAGCGCCGACGACGGTCTCACCGCGAGGCCGCGCGGGCGGGCGAGGCGCTCCAGCACGACGGCGGTGTCGGCGAAGGGGATGCCCGTCAGGTGTCTCTCGCGCTCCTCGAAGTCGCTGACGATCCCGCGCACCGCGGCGGCGTAGCCGTCGGCGTCGCGGCGGGCGAGCGCGTCGATCGCCACGGCGGTGCGGGCGAAGGCTGGGTCCTCGGTCGCCATGCCCGCGACGG
This sequence comes from Conexibacter sp. CPCC 205762, assembly GCF_030646155.1. Lineage (GTDB taxonomy): Bacteria > Actinomycetota > Thermoleophilia > Solirubrobacterales > Solirubrobacteraceae > Conexibacter. The sequence goes on from NZ_JAUTDN010000036.1 coordinate 50,167, forward strand.
CCGCGTGCGCCGCCTCGTCGTCGCCCTGGACCAGGGCCGCGAGCGCGAGCGCGTAGCAGCCGGGTGAGGAGTCACAGCTGTCGCCGACCGCCTCGCGCACGTAGGCCGCCTCCTCCCCGCCGTGCCCAGCGAGCACGCCCGCCTTCACCATCCCAACCAGCCGGCCGTAGCTGCTCGGCGGCGCCGCCTCCCACGAGGCGCGGTAGCGCTCCGCCGCCGCGGCGAAGCGCTCGCGCGAGACGGCCGCGTCTCCGCGCAGCAGGGCCTGCTGTGCGCTGCGCTCGATCGCGATCGCTTCCTGCAACAGCGCTCTGTGGTCGGTGGCGGCCACGTCGCGGACGGTATACCCGCGCCCGCCCGCGCGGCAAGCGTCAGCCACACGGGGGATACACCGGCAGCACCCGCAGGCGGCTTCAGCGGGCTGGCGCGGGCGGGCAGCGGCGGGCTGGCGAGCAGGGCCCCGTCAGCCGTCCCACCACAGCAGGCCCGCGACCGGCTCCAGGCGCGGGGTGGCGGCGGCGAGCTGATGGGCGCCGTCGAGCGAGGTGCCGGCGGGGGCCGTCACGCGGGCGCGGGGGCAGCGGCGGGCGAGTGCGTCGGCGAAGGGATCGACCAGCGCCGGGCCGAGCGACCAGACGCCGCCCACCTGCGCGACCGTCACCGGCTCCTCGCCCGGCAGCGCCCGCTCGCAGGCGGCCGTCGCCGAGATCGCCAGCTCCTCGCCGGCGTGCGCGAGGATCTCGCGCGCGACCTCGCAGCCGTCGGCCGCCGCGGCGCCGACGATCGGCACGAACGCGGCCGCGACCGGCGCCGCCGGACCGCCGCGGTGGACCGCCAGCGGCATCTCCTCCGCCGCGCCGAACCGCTCCACGACCGCCTCCAGCAGCCGCTGCGAGCCGCCGGCACGGCCGTCGAAGGCGCGCAGCGCGGCGCGCAGGCCGGCGGCGCCGATCGCGAAGCCGCTGCCGTCGTCGCCGAGCGTCGCACCCCAGCCGTCGACTCTCGCCCAGCGGCCGGCGCCGTCGTGGCCGAGCACGACCACGCCGGTCCCGACCGCGACCGCCACGCCCGGCTCACGGCCGAGCGCGCCGAGCAGCGAGGTGACGCCGTCGGTCGCGATCGCGACGCGGCCGGCACCGGTCGCGGCGCGCAGCCCGGCGGCGATCGCGCGCAGATCCTCCTCCCCGGCCAGCTCGAACCCCGACAGGCCGACCGCCACCACAGCTACGTTGTCGAGCGTGCACGGAGTGGGTCTGTGAGACCCATTGGTTGCGTGAGCGGCGGACGGGAGCGCGGCGAGCAGGTCGTCGAGCACGTCGGCGGGGCCGACGCCCTCCTCCATCCGCCGCACGCCGCGGCTCGGGGCCGTGGCCGGGCGGCCGTCGAGCAGCACGCGGGTGCTGCTCTGGCCGGCGTCGAGCGCGACGATCACGACGACGGGCCCAGCTCGCCCGAGCCGCGCGCGATCAGGCGGGTCGGGACGACGATCTCGCGCGGCGGCGGCTGCTCCGCCGGGGTCGCGCCGAGACGGGAGAAGATCAGCTCGGCGCCGTGGCGGCCGAGCGCGCCGGCGTCGTAGGCGACGACCGTCAGCGGCCGCGCCAGCAGCTCCGCCAGCTCGATGTCGTCGAAGCCGACCAGCGCGACCGGGTTGGGCACCCGCGCCAGCGCCCTCGCGGCGGCGACCGAGTGGCGGTTGTTGCCGGTGACGATCGCGGTCGGGCGCTCGCCGGCCGGCAGCGCGAGCAGCGCCTCGACGATCCGCTCGGCCTCGCCGAGGTCGTGACGGCCGAGGCGCACGAGCGCGTCGTCGATCTCCAGGCCGGCGGCCGTCAGCGCCTCGCGGTAGCCGCGCAGGCGCTCGGCGGCCGTGAACAGCTCGCCCGGGTCGGAGACGAAGGCGATCCGGCGGTGGCCCTGCTCCAGCAGGTGCTCGATCGCCTGGTGCATGCCGCCGCGGTTGTCGAGCAGCACCGCGTCGGCCGCGATGCCGACCGGCGGGCGGTCGAGGAAGACGGTCGGGGTCGTGCGCGCGGCCTCGGCGACGAAGCCGTGGTCGCCGCCGCCGAGCACGAGCAGCAGGCCGTCGACGCGGCGCCGCGTCAGCGCCGCGACCAGCTCGCGCTCGCGCTCCTCCTGCTGCTGCGAGGAGCTGGTGATCAGCAGGTAGCCCTTCTCGGCCGCGACCTGCTCGATCTCGTGCGCGATCGCGGCGTAGAAGGGGTTGGTCACGTCCTCGATCAGCAGCCCGAGCGTCGCCGACGAGCGGCCGTGGCGCAGCGAGCGGGCGAGGTCGTTGCGCTCGAAGCCGAGCTCCGCGACCGCCGCCGCCACGCGCGCCTGCACCGCCGCCGACACGTTCGGCTCGCCGTTGACCGCGCGCGAGACCGTCTTCAGCGACACCCCGGCGCGCGCGGCGACGTCGCGCATGGTGGGGCGCGCGCCGCCGCGCGACGCGGCATCCGCGCCGGTGGGGCGAGCGCCGCCCCGCGAAGCCGCGCCAGCTCCCGCGCCGGCGTCAGCGGCACGCGGCGTCATCCCTTCACCGCCCCGGCCGTCACGCCCGCGCGCAGCCAGCGCTGGCCGAGCAGGAAGACGACCATCACCGGCGCCGCGGCCATGATCATGCCGGCCGCGGTCAGCGGTCCGCCGGTGCGGAACTGGCCGGAGAACTGGGCGATCGCGACGGTGATCGTCTGCTTCGAGGAGTCGGGCAGCATCACCAGCGCGAGGATCAGCTCGCTCCACTGCAGGAAGACGTTGAGGATCAGCACGGTCGCGATCGCCGGCAGCGCCAGCGGGACCGCGATCGACCAGAACGCCCGCAGCGTGCCGGCGCCGTCGACCTGCGCGCTCTCCAGCAGCTCGTCCGGCAGGCCTCTGAAGTACGAGGCGAGGAACAGCGTCCCCCACGGCGCGAACAGCGTCGCGTAGATCAGCGAGAGGCCGAAGCGCGAGTCGACGTAGCCGAGCCGCAGGCCCTCGTCGAACAGCGGGATCACGAGCGCCGCCAGCGGCAGCGTCATCGTCGCGACCGCGATCCCGAAGACGAACCGCCGCCCCGGGAACAGCATCTTCGAGAGGCCGTAGCCGGCGAGCGTCGCCAGCACGGTCGCGAGCACCGCGCCGAGCGGCACGATCCGCAGCGAGTTGAAGAGCGCGTCGCCGATCCCGCCGTTGCTCCAGGCGTGGCCGAAGTTCTCCAGCGTCCAGCCGCCGCCGAACGAGCCGGGGTCGCCGATGTAGTCGTCGGTCGGCTTCAGCGCGACCCGCACGACCCACAGCAGCGGCAGCACGACGGCGAGGGTGCAGAGGCCCATCACGAGCGCCGGCAGCGGCCGGCGCAGTCCGATTCGCGCGTTCATGACGTCCACTCCGCGGCACGCCGGACCCGCGACGCCGCGTACTGCGCGAGCAGCAGCACGACGATCAGGAAGATGCCGACGACGGCGATCGCGGAGCCGAGCCCGAGGCGGCCGTCCTGGATCCCGGAGATGTAGACCTGGTAGTCGAGCGTCGTCGAGGCGATCCCCGGTCCGCCTTGGGTCAGGCCGTAGATCCAGGGGAAGAAGACGGTCACGGTGCCGACCGTCAGCAGCAGCGTCCAGAAGCGCGTCACCGGGCGCAGCGCCGGGCGGTAGATGTGCCACACGAGCTGGCGCCAGTTGGCGCCGTCGAGCACGGCCGCCTCGACGTAGGACTCCGACAGCGTCGACAGGCCGGCGCTGTAGAGCATCACGCCGGTGCCGGCGGTCGCCCAGCCGATCACGCCGATGACGGACAGCAGCACGAGCTTGTCGTCGGCCAGCCACGGCTGCGCGAGCGCGCCGAGGCCGATCGAGCGCAGCGTCTCGTTGAGCGGGCCCTTGTCGGCCAGCAGCAGGCGGAAGACGCCGCCGATGATGATCGGCGGCAGCAGCGCGGGCAGCAGCAGCACGGTCCGCACGAGCGGTGCGCGGCGCTGGCCGAAGATCACGATCGCGATCGTGAACGGGACCGCGACCCAGACGACGATGCCGGCGATCAGCACGACGTTGTTCAAGAGGATGCGCCAGAAGTCGTGCCATTCGAGCAGAAACTTGAAGTTCTCCAGGCCGACCCATCTGGCGGGGGTCAGGCCGTCGTATCTGGTGAAGGCGTAGTAGACGACGCGGCCGAGCGGCAGCAGCGCGAAGACGGCGAGCATCGCGACCAGCGGCGCGACGAAGAGGAGGCCGGCGAACCGCTCGGAGCGGCGGGTGACCGGCCGGCTGCCGCCGCGGCGGCGCCGGCGCCCAGGGCGCGCCGGCGCCGCCGTCGTCCGCTCGCTCACCTGAGCGGACGACGTCGCGGCGGACGTTGGGACGTGAGAGGACATCGGGGAGGGGATTGCGGGGAACGGGGCGGCTAGCCCTGCGCCTGCTGCTGCTGGAGACCCTTCAGGAACCCTTCGAGGTCGCCGCCGGTGATCGCGGTCGTCAGCTTCTGCAGCGCCGCGCCCTGCGCCGCCGCCGTGAACTGGTTCTGGGCCACGTCGACCCCGCCCAGCTCGGCGACGATGTCGGAGATCTGCTGCGCGCCTCTGGAGCCGCTGACCGCCTCGACGTCGACGTCTCTGCGGTTGGGGAACTGGCCGGCCTCTCTCAGCAGGATCGTCTGGCCGTCGGCCGAGGCGAGGTACTCGACGTACGATCTCGACGCGTCCGGGTTCGACGCTCTCTGCGGGATGCCGTAGATCAGCGTCGGGTTGAAGAACTGGCCCTGTCTGTCGAAGCCGTCGATCAGCGGCGCGGCGAAGACGCCGTAGGCGTCCTTGCCGAGCTTGTCGTCCCACACGGCCCAGTTCATCGCGGAGGTGATCAGGCCCGGGACCATCGCGACCTTGCCTCTCGTGAAGGCGGCCTCGACGTCGGTGAATCTGACGTCCTTGAAGTCGTCGTTCCACCAGCCCTCGTCGAACGTCTGCTTCAGCGGCTCGAGCGTTCTGAGGAATCTCGGGTCGTCGAGCGGGATGTCGCCGGTGCGGACCTTCAGCACGTCCTCGACGGTCGGGAAGGCCTGCGGCGAGAAGGCCGACCAGGCCCACCAGGCGAGGTTCGAGTCGACGCCGGACATGCCGATCGGGGTGATTCCTCTCGCCTTCAGCGCTCTCGCGGCGGCGGTGAACTCGGCCCACGTTCTCGGCGGCGCCTCGGGGTCGAGGCCGGCTCTTCTGAAGAGCGCCTTGTTGTAGTACCAGACGACGCCCTGGGCGCCGATCGGCACGCCCGCGACCTGGTTGGGGTCGGCCGGGTCGATCACGCCGGCCGACCAGCCCGACAGCTCGTCGGCGAGCGGACCCCAGTCCGAGGGCGCGGTCGCGACCAGCGCCGGGAAGATCGAGGCGTGGTTGACGCCCGGCAGCATCTCGACGAGGTCGCCGAGCTTGCCGGCGCGGGCGCGCGTCGTGGCGGACGCGACGAACTTGTCGAACGGGACGCCGTCGAATCTGACGGAGGCGCCGGGGTGCTCGCCGCTCCAGGCGTCGGCGGCGGCGGCGAAGCCCTTGCCGAGGCCGGCGGAGGTGTCGGCGACGTCCCAGCCGAAGAAGGTGACGGTCCCTCTCACGTCGGCCGCGGCGGCGCCGCCGCCGGTCGAGGTGCCGGCGCTGGTCGACGCCGCGCTGCTGCCGCCGCTGTCCTGCCCGCCGCAGGCGGCGAGCACGGCCGAGGACGTGAGCGCGATCGCGCCGAGACCGGCGCCGCGCAGGAAGTCGGCTCGGGAAAGACGTCCACGAGCACGCGCCACCGACGGCGCGAGTTGATCGTCCGGCATTGAGTTCTCTCCTCCTCAGTTCGCCCCCTCGCGGGGCTTCGACCGCCGGAGAAGGTAGACCGGATTGATAACGTTGTCAATCGTTCCTGGAATCGTTTCGATGACGATGCGATCTGGGATCGAGGAGAGCACTGGAACTGTTTTCAGAATGAGAGTGTCTGTGACCGACCTGCTGCGCCACCCGCTCGCCACTCCCGCCTGGGAGCAGGCGCCGGCCGCCCGTGTCCGGATCGGCAGCCGCGCGCTGTGGGCGACGCCCGCCGCCGGCGAGGAGAGCGCCCCCGCGCGCCGGCTGATCCACGCCCGCTCGCTCCATGCCGACACGCCGATGACGCTGCGGCGGCTGCTCGTCGACACCGCCGCCGGCTACCACAAGTGCGCCAGCGGAGCCGAGCTGGACCGGCCGACGCGCGTCGTCGTGCGCGTCCCCGACGGCGACGGCTGGCGCGTGCTGGCCGACGAGGCGATCGACGGCGCCTCGACCGCCGGCGTCGCGATCGACCTCGGCGACACGCGCACGACCGCCGCCGCGGTCGAGCTGCGCAGCGCCGCCGTCGACGGCTGGTGGCCGAGCTGGAACCTCGCGCAGTCGTCGCTCAGGCTGGAGGGCGAGCTGCCGGCGCCGTGGGTCGCGCCGCGGCAGGGCTGGCTGAGCGTGGAGGGCCTGCAGCTCGACGGCCTGCCCGACGGCGTCAGCGCCGAGCACCGCAACGGCGAGGTCCGCTACCGCACGCCGTACCTGGAGATCGGCTTCCGCCTGCGCGTGCCGGCGCTCGCGCACCTGTCGCTCGACGACGACGGCGCCGGCCGCACCGGCCGCGACCTGCTGCAGCAGCCGCGCTCGATGGACATCGTCCGCTCCGGCCTCTACCCCTCTGGCGTCTACCCCGTCCTGCGCGACGGGATGGCCGGCTACCTGGCGCAGTCGCCGCGGCTGACGACGCACGCCGGCGCCAACCCGGTCGGCTTCCTCGCGTTCGACTTCGACGGCAGCACCGAGGTGCGCGGCAACGTCGTCCGCTACGTCGTCGACGTCGCCGGCGGGCAGCGCTACGAGCTGACCTGGACGGTCCTGCGCGACCGCGTCGAGCTGACCGCGACGCGGCTGGCGGCGCAGCCGCTGCGGGCCTGGACGAGCAGCGCCTGGCACGTCGCGCTCGACAACCGCGTGACGCCGAGCGCGGTGCTCGGCGCGGTCACGCAGGCGGGCGAGGCGGGGCTGGTCGAGGGGCCGCTGCTGTGGCACTTCCCGCGCCACGGGACGCTGCGCGTGAGCGCCGACGGGCCGGCGCTGTTCCGCTCCGACTCGGTCCGCCCGCTCGACACCAACACGCTCGAGCTGAAGCTCGGCGAACGGCCGCTGCCGGAGGGCGACTACCTGCTGGAGGCCGGCACGCACACGGCGTCGGTCACGTTCGCGGTCGGCGCGCCCGACGTCGCGCCGACGCGGCCGGAGGCACCGCCGGCGGTCCGCCGGATGCTCGCCCGCCACGCGCTCACCGCCCTCCCCTTCCGCCCCGACACGGCGACGTACTCCAACAACGGCGCCTCGATGCACGTCACCTCGGCGCTCAACGACCTGTCGGCGATCTCGCTGCGGATCGGAGCGGTGGTCGACGGCCTGACCCCGCGCGACATGCTGCGGCTGTCGCTGGAGCGCTGGCTCTCCGACGCGCCCGCCTACGGCTCCGGCCGCACCTCGCACGGCGACCACATGCTGGAGGACGAGTACGTCCACCTCGGCGCCGACACGCTGCTCGGCCTCGCACGCTTCCTGCTCGACGCCGAGCCGGCCTGGTACGCCGCCCAGCGCGAGCGGATCGTGCTGGCGCTGAGCCGCATGCGCGCCCGCGACGCCGACGACGACGGGCTCGTCGAGTCGACGCTGCGGCGCGGCATCAGCGGCGAGCACCAGTGGTCGACGGCATGGTCGGACGTGCTCTCGTTCGGCTGGAAGGACGCGTGGGCCAACGCGGTCCTGTACGAGGCGCTGCGGACGCTCGACCTCGCGCTCGCGCGGCTCGACCCGGGGCTGGCGGCGACCGAGGACCTCGGCGCCTGGGCCGACCGCCTGCGCGGCGCCTATCTGCCGGCCTTCCTCAACCCCGCGACCGGCTGGATCGCCGGCTGGCGCGGCGCCGACCAGCGGCTGCACGACTACGCCTTCTTCGTCGTCAACGGCGCGGCGGTCTCGACCGACCTCGTGCCGGAGGCGGAGGGCGCGGCGATCATGCGCGCGCTGTGGGGCGAGCTGAGAGCGGTCGGCTACGACGACCTCCGCAACGGGCTGCCGTTCAACCTGCGGCGGGTGCCGGAGGAGGACATCGGCGGCGTCGTCTTCGGCCTGCCGCTCGGCGGCTACCTGCAGGGCGGCGCCTGCCACCACCGCGTCGCGCCGGTGATCGCGGCGCTGCGGCGGGTCGGGATGGCGGCCGAGGCCGACGAGCTGCTGGAGGCGCTCGCCAGCACCGTCGCCGACGACAGCGCCTTCGGCGGCGTCGGCTCCGGTCGCGACTGGCGAATGTGGGACGGGACGCCGAGCGGCTACGAGGGGCAGCTGGCGGAGGGCTTCAGCCTGATCGCGAGCGCGATCGACCGCTGGGGCGCGCTCGCCTGACGCCGCGGCGCCGGCGCGGCGCGGCGTGCCGGCGCGTCAGGCGTCGTCGTCTCTCGGCGGAACTCTGTGCTGCCGCGTCGGCTCCTCGTCGGGGTCGGCGCGGGCCCACAGCGAGCCCCTCGCGGGCGGGTCGGGCTCCGGTTCGGGCTCCGGCTCCGGCTCCGGCTCGGCGACGTTCGTCGGCGCCTCGTCCGCTTCGACGACGAACTCGGAGGAGCCCTCCTCGGCGGGCTCCTTCATCCACGGCGGGGGCGGCGGCGAGACGGCCTCCGGCGCGGGCGGGGCCGGCGCGGCCGGCGGGGCCGGCGGCTCGGCGGGCGGCTGCGCGGCGATGCTCTCGGGCGTCGGCGGCGGTGGCGGAGGCGGCGGCGTGACGGGCGCCGGCACGATCGGCGCGGGGCCGCCCCTGTCGGGCTCCGGCGGCAGCTCGCGGCGCGGGCGCAGGCCGGCGGCGATCATCGCGCCGCCGATCAGCAGCAGCACCAGCGGCCAGAACCAGAGGCTCGGACCGCCCTCCCCCGGGATCCCGACCAGCAGCGTGAACAGCAGCAGGATCGCCGCGCCGAGGTAGCCCGGCCCGGCCTCTCTGTCGACGCCCGCGTAGGCGACGAGGCCGAGGCCGGCGGCCAGCAGCGTCAGCTTCCAGATCAGCCCCGGCGCGACCGAGATGCGCGAGAACTCGCCGCCGAAGCCGGTCACGATCGCGCCGAAGAAGAGCTGGAAGACGAACGTCAGCCCGAGCGCGAGCACCGCCACGCCGGCTGCGTCGATCAGGTAGACGGAGTTGCGCCGCTCGCGGTCGCGCAGCACGAGCGCGCCGGCCAGCAGCAGCACCGCCGCCAGCAGCAGCACCCAGCGGGCGGTGTTCGCGCTCTCCGGCGAGAAGGCCCAGCGGACGAACGTGTAGAGCGCCGCCGTGCCGACGATCCCGGCGACGAGCGTGCAGATCTCGCTGCCGCGCTCGCGCGCCAGCCAGACCGCCGTCGCGGTCACGGCCGTGAAGATCACGAACGCGGTGCCAGCCGAGCCGATCGGGTCGCCGGCGCCGAACACCTGCATCAGCCGCAGCAGCGTGACGAACAGCAGCGCCAGCCCGCACAGCTGCAGGACGACCTGGTAGGAGCGCGGCCGCTCGCCTTCCAGCGGCGCCAGCACGCCCATCCCCAGCACGAGGCCGGTCGCGAGCACGTTCAGGACGAAGAAGAGGAAGTGGCCCCAGCTGTCGTCGAGGCGCAGGTTGATCAGCAGCAGCGCGACCGTCAGCGGCACCGCGCCGGCGCCGATCAGGTCGCCGCGGTGCGGATGCGGGCGCAGCAGCTCGATCCCTCTGCTCACGCGCGCCTGCAGCTCCGGCGGGAGCGAGAAGTAGCTCGGTGTGTCGTCCGTCGTCTCTGCCATGCCGGCCAGCCTACCCCGCCGCCCGGCGCCGGTCGTACCATCTTCAGCATGGGCAGCGAAGCCGACCTGCGCGCCTCGGACGCCGAGCGCGAACGAACCGTCACACAGCTGCGCGACCACTTCAGCTCCGGGCGCATCAGCGAGCAGGAGCTCGACGAGCGCAGCGACGCCGCCTACGCGGCCCGCACCGTCGGCGAGCTGACCGCGCTGGTCGCCGACCTGCCGGCGCTGCCGGCCCCGCCGCCGCGCCCCGGCCACGACCCCGAGCGCGAGGCTGCGCGCAAGCGCGTCCTCTACAAGAGCGGCACCGCCGCGATCACGATCCTGATCTGCGTCGTGATCTGGGCGGCCAGCGGCGCCGGCTACTTCTGGCCGGTGTGGGTGATGCTCGGAACCGGCATCTTCGCCCTCCGCAGCGCCTGGGACGAGCTCGGGCCGGGTGCCGACGAGCGGCGCCGGCTCGGCACCGGCAGCGCCGCCAGATCCGGCGCACCGAGAGACGGCCGGCGGTAGCCTGCGCCCCGTTCCCACCCCGGAGGCGCAGCCATGCCACTCGTCGAGACGGAGGACCGCGGCGCGGTCCGCCACCTGATCCTGAACCGGCCCGAGAAGCGCAACGCGATGCACGGCGAGCTGGTGCTCGCGCTCGGCGCGGCGCTGAAGGAGGCGGCGAACGCGCCCGAGGCGCGCGTCGTGGTGGTGCGCGGCGCGGGCGCGATGTTCTCCTCCGGGATGGACTTCAAGGCGCTCGGCGCGGTCGCCCAGCAGCCGGAGCACCTGCGCGCCTTCCGGCGCGAGTGCATCGACGCCTGGAACCTCGCCGAGGAGATGACCAAGCCGGTGATCGCGCAGATCCACGGCGGCTGCATCGGCGGGGCGCTGGAGCTGGCGCTCGCGGCCGACTTCCGCGTGGTCGCCGCCGACGCGGTGCTCGGCATGCCGGAGGTGCGGGTCGGGCTGGTGCCGGACGTCGGCGGCTCGACGCGGCTGCCGGCGCTGGTCGGCCTCGGGCGCGCGAAGGAGCTGATCATGACCGGCAAGCTGGTCGGCGCCGAGGAGGCCGAGCGGATCGGCCTCGCGACGCGCGTCGCGCCCGCCGACGAGCTGGACGCGGCGACGCAGCAGCTCGCCGACGAGCTGCTCGCCTGCGCGCCGATCGCGGTCGGTCTCGCGAAGCGGATCCTCGACGGCGTCGCGAAGCCGACGCTGGCGGCCTCACTGGAGCTGGAGGTCGCCGCGCAGCAGCTGTGCGCCCAGTCGGACGACTTCGCCGAAGGGGCCCAGGCGCTGGCCGAAAAACGGCCGCCTCAGTTCACGGGCCGCTGATCCCCGTGAACTTGCTGGTCTCCCAGACCAGCAACTTCACGCGGATGGCGGAGCGGGCGTCCAGTCGACCGGGCCGGCCGTGCTGACGTGCGAGCCGAGCGGGCGGCCGAGCACGTCGCGCACCATCCCGGTCGCGACGACCAGCGCCGGCAGGTCGATGCCGGTGCCGATCCCCATCTCCTCCAGCATCGAGACGACGTCCTCGGTCGCGACGTTGCCGGTGGCGCCGGCCGGAACCGGGCAGCCGCCCAGCTCCCCGAACGACGACTCGAACGACTCGACGCCGGCGTCGAGCGCGGCCAGCACGTTCGCCAGCCCCTGCCCGCGCGTGTTGTGGAAGTGGGCCGTCAGCTCGACCTCGGGCAGCGCCTCGCGCCACTGCGGGAACAGCTCGCGCACCTGGCGCGGGTTGGCCATCCCGGTCGTGTCGCCGAAGCCGATCTCCTGCGCGCCCGCGTCGACCAGCTCGCGCGCGATCCCGGCGACCCGCTGCGGCGGCACGACACCCTCGTAGGGGCAGCCGAACGCGGTCGAGATGACGGCCTCGCAGCGCAGGCCGGCCTCGCGCGCGCGGCCGATCACCAGCCGCAGCCCGTCAAGCGACTCGCCGATCGTGCGGTTGACGTTCTTGCGGTTGTGCGTCTCGCTGGCGGAGAGGAAGACGGAGACCTCGTGGAAGCGGTCGCGGTGCTCCAGCGCGCGCTCGAGGCCGCGCTCGTTCGGCACCAGCACGCTCAGCGAGACGCCGTCGGGGACGTCGACCGCCTCCAGCACGGCGGCGGCGTCGGCCAGCTGCGGGATCACGTCCGGCCGCACGAAGCTCGTCACCTCGATCCGTCTGAGGCCGGTGCGGGCGAGCTGGTCGATCAAGCGCACCTTGTCGTAGGTGTCGATCGTCTCCGGCTCGTTCTGGAAGCCGTCACGCGGCCCCACCTCGCGGATGCGCACCGTCTTCGACATGCTGCCGAGTCTAGCCCGCCGCCGTTCATATACTCGCCGCCATGCCCTCTCCCGTCACCATCGTCGGCGCGACCGGCGACCTCGGCTTCGGCCTCGCGCTGCGGCTCGCGCGCGCCGGCGTCGCGGTCACGATCGGCTCGCGCGACGCGGGCCGCGCCGCCGAGGCGGCTGAGCGCGTCGCCGCCGCCGTCCCCGGCGCCCAGGTCAGCGGCCTCGCCAACTCCGAGGCCGCCGCCGCCAACGACCTCGTCGTCCTCAGCGTCCCGTTCGCGACGCAGGCGGCGACGCTCAGATCGCTGAGAGAGGCGCTGAAGCCCGGCACGGTGCTGCTCGACGTGACGGTCCCGCTCGCCGCCGCCGTCGGCGGCCGCCCGACGCGCGTGCTGAGCGTCTGGCAGGGCTCCGCCGCGCAGCAGGCGCAGGAGCTGGTGCCCGACGGCGTGACGGTCGTCTCCGGCCTGCACACGGTCGCTGCCAGACACCTCGCCGACCTCGACCACGAGCTGGACGAGGACACGCTGCTGGCCGGCGACGACAGAGCCGCGAAGGCGCGCGTCGCCGCGCTGGTCGGGCTGATCGGAGGCCTGCGGCCGATCGACGCCGGACGGCTGGAGATGGCGCGCATCACCGAGCAGCTGACGGCGCTCGCGATCGGCATCAACATCCGCCACAAGGCGACCGCCGGCCTCAAGGTCACCGGTCTCCCGAACGGCTCCGCGTGGCAGTAGACGGCCCGGTCGTCGTCCTCGCGGGCGGGACCGGCGGCGCGAAGCTGGCGGCCGGCCTCGCGGCCGAGCTGCCGCCCGGCGAGCTGGTCGTGATCGCCAACACCGGCGACGACGTCGAGCTGTACGGCGCGCACGTCGCGCCCGACCCCGATCTCGTCTCGTTCTGGCTCGCCGGCCGCATCGACGCGCGCGGCTGGGGGCTCGACGGCGACACCTTCCACGTGATGGACGGCCTGCGCGAGCTGGGCGTCGAGGTCTGGTTCAACCTCGGCGACCGCGACCTCGCCTACGGGCTCGAGCGCGCCCGCCGGCTCGCCGCCGGCGACCGCCTGACCGACACGCTGCTCGACCTCGGCCGCGCGCTCGGCCTCGCCACGCGCGTGCTGCCGATGTCCGACGACCCGGTCCGCACGTTCGTGACCGCGCAGGGGCGCGTCTGGCCGTTCCAGGAGTTCATGATCGTCGGCAGAGCGGCCGGACCCGTCACGGGGCTGGAGTTCCGCGGCGCCGAGCAGGCGCGGCCGGCGCCGGAGGTGCTGGAGGCGATCGCCGCCGCGCGCGCGATCGTGGTCGGCCCGTCCAACCCGCTGCTGTCGATCGGCCCGATCCTCGCCGTGCCCGGCATCAGGGAGGCGCTCAAGGCCGCGCCGGCGCCGGTCGTCGCCGTCAGCCCGATCGTCGCCGGCCAGGTCGTCAAGGGACCGACCGCCGCCTTCCTCGAATACGCCGGTCAGCCGCTGTCGGCTTCTGGCGTCGCGGCGCTCTACGGGGACCTGCTCGACGGCATCGTCAGCGATGAGCCGCTGACCCCGCCAGCGCCCGCGATCCCCGTCCACACGGCCGATCTGCTGATGTCCGACGCCGCTTCACGAGCCCGTCTCGCACGCGCCGCGCTCGACTTCGCGACGACGCTCGCGGAGTCCGGCGGGCAACACCACTGATTGGTCGATCGGGCCGAAGGGTTACCGTACACCGCCGATGTCCACCTTTGCCATCCTGCCGGTCAAGCGCTTCGACGGCGCGAAGGGCCGCCTCGAACCGGCGCTCCAGGCCGGTCCGCGGCGGGCGCTCGCGGAAGCGATGTACGTCGACGTGCTGACCGCCCTGCGGCGCACTGCGGCGATCGACAGAGTGCTCGTGCTCACCGCCGATCCCGGCGCCCAGCGGGTCGCCGAGGGCTACGACGCGATCCCGCTCGACGACCCCTCCGAGAGCGGCCAGAACAGAGCCGTGCTGCGCGGTGTCGCGCACGCGCGCGAGCTGGGCGCCACGCGCGTCCTCTGCCTCGCCGGCGACACGCCGATGCTCGATCCGGTCGAGCTGGAGACGCTGCTCGGCCGCGCCCGCACCGCCGACCGCTACGCCGTGATCGTCCCCGACCGCCACATGAGCGGCACCAACGCGCTGCTGCTGCAGCCGCCGGACGTGCTGCAGCCGGCCTACGGCGTCGACTCGATGGCGCGCCACCGCGCGCTGGCGGAGAGCAACGGGATCGCGGTCGAGATCGCCGAGGTGCCGTCGCTGGCGCTCGACGTCGACACGCCCGACGACTTCACCGCGCTGAGAGAGCTGATCGCCTCCCGCCGCGGCGGGGCGGCGCACACGCGCGGCATGCTCAACCAGCTGTTGCGCACGACCCAGAGCAGCTAGCCCGTGAGCGCGTTCAGCGCGGTCGCGCTCGACGGGCTGCCGGAGATCGCCGCCGGCGCCGACCTCGCCGCGCTGCTGACGCAGGCCGCCGACGGCACCGCTGCGGTCGGCGGCTTCGCCGACGGCGACCTGCTCGTGCTCGCGCACAAGGCCGTCTCGAAGGCGGAGGGGCGCGTGCGGCGGCTCGCCGACGTGACGCCGTCGCCGCGCGCGCACGTGCTCGCCCAGCAGACGCCCGGCAAGGATCCGCGGCACGTGCAGGTCGTGCTCGACGAGACGGCTGAGCTGCTGCGCGCCGAGCGCGGCGTGCTGATCTGCGTCACGCACCACGGCTTCGTCTGCGCCAACGCCGGCGTCGACGCCTCCAACGCCCCGGCCGGCGCCGACGGGACGGTGATCCTGCTGCCGGCCGACCCCGACGCCTCGGCGCGCGCGCTGCGGGCGCGGCTGCGCGCGCTGACCGGCGCGCGGATCGGCGTGCTCGTGACCGACTCGTTCGGCCGCGCCTGGCGCAACGGCCAGGTCGACGTCGCGATCGGGATCGCCGGCGTACGGCCCGACGACGACTGGCGCGGGCGGACCGACAGCGTCGGCCGCGAGCTGCGCGCGACCTGGATCGCGACCGCCGACGAGCTGGCGGCGGCGGCCGACCTCGCGCGCGGCAAGGACTCGCGTCAGCCGGCGGTCGTGCTGCGCGGCTTCGCCGACCGGCTCAGCGACGACGACGGCCCCGGCGTCGGCCCGCTGCTGCGGGCCGCCGCCGAGGACATGTTCCGCCGCTGAGAACCTGTTTCAGAATGAGAGGGTCGTGTGAGGGGGCCGGATCGTGGATGCTGGGCGCGATCCGATCGGCCGACGAATGCTGGTGGCTTTGAGGCCGATCGGATCGTGATCCAGCGCCGCGAGACGGTTCCCTCACGCGATCCTCTTTCTGAAACAGGTTCTGACGCCTGCGCCCGCCGCTCAGCGGCAGACGACGGTCGCCTCGGCCGTCCGCCAGCGCTTCGCGACGACGTTCGCCGAGCAGCGCCGCTTGCCGTTGGCGCGCACGACGTAGCGGCCCGGGACGACGCGGAAGTTCGCGCCCTGGTGGCGCTTGACCGTGAGCTGGTCGACGAGCCGGCCGCGGCGGTCCAGCAGCGCGACTCTGCCGGCGATCGCGCTGCCGCGCTTGGCGCGGCGGATCGTCGCGGTGACGGTCGCCGTCGCCTGCTCGATCTGCAGCCGGATCGCATCCGGGCAGCCGGTGTAGTCGGCGACGTCGCCCGGCAGCTCGCGCAGCGCGATCCGCAGCACGCGGACGCTGTAGGCGCGCTGCAGCAGGCCGGTGCGGCTGGTCGAGCAGTCGTACAGGATCTGCGCGCTCTGGCCGTCGTCGCGGGCGTCGGAGCCGGCGCCGGCGTACGGCGTCGCCAGCGCGACGGCACTGTAGGCGGTGAGCGCGCAGGCGAGCATGGCCGCGCTTGCAGCGAGGAAGCGTTTCATCGTATGGACCCCTGTGACTTCGTTGGCGGGTGAAAGGAGCGCGCCTGCGAATAGAACGGGAGCCCGTGGAAGAGGTTGCGCGGTATCGCACGCGCACGGCCGGCGCCGCGGCGCCGGCCGTCGCTGTGCGGGTTCGTGTGGGGTGAGGCCTGCCGCTCAGCGGCAGACGACGGCCACGCGAGCGGTCTTCTTCGCTCTCGCGGTGACGCTCGCGACGCACTTCTTCTTGCCGTTGGCGCGCGCCGTGTATCTGCCCGGCAGCACCTTGAACGTCACGCTCTTGCCGCGCTTGACGGCCAGCTCGTCGACGACGCGGCCCTTGTAGAGCAGCGTCAGCTTGCCGGGCTTGCCGGAGATGCGCGCGGAGACGGTCGCGTTCGCTCTGCGCAGCTGCGCCTTGATCGCGTCGAGGCAGCCGGTGTACTCGGCGATGTCGCCCTTGACCTCCTTCTTGGCGAGGTTGAGGACGCGGGCGGAGTAGCGGTTCTTGAGCAGGCCGGTCGACGACTTCGTGCAGTCCTTGATGACCGTCGCGGCCGGACCGGTCGGCTTCTTCGGCTTCTTGGCGGCGCCGGCGGGCGTCGCCAGGACGGCGACGGAGAGCGCGATCAGCGTCGTCATGGCGACGGTTGCGGCGGCTGCTGCGATACGACGGGTCATGTCGGTTGCTTCCCCTCTCGGACGTTTGCCCCCACATACTGCCACGCAACTCGGGTTGACAACCGCTCGATCTGTCAACTACGGTTGCTCGGATGACCGACACCCTCCCCGATCTCCCGGCCGATCCGGCCGACGGGCTGGCCGCCGTCGTCGCGCTGCGGCGCCTCGCCGACCGGCTCGAGGACGCCGGAGTCGAGCGCGCGCTCGCTGACGGCTGGACCTGGGAGCAGATGTCCGAGGCGCTCGGCGTGACGCGCCAGGCGGTCCACAAGAAGCACGCGAAGCGACTGGCGGGCAGCGGGCTCGCCGCGACCAGGAGGAAGCGCTGATGTTCGAGCGGTTCGCGAAGGACGCCGCGAAGGTCGTCCACGACGCCGTCGAGGAGGCGGCGGCGCTCGGCTCGCCGACGATCGAGGCCGAGCACCTGCTGCTGGCGATCGCCGGCGGCCGCCATGGCGGCGCGACCTTCCTGCTGGAGGACGCCGGGCTCGACGCCGACGCGCTGATGGCGGCGCTGGAGCGGGAGCACGAGCTGAGCCTCGCCGCCGCCGGCGTCGCGATCGGCGACTTCGAGCTGCCCGCGACGCCGCCGCGCCCGCGCCGCACGCCGAGCTTCGCGACCTCCTCCAAGCGCGCGCTGGAGCGGGCGCTGAAGGTCGCGGTCGCCAACCACAGCCGCCGCGTCGGAGCGCTGCACCTGCTCGTCGGCGTGCTGCGGGCGGAGTTCGGCACCGTGCCGCGCGCGCTCGCCGGCGCGGAGGTCGACCGGATCGCGCTCGCGACACGGGCGGAGCGGATGCTGGGCTGAGCGCCGCGCGCCGCCCGCCCCGCGCCGCCCGCCCCGCGCTTCCCGCCGTGACGCTGCCCGCGGGAGCGGCGCGCCGATGCACCGGCCGCTGGTAGCGTCGCGGCCGATGGAGGAGCCTGCCGCTGCGCGCTACCCCGCCGTCGCGCTCGGCCGCGGCTGCTACGAGAGCTGGTACCTGAAGGCCGGCGACGCCGCCGCCGGGCAGGCGCTGTGGCTGCGCTACACGGTCCACAAGCGGCCGGGCGAGGCGCCGGTCGGCTCGCTGTGGGCGACGCTGTTCGAGCGCGACGAGGCGCCGCGCGCGGCGAAGACGACGCTGCCGCCCGACGAGCTGCGGCCGGGCGGAGGCAGCGCGGCGGCGGGCGGCGCCGGGGCGGGCGGCGCGGCAGCGGGCGGCGCCGGGGTCGGCGGTGCGGCAGC